>NZ_JH725037.1:0-511 GCF_000278235.1 Bartonella vinsonii subsp. arupensis OK-94-513
AGTTAAGTGAAACAGCAATTAGTGTTGCCAATGACGCCAAACAGATAGCTCTTCTAGCAAAGAAAGATTTAACGACAGTCACACAGACCGCCAATAATGCACAGTCTACAGCGACAGAGGCAAAGAATTTAGCATTAGCAGCAGAACAGATAAGGACTAGCGTTGAAGGTTATGGGGCAAAGATTACAGTGCTTGAGGGCTTTGCTTCGAGTCTTGCTCATTTAACTCTGATTGATATTGCGTCTTCTACCCCGTTTCTGGTTGCAAATAGTAAGCAACAATTAACGTTAAAAAAAGGAACGCACATAATTTTGCCCCTAGAGAATCGTGTTTTGGTTGCTGATTACACATCTGATCAAACAATCACCGTTCCTTCTTCACTGGCTCGTGGTAAGGATTATTATGTTTATTTGGTGTTTGAAGGAGAACAGTCTTCCAAAGTTGTAGTGTCACCAAACTCGACTTATCCAGATGGTTACACAGCCAATAATTCGCGCAAAATAGGTGGTTT
>NZ_JH725037.1:4696-159952 GCF_000278235.1 Bartonella vinsonii subsp. arupensis OK-94-513
ATTCCCATACTTTTATTTACGCATCCCGAACCTTAAAAAAGATTATAAAAATCAATTTATTATATATATACAAGGAAAGTTTTTCACACTCTTTTTGTATAGGAAAAATATAATTATGGAAACAACCTCTTTTCTCATATCGATATGGGCTGAAAAATACGCATTGTATGGGGTTCATTCCCAATCTTTCTGATAGCCAGTTATCATTGTTTTTTACAAGCTGTAATAAGGGGGCGGTTATTGGGTGGCTTACAGGTAAGACATCAGAGAATAAGTGAAATTCAGGATTTTTGCTGAGATGCTTTTAAAGCAATCAAAACCATTTAGCATTTTATCGCTTTCTGTATTCACTAAGATACCGTTCTTCTTCATTTTTTTGAGGAGTTTTTAATTAATCACTCCCTTTGTTTTTTTGTAAGAGGATAGTGTAGTGATACCATATCAGATTTTTCTAAAAGATAATGAAAAATTTTTAGAAGATGAAAGATACATTTCCTTAATATCATTATTTAACAGCTGAAGAAGAGCCGTAGCTAAAAGCAGGCTCTGATGGCATTACCATATGTTCTATAATGGCATTTTTATCTCGCCAGACGATGTGGTGCGCTATAAGGTTTAGGTTGCTGATAATAAAAATGATCTTCTTTCTTTTACAGACTTCCCACAAGCTGAAATAGGAGAAGTAGAATTTGGAATAGAAATTTATCAGAAATAAAGGAAAAGTGATTTTGGTGACTAAAGTAACTTGACAAAAGAGATACAAAATTTGGGGAGATGGAAGATTTAGTGTATCCCTACGGTAATTCTGGTATAAATATTGATGCATAACCCCGTGGGTAACATGACAGTGGGCAGATGTTTTCTGGATTTAAAAAAACATGGTATTCATGGGATAGCAGATAAAACAGAGATTCGTTTTATGGGTCAGATTCGAATGTACAAACCGTGGAAAATACATTAAATGAGTTGGTAAAGACAAGAAAAACTATATCAGCTTAGAAATTCATAAGAATACGACATTGTTAGTGTAAATATTGGTAAAAATTCTTATATCTTCTATAAGATCCACTCTGATAGTGATGTAAATACAGAGAATGGAAAAATATTGAAAGGTTTTTCTAGGGTCTGTGTTTTTTATGGATATAATGAGATCTGTAAAATGTGTATGATCATTTCACCGTGTATCAACTTATTCAAATGATTCAGGAAGAAAAAAATGAAACAAATCTTAAAATTGTTATTCACTGGGATAGTTTTGTTCACTATGACTGGATGTGGTTCAGATCAGGCTCCTCTAACGGCTGTAGATGTGTGGGAAAAGCCTGGTGCAGATGAGCTTGAGATAAAAAAAGCATTGCTAGAATGTGGAATGCCGTCCCTTTCAGGTCTTTCTTTAGAAAGTTACTCGAACACCTATGAAAAAATCAACGCGGATGCATCTTTTGATGCTTGCTTGATACAAGCAGGTTTCCATCATAGATTGGGGGCGGTGAAATGGTGTGAGAAGTATAAAGCTGATAATCTTCCTATTTGTCAACCTGATGCTGTCATTCCTCAGAGAAGTGTCGAAAAACGTTTGAATAGTCCTTATTGTAAAGAAAATACAGATCAGCCGGAATGCCAACCTTAGATTTTTCTGCTGGTTATAAAACAACAATCCCGATCTTCTTACTTTTGCTTAGAATGGCGGGATTGTTTCCTCATTCTACCATAAAAATACTGTGTTTCTTGTTTCCAAAGATAAGTAGAAAAATATCAACAGGCTTTTGAGCTATTTTATTGTAAACACATCTCTTCAAAAGAAAATCATAAAATTCTTTGAGTGCGATAGCTTTATGTGGAATGGGCTACTAGTTTCTTCTATCGGCTCTAGCATTGTGGGAAAAGCTTAAGTGTTCATAAGTTCACAATTAAAAAGCAGTCTTAAAATGTAGCCGAATATTACTCTAGCTTTTTTCTGAAGATATGAACCTATATCTGCGTGAATATGTTTTAATTTATGAATGTGTGAGCAAGCAGGATTCTAGTATAAATTGCAAGATTTAAAATGGAAATTAGATATATGTATTGAGTATGGACATTTTTCAGATTTTCACTTTCTAACAAAGAGAGCTAGAGAAGAAATGCGTGTTATTTTATCTTGTGCGTAGTTTCTATCATTATAAACTTATTAAGGCTATTTTCCTGCTGATTTTTATTATTGTTCATGAATATGAGCAACGATGTTTCTTTATTCTCGCTTTACATAAAATACGAAACGTATTATGCGTAACATACGTAGTGAGGTGAACTGTAAATATTCTTTTTTGCCTGTATTTTTGTTTTTTTTGAGAAGAAAGAAAGTTTGAAAAAGAATGCTTATCAAAGTATCTAAAAATCGTTTATATTCCTGTGTTTTTATAGGGACTGTTTTTTCTTTCTTATCCAACATAGAAAATGTTGAGGCACGTTCTCGTTCGTCCGTTTTGCTTTCATGTGATGAGAGCAAATTACCTTATAGATGCAGTGATGGTACAGAGCATATAATTGCTGATAAAGCATATCAGTTTATGATGCCCTCTGAAGAAAAAAATGGGGATGATAATTCTTTTCTATCGTCAGCTGCTATAGTTGCACAGCAACAAAATACAATTATCCGCGCAATGCGTGTGAAAGTTGAAACTACCAATAATATAGAAGATAGCTATGGTGTAGTTGCTTCACAAAGTGGAAAGGTTATTTTAAGCGATTCAACTTTAAAGGTTTTTTCTACAGGACTCAAGGCTGAGAGTGGAACGATTGAGATTAATCGTGGATCGGTAGAGGTTACTCAACTAGGTGTTCATGCAGATAAACAAGGGGCATCTGTTATTTTAACAGATACAAAAATTAAAGTTGAAAGTCAGGATAGCGACCAAGAAGCGGCTCTTTTTAGTGGTGTTGATGCAAGTATTAAGATGTCAGGTGGAGCGATTGATGTGACAGATGCTGCTGCGGCTTATGTAGGAATAAGGGGGCAGGTGACTTTAGATGGTGTTGCCATTACTTCAAAGGGTAAAAAAATAAATGAAGAAGATAGCGATATTCATGCAGTTTTCAATGTAAATCAGAACGGTTCTCTTTCTCTAAAGAATAGCAATGTTGTTGCTAGCGATGTTCGTGGTTTTTGGATTGGATTAGATGTTAACACGCAGTCAAATGCTGGAGAGGAAGGGCCTCTTTTAGTTTCTCGGATTAATATTGAGAATTCAAAAATTACGCTGACAGGTAACAAGCATGGTCTGCATTTTGATATGGACAAAGGAGATAATGACTACCAACAAGGAATGATCTTTTTAAAAAAGACGACTTTTGAAGTTCCAGATGGTACGGCTATTCATAGTCATAAGAGTAGTGGTTATATTGGCGTCACAGAAGGTACAAAGATCTCTGGAGATTTGTTGTTAACAGCTGAAAAGAGATCTTCTATGGCGGTGTTAGTTGAATCTTCTTCACTGATAGGAGGGACCCGCGTTGCCGATGATTCTACTGCTGAGCTTTATTTGACAGGGGATTCAAAATGGTTGTTAACGAAGAGAAAAGCGATAAATTTGCAGGACTCGAACCGTGTCATTTCCTCTCTTTCGTTTGTAAAACTTTCTGATAGTACTATTGCTTTCGACCTCCCAACGGACGAAGAGTATCAGACACTTCGTATTGGAAATGGAGAGGAAGAAGTTTATAGTGCACAGGGGAATGCACATCTTTATCTTAATACATTTCTCAATAGTGATGGTTCGCTCAATAAACAGAAGACTGATAGGCTTTTGATTCATGGTGATGTTTCTGGAAAAACGACAGTCCATGTGCAGTTTATTTTAGGAAATCAAGGGAAAGCAGCAGACAATGAAAATACGCACAGTATTTCATTGATTCAAGTTTCTGGAAAAACAGAGGAGGATTCTTTTCAGCTAAGTAGTCCTTATATCACATGGGGAGGATTACCTTACCAATACTATCTCCATGCGTATGGTCCAAGTTCTTCTCTTGGGAATGCACGTACTGCTCAAAGATTAGTTAAAGGTGATGCAGATTTTTGGGATTTTCGCCTCGAAGCTAAATATATACAACCTCATTTTGTGTCAAAAATAAGGGATGTTGTTCCGCAAGTTTCAATATATCTTCTCTTGCCGAGTGCCTTATTTCATACTGGATTGATGGATATCAGCAACCAAAGCAAAAGATTGGAAATTATGCGATCTTCTTCTAATGCGTCGTTAGAAAGTGATAAGGCTCTTGCTTTATCAGTTCGTGGTTATGGTGGAAGTTATCACTATATTTCAGATCTTTCCAGGCTTGAATATGGTTATGGGGGTGATCTTGATTATCATGCCATAGAAGCGGGTATTTCATTGAAACCAATTGAGAATGCATATAGTACAACGTCTTTTGGAATTATGGGGACTTATGGCAAAATGTCTTTGCACCCTCGAGATGTTAAACAAAGTCAAAAAAGTCCATTTCATAAATGGTTAATGACAGCGTATGGTAGTGTGGAATATGATACTGGTTTTTATGTGGATGGACTTTTATCCTATGGTTTATTTAAAGGTGATGTTCTCACCTCTACAAGGGGCAAGACAGCAACATTAAAAGGGAATCCTTTGAATGTTTCTTTGTCTGCGGGTAAAGCATTTATAGCAGGGTATAAAGATCTTGTTTTTGATCCGCAGGTTCAGCTTATTTATCAACATCTCCGGTTTGATAATGTCCGTGATGTTGATAACTTTGATATTGAGATAGGGAAATCTAGTCAATGGATGATGCGCATTGGTGGACGTTTAACTAAAACACTTGCAACCTCTAAAGAGGATCGCAGCATTTCTTTCTATGGGAAGCTTCATTTTGCACATAGTTTTGAAAAAAAACAATCTGTGCATTTTAAAGATGCTTTTCAGTTGGGTGCTTTCGGTTCTTCTTTAGAAACGGGATTGGGTATTCATTCACAACTCTCTTCACAGATTACGCTTCACAGTGATCTGATCTATCAGCATAAGCTTACCAAGGCTGGTTTTTCTGGAATTCGTTTTTCTGGTGGGGTGCGCTATCGTTTTTAAAATTAATTTGGAAAAGCTAGAATCCTTCGTCACAAATGAGATAGATATATAAGGAAATCTTATATTTACAGCATATCTTCTTAAGAAATAAAGAGAAGGATTCACTGATGTCATTTGTTTTGTATTTGAAGACAGTTGCATTTTAAAATGTTTTTTTACTTTTGGTAATGCAATCTTATCAAGAGCCTATAAGGTATATATTTATGGCAATAACTATATGAGTTTTTGTGTTTGCGGTTATTAATAAAAAATACTTAAAAATGTGTATTATATTGTTTATACTATTACATAATTTTATTATATCATGGAATATATTTGCTTATAGAAACATATTAATTCGGATATGTTTAAACAGTTCTCTCACTTGTTAAATGCATAAAGAAGATAAGGAGAGGCTGTGAGGGTGCAAATGCGAGACAAAAATTCTCATGTAAGCTGGATTAGCTCAATAAGCCTCTATATGTCCGAAAGAGAGCTAGAGGACATTATAGACAACATGATAACAAATTATCCGTATTATAATGATACATTCTTAATAGATAATAAAGGGGCTTAATAGATAATAAGGGGGATAAAAATGGGTAGTTTAAGCTCACCGCGTGTTTCACAGGTTTCATATAGTCCTTCGGGTTACTGGGATGAGAAAAAATCAACAGGGCAGTTAAGGCAGAGATAGGAGGATCTATTGAGACAGTTGCAACAGGTGGTGCAAAAGTTCACCGCTTATTGTGTTGTTTGCTGCAGAGGGTATGGAATTAAGTGCAGCGGTGGTGGCGTTATAAATGGCGCTTTAATAGGGGGAGCAGTGCATCATGCTTATATTTTCTAAAACAATTTATGAAATATTTAGAAATATATCTATAAAGTTATAGTAATGTTATGTTAGACATATTATTAATTAAATATGTTTACATATTTTTATGGAAATATATTTTAGTAAAAATAAATTAATCTATAATATTATACTTTAATTTAGAAATTTTGTGTTATTGGTAATTTAACTATTATTAATTATTTATTTTGTCAGTATGTAATTTAGTTATATTTATATCTTTATTTGAAATATATTATGATAATAATGAATATATTAAAAAATATTATTAAAAAAGTCTTTAATAATATTAATTTTATTGTTTCGTTATTTTTATAATACTTTTTATTATCATATTTTATAAGTATAATTTATGTTATTATTTTGTATATAATTTATTTATCAGTTTAAAATATTAATAAATTGTTTTTTTAAATTTTGGCTAAAAAGATAAAGGGTAAACTGAAGCCAGTAAATGCCGAGAAGAAAATGAGCATTTATAATAAAACTTTTCATTTTCTAGTATTGCTACCGCTTTTGCATTTTAAAATGCATTAATTACATTGTATGATCTGTTTAAAATCCCATAGATAACCTTTTTTCTGATTTTTTATCCAATAGCTGTATTGATGTATAACAAAAGCGTCTAAGATAACAAAATGTTACAGCAAACAAACACTTTTGAATTAATTTACAAAATACTGATTGCTTACAGAGCAAACAGTCTATGCGGTTCAACCTTATTTAAATTTTTCTTTTCAAAAGTTGGCAGTTGAACTTATTTGCATTTTTATGTCTTTATAAGGTAAAAAGGCTTATGTGTTGATTTTGATATTTATAGCTTTGGTCAATTCAAAAAATAATACCAATAAAATCTATGAGCTATTGTAGGCCTCCTTTTTATGAATTGAAGAAGCATCACGCTTAGCATTACAAATATGTGCGAAAAAATGCTTTTATCGGGAATTATTTAATTTCTTTCTGGTTTACAATTTTTTTTATCATTTTATCTTAAGCTAGAGGTGAGGTGTATTAGTCTATATTTTATCTAAAAAGGGTGGAATTATACGAATGTCAAAAAAAGTTATGATCGTGGAAGATAATGAACTGAATATGAAGTTATTCCGTGATCTTGTAGAGGCGAGTGGCTATGAAACAGTTGAAACGCGTAATGGTCTTATCGCTTTGGATTTAGCGCGTTCATCAATGCCTTCCCTTATCCTTGTAGATATCCAGTTACCGGAGGTATCGGGAATCGACGTTATTAAACAATTAAAAGAGGATGAGGAACTTAGATCTATCCCCGTTGTTGCTGTAACTGCTTTTGCTATGAAAGGGGATGAAGAACGAATTCGTGCAAGTGGATGTGAAGAATATATGTCGAAGCCTATTTCCGTTCCTCATTTTATTACAATGGTAAAGCACTTCTTAGACTGAAACTTTGTTAAATGATGATAGAAAAAGATATTGTAAAGCTCCTGATGTAACTAAAGTTATATTGCAGAGGTCTTTTTGAACGAGCGCATGGATATCTCTGAATGAGCAAAGTATAGATTCTAAAAATTGAAATCGAGGGTATGAAATTTTTTAGAACAATTTCTTCTTAGTTCTTATTTCAAAAGAAGTTTATCGTTTTATATTTCTACTTTCTCCTAACAAATATAAATTGATCGCTATGTTTTTTTTAATCTGCTTTAGTAAGCAAAAAAAGCCCCGCAAACGGGGCTTTTTGTATTGCACGAAAAATGAAATTAGCGCTTTGAGAATTGGAAAGAACGACGCGCTTTCGCTTTACCGTATTTTTTACGCTCAACAACACGGCTATCACGGGTGAGAAAGCCTCCCTTTTTCAAGATCGCACGAAGCTCTGGCTCGTAATAGGTTAGAGCTTTAGAAATACCATGACGTACAGCACCAGCTTGTCCAGAAAGACCTCCACCTGCAACAGTTGCAACAATATCAAATTGCGTATCCCTATTTGTTGCAACGATTGGCTGACGAAGAATCATTCTTAGAACAGGACGCGCAAAATATTGATCGAATTCCTTATTGTTAATGATAATTTTTCCAGAACCAGGTTTGATCCATACGCGAGCAACGGCATCTTTACGTTTTCCTGTTGCATAAGCACGCCCTTGTGAATCAAGCTTTTGCACATGGACAGGAGCGACATTTTCATGAGCTTCTGCAATATTTGTTACCACGCTAAGCTCAGAAAGAGAATTAATTTCAGCCATAATTAAGCAATCCTTTTGTTTTTGCGGTTTAAAGCACCAACGTCAAGAGCTTCGGGCTGTTGTGCCGCATGCGGGTGTTGGCTCCCAGCATAAACACGTAGATTCTTCAACTGGCGACGACCAAGTGGTCCACGAGGAATCATGCGCTCCACAGCTTTTTCAACAACACGTTCAGGAAAACGGCCTTCAAGAATCTGACGTGCTGTACGTTCTTTGATTCCACCAATATAGCCGGTATGCCAATAATATTTTTTGTCTGTATATTTCTTGCCGGTGAGAGATATTTTGTCTGCATTAATCACAATAACATTGTCACCGTCATCGACATGTGGAGTAAATGTAGCTTTATGTTTGCCTCGTAAGCGGTTAGCAACAAACGTAGCAAGACGACCTAAAACAAGGTTCTCTGCGTCAATAATAACCCATTTTTTCACCACTTCAGTTGGCTTTTGTGAAAAAGTTGCCATAGAAGTATCCTTTATTGAGACCCTTTAGAAAGGGTGCTTTTGTTGTTTTGCGTTGAAAATTGTTATCATAGCGAAATATTTAACGCGTACTATTGGCTCTGATATAATGTCTTTTGATTTACGTCAAGAGAAAATAAAAACTTATAAAACAGTGCTTTATAATTGAGGTATTATAATACCATATATCGGGAAGTGCTGTTGCATAGTTTAAGTTGAATGGATGTTGTAAAAGAGTGTGAGATCTCTAACTCTCGATTGTATTTTATTAGCTTCCATTGTAAAATAAACAGTAATGCAGCGGTCCCGTTATTTTCTCAATGTTAAATCTTCTGCTTGTGGTCAAGCTTGGTTAGATGCTCTTGATGTTCAAGGGGTGAATAATGCGCATGCTATTTCTCAAAAATTTGGTTTTCCAGATGCGTTAGCTCGTGTTCTCTCAGCAAGAGATGTGGACGAATCCGAAGCCGTTGCTTTTATCGATCCAACGTTGCGTTCGCTCATGCCTGATCCGGAAAGTTTTGTGGATATGCAATGCGCAGCAGAGCGCATTGTTAAGGCTATTCTGAATCAAGAGAAAGTTGCGGTTTTTGGGGATTATGACGTTGATGGTGCTTGTTCTTCAGCACTCGTAGCACGCTTTCTACGCTATTTTGGTGCCGAAGTAATAATTTATATTCCTGATCGTATTGTTGAAGGATATGGTCCTAATGAACAAGCAATGAAGATGCTTGTGCAAGAAGGAGCTCGTTTAATTATTACAGTTGATTGTGGCGCGAACAGCCCAGATGCAGTAAAAGCGGTAAGGCTTGCAGGTGCCGATGTGGTCGTTTTAGACCATCATCAAATGTCTGAGGTCCATCAAGAAGCCGTTGCTCTTGTTAATCCTAATCGCCCTGATGATTCTTCTGGACAAGGGCATTTATGTGCTGCTGGCGTTGTTTTTGTCACATTAGCATGGGTTAATCATCTATTGAAAAAGAAGAAGTTTGAAGGAACACTTCCTGACCTTCTCAGTATGCTTGATCTTGTTGCATTGGCTACCATCTGTGATGTTGTGCCTCTACAAGGTGTTAATCGTGCTTTTGTGGTTAAAGGGCTCCAAGTTGCTCGTTCCATGCATAATCACGGAATACTGGCTTTAACAAAGGTTGCGCGTATTGGTGAGCCACTTAATAGTTTTCATTTAGGTTTTTTGTTAGGTCCTAGAATTAATGCGGGAGGGCGTATTGGTGATCAAGCTTTGGGAGCACGTTTGCTTAGCTGTGAGGATAAAGATGAAGCTAACAGAATAGCAGAACAATTGGATCAGCTTAATCAAGAACGCCAAGAAATGGAGGGCATCCAATTAGCGCAAGCAGAATCTTATATTGATTCTCTTTATCAAAATCGAGAAATGCCGCTGTCACTTGTGATTGCTCATGCAGAATGGCATCCGGGAATTATTGGAATTCTTGCATCCCGCTTAAAAGAGCGTTTTTTTTGTCCTGTTTTTGCAATCGCTTTGAAAGAAGATGGAAGTGGTGTGGGGTCTGGACGTTCAATTAACGGCGTAGATTTAGGTGCACTTGTTCGTGAGGCTGTTACATTAAATTTATTAGAAAAAGGGGGAGGGCATAGCATGGCAGCAGGGATCACAATCCAAGCGACAAAAATTGAAATTTTTCGAGAATGGTTAGAAGAAAAAGTCTCTTTAATGGTTTCGCAGTTGCGTGCTGAAAAATCTCTGAGGATAGATGGTTGCCTTTCTGCTTCTGGTGCTAATCAAGCACTTTTTGAGATGATTGAAAAAGCAGGGCCATTTGGTTCAGGAAATGCTACCCCTGTTTTTGTTCTTCCCTCTCACAGGTTAATTAATCTGTGTGAGGTTGGTAAAGGGCATCTGCGCCTCGTTGTCTCTAATATTGAAGGAAAAAAACTGCAAGGAATAGCTTTTCGTGCTGTGGGAACATCGCTTGGTCATTTTCTTTCTGAAAATATTGGTGAAATGATCCATTTGGCTGGTAATCTTAGTTTAAATTATTGGAATGGAACGATTACCCCACAACTGCGCGTGATTGATGCAGCAGCCGTGGTTTGAGAAGGATATTTTTTGAAAATTAAATGTCTAGATTGGAGGCAAAAGTAGAATTTTCTTGGATAAAACGAAACCGCGCTTCTGGTTTTGTTCCCATGAGACTTTCTACGGTATCTTTAGTTTCTTGCATTTCCATCGCATCAATAGAAACACGTAGCAGTGTACGTTTTTGAGGGTGCATAGTCGTTTCTTTAAGTTGCTCAGCGCGCATTTCACCAAGCCCTTTGAAACGTCCAATTTCGATTTTAGCTTTTCCAGTAAATTCAGTTCTGAGCAATTCATCTTTATGGGTATCGTCACGTGCATAAGCGACCTTTCCTCCTTGCGATATTCGGTAAAGGGGAGGCACGGCAAGGTATAAATGTCCTTGACGAATAAGATCGGGCATCTCTTGAAAAAAGAAGGTGATGAGGAGTGAGGCAATATGAGCACCATCGACATCTGCATCCGTCATAATAATAATACGTTCATATCTGAGATCTTTTTCACGATATTTAGAGCGCGTTCCACATCCAAGAGCAAGTATAAGATCACCAATTGTTTGGCTTGAGTTCATTTTTTCATGTGCAGCACTGGCTACATTTAAGATTTTTCCACGAAGAGGTAAAATTGCTTGGTTTGCTCTGTTCCGCGCTTGTTTAGCCGAACCACCAGCAGAATCACCTTCAACAATGAACAATTCAGCACCAGCAGCACAGTTTTGGCTACAATCCGCGAGTTTGCCAGGCAGACGTAATTTACGGACAGCTGTTTTACGATTTATTTCTCTATCTTGACGCCGTTTTACGCGTTCTTCAGCACGTTCAATAACCCAATCAAGGAGTTTTGTTGATTCTTGTGGAGAATTAGTTAGCCAATGATCGAAAGGATCACGTATTGCATTCTCAACGATACGCTGTGCTTCAATTGTTGCTAATCGGTTTTTGGTTTGTCCAACAAATTCAGGATTTCTGATGAAAACTGAAAGTATTGCAGCTGTTGAAATCATAACATCATCAGAGGTAATGATAGCAGCACGTTTGTTTCCTATTAACTCACCATAGGATTTCAATCCGCGCAAAAGAGCTTGTCGCAGTCCTATTTCGTGGGTTCCTCCTTCTCCGGTAGGAATGGTATTACAGTAAGACTGTACACAAGCATCGCCACCATGCCAAGCAATAGCCCATTCAACAGATCCATGGCCATTACAGTGTTTTGTTTTGCCAGAAAAAATCTCTGATGTTACTCGATATTCATCTTTCAATGATGAGAGTAAGTAGTCTTTAAGCCCATCGGGGAAATGGAAAACAGCTTTTTCAGGAATATTTTTTGTGCCTTCAAGGATGATAGGATCACAATTCCATCGAATTTTTACGCCGCCAAAAAGATAGGCCTTGGAGCGTGCCATCTTATAAATTTTTTCTGGATCAAAAGCTGCTTTTTCACCAAAAATTTTACTATCAGGGTGGAAACGAACGCGTGTGCCACGACGATTATAAACATCACCTAAATTTTCCAATCCAGTTTGAGGAATACCGCGTGAGAAGCGTTGACGATAGAGTTTTCGATCTCGTGCTACTTCGACTTCCATATCATCAGAAAGAGCATTGACGACAGAAATTCCTACTCCATGTAGCCCACCAGCAGTTTGATAGGCTTTGTCATCGAATTTTCCACCTGAATGGAGTTGCGTCATGATGACTTCAAGAGTAGATTTGTCAGGCATTTGAGGATGATTTTCAATAGGAATACCGCGCCCATTATCTGTAACCGTTAAATAACCATCTTTATCTAACGATACATCAATTAAGTCCGCATAACCAGCAACGGCTTCATCCATAGCGTTGTCAATGATTTCGGCAAACAAATGATGCAGCGCCTTGCTATCCGTTCCACCAATATACATTCCAGGACGTAAACGTACAGGCTCTAAGCCTTCAAGAACTCGAATAGAGAGGGCATTATAGTCGTCTTCTTGCGTTTCCTTCGTATTTTTTTTCGAACTCATTACTTCTGAGTTCACAGGGGATGGCAGATTTTTTTCTTTTGTATTTAACCGAGATTCGGCATTATTTAAAATACTGAAAAGATCCTTATTGTTATCGCTCATGCCGTTTGATTATCCACCTCATAAAATAAATCTTTATTAAATAAATTTTATGCCTGTTTTTTATTTAAAAATCAATGCACTTAGGAAACATCAATTGTTGGACCAAAAATTTGTTCAAATGTTTGTTTCAGAGCAATATCAATGTCATGCATTGTGATAGGAAAACCTAAATCAAGAAAACTGGTTACACCGTGCTTTGTAATCCCACAGGGAACAATCCCTGAGTAATGCGCTAAATTAGGATTCACATTGATGGAAACTCCATGAAAACTTACCCATTTGCGTACTCGAATGCCAATTGCTGCGATTTTATCTTCTGAAGAGAGGAGGTTTTGTGTGGATGTACAATTGGATCGTTGAACCCAGACGCCAACACGCTCTTCACGACGTTCACCTCTGATATTAAATTTTGCAAGGGTTTGTATGATCCATTCTTCTAATGCACTAATAAAAGCACGGATATCTTGTTTGCGGCGTTTAAGATCAAGCATAATATAAGCAATACGTTGTCCTGGACCATGATATGTAAATTCTCCGCCACGTCCTGCTTCATAAACAGGAAATAAGTGAGGTGCTAAAAGATCTTTTTTATTCGCACTTGTACCAGCTGTATAAAGAGAAGGATGTTCAAGAAGCCAAACTTGTTCATGCGCGTTTTTTGCAAGAATGTTTTCTACACGCTCTTGCATATAACGTAGTGCTTCAGGATATTCGACCAAGTTATGACTTACTTTCCATTCTACTGGTGGATTTCCGGGGATTGTTTTAAAATGATGTGGTAAGTGATTACGATCAGTATGTTTCAATTCATATGCCATGAGCAATATCTACGCTGGTATTCGAGTTCGTATTGGATCAGAAAAAGAATTACAGAGAAAGATAGGAAGTTATTTATTAAAATTGAGATAATAGAATAATAAGTTTTATTTAAAATAAATTATTACGTCTATAAATCTACACGCATTTTACCATCTTCCTGTTGCACCACCACCGCCTGATGATCCACCTCCGCCTCTGAAACCTCCTCCACCTGAAGGACCACCAAATCTTCCACTAGAATATCTGCCGCCGGTTCTTAAGTTAAGAAACCAAGGTGTGAAGATGATACCCATCCAGAGATATTTCTGTTGGCCTACTTTTTTTCCAAAAATCATTGCAAGAACAGGCAAACCAATCATTATAAAAAAGACTAAAATCATAATTGCATTGATGATCATTTGTTCTTTTTCAGCTTGTTTACGTTGCTCTTCAACAATTTTAGCCTTTTCTCTGATTCTAAAAGAAAATTCAGAATCACTTTCTGTAATAACGTTGGTAATTGCATGAACTGTTTCAATCACGCCTTTTTGATAATTCCCTTCACGAAAATTGGGAAGAGCAAAAGTATTAATGATAACTGAAGAAAGTGCATCTGTTAGCTCTCCTTCCAAACCATACCCTACTTCAATACGCACTGCGCGTTCGTTCGGTGCAATGACAAGCAATACACCGTTATTGAGCTGTTTTTGACCTAATCTCCATGTGCGGAAAAGAGAATTGCTATATGTCTCTATATCATACCCTGAAAGGGTAGGGAGAGTTACAATAACAATTTGATCTCCAGTTTTCTCTTCGAGTTCAGTCAGTTTTTCTGTTAAGTTTTGCTTTGTTGTATTATCAAGCAAATGAGCAACATCGTTAACATAGCCAGTTAAGGGAGGAAATTTGATCTGCGCGTAAGTGACACTCCCCAGTGCAATAACCAGATATAGAGCACTCAAAAAAGCCCATAAGAATGGAAGAACACTGCGTTGCATAGAATGTCGAAACGATTTCATTAATTAAAATGGACCTTTGGTGCTTGTTGGCTATTGGTGTCAATCGTAAATGTTGGCATAGGTTTAGCATCACGAAACCATAGTTTTGCCCAAATCATCGTGGGCATTGTTTTGAGAGCAGTATTATAGATACGTACGGTTTCAATATAATCACGGCGTGCAACAGAGATACGATTTTCAGTTCCTTCTAATTGCGATTGCAGAGCAAGAAAATTCTGATTTGCTTTAAGATCAGGATAGTTTTCGACAACAGCCATAAGACGTGACAGTGCGCTTGATAAATTTGCTTGATTGTTGAGATATTGCTTCATGAGTTCTGGATTATTTAACATATCGGCATTAATATTTACTTGCGTTGCTTTGGCACGTGCTTCAATAACATTTGTAAAAACAGCTTGTTCATGAGCTGCATAAGCTTTGACAGTTTCTACAAGATTAGGAATGAGATCTGCACGACGCTGGTACTGGTTCAGAACTTCACTCCATGCCGCGTGTGCTTTTTCTTCATTTGTTGGTATCGTATTAAATCCACAGCCACTTAAAAATGGTATTAAAAATACTAAAAAAAGAGCGATTGAAAATCGTCTTAACATTTTAACCATAGAATAAGTAAGTATCATTGAAGCAGTTTGTAAATTTAACATAAAAATATCTCCACAGTTATTTTATGTATATATAGGATATATCTTTTTTGTGAAAAGTATTTTTAATTTTATAAAAAGGCATTCTTCAGAAATTGAGCGTTTACAAGCGATGTTTGTTTATTCTTTCAGGACGATATGTTGTTGTAGATTTAGGCATCCATGGCACGCATAATACAATTAACGGATTTTTTAAATCTTTACTTGATCTCATTTAAAAATGGATTGCTACGGTTGATGTATCCAATCTTTTTCATTTGATGAGCCAAGCTGCCTTCAAGATGGCGCGCGCTGTTATATGCCGGTTCGGCCACGGCAAATGTTATTATTGAGCCACTGATTATTCCAGGTAAAACCAGATGTTATGCATGTGTGAATCAAAACCATATGAGGGATGACAATGCGTTTGCATTTGTTAAGAATATTAAGAAAAACTATATGAATACTTTGATAGACCCGTATAACGTGGTTGCTGGTTCTTTGGCTGCTCTTGAGGCAGTGAAATATTTAACGGATTTTGATAAATGTCAAATTATGGATAAGGACATTATTCATTAATTTTTCCGGATATCAAATTGATAGGACTGGAGATCCGTATAGCGGCTGTTGCCATATTTGTAATAAAAGATAAATTTTTATATTAAAGTGATGCATTGATTACTTTATCGGCGTTATTGGGGAATAAATGGCGAGTATATTAGCGTTTGGATTTTTATTTAACGGTATAAGGATTTTAACAGGCGCTTTTATTGTATTTTATATGTTTGAGAAAGGGTTAACTCTTATCGATATAGGTATCATTAAGTCATTTCAAGCTTTTATTATGATGGTGACAGATATTCCTCTTGGATATTTTGCAGATAGAAAAAGTTATAAGTTATCTATCATTTTAGCGGCAGCTTTTGCAGCCACATGGCTATTTCTCATGGGAGTTTCTACAAGCTTTAGTGGTTTTCTTTTGGCAGAATTTTTTAATGCATTATCACTTACATTGATTGCTGGGCCTATAATGCTTTACTTGTTCAATATGCGAAAACAAAACTTACATCTACTAAAAAAGTACTTGGTTCAAGTTCTCAATATAATTACATTGGCATGTTTATATTTAGTTTGATAGGTGCATATTTTGCCGATTACTCTCGTCAATATATATGGTATATCTCTGCATTTTTAATGATGATGACAACAATATTTGGTTTATTTTTTTTTGGATGATCTCAAAGGAGAGCAAAAGTTAAGAAAAGCCAATTCTTTAATTTCTGACGCAAGAGAGATGTTATCTATTTTTGTTAAAGTTCCTTATATCTCTCTATGTTTTTATTTTTCGCTTATTTTTATCTTGGTGTGATATTTTCTCTTATATTGTTTTCCCAGCTATTGGCGAGTTTTCTCTTTACAAAACTGAGTGAGAGGATGAATTTTGTTTTATTGCTGTTTCTTTCAGCTTCTATGATTTTTACAGCTGCTTTCTTTGATCCAAGAAAAGAAATTGCTGTTCTTTTAGTCTGTATGATTTTTTATTTAATTAAGTACACATCTCTTCGTGTAGAAGTCGTCCTGCACGATAGCATTAGCGATAATCTTAGGGCCACATATGAATCTTTTCTGTCAACTGTTGGAAGGCTTAGCCTATTGGTATTCTTTTACCTTAGTGCGTATATGGTAAATATATTTGGCTTTTTGTCCCTAGTTTACATTTTGGGTATCTATTTATTTGTTTGCAGTGTGTTTTTTAGAAGGAACTCTAAAAAAATCTCAGTGAGAATATGCATTTATCATTATAACGAGTATTTCATGTGGTTTCAGAGGGGGATGTTTTGTTGCCAAGTTTATTGTCAGTTCGGGAGACAGGGAGGGAAAGATTTTGCGCCTTTGTGGCAAAAGCGCTCTGATGGATAAGCAAATCATCGTTGGCGAGATTGTTGAAATTTTAGCCAAGCGCCATGGCTATCAGGTGAAAATTAATCAAAAGTTCGCTAAAAAAATTACCTTATATCGTCCGCACCGATCAATCGGAGGTTGATTTGAAAACACACCTTGCTGAGCGCATGCAAGCGCGTTTTTAAATCAAGGACAATAAGTTTTTATTTTAAGTGGAAACAGTTTACCGGCACTCGACTTTATAAACATGACTGTTCCAGCTGGGAATGTACCCTCGAGCTACGGACCCAATACAGCACCATTAAAACCTCTTATTTCCTAATGATGTATTCAAGATGCAAAAAAACTTCAGTCGATTTACGCAAAAATATATTACTCTATTTTATTTGTATGGTTTAAATAGTGTAACAGCAGCTAAGGAGTTGATCATCTCAAATTGCGCGTTTTAAAAAGATTCTATTAAAGAGATTTTAAATAACTTTTGAAAAGTCTTTTCTCCTTTTGAGAGCCCCTTTAAAAACCTTTGAAAAATAAATTGGTACAAAACCTAGTGTTAAATTATACAAAACCTAGTGGCAAGCTACACTCGCCTTAAAAAATATATGGAAAATCAACAAGTTACATGAAGTTTAAAATGTGTGGTGGGTGATGAGGGGATCGAACCCACGACCCGCTGATTAAGAGTCAGCTGCTCTACCGACTGAGCTAATCACCCAAGGCTTCTTAAAAGGTAAGAGTGGGAAATTCTATAACGTTCCTAAAGAAGGAAGTCTAGATGATTTTCTTATTTTTTATCTGAAAATGCTAAAGTCTGTAGCTAGATTGGTTATACAGTTAAAAATATGATACAAAACCTCTTGATCTTATATAAAAATAGACCCATTATAAAAAACTCTATAAATAAATGTTCTGATTATTATGGGACTATAGTTGGAGGATCGTCGAGCGTAATGCCCGAGAAAAATTCAGAAGAGCCTTCTTGTGATTGTAAGAAGTTTAGGCTGTTGTATTATTTTGTAAATTTTATCAATAACTGTACGCGTCTAGGAAGTACTTTTCTTTCTGCTAACGCGGTTTTTTTGCACGCAATTTTCTTGATCAATTGTGCGAATGAAAGCTCATGAATCTGTTTTATCAATTGCGCACTTTTAGGTTTTTAAAGGGTGAACTATGATGGATTGGATCACTGATCCCCATGCGTGGTTTGGCTTGGTCACGTTGGTTTTTCTTGAAATTGTTTTAGGAATAGATAACCTCATCTTTATTGCAATTTTAGCTGAAAAATTGCCACTGCATTTGCGTGATCGTGCGCGCTTGATAGGCCTCACTTTAGCATTAGTTATGCGGCTTTTTCTTCTCACGGTTATTGGATGGGTGATGAATCTTGATACGATCATTTTTTCATTCTCATCTTTTCTCTTTAGTTGGCATAGTCTTATTTTAATCGGTGGTGGGATTTTTTTGCTGGCAAAGGCAACGCTAGAATTACATGAAAGATTAGAAGGAGTATCGCATGAAAGAAAAACAGGTATTGCTTATGCGGTTTTTTGGCAGGTCATTGTGCAAATCGTGGTGCTGGATGCTGTTTTTTCTTTAGATAGTATTATTACTGCAACAGGTATGATTGCCAAAGAACAGGCAGTGGTTATGTATATAGCAGTTATTGCTGCTATGGGGGTGATGATGTGTGGATCTGGCGTGCTTATGCGTTTTATCAATCGTCATTCCACTATTGTAATTCTTTGTCTTGGCTTTTTGATGATGATAGGCTTTACGCTCATTGTTGAAGGATTTGGCTTTCATATTCCAAAAGGATATTTGTACGCTGCTATTGGTTTTTCCGTTCTTATTGAAGCTTTTAATCAAATTGGGCGTCGTAATCGTGAGAAGATGATTACAACAAATGATCTACGTGATCGAACAGCTGATGCTGTTTTAAGACTTTTAGGTGGGGGAAACAAAGAGGGTAATCTTGGTGAGACTGTAGATGTCATTGCTGAACAGGCCGCAGCTTCTGAGTTATTTAGACCGGAAGAAAAAGAGATGATTCGTGGTGTTCTCGATTTGGCAGATCGTCCTGTTCGCTCTATTATGTCGCCGCGCAACGAGATTGAGTGGCTGGATTTAAATAGTGATGAGAATGAAATGCGTGAAGAACTACAACAGGTTAAACATAGCCGCTTAATTCTTGCACGTGAAAAAGTGGACGAATTTGTTGGTGTTGCTTTGACAAAAGATCTTCTTTTAAATTTGGCTGAGGGAAAAAAGATCAATTGGAAAAAAGCCATGCGAGAACCACTCGTCGTTCATGAAAATACAAGTGTTTTAAGGTTGATGGAGCAATTGCGCCATTCCTCGATTCAGCTGGCAATTATTGTTGATGAACATGGATCTTTTGAAGGAATTGCAACACCAACGGACATTCTTGAAGCCATCGCAGGTGATTTTCCTGATGATGATGAAGAGCCTATGATAGCAGAACAACTTGAAAATGGAAGTCTTCTTGTTGAAGGATATGCTGATATCCGTCGTTTAAGTAGTTACCTTGGGTGTAATCTTGTTGATGAAGCAGACCGTTATACTACTTTGGCAGGATTTATGCTTTGGCGGTTTGGTCATTTGCCGAATGAGGGGGAAAGCTTTGAAACTGATGGTTTGTGCTTTAAAGTTATCGAAATGGATCGCCGGAATTTATCTAAAATCCTTATTTCCCCACTTGTGTAACCAGAAAAAAGTATATTATTTTATAAGTAAGGTGATAGAAAAACACACTCTCTTATAAAATAGTAATCTTGATCACTATTGAACAGTTACAGAAGCAGTTGTTCTTCTATACAGGAATTTGGTTGATGGGTTTATGAATGATTTTTTGAAGAAGAATGATAATATTAAATATCCTTGTGTATTTTGTACCATGCAGATTGGTATGAAAAGCTCTCCAGGAGTTAATATAAAAAAGATAACGGTTTTTGATTGATATACAGGATTAAATTCTGTGCAGTTGTTATTGTTTACACGTGCACGAAAAAAGAAAGCTATGATTTCCCTTTATTTATTCAGGTGGTGTTTTGGGGCTCCGTTTCCAATATTGTTGCGTTTCAAAAATTGCTACAACAAATAATGAAATGATGAGCGGTATAATCAAATAAAGCATTCTAAATACAATAAGTGCTGCAACAACATCAGTTGGATTTACACTGGGCATACCTGTTATGAATAAAGCTTCCAGAACGCCAATTCCTCCAGCAGGGGCATTGGAAAGAAGAGTTATTGTGAAAGATGCGAGAAACACACCGAGCACAGAAATAAAATGAACATCTGTAGTGTGCGGGAGAACAGCATATATAATTCCTGCTGCTCCTAAAAGCTCTAAAGGGCTAATGAAAAGCTGTTGAATGACTATTTTCAGTTGTGGATAGGAAAGCTGAACTTTTTTTCCTAAGTGTAAGGGTTTTAATTGAAGCCAGCTGCCAAAAGTATAAAGTGCTATAAAGCTGAGCAGAATTGCACCAATTGTTGTTCCAAGCCATTCAGGAAGATCATTATGAATGAGAGTAATAATTTCTGGTTTCAGAATTAAAACAATCCCAAAAAGTAAGATTGTGCCTATCACAAAAGTAAAAGAACAAAAACCTACCAATATTGCGATTTCTGTTCCATTTAATCCTTTCATTTTATAGGCGCGATAGCGTACGACTGCACCAGAAAAAACGGAAGCGCCAATATTATGCGAAAGTGCATAAGTAGTAAATGAACATATAGCAATAAAAATCCAAGAAATTTTATGGCCAAGATGTTGCAAGGCAATTCGATCATACCCAGCAAGAGCAGCATAAGCTAGAAGAGAGCACAAACAGGCTAATAACCAGTCTTGTGCATTTAAATTACTTAAGCGTTCCAGTACATCACCAAAAGAAATGGCCGAGAGCTTTACATAAAGAATGCGGATAGAAATCAGCATTGCTAGGATACCAACAAATGGCCATATAAATTGCTTTATTTTCACGCTTCTTTACCCATTTCATGTTTTCTCAAATTTAATTCATGATTGTGCATATTTTTGACAGATCTTTGTCCTGCTATATGCTCAATAATACCATTGGCAATTTCCTCATCATCCGTTACTACAACATTTGCACCTAAATCAATGAGATAAGTTGTTTCTACATCGGATAATGCATGCGTGATTATCTGAATATCCTTCTTTATATCACGTATATTCACTATACATTCTCCTACTTCAATGGTACTGCGCATTGTAATAACAATTTTATATGCATCACTTATATTTGCTGCGTTCATTATTTCTTGTTGAATAATATTACCACAAATCACCTCGAAACCGTCTGCAATTGCTTTATCCGCGAGGCGTTTTGATTCTTCGACAATTACTATAGGTTCACCTCTGTTTATTAAAGATAATGCAACAGATTTACCAATACGTCCGTAGCCAATAATCACGATATGGTTCGTTTTTAAAGTTGTTGGTAAAAAATCGTGGTCAGAATCTTGCGGATCAATATCAATAGTTGTTTGTGTATCTTGTAAATTTGTAGGAAAATTTTCTAGTCGTTTTTTAATTTTATCACAGGCAATGAAAACAAGGGGATTGAGCAAAATAGAAAGAATCGCACCTCCAAGGATTAAATCATGAGCATCGTTGTTTAAAAGTCCTAAACTCAAACTTAAACCTGCAAGGATAAAAGAAAATTCTCCGATTTGGGCAAGGCTTGCAGAAATTGTTAAAGCGGTTGCATTAGAATAACGAAAAGCTTTAACGATGAAAAATGCAATAACAGATTTTCCTAATATAATAATGGAAAGTGTTGCTAAGAGAGGGAAAAAATGAGTCAATAGTTTTCCTGGGTCAAATAACATGCCTACAGAAACAAAGAAGAGAACAGAAAATGCATCTCGTAGTGGTAAGGATTCTTCTGCTGCACGATGGCTCAATTCTGATTCACTCATAACCATTCCTGCAAAAAAAGCACCAAGAGAAAGAGAAACACCAAATAAATGGGCTGCTCCGAACGCTACTCCTAGTGCAATAGCAAAGACGCTAAGGCGAAATAACTCACGTGATCCCGATTGTGCACTCACTTTTAACAACCACGGGATAACACGCCGTCCAATAATAAGCATAAGGGCAATAAAAATAAGCACTTTCAAGATGGTAAGACCAAAAATTCCTCCAATGCTTAAATCTAACCATTGAACAAGAGGATCAACCGCTTCTTTTTTTGTATTGCCAAGGATGTTTGCTAGTGATGGTATGAGAACAAGTATAAGAACCATCGCTAAATCTTCAATAATCAACCAGCCAACCGCAATGCGCCCTTTTTCTGTTTCAATCAGATGGCGTTCCTGCAAAGCACGTAGCAAGATAACAGTACTTGCTATTGATAAAGCTAAACCAAAGACCAAACTACCGCTAAATCCCCACCCCATGATCAGACCAAGACATAAGCCTAGAAAAGTAGAAAATGCCATCTGTGCAATGGCAGCAGGGATAGCAATAGCTCTTACAGATAAAAGATCTTTTAATGAAAAATGGAGTCCCACACCAAACATCAGCAAAATCACACCAATTTCAGCGAGTTGGTTGATAATAACAGAATCTATTTTAAAGCCGCCTGTGTTGGGCCCTACAATAACACCTGCTAATAAGTATCCCACGAGTGGTGAAATACGCAAGCGGCTAGCAACCATTCCTAAAAGAAATGCTAAACATAAACCTGCAACAATAGTTGTAATCAGTGGTGTATCATGGAGCATGGATTATTTACGACTTTGTATTAAAATAATGAGTGAGTTGAAATGAGTGTAATTTTTTTATGAAAAGAAAAAGGATGGTCTATGAATAAGCATGGTATTTTTATTTTAATTGAGTGTTTTTACGATGATTTCGTTCTTGCCACCAATTCCCTAGCAGGAGTAAAATAGGAGCGGCAATAAAGATAGAGGACGATGTTGCAATAATAATTCCAAAGACCATGGGAACTGCAAAATTATGGACAGCACTCCCACCCCATATCGCCATAGGTAACATAGCGAGAACTGTGGTCGCTGATGTAAAAAGGCAGCGAACAAGAACTTGGTTAATTGAGAGATCAATGAGTTCGCGCAACTGCATTTTTTTATAAAGACGCATATTTTCGCGCATTCGGTCGTAGACAACTACCTTATCATTTATCGAATAACCAACAATTGTTAAAAGAGCAGCGATAGCCGTTAAATTGAAATCAAATTGAAATAAAGCAAAAAAACCAATCATTTTTGTGGTGTCTAAAATGAGTGTTACAATTGCTCCAACGGCAAAGAACCATTCGAAACGCAACCATATATAGAGGGACATAGCAATTGCCGCGAGAATAACAGCAGTAAATGCAGCTGTGGCAAGCTCACCTGAAATTTTTGGACCAACAACCTCTATTTGATCGAATGTGGCATCTGGATAGATGGTGTGTACGGCTGTTTTGACCTTATCAATGGCAACGCTTTGTTGTGCTTCACTGCCACTTTGTTTCTGCATACGAATTAGAACAGTGTTTGCATTGTCAATATTTTGTAGTGTAATTTCACCAATGTTAAGGGTAGAAAGCTTAGAACGCAAAGTTGCTAAGTTTGCTGGTGCTTTTGTGGTAATACTCATTTGGCTTCCACCAATGAAATCAATTCCAAAGTTTAAGCCAGGCTTAAAAAACAGAAAAACTGAAGCAAGTGATAAAACAATTGAGACACCAATACCGACGAAGCGCGCTTTCATAAAGTGAAAAGATGTATTTTGTGGGATGATATTGAAAGCAGAGTGAAGATGCAGAGTTTTAATTTTCCATTTACGGATTACCCAAATCATCATGATGCGCACAATAGTGATATTTGTGAACATGGAGATGATAATACCAAGCAACATTGTGACAGCAAAACCGCGGACAGGACCGGTACCAAACCAAAACAGTAAAATAGTTGCAATAATTGCCGTAACATTGGCATCAACAATGGTCGCAAAGGCGTGCTTAAATCCACGGTCTAGAGCTGCAAAGGCGCTGACACCTTTTCGGCTTTCTTCACGAATACGCTCATTGATGAGAATATTGGCATCAACGGCGATACCGATGCCTAAAATAATGCCAGCAATACCCGGCAGGGTGAGTGTCGCGCCCAAGAGACTTAGTGCAGCAAATGTTAAAATAGTGTGGAGTGCTAGCGCTATATTCGCAATGATCCCCCAAACTCTGTAGAGAAGAAAAATAAAAATTGTAACAAGAAAGAAGCCGATTATGCCAGTATAAAGCCCCATTCGGATCGCGTCAGCACCAAGATTTGGACCTACAGTTCTCTCTTCAATCACAGTGAGTGGTGCAGGTAAGGAACCAGCGCGGAGGAGAGCAGCTAAAGTCGAAGCTTCTTTAGGGTCAAAGTTCCCTGTAATTTGACCTTGTCCATTGGGAATAACACTATTGATAGTAGGGGCAGTCAAAACCTTATTGTCAAGAACGATTGCAAAAGGACGGTTAATATTTTGTCGTGTTATTTCCGCAAATGTCTTTGCACCAGCAGAATTCATGGTGAATGAAATAATAGAACGTCCTGGCATTTGCGGGTCGAAACCTGCACGGGCATCTTTCAGAACATTTCCATCTAAGGCAATTTGATCATAAATTGCGTAGTGTTGCGTTTCATCAGTATATCCAGGAAGGATTGAAACACCTGGAGGTGGAGTATTGATATCTACATTAGAGGGCACCAGATGAAAGGACATTTTAGCCGTTGTGCCTAAAAGATCACGCAGTTGTTTTGGATCTTGTAATCCTGGTAATTGAACCATAATACGATCAGTTCCTACCTTTTGGATGGCCGGCTCAGTAACACCAACTTGATCTATACGGCGACGAATGATTTCTAAGCTTTGTTCAATAGCATTGCTTATACGATCTTTCATACCAGCTTCAGTTAATATGACACGGATAGTTTCATTTTGAGAACTGATAGCGATATCATGCGCTGTAGTGCCAAAGCTATTGTGTATGGGAGTTATCAATGTCTTCAAAGCAGAGAGTGCTTTTTCAGTTTGTAATGGATCAGAAATAACTGCAACGACGCTATTTTCGATGATACGAACACTCGATGTAGGGATTTGTTTTTCACGGAGTGTATTACGCACATTTGCTAAAACTATGTGTAATTGATCGCGTTTTAACGTTTTGCTATCAACTTCGAGGAGAAGAGAAGAGCCTCCTTGAAGGTCAAGCCCAAGTGTTACACGGGTATCGGTTAAGAATTGTGTGTTTTTAACCTGTTCTGGTGAAAATAAATTGGGCAAGGCAACATAAATGCTGCTCAAAAGGATAAAACAATAAAGAGTAGTTAACCAACCGGGTGTGCGCATAATATATTCCGCTAATAGACAATTTATAAGAGTATTAAAGTTAAAGGCAGAGATTAAGATGATGGTTTTATAATTCAAGCAAGAGGAGGCGCGCGTTTATTTGAAAAATATTGAGTTTGAGGGGTTTTAAGTTGTGTGTAAATAACTACGATAATTATGAGAAAGAGGCTCAATGCTAAGGTGTTTTGAAAATTATTAATAGGTAAAACAGGATTTGTATGGAGTGTTATGAACTTTGTGTTTTCAGTGCTTGTAACATTCAATTGTTCACGCTTATTTTGTGGATAAATCACATCCGTTTTAACAATATTATTTTCTTGCGGCCTTTTGATTAAATAAGCACGTTCCCCTAGGTTGCTTGTCAATAACACGCTAAAACTTGACAGAAGAAACCACATTGTAAAGGGGAGAAAATTTTCTTTTTTGCAAGAGAGGTGCAAAAAAAACATGTTAGAGTGCCTTCTTTAATTTGTTGAGTTCATAGCTTACAGGTGATCATTCTCTTATTACCAGTATTATAGGATAAGGGGAAGCTTTTATAAGATTATTTTATAAAAGTTGAAAATATTTTTTTCATCCCATATTTTCTAAAAGAGGGGGATAGATTCCTCTTTATAGATCTAAGGCAGATATGTATTCATTTTTTGGAAAAAAATCGCGCATCGTTTTCTTTATTTCTGGGATTATCTTTATATTTAGCTTTTGTGCATGGGGGCAGCTTTGGTCACAAAATGCAATCGTCGAACAAGCAATCACTTCTCAGTCAATTGATGAAATTCTTCAACAACAACAGTTTATTATTAAGAATCTTGAACAAAATACGGAAGCTTTAAAAAGAGATTTTGAAAATAAAATAGAAGATGAGCGTGCTTTGACAGAACTGCGCTTGCGTGCACAAGATATCAGTAAACGTGCTTTAGAAGCGGCATTTGTTTTGCGTGCTCCTCTTAATGATATCAATGCACTTCTTGATCAATTAACAGAGCTCCGTAGTCACTCAGAAAACGTAAAAAAGACAGATGAGGAGCATTCTCACTTGATAGAGAAAAAAGCTAAGATTAATAGTCTCGCGCTTCGGTTTGAAGCAATCTTTTTGGCTACAAATAGAATATCCGAACTTGCTATTTCTCAATCTCGAGAGCTTTTTAAACGTACACTTACGCACAAGCTTGAGTTTTCGATCCCAATGGTTAAACATATTATTGAGAAAACAAAAGAGGCTTCATCTGATTTTCTTTTTTTATTGAGTTCTTGGTGGAATTTCATATTTTATTTCAAACTGTTACAATTCTTTCTTTCTTTTTTAATTCCATTTTTTATTGCCTTGGGACTTTCTTGTTTTTCTCGTAAAGTTCTTGCACATGTGCACACTCATTTTGCCAAAAACAATGAGGAAATATCGTATTTACAACGTTTATTCGTTGCTTTTATTTCCGTTCTTCTTCCTTCGCTGATATGTGTTGTTTGCGTTTATCTTGTATTATTTTTGTTTCATAGTTTTAGTTTGGATCCAGGAAAGCTCACGATAGTATTTGATACGATAGGGTATCAAATTATTTTAGTCTTTTTGATTAATCGTTTAGCAGTTGTTCTTTTATCATCAGATACGCCGCATCTTTTCAATATTACACCGTCAGCGTCATATCAATTGGTGATTTTACTTACTTTTTTAGGTGGAATCTTGGCACTTGATGCTGTCTTCGATAGTATTTATCAAATAATTTCAGCTTCTCTATCTCTGACAATTGCGAAAAGTTTTATTGCTGTTTTTCTTGTAGCGATGCTGCTTTTTGTCATTGCATATGTCCCTTTGCGTTTCAGACGTGGGCGTTTGCAGGATGAAGAAAGAAAACTACACTTTTGGCCATTTTATATACGCATTTCCTTCATTTTATTAGGATTATTGCTCATTGTGTTGAATTTTTTAGGTTATGTTGGTTTGGCGTGCTTTATTATGCAGCAAATTATCATTGGTGGTGCATTTTTAGTTTTAATGTATTTGGGGATAAAAAGTTCACAAGCACTTGGTACTAAAGGCCAATTTATGAAAACGATTGTTGGCCATACTTTGATGCAATGGTTGCATTTAGAAGAGAAAACGATGAATCAATTAGGGGGTGTTTTGAGTATTTTTCTCAATTTGTTTGTTATTGTATTTTGCGCAATGCCAATTGCCGTGCAGTTTGGTTTTTCATACTCTGATTTGAGAGCCGTATTGTGGCAGTTGATGACCGGTTTTCAAATTGGAAATGTATCTATTTCTTTGATTTCTCTCTTCATAGGAATTGTTGTTTTTTCCGCCTGTTTTTTCGTCATTCGTCAATTTATTGGTTGGTTGGATGGCACGATATTGGCGCATGGAGAATTCGATACTGGTGTGCGTAATTCTATCAAAACGGTTATAAGTTATGCTGGTGTTGTTGTGTCTGCTTTGATAGGATTGTCAATGGCAGGTTTGGATCTTAGAAATTTTGCTCTCATCGCTGGTGGGCTTTCGCTTGGTATAGGTTTTGGTTTACAGAATATTGTTCAAAATTTTGTATCTGGGCTTATTATTTTGGTTGGAAGACCGTTTAAACTAGGAGATTATGTAGAATCTGGATCGGTGGGTGGTATTGTCAAACGTATTAGTATACGTGCAACGGAATTGGAAACATTTCAGCGCAAGACGATTATTATTCCTAATTCATGTCTTCTCAATAATAATGTCAGTAATTGGACTCGACGGAGTAAAATGGGGCGGATTGATATTCCTCTTACTGTTTCTTCTCATCTTGCTCCAGAGCGTGTTGTTGAAATTCTGCTAGAAATTGCGTCCGCAACAGAAGGAATATTAAAAAATCCTGCACCGCAGGTGAGTTTTACTGCATTTGATAGTAAAAAATTTTCATTTAATTTGGCTATTTATGTACCTAATATTACTTCACCTTCTAAGGTGACCAATGCTCTTCGTTTTATATTATATAAACGTTTTGTTGAGGAAGGAATCTTGGAATGTTAAGATGTATGTATGTTTTTATTGCGGTTATTCTGTTGGATATTTTAACTTTAACCACTTTTGCAGCAACTGTAAGAAATACTGATTTAAAGGTACAATCTCTTATCGTTGTTGAAGGGAGTATCCCCTTAAATATTTCGCTGAATGCACATCAAACGGCTACGATTTGTATGAAGGGGTGTTTTATCACTTTTCCTAATAAAGATCGTTTTGCAATCAAGGCAGAGGATAATATAGAAATCAGTGAAGGTAGAGCAATTTTTAAATAAAATTGTTTAAGATTTTGATTACAGAATAAGATTTAGAAAAGCAAAGATATTATTCTTGGACTTGTTGAAAAATGTTATAATGAGAAGTTGGTGGAAAAGTATGATTTTAGTGTGAGATTTCACATTGAGGAAGTGGGGTAGGTAGCTTTTTCTATGTGCGGTATTTAAAATTGTGTTTTCAATATAAGAATCTTTATATTTTTGTAAAAAGCAAACAACTGAAATAAAATCAGTTGTTTTTTTTCCTTCAATAATATTTGTTGAAATATTGTGCGTATAAAATGATTTCATGATTATACGATAAATGTTTTTGTTATTCATTTTTTGTTATAACTTACATAAATAATTTAAGTAAATTATACATTTCAACAATGTAATTTGTTTTTTAAGATATTTATATAAATATTATTGTAAATAATGTTGAAATAAAAGTTATATATCATTTAATTTAATATGATGATTTTATAAAAAATGAATATTTTATAAAAAAGTTAAAAGTTTAAAAATTTTTATTGGATATGTTTTGTGATAGAAGTATCAATTTTTTATTACTTTAAAAGATAATATAACTTATTTTTTATATAAATTTTATATTTCAAGTATTTATTGTTATAAAATATTAAAGTTTATTAAAATTTATTTACTAAACTTAATTTTTAAGGTAAAGACAGATAAGTATAGTAAATTTAAAGCATAATATTTTATAGTACTTTGTTTTTGTTAGATATGATTTTTCATTATATTTAAATAATAGCAGTGGGGTATAATTTTATGAATACAAAATTTATAACAGCATCCGTTTTTGCTTTTGTTTCAGCTTCTATGGTACAGGCAGCAGATGTGGTGATGTCTGAACAGCCAGAACATGTTGCTTCATCAGTTATTGTTTCTCCACCTTTTTCTTGGGCAGGTTTTTATTTCGGAGGCCAAATTGGTGGTTTTTCGAGTAAAGCCTCTGCACTTATACCTGATGTTGATATTCCTCTTCATCCTGATGAGGGTGCTCGAAAGAAAGAGTGGAGATCCATCGAGAAAAAGTATATGCCTGAACCTTCTGGTTTTACAGGTGGTTTTTATGCAGGTATCAATTTTGATCTTGGTAATCATTTTATTTGGGGAATTGATACGGATCTCCTTTTAATTGGCCGAAAAGATACAAAAACTCTTTTTAAGAGTGAAGAATCTGAGGCAAGTGAAGTTGCAGGAAGTGTGGAAAAGAAAGCTCAGAGTTATGTAATGAAAGCTAAGACAAGAGCAGGTGAAAGTGCAGAGAAAAGCAGTATAACTTTTACTCATACTTTAAAACAAAAATGGAATGGTGCTACACGAGTGCGTGTTGGTTATTCTGCTGGTCGTATTATGCCTTATGTCTCTGGTGGTGTTGCTTATGGAAAGTTTCAAGATATTTTATCGACGTCAATTACGGGAGCAGATCCCTTTAATGCTACTTCAGATGTTACAAGAGCAATGATTGGGTATACTCTTGGTGGGGGTGTTGACTTTGCAGTGACAGATAAAGTTATTGCGCGTGCAGAATATCGTTATTCAGATTTTGGTAAAAAGAAATTTAAAGATGAGATTGAACTTAATTATAAAACGAATGATTTGCGTATTGGTTTAGCTTACAAATTCTAATTTTTGTGAGATAATTGCTTTAAGAGGTCCTATCTTTTGATAGGGCCTTTTTTGCTGTCCATAAAATATTATCCTTTATGGTAGAAAGGAGGGCATCGATTTTAAATTGCTTGTGGTGAGGAGCGGAAGAGCTGTGAGATTCTTGGTACTACTAAAATAGCATGCTCAAAAAGAAATTATGATTCGCAATTGAAATTGTTATTATGGAGCTATTTGGTAGCAAAAACGCATTATAGAAACTGCTGAAGCAGCTCAATTTGTCATTCTCTAAGCTATTAAAGGGAAAATCCACTTCCGGTGGGTGGTGCGGACGGCGGGACTTGAACCCGCAAGGTCTTAGACCGGCAGATTTTAAGTCTGCTATGTTTACCGATTTCATCACGTCCGCGATATGAGCTCTCTCATAAGCTATATCTTTTGTTGAATCAAGAATTAATGATTAAGAGCAGAACTTTTCGTATTTTATTCAATTTTTGACTGACAATGTTTGCCTTTAGAGCTAGAAGAAGCCTGTGTAATATTAACAAAGCATGAAATGACCGGTGTTATGAGTAAATTTATTCGAGACGTCAATAAAGCTATGGTGGCTTTGCATAATGTGTTTGCTGAAACACCACTTCAGAGAAATGATTTTCTGAGTCAAAAATATGATGCAGAAATTTATTTAAAACGTGAAGATTTAACACCAGTGCGATCATATAAGATTCGCGGTGCCTTTAATTTTGTTTCAGAAATGCTTGATAAGATATCTCAAGATTCTGCATTCGTTTGTGCCTCAGCAGGGAATCATGCGCAAGGCGTTTCTTTTGTTTGTCGCTATTTTAAACGTAAAGGCGTGATTTTTATGCCTGTGACGACTCCGCAACAGAAAATTGATAAGACACGCATTTTTGGTAAAGAGTTTGTTGATATTCGTTTAGTTGGTGAAACATTTGATCAATGTTATGCAGCAGCACAGTCTTTCGTCTCACAAGGTGGTGGTATCATGGCTCCGCCTTTTGACGATGTTCGCATTATTACAGGGCAAGCGACGATTCTCAGTGAGGCTGTTTTACAATGGAAAAAACTCAATGGGGAGAGTGCGCCAGATTTAATCATTGTACCTGTAGGTGGTGGTGGTTTGGCTAGTGGTGTGAGTAAGTTTTTACATGAATATGGTTGGAAAACAGAGATTCGTTTTGTTGAACCGCAAGGAGCTGCAAGTTTGCTTGCTTGTTTGAAGAGTGGAAAGCGTGTCAAACTTGAAAATATCGATACATTTGTAGATGGTGCTGCTGTGGCGGAAATTGGTGCGTTAAATTATACGATGCTTAAGCAATTTTCACCTGATACTGTTATTACAGTTCCTGAAAATCGTATTTGTTCTACAATGGTTGAAATGCTTAATGTTGAAGGTGTGGTCTTGGAACCGGCAGGGGCTTTATCAATCGATGCTCTTAAGAGTCTTCCCCCTCAAGAGTTGAAAGGAAAAAAAATCCTTCTCGTTATTTCGGGTGGTAATTTAGATTTTGAGCGTTTGCCAGATATTAAAGAGCGCTCTCTGCGTTTTCAAGGCTTGAGAAAGTATTTTATTTTTAGTTTTCCGCAACATCCTGGTGCATTACGTCATTTTCTTGCTCAACTCTCTCCTGATGATGATATCGTGCGCTTTGAATATCTTAAAAAATCGTCTAGAAGCTTTGGTTCTGTATTGATCGCAATTGAAACAAAAAAATACGATAATTTTTGTCTCTTAGAGAAAAAGTTTCAAGTTTTAGGTTGGCGCTATCGTGATATTACCGACGATCAAACACTGTTTGATTTTGTCATTTGAAAAATTGATGAAAAGCTGAAATTTTACAAAAATGAGAGATATTGGAAATGAAGTCTGTTTTTTATTTTTTATTAGGACTGTTTTTGTTTTTAAATGTTGATAAACAGAGTGTAGCATCTGAGCTAGAAACAATACAAAAAGCTGAACTTTCAAGACTAGTTGTTGATGTCAATCATGCTGTAAGAAATGGGAATTTTGCACCTCTTTCTGCTTATATGCCCGATCGGCTTTACAAAGAAATGGCGCGCCGATTGAATAAGACAGAGGATAGTTTACGTCACAGTTTTCTTGAACAGCTGCATGCTCAATTTGAGAATTTGCCTTCGGGTGCTTATCATTTAGATGAAAAAAATATAGATTATTTGCAAACCAATAAAGGAACCTTTTATGCTTTGATTCCGACGATTCTTGAGATGAGTGATCGTGTCATTCAATATAAAACTTTGGCAATTTTTGATAAAACGCAATGGTATTTGATCTATGGTGGTCAGAAAACTATACAGAATCCAGTTTTTCTAGAGATTTATCCTGATTTTAATAGGGTGCTTTTGCCGAAGGAAATCATAGTAAAGAAATAAACGATTAAGATATTGTTTTCTTGGTTATGAGAAATAACTTTCTCAAAGTTCTTGCTTTTTTATTATATTCCAACGATAATACTTAAAAAGGTGTTTAAGCTGGTTTACTGGCTCTTTATAAATTAAGATTTATATAAGTAAGATTTATGTGCCTTTACCTTGATTTCAAGGTGCTCACGGGTTGCGCAAATCGCTCTTTCAAGCGTTGCTTCACAAATTTAAAATATCAAGATCTCTTTTGCGCGGATTCTTGAGGAACAGAATTTAGCTTGTTACTTGTTTAGAGTTGTTGAGCTGAGGAAAGATTTTATTTTGAATAATAAAGAAAATATTTTCATAAAGTTGGGTTTATCTACTCTTTTAATTAAGAACTTGCTCATTGCTGGTATGAGCAAACCTAAGCCTATTCAGGAACAAGCTATTCCCGTGATGTTAAAAGGGCATGATGTGTTAGGGATTGCGCAGACAGGTTCTGGAAAGACCTTGGCATTTGGTTTACCTATTTTAAGTCAGATTTTGACTTTGGGTGATCAACGTTCCCCTAAAACTGCGCGCGCTTTGATTTTGGTTCCTACACGTGAACTTGCTGTTCAGGTTGATGAAACAATTCGTGCTGTTGCGAAAGGAACACATCTTTCGACCTGTCTTGTTTTTGGTGGAGTATCACGTTTAAAACAAATTAAGCGCATGAATGCAGGGGTGGATGTTTTGATAGCAACGCCAGGGCGTTTAAGAGATCTTGTACGTGAAAAATGCATTAATCTTTCTCAATCTCGTTTTTTAGTTCTGGATGAAGCAGATCGTATGTTAGACATGGGGTTTATTAATGATGTACGGCACATTGCAAAACTTTTGCACCAAGAGCGTCAGACAGCACTTTTTTCTGCAACAATGCCGAAAGAAATTACTGGACTTGCAAAGTGTTTGCTCAATGATCCAGTAAAAATAGAGGTTTCTCCTCAAGGGACAACAGCGGCGGAGATCATCCAAAAGTTATATTGTGTTTCTACGCGTGAAAAGAAGAATGTTTTATGCAAACTTTTAACAAATCCGGTTTTTGCTTCCGTGATTGTTTTTACTCGGACTAAACACGGTGCTGATGCTGTCACACGTAGTTTAGAAAAGAGCGGGTATTCTGTGGCAACAATTCACGGAAATAAATCACAAAATGCTCGGCAGTCTGCTTTAAAAGCTTTTCGTGAAAGAGCTGTACAGATCCTTGTTGCAACAGATATTGCAGCGCGCGGTATTGATATACCAGGAATAAGCCATGTTATTAATTATGATTTACCAGATGAAGCTGAAAGTTATGTGCATCGTATCGGTCGTACAGGACGAAATGGTGCTTCTGGTGAAGCGATAACACTTTTTGATGAAGGCGCTGAGGGCGCGCGGTTGCGCGCTATAGAGCGCTTGACTCGTATACGATTAGTACGTGAAACTGTTCCAGAACAGTTTGCTGCTTTTCCGGAAAAGTCGATTGTGTTAGAAGGTGGAGAGAAAGAAAACAGTAAGGAACTCCATTTTAGAAAACCTAAACGTCAGAAGCGATTTTCAAATTGTAAAGATAGAGCGGGACAGTTACAGGGTAAAAAATCTTCATCTCCTAATGAAGGACACAAAAAAGCAAAAGTAGCAGCAAAGCGTGCGAAGCCTTTTCGTTTTCGCAAGTCAGTGAAGAAAGCTGCTTGAGGACAATTTTTAGAAAAGATAGCGGAATATTTTTTTCTTTTTTATTTCTTCTCAGTTTGAAAGATAGCAAGAGCAATATAAAGAGCGCTCTTGCTCAATAAGAGAGGAATTCAAAAATTTTAACTTTTAGAAAGTGAGAACAGTTTGGATGTATGGTATCAATAAAACCATCTTGAAGAAAAATCATCATCCAACTGCGCTTTAGAAGAGACTTCGAAAACTCTATTTATATATCTTTTGCTGCATTTAAATAAAAGATACGTTTTATTTCCTTATCTGACTTCTAAAGAAGAGAACGTTATGGTTGATAAAAATCTTATAAGTATTCACTTAGCTACAATTGGATTTTAATGCATATGCAGAAAATATCGGTAGACTTTGCCTTTGTGCAACATACATTGTAATTTAAAGAAACAGAATGCAGTGTAGCTTATACTGGAATGGTATTTGAAACAGGATAAATTTAGACTTAAAGATTTAATGTACTCCATAGTTTTCTAAGCTACGGAATTTTTTTGCTATGTTGGTTGTATGGGACTATCATCCACTAATATGTCCTTAGTCTTTATTTCTCAGCTGATTCGTTCAGTTTGTTATATGCCGGTGTGTTTGTTAAAACTTTAAAGATTTTTTTGTAAAAAATGTGTTTTATAGGGGCATATTCGAAATCCTATTTCCTCACTTTTATCCACACATCCCTCACCTTAAAAAAACATATGAGAATCAATAAGTTATTTTGGATAAAAAAGAAAGTGGCTCCCCGGGCCGGATTCGAACCAGCGACCAACCGGTTAACAGCCGGTTGCTCTACCGCTGAGCTACCGGGGAACAGTGCCCAATGATCTAACTGCAAGGGCTATAGCAAAGCAATACTGATTTGCAAAGAGTAAAATTACTTTTTTTTAAAAAAAATGCCATAAATTACAGAAGAAGAGGAAAAAAGAACAGAGAAGGTTTCTATAGCTTGACGGATGCGCTGCCTTCCCTTATTGACACTCTAATATGTTTGTTGACGGGGCCTCGTGGCGGAATGGTTACGCAGAGGACTGCAAATCCTTGTATCCCGGTTCGATTCCGGGCGAGGCCTCCAGCTGATTTAAAATGAGATGGTCTTTAAGGATAATATGTGCAAGTAAATTGCTTTCCTTCATGGTAAAACACTTTTACATAAAAATATTGCAGTTAGAATCAAATTGTTGACTATAGCGTGCTTTTTTGTAACACCCGCAATAAAGGATTTAGGTTCTCATTATCGCCGTTTTGTTGTATTCTTGTTGTATGTAGGAGAAGAGGGTCGTTATGGTTGCAGATTTTGCAGAGCTTCGCCGCAAAATGGTTGACAATCAAATTCGTACAGTAGATGTAACGGATTTATCAGTTCTTGAAGCATTTTTAATGGTACCGCGTGAAGATTTCGTACCAGAAGATATGAAAGCTTTGAGTTATCTTGATACCGATGTTATTGTATATCCGGCGCAAAATGGGTTTCCAGCATGCTATTCTATGGGGCCTGCGTCATTAGCAAAATTACTTCAGCTTGCGGCTGTAAAATCATCGGATATCGTTTTAGATATTGGTGCGAATAGTGGTTATTGTGCAGCATTACTTTCAAAACTTGCAGGGGCTGTGGTTGCATTGGAAAGCAATAAAGCTCTTTCAGAACGTGCTGCTGAAGCTTTAAAGCGTAATCAGTGTGACAATGTGGTTGTAGTTCATGGACCTTTGGAGCAGGGATATGTTGCTGGAGGAGCTTATGATCTGATTTTCATCGAAGGTTCTGTTGATTTTATTCCGGAGGGTATCTTTGATCAAATGAGAGATGGTGGACGTCTTGTTGTGGTTGAAGGACATGGTAATTCCGGTGTTGCACGGATTTATGTAAAAGAAGATGGCCTCATTGCATCGCGTCGAGCTTTTAATCTTGCTGTAAAAGGTTTGCTTGGTTTTTTAAAAACGCCTGATTTTATATTTTAGTGTTTGTTTTGTTTGTAAGTAAAAGATAATTTTATGATTAATGTGGGGTTTGTTATTGTGTGTAGTGTGTTCAAAATAAACAAGAAATTTCAGGCAAGTTTGTTGCTGGTTTTGAGTGTTTTATTCTCAGGATCTGTTTGTGCTGAAACATTGATGGATGCTTTTGCTAAAGCTTATATACACAATACTAAGTTAAAGAGTGAACGTGCTGCTGTGCGTATATCGAGTGATGATGTGGTTATTGCACGGTCTGGGCTCTTACCACAAATTGAAGGGGTTGGAAGCTATGGGCGGAGTAAGTCCATGGCGGGTCCTTATACCACTTCTGGATCTATAGGAATAAGATTAAATCAAAGATTATTCGATGGTTTTATCACGCAGAACATGTTTTCTTCAGCTCAGGTTAAGTTACAGGCACAGCGTGAGTATCTTCGTAATGCTGAGCAAAATACGTTTCTCGACACTGTAACAGCCTATGCTAATGTGTATCAAGCGCGCCGTATTGCTGATCTTCGTAGAGAAAATTTGGCTGCTCTTGAAGAGCAAGTTCGTTCGAATAAAGCAAAATTTGATGTGGGAGAAGGAGGGCGTGTTGATCTTTCTCAAGCTCAAGCTGCTCGTTCTGTAGCTGTTTCAGAACTGAGTCTTGCACGTGCTGATGTAAAATCAGCAGAAGCAGCCTATAGACAAGTTATTGGTTTTGATCCTGAGAAATTACAGCGTCCACCAGTGGCAAAAGATTTGCCGATCAATCTTGATGCTGCTTACCAACTGAGTGTACTTATGCATCCAGCAATTCTTTATGCAAAATATTTGGTTGATGCAGGACTTTACAATGTAAAGGCGAAAGAAGGATCGTTGCTCCCTAAAGTTGATTTTTCTGCAACAGCATCTTATAATCGTATTTACAGTGGTGCTGGGGAGGATGGTGTTTCTAAATCAATAGGATTATCAGTGAGTGTTCCTATTTTTGAAGGTGGGCGTACGTCTGCTCAAATTCGCCAATCTAAGGAACAACTTGGGCAGGCTCATCTTCAGCTTGATTTAGCTCAGAGTAGTACAAGACAAGCACTTACTTCTGCTTGGTTTCAGTTGGAGGGTGCTCGCGCATCTGTCGTTGCTTATCGCGAGAGTGTTCGTGCTGCTGAAATTGCTCTTAAGGGGCGTGTCCAAGAAAATCGTGTGGGGCAAGCAACAACATTGGATGTTTTAAATTCTCGTACTCAGTTGATTAATGCGCAAATTGCACTTGCTACAGCAGAGCGTAATGCTGTTGTTGCGAGCTATAGCGTTCAATCTTCCATTGGTAAATTGACTGCAAATTATTTAGGTTTAAAAACGGTTAAATATATCCGATAATGCATAAAAGTAATTTTTAAATTAAATTTGCAAATAATTTTAGTCTGTAATGGGGGGCAGTTAATCGATAGTGGGGCCTGGTTTAGAAAACATAGTCTAGAGTTTTGTTTTATAAACAAAGAAAGTTGTGTGTAGCGCCTTATTCATGACAGGCACCTTTGAAAATATAGTGGGAGATGTGTTGATCTTATGATTCTTTTGCTTACACTAAAAATGTGATTCTGTTTTTTGTTGCGTCTTTGAGAGGTTTATAAGTATGGTACAGAGTTCAAGCGTGTTACGTGAGCCAAGTATGGATGAAATTTTGACATCTATTCGTGAAATAATCGAAGAAAATGCGGTTCAACCTGATCACTTTTTAAATGAAGGTGGTACAATGAATACCTCTGCAGATCGTTTAGAAGAAACATCGAAAGGTGGTTATGAGACGACCTTATCTGTTGATGATGCAATGAAAGCTTTGGCTGATCGTATTGGCCTTTCTTCTGAAAACCAGGCTTCTTTGTCCATGCAAGAAAAAGAGAATGTAGAGGCAGAAAATAGTACGGTTGGCGTGAATATGCAAAAGGTGAAGCTTTCTTCTGAAGAACAGCACCCTGTACATAAAACAAAAGAATACGGTGATGAGAACCGTGTTTCTCAGGCTGGAAGTAGAGCGACGACTCGTGTAGAATTGTCTGAATATTGTCTTTCTTCTGCGGAGCAAATTGCAAAGGATGTATTGCGTCCAGCTATAGCAGAATGGTTACAATGTAAATTACCTGTTTTGCTTGAGAATATTTTGCGTGAAGAAATTGTTAAAGCAATTAAGAAATCCTCTTAATTATTTGTTTTTTATTACTTTTGCGCTTTCCATTTTAATTTTATATGAGATTCTGTTTGCAGTTTTGCAAGCGTGATATCAATAGATGAGGTTTTTAGGGAATATGATCGGATTTTAGATCATGTCCTGCATTTTTTAGCGGCGTTATATGGGTGGGTAGAATGTTAGAGAAAAACTATGATGCTGCTTCTATAGAGCAACGGGTCGCAAAAAGATGGGAGGCTCGTGGTGCTTTTGAAGCGGGAGCAGGTTCAAAAAGTGATGCAGAACCCTTTTGTGTTATGCTTCCGCCTCCCAATGTTACCGGCTCACTTCATATGGGACACGCACTGAATACGACAATCCAAGATATTATGGTTCGGTTTCAGCGGATGCGGGGTAAGAATGTGTTATGGCAGCCAGGTATGGATCATGCTGGGATTGCTACGCAAATGGTTGTTGAGCGTCAACTGGCAGAGCGTCAAGAGCCAACGCGCCAAGAAATGGGGAGAGAAAAATTTGTTGAGCGGATTTGGGAATGGCGTCATGAGGCGGGTGGAATTATTGCAAACCAGTTACGTCGACTGGGTGTTTCGTGTGATTGGTCGCGTGAGCGGTTTACAATGGATGAAGGTTTGTCCCAGGCTGTTCGTGAGGTTTTTGTCACGCTTTATAAGCAAGGGTTGATATATAGAGATAAGCGCTTAGTTAATTGGGATCCTAAATTGCTAACGGCTATTTCAGATCTTGAAGTTGAGCAAAAAGAGATCAATGGTCATTTGTGGCATTTTAGATATCCACTTGAAGGTAAAGTTTTTGATCCGAGTGATGCTACAACTTTTATAACAGTGGCGACAACACGTCCAGAAACAATGCTTGGTGATACGGGAATTGCAGTTAATCCTGAAGATGATCGTTATAAAAATCTTATAGGCCAAAATGCTATCTTGCCGCTTGTTGGGCGTAGGTTATTAATTGTTGGTGATTCTTACGCAGATCCTGATGCAGGGAGTGGTGCTGTAAAAATTACACCTGCACATGATTTTAATGATTTTGAAGTAGGGCAGCGCAACAATCTACGTTTGATCAATATTTTTACAAAAAAGGCTGAGATTTTTCTTCGTGAGAATGAAGCATTTTTTGAGGGTTTGATTTTATCAGATGAATTAAAGCTCTTAGTGGAAAATTTAGATCAATCTGACCGTTTTTTTGCACGTGATCGTATCGTTTCTTTGATGGAAGAGGGAGGATATTTAGCAGCGGTTGATGATCATCCACACACTGTTCCTCATGGGGATCGTAGTGGGGTACCTATTGAACCATTCTTGACAGATCAATGGTATGTTCATGCAGCGGAATTAGCTAAGCCAGCGATAGAGGCTGTTCGTTGCGGGAAAACACAATTTGTGCCTGATAGTTGGAAGAAAACCTATTTCAATTGGATGCAAAATATTCAACCTTGGTGCATTTCGCGGCAATTATGGTGGGGACATCAAATACCGGCTTGGTATGGTCCTGATGGTACGGTTTTTGTTGAAAAAAGTGAAGAAGAAGCTTTGTCTGCGGCTCTCTCTCATTATGGCGAAGTGGTTGAATTAACCCGTGATGAAGATGTCTTAGATACATGGTTTTCTTCTGCTCTTTGGCCTTTTTCAACACTAGGTTGGCCAAATAAAACGCCTGAATTAGCTACCTTTTATCCAACATCTCTATCGGTTACAGGGTTTGATATCATCTTTTTCTGGGTCGCGCGTATGATGATGATGGGACTGCACTTTATGGGTGAAGTTCCTTTCCCAACGGTTTATGTGCACGCTTTGGTCCGAGATCAGAAGGGAGCAAAGATGTCAAAGTCGAAGGGGAATATTATTGATCCATTGGAGCTCATTGATCAATACAGTGCAGATGCACTCCGTTTTACTTTGGCTATTATGGCGGCGCAAGGTCGTGATGTCAAACTTGATCCTTCCCGTATTGCAGGTTATCGTAATTTTTCTACGAAATTATGGAATGCTACCCGATTTGCAAAGATGAACGGTGTTAAGCATGATCCAGATTTTAAGCCAGAAAAAGCAAAACTTGCGCTTAATCGTTGGATTTTGACAGAGTTATCTAAAACTGCTTCAGCAGTAACTATTGGTATTGAAAATTATAAATTTAATGAATCTGCCAGTGCACTTTACCGCTTTATTTGGAATACACTCTGTGACTGGTATTTGGAACTTCTCAAACCTATATTTCAAGGTTCAAATGAGGAGGCTAAAAATGAGGCTCAGGCTTGTACCGCTTGGGTTTTAGATGAGGTTTATAAGCTTCTTCATCCTTTTATGCCTCATATGACAGAGGAGTTGTGGTCTCTTACAGAAACGCCAAGCATGAAGCGTACAGATATGTTGGCATTGATACAGTGGCCAGAAGAAATGTTTGCAGATGAAGAATCCGCCGCTGATATTAATTGGCTTATTGATGTGGTTAGTGGAATTCGGTCTGTGCGTTTTGAAATGAATATTCCCGCAGGAACATTAGCACCTCTTGTTATTGTAGAAGGAGGGGAAATAACACAAGATCGTGTGCAGCGCTATGATACTCTTCTTAAGAAGTTAGCGCGTATTGAAACAATTCATTTCTCTGATAAGGTTCCGGCTATATCAGCACAAATGATTTTGGGAGAGGCGATTTTTTGTTTACCATTGGGGCAGTTGATTGATTTGGAAGCTGAACGTGCTCGTTTGATGAAAGATATGAGAAAAATTGAACAGGATATTGAAAAAATATCGGTTAAATTAAACAATCCTAAATTTGTAGCAAATGCAAAACCGGAAATTGTTGAGATTGAGCGTGACAGGATTATAGAATTGCATGCTGCACACAAGAAAATATCTGTTGCTTTAGAACGCTTGACGTAATTGGTCTTTTATTCCCTGTTTTTCTCGTGAATGTTATCATGGAAAGACAACGGAACTTTATCATTTTTACATTGATAAAATAAGTTTTTATATTTATTTTTAATGTTGCTTACCGTTTTTAACATTTAAACGGTTTCTTAATATTTCATGCATTTTAAAATTCCTTTTTAGAACACATAATTTCTCTTTTAAGCGGTTTCTGTTATTTCAGAATAAGAATGTTGAAATACCCAAACGCTATAATATCCAAGTGATCTATTATAAAATACAAAACTGTTGTTTATGATTAAAAATCAATTTGTTACATATAAGAATAAAAGATTATTTTAAGGCAATATTTTTTGCGATTTCCATTTATTTATCTTTCTGTTAGCATTCTTATATTCAGAGTTTCTTCTTTTACTGAAAAGATTCTGAATTCATAAAAAGAATTTTGTAGTAAAAGTAATGATTGAAAATGAGATAATGGGGGGAGATTTAGATGGTAAAAAGGTTTAAGTTTTGGCAAAAAGTTGCCCTTATTATTACTGTTGGGGGTGTTCTTTCTACTGCTTACGTCATAGATGTAAATAGTGGGAAAAAAGTTACTAATGATTCATTTTATTTTTTAAAACGCGGTATGTCTGCTTATAAAAATGGGCAAATAAATCAGGCACTTTCAGCGTTACGTTGTGCAGCCGATATGGGAAATATTGATGCGCGCTGGAAGCTTGGCTCTATTTATGCAGAGGGTGATGGTGTCCCTGAAGATGATTATAAGGCATACAATTTTTTTGCATCTATCGTTGAAAAGGGTGTTGATCTAGGTTCAGAGGATGCAAGCTATGTTTCTGATGCATTGGTTAGGCTTGCTGGGTATATAAAAAAAGGTATCCCTCAGTCACCTGTAAAACCTAATCCTTCTTACGCTGCTCGCCTTTATATGCAGGCTGCGATGAATTATGGAAATTCTAAAGCTCAGTACCATTTAGGAAAGATGTTTTTAAAGGGTGAGGGAAGAGAGAAAAACCTTGTACAGGCAGCACGATGGTTTCAGCTTTCAGCAAAAAAGGGAAATCCTCCAGCTCAAGCAATGCTTGGAAATATGCTGATTCAGGAAGGAAAAATTGTTCGCGGCACAGCAATGTTAACAGTAGCCTATCAAAAAGCTAATGCAAAAGATCGAGATTGGATTGCTCCTCTACAAGAGAATGCTTTCGCCCTTTGTGATGAATTTGAAAAGCGTAAAGCACTCTCACTGGCTGGTGATATTTTAAAAAATAACAGTTTTTGAATATCTTATTACAATATTTTCCTGTGTATCTGATACTAGATTCTAATCGCTCATTGTTTGAGCTTATAATCAGGTGACTCTGGATTATAATATGACTCCTAATGGCTAAGGATTTTAGACAAAAAATCTTGTGCACGCGGTGTTCTGGCTTGTGGATCAGAAAAGAACTCTTTAGATGAGCAGTCTTCAAGAATTTTTCCTTGATCCATGAAAATAACACGTTCAGAGACTTTTTGCGCAAATCCCATTTCATGTGTTACACAAATCATCGTCATACCTTCTTCTGCTAAGCTGATCATGACATCGAGCACTTCACCCACCATTTCAGGATCTAGAGCAGATGTTGGTTCATCAAAAAGCATAACAAGCGGATCCATAGTTAAAGCACGCGCGATAGCAACGCGTTGCTGCTGACCCCCAGATAATTGACCAGGATATTTATTTTTATGATCGATGAGCCCAACGCGTTCAAGATATAACAAACCACGTTCAAGTGCTTCTTTTTTGCTGCGCTTTAAGACTTTGATTTGTGCAATTGTTAAATTTTCCGTGACAGATAGATGGGGGAAAAGTTCGAAGTGTTGAAATACCATTCCCACCTGACTACGCAATTTAGGCAAATTCGTTTTTTTTGAATGAACAGGTGTTCCATTAATCCAAATTTCACCTTTTTGAAAAGGGACGAGAGCGTTAATGGTTTTAATGAGTGTTGATTTACCTGAACCGGATGGTCCACAAACCACAACAACTTCTCCTTTGTTGATATTGGTTGTGCAGTTTTTAAGAACATTAATTTCGCCATACCAGTTGGAAACATTTTTTATTTCGATCATATGAGTAGACATTTTTTCTTCCTATTAGCGAATAATGGATATTTTTTTCTGTAGATATACGACTATCTGTGAAAGTGTAAAACAGATAACAAAATAGAAAATAGCTGCTAAGATATAGGCTTCTTGCTTTACACCGAAATTGTTAGCAACAATATCAAAACCATTCAAAAGGCTATGTCCACTGATTGCATAAACAAGTGTTGTATCCTGAAAGAGAATAATAACTTGGGTTAAGAAAACTGGCAACATATCTCTAAAAGCTTGGGGAAGAATGACAATGTACATATTTTGCCAATATGTCATTCCGAGCGCTTGCCCTGCATGTTTTTGTCCTTGCGCAACAGAATTTATACCAGCACGCATAATTTCGGCAAAATAAGCGGTTTCAAATGCAGTGAAGGTGATGAGCGCTGATTTATTTGCACCAATTGATGTTCCAGTTAGGAAAGGTAAAAGGACAAAAAACCATAAGATAACCATAACAAGCGGTATTGAACGCATGGCAGTTATGTAAATTATCGCAAGCCAAGAGAGCAGTTTCATAGAAGAAAGCCGCATCATTGCTAAGAGAGTGCCGAAGATAAGTCCTAATATCGTTGCAAAAATGGTTAAAAAAACACTAAAGAGTAAACCTGACAGAATATAAGAACAGAATATATCAAAAGTGAAAAATGAAAAATCAAAGTCTGAAAAATTGAAAGGAAAAGAAAATTCAAACTTCGAGGTTATGAAATTTATCATCTTCAGTGTTCCCCCGTTTGAACATTAGGAATTTTGAGCATTTGCTCAATAATTGTCATGATGATGAAAACGAACAAAGCTATAAAAATATAAAGAATCGTGACAATTAAATAGTTTTCATAAACATGACTTACTTCTTCAATTGTTTGGTACTGAAATTGCATCAATTCATTTATCGAAACGGCAAATGCTATAGATGAATTCTTCACAATACCCATTGCTTCTGAAGTAAGCGGTGGCATGATTGTACGCATAGCACGCGGTAATATGATATAGCGATAAATTTGATAGGTTGTAAATCCCATTGCCATAGCTGCGTAGCGTTGTCCAGAAGGAATGGACTCAATCCCTGAGCGAACCTGTTCTGCAATGCGGGCGGATGTAAAGAAGCCTAAGGCACATGTTATGAGGAGAATAGGCGAAAAGTTCATCGCTGGTGGATAAATTTTAGGCACAACAAAATACCATAAAAATACTTGTACAAGCAAAGGAATGTTACGCATAATCTCTACCCAGATACTTCCGATAGAACGCAATAGGCAACGGATCATGGAAGTGTTTGGTAGGGTGCGTATTGTTCCTATAATGATACCAAAAAATACAGCTAAGATTAGTGAAGAAACAGACAATATCACCGTATTTTTTAAGCCATCAAGCAGTGTATCTAAGTAGGTATGACGCACACCAGGAGTTCCAAGGCATCCAGCCACGAACGTTTGGGTAAGATCATCTGTACAAAGAAAAGAAAAGTCCATTAATTGATTTTCCTGAATTTATTAAAAAATGAACCAAAACATAACCACACTCAATTTTCAAAGAGTGTGGTTGTTTTTTGAATTTTATAATTTATTTTCTGTATAGTTTTCACGAGGTTTATTATTGGGATGCTCCCAAGCATATTTTGTTGCTTGAGATAAAGGAAGGTTAACAATAGTATTTGCGGGCGGAATTGGTTTCATAAACCATTTATCGTAAAGTTTTTCAAGTGATTCATTTTTGATTTGGCGCACAATACTGTCATTGATTTCTTTTTCAAAGTTTTTGTCATTTAATCGGAGCATACAAGCGATTGGTTCGACTGAAAGCACTGGATCAAGAATGACATAATCGGATGGCTTTTTTGATTTTGCAATAAGCCCTGCAAGAATTGAAGCATCCATAACAAATGCATCCGCACGGCCAGATTCTAATAATAAGAAACTGTCTCCATGATCTTTGCCTTTTACAACATTAAAGTGAATATTTTTTGCACGCTTATTTTTGCGGATAAGCCGAACAGATGTTGTACCAGTAGTGGTTGCAACTGTTTTTCCATTTAAATCATCAAGAGATTTAATGTTGGAGTTTTTCTTTACAGCAATTCGAACTTCTTCAACGTAAGTGGTATAAGCAAATGCGGCTTCTTTACTGCGCGCAATATCATTTGTTGTTGAACCACATTCAAAATCATAAGTGCTATTTTTTAAGAGAGGGATTCTATTTTGCGATGTGATGGGAAGATAATGAATTTTGATTGGCTTACCAATTTTTTTTGAAATATCGTCAACAATACGCTCTGCCATCTCTGTGTGAAAACCTACATATTTATCATTACCTAGGGCATAGGCTAAACCTGATGATTCGCGAACACCCAGCGTGACCTCTCCTGTTTTTTTTATTTTTTCAAGTGTATCATTTTCAGCGTGTGCTATACTTGTGAGCCCAATAGCCGTTGCTGCAATAAATATTAACAATGACTTTTTCATTATGTCCTCCATTCATTTATATTTTTTGTTCTTGTTTTATTGTTTAAGATATATTGTCAAGCACGATGTAGCACGAATTATATTTGAGATGGGATATTTTTTTATCTCAATAAATCAGCTGTTGTACTCTCGTTAATTGAAATTAAGATGTGCCCAAACAGGAGTATGGTCCGATGGTTTTTGATACCCTCTTACTTCTTTTTGGCTATAGGCACAGATAAGTTGATCAACAGCTTCTGGTGACAATAGCAAGTGATCAATGCGAATTCCATTATTTTTCTGCCATGCACCAGCTTGAAAATCCCAGAAACTGAATGAGGGAGTTTCTGTGACATTACGAATAGCATCATAAAAACCTAAATGAATAATGCGTTGGAAGGCTTGTCTTGTTTGTGGAAGGAATAAGGCATCATGATTCCATTCTTGAGGATTTTTTGCGTCTAATGGGGTAGGGATGACATTATAATCACCAGCTAGGACAAGGGGTTCTTCATATGCAAGCAATGATTTTGCATGTGCATACAATCTTTCCATCCATTCTATTTTATAAGGATATTTTTCGCTTGTAATAGGGTTTCCATTTGGCAAATAGAGGGATGCAACACGGATAACGCCTTTATTTGTTGAGTAAACGGCTTCAATGTATCGGGTTTGTTCATCATTATCATTGCCCGGTAATCGGCGGATGACTTCATCAGGTGTTTTTTTAGAGAGAATCGCAACCCCATTAAAACTTTTTTGTCCGTGTGTTTCTATATGATACCCTAAGCCTTCAATTGCACTGCGGGGGAAATTTTCATCGGTACTTTTTATTTCTTGTAGACAGACTATATCGGGTTGGTTTTGCTGTAACCATTGACACAATGTTTCATGCCGCGCTTTTATTCCAGCAATATTCCACGTTACTATTTTCATGGCACTCATCTTAAATATTATCGGTGCTGTTTTTTTGCATCGTTAAAATGTCCTATAAATATCTCCAAGACTTGTACTCTTTAATCACATTGCTGTTCTTCTTTGTGTAGAGATACTACTATGGGAATTTAATTTATCAAGAACTTCTGTAAAATCCAAACTAAAGTCTTATAATTTAATTTATTTTTTTATTTTTAAACTTTCTGATGTTTAGTTCTTGACGAATGTATATGTTCTCGCTATTAGAGATCACTATAACCAGTGTGAGAGTGATTGGTGATTTCGGGGCTTTACTCGAGAAGTCATTTAAACGGGTTTTATAAAAGATTAAAAGCAAATGCCAGTGCAAAAGGCTCGTGCCTTCTCTGCTTGTAATCGGGTAAGCTGTTTATAACAGGCGTGCCCGATTTTGTGTGTAAGCTTAGGTGTTTATTTTGATTCTGTCGAAATAAATGGAATGTAGAAAAGCCCAATTGGGCAAAACGAACGTAGATCAAAAAGAGGAAGGTTGTATGCCTACCGTAAACCAGTTGATTCGCAAGCCGCGTGTAGCGCCAGTTAAGCGTAATAAGGTTCCTGCTCTTCAGTCGAATCCGCAGAAACGTGGGGTTTGTACGCGTGTCTATACAACGACACCGAAAAAACCGAATTCTGCACTTCGTAAAGTTGCTAAAGTCCGTTTGACAAATGGATTTGAAGTGATAGGTTATATTCCTGGAGAGGGGCATAATCTTCAAGAGCACTCTGTTGTAATGATTCGGGGTGGTCGTGTGAAGGATTTGCCAGGAGTTCGTTATCACATTATTCGTGGTTTGCTTGATACGCAGGGTGTCAAGAATCGTAAACAGCGTCGTTCAAAATATGGCGCGAAGCGTCCAAAATAATATTGAGAGACAAAGCTAATGTCCCGTCGCCATAGAGCAGAAAAACGTGAAATTAATCCTGATCCCAAGTTTGGTGATTTGGTTATTACGAAATTTATGAATGCCATTATGTTTGATGGTAAAAAATCAGTTGCTGAGCGTATTGTTTATGGTGCGCTTGAGGTTGTGGAAAAGAAGGTGAAGACGGATCCTGTGGCTCTGTTTCATCAGGCGTTGGAGAATGTTTCTCCTCATATTGAGGTTCGTTCACGGCGTGTTGGTGGTGCTACTTATCAGGTTCCGATAGATGTTCGTCCTGATCGTCGTCAGGCGCTTGCTATTCGCTGGTTGATTTCGGCAGCTCGTGGACGGAATGAGACGACAATGATTGATCGTCTTTCTGGTGAGTTGATGGATGCGGCTAATAATCGCGGTTCTGCGGTAAAGAAGCGTGAGGATGTTCATCGTATGGCTGAGGCTAATCGTGCATTCGCTCATTATCGCTGGTAGGCGTGTTTAAGGATAAGGCAAGTATAATGGCTCGCGAATATAAAATTGAAGATTATCGTAATTTTGGTATTATGGCGCATATTGATGCGGGTAAGACCACTATGACTGAGCGTATTTTGTTTTATACGGGTAAGAATCATAAGATTGGTGAAACCCATGATGGTGCTTCTACAATGGATTGGATGGAGCAAGAGCAGGAGCGTGGTATTACGATTACATCTGCTGCGACGACAACCTTCTGGGAAGGGCGTGATGGGCGGAAGCGGCGTTTTAATATCATTGATACGCCGGGGCACGTTGATTTTACGATTGAAGTTGAGCGTTCTTTGCGAGTTCTTGATGGTGCGATAGCATTGTTAGATGCAAATGCTGGTGTGGAACCTCAGACGGAAACTGTTTGGCGACAGGCTGAGAAGTACCGTGTGCCGCGTATGGTCTTCGTTAATAAAATGGATAAGATAGGTGCTGATTTTTATCGCAGTGTAGAAATGGTTGGTTCGCGATTGGGGGCTAAAGCACTTGTTTTGCAATTGCCAATTGGTGCTGAAAATGATTTCGAAGGTGTTGTTGATCTTGTTGAGATGAAGGCATTGAAATGGGATGGCTCCATTGGTGCTTCGGCGGTTGTTGGTGAGATTCCATCCGATTTGAAAGAGAAGGCAGAAGAGTATCGCGAGAAATTAATTGAGATGGCAGTTGAGGTTGATGAGGCTGCAACAGAGGCTTATTTGGAAGGTGTTATGCCAACAAATGAGCAGCTTGTTTCTCTTATTCGTAAGGGGACGATAGAGGTTCAGTTCCATCCAGTTCTTTGTGGTACTGCTTTTAAGAATAAAGGTGTTCAGCCGCTTTTGGATGCTGTTGTTTCTTATCTTCCTTCTCCGGTTGATGTTCCTGCAATTAGTGGCGTTGATGTGAAAACTGAGTCTGAAGCAACCCGTGAATCTTCAGATGATGCTCCGCTTTCTATGCTTGCTTTTAAAATTATGAATGATCCGTTTGTGGGATCATTGACTTTTTGTCGCATTTATTCTGGTAAGGTTCAAAAAGGTGTTTCTCTCGAAAATACCGTGAAGAAAAAGAGAGAGCGTTTGGGGCGTATGCTTCAAATGCACTCAAATTCTCGTGAGGATATTGAGGAGGCGTTTGCTGGTGATATTGTTGCTCTCGCAGGACTTAAAGAGACTACAACAGGTGATACCCTTTGCGATCCTTTAAAGCCTATTATTTTGGAGCGGATGGATTTTCCTGAGCCTGTTATTGAAATTGCGATTGAACCTAAAACGAAGGCAGACCAAGAAAAAATGGGTATTGCTCTCAATCGTTTGGCTGCTGAGGATCCTTCATTCCGTGTGAAATCTGATGAAGAATCAGGACAAACCATTATAGCTGGAATGGGTGAGCTTCACCTTGATATTATTGTTGATCGTATGCGGCGCGAATTTAAGGTTGAAGCGAATATTGGGCAGCCTCAGGTTGCTTATCGTGAATCGATTACCAAAACGGCGGAAATTGATTATACACATAAGAAGCAATCTGGTGGTGCTGGGCAGTTTGCTCGCGTTAAAATTATTTTTGAACCTCATGACGGTGATGATTTTGTCTTTGAGTCAAAGGTTGTTGGTGGTGCTGTTCCTAAGGAATATATTCCTGGTGTTCAAAAGGGTATCGAGAGCGTTATGGGATCAGGGCCTCTTGCGGGTTTCCCTATGCTTGGTGTAAAGGCTACACTGATTGATGGTGGTTATCACGATGTTGATTCTTCCGTTTTGGCTTTTGAAATTGCTGCTCGTGCGGCTTTTCGTGATGGAGCAAAGAAAGCTGGTGCGCAGCTTCTCGAACCGATTATGAAGGTAGAGGTTGTAACGCCGGAAGATTATGTTGGTGATGTTATTGGTGATCTCAATTCTCGTCGCGGTCAAATTTCAGGGACTGAGGCGCGTGGTATTGCTACAGTTGTGAATGCAATGGTTCCTTTGGCCAATATGTTTGGTTATGTGAATACTCTTCGTTCGATGAGTCAGGGGCGTGCGCAATATACAATGCAGTTTGATCATTATGAGCCTGTTCCTTCGGCTGTTGCTTTGGAGATTCAAAAGAAATACGCGTAATTTGATTATATAATTAATTTTTAACTTAGTCCTTTATTTGGATAGAAAATGGAGAGCTCAAATGGCAAAGAGCAAATTTGAACGTACGAAGCCACATGTTAATATCGGAACAATTGGTCACGTTGATCATGGCAAGACGTCATTAACAGCAGCGATTACGAAATATTTTGGTGAATTTAAAGCGTATGACCAAATTGATGCGGCACCAGAAGAAAGAGCGCGTGGGATTACTATTTCTACGGCACATGTTGAGTATGAAACAGAGAGCCGGCACTATGCGCACGTTGATTGCCCAGGTCACGCGGATTATGTGAAAAACATGATCACAGGGGCAGCACAAATGGATGGAGCGATTTTGGTTGTCTCTGCTGCGGATGGTCCTATGCCTCAGACACGTGAGCATATTTTGCTTGCGCGCCAAGTTGGTGTTCCAGCGATTGTTGTTTTTCTTAATAAGGTTGATCAGGTTGATGATGCTGAGCTTCTGGAGCTTGTTGAGCTTGAAGTTCGTGAACTCTTGTCAAAATATGATTTCCCAGGAGATGATATCCCAGTGGTTAAGGGGTCTGCATTGGCAGCTCTTGAAGATAAAGATAAAAGCATTGGAGAAGATGCGGTTCGTCTTTTGATGAGTGAAGTTGATAATTACATCCCAACACCAGAGCGTCCTGTTGATCAGCCGTTTTTGATGCCGATTGAAGATGTTTTTTCGATTTCTGGACGCGGTACGGTTGTAACTGGTCGTGTTGAGCGTGGTATTATTAAAGTTGGCGAAGAAATCGAGATTATAGGTATTCGTCCTACTTCAAAGACGACGGTTACCGGCGTTGAAATGTTCCGCAAGCTTTTAGATCAAGGTCAAGCTGGTGATAACATTGGCGCTCTTCTTCGTGGAGTTGATCGCGAAGGGATTGAGCGTGGACAGGTTCTTGCGAAGCCTGGATCAGTTACTCCTCATACGCGCTTTAAAGCAGAAGCTTACATCTTAACGAAAGATGAAGGTGGTCGTCATACACCGTTTTTCACGAATTATCGTCCTCAATTTTACTTCCGTACAACGGATGTGACGGGGATAGTAACGCTTCCAGAAGGAACAGAAATGGTTATGCCTGGAGATAATGTTGCGATGGATGTTTCTTTGATAGTTCCGATTGCCATGGAAGAAAAGCTTCGTTTTGCTATTCGCGAAGGTGGTCGTACTGTTGGTGCTGGTATCGTTTCTAAGATCATTGAGTAAGGAATGGTTATTGATAAAACGTCTTTGTTGTAAAAGGCGTTTTGCGTGACAAGGAAATAAAAGAGCATGAACAGTCAAAATATCCGCATTCGCTTGAAAGCATTTGATCACAGAATTCTTGATGCATCGACACGCGAGATTGTGTCGACTGCAAAGCGTACTGGTGCAAATGTCCGTGGTCCTATTCCGCTACCAACGCGGATTGAGAAGTTTACAGTCAATCGTGGGCCGCACATCGATAAGAAGAGTCGTGAGCAATTTGAAATGCGTACACATAAGCGTCTTCTTGATATTGTTGATCCAACACCGCAAACAGTGGATGCGCTTATGAAGCTCGATCTTTCTGCTGGTGTGGATGTAGAGATTAAGCTCTGAGGTTTGAGGACAGAAGGAACAGACCCGATGCGTTCAGGTGTAATAGCACAGAAGCTGGGCATGACCCGTATTTATAATGAAGCTGGTGAGCATGTACCGGTAACAGTACTTCGTTTGGAGAATTGTCAAGTTATTGCTCAGCGTACAGTTGAGAAGAATGGCTATACTGCTGTTCAGTTAGGTGTAGGCTTTGCCAAGGTTAAGAATACTACGCAAGCTCTTCGTGGGCATTTTGCTAAGGCTTCGGTTGAGCCAAAAGCTAAAATAGCAGAGTTTCGTGTGAGTCCCGACAATCTTCTTGATGTTGGTACTGAGATTACAGTGGAACATTTTGTTCCGGGGCAGAGGGTTGATGTAACAGGTACGAGTATCGGTAAAGGTTTTGCTGGTGTTATGAAGCGGCATAATTTTGGTGGACATCGTGCTTCTCATGGTAACTCAATCACACATCGTGCTCATGGTTCGACAGGACAGTGTCAGGATCCAGGTAAGGTGTTTAAAGGTAAAAAAATGGCTGGCCATATGGGGCAGGTCCGTGTAACAACACAGAATATTGAGGTTGTTTCTACGGATGTTGAACGTGGTTTGCTTTTAGTGCGTGGTGCTGTTTCCGGCTCTAAGGGTGCTTGGATTTTGGTGCGGGATGCTGTAAAAAGACCTCTTCCTGATAATGCGCCTAAGCCTGCTGGTATTCGCCATCTTGCGAAAGAAAAAACAGAAATGGTTGCTCCAGTGATGGAAACCTCTGAAACTGAGGGAGCCGAATGATGGATATTGTAGTTAAAACCCTTGATGGTAATGAAGCTGGTAAGTTAAAAGTTTCTGAGGGTATTTTTGGTCTTGTTCCGCGTGAGGATATTTTGCAACGTGTTGTTCGTTGGCAGCTTGCACGTCGTCAACAGGGAACACATCAATCGCAGGGGCGGTCTGATGTTTCACGAACAGGGGCAAAGATGTTTAAACAAAAGGGAACTGGTCGTGCTCGACACTCGTCTGCTCGTGCACCACAGTTTCGAGGTGGTGGTAAGGCACATGGTCCGGTATTCCGTAGTCATGCGTGTGATCTTCCTAAAAAAGTTCGTGCACTTGGAGTGCGTCTTGCATTGTCAGCAAAATTAAAGGCAAATGATTTAATTGTTGTTGATGATCTAAGTGTTAAGGATGCTAAAACAAAGATGCTTGTTTCCAGTTTTTCTAAGCTTGGATTCAATAATGCTCTCTTAGTTGGTGGCAAAGAGATTGATATTAATTTTTCTCGCGCAGCATCTAATATTCCTAATATTGATGTTTTACCAATTCAGGGGATTAATGTTTATGATATTTTGCGTCGCAGCAAACTTGTTTTGTCAAAAGCAGCTGTCGAGGCTCTTGAGGAGCGTTTTAAATGACAGATCTTCGCCACTATGATATAATTGTTAGTCCAATTATTACTGAAAAGTCGACTATGATTTCTGAGTATAATCAAGTTGCTTTTAATGTCGCGCCGAAAGCAACAAAGCCTGAAATTAAAGCTGCTGTTGAAGCGCTTTTTAGCGTTAAAGTTAAGGCAGTCAACACAATAGTCCGAAAGGGTAAAGTGAAACGTTTCAAAGGTATTGTTGGTCGGCAGAGTGATGTCAAAAAAGCGATCGTGACACTGGCCAGTGGTCAGTCTATCGACGTTTCGACAGGTCTTTAAAGAGGCTCGGAGATAAGAATAATGGCACTTAAGCACTTTAATCCAACTACAGCCGGGCAACGTCAACTTGTTATTGTGGATCGTTCTTGCCTTTATAAAGGTAAGCCTGTAAAAGCGTTAACTGAGGGCTTATCATCAAAAGGTGGCCGTAATAATCGCGGCCGAGTTACTGCTCGTTTTCAGGGTGGTGGACATAAGCGTAGTTATCGGTTTGTTGATTTTAAGCGTCTTAAACGTGATGTTACTGCAAAAGTAGAGCGTTTGGAATATGATCCAAATCGGACTGCTTTTATTGCGTTAATTCGCTATGAGGATGGACAATTAGGTTATATTCTTGCGCCACAGCGTCTTGGTGTTGGTGATTCGGTTATAGCTGGTTCAAATGTTGATGTTAAACCAGGCAATGCTATGCCACTTGGTAATATGCCGGTGGGTACAATTATTCATAATGTTGAAATGAAACCGGGTAAGGGTGGTCAAATCGCTCGTTCAGCTGGTACTTATGCGCAATTGGTTGGACGGGATCAGGGGATGGCTATTCTTCGTTTGAATTCTGGAGAACAGCGTTTGGTATCTAGTAGTTGTTTTGCAACTGTTGGCGCTGTTTCAAATCCTGATCATGGGAATATTAATGATGGTAAGGCAGGTCGGTCACGTTGGCGTGGTAAGCGCCCACATGTTCGTGGTGTTGCTATGAACCCCGTTGATCATCCACATGGTGGTGGTGAAGGTCGTACATCAGGGGGGCGTCATCCAGTGTCTCCTTGGGGTAAACCTACGAAAGGTAAGCGTACGCGCTCCAATAAAGCCACTGATAAGTTTATTATGCGTACGCGTCATCAGCGCAAGAAATGAGAAAGGTAGTCTGAAGTGGTTCGTTCAGTTTGGAAAGGTCCGTTTGTTGACGGCTATCTTCTTGGAAAAGCAGAAAAGGTCCGTGCAAGTGGGCGCAATGAGGTCATTAAAATATGGAGTCGTCGCTCTACTATTTTACCACAATTTGTTGGCTTAACTTTTGGTGTTTACAACGGCAATAAGCATATTCCTGTTTCTGTTTCTGAAGAGATGGTTGGTCATAAATTTGGTGAGTTCGCTCCCACCCGGACTTATTATGGGCATGGTGCAGACAAGAAAGCGAAGAGGAAGTAGGAATGGGAAAAGCTAAAGTTCCGCGCCAGCTTAAGGATAATGAAGCAAAAGCCGTCACGCGGACAATTCGTGTTAGTCCGCAAAAGCTTAATTTAGTTGCTGCGATGATTCGTGGTAAGAAAGTTAATATGGCGCTAGCTGATTTGACGTTCTCACGTAAACGTATTGCTGGGACTGTGAAAAAAACTCTTGAATCGGCGATTGCAAATGCAGAGAATAACCACGATCTTGATATTGATTCGCTCATTGTTGCAGAAGCCTATGTTGGTAAGTCGATAGTGATGAAGCGTTTCCATGTTCGTGGTCGTGGACGCGCTAGTCGGATTGAACGTCCGTTTTCGCATCTTACTATTATTGTTCGTGAAGTTACCGAAAAAGTGGAGGCCGCATAATGGGTCAGAAGATCAATCCAATAGGACTTCGTCTTGGAGTTAATCGGACCTGGGATTCCCGTTGGTATGCTGATAGTGGTGAGTATGGACGTCTTCTTCATGAGGATTTAAAAATTCGCTTGTATGTGCTTGAAGAGTTGAAGCAAGCAGCTATCTCTAAGGTTGTTATCGAGCGTCCTCATAAGAAATGTCGTGTGACGATTCATTCGGCTCGTCCGGGCTTGATTATTGGTAAAAAAGGTGCTGATATCGAAAAGCTTCGCCGTAAGCTTTCAGAAATGACAAATGCTGAGACTTCATTGAATATTGTGGAAATTCGTAAGCCTGAAATTGATGCTACGATTATTGCGCAATCAATTGCTCAGCAGTTAGAACGTCGTGTTGCTTTTCGACGTGCAATGAAGCGAGCAGTTCAATCAGCTATGCGTCTTGGAGCAGAGGGAATTCGTATCAACTGTTCTGGTCGTCTTGGTGGCGCTGAAATTGCTCGTATGGAGTGGTACCGTGAAGGTCGTGTTCCACTTCATACCTTGCGTTCTGATGTTGATTACGGTACAGCAGAAGCTAAGACTGCTTATGGTATTTGTGGTGTTAAGGTGTGGGTCTTTAAAGGTGAGATTCTCGAGCATGATCCGATGGCTTCAGAGCGTCGTGCTACGGAGGCTGATCATTCTGGTTCTTCATCGAATCGTCGCCGCGAAAGTGCTTAGTTTTTGTGAATGAACTAGAATTTGGAGTAGAGAGCAATGTTGCAGCCAAAGCGCACAAAGTTCCGTAAACAGTTCAAAGGCCGTATTCACGGTGTTTCGAAAGGTGGTACGGATTTGAATTTCGGTGCTTACGGTTTGAAGGCTGTTGAGCCGGAGAGAATTACTGCCCGCCAAATTGAGGCAGCGCGTCGTGCGATTACGCGTTATATGAAACGTTCTGGTCGTGTGTGGATTCGTATTTTTCCGGATCTTCCGGTCACATCTAAGCCGACCGAAGTACGTATGGGTAAGGGTAAGGGAAGCGTTGATTATTGGGCTACGCGTGTTGCGCCTGGGCGCGTCATGTTTGAGCTTGATGGGGTTCCTGAAGATGTAGCGCGTGAAGCATTAAGATTGGGTGCTGCAAAATTGCCTATTAAGACGCGTTTCGTACAGCGTATTGCTGAATAAAGAGGTTAAGCGATGAGAGCCACAGAATTTCGGGCGCAAACGCTCGACCAAATGAAAGATGAATTGGCTAAGTTAAAGAAAGAGCAATTTAATTTGCGCTTTCAAAAGGCAACAGGTCAATTGGAAAAGACTGCACGTGTTAGGCAGGTTCGTCGTGATATTGCGCGTGTTAAAACTTTTCTTCGTCAGAAGATAAACGAAAGTAAGGTTTAAGGAAACAAGAGATGCCTAAACGCATTTTGCAGGGTGTTGTCGTTAGTGACAAGAGTGATAAAACTGTCGTTGTTAAAGTGGAGCGCCGTTATTCTCATCCGCTTCTTAAAAAGACTGTTCGGCAGTCTAAGAAATATAAGGCGCATGACGAGAACAACCAGTTCAAGATTGGGGATCAAATTTCTATTCAGGAATCTAAACCAATTTCGAAAGATAAACGTTGGATTGTTGTTAAAAGCAATGTAGCGTAGTTCATTAGGTTTATTGTTGTAAAATTTAACAGTGGACTTTTTCCGTTGATAGATTTAGAGCAATAGCTTTATCGTTATTTGGCAGGCAAATCCGGGGTGTTAGAGGCATGACCGGATATAAATGTTAAGAGAAGGTGGCCAGTCATGATTCAGATGCAAACAAACCTCGACGTTGCCGATAATTCCGGTGCCCGTCGTGTCATGTGCATCAAGGTGTTAGGCGGTTCAAAGCGAAAATATGCTTCGGTCGGCGACATTATTGTTGTTTCGGTTAAGGATGCTATTCCTCGTGGCCGTGTTAAAAAAGGTGATGTGATGAAAGCTGTAGTGGTTCGTACTGCTAAAGATATTCGTCGCGCAGATGGTAGTGTTATTCGTTTTGATGGGAATGCTGCTGTTTTAGTGGATAATAAGAAAGAGCCGATCGGTACGCGTATCTTTGGACCAGTTCCTCGCGAACTTCGTGGTAGGAATCATATGAAGATCATTTCGCTCGCTCCTGAAGTCTTATAAGGAGTGTGTTATGCAAAAGATTCGAAAAGGTGATAAAGTCGTTGTTTTATCCGGTAAGGATAAAGGATGTAGTGGTGAAGTAATTAAGGTGAATCCAAAGGAGAATAAAGCTTTTGTTCGTGGGGTTAATATGATTAAACGTCATCAACGTCAAACGCAAAAGCAAGAAGCTGGAATTGTTTCTAAAGAAGCTCCAATTCATCTATCTAATTTGGCGATTGCTGACCCTAAGGATGGTAAGCCTACACGTGTAGGTTTTCGTATGAATGCAGATGGTAATAAAGTTCGTTTTGCCAAGCGTTCGGGAGAGTTGATTAATGGCTGAGGAAAAACAAACACCACGTATGAAGGTGCATTATTTTGAAGTGGTTCGTAAAATCCTTCAAGAGAAGTTTAATTACAAAAATGTAATGCAAATTCCGCGGGTTGATAAAATTGTAATTAATATGGGGATTGGTGAAGCGACTGCCGATTCTAAGAAGCCGTCTATTGCTGCTGAGGATTTGGGTTTAATAACAGGTCAGAAGGCTGTTGTTACCCGTGCGCGTAACTCTATTGCGACTTTTAAGGTTCGTGAAGGAATGCCACTTGGGGCTAAAGTTACATTGCGTAAAGATCGTATGTTTGAGTTTTTGGATCGTCTTGTTACGATTGCGCTTCCGCGGGTTCGTGACTTTCGTGGTCTGAATCCAAAAAGCTTTGATGGTCGTGGCAATTTTGCTATGGGTATTAAAGAGCACATTGTGTTTCCAGAAATCAACTATGATAAAGTTGATCAAATTTGGGGCATGGATATTATCGTTTGTACGACAGCAAAAACGGATGATGAGGCACGTGAGTTGTTACGTGCTTTTAATTTTCCTTTTCGTTCGTAACGGCAAACGTAGCGAGGTAAGATTATGGCCAAAGTAAGTGCCGTTGAAAAAAATAAGCGTCGTGAACTGATGGTAAAGCGTTATGCTGCGCGTCGTGCACGCTTGAAAGCAATAGTTATGGATCAGAAGGTTTCTCTCGAAGAGCGTTTTAAAGCTTCTGTTCAATTAGCAGAGTTGCCACGTAATTCTGCAAAAGTTCGCGTCCGTAATCGCTGTGAAGTTTCAGGGCGTCCACGGGCTTATTATCGTAAATTGAAAATGTCGCGAATTGCATTGCGTGAACTTGGTTCAATAGGCCATATTCCAGGCATTGTTAAGTCGAGTTGGTAAGAGGAGATTATTTAATGTCTATGTCAGATCCTCTTGGTGATATGCTCACGCGTATTCGTAATGCACTTGGTCGTAAAAAAAACAAAGTGGTTACGCCTGCGTCTAAGCTTCGTGCACGTGTTCTTGATGTTCTTCAGTCTGAAGGTTATATTCGTGGATATAATCAAGTCGATTTAGGTGACGGGAAGTCTGAAATTGAAATCGAATTGAAATATTTTGAAGGATTAGCGGCTATTCGTGAAGTTTCACGTGTCTCAAAGCCAGGTCGTCGTGTTTATGTTTCTGCTAAGTCGATTCCTCAAGTGGCAAATGGTCTTGGTATTTCGATTTTATCGACGCCTAAGGGCGTTATGGCGGATCATGAGGCGCGTGAGCAAAATGTCGGTGGAGAGCTCCTTTGTCGTGTTTTCTAATGAATGTTAAGAAAACAGAAAAAATGTAGGTTAGAAGAATGTCTCGTATTGGTAAAAAGCCCATTTCAATTCCTTCTGGGGTTACCGCAACTGTTGAAGGACAGCTGGTTAAGGCAAAAGGTCCGAAAGGTGAGCTGAGCTACGTCGTTAATGATGAAGTTTTAGTGAAGTTTGAGGAAAATTTTATATCCGTTTCACCACGGGATCAGTCAAAAGATGCACGCTCTAAATGGGGTATGTCGCGCTCAATGATTGAAAATATTTTTTGTGGTGTGAAAGATGGTTTTGAAAAGCGACTAGAGATCAACGGAGTTGGTTATCGTGCTGCTTTGCAGGGGCGGGATATTCAGTTGTCGTTGGGTTTTTCTCACGATGTTATTTATAAAGTCCCATCTGGCATTACTGTAACGATCCCCAAACCTACAGAAATTGTGATTTCTGGAATTGATAAACAGCAAGTTGGGCAAGTAGCTGCAGAAATTCGCGAGTATCGTAGGCCTGAACCTTACAAAGGTAAAGGCATTAAACATGCAGATGAGCGCATCTTTCGTAAAGAAGGTAAGAAGAAGTAAGGATTTTGTATTATGGTTTCATCTAAGGACATTATCCAACGTCGTGCGCGGCGTGTGCGACGTAGAATCAAAATGGTTTCTAGTGATCGTCCGCGGCTTAGTGTTTATCGTTCAAATCAGAACATCTATGCTCAAATTATCGATGATTTGCGTGGGTGTACACTTGTTTCGGCATCTACACTCGAAGGAGATTTAAAAAAATCGCTAAAAAGTGGTGCTGATAAAGAGGCTGCTTTTGCTGTTGGTAAGTTAATTGCTGAACGTGCAAAGCAAGCTGGTGTTAGTCAGGTAGTTTTTGACCGTGGGGCATATGTTTACCATGGAAGAGTAAGAGCTTTGGCTGAAGCTGCTCGTGAAGGTGGTTTAAGCTTCTAAAATGCCTTGTTTTGATTTTAATAAGGCATTTAGGGTTTTCGTGTAAGTTCCTCTGCTTTATGTTGGAACTTTGTTAGCGTGCTTCCGGAAAAGAAAAAGGAATGAGGAATGGCACAGAAAGAACGTGGTGAGCGAGAAGAACGTGAGAGTGAATTGGTCGATAGACTTGTTCATATCAATCGTGTCGCTAAAGTTGTAAAGGGTGGTCGACGTTTTGGTTTCGCTGCTCTTGTTGTTGTTGGAGATCAAAAAGGTCGTGTGGGCTTTGGTCATGGTAAAGCACGTGAAGTACCAGAAGCAGTGCGTAAAGCTACAGAAGCTGCAAAGCGTGGAATGATTTATGTTCCGCTTCGGTCTGGGCGTACATTGCATCATGATCTTGAAGGTCGTCACGGGGCAGGGCGTGTTTTGTTACGTTCAGCTTCTGCTGGTACTGGTATTATTGCTGGTGGACCGATGCGTGCTATTTTTGAAACTCTTGGTATGCAGGATGTGGTTGCAAAATCATTGGGGTCGTCCAATCCTTATAATATGGTGCGTGCAACATTTGATGCGTTAAAGCATCAAATGCATCCTAGAGATATTGCAGCTCAACGTGGTATCAAATATTCAACTTTACAGGCACGTCGTCGACATTTAGTCGATGCGGAAGGATAGTTTCTGAGATTATCAGAAAAGGAATTAGAAAATGGTTCAGAAAAAATCTCAGAGTGTCAAAACTGTGACAGTAGAACAAGTTGGAAGTCCAATTCGGAATTCGCAGATTCAACGTGCGACTTTGAAAGGGCTTGGATTAAATAAAATGCGAAGACGGCGTGTTCTAGAAGATACACTTTGCGTGCGAGGTATGATTGCTCGTGTTCGGCATCTTGTTCGCGTTATAGATGAAGATTAAAGGTTGAGGAGTATAAGATATGAAACTCAATGAACTGCATGATCGTGAAGGCGCAACAAGAGATCGTAAACGTGTTGGACGTGGTATTGGTTCAGGTACTGGTAAGACCGGTGGTCGCGGTGTAAAAGGACAAAAATCGCGTTCTGGTGTCTCGCTTAATGGTTTTGAAGGTGGGCAAATGCCTATCTATCGTCGTTTGCCAAAGCGTGGATTTAGAAATTTTTTTGCTAAAACTTATAACGAAGTTTCACTAGGACGTATTCAGTTGGCAATTGATGCTGGTAAGTTGAATATTGAAAAGCCTATTGATATTATTGCCCTGAAAGAAGCTGGTATTCTTCGTCGTGTGAAAGATGGAGTACGTCTTCTTTCTGATGGTGAGTTGAAAGCAAAGATTATTGTTCATGTTTCTGGTGCTTCTGAAGCTGCTCGTATTAAGGTTGAAAAGGCTGGGGGGCAGGTTACTTTTCTTGAAACTGCTCGGTGAGCTTGTTTGATATGAATGATATTCCAAGGAAGCTTGTATGCTTTGTTTGGGATATCTTTTATGGAAAGTTATTTGAGTTCTGCATTTATTTATGTATAACGATATGAGTTTGAGAAGTTATACTTCTGTGCTTTAAAGAACTGGAGTGTGGATCGGAGAGGTTTTATGGCATCAGCAGCAGAGCAATTTGCTTCCAATATAAACTTTAGCACTTTTTCGCGTGCAACTGAATTGAAAAAGCGCATTTGGTTTACCCTTGCTGCGCTTCTTGTTTATCGCTTTGGTACTTATATCTCCCTTCCAGGTATTAATATCGATTCTTTACGGCAAACATTTGAACATCATGCATCAGGTGTTTTGGGATTGTTTAATATGTTTGCTGGAGGCGCTGTTAGCCGCATGGCGATTTTTGCATTGGGAATTATGCCCTATATATCGGCATCAATTATTGTGCAGTTGCTGACTTCCGTTATCCCTTCATTAGAAACTCTTAAAAAAGAAGGTGAACTGGGTCGTAAGATTATTAATCAGTATACCCGTTATGTAACGGTAGTATTGGCAATTCTACAGGCATTTGGTATCGCGGTTGCGCTTGAATCTGGTATAGGAACAGGACTTCAAATTGTTGTGGAGCCGGGTCTTATGTTCCGTATTTCCTCTGTTATTACGCTTGTGGGGGGGACAATGTTTCTCATGTGGCTTGGTGAGCAAATTACGTCACGTGGTGTCGGTAATGGGGTTTCTCTTATTATTTTTACAGGTATTGTTGCTAATCTTCCTTCCACTTTTGCTCAACTTTTGACTGCTCATAGTCAGGCTGATTTATCAACTTTTTTATTAATAGGAATCGTTCTTATTGCGGTTTTTGTTATCGGAGTTATTGTTTTTGTAGAGCGTGCGCAACGGAGAATTCTTATTCAGTACCCGAAACGACAAGTTGGTAATCAAATTTTTCAAGGTGATATGTCACATCTTCCTTTAAAGTTGAATACTGCTGGTGTTATTCCACCAATTTTTGCTTCCTCTTTATTGTTATTGCCTGCAACTGTTAATAATTTTTCTGATAAAATGCCTCAATGGGTTCAAGCTATTTCTTATTCTCTTGGTCATGGACAGCCACTTTATATGATTGTTTATGCACTTTTGATGGCATTTTTTTGCTTTTTTTATACGGCTATTGTGTTTAATCCAAGTGATACAGCCGATCAGTTAAAAAAGCATTCTGGTTTTATTCCTGGGATTCGTCCTGGTGAACGTACGGCTGAATATATTGATTATGTTTTGACCCGCATTACTGTTGTAGGAGCAATTTATATCATTTTAGTTTGTTTGCTCCCTGAATTTATGATCTCCGCGCTACAGGTGCCTTTTTATCTTGGGGGAACGTCCTTGTTGATTGTTGTTACTGTAACTCTTGATACGGTTGCTCAAATTCAAGGACACCTTGTTGCACACCAATATGAAGGATTGATTAAAAAGTCAAAACTTCGTGGAGGCAGAAGGAATCGATGAGAATTATTCTTTTAGGACCTCCTGGAGCTGGAAAAGGTACACAAGCTAAAATGTTAGTCGAGGCGTATAATATCCCTCAGTTATCAACAGGCGATATGTTGCGTGAGGTTATCACTAGAGAAACAGAAGTTGGCAAAAAAGCTAAAGCTATTATGAGCTCTGGTGCTTTGGTTTCCGATAGTATTGTGAATCAAATTGTATCAGATCGGATTGATGAAAGTGATTGTGTGAACGGTTTTGTCTTGGATGGATATCCACGAACTGTGGGACAGGCAGAAGCGTTGCAACAGATTTTGCAGTCAAAAAATATGCAGCTTGATGCTGTTATCGAGCTGCGTATTGATGAAGATACATTGATTGAGCGAATGAAGAAACGCGTTGAGGAAACAATAGCAGCTGGTGAAAAGGTTCGTTCAGATGATAACCCTATTGCGTTTGCAAAGCGATTAGTGGAATATCGTGAAAAAACAGTTCCCCTATCAAAATTTTATTCAGAGAAGGGATTATTGAAGGTAGTTGATGGAATGATTGGTATTACTGAGGTATCGCGCGCGATTAGAGAGCTTCTTCAATAAGATTTTTTTTAGAAATAAATGAAAAGTGTTGACTTTTTCTATGAAATCTATCAAAACAGCTTTAATTTATTTCAGTAAAGTAATAGGATTCGGAATATGTTTATGCCGGATCATTTTTTCTGTAAGGTACATCAGGTATTTTATGGCTAATCGTCAATATAACTAAGGAGAATAGGCGTGGCTCGTATTGCTGGCGTCAATATCCCGACAAATAAGCGTGTAATTATTGCGCTTCAATATATCCACGGGATTGGACCAAAATTTGCCCAAGAAATTACTAAAAAGGTTGGTATTCCCATGGGGCGTCGTGTGCATGAACTTTCAGATGCGGAAGTTCTGCAAATTCGCGAGGCGATAGACCAGGGCTATCAGGTTGAAGGGGATCTTCGCCGTGAGGTTGCTATGAATGTTAAGCGTTTGATGGACCTTGGTTGCTACCGTGGTTTGCGTCATCGTCGTTCTTTGCCTGTTCGTGGGCAGCGTACACATACGAATGCACGTACACGTAAGGGGCCAGCTAAGGCAATCGCTGGTAAGAAAAAATAAGAGTCTTTTTTATCTTTTTTTGAAAAAAGGTTTTTATTTTCGTATTCTGTTTCTTATTGAGGTTTTTAATAAGGAAAAGAAAGGTGGAGCTGCTGGTGTTACGGCAGTGAAGAGATCGTTGAAAGGAAGATTATGGCAAAGGAAGCCACACGTGTTCGTCGTCGCGAGCGCAAAAATATTTCATCAGGTGTTGTTCATATCAATTCAACATTTAACAATACAATGATTACAATTACTGACGCTCAGGGGAATGCAATTGCATGGTCGTCTGCTGGTGCTCAGGGATTTAAAGGTTCGCGTAAATCTACACCTTTTGCAGCTCAGGTTGCTGCAGAAGATTGTGCTAGGAAAGCGCAGGAGCATGGTATGCGTTCGTTAGAGGTTGAGGTTTGTGGTCCTGGATCGGGCCGTGAGTCCGCTTTGCGTGCATTACAGTCTGTTGGTTTTGTTATTACTTCCATTCGTGATGTAACGCCAATTCCTCATAATGGATGCCGTCCACGAAAAAGACGGCGTGTTTAATTGGGTATTGTTTTTTGTTGTCAGAGCTTTCTCTGATGTTCACATTGTCCGTTACGATTGAATGGTAACGGAACTAAAGAACGGGAATAAAAATATGATCCAGAAAAACTGGCAGGAACTGATTAAACCCAATAAGGTTGAGTTTTGTGCACATGATAACCCAAATATTTTAAGCGTGGTTGCGGAACCTCTTGAGCGTGGTTTTGGCTTGACGTTAGGAAATGCGCTTCGTCGTGTATTGTTGTCATCACTTCGTGGTGCCGCAATTACTGCTGTGCAGATTGATGGTGTTTTACATGAATTTTCATCAATTCCGGGCGTGCGTGAAGATGTCACAGATATTATTCTTAATATCAAAGAGATTGCATTGCGTATGCAAGAAGAGGGTCCTAAACGCGTTGTTATTTCTAAAGAGGGGCCTGGTGTTGTAAAAGCTGGAGATATCAATACTGTTGGGGATATGGAAATCCTGAATCCTGAGCATGTTATCTGTACTCTTGATGAAGATGCTGAGATTCGTATGGAATTTATTGTCAATACAGGAAAGGGTTATGTTCCATCTGATCGCAATTGTGCTGACGATGCAAGAATAGGCCTTATTCCAGTTGACAGTCTTTATTCACCAATTCGTAAAGTATCTTATAAAGTAGAGAATACACGTGAAGGCCAAGTGCTGGATTATGATAAATTAACGCTCACGATTGAAACAAATGGTGCTGTTAATGGAGAAGATGCTGTTGCTTTTGCCGCACGTATTCTTCAGGATCAATTATCATTGTTTGTTAATTTTGAGGAGCCGCAAAAGGAAGTTGTTGAAGAGTCTGACTCAGAGCTTGCTTTTAATCCTGCGCTTCTCAAAAAAGTTGATGAGTTAGAGCTTTCAGTCCGTTCGGCAAATTGTCTTAAGAATGATAATATTGTCTACATTGGTGATCTTATCCAAAAAACAGAAGCTGAAATGCTTCGGACACCGAATTTTGGGCGAAAGTCATTAAATGAGATTAAAGAAGTTTTGGCATGTATGGGATTACATCTTGGTATGGAGATTTCTGCATGGCCGCCTGAAAACATTGATGATCTTGCTAAACGTTATGAAGATCAATATTAAAATTTAGAATTTAAGGAGAAGACTCATGCGCCATAGTAAGTCAGGTCGCAAGTTGAACCGGACTGCCAGTCACCGTAAAGCGATGTTTGCTAACATGGCGGTTTCGCTGATTGAGCATGAGCAGATTGTGACGACCCTTCCAAAGGCTAAAGAAATTCGTCCTATTGTTGAAAAGCTCGTTACACTCGGCAAGCGTGGAGGTTTGCATGCACGTCGGCAAGCAATTTCAGCGCTTCGCGATGCAGGAAAAGTTGCAAAGTTATTTGATACACTTGCGCCACGTTATGCATCGCGCAATGGTGGTTATTTGCGTATTATGAAAGCGGGTTTTCGTACAGGTGATAATGCTCCCATGGCTGTTATAGAGTTTGTTGATCGGGATGTTGATGCGAAGGGCGCTATAGATCGTGTACGCACGGAAAGTACTGCAAATGAAAAAGAGGCTTCTTCATAATAATAATGCGCTTTTTTGTTAAGTTTTATAGAACCGCCTTGTAAGGGCGGTTTTTTTGTGAGTTTTTCTGAATTCGTTTTTCTTAAAAGATAAATACAGTGAGAAGATTGTAAAATATTGAATTATTTTATTTTTATAATTTTGCTGTTCAAATGGTTGTTTTTCTTCTTTATTATAAATATTAATAAAAACTCTTAGCTTATGTTGGATGAGAGGGATCCTTATCTTGTTAATATGAGAGAGTGGATTAGTTTTTTAGGAGTGAGTTATGAAGTATTCTCTTTTGGTGGGGCTTTTGTTTGCTATTATGGCACAGATATCCTTTCGTTGCGCGTGTGCTCAAATTCCACAAACACAACAAGAAATTACTCTTTCATTTGCTCCTTTAGTTAAAAAGACTATTCCGTCTGTTGTGAATATTTATGCAGCGCGGCAAATCAGAGCGCGTTCACCTTTTGAAGGAGATCCATTTTTTGAGCAGTTTTTTGGTCGCTTCCAAAATAATCGTCCTTTGCGTAGACAATCATCATTGGGGTCAGGGGTGATTGTGGATGCAGGTGGTTTGATCGTTACCAATTACCACGTTATTAAAGATGCAGATGAAATTAAAGTTGCTCTTTCTGATGGACGGGAGTTTGAAAGTAAGGTTAAGTTAAGAGATGAAGAAACCGATATTGCTGTTCTTGAAATTGATGCAAAGGGTGTGCAGTTTCCTACTCTTCCTTTGGGAGATTCTGATGCAGTTGAAGTTGGTGATCTTGTCTTAGCAATAGGTAATCCTTTTGGGGTCGGTCAAACAGTTACAAGTGGTATCGTTTCAGCGCAAGCACGTACGCGGGTTGGTATTTCTGATTTTGACTTTTTTATTCAAACGGATGCTGCCATTAATCCGGGGAATTCTGGTGGAGCTTTGATTGATATGAAAGGGCAGTTAATCGGGATTAATACGGCTATTTATTCGCGCTCAGGTGGTTCTGTAGGGATTGGTTTTGCTATTCCATCAAATCTTGTAAAAGTGATGCTTGATACCGTTAAACGTGGTGGAAAATATTTTGTGCCACCTTATATTGGGGCATCTTTTCAAAATGTTACACCTGATATTGCAGGTGGTTTAGGTTTAGAACGCCCTTATGGTGCTCTTGTTATTGAAGTTATTGAAGGTAGTCCTGCTGGAAAAGCTGGTTTGAAGGTAGGTGATGTTATTTTGAGTGTGCAAGGGGTGCGCGTTGATAGCCCAGATGGTCTTGGATATCGTTTGATGACAGCTGGTATTGGACATAGTCTTCTTCTAGAATATTTACGAAGTGGAAAAATTTTAAAGACGCAAATAACTGTTTCATCAATACCGGAATCTGCATTTTTGAAATCTGAAAAAATTACTGATGAAAGTCCTCTTTCTGGTGCTGAAATATTAGATTTAACACCACAAAATAGTCGTCGTTTTCATCTTCCTCTCTCTGCACGAGGTGTTGTGATCTCCAATCTTGATGAAGAAAGCAATGCTGCTGGGATTTTTCGTCCAGGAGATATTTTGCGTGTTGTTAATGGCCATAAGATTCAAACAGTTGTCCAGTTGAAAAAAATTCTTATGAAAGGTCACCCAAATATTTGGCAATTAGAATATGAACGTGATGGTATGTATATTCGCCAGTTTATTCGCTGAGGTTTTTTTTGAATAAAGATTTTTTTACTTCATCTTTTGGGCTCCAAGTTCATGAAAATCAACCGCTTGCAGAAAGAATGCGGCCTCATTCTCTCCATGATGTTATAGGACAAAATCATTTGGTTGGAGAAAAGGGATTGCTTTCGCGTATGCTGGCATCCGGTTCAATGCATTCTATGATTTTTTGGGGTCCTCCAGGGACGGGGAAAACGACGGTTGCACGCTTGTTAGCACTTGAAAAACAATTCGCTTTTGAGCAAATTTCTGCTATTTTTACTGGAGTTTCTGAACTTAAAAAAATTTTTGAAGGTGCTCAGGCTCGTTTTATGTCTGGATGCCAGACACTTTTATTCGTTGACGAAATTCATCGATTTAATCGTGCGCAACAGGATAGTTTTCTTCCTGTTATGGAAGATGGTACTATTATCCTTATAGGGGCAACAACGGAAAATCCTTCATTTGAACTGAATGCGGCGCTTCTTTCTCGGGCACGTGTTTTGACATTTCTTCCACATAACAATGAAAGCTTAGGCATGCTTTTGAAACGTGCTGAAGAAGTGGAAGGAAAACTTCTTCCTTTGGATGATAAGGCCAGAGAGGTTTTGATCGGGATGTCTGATGGTGATGCTCGAGCAGCGTTAATATTGGCAGAGGAAGTTTGGTGTACGGCACAACCTGGGGAGGTATTTGATGCTATTGCTTTGCAAAAAACCATTCAGCGTCGTGCTCCAATTTATGATAAAGGTCGAGAAGGTCACTATAATCTCATTTCAGCATTGCATAAATCCGTTCGTGGATCTGATCCTGATGCTGCGCTTTATTATTTAGCTCGTATGTTTGATGCTGGTGAAGATCCTCTCTATATTGGGCGAAGATTGGTCCGTATGGCTGTTGAAGATGTTGGGTTGGCAGATCCACAAGCTCTTGTCATTTGTAATGCTGCTAAAGATGCTTATGATTATTTGGGATCACCAGAAGGGGAATTGGCCTTGGCGCAAGCATGTCTTTATGTTGCGACTGCACCAAAATCAAATGCAACATATCTTGCGTATAAAGCCGCACTGCATTGTGCACGTAAAAACGGTTCTTTGCCCCCTCCTAAACACATCCTTAATGCGCCTACAAAATTTATGAAAGAAGAAGGGTATGGACATGGTTATCGTTATGACCATGATGAACCAGATGCTTTTTCAGGACAGGAATATTTTCCTGAAAAACTTGGGCGGCAGAGCTATTATAAACCACGAGAGCGTGGCTTTGAACGTGAGATTGCAAAGCGTCTTGAGTGGTGGAAGAAATTGCGCCAAAAACGGGCTCATTAAAAATAAAATTTAAATTGTTTCTTTTATAGAGGCGGGATATAACTATACTAGGTTTTCCCCCTTTATATGGGGGGGCGTATCATGTTCATAACATAAGAAATATGCCTCCTTTCTTTTATGGGGATGATATATTGAAGATACAATATGAGAATGCAAATGCAAATAGTCTGTGAAAATCTCAATTCAAGACTTTAGTTAAGCTAAAATAACAGTGTACACTAAACGCTGGATTATTGTGAATCGATTAAGGATATTATCGTGGATAAAGCAAAAGCTCTCGATGCAGCTCTCTCACAAATTGAACGCTCTTTCGGTAAGGGCTCAATTATGCGACTTGGGCAAAAAGAGCAGGTCGTTGAAATTGAGACAATCCCAACAGGTTCATTATCTTTGGATATTGCTTTAGGCGTTGGTGGATTACCGAAAGGGCGTATTGTTGAGATTTATGGACCAGAAAGTTCTGGGAAGACAACACTAGCTCTGCACGCTATTGCTGAAGCACAGAAAATTGGTGGAATTTGTGCTTTTATTGATGCAGAGCATGCTCTTGATCCTATTTATGCACGTAAACTTGGTGTTGATTTAGAAAATTTATTTATTTCTCAACCGGATACTGGTGAACAGGCATTGGAAATTACAGAGACACTTGTTCGCTCTGGTGCAGTTGATGTGCTTGTTGTTGATTCAGTGGCAGCTTTGACACCGCGTGCAGAAATTGATGGTGAAATGGGTGATGCTTTGCCCGGTTTGCAAGCTCGGTTAATGAGTAAAGCATTGCGAAAATTAACAGCCGCAATTTTTCGCTCTAACTGTATGGTTATCTTTATTAATCAAATTCGCATGAAAATTGGTGTGATGTTTGGTTCTCCTGAAACGACAACAGGTGGAAACGCTTTAAAGTTTTATGCTTCTGTTCGTTTAGATATTCGTCGTATTGGATCCATTAAAGATAGGGATGCAATCGTTGGGAATCAGACGCGCGTTAAAGTAGTGAAAAATAAGCTGGCACCTCCATTCAAACAAGTTGAATTTGATATTATTTATGGTGAAGGCATTTCTAAAGTAGGCGAATTGATCGATTTGGGTGTTAAAGTTGGCATTGTGGAAAAATCTGGTGCATGGTTTTCTTATAATTCTCAGCGTTTAGGGCAGGGGCGTGAGAATGCAAAGCAGTTTTTACGTGAACATGCAGAAATAGCTACGGAAATTGAAACAGCTTTGCGCCAAAATGCAGGTTTGATTGCGATTGAATTGTTAGAAAATGTAGGGTCAGAAAATATAGAAAGCGATGACGTAATTTAAGTGTGATTTCTTTATGAGAAATTTTTCTATTTTTATTTGTTAGAGTTTTAAAGTATAAGATCGCTTATTCTCCAACTTTTTTGAACAAACATTCCGCTTTTTGATTAAATGAACTCTAAGAGTGCTAGAGAGGATATTTAATGAAGGAGAGGGAGTTTTTATGGTTTTGTACTGTACTCTGCAGGTGTCAATATGAGTAGCGTTAATAGCATACGGTCAACTTTCTTAGATTATTTTCAACTTAATGGACATAAAGTTCTTTCTTCGAGCCCACTTGTTCCGCGTAATGATCCTACACTCATGTTTACAAATGCAGGAATGGTGCAGTTTAAAAATGTTTTTACTGGACTTGAACAGCGCCCTTATAAGCAGGCTACAACGGCACAAAAATGTGTTCGTGCGGGTGGAAAGCATAATGATCTTGATAATGTTGGTTATACAGCACGCCATCATACATTTTTTGAAATGCTGGGTAATTTTTCTTTTGGTGATTATTTCAAAGAAGAAGCCATTTTTTTATCCTGGAACCTTTTAACAAAGGAATTTCGCCTTCCAAAAGAAAAACTGTTAGTGACAGTTTATCATAGTGATGATGTTGCTGCTGAGTTATGGCGGAAAATTTCAGGTCTTCCAGATGAAAAAATTGTTCGTATTGCAACAGCTGATAATTTTTGGGCAATGGGAGATACAGGCCCTTGCGGTCCTTGTTCGGAGATTTTTTATGATCACGGTGATAAAATCTGGGGAGGGCCGCCTGGAAGTATGGAAGAAGATGGTGATCGCTTTATTGAGATTTGGAATCTTGTCTTCATGCAGTATGAACAGGTGAGTAAGGAAGAGCGTGTTGAATTGCCTCATCCTTCTATTGATACAGGTATGGGGTTAGAGCGCATTGCTGCTGTTTTACAGGGGGTTCATGATAATTATGATATTGATCTTTTCCGTGCATTAATACGTGCCTCACAAGAGATAACAGGCGTTAAGGCAACCGGTGATTTTGTTGCGAGCCATCGTGTGATTGCTGATCATCTTCGCTCATGTGCATTTTTGATTGCTGATGGTGTTCTTCCTTCCAATGAAGGAAGGGGATATGTTTTACGTCGTATTATGCGTCGTGCTATGCGTCATGCCCATCTTCTTGGCACTAAAGAACCTTTAATGTGGCGGCTGTTGCCTGCTTTAATTCATGAAATGGGACAAGCTTATCCCGAATTGGTACGTGCTGAATCTTTGATTTCAGAAATTTTAAAGTTAGAAGAAATCCGTTTTCGTAAAACTCTTGAACGAGGACTCGGTTTGTTGAATGAAGCAAGTATCAATCTTAAAGAAGGAGATTATTTTAGCGGCGAAATTGCTTTTAAACTTTATGATACATATGGTTTTCCGCTCGATTTGACGCAAGATGCTCTGCGGTGTCGTGGAATATCTGTTGATGTTGATGCTTTTGATAAAGCGATGGAGCGTCAAAAAGAGGAAGCACGTGCCAATTGGTCTGGTTCTGGTGAAACGGTAACAGAAAAGATTTGGTTTTCTATTCGTGAGAAAGTAGGAGCCACAGAATTTTTAGGTTATGAAACAGAAAAAGCTGAAGGCATTCTTACGGCTCTTGTATATGATGGTTATATTGTTGATCATATTTCTTCAGGGCAGAAAGCTGTTCTTGTTGTGAACCAGACACCTTTTTATGGCGAGTCTGGTGGGCAGATTGGTGATAGTGGTATCATTTCTGGTGAAAATTTTGTTTTTGAGGTGCATGATACTCAGAAAAAAGCTGATGGTGTTTTTGTTCATATTGGAGAAGTAAAATCGGGTCAGGCAAAAACGTCTGATTGTGTAGAACTCATTGTTGATTCTGTTCGTCGTAAGAAAATTCGTGCGAACCATTCGGCTACCCATTTATTACACGAAGCATTACGACAAGTATTGGGACCGCATGTTACTCAAAAGGGCTCTTTTGTATCGCCGGATCGGTTGCGTTTTGATTTTTCTCATCCAAAACCCATTTCTTCAGAAGAATTGAAAACAATAGAAAATTTAGCAAATGATATTGTTTTACAAAATAGTGAGGTAACAACGCGTCTCATGCTTGTGGATGATGCAATTTCTGAAGGGGCAATGGCACTATTTGGTGAAAAATATGGAGATGAAGTACGCGTTGTTTCTATGGGAAACCAGCTTGAGCAGACAGGATTAAAAAGGAATTGGTCAATTGAGCTTTGTGGTGGGACGCACGTGGAAAGAACAGGAGATATTGGTTTAATTCATATCGTTTCTGAAAGTTCTGTAGCCGCAGGGGTTCGTCGTATTGAAGCTTTGACCGGTACAGCAGCACGTCTTTATCTTACTTGCCAAGATGAGCGTATCCATAAAATTGCCTATCTTTTAAAAGCTTCTTCTGCTGATGTGGAAGAACGGGTTCGAATTTTACTTGATGATCGTCGCAAACTTGAAAAAGACTTGAATGACGTACGCAAGAAAATAGTGTTGAGTGGTGGGGCGGTACAAAGTGGTCAAGAAGATGTTACTACCATCAATGGCATTTCTTTCATGGGATGTGTTGTTCAAAATATTTCACCGCGAGATCTTAAGGCGTTAGCGGATTCTGGAAAAAAACAGATTGGATCTGGGATAGTTGCTTTTATTTCTGTTTCAGAGGATGGCAAGGGGAGTGCTATCGTTGGTGTGACTGATGATTTAACGGATAAATTGAATGCTGTTGATTTGGTGCGTATTCTTTCAGGTGTTCTTGGTGGTCAAGGTGGTGGTGGACGTCCTGATATGGCGCAGGCTGGTGGTCCTGAAGGGAAGAAGGCTGCTGATGCACTTGCAGCACTAAAAGCTTTTCTTGAAAGATAATTTCTGATTTCTTCTTCGTACTTCTCAGCGTCTCTTTCTAGAGAAGAATTTTTTAGTTGAAATAGGATGCTTACTGAAAGAGGAAGAGTTCATTCTATGATGCCATAGCTTCATGCAAGGAAATTACATTTTGATCATCTTCTTTTATCGCTGATTGATTGATTGGTAAACTACCAGTTTGTAAGAATTGATAGAAGCGGCCACCTTTATCGATCAATTCTTGAAAGCTTCCTTTTTCAATTAAGTGACCATGTTCTAGAAACAGCACAACATCAGCATTGCGTATTGTTGAAAGGCGATGAGCTATAATAAAAGTGGTGCGGTTATGACTTATGCAATCAAGAGCATCTTTTACGTGCGCTTCTGTTTCAACATCAAGAGCGCTTGTTGCCTCGTCTAAAATAAGAATGGGTGCATTTTTTAAAACAGCACGCGCGATTGCTAATCGTTGTCTTTCTCCACCTGACAATTGAGTTCCTCGTTCTCCAACCATTGTGTCGTAACGATCAGTTTTTTTCAGAATAAAATTATGGGCGGCAGCTGTTTTTGCTGCTTCATAGAGTTCCTCATTTGTAGCGTTCGCTCTTCCTATCGAAATATTGTCGTGAATAGTGCGGTTGAAAAGGCTTGCGTCTTGAAACACTGTTGCTAAAGATTTGCGTAAGGATTCTCGATTAACAGAGCGTATATTAATTCCGTCGATAGAGATATGTCCAAATGTTGGGTCGTATACACGCTGCAACAAATTGATTAATGTTGTTTTTCCAGCACCTGTTGGTCCTATAATCGCAACAGTTTGTCCTGTTTTCACTTCAAATGAAATATCAAAGATGCCTTGAGAAGAATTTGGGAATTTATAGGTAACATGATGAAATTCTATTGTCCCTTTAACATTCGGAAGAGAAGGGAGATTTTCAGGTTCGTTGATGTGAAAGGTTGAGTCTTCCATTGCAAAGAATTCTTGTAATTTTGCTTGGGAGGATACGGTTAAATTAATAAAATTGCTCATTTGATCTAAACGGCTGATCATTAATTGTGCAAATCCGACAAAAGCAACAACTTCACCTACACGTAATTGACCTTTGGCTACAAAAAAAGCTCCAAGAAGAAGGACACAAACCATTGAAATAGTTGAGGCTATTCGGTTTAAACCACTCGCAAGAGCCCACCAATTGAGAACAGGGTTTTGTGCTTTAAGAAGATCGTTTGTATGTTGATGTAATATTGAAGTTTCTTCTTTTATCCGATTATAGCTTTGTACAATGGAAACATTAGAGATTGAATCGCTGATATGTTTAAAAACATTATGATGATAGCATTCTACAGCCGCTTGTCCGTCTTTTGTTTTGCGCATGACTAAACGTGCAATCAATACATAGATGATGGCAAGTGCAACCAAGACTGTTGAAAGACGCCAATTCATGTTAAAGGCAGTAGGAATGAGAACGAGTAACGCAACAAGAGTTGAAAGATGTTGACGCATAAAATCAAGCCATATGGTTGACATGGAATCTACAGCGCGCAAAAGTATATGAAGAGCGTTAGACGTTCCGCGTTGTTGATGCCAAATGAGAGGCATGGCGATGATACGCTCAAAGGATTCAGTTAAAACAGCTAAGCGACGTCTATGTGCTAAGCGGTCAGCGCTGCGGGCAACAAGAATATAAGCAATGATATGAGAGATACCAAAGCATACCCAAATCGTAAGGGTAGGGATAATAGCTAATTTTTCTGCGATGGAGTCAATAACGCGTCCAAATAAAATAGGTTCTGCGATGGTAATAATAGCCAATATAACGTTAGCAGTGCAGATTAAAATAGAGGTTTTTTTTTCTTTATTTAGATAGTTAAGAACACGAGCATATGTTTTGAATAAGGACACAGATAATTATCTCCATTAGCTTGCAAGCGTAAAGGTTACGATTTGTAATCGTTACACTTTGAGCTAATAAAATTTGAACAGTAAGAAAATGCAATTTTGGATACGAATTGTAATATGGTGTGATAAAGCCCTAGGTGGTTTTTTGTATTTATAAAGATAGAGTGCAAAATTGGTAAATAAAATTATATTGGCTAGGAAACTCTTATGGCAGGCGTAGAAATAAAAAAGATTGAATCAGATGAAAATGGTATGCGCTTAGATCGCTGGTTTAAAGTGCATTATGCAGGACTTGGATTTGGGTATTTACAAAAATTACTGCGTTCTGGTCAAATACGGGTTGATGGTAAGCGTGTTAAAGCCGATACGCGTCTTCTTATAGGGCAATCTGTTCGTGTACCCCCTTTACTTATTGATGATAAGGAAAGTTTTCTTGTAACGGATAAAACACTTCGTGGACAGGATGATGGGACCGTTTTGAAAAAAATGCTGCTCTATGAAGATGCAAAAGTTTTTGTTTTTAATAAACCAGCGGGATTAGCTGTGCAAGGTGGTTCTGGTTTGACGCGCCATGTGGATGCTATGCTTGAGGTGTGGCGCAATAAAAAAGGGGAAAAACCACGTTTGGTTCATCGTCTTGATCGTGAAACATCAGGTGTGCTTATTGTTGCGCGTTCAAGAGGGGCTGCGCAGGCTTTAACGGCTGCTTTTAGAACACGGGAAACAAAAAAAACTTATTGGGCATTGGTTCGTGGGGTCCCTAAAAAAAATCAGGATAAAATTTCAACATGGATAGTTAAGGAAACTACTGCGCAAGGTGAGAAAATGCGTGTTTGTGAACATGGAGAGCCAGATGCTAGCCATGCGGTTTCTTACTATCGCGTTTTGGAGACAAGAGGGAGGACACTTTCATGGCTTGAAATGGAACCCTATACGGGTAGAACACATCAGTTACGTGTACACGCTGCTCATATAGATCACCCTATCATTGGTGATTCGAAATATTTTTTTTCTGATAGTAATTGGAAATTACCAGGGGGAATTCAAAACCGCCTTCATCTTCATGCTCGTCGTATTCGTATTCCTCATCCTTCAGGGGGGGTATTGGATATTGTCGCACCTTTACCACCTCATATGGTACAAAGTTTTAATCTTTTGGCTTTTAATGAGAATGATGGTGAGACAGAATAAGAGAAAATTTTTTACAATTTGTTCTGTTTAATTTGGCACATTTTGTATAAAGATTGAAGAAGGTATAGCATTTGTTATGAAAAGAGCTTGTGTTAAATTATCGTTATTCAGAACTTGTATTTTTTAGTTATAAATTTGCTAATATCCTTTACAAATTCTCTTATCTATAGTCTCTTTATCATCGTTTAACTAAAAACGACCAGTTCCATATAAATCGCCATTTTCACGGTAATCTAATCTTTTTTTTAATTCACCACCAACAGGATATGAATAATCTATAAGAAAGAATATGTTAAAAATTGACTTGGATCTTCGTCAATGATTATCTTCAGGCGGTTAAAGATCTAGTTTAAAGCTTTTTAATCCAGTGGACAAACACGAATAATATGGCCGTCGGGATCTTTGATTAGGAAGGTACGTCCAAATATGTCAGTATACGGTTCCTTCAAGACATTTATTTCAACGGTTGTTTGCTCTTGCCATTCCGTATAGAGCTTATCTACGTCCTCTCCATGAGGCAACATAATGCCAATTTCGGAAAAACGAGGCACATTTTCCTCAGGCGTATCGCCCCCAGACCAGATAGCAAAGAGTGCATCACCTGAAGAAGAAAATGCGACATAACGTGGAGAGACAAATACAGGCTCTTTTTTGAAGATAAATTTATAAAAAGCGGTAGAATACTCTACGTTTGATACGTATACCAACTGTAGGTTTGGGGCAACAGGATAAGTAGGGATATGACTCATGAATTTTCCATGATTTCGTAGCTGTTTCCTGACATGATATACCTATTAGAGACTATTACAACAAGAACTTGTGATGCTTGCGTTTGCGGTGTATTTTATTTATCCTACTTATGCCGTGAAACACCGTTGTTTAGGATGGTGATATAAGACAGGCAAAATTTTATACAGAAGGGATACGTTAGACGAAAAATGGGATACCTTTGTGGCTGTTTTTAGGTAAAGTGAGATGATGAGTAAAATGCATTGCTTCATGGTCGTTTGGGTGATGAGTGTTTTTTTCTTTAATATTCTACTAGAAGTGTTTTTTAGCTGTGAATGGGTGATACACCACTATTGTAGGTAGATGATTTGCAAAGTAATGAACGCGTTCCTCTTCACCATCAAATTCAATACATTCAATTTTTAAATGAAGACAAATATTAAAAAAAATTGCTCTAACTGTTCTTGCTGAATATAAGAATAGGCATTTGCTATTGTCTTTTTTGTAAAATAGACGTGAAATATAGTCTTAAATCAGATTAATTCTGATAAGATTTTTCCTTCTTTAGGACGGGTGGGAAGTCAATAAAAATATCAGAGGTAAACAATATGCGTGAAATTTTGAATCATTCTGATATGTCATTGAATAGAAATCATTCTGTTCAGAAGACACAAAAACTTTCATGTTCGCCACTCCCCAAACGATTTTATAAAGAAGTGAGAACTCTGCGTGAAGAAGGGGGCTTCTCTATATTATTGGATGGATGTCCAGTAAAAACACCAGCAAAGCGCTTTTTTATTGTGCCAACAGAAGCTTTTTCTGTGTTAGTGGCAGAGGAATTTGAGAGCCAAAAGCAAGTTATTGATCCAGCAAAAATGCCGATTACACGTCTTGTTAATACTGTTATTGATGGCATAGCTGATGATATGCAGAGTGTTTTTGAAGATTTATTGCGTTTTGTTGCATGCGATATGATCTTTTATCGTGCACAAACACCAAAAGAATTGGTACAGCGACAATGTGAACAGTGGGATCCTTTGTTGGATTGGGTAGAAGAAAAACTTGGTGCACGTTTTCATTTGACAGAAGGGCTTATACATGTTGAACAACCACGAGAAGCTATTCAAGCGGTAAGCAATTATTTACGTAAAGTTGAATCTCCTTATATGCTTGCAGCACTTCACGTAATGACAACTTTAACAGGATCAGCTCTTATTGCTCTTGCTGTTTCTACTAAAAGAATTAATGCGGATTATGCTTGGGATGTTGCCCATTTAGATGAAGATTGGATAATAGAGCAATGGGGTACAGATGAAGAAGCAATAACGCGCCGTGCTCATAAAAGAATTGAATTTAATGCTGCTGCTACAATCATTACAACTTGTTTTTAGAATTAAATTTCCTTTTATTTTACGTATATCTTTTTCTTAATCAGAGTATTTTTGTGATTTTCCGAGGATTAACTTTTATTTTTTCAAGTCCAGGAAATGCTTCACTGGTTATGTTTAAGATTGTCTCATCATTACCACGGATAAAATACCACTGGTTATTGTCAAAAAGGGCAATAACCTCAGTTTGAATAGAACACCTTTTCCCAGCATTTGTTGTCGTTATAAATTCAACAGGTATAACAAAATAAGGGATATCATTATCAAGTTTTCCTTCGCGTTTTTGTTTTTGGTCGATATGAATGCTCTCAATTTTATAATTTTTGGCCAAGCGCTCTATTTGGCTTTTCATGATTTGTTTGAATTGTGATTTACTAAGATTTTTTTTGGTAGTTAAACTGTTGATGATTTTGGGAGGGATAGCATTTAGGATGGCATTGGCATCGCCATTTTGAATTGCTTTGCTGTAAGCAAAAGCTGCTTTTTCAAGGTCTACAAGTTTTTGATTTGCAACTGTGTAATTCTGAGTTGTTGATAGAATAAAAGCAATACATAAAAGAATGGGAAAAAGAAGATGAATTCGCAGCATTACAAGCCTTTTTAAATTGATTTGAATGGGATTCAACTAATTTATAAATGAAAAGCGCATGAGCAAAAAGCCACTTATGCTCTTGGATGAGGAGAATATCCACAAAAATGGAGGTTAATACCTCCATTTTTAAATCAAAAAGAATATTTATTATTCTTTAGACAGAATAGTACATATCAAATTCGACAGGGTGGGGCGTTGTTTCGTAGCGCAAAACTTCTTGCATCTTTACTTGAATAAAGGAATTAATCTGATCATCATCAAAAACGTCACCAGCTTTAAGAAAGCTACGATCTTTATCAAGTGATTCAAGTGCTTCACGTAGACTTCCTGAGACTGTGGGGATTTCTTTGCGTTCTTTTAAGGGAAGATCATAAAGATCTTTATCCATAGCGTGTCCAGGATGAATTTTATTTTTAATACCGTCAAGACCAGCCATTAAGAGTGCTGCAAATGCTAGATAGGGATTTGCTGTTGGGTCTGGGAAACGAACTTCTACGCGTTTTGAATTTGGCGAAGAACTCATAGGAATACGGCAAGATGCAGAACGATTACGTGCAGAATAAGCAAGAAGGACAGGCGCTTCATAACCAGGCACTAAACGCTTATAGGAGTTTGTCGATGGATTAGTAAAGGCATTGAGCGCTTTTGCGTGTTTAATGACACCACCTATAAAGAATAAGCAAGTTTCTGATAGTCCAGCATATTCATTGCCTGCAAAAATTGGTTTGCCATCTTTCCAAATAGACATGTGAACATGCATGCCTGAGCCATTATCACCAAAAACTGGTTTTGGCATGAAAGTTGCTGTTTTTCCGTAGCTATTGGCTATTTGGTGCACAACATATTTAAAAATTTGCATCTTGTCGGCTTCGCGAACGAGCGTATCAAAGCGAATACCCAATTCATGCTGTCCTGCTGCTACTTCATGGTGATGCTTCTCAACGCGGACTCCCATATCTTTGAGGGCTGTAAGCATTTCAGAGCGCATATCTTGGCAAGAATCAATAGGGGGAACTGGAAGATACCCTCCCTTCATTCGTGGGCGATGGCCAAGATTGCCTATTTCATATTCTGTATCATCATTGGAGGGTAATTCACTTGAATCGAGCTTAAATCCTGTGTTGTAAGGATCCGTTTTATAGCGTACATCATCAAAGATAAAAAACTCTGCTTCTGGACCTACATTGATTGTATCTCCGATTCCTAGAGACTTCATATAGACTTCAGCTCTCTTGGCGATAGAACGAGGATCTCTACGATAAAACTCTCCAGAAACAGGATCGAGCACGTCACAAAATATAACTAAAGTAGATTGAGCAAAAAAAGGATCTATATGTGCTGTTTCTGGATCTGGCATTAAAACCATGTCAGATTCATTGATTGTTTTCCATCCGGAAATTGAAGAACCATCAAACATAACGCCATCGCTAAATGTATCTTCACTGATTTCTGCGATATCCATTGTGACGTGATGCAACTTTCCTCGTGGGTCAGTAAAACGCAAATCGACAAAACGGATTTCGTTATCTGCAATCTGTTTGATAATATCTGATGCGGTTGTCATATACAATTTCCTTATGTGGGATTGAGGGGGATAAAAGAGATAAAAATTTTGTTATTGTTTATTAAAGGGCATCAATTCCGGATTCATCAGTGTCGATACGAATGGCATCATCAATGGAAAAAACAAATATTTTTCCATCTCCGATGTGTTTTGTTTGAGCCGCTTTACGTATTGCATCAACGGTTTGTTCTAACTTTTCATCGGCAACAACAATTTCAATCTTTACTTTAGGTAGAAAATCAACAACATATTTAGCACCACGATAAAGTTCTGTATGCTCTTTTTGTCGGCCAAAACCTTTGGCTTCTGTTACTGTAATACCATGTAATCCAATTTTTTGAAGCGCTTCTTTCACTTCATCAAGTTTGAAAGGTTTTATAATGGCTTCAACTTTTTTCATGCTGAAATTATCTCCAACGTTATTTTGTCTTTTTAGACTACATTACATTATATTGACAACTGTGAGATGTCCAACAGATACTTTGTGCACAAAAAGTCAAAAATTATGTGACTCAATCTCTTTTTTTGTAAAGTTCCTCTTATGGCATAAAATGAAATGCTATTGTTCTTTCAGAAAAAGTCTACAAGGTTTTTAAAGAGTCAAAAATAATACAATTAAGAGATATTTGATTTTCTTTTTTCTTACTGAGCTATACCAATTTTATACTCTGCTTTAGGAAAAACTCTATAAAGGGCGACGCAGTAAAATTTCTTTCAGAAATTTTCCCGTATAAGAAGTGGGAACCTGAATAATATCTTCAGGACGTCCAACGGCCACAATTTCACCACCACGATCTCCACCTTCTGGCCCTAAATCAATAATCCAGTCGGCTGTCTTTATAACTTCAAGATTATGTTCAATGACTACAACTGTATTTCCTTGCTCGACGAGTTCATGCAGCACTTCAAGGAGTTTAGAAATATCATGGAAATGCAAACCTGTTGTTGGTTCATCTAAAATATAGAGTGTACGACCTGTTGTTTTGCGTGAAAGCTCTTTTGCAAGTTTTACACGTTGGGCTTCACCACCAGAAAGTGTTGTAGCTTGTTGTCCTACTTTGATATAGCCAAGACCAACTTTAATGAGAGTCTTCATCTTGTTGTGGATGGTGGGAACAGCTTGGAAAAATTCTTCAGCTTTTTCGATTGTCATATCCAAGATATCGGCGATGGACTTCTCCTTAAATTTTATTTCCAATGTTTCTCTATTATAGCGTTTTCCTTGGCAGACATCGCAAGTGACGTAAACATCAGGTAAAAAGTGCATCTCAATTTTAATGACCCCATCCCCTTGACATGCTTCACAGCGTCCTCCCTTAACATTGAATGAAAAGCGCCCTGCTTGATAGCCACGCGCTTTTGATTCTGGAAGCTCAGCAAACCAGTCACGGATTGGGGTAAATGCGCCTGTATAGGTTGCTGGATTGGAGCGTGGAGTACGTCCAATAGGCGCTTGGTTGATATCAATGACTTTATCGAGAAACTCTAATCCTTCAATTTTGTCATAGCTAGCGGGGCTATGATGACTTCCCATGATAGAATGTGATGCAGCTTTGAAAAGAGTTTCAATGAGGAATGTTGATTTTCCACCGCCTGAAACGCCAGTGATGCATGTGAAGGTTCCAAGAGGGATATCAGCACTGATATTTTTCAGGTTATTGCCTCGTGCTCCAATAACTTTCAGTGTTTTTGATTTTGATATTTTGCGTCGTTGAGTAGGCACTGGAACAGCCATTTTCCCTGAAAGGTATTGGCCTGTGAGAGAGGAGGTGTTTTCTATAATTTCTTGCGGTGTACCTTGTGCTATGATTTCTCCCCCATGAACGCCTGCGGCAGGGCCCATATCGACTACATGGTCTGCAGTAAGAATAGCGTCTTCATCATGTTCAACAACAATAACGGTATTGCCAAGATTACGCAGATGGTGCAGCATTTTTAGAAGGCGTTCATTATCGCGTTGATGTAAACCAATAGATGGCTCATCTAAAATATAAAGGACTCCTGTAAGACCAGAACCAATTTGAGAGGCTAATCGAATACGTTGACTTTCTCCCCCTGAAAGGGTGCTTGAACTTCGAGATAAGGTGAGATATTCGAGCCCTACATGATTTAAAAAAGCCAGCCGTTCACGAATTTCTTTTAAAATACGTGCTGCGATGTTTCGTTGTTTTTCAGTGAGATATTGATGAATATTGGCAAACCAATCATCTGCTTTTAGGATAGAAAGTTCTGATATTTGTCCAATATGCATCCCATGGATTTTGACAGCTAACGCCTCTGGTTTTAGGCGATACCCATGACAAGCTGGACAGGGTGTGGAAGACATATAACGCTCAATTTCTTCACGTGACCACGTAGAATCGGTTTCTTTCCATCTCCTCTCCATATTGGGGATAATCCCTTCAAAATATTGAGTCGTTTTATGCGATCCAGAATCATTTTTATAAATAAAGGGGACTTCTTTGCTTTTTGTACCATAGAGAATAGCGTGTTGCGCCTCATTTGAAAGGGCACACCATTTATCCGTTAGTTTAAATTTGTAAACTTTACCCAATGCTTCTAAGGTTTGGCTATAATAGAGTGAAGATAATTTAGACCAAGGAGCAATTGCACCATCCTTTAAAGTAAGATTTTTATTTGGCACGATTTTTATCGGGTCTACAGCTTTTTTAATGCCAAGCCCGTCGCAAAGAGGACAAGCACCAAAAGGATTATTGAATGAAAAGAGGCGCGGTTCAATTTCAGGGATAGAAAATCCAGTTATGGGGCAAGAGAATTTTTCTGAAAAGATAAGCCGTTTGTGTGTTTCATTTTTCGATTTATGAGCAGATTCTTTTGTGGTTTCTTGTGATAAGGGTTGATCAGCCATTTCAGCAACTGCAAGCCCATTTGCTAGCCGTAAACAGGTTTCTATACTGTCCGCTAGACGAGAGGTAATGTCATTATGGACAACAATGCGGTCTACTACGACATCTATGTCATGTTTATATTTTTTATCAAGAGGTGGAATATCAGGAATTTCATAGAACTTTCCATCAACTTTGGCGCGCTGAAATCCTTTTTTTAAAAGCTCCATGAATTCTTTTTTATATTCTCCCTTTCGTCCTCGAACAAGAGGTGCCATAATGAAAATCCGCGTACCTTCTGGTAAGGACATAATTTGATCAACCATTTGGCTTACCGTCTGGCTTTCAATAGGAAGTCCTGTAGCTGGAGAATGGGGGACACCAATACGTGCAAAGAGAAGACGCATATAATCATGAATTTCAGTGACGGTTCCTACTGTTGAACGAGGGTTGCGGCTTGTTGTTTTTTGTTCAATGGATATTGCTGGAGAAAGACCATCTATTCGGTCGACGTCGGGTTTTTGCATGACTTCCAAAAATTGACGTGCGTAGGCAGAAAGGCTTTCAACATAGCGGCGTTGACCTTCTGCATAAATTGTATCAAAAGCTAAAGATGATTTCCCTGATCCAGAAAGTCCTGTGATAACAATCAGTTTGTTACGAGGGAGATCGAGGTCAATATTTTTAAGGTTATGCTCACGTGCACCGCGAATGGATATGTATTTTTGATGAGCCATATTTTATCCTTGGCATATGTAACAAAAATTGATCCCTAACGTAGAATAAAACTGTTTTCTAGAATTACAACGTTTAACAGGTATAAAGAATACAAGTTTTGTGAAAAGAAAAATATAAAAAACAGCTTTTTATTCTCTGATGACGGAATAAACTATGCGTGGTTATGATCTTTTGTTATAATTGCACGATATGATATTTTAGAAGAGGTAGCAAAATCCACATTGAAGGTCAATTGCAGAGATGCAAATGATAAGGTCAAGATGGTAATGACCGCTATATAATAAAGATTGTTTACAAATTAAAATTTTGGAGTTTATGCGATGGCTGGTAGCCTTAATAAAGTTATTTTGATTGGTAATCTTGGTGCGGATCCTGAAATCCGCCGTTTGAATTCTGGTGATCAAGTGGCAAATCTGCGTATTGCTACTTCAGAAAGCTGGCGTGATCGTAATACAAATGAGCGTAAAGAGCGTACAGAGTGGCATAGTATCGTTATTTTTAATGAAAATCTTATCAAGGTTGTGGAGCAATATTTAAAAAAAGGAAGCAAGATCTATATTGAAGGTCAATTGCAAACGCGCAAATGGCAAGATCAAAATGGGAATGATCGTTATACAACAGAGATTGTTTTGCAAAAATACCGTGGTGAATTGCAAATGCTTGATGGGCGTGGAGCTGCTGGTGGAGAGCATATGCAAGGAGTCAATCAGTCGAGCGGCAGTTATGGTGGTGGTTTTAGTAATAGTAACTCAGATCCGAGGGATGGTTTTGGTCAAAACAATAATCAAGCAAGAGAAGATTTTTCGCAAAAATTAGATGATGATGTCCCTTTTTGATGTGCCTTGGTAAGAGTATACTTCTTCGTTTTTTCTTTTCAGTTGTTTTTTTAGTTTAGAAAAGCCAATCTTGTTTATTTTATTATGTATTTTTAATACATATAAATAACATGTTGAAAATAATTGTTAAATTTCTTCCTTTGTTGCGGATGAGAAATTAGCATTTTGATGTTTTTTTCGATATAAAAGAGCAAAGTGATTCTTATTTGAAAGTCTTGAAGCTGTGACCGATCTTACTCCACACCCAGAACGTGATGTGCTGACCGGTATTGAGCCCATCAGCATTATTGATGAAATGCAACGCTCTTATCTCGATTATGCGATGAGCGTGATTGTTTCGCGTGCACTTCCTGATGTCCGTGATGGACTCAAGCCCGTTCATCGGCGTATTCTTCATGCTATGAATGAGATGGGGCTTTCTTTTAACAAGTCTTATCGTAAATCTGCAGGTGTCGTTGGTGAGGTTATGGGAAAATTCCATCCTCATGGCGATGCTTCAATTTATGATGCGTTGGTGCGTATGGCACAGGACTTTTCTTTGCGAAATCCATTGATTGATGGTCAAGGAAATTTTGGTTCTGTTGATGGTGATCCGCCTGCGGCGATGCGTTATACAGAGTGTCGTTTAGAAAAAGTTTCTGAAGAGCTTTTAGCCGATATTGATAAAGATACCGTTGATTTTCAAGATAATTATGATGGACGTGAGCGTGAGCCCGTAGTTCTACCGGCGCGTTTCCCTAATCTTTTGGTTAACGGGTCAGGTGGTATTGCTGTGGGAATGGCAACCAATATTCCGCCCCATAATCTTGGTGAAGTCGTTGATGGTTGTATTGCCTTGATTGATAATCCAGACATAACGCTTGATGAGATCATTCAAATTATTCCTGGTCCTGACTTTCCTACAGGGGGTATTATTCTTGGCCATTCGGGTATTCGTTTGGCTTATGAAACAGGGCGCGGTTCAATTATTATGCGTGCTAAAGTTGATATTGAGGAAATTCGTAATGGTCGACAAGCAATTATTGTAAGTGAAATACCTTATCAAGTTAATAAAGCAACAATGATTGAAAAAATGGCCGAATTGGTACGTGATAAACGTATTGAAGGAATTTCCGATTTGCGTGATGAGTCTGATCGTGATGGGTATCGTGTTGTTATTGAGCTTAAGAAGGATGCGGTTGCAGAGATCGTTTTGAATCAATTATATCGTTATACGCCGCTGCAAACTTCCTTTGGTTGTAATATGGTTGCGTTGAATGGAGGAAAGCCTGAACAGATGACGTTGCTTGATATGCTTCGTGCATTTGTTTCTTTCCGAGAAGACGTTGTAAGTCGGCGAACAAAATATCTTTTGCGTAAAGCGCGTGAGCGTGCCCATGTTTTGGTTGGTCTTGCTCTTGCTGTTGCCAATATTGATGAAATTATAGCACTTATTCGCAAAGCTCCCGATCCACAGACCGCGCGTACACAGTTAATGGAGCGGCGTTGGCCGGCTTTTGATGTGGCGCCTTTGATTAAACTTATTGATGATCCTCGTCATATTATTCATGAGGATGGTACCTATAATTTATCTGAAGAGCAGGCGCGTGCTATTTTGGAATTGCGCCTGCAAAGATTAACAGCACTTGGGCGGGATGAAATTGCCGATGAATTAAATAAAATTGGCGTAGATATCACTGATTATCTTGATATTTTAGCGTCTCGTTTACGTATCATGGGGATTGTGAAGGATGAACTAAGAACTCTTCGTGAAGAATTTGCCACGCCTCGACGTACTGTATTTGGTTTCGGTAGCGCTGAGATGGATAGCGAAGATCTGATTGCTCCAGAAGATATGGTGGTCACGGTTAGTCATAGTGGCTACATTAAGCGTGTTCCTCTCAATACATACCGTGCGCAACGGCGTGGTGGTAAGGGACGTTCTGGGATGTCTACGAAGGATGAAGATTTTGTAACGCGCTTGTTTGTAGTTAATACACATACTCCCGTTCTTTTCTTTTCGTCGCGTGGAATTGTTTACAAAGAAAAAGTTTGGCGTTTGCCACTTGGTACGCCACAATCACGTGGGCGTGCTCTGATTAATCTGCTTCCCTTACAGCAAGGTGAACGCATAACAACTATTATGCCCTTACCGGAAGATGAAGCGAGTTGGAGTGCATTGGATATTATGTTTGCAACGACGCGTGGAACTGTACGTCGTAATAAACTATCAGATTTTGTGCAGGTTAATCGTAACGGCAAAATTGCAATGAAACTTGATGAAGAAGGAGATGAAATTCTTTCTGTCGAAACTTGTACAGAACATGATGATGTTGTTCTAACAACGGCTAATGGACAATGTATTCGTTTTCCAGTTGTTGAGGTTCGTGTTTTCGCTGGACGTAATTCTGTAGGAGTGCGTGGTATCAATTTGGCTAACGGTGATAAGGTCATTTCAATGACACTCTTAGAACATGTTGAGGCTACATCAGTTGAACGTTCTGCTTACGTTAAACGTTTAATCAATGAACGACGTGCTGCTGGTGCTGATGCTGAAGACATTATGAATCTTGATGAAGAAGATGGAGAAAGCGAAACAGAGCTAACAGATGAGCGCTATGCAGAACTTAAGGCGCGCGAACAGATGCTTTTAACAGTGAGTGAATTTGGTTATGGAAAGCGATCTTCTTCATATGAATTTCGGATTTCAGGACGTGGTGGGAAAGGAATACGTGCAACAGATCCCTCTAAGACAGCTGAAATTGGTAAATTAGTGGCAGCTTTTCCGGTGAAGGCACAAGATCAAATTATGTTGGTATCAGATGGGGGACAGCTTATTCGTGTTCCCGTTGATGGAATTCGTATAGCTGGTCGTTCAACCAAAGGCGTAACGATTTTCAATACAGCTGAAGGCGAGAAAGTCGTATCGGTTGAACGTATTTCTGAGTCTGAAGATGATGATAACCCATTAGATAATGAAGCTGAAAAACATTCTGATATAGTTGATGTGAGTACAGAAAAATAATTCTAAAGGGTTCGGAGTAAAACAATGAAAATTGCTCTTTATGCGGGTTCCTTCGATCCTTTTACAAATGGTCATCTTGATATTTTACAAGGCAGTCTCGTTTTGGCTGATAAAGTGGTTGTAGCTATAGGTGTACAAGCTAATAAAAAACCACTTTTTAGTTTTGAAGAGCGCGTTGATTTAATTATTGAAGCAGGAAAAGATTTGTTAAATGTAGGTCCTGATCGGTTGCAGGTTATTTCGTTTGATACCCTTCTGATTGATAAGGCTCGTGAAATTGGTGCTTCATTGCTTATTCGTGGATTACGTGATGGTACTGACCTTGATTATGAAATGCAAATGGCAGGGATGAATGGTATCATGGCTTCTGAATTGCAAACTGTTTTTTTACCAGCAAGTATTTCTGGGCGTGTAATCACTTCTACGTTGGTACGCCAGATTGCCTCTATGGGGGGGGATATAGAACCCTTTGTACCTTCAAATGTTGCTAGAGCTTTGCGCTTAAAATTTCAATCTTCACAGGAGCATGATTGTGTATCTTAGAATTTTTGCTGTTTTGACATGTATTTTTTGCTTTTTTTCATTGAGTGCTGTAGCGGGCGATTCTTATATAGCTGATAATTCTGATGTTCTTGTCTTATCTCTTAAAAATGGTGATGTGGTTATTCGTCTTCGTCCTGATCTTGCGCCAAGACATGTTGTACAAATCAAAAAGTTAACAAAAGAAGGTGCTTATAACAATGTTGTCTTTCACCGTGTTATTCCAGGTTTTATGGCACAGACTGGTGATGTGCAGTTTGGAAAAAAGGGGAGTGCAGATTTTGATATGAAACGCGTTGGTACTGGAGCTTCGAATTATCCTAATATTCCAGCGGAGTTTTCAAAGCAACCTTTTAAACGTGGCACTGTTGGGATGGCACGCGCGCAAGATCCAAATTCGGCAAATTCTCAATTCTTTATTTGTTTTGATGATGCCTCTTTTTTAAATGGTCAGTATACTGTTGTTGGGGAGGTTATAAAGGGAATGGACGTTGTTGATAAAATTAAAAAAGGCACCACAAGTAATAATGGATCTGTAAAAAATCCTGATGTTATTAATACTGCCACTTTACAAGCTGATAGATAAATCAAAGGAGTTTAGTTGTATGTCCGAGATTAAAGATTTAGAAAATACCTTAATTCTTGAAACAACAAAGGGCAGAGTCGTTATTGGACTTTTTGCTGATTTAGCACCTTGTCATGTTGCGCGTATTAAAGAGCTTGTGCGTGAAGGTGCTTATGATAATGTTATTTTTCATCGCGTTATTGAGGGGTTTATGGCTCAAACGGGGGATGTGCAGTTTGGAAAAAAGGATGCTGCAGAATTTAATTTGTCACGTGCGGGTATGGGGGGCTCAGCGAAGCCTGATTTGACGGCAGAGTTTTCAAATCTTTCTCATAAACGTGGTACAGTTTCTATGGCACGTAGCCAGAATCCAAATTCTGCTAATTCACAGTTTTTTATTTGCTTTGCAGATGCTCCTTGGCTTGACCGTCAATATTCCATATGGGGGCAAGTTGTTGAAGGTATGGAAAATGTTGATAAAATTAAGCGTGGTGAGCCTGTTATAGAACCTGATGTAATCATTAAAGCCACAATTGCTGCCGATACGAAAGAGGAATAGTGATATTACTTTCAACTTTAAAAACATTAAGTAAAGATATCGCTGTCTGATTATTGTCTTAAACAGGGTAAAGATCCGTTTTTATGATTTGAATTCATAAGAGATTCCATTGTTATACATTTATTCTCTGCATTGAGTTGTGTATTTATAAATTGCATAGATTTATGGCATGCTGTTTGCCATTGTTGCTCATAGGGTCTTTACGCTCAAGATTAGGTGCCTGATAGTCCTGCTGCTTGTCCATAACTACGAGTATGAATAACCGTTTCAACTATGTTAAGCATTACAGGACTTATTGCTTCTTACAGTTGTTTTATGTTTCATGTGCGTTGCTTTGAGCCTTATATTTTTATGTAAATATAATTGGGGGAATACTTATCTAATGTAATACTTTGCATCGAGGCTTATTTCTGTATTCAAAGTATTGAGAAGTTCTTTTTATAGGAAGTTAAATTCTCTAGGGATTATTGGTAATAAAAGCATGTAAAAATAAGATCGTCGTTGTTAGAAAGAACGGCTTTAAAGCTTTGATAAGCAAACGTATATTTTTAGATACGTCGGCTATTTTGTGAAATGAGACTGTTGCTTTATCTATGATGGTTGTTTGATAATAAAATTGCATTTACGCTATTTAATTCTTTTATACTGGTTACAATATCGAGCGAATCAGAAATCAATCCATAAAGCTTTTGATGGTACCATAAGGAAAGTTATAGCTTTTCTTTCTATGGTGCTATGAGTTTATAGAATCAAAAAGACGAGAGTGATGATAAAGACATTTCATTATAGAAAAATTGCTCAAGATGGTTGTGCGCGTCGTGGTGAAATTATAACGGGCCGTGGATGTGTTCGTACACCTGCATTTATGCCAGTGGGGACGGCAGGAACTGTTAAAGCTATGTATATGGATCAGATACGTGCTCTTGGTGCAGATATCATTTTAGGCAATACTTATCATTTAATGTTGCGTCCAGGAGCAGAGCGTGTTGCTCGTTTAGGAGGCCTACATGAGTTTTCACGTTGGTCTGGGCCTATTCTAACCGATTCTGGTGGATTTCAAGTTATGTCATTGGCGGGAATCCGTAAAATTACAGAACAAGGTGTTATTTTTCGATCTTACATAAATGGTGCATACTATGAGATGAGTCCTGAGCGTTCCATCGAAATTCAAGGGCTCCTTAATGCAGATATTCAAATGCAATTGGATCAATGTATTGCACTTCCTGCAAGTGAAAAAGAAATGGAAGCTGCTATGGAACTTTCATTGCGGTGGGCACAGCGCTGTAAAAAAGCTTTTGGTGATCAGCCTGACAAAGCACTGTTTGGGATTGTTCAGGGTGGTGATAATATGAAACTACGTGAACGTTCTGCTCACGCTTTAAAAGAGATGGATTTGAAAGGCTATGCTATTGGAGGGCTTGCTGTTGGCGAACCGCAGAGTGTTATGACAGCTGTGCTGGATGCTACTTGTCCGATTTTGCCAGAGGATAAGCCACGTTATCTCATGGGAGTGGGAACGCCTGATGATATTTTACAAAGTGTTGCACGCGGTATTGATATGTTTGATTGTGTTATGCCAACACGCGCAGGACGCCATGGTTTAGCTTTTACCCGTTTTGGAAGAATTAATTTGCGCAATGCGCGTTATGCAGAGGATCCATATCCTTTAGATCCACAGTCTCTTTGTCCTGCTACATGTGATTATAGTTGTGCTTATTTGCATCATTTGATCAGATCTGGCGAATCTCTTGGCGGTATGTTGTTAACTTGGAATAATCTTTATTATTATCAACAGCTTATGCAAGGAATTCGTGATGCTATTGAAGAAGGATGTTATGCTGATTTTTGTGCTGAAACACGTGCTTTATGGAAGCAAGGCCGTTAAAGTGTTTAATTGTAAAGTATGGCGTTTGCTTTTATTAAATTGCTCAATTTATTTTGCATCAAAATCTTTTGCTAAAAACAAAGTTAAAATGTTTTTTTAAAAACGTAAAATTGTACTGACCTAAAGAGGAATATGCAATTTTATTGGTTTCTATTTTTTGTAACTGTAAGAGTAAACAGAAACTGTTACTCCGGTACGCGCTACCTGATCCGGAGAAAAACAGTTTGTTTCTGTTTCTAGTGACTGTTTAGATCAACAATGTTAATGAGGAGTTATCGAACCCTTAAAGAAGTATGAAAATTGCATTTTTATAGGATGATTTGTATTTTTTTCGTTAAATAGTGAAGCTCTCACAAAAGCTATCTCATGTAGGGGGAGATAAGAATGTGATTTGATCTCAATTAAAGGTTTAGAAAACACAAATACGGTTGATACTTTAAAGTGCGAAGCTTATTTTTTCTGATAACGGTATTTTTGTAACTGCAGTTTCATTTAAATGATAAAATATTGTAAATTCTTCGATGCTGTTTAAAAAATCTATTACAAAAAAATGAAAACTGTTGGTGTTTTAGTGTTTCATTGAGAAATGTTTAGGCATAGACAGAGAAAAATTTTGAGCTCATTTAGGCCATATTACAGGTATTTGCAACTAAGGTATCACTCAATGATGACAATGAGGAATTCTTATAGAAAAAACACTCTTGCTTTAAGAATTGATTTGAGAACACGGTGTTTAGCAACTTTAGCTCTTGCAGTGGGAAGTTTTGCTATTGGTACTGCAGAGTTTGTAGCCATGGGGTTACAGCCGGAGATGGCGCGGAGTTCGTTTGTTGATATTCCTACAGCTGGTCAATACATTTCTGCTTATGCATTGGGTGTTGTGATTGGAGCGCCTCTTTTAGCTGTTGCAACAGCTCAATTATCACACAAAATTGTTCTGATAGGATTGATGTTTTTTTATGCGCTGGCAAATATTGCAAGTGCTCTTTTTTCTGATTTTAGCATATTAGTAGCATTGCGGTTTATCAGTGGTCTTCCACATGGCATCTATTTCGGTCTTGCAACTATGGTTGCAGCTTCTATGGTGGAAATGAATGAACGTTCCAAAGCTGTTGGATATGTTATGCTTGGTTTAACAGTTGCGACCGTTTTAGGAGCACCAGGAGCGACTTGGATTGGGCAACGTGTCGGTTGGCAGATTGCTTTTGTGCTTGTAGGCGCACTTGCTTTATTGTGTTGTTTGCTTATTTGGAAATTTTTGCCTTCTGGTTTGAACACTCAAAAAACAAATCCTCTGCACGAACTGGAGGCCTTAAAACAAAAGCAGGTATGGTTTCTTTTGATGATGGTTTCAGTTGGAGCATCAGGATTATTCTCTGTTTTCACTTATATTAAGTCAACACTCATGCATATTTCTGGTGTTTCGCTTGATTTTGTACCATTTATTATGCCGTTAGTTGGATTGGGCATGGTGGTAGGTAATCTTTTGGGACCTAAATTGGCTGTTAAAATTGGCATTTCACCCATGATATTTTTTGCTATGCTTTGGAGCACATTTGTTTTTTTTCTTTTTTTCTTTTTATCCCATACACCGTTAACGGCAGCATTAGGATGCTTTTTTGTTGGTACTTCTTTCGCAGCTATGCCTTCTATACAAACAAAGATTATGGATGTTGCTCTCCATGGGCAGATTTTAGCGGGAGCGTTAATGCAATCTGCTTTTAATATTGCTAACGCTCTTGGAGCAGAATCTGGAGCGTGGGTTTTGAAGTTGGGCTATAGTTATGAATATACTGCTGTTCTTGGGGGTGTCTTAACTCTATGTGGTTTACTGATTTTTTGTTTTTCTTTGTATGAGGAAAAGCGTAATTAATTTTTTTTCTCTTGAGAAAGAAAACGTCTTCTCGTTTATTTAGTTATTTGATTGTCCTTTTGGATTTTTAAATATGCTATAAGAAACACGTAAAGCAAGTGGAATGCCAAGACAAAATAAAAGGCTGATGAGTACTACAAGAAGAGTTTTTGCGGCTAAAATCATTCCTACTATTCCTCCAGGATTTAAAAGGCCAGCAAAATTTGTAATTGTTCCTGCAAGAGTTGCACTTAATGCTGCAGAAAATAGCTGTACAGAGGTAAGAGATTCACTGGCACGTAGGGCATCTTCATTATTTGCACATTGTAATATCCGTGTTAGTAAATGCGGCCATGCTATGCCAGCGCTAATCCCTATAGCAAACAATGCTAAGCAAATGATAAAGATATGTCCAGATGTGGAATCTGTTATTGGAACGAGCCATAAAAGACTGCTTATACCCAAAAGGCTCAATATGGGGGAGTATATAATGATACTATGAATTTTTTTTGTATTTATACCAGCACTTGATAGGGAACCACATGTCCATCCGAAACTCATGAGTGACGCTATATAACCGGCAACAAGTGGGGCTTGTCCATGAAGTTCTTGAAGAAAAAGTGGAAAATAAAGCTCCATACTGTATACCACGGTCGTCATAACAAGTATCAAAGCATAAATAGAAAAAAACTCAGAAGAGAAGGAAAAGGATTTACGCGGCAACATAGGATGAAGTGTGGATGATTCTATTTTTGCTAGAACAAAGAGAAGACACAGTCCGATAACTAATCCGCCAATTTGCGCAATAGTGGTATTTATAGCACCACCAACAGAAATGATAATAATCAAAAAGATAAGTATAAAGAGTTGTAAAAGAGGAAGTGGGGATGAGGGAACAGTGTTCTTATTTTCTTTTGGTAAAACTTTAAGGGCTATGAGCAAGAAAATTACCGCTAATGCACCAATAACCCAAAAGGACGCTCTCCACATACCATAGTGTACAGAAATGCCCCCGATAGCTGGTCCTAATAAGGTTGATATTCCCCACATTCCAGAGATAATACTCAGTGCATATGACCATACAGATGGAGTGAGAACAATACGAACCATAGAGTAAGATAAGGATAATAAAGAACCGCTCCCGAATCCTTGAATAAAACGTGCTATTAAAAATAATGGCATAGTCGAAGCTATGGCACACATGAGGGTACCAACAGTAAAAATGAAGCCAGAGATTAAATAAGCTTTGCGAGGACCTATTTTCTCTAATATTTTTGTTGCAAGAGAAGTACCAAGGAGTGAGGCTGTAATAAAAACGGTTGCCACCCAAGAGTAATAAAGTTCACCGCCAATATCACTCATAAGAGAAGGTAAAATAGTAATAACAACATAAATGTTGGTAGCGTGTAATACAACACCACCAGTAAACGTTAAAAAACGAATACCATTTTTCCCCAATAAAAGCGCAGACCAGCTTTGTTTTTTCACTATTTTTGCTATTTAGTAAAGAGTTGACCTCTTTTATTTATAAGGCAGTTATTTAAATTTGCCAAGAGAAGATTCAAAGCTCGCTTTTCGCAGAGCTTTGAAATTTAAATAAAGTGATAACTTAATTCTTCATTGCTTGTTTGAGATTTTCATTAATTTTATCAAGGAAATCTGTTGTAGAAAGCCATTTTTGTTTAGGTCCAATTAAAAGTGCAAGATCTTTAGTCATAAAACCTTCTTCAACGGTCTTAATACAAACTTCTTCTAATGTTTTGGCAAAGTTCTTTAATTTCTCATTATTATCCAGTTTAGCACGGTGCGCTAGTCCTCGTGTCCATGCAAAAATAGATGCAATAGAATTTGTTGATGTTTCTTCACCTCTTTGATGCTGACGGTAATGACGTGTTACTGTACCGTGTGCTGCTTCTGCTTCAACAATTTTACCATCTGGTGTCATGAGGACAGAAGTCATGAGACCAAGGGAGCCAAAGCCTTGAGCAACAATATCAGACTGAACATCACCATCATAGTTTTTACATGCCCACACATAGCCACCTGACCATTTAAGAGCAGAGGCCACCATATCATCAATGAGGCGATGTTCGTAATATAATTTATGATTTTCAAATTCAGTTTTAAATTCTGCATCAAATATTTCTTGAAAGATGTCTTTAAAACGGCCGTCGTAAGCTTTTAGAATGGTATTTTTTGTTGAAAGATAGACTGGAACATTTCGTTGTAGCCCATAATTAAAAGATGCTCTGGCAAAATCACGAATTGATTCATCAAGGTTGTACATAGCCATAGCAACCCCTGCACTTGGGGCGTCAAAAATATCATGTTCAATAATTTGATTGTCATCTCCAACAAATTTAATACTTAATTTCCCTTTACTAGGAAATTTGAAATCCGTGGCTTTATATTGATCACCAAAAGCGTGCCGTCCAATAATAATTGGTTTTGTCCAGCTAGGAACGAGGCGTGGTACATTTTTGCAAATAATAGGTTCACGAAAAATAACGCCACCTAAAATATTACGGATTGTGCCATTGGGTGATTTCCACATTTTTTTAAGGTTAAATTCTTTAACTCGGGCTTCATCCGGTGTGATGGTTGCACATTTTATACCAACCCCATATTTTTTGATAGCATTGGCAGAATCAATGGTTACCTGATCATCGGTTGCATCTCGATTTACGACGGAAAGATCGTAATATTTAAGCTCAATATCGAGATAGGGATGGATCAATTTATCTTTAATATATTTCCAGATGATACGGGTCATTTCATCCCCATCGATTTCAACAACGGGGTTTTCCACTTTGATCTTTGCCATTAGAAGTCCTTTTTGTTTAAGTGATATTATTTTTTATAGCATTTTCAGGTTTGTAATGAAAAGTAAAAACAAGAATGATAGAAGGCGCTCTTAAAATATATATTTATCAATATTTTAGAAACTATTGCTAAACGGATTCATTAAAAAATAATATTAATTTTGTAATATGATCATTGTATCGTTGATAAAAAGCTGATGCAAGAGAAGGATTCGGTAAAATTTACTACAGGGTGTAGGGAATCTTTATTTTTTGTAAGACATTTTATTTAATTGTTTGATAAATTTATATTATTATGGCGTTCGTTACGATTTTTAGAGATATTATATTCGGGAAATAAATTGATAAATAAGGTTATAAATCTTTATTCTACTCTTTCAGCTCTCAGGTAGTGATCTGTTTGTCTAGAAAAAATTGAATGTGATAGACTATGTGATAGACAAGGAACTGTAATCAAGAAGGGGCGGTATAAATCGAGTTTTGAATTAGCCCTTAGAAATAGTCTTGGAAATTATTCTTAAAGCTCTTCTGGGAGAAGAATAGAGTTTTACAAAGGATGACAGTTGTATTTGCCAGAAAATACAGTTTACGTGTTAGTGTGCCTTACAAATTTTAAACATTACAAAAAACACTATCCCATAGATCTATAGTTAACGCATTTTTTTCTTATAAGCGTAAGCGATATAGCATTACTCTTTGAATAGAAAAATTATTCACACAGAGACTTTGATAATTCTCTTCACAGGATAACTTCCCAAATCCTATTCCCTAACCTTTATTTACGCGCCCCGCACCTTAAAAAAACATGCGTAAAATCAATAAGTTATTGGTTGTAAAAAAGATTTGGTACGCCCAAGGGGAATTGAACCCCTGTTTCCGCCGTGAAAGGGCGGCGTCCTAACCTCTAGACGATGGGCGCGAACCAATGATGAGGCTTATAGAGAGGATCTTTTTACTTCGCAAGCCCTCTACGTAATTTTTTTTTAAAAAACATATTTTATTGCATTATTTTTGGATATATTATTGTCACTCTTGGCTGGATTTTTTTATTTTCTAGAGTTGTGCGTGAGAAAATAGAGAGCATAATTCATGGTTGATGAATTTTTTATGTTAGCAACCTGATAATTAAATGATATTTTTAGTGCTCGCTTATTTTGAAAAATAAAAATAAATTAAATCAGTATGTTAAATGTTTTGGTGTTTTTTCTATTGTTGTCTTTCTGAAATATATGCTTGGTATTTTACTTGTTCAAAGATCTTCGGAGAATAATCATCCAAGGTTTTCGGTGAAACTATAAGCGGCTGTAGAACAGTTTCTTGAAATAAAACGATAAACATAATCATTAATAAGCTGAAAAATGATACGAATCACATAAAGACTGTCTTTGCGATTAGATATGCTTTCCTTTCGTTTCATAAAATGTCCGCTGTAAAAATGAAAAAATATTGAAACAAATCGAAAGTAAAATAGAAGTTAATAATCATTTTTTTATATGTTGATTGAAACTCCACTCTTTTGAAGCAGTGAAGCAGTCGTTTTTATAAAGGCTATTACTCTTTAAAAGAGATAAATTTATATCTGAGAGATTTTGATTGAACGAGCAGTTTTGTGATACAAGAAGACAAATTTGGTTGAATAGAGTGGGGGACTTCTTTAGATTGTGTTTGGTTGTAAGCATCATTTTCGTTGATTTACACATCGTATTTTTCAAAAGAAGAGAGGGATAAGCAGTTAGATAATGGCAGAAGCTTTAAGAGTTGGCATTGCGGGTCTTGGTACGGTTGGTACTTCAGTTATAAAAATTCTGCGTGAAAAAGCGAGTAGTTTAGCTTGCCAATGTGGACGATCGATCGAAATTGTTGCTGTTAGTGCACGTGATAGAAGTCGTAATCGTGGAATTGATCTGAGTGATGTAAAATGGTTCGATTCACCAGTGGATATGGCTTCTTCTGATGATATTGATGTTTTTGTGGAATTAATTGGTGGTGAATTAGATGTTGTGCATCAAGCTGTTAAAAAAGCTCTGGAGGTAGGGCATCATGTTGTTACTGCCAATAAAGCACTTCTCGCACGACATGGGGTAGCACTTGCTGTAAGTGCAGAAAAAAAAGGTGTTTTTTTTCATTTTGAAGCGGCTGTTGCTGGAGGAATTCCTGTCATCAAAGCGATGAGAGAATCACTTTGCGGTAACCGTATATCGCGAATTTATGGTATTCTCAATGGAACCTGCAACTATATATTAACACGTATGTTTAATGAAGGCCTTTCATTTAAAGATTGTTTGGCTGATGCACAGAGACTTGGTTATGCTGAAGCTGATCCAACTTTTGATATTGGGGGAAATGATACAGCTCATAAATTGGCTTTATTGACAAGTTTAGCATTCGGAACGGCCATTTCGTTAGATGATGTGTATGTTGAAGGAATTAGCAATATTTCACAGATTGATATTCGTGCAGCTGATGAATTGGGTTATCGGATTAAGCTTTTAGGGGTTGCGTTAGAAACAGATTCTGGAATTGAGCAGCGTGTTCACCCGACAATGGTACCAACATCATCAATGATTGCACAGATTCATGGCGTAACAAATGCCCTTTCTATTCAAAGTGATTTATTAGGTGAATTGCTCTTTTCTGGTCCTGGTGCTGGAGGAGCGGCAACAGCATCAGCAGTTATTGCTGATTTGGCTGACATAGCGAAAGCACGTACTGGTTTTCAGTATGCACCTGTTTTAAGAAATCCAGCATTGGAGCTTGCTCCTCATAAAAAAGCACGTATTTCGCATCATGCAGGTGGTTATTTTATTCGTTTGAATGTTCATGATCGTGCTGGTGTTTTTGCTGCAGTAGCACAGCATATGGCTGATAATAGCATTTCATTAGAATCGATTGTTCAAAAACCTTTTGTAGAAAGCCAGATTGTAAAAACAATTATTTTAATAACGCATGAAACAACGGAGGTGAATGTACGAAAAGCACTTGCAGCAATTGAAAAAGATGGACATCTTGTTGCAAAGTCTCAATTCATTCGTATTGAACCTATGGCATAAAGTTGAGAAGTTGTTTAATGACAAAAAAAGAAATTTGAGTGTTTTTTTCTGTTGTGGAAAGTTCTCATCTTTGCCAAAAGCTTTCTTATTAATGTTTAACAATAAATGCTAACGCTTTTTCTTTAATACTCATTCAGTAGGATTTTTCATATGCCCGCATCTCAGAAAAATTTAAATGGACTTGATCGTATTCTAACGCTTGAATTGGTACGTGTCACTGAACGTGCTGCTGTTGCAGCTGCACGCTGGCGCGGACGCGGTGATGAAAAGGCTGCTGATCAAGCTGCTGTGGATGCAATGCGTCAGGAGCTTAATCGGTTGCCTATTGATGGTACAGTGGTGATTGGTGAAGGGGAACGTGATGAAGCTCCTATGCTTTATATTGGAGAGAAAGTAGGACTTCAAGAAGGGACCGCGATTGATATTGCACTTGATCCACTTGAAGGAACGACAATTTGTGCTAAAAATCTTGCTAATTCTCTAGCTGTGGTTGCAATTGCTGAAAAGGGTAATCTCCTTTACGCTCCTGACGTTTATATGAAAAAAATTGCTGTTGGTCCTGATTATCCCAAAGGGATTGTTGATATAGATGCTTTGCCTGCTGATAATATTCACGCCCTTGCAAAAGCTAAAGGCGTAGCTGTTAATCAGATAACTGTTTGTATTATGGATCGGCCTCGTCACGAAAAACTGATTGAAGAAGTGCGTGCAACGGGAGCATCAATTCGTTTAATTGGCGATGGAGATGTTGCTGCCGTTATCGATACAACGAATCCAGATGAAACGGGTATTGATATCTATATGGGGATTGGTGGAGCTCCAGAAGGGGTATTAGCTGCTGCAGCCTTGCGTTGTATTGGTGGACAGATGCAAGGTCGTTTGCAACTTGATACAGAAGAAAAAATCGCGCGCGCTGCCAAAATGGGAATTGATAACCCCAATAAAGTTTACACAATGGAAGAAATGGCAAAAGGGGATGTGTTGTTTTCTGCAACAGGTGTAACGGATGGCAATATGCTTTCAGGTGTTAAATTTACTCCTCATTATATTCAAACAGAAACACTTGTGATGCGTTCACATACCGGTACAATCCGTCGTATTAAAGCGCAGCATAGAGATTATTCAAAATTTGATTAAAACGCTTTCTTTTTCACTGTATCTGTTAAGAAAGTGAAAAAGAATTATTTGAAGCAACTGTGCTTCCATAAAAAACTCTAAGAGATATTTTTATGGAAGCATTGACAGTGATTTGTAGAAATATCTTTAATTGTTATGAAAGCTGGACAGAGTGTACCCAGCCATTTTTATCTTCTATATTGCCTTTTTGAAGGTCAACTAGTTGTGAGCGAAGTTGTTTTGTAACCTCACCAATCGTTTCATTTCCGATAACGACTTCGCCATCTTTGTATTTGAAGCGACCGATTGATGTAACAACAGCTGCTGTACCACAAGCAAAGACTTCTTTAAGGTGACCACTTCGTGCATCTTCTTTGAGCGATTCAAAAGAATAAGGACGTTCTTCTATTGTTAACCCCATTTTTTGGGCCAATTGTAAAATTGAATGACGTGTTATTCCTGGAAGAATAGTGCCACTAAGTCCAGGTGTCACAAGTGTGTTATTTGCCATAATAAAGCAAACATTCATACCGCCGAGTTCTTCAATCCATTTATGTTCAATCATATCTAGGAAAAGCACTTGGCTACAATTATTTTGTATCGCACTGCTTTGTGCGAGTAAGCTTGCTGCATAGTTGCCACCACATTTGGCAGCGCCTGTACCTCCCGGACCGGCACGACTATAATCTGTTTCGATCCATACGCTAACAGATTTTTCTTCTCCTTTGAAATATGATTCAACTGGAGAGGCTATGATACAAAAAAGATATTCTTGAGAAGGGCGAACGCCTAAAAAGCTTTCATTGCCAAACATGAATGGACGTATGTAGAGGCTAGCATTTGGAAGCCCTGAAACCCATTTTTGATCAATTTTTACCAATTGATTAACGGCATCTATAAAGATATCCTTTGGTAATTCTGGCATTGCTAATCGCTTTGCCGATTCTATGAAACGTTGTGCATTGGCATCAGGGCGGAATAACAAAATGCGTCCGTCTTTTGCGCGATATGCTTTTAAACCCTCAAAAATTTCTTGCGCATAATGCAAAACGGTACTTGCTGGGCTAATCTCTAAGGCTTTGTATTGAGATATAAGAGCGTTATGCCAACCTTTATCTTCAGTCCATTGGATAGTACACATGTGGTCTGTAAAAAATTGACCAAAACCAGGACTTTTCAGAATTTCTTCACGTTTCTGATCTGGCAGAGGTGATGGGTGTTTTTCTATTTTAAACGGAAGCGATGATGTAAGGGATTTCATAACTAAGACCTTTAAGGGTATGCTTTATTTCTGTGTAGTTTTTATTATAAGAAAAATGAGATACTTTTATTACAACCTTTTTTTATTTTTAGCAAAACATTCGTGTTAATACTTTAGCATAGAATTAAAAGAAAAGACTCTTAAGAGATATTTTTATTTTTATGCTCTTTTTTCTCAATTTTATCAGATCATCCGGAACCTTTAGTAATATTTATCGTTTTCCAAAAGTAAGTATCTGAATAACTTCATATATGTATATTTTGTAACTTAAAGGTAGGGGAATTGAGAAAAGGAATTCACTATGATTGATAGAAATTACCACACATATGAGAAACGTATAGCGACAGAAAAAAAAGAGCGTGAACAGCTTAATTCAATTGGTAGAGGTATCCTTGCTATTCTTCTTGGAGTTTTTATTATTTGGTTTGTTTTTGGTTTTTTGGGATCTTTTTTTGAAAAAAAACCTGAACATATATCGCATTATAGCACTACAGAATCAAATCAAACGATAACAAGTCCGAGAAAAGATTTAAATTCGACATCCGAAATACCTTATATCTATAAAAATACGTCGTCATCTTTATCCCATGAATAATCCGTTAGATGAAAATCTCATGAGGCCATAGATTAAGGTATAAAATTTTTCAAATGCATAAGCTTAAAAAAATTGAAACGATTTTAATCCCTGACATTAATCAATAAATCAAATACTTGGTATTAAAATAAATCATGTAGCGGTTATTAAAGCTGCTGCCTGATTTATTTAGCGAGTAATGAAGCAATTTCCTCCAGAATTCTTTATATCTTCACAAAGGTTTATAGCATCATTCCGGTTTTGTGTTTGTATACGAATACGATAATAGGTCCCTTTACCTGGTATGAGTGCGGATTGAATGTTTAAAGGACGAGCACCAATAAGGAATCCAAATCTAGATTTTATGGTTTTCAAAGAATCTTTCGCTAATGCATGGGTTGGTTGGGATGCAAGCTGTACGTAATAACTTTCTGCATTTTGTGTAGCTATGTGATTTGGTGATGTTGCGCGAGAATCAGCATGTTTTTGTCGTTCTGAATTTCTTTCTGCATACGAAGGAAGAGGTATAACTTTTCCTTCAATCTTAGAAGGAGAAGTGCTTTCAGCTATTATTTTATCAATAGCACTTGTAAAATTATGCTCTGTTTCTTTATTGTTTATATCGGATTCCTGAGAAGAAACAGGAGAAAAATCTTGAGATTGATCTACAGGGGTTTGATCAATTGTTTCTTCTGGTTCGTCAGAAGTTTTTCTCTCTGTGTGATTCATTGGTGCTAGGATAACTGTGCCATCTTGGTTTACAATAACAGTCTGTACTTCTCGTGTTGGAACGGTGTGATTGATGGCTTCTGTCACTGCATCTTCAACATCGGATTCATCAAGAGAAGAGGATGAAAAGCTTGTAGATTCTTGTTGGTTTAATTCTGTTAAATTTTCAGGTTGTTCAGAATTATCAATAAGCGATTGCTGTGCATTTTCTTGTTTTTCATTTTGTTCAGTTGTTTGTTTATAAATATCTAAATTATGTGCGACATCATTCTTTGTTTCAGTTGTTTCTTGTTTAAATTTGAAAGGTGTATTGTCAGCATGGATAATGGGAAGATTTCCATTTTTTTGTGATGGCATAAAAAAATGAAAATAACTGAAGAAACCTATTGTTATTAAGATAAGAAGAACAATACTTTTAGTAAGCGTTTTACCAAAAATAGAGCTTTTTACGGGAGGGGGAGGTGATGCGTGCGTGGGGACTTCATCTATACCTTTGTATAATGGATTCTCTGTAGAAAGAGAGGGATGATATCCCATATTGTTAGTGGGAAAATAGTTGGCATTTTGATCTTGTGAATTTGTATATGCGTCTTCTTTTGGAATATCCATGGGATGATGAAAGACTTCATTGAAGACTTCATTTTGCTGTTGCTGCCGTGAAAAATTTTCTGCTGAAACATTTCCTACATTGAATATATCAGAAAATTCTTCTTTCAAATCATCAGTTGGTACATCATATTCTGGGGCTTCATACGGGACTTCAGGAACCATAATGGGGCCAGTTTTTTCTACCATTTCCTCTGCAAATTTATAAGTATCAACATTTGGAGGAGGAGTATCCCTGTGCGTATAGTTATGAGCAAAAAAGCTTTCTCTTTGTTTTGTGTTAAGGGTTTCTGATGAGACGTGCGTATCATTTAAATTATTTTGATACGACGCTTCTTTATTATTTTGCTCAGAGTTATTTTCAGCGCTATTGATATGTTGTCCTTGAGTGGCACGATATTTTGAAGTTTTTTCAGAATAAATTTTTTGTTTTGCGGATTCTTCTTCATAAAACTGGGGATAATCGGTAGCATAATGCTCCTGTGAAAAGCCTTCTGAATAAGACTGTTTACCCATTTGTGTTGAATCCAAAGGTGATAGAAAGCTACTTGTTGTTTCATTATCCTTTTTCTCTGAAGTAAGGTCAGCAGATGAGGGAAATATATTTTGCTCTGTAGAGGAGGAGACATTAGTATAATACTCTGTAGCCCAATTTTTTTGATCAGCTGAAACTTTATACGGGTGGTTTATAGGAGTATTGTGAAAGCTTTGATTGTCATCATAATTTTGTTGTATAGGAGTATCTCTTTGTTGCGAGACTGTTTGTGCAAAACGGCTAGTTTGTTCAATAGATTCTGGTCTGATTTCTCCATTGTTGTGTTTATCTGCTTCATCAAAAAAGAAATTTTCTGATTGCGTGCTAGAATTACTTTTTTCAAAAAAAGGATCAGTACTGATGGGTGCAGTTCTCTTTTGAGATGATTGATTCTTTGGGATAGGTAATGGAGAAAGTTCGTCTAAAATTTGCTCTTCATCATGATTCATAGCTGAAGAATATGGCTCTTCAGACGAAAAGTTGTTTTGTTCTGATTGGTTGAAAAAAGCTGTTGATCCATTTGGCAAGTCATTTGTTAAATTATTTTCAAGCTCTGCTTCTAGAAAGGACAAATCAAAGTCATCTTCATAAGATGAAGTTTGAGGAGTGTGAGATATCGATTGATCAGCGCTTGAAGAGGACTGATCATTTTGATGTCCGCTTTGTTTATTCGGATTAAAAATGCGCGTAAGCCTCTCTAAAGGATCATGGTGTTCATGATCTTGTTTTATTTCGCGCGGATTTTTGCGATCGTTATCGCTCATAGCTTTACTCACATGATGATTTGCATCTGCATGCAATAAATGGTTAAATTTAATTTGTTATATTTAAAAATTATATTCCCCCTTTTGCGATAAGGATATATGAAAAATATCAACAAACTACCTATTTTATGTATTTATAGAACTTTTTCAACGCATTTCTGTCGGTGCTTCGACTCCTACAATTGTAAGTCCTGATGATAAAACATTCATGATAGCTTGTATCAAGCCTAATCTGGCAAGTGTTAGCTCTTTATCATCAGGCTGGATGAAACGTAAAGCAAGATTATCACTCCCTTTATTCCAATGAGCATGAAAGCTGGAAGCAAGATCATAGAGATAAAACGCCAATCGATGTGGCTCTTTATGAATTACAGCTTGTTCAATGATACGTGGGTATTCAGAAAGTTTGCGTATTAAGGATATTTCATTATCGTCTGTTAATCGGTTGAGGTACGCAATCATTGTATCATTTGAAAGATTTTCAATATGAAGGGCTTCTTGTGCTTGACGAAAAACAGAGTGACAACGTGCATTTGCATATTGTACGTAAAAGATGGGGTTATCTTTTGATTGCTCTGTTACTTTGGCAAAATCGAAATCAAGTGGTGCTTCACACTTACGGTATAGCATCATAAAGCGCACTGGATCACGGCCAACTTCTTCCACAACATCCCGTAGAGTCACAAATGATCCTGCTCTTTTCGACATGCGCACAGGTTGACCGTTGCGAAAGAGCTTTACTAGCTGGCATAAGAAAACACTCAATTTGGCTTTATCGCCAGAAATTGCTTTTGCCATGGCTTCTAATCGTTTTACATAACCAGCGTGATCAGCACCTAAAATATAAATCATTTCATCAAAATGACGATTAAATTTATCACGAAAATAAGCAACATCCGCAGCAAAATAAGTATAAGAACCATCAGATTTAACTAAAACACGGTCTTGATCATCTCCAACATCGGTTGAGCGGAACAAAGTTTGTTCGCTTGCTTCCCAGTCTTCTGTATTTTGCCCTTTTGGTGGTGGGAGTTTTCCTTTGTAGATATAACCACTTAAAGTGAGATCATTAATTGTATTACGGATAGCGCGTGCATTATCTGCATAAAGCATCCGCTCAGAAAAAAAGATATCATGATAAATATTAAGAGCTGCCAAATCTTTTCGAATCATCGTCATCATGGCATGAATTGCACGCTCCTTCACGATAGATAAAGCTTCATCTTTATCCATAGTGAGGAGTTGGTCACCAAATTCTTGAGCAAGAGATTGGCCCAATGGTATCAGGTATTCACCAGGGTATAGTCCTTCTGGAATTGCATTAATTTTTTGTCCCAGAGCTTCGCGGTAGCGTAACAATACGGAGTGGGCAAGCACTTCGATTTGTTTTCCAGCATCATTAATGTAGTATTCTTTCGTAATATTGTATCCGACGAATTGCAACAAATTAGAGAGAACATCACCCACAACAGCTCCTCGGCAATGTCCCACATGCATTGGCCCTGTTGGATTTGCTGATACATACTCAACATTGATACGTTTTCCTTGTCCCATCGGAATACGACCGTAAGAGATGCCTAATTCAAGTATGGATTTTATAGCATTTTGCCAAAATAGTTTTGTAAGCGTGATGTTGATAAATCCAGGGCCGGCAACATGAATACAGTCGATAGAGGGCTCATCTTTGAGAAGTTCTATGATTTTTTCTGCAAGCTCACGTGGATTAAGCCCTATAGACTTTGCGAGCACCATTGCAGCGTTGGTTGATAAATGGCCATGTGAAGAATCACGGGGGGGATCAACGGTAATTTTTGATAAATCTAAATCTTCTCCATTTTTCCCTTTTATATCAGATAATTCGAGTGTTTTTTTAATTTTTTTCTCGAAGTTTTTAAAGACATTCATATTCAATTTCCATTATGTATTCAAAAGCAATTAAACGAAATTATCTGTATGGTCAAATAAACGGTGATATTCGCGTAGAGCATAGTGATCCGTCATACCTGACAAAAAGTCAGCAATGAGACGCGCTAACTCTTGATTTGTTAGGTAAGTTGTTTTGTTGTACCAGCTTTCAGGCATGATATCTGGATTCTGATGATAACAGTCGAATAATTTTTGTACAATGCATTTTGCTGCATTGCGACGATTGAGAACTTGTTCATGGTAATAAAGATTTTTAAAGAGAAAATCTTTTAGTTCTTTTTCGTAAACTGCCATTTCAGGAGAAAAGGTCACAATGGTTTGTTTTGCTTGGTGAACATCTTTTATGCTTGTTGGCGCAATGTGTGCCAAATTTTTTTGTGATTGTTTGATAACATCCTCAACCATGATTGTTATCTGTTTGCGCACAAGTTCGTAGCCGCGCCGAGTTTGATCAAGTCGTGGATATTCTTTTTTTATATCTTCTAATAATGTTGCGGTTAGCGAAACCTGTTCGAATTGGTCAATTGTTAAAAATTGTGAACGTAAACCATCATCAATATCATGAGCATTATAAGCGATATCATCAGCAATAGCCGCGCATTGCGCTTCTAGTCCAGCGAAGCAATCGAGCTCAAGATCTTGCTTTACATTGTATTGTAGAATATCGATAGGAACCTCTTTTTTGTTCGCATAAGGACCTAAAAGGGGACCGTTATGTTTCACAAGACCTTCGAGCGTTTCCCAAGTGAGGTTAAGTCCATCAAAATTTGCATAGCGTTGTTCTAGCTTTGTGACAATGCGTAATGCTTGTGCATTGTGGTCAAAACCGCCATAATGTGCCATTGCTTCATTAAGGGCATCTTCTCCCGCGTGGCCGAAAGGCGTATGCCCAAAATCGTGAACAAGGGCAATGGCTTCGGCAAGATCTTCATCAAGACAGAGCGCACGGGCTAATGTTCGTGCAATTTGAGAAACTTCTATTGAATGTGTCAGTCGTGTACGATAATGATCACTCTCATCAGCAATAAAGACTTGTGTTTTATGTTTAAGGCGTCGAAATGCATTAGAATGAATAATACGGTCTCTATCTCGTTGAAAAGGTGATCGTATAGGACTCATCATTTCATGGAATAATCTACCACGGCTTGTTTGTGGGGTGGCACTATAGGGCGCTCGAGAGTGGTAATTGAAATTGATATTGTTTATGTCCATTGCAAGCTGTCCATTCTCATCCTAAATTGAGAGAGGCTTATATTTTATTTAATAAACTTCTCTTTTGCTGGGATACTCTTTCTTGATAGTTTAATGCAAGGATATATAAAATGGGTGTGAATATTTCAGATATTGCTGCTAAGCGGATTGCTCAGATACTTTTGAGTGAACCTGATAAAATAGGGTTACGTATTTCCGTTGAAGGCGGTGGATGTTCGGGTTTTTCTTATAAATATGACTTGGTTTCTGAAATGAGTGAAGATGACCTCGTTTTAAAAAAAGATGGGGCAATTGTCTTTATTGATTCATTATCGCTTCCCTTCATGGAAGGGGCTGAAATTGATTTTGTTGATGATCTTATGGGACAGTCTTTTCAAATTCATAATCCTAATGCCGTTTCATCGTGTGGTTGTGGTGTGAGTTTTTCAATTTAGAATGATGATTTTAGTGATATTATTTCTTGAAAAAATAGTCGCTTTGGTCAACAATATGAAAATGGATATTCTTGCAAAAATATTGCGTCGATGCTTGTGGTTATGCGTAGCGCTTATCTTATTGATCTGGAATAATTGTGTTTTTTCTGAAGAAGGGAGTATGCAGGATTATCACCAAAAACAATCTACAAGTTTTACTTTACAGTCTCAAGATTTGGAAAAAGATTCTGAGAAAGAGAATTTAGTTTCTAAACCCCAACTTATCTTGCATGCTCGGTTAACAAACAGCAATGAAAATATTATGAAAGGGCTTGTGTGGCGGATTTATGCACCTATCCTAGGGGTTGATAATAAATTACCATTGGCTGAAATTTATGAGGGAGGAAGCGCACGTTTTTCTTTAGATCCAGGAAGTTATCTTGTACATGTCTCATTTGGTCATGTGAGTGCGATGAGTCATGTCACTTTAGAAAGTGGGCAGAGACTTGTTAAAAAGTTCAATCTTGATGCTGGTGGTGTTATTTTAAATGCTATATTGCTAAACGGTATGATCAATGAAAAGGAATTGCGTTTTACTATCTATGAAGATGAAAAAGAAAACGATGATACCGGTGTGATTTTATCTAATATTAAACCTCAGTCAATTGTGCGTTTGAAAGCTGGCAACTATCATGTTGCTTCTCATTATGGTTCCATTAATGCTATTGTTCGTTCCGATATCCAAGTAGATGCAGGTAAAATTACCGAGGTAACTCTTGAACATCAGGCAGCTCAAATTGTCTTAAAGTTGGTGCGGCAAGAAGGAGGAGAAGCACTAGCAGATACAAGTTGGTCTCTTACCAATGATTCTGGTGATATCATTTATGAAACAGTGGGTGCTTATGCTTCACTCGTGTTAGCTGAGGGGGAGTATATTGCGATTGCTAAAAATAAAGATAAAATTTATCAAAAAGTTTTTTCAGTTGTTTCTGGCCATGATGAAGATATAAGTGTGGTTGCAGATACAAAAAATATGCAACAAATTGATGAGGAAATGGATTGATGCTTATGAAGCGACATAAATCATCATTGAAAGTGGATAGAGTGTTTTGGTTGTAGAAATTTCAACAGTTGGTGTGTTTTTTGCTGGTGCTTTGTCCTTTTTATCACCGTGTGTTTTGCCTTTAGTCCCTCCTTATTTGTGTTATATGGCAGGTATTGGTATTGATGATTTGCGTTCCCAAAAGAGTGAGGGAGAAGTATTTATACGGCGGGGGCTGTTATCTTCTGTTATTGCTTTTGTGCTGGGTTTTACAACTGTTTTTGTTGCTCTTGGTGCGAGTGCAAGTACAATTGGCAAGTTCATCGGTTATTATCGCGATTGGTTTGCAATTGCTGCTGGAATTACCATTATTATTTTTGGTTTAAATTTTTTGGGGCTTTTCAAAATTGCTTTTTTATTTCGTGAAGCACGTTTTCAAACGCATAAAGTGCCTACTGGTCCTTTAGGAGCCTATGTTATTGGTTTAGCCTTCGCATTTGGTTGGACACCTTGTATTGGTCCAATTTTAGGACCTGTTATAACTCTTGCTGGAACAAAAGAAACTGTAGGTGAGGGAGCACTCCTTTTAGGGATTTATGCGTTGGGTCTTGGTGTGCCTTTTGTGTTAGCAGCTCTATTTTCAACTGGTTTTATGAGATTTTTAGGCGCTTTTCGTATTCATTTAGGAAAAGTTGAAAAAATGATTGGTATTTTTTTGGTCGTTACAGGTATTTTATTTTTAACAGGCTCTATGCAGAATCTTTCCTATTGGCTTTTGGAAAAATACCCTTTGTTGAGTAATATTGAAACTATTCGTTGGCATAATATTGTTAGTTTTTTTGGATTTTCTCGTTAGCTTTATGTGTTTTTATGGTTAGAAATTGTCTTTCTATTGTTCTTGCAGCAGGTGAGGGGACGCGTATGAAGTCGTCTCTTCCTAAAGTACTGCATAAAATTGCTGGATTGCCTCTTGTCTGCCATGTTCTAAAAGAAATAGAATTGGTAGGCACTTCACAATTAGCAGTTGTTGTGGGGCTCGGTGCAGAAGATGTCACTGAAATTGTTCAATCATTTGTAAAAAATGCAATGATTTTTGAACAAAAAGAACGTTTAGGAACTGCACATGCTGTTCTTTGTGCGCTTCCAGCTTTGCAAAAAGGGGCGGATGATGTTCTTATTGTGTTTGGTGACACGCCTTTGATTGAGCAAGATTCATTGCTGAAAATTCGTGCGCAGCTTGCTGAGGGAGCAGATGTTGTCGTTGCTGGTTTTTATGCTTCAAATCCAAAAGGTTATGGACGTCTTCTTAAGAAAAATGGTAAAGTAATCGCGATTGTAGAAGAAAAAGATGCAAGTGATGAAGAGAAAAAAATTTCTTTTTGTAATGGTGGAATAATGGCCATTAATGGGAAACATGCGCTTTCTCTTCTAGAAAAGGTTGATAATCATAATTTGAAGCAAGAATATTATTTAACGGATATTGTTTCTATTGCGGCACGTGAAGGATTAGATGTTCGAGTCGTTGAAGTGCCTTTTGACAATGTTATAGGGATTAATAACTGTTTGGAGCTTTCTGAGGCCGATGCTGTATGGCAAAAGCGCAAAGCACATGATTTCATGTTGTCTGGTGTTAAGATTCTTAAACCAGAAACTGTTTATTTTTCTTATGATACAGAAATTGAACCAGATGTGATCATCGAGCCAAATGTTTATTTTGGGTTGGGAGTAAAAGTACATTCTGGCGCAGTTGTTCATGCATTTAGTTATCTAGAAGGAGCGGTGGTTGGTGCGAATGCGCGGATTGGTCCTTACGCACGTTTGCGTCCTGGAACAGAGTTAGCACGATCCGTGAAGGTTGGGAACTTTTGTGAAATTAAACAAGCAAAGGTAGGAGAGGCTACTAAAATTAATCATTTAAGTTATATTGGCGATGCAGAAATTGGGGCAGGGTGTAATATTGGAGCTGGTACTATTACTTGCAATTATGATGGATTTCACAAATATAAAACTCAGATTGGTGATAGTGCCTTTATTGGTTCTAATTCAGCACTTATTGCTCCCTTAATTGTTGGAAAAAGTTCTTATATTGCTTCAGGAAGTGTTATCACTGAAAATGTGCCTATAAACAGTGTAGCTTTTGGACGTGCACGACAGGTAATAAAAGAGGATTGTGCAGCCAGATTGCGTGCACGTTTGTTAGCAAAAAAACAGAAAAAGTGACCAGTTTCAGTTTATTTTTTACTTTGTGATGATCACACAATTGGGAGGCTTATTTTTAAGTATTGTCATGTTACATATTTAAGTTATGTGATGATTTAAGGTTTTGAATAAAGACTATTGGATTGTTTTATGGAATACTCTAAATTTAGGATGTGAGTTGGAGCTTTTAATGTGCGGAATTATCGGAATTCTCGGAAATAAGTGTGTTACATCCTCTTTGGTTGATGGTTTGAGGCGTCTTGAATATAGAGGCTATGACTCATCTGGTATAGCTACAGTGCATAATGGGCACCTTTATCGTGTGCGTGCTGAAGGAAAACTTATTCACTTAGAAGAAAAGTTAAAAAAGACACCTCTAGAAGGAAATTTAGGAATTGGTCATACACGTTGGGCTACGCACGGAGTTGCTGTGGAACGGAATGCTCATCCCCATGTAACGGAACGACTTGCGATTGTTCATAATGGTATTATTGAAAATTTTGTAGAATTGCAAAAGGAACTCATTGAAGATGGTTATATCTTTGAAACAGAGACAGATACCGAGGTTATTGCACATTTAATTACGCGTGCGTTAAAAAATGGTCTTTCACCGCAAGAAGCAATGCGCACGAGTTGGAAAAGGTTGCAGGGTGCCTTTGCTATTGCTGTTATTTTTGAAGGTGAAGATGACCTTATGATTGCTGTTCGTTCTGGACCACCTCTAGCGATTGGTTATGGAAAAGATGAATGTTTTGTAGGATCGGATGCAATCGCTTTAGCTTCATTTACAGATCGTATCAGTTATATGGAAGATGGTGATTTAGCTGTCCTGACACGGGAAACTGTAACAATTTACGATGCCAATAATAAATTGGTAAAACGTCCTATTACAACATTGTTTGAAGGAACTTTATTGGTTTCTAAAGGTAATCATCGTCATTTCATGCACAAGGAAATGTTTGAACAGCCTGAAGTGATTTCTCATAATTTAGCGCATTATCTTGATCTTGGAAATTATACGGTTCGCTCACTTGAGAATTTGATTGATTGGAAAAATGTTAATCGGATACTTTTTGCAAGCTGTGGAACAGCTTATTATTCAACTTTAATTGCACGTTATTGGTTTGAGAGTTTTGCTGCTTTAAGTGTTGATAATGATGTGGCTTCTGAATTTCGTTATCGTGAACCACCTATAACACCTGATGTCTTGCCGATATTTGTTTCTCAATCTGGTGAAACAGCTGATACATTGGCATCTTTGCGTTATTGTCGTGAGCGTGGTGTGAAAACAGCGACAATTGTGAATGTTGAGCAATCAACAATGGCAAGAGAAGCTGATTTTATGCTCCCAACATTAGCAGGACCAGAAATTGGAGTTGCCTCAACAAAAGCTTTTACTTGTCAGTTGGCAACGCTTGCTGCAATGGCGCTTAGTGCTGCTAAGCAACGAGGGTCTCTTTCGGAGAAGGCAGAACATCAATTTGTTCAACAATTAGCAGAAGTGCCGCGGATTTTAAACGAGGTTTTAAAGTTAGATGATAAGATTGAACAGATTTGTCGTCATCTCGTAAATGTAAAAAGTGTTCTTTACCTCGGACGTGGAACTTCTTACCCTATTGCTTTGGAGGGAGCACTTAAATTGAAAGAGCTTTCTTATATTCATGCTGAAGGTTATGCCGCAGGAGAGTTGAAACATGGTCCGATTGCACTGGTGGATGAGACAATCCCAGTGATTGTTGTAGCGCCTTATGATCGGTGGTTTGAAAAAACGTTTTCTAATATGCAAGAAGTGGCTGCACGTAATGGTCGTATTATTTTAATAACTAATAAAAAAGGGGCAGAAGCAGTTCATTTTGATACCTTATCAACTGTTATTCTGCCAGATATCCCAGAATTGATTACACCCATTATTTATGCTTTACCCATTCAATTAATTGCCTATCATACAGCTGTTTTATTGGGAACAGATGTTGATCAGCCTCGTAATTTGGCAAAATCAGTCACTGTTGAGTAAGTTTTTCGAGGGCTTTGTTGAAAAATAATAAGAGATAAAATTTATAAAAGAATTTTTACAATAGCATATTGTAAAGCTTTAAATTTTATTTGATTGGTTTTTATTGTTATCCTGCTCGTAATAGACGTGTAGCATCGTCACGCCCGAAAAGATAAAGGAGCAAACGGAGAGTTTTTCCTCGTTCTGAAGAAAGGGTAGGGTCACGTTGCAAAAATAAATGTGCATCTTTTCTTGCTATTGATAAAAGATCACTATGGACTGCAAGGTTTGCTATGTGGAACTCAGGCATACCAGATTGTCGTGTTCCTAAAAGCTCTCCTTCTCCTCGTAAACGCCAGTCTTCTTCTGCAATTTTAAAGCCATCCTCTGTATTGCGGATGATATTAAGACGTTCTACAGCACTTTTTGTTAGTGGATCTTTGTAGAGTAAAATACAGGAGGATTTTTTTTCTCCTCGTCCAACACGTCCACGCAGTTGGTGCAATTGTGAAAGACCAAAATGCTCCGCATGTTCTATGATGATGATAGAAGCATCAGGAATATCTACTCCGACTTCAATAACCGTGGTTGCAACTAAGATACAGATATCTCCACGTTTAAAAGATGCCATTGCGGACTCTTTTTCAACTGTAGACATTTTCCCATGTATCATACCAACACGTGCTCCAAATCGTTCATGGAGAATAGCAAAACGACTTTCAATTGAAGTGAGATCAAGAGTTGATGATTCTTCTACTAAAGGACAAATCCAATAGAGTTTTTCTCCTTTTTCTAAGGCGATGGCAATGCGCTCTATGAGTTCATCAATACGTTTTAAAGAAAGTGTTGCTGTTGTAATTGGTTGTCGTCCTATTGGTTTTTCGGTAATTCTGGAAACATCCATATCACCAAAAGTTGTTAAGACGAGTGTGCGTGGAATAGGAGTAGCAGTCATTACCAGCATATCAGGTTTATGACCTTTTGCTGTAAGGGCAAGACGTTGATGCACACCAAAACGGTGTTGTTCATCGATAATGGCTAAAGTAAGATTACTATAAGTGACGTTATTTTGTATAAGTGCATGGGTTCCGATAATAAGAGAAGCTTGGCCCGATAAAATATCATTTAAAATATTTGTACGTGATTTTCCTTTTTCTCGTCCTGTTAAAAGAACTGTTTGTAGCCCGATTTTTTCAGCAAGAGGTGCAATTGTTGCAAAGTGTTGCCTAGCAAGAACTTCTGTAGGGGCCATTAAAGCGGATTGTCCTGAATTTTCAGCAACTTGTGTCATTGCCATGAGTGCAACAACAGTTTTTCCTGCTCCTACATCACCTTGAAGAAGCCGTAGCATTGGTTCTGGTGAAGCAAGATCATTTGCAATATCTTGTATTGCTTTTGTTTGTCCATTTGTAAGTTGAAAGGGGAGGGCTTTCAGTAATTTTTGAGTGTAAGTTCCTGTTGAGGGCTGAGAAGTGCCGACAAGAGATTTGGTTTTTAAACGCATTAGGCCAAGAGCTAATTGAGAAGCGAGTAATTCATCATAGGCAAGACGTTTGCGTGCTGTACTTTCTAAGGTTAAATCATCGGGGTCTATGGGCGCATGGATGCGGCGTAAAGAAACAGAAAAGGAAGAAAAGTTTTGTTGCTTTTTGACGCTTTCTTCTATCCATTCTGGTAAGAGAGGAATGTAATCTAGGGCGTTTTGTATTACACGTCTTAGTGTTTTTACTGATAGTCCGGCGGTAGAGGGGTAAATAGGTTCAATGAAGGGAATCTGATTTGGTAGTTCGCTTGGTGCGATATGATCGGGATGCACCATTGAAAGTTGACCATTAAACAGCTCAACTTTTCCTGATACAATAACCTTTTTTCCTTCTGGTAGTTGTTTTTTGAGCCAAGAATTTTGGGCATGAAAAAAAACTAAATTTATTTTTCCTGTTGGATCATGTGCAATAACCCTATAGGGTAAGCGGTTACGGCCAACGGGTGGTGGTTGATGCTGATCAATAACAATTTCCAGAGTAGTGGTGCTGCCTTCTTGTGCGCAAGCAATGCTGGGACGCATTCTACGGTCTATGACGGAATGAGGCATTAATTGTAGTAGATCAATAAGGTTAGGTTCACGTTGTAATGGATTAATGTTTAAGACTTTGGCTAGTAAGCTATAGACCTTAGGTGTAACCCCAGAAAGAGTACGGATAGAATTAAAAAGGGGTGTAATAAGGCTTGGAGGCATAAGGAAATTTAACCTGCTCTTTTTATTTTTTCTAGTGTTTTAAAAGAGCTTTTTGGGGATAAGTTATATACGTGAAATCTTCTTTATTTATACTTTGCATTTTAAGAAAAAAATCAATATTTAAAGGTACATAATAAATAGAGTACAAGAATAAAATGTTGGTCATATTCTATAAATTTCTCCTTTTTGTTTTTGTGTATTTATTTGCTGTGAATAGAGATATTTTCTTCATGGAAGTCTTTTGTAAATATCAATAAAACTGGAGTGTCTTGGCTCATATGCAGAGTGACACGTTTATAGATTTAAAGGCATAATGATTTAGAGTATTTTCTATTATTAAGACAAACAAAGGTTGCACTTTGGTATTTATTTTGCAGTGGGAAATTTAAGAGTGGCAGAAGATAAAAATACAATACGAGAGATAAAAAAATCTCTTCCTCGCTTTATCCATTTGAGAGTGCATTCTGCTTATTCGCTGCTCGAAGGGGCTTTAAAAATTCCGCAAATTATTCAACATGCGATTTCGGATCAAACGCCAGCTGTCGCTATCACTGATACGAATAATTTATTTGGTGCGTTGGAGTTTTCGCAATATTGTTTTTCGCATGGGATCCAGCCTATCATTGGCTGTCAGCTCGCCGTTGATTTTGGTGATGAAAATGATAATTCGCGTTTTGCTAAATGGCACCATCCTTCTGATTTGTGTTCTCTTGTTTTGTTAGCAGCTAGTGAGATCGGTTATGCTCATTTGGTTCGTCTTGTTAGTCGTGCCTATCTTGATAAGTGTGATACTGATCCTCCTCATATTAAAGTTGATTGGTTGTCATCACACAGTGAAGGAATAATTGCTTTAACAGGTGGTAGGGGAGGCCCACTTAATTTTTCTTTGGCAGAAGGGAGAAAAGAACGAGCTGTCGAACGTTTGATTTCTTTAAAAAATCTTTTTGGTGATCGTCTTTATGTGGAATTACAGCGGCATAGCTCTTTTGATCGACAAGTAGAAGCTGCACTTATTGAGTTGGCTTATGCACATGAAGTTCCTCTTGTTGCAACCAATGAAGCTTTTTTTCTAAAGAGGGAAGGCTATGAAGCACATGATGCACTGATGGCGGTTGCAGAAGGACAAATTGTTTCTAATCCAGATCGTAAACGGGTAACACCGGATCATTATTTGAAATCACAAGATGAAATGGTTGCATTGTTTTCTGATCTTCCAGAAGCTCTGGAGAACAGTGTTGAAATTGCATTGCGTTGTCATACAGCTACGCCTATTCGAAAACCAATTTTGCCTCGTTTTATAGAGCAGTCTGTTGATTCAAACTTTGCTTTAGAAGTAGAAGATAGTGAATTATTAAATCAGGCCAAGGCTGGTTTGAAAATCCGCCTTGAGACAATTGGATTGGCTGAAGGATATACTGTTGCAGATTATGAGCAGCGGCTTGAGTATGAAGTTTCCGTTATTACGCGGATGCAATTTTCTGGCTACTTTCTTATCGTTTCAGATTTCATAAAGTGGGCGAAGGCGCATGATATTCCTGTTGGACCGGGACGTGGTTCTGGTGCCGGTTCACTTGTCGCTTATGCTTTGACTATTACTGATGTTGATCCATTGCGTTTTTCTCTTCTCTTTGAACGTTTTCTGAATCCAGATCGTGTTTCTATGCCAGATTTTGATATCGACTTTTGTCAAGAGCGGCGCGAAGAAGTTATTCAATATGTTCAAAAAAAATATGGACGTGATCAAGTTGCCCAAATTATTACGTTTGGTAAGTTACAGGCGCGTGCGGTATTGCGTGATGTTGGACGTGTTTTAGAAGTTCCTTATCGTCAGGTGGATTATCTTACAAAATTAGTTCCTGCTACGCCTGGAAGCCAAGTTGAACTGGCTGATGCTATCAAGGATGAGCCTAAATTTGAGGAAGAAAAGAAAAAAGATCCGGTTGTAGGACGCATGTTAGATATCGCACTTCAGCTGGAGGGCCTTTATCGTCATGCATCGACGCATGCAGCAGGGATTGTTATTGGTGATCGTCCGCTTTCAGAGCTTGTTCCTATGTATCGTGATCCTCGTTCTGATATGCCTGTTACGCAATTTAACATGAAATATGTTGAACAGGCGGGGCTAGTAAAATTTGATTTTCTTGGATTAAAAACGCTTACTGTTTTGAAAATGGCGGTAGATTTTGCCGCACGAAAAGGCATTCAAATAGATTTGTCGAATATCTCTCTGAATGATGAAGAAACCTATGCTATGATGGCACGTGGTGAAACGGTTGGCGTGTTTCAAGTGGAAAGTTCTGGTATGCGTAAAGCATTGATTGGAATGAAACCAGATCGCATTGAAGATATTATTGCTCTTGTAGCGCTTTATCGTCCTGGTCCAATGGAGAATATTCCAACCTATAACGCACGCAAACATGGGGAAGAAGAAATTGCTTCGATTCATCCTAAGATAGATCATCTGATTCAGGAGACACAGGGTGTTATTGTGTATCAAGAACAGGTCATGCAAATTGCTCAAGTGCTTGCTGGTTATTCGCTTGGGGAGGCGGATTTATTACGTAGGGCTATGGGAAAAAAGATTCATAAAGAAATGCAACAACAACGTACGCGCTTTGTAGAGGGAGCTGTTGCTGGCGGTGTTGATAAGGATCAAGCTGATATTATTTTTGATCTTTTAGCAAAATTTGCAGATTATGGTTTTAATAAATCGCATGCCGCTGCTTATGCGATTGTTTCTTACCAAACAGCTTATATGAAAGCACATCATCCAGTTGAGTTTTTAGCCGCTTCAATGACGTATGATATGACAAATACGGATAAATTAAATGATTTTCGGCGTGAAGCATTAAGATTGGGTATTAAAGTGATTGCACCTTGTGTACAAACATCACATCGTGTTTTTGAGGTTGGTGATAACTGTATTTATTATTCTCTTGCTGCCATTAAAGGTGTGGGGGAAGCGGTTGTTGATCATATTGTAGCTTGTCGTGGAAATAAACCTTTTAAGGATATAGAAGATTTTTGTGAGCGTATTGATCCGCGCATTGTTAATAAGCGTGCAATGGAAAGTTTGATTTGTGCTGGCGCTTTTGATTGCTTTCATATCGCACGTGAGATTTTATTGGAAAGTCTTGGAACTCTTCATGCACGTGCACTTCGTATTCTTGATAATAATTCTAGTGGACAGATTGATATATTTGGGATGACGGGTGGGTTAAAAGAGCCTTTGATTTTATCGCAAACAACTCCTTGGTTACCAGATGAAAAACTTTATCGAGAGTTTCAAGTAATAGGTTTTTACTTTTCTGCTCATCCTCTGGATGAGTATCAAGATATTCTTGCGAAAAAACGCGTACAGACTTGGGTTAATTTTGCTAATGCTGTCAAAGGAGGAGCAGAAGCTGCTAGGCTTGCTGGAACTGTTGTGGCAAAACAAGTGCGCAAAACAAAATCTGGCAAAAAAATGGGGGTTATTCATTTTTCTGATACGAGTGGTCAGTATGAGACAGTTCTCTTTTCTGAGGGGCTTGCGGATTATGAGGAGATACTAGAGCCAGGGAAATCTTTTATCATTACAGTGAGTGCAGAAAATCGCTCTGAGGGCATCAGTTTGCGGCTTGAGACAGTTCAATCTTTGGAAAATGAGGACTTACAGCATCATAAAATGATGCGCATTTTTATCAATACAGTTGATATGCTTCCGCAAATTGAGCAGAATTTAAATCTTGGTGGAAATGGGGAAGTTGGACTTATTCTCATTCAAGAGGATGGATTACGCGAAATCGAAATTACGCTCCCAAAACGATACAAGGTTAATTCACGTGTGGCGAGTGCTATGAAATCGGTACAAGGTGTTATTAATGTGGAATTGGTTTAAATAAAAAGTTATGAAATGACAGCTTGTTTTGAAAGGTGTTCTTGTTTTATCGGTGGCTTAAGACTTTTCTTGGATTGGATTGTAGGTTTTGAAAGGTTTGATAAGCTATGATACATTTCTCATCGAACAAAAACGAAAAGAAATCTCATTTTATTTCTTTATAAATATTCAAAGTCATTCTGGTAGATAAATTTTATAAGTTTTTACTATATATTGCCTTGTTTCATTTTTGTTAAGTTCATAGCATCATACATATAAAGCCAATTAAGGTTGGACATGATATTCTCTGGTGTACGAACTTTCATGATGAAATTACGTGCAATTGCTAGAGGACCAGTTGCATGATAAGCCATTCTATTAAAGTCTCCACGTTTTTTTACTGCTATAATTCTGGGCATACGTATTTTTTCGTAAAGTGAAAGAGCTTTCGTTAATGAAAGGTCTTTAAGTGAAAGCACTTCTGCTAATGTAGCAGCGTCTTCGATTGCCATAGCAGCACCTTGCGCAGCAAAAGGTAAGGCTGCGTGCGCACAGTCCCCAACAAATACTTGTCTCTCTAAACCTAAAAAACGGTTCTGTTTCATTTGAAAGAGGGGCCAATAGGTCCATTCATCAATATGGTCAAAGACATGCAAAATTTGCTGATTCCAATCTTTAAAAAGAGATTTCAATTTTTTTTTATTTCCTTTATATGCCCATCCTTCTTTTGAAGTTTCTCCATGAGTAACGGCGACAAAATTAAAAATGTTTGCTGATGATTGAATGGGATAGATGACAAGATGGTTTTTGGGGCCCATCCAAGCAGTAATTGTTTTGGTATTTTGTAATAAAGAACAAAAGCTTTTAGGAAGATTTTCAAATTCTGTTGTTGCACGCCAAGCAATAAAGCCACTGAAATTTGCCCTTTCATGAAAAGGAGCTAATTGCCGTAATGTGGACCAAACTCCATCACAACCGATAAGAAGTGGTGTTGAATAAAACTGCTGTTGTTGTGGTTCAGTTGATACATCTGTCTTTCTTGTTTTTATATGAATGCTATTAGGAACCGTTTTGGTAGACGATACAACAGTTTCTCCTGTTTTATATTTGATAAAAGGATTTTCTCTAACAGCGTTGTATAAAACTTTTTGTAAGTCTGCGCGATGAATTGTGATATACGGAGCACTCCAATTTTTTTCCGATAAATTGATGAGATTAGCGCGCAGTCGCACTTTTAAAGAAACTCCATCTCTTAACTCAAGAAAATGTGGTGTTGTACCCCTTTCAATAAGTTTGTTAAGAATTCCCCAATGCGCAAGGATGCAGGTTGCATTTGGAGTAAGCTGAATACCAGCACCTACTGCATCAAGCTGTGTACATTTTTCGATAAGTGTACTTGCAATTCCTTTATGGGCGAGAGCCAAAGCAGTACTTAAACCAGCAATACCTCCTCCAACAATGATTGGTGATTGATCCATGCGTTTTCTTCATATTGAAAGAGCAGAGAATGCACTATAGTGAATTATTTGGCTGGTATAAACATCCTGTTGGATTTGTTTGATTGTATGATAGTGAGGGGACATATCGATAAAGGGTTGAACAATAAGGACAAATTTTCTCATCCATTGATCCCATATCGATGAAAATATGAGGATGATCGAATGGTTGTGTAGCGCCTACGCACATAAATTCTTTTACACCAATTTCGATTGTTTTATATCCAAGATCATTCTGGAAATGGGGAATGTTGTGATCGGCCATGAACAAGCTCCGAATAAATTGCTTAAATCAGGTATGATTTGGATCTTCTCTTCTTTTATATGTATTAGTTTGTAATAAAGATTATAATAATGCAAGGCGCTTTTTAAGATAAATCAAAGTTCTTTTTGTTATACAGATCCGCTACCATATTTGAGCACTTTGTGTATGGCAATAGTTCTAGGCGTTTTAAAAATTGATATGTTCTTATTACAGTAACATATCATAAAGCGTTCTATGAGATATTTATTCATAAGAATTTGTGAGAGTAAAAAGGAAGTTTAGCTAGAGTCTATGAAACAGAGGGTGACAGATCAGATTTCTCTATCGGATATAACAATGAAAAATCCGAAGCGGTTTGTGAATAGAGAATTTTCATGGCTACAATTTAATACGCGTGTATTGATGGAAGCTGCTAATCCAAGGCATCCTTTACTAGAACGGCTACAATTTCTTTCGATTTCAGCAGCTAATCTTGATGAATTTTTTATGGTTCGTGTTGCTGGTCTTGCTGCTCAGATTCGTGATAAGGTTACGATGTGTAGTGCGGATGGGCGGACAGCGCAGGAGCAACTTGATTTTGTGTTAGCTGAGACCTCACATTTGCAGGCGTGCCAATTACGAGAGTTGAGAGTTTTACGTCACGAATTAAAACAGAATGATATTGAAATCATTTGTCCCGATGGGCTTTTAGAAATTGAAAAATCATGGCTTGAAAAATATTTTCTTGATATAATTTATCCTGTTCTAAAACCTTTATCTATTGATTCTGCTTACTCTTTTCCATTTGTTCCTAATTTAGGACTTTCATTTGCTCTCCAATTATCTCGATATACTGATCAACATACGCGCGTTGTGTTGTTGCCTGTTCCGACGACTTTAAGGCGTTTTATTCTTCTTCCTCGAGAGGGCAATCATTTTCGTTTTATTGCCTGTGAGGATGTTATGGGCCTTTTTATCAAACATGTATTTCCTGATGATAAAGTTGATGGAATTGGTACCTTTAGGGTGATTCGTGACAGTGATATTGAAGTAGAAGAAGAGGCTGAAGACCTTGTTCATTTTTTTGAAACGGCACTTAAAAAGCGCCGTCGCGGGCAGGTTATTCGAATTGAATTTGACGCGAAAATGCCAAAAAAATTACGTCAATTTATAACGAATGGTCTTTCTGTTCCTGATAATTGTATCAGTGTTCTCGATGGATTCTTGGCGCTTAATATGGTGTCAGAGATTGTTTCTATTCCACGTGATGACCTAAAATTTATTCCTTATGTTCCTCGTTTTCCTGAATGGCTTCGTGAGCATGATGGTGATTGCTTTGCGGCTATTCGTAAAAATGATATTGTGATTCATCATCCTTATGAATCATTTGATGTTGTTGTGCAATTTTTACGTCAAGCAGCTCGTGATCCTGATGTTGTGGAAATCAAACAAACTCTTTATCGTACATCGAATGATAGCCCAATTGTTAGTGCTTTGATTGAGGCTGCTGAACAAGGAAAATCGGTCACTGCTTTGGTAGAGCTTAAAGCACGTTTTGATGAGGAAGCTAATATTCGTTGGGCACGTGATCTTGAACGTGCGGGGGTGCGCGTTTTTTTTGGTTTTATTGCTTTAAAAACACACGCTAAAATGTCACTCATCATAAGGCGTGAAGGAAAACGTCTTTGCTCTTACGTTCATCTGGGAACTGGAAATTATCACCCAGTTAATGCTAAAGTTTATACCGATCTTTCTTTTTTTACCACTGATGATGATATTGGTCATGATGTTGGGTTGTTGTTCAATTATATTGCTCAATATAAACGTCCAAATGAACCAATGAAGATTGTTTTTTCCCCCTTAACGTTGCGTAGTCGTATTCTTAAGCATATTGAAGAAGAAATTACCAATGCAAAACAGGGGCGGTTTGCTGCTATTTGGATGAAAGTTAATGCATTGGTTGATCCTGAAATTATTGATGCTTTATATCGTGCTAGCCAAGCGGGTGTACAGATCGATTTGGTAGTGCGTGGCATATGTTGTTTGCGTCCCCATGTCCCAAGAATTTCGGATAATATTCGTGCAAAATCGATTGTAGGGCGTTTTCTTGAACATAGTCGTATTTTTTGTTTTGGTAATGGTGAAGATTTGCCGAATGAGAACGCGCTTGTTTATTTAGGATCGGCTGACATGATGCCTCGTAATCTGGATCATCGTATTGAAATATTGGTTCCAGTTTTGGATAAAACGGTTCGTAAGCAGATTCTTTTACAAATAATGCTGGCTAATATTATTGATAATCAACAAAGCTTTGATATACTAAGTGATGGGACATCAAGGCGTATAACACCGCAAAGAGGTGAAAGTCTGTTTAATGCGCAGGAGTATTTTATGGCCAAAGCAGGTCTTTCGGGATGGGAAAAATCTTTTGAGTCTTCTGCTTCGCGTTTGGTTGCATTGCATCGGCAGCGAGCCGAAGTAGATAAAGATTGAAATCCAATGACATATAGGGATGCTCAGGGTCGGCTAAAAGGGTGTAAACCTGTTGCTGTTATCGATATTGGCTCAAATTCTGTTCGGCTTGTTATTTATGAAGGACTTGTGCGTTCACCAACAGTTTTATTTAATGAAAAAGTTCTCTGTGGCCTTGGCCATGGTGTTGCAAAAACTGGATTTTTAGAAGAAAAATCAATGCAAATGGCGTTGGGAACACTGAGACGGTTTCGTACGCTTTGTCAGCAGATTGGAGCAGATGACGTCTATATACTAGCAACAGCCGCAGCACGAGAAGCAAAAAATGGATTAGCATTTATTCAAAATGCCGAAAATGTATTGCAAAATAAAATAGCTCTTCTTTCAGGAACTGAAGAGGCTCTTTATTCAGCGTATGGGGTTATTTCTACTTTTTACCAGCCAAAGGGTATTTCTGGAGATCTTGGTGGTGGAAGTCTCGAACTTATTGATATTGATGATTCTCATGTGGGTGATGGGATAACTCTGCCTTTAGGGGGATTACGGCTACAGTATATGTCCAATAATGATATTGCTGTTGCTACAAAAATTGCTCACGAGCATTTTAGTAAATCTGCTGTTATTCGTAAAAGCATGGCACGTTGTTTTTATGCAGTAGGAGGAACGTGGCGCAATTTAGCTAAACTCCATATGGCAACCAAACATTATCGGCTACCTGTTATGCATGGCTATGAAGTTGATGCAGTTGAAATGAAAGATTTCTTGCGTTTTGTTCTGAGTGACAATATCGATGATATGAAAGGGATTGCAGCTGTTTCAAAAAATCGCCGACAGCTGTTATCTTATGGGGCAATTGTTCTTATTGAGCTTATTCAATGTATGGGATTTGAAAAGATAATTTTTTCTGGTGCTGGAGTTCGTGAAGGCTTTCTTTATTCACGCTTGCCGCAAGAGATTCGTCTTTCAGATCCTCTTATTGCAGCATGCACTGAAATGGCAATTCTACGGGCGCGTTCACCAAAGCAGGCAGAAGAACTTATTAATTTTACTACCAATGCCTTTGAGGTTTTCGGAATTTCAGAGACTGAAGATGAATGTCGTTACCGTAAAGCGGCTTGTCTTCTTGCCGATATTGGTTGGCGGATACATCCAGATTATCGGGGAAATGAGGCAGCCAATCGAATAGCTCTGGGATCTTATCCGGGAATTTCTCATGAGGGACGTGCTTATGCTGCGCTCGCTGTTTTTTTTCGTAATACGAGTTCGCTCGTTGATGAAGAATCTCTCCCTATTTTTCAATTGGCAACGAGGAATATAATTGAGAAAGCACGCATTCTTGGTGAAACTATGCGTATTGCTCACCTTTTTAGTGCTTCTACTGCAGGAATTTTACCCCATTTATCGTGGCATAAAAAAACAGATCATGTTGTCTTGCACATTCCAAGGCGTTATGCCGATTTATTAGGAGAACGCCCTCTCGCTCGGTTAAAGAAATTATCAAAAATAGTAAAATTGCCTCTTTCTTTTGAAACTTCCTGATTTTTTCAGAGCTCTCCTCTATTTTCAAATAAAATTGCTTTAATACGTTGAGATTACAAAATTTTTCCTTTGTTCATTTTTATATTAAATAAGGCACACTACATCTTTAGGAAGGCTTTTATAGCGCAATCTCAGAATGCAAATAGCGAATTTGTAAATCAAAACTGTTTGGTGCTTATTTTCCCATTGTTAAAATAAAAACCTATCTGCCCCTTGAGCATTTGTTCAGCTTTGTGACCGAATATTTCATAGCGCCAACCATTCATAGCGGGAATATTTTTCTTTTTACATCCATTTGCGATTTTTTCTAAGTCATTGGAAGTTGCAATGATTTTAGGTGCAATACCGTTTTCACTTGCAACAAGTTTTAATAACACTTTAAGAAGATCGATAACGGCATTCGTTGTTTCATTAAGTGGATTATATTTAGGAAGAGTGGGTACAGTAGAAAGATCAACTTCTAAACCTTCGTGGACAGCTTTTATTAACGTTTGTGCGATTGAGAATTTATCCCAATTTTTATTCAGGCTACGCAAACGTTTCAAAGCAGCTTCATCTTTGGGTTGTTGGATTGCGATTTCAATAAGACTTTCATCTTTCATGATGTGACGACGTGGGGTATTATATCTTCTTGCTTTGCGTTCACGCCAAGCTGCTATTTTTTGTAATACGGCAAGTTCACGCGGTTTTTGTACCTTGCCTTTTACTTTTTTCCATGCTTCATCTTCAGGCATATCATAGGTTTTTGGAGTTAACAGAATCGCTATTTCATCATCCATCCAATGGGTGCGTTCGTTTTCTTCTAACTGCTTTTTTAATAAGAGATAAACGTCTCTTAGATAGGTCACATCAGCAAGTGCGTAGAGCAATTGTTTTTCAGAGAGAGGACGGCAACTCCAATCTGTAAAACGGGATGATTTATCAATGTGATGACCTGTGCAGCGTTGTACAATTTGATCATAGGAAATAGAATCACCAAATCCGCAAATTGATCCTGCTATTTGTGTATCGAAAAGAGGATAGGGAATAACACCTCCAAGATGATAAATAGTTTCGATATCTTGACGTGCAGCGTGAAAAACTTTGGTAATTTTTTTATCTACCATGAGATCAAAAAATGCGTGTAGATTTATATCTTGCGCTATCGGATCAATTAGTACTGTTACATCTGGTGATGCAAGCTGAATTAAGCACAGTTGAGGCCAAAAGGTCGTTTCCCGAATAAATTCAGTATCTACCGTTACAAAATCTGAGCTACGTAAAGCAGCAATGGCACTTTCAAGATCTGTTGTTTGTGTAATAAGATTCATCATTTTATTATAGCTGGATAAATTAAATTTGTCTTTTATTGACTTTTTTTTTGAGTCTTTATCCTCATATCTTGACAAATGGTTGTTAAAAAGCGTTTGTAGCGCAAGTGGAATTATAATCAAAGGCAAAAACTATGCACCGTTATCGCAGTCATCATTGCGCTGCTCTTCGTAAATGTGATGTAGGAACGAAAGTTCGTCTTTCGGGATGGGTTCATCGTGTCCGTGATCATGGAGGAATCCTTTTTATAGATTTACGTGATCATTTTGGAATCACACAGATTGTTGCGGATCCTGCTTCACCAGCTTTTAAAATTATCGAAAAAGTGCGTTCTGAGTGGGTTATTCGTGTAGATGGGGAAGTGTGTGCACGTTCTGATGAAGTGATTAATACATCTCTTCCAACAGGAGAGATTGAAATTTTTGCAAAAGAAGTAGAAATTCTTTCAAAGTCTGATGAGCTGCCTTTGCCCGTTTTTGGCGAACCTGATTATCCAGAAGATATTCGATTGAAATATCGTTTTCTTGATTTGCGTCGAGAAACTATGCACAAAAATATTATGCGGCGTACTGAAATTATTGCTGCTCTCAGACGATCTATGCAAAAGAATGGTTTTACAGAGTTTATGACACCACTTCTGACAGCATCATCACCGGAAGGGGCACGTGATTTTTTAGTTCCAAGCCGTATTCATCAAGGAAAATTTTATGCATTGCCGCAAGCACCCCAACAATACAAACAATTGTTGATGATGTCAGGTTTTGATCGTTATTTTCAAATTGCTCCCTGTTTTAGAGATGAAGATCCACGGGCTGATCGTCTCCCTGGGGAGTTTTATCAATTAGATGTTGAAATGAGCTTTGTAGAACAGGAAGATGTTTTTGTAACAATGGAACCTATTATGCGTTCTCTTTTTGAAGAGTTTGCAAATGGAAAGCCTGTAACACAAATCTTTCCTCGTATTTCCTATGATGAAGCAGTGCGAAAATATGGTTCGGATAAGCCTGATTTGCGTAATCCGATCGTTATGGAAGATGTTTCTCAGCATTTTTATGATTCTGGTTTTAAAGTTTTTGCGCAAATTTTAGCGAATGATAAGAATGCGCAAGTTTGGGCTATTCCGGCTAGAACAGGTGGAAGTCGTGCTTTTTGTGATCGTATGAATGGATGGGCACAAGGTGAGGGGCAACCAGGGCTCGGATATATTTTCTGGCGAGAAGAAGAGGGGAAATTTGTAGGAGCTGGTCCTATTGCTAAAAATATTGGTGAACAAAGGACTGAAGCACTCCGTATGCAGCTTGGCCTTGAAAGTGGTGATGCCTGTTTTTTTGTGGCAGGAGATCCAAAGAAATTTGCATCTTTTGCGGGAGCAGCACGTACACGCGTAGGGGAAGAATTAGACCTAGTTGATAGGGAGTGTTTCTCTTTAGCGTGGATTGTTGATTTTCCATTTTTTGAATGGAATGAAGATGAAAAAAAACTCGATTTTGCACATAACCCTTTTTCTATGCCGCAGGGGGGGGACAATGCGCTTGAATGTCAAGATCCTCTTACTCTTAAAGCCTTTCAATATGATCTTGTTTGCAATGGTTATGAGATTGCATCAGGTGGAATCCGCAATCATTCACCAGAAATGATGCTTAAAGTTTTTAACCTTGCTGGTCTTTCTAAAGAAATTGTAGAGGATCGTTTTGGTGCTCTTTATCGTGCATTCCATTATGGAGCACCACCCCATGGTGGTATGGCGGCGGGTGTTGACCGTATCATTATGCTTTTGCAAGGTGTTAAAAATTTACGTGAGGTTGCTTTATTTCCTATGAATCAGCAAGCACTTGATCTTTTGATGAATGCTCCATCTGATGTTTCTCCTTCACAATTGCGTGATTTAGGGATACGAGTTGCTCCTGTTTTGAAAAATGGTTCATAAATTGATTATGAGTTGTTGCCATTTTTCTCTATACAGTGAAGCTTTAATGCCTTTAAATGACATCGGTATTTATGTTGGTTATAAAAAGCTTAAATGTATGCTTTATTTGAGTTTTTAACGTTATAGAAAAGAATTACGTATCTTAGTCTTTATAAGAATAATGCGATGTCATTAAATATCGCCTTATTCTAAGGCTTTACTTTTATAAGCTTTAAGATAGTCTATAAAATTTTATTATACCAATTTGATATATCATTTTATGTTTATTATTACTCATGAAGTTAACTGATTAACTCGTAGTCAGATTTTTAGGAAAAGATATCGTATCAAAAATCTTTTTGAAATATTCACACTTAAAATACCAGTATGAATCGTTATTATTAAATATTGTAACGCTTCTAGCCATTTTAGATGTGCTAAATTCAAATTGGCAAGAGCATTCTTTTTATTTTAAAAGTGCCAATCCTATCATTTTAATGATGGATAGTTTTTTATTTTTCTTTCTTTGTTACTCGTGTTGTCATCTTAAGATGATGTTTTATTATCTTTTTGAAAAGGCTTTGAATTAAGATTTAAGTATTTTTGTATCTTATTTAGCTAAATTGTGAAGCACGCGTATAAATTTTTCAAATTGCTATAATTTTCTGTTCATGTTTTAATCACATGGTTTATTTTTATATAGTCGATTTTTAATAAAAGTAATTGGCTCATGAAAAATTGCACTGAAGAAATCTTATAAAATAATTGCTCGTTAATTTGGGAATTGTTGTCCTAATATTATGTCTGATAAAATAAATTTACCTTTTGATAAAGAACATATTGAGCCAATAGAATTACGTTCTGCTTTACAGGAGCGTTATTTGGCTTATGCGCTTTCTACTATTACTCACCGTGCATTGCCTGATGTGCGTGATGGTTTGAAACCTGTGCATCGGCGTATTGTTCATGCTATGCGTTTACTCAAACTGAACCCAGGGCAATCTTATGCAAAATGTGCACGGATTGTCGGTGATGTAATGGGAAAATTTCATCCGCATGGTGATGCATCTATTTATGATGCATTAGTGCGCTTAGCACAGAGTTTTGCTGTTCGTTATCCATTGATTGATGGACAAGGGAATTTTGGTAATATTGACGGTGATAATGCTGCTGCTATGCGGTATACGGAAGCACGTATGACTGAAGTGGCTGCGTTTCTGCTTGAGGGAATTAATGAAAATGCTATTGATTTCCGTTTAACCTATAATGAGGAAGATGAAGAGCCTGTTGTTTTACCAGGAGCTTTTCCTAATCTTTTAGCGAATGGTTCTTCAGGTATTGCTGTTGGCATGGCAACATCTATTCCCCCCCATAATGTTGCTGAGCTCTGTGATGCAGCACTTCATTTGATTGCACATCCCGATGTAAATGATGCAGAATTAAATCAATTTGTGCTTGGTCCTGATTTTCCAACAGGTGGTATTTTAGTTGAACCTAAAAAAAGTATTGAGGAATCTTATCGTTCTGGGCGTGGGTTCTTTCGATTGCGGTCACGTTGGCATCAGGAATCCGGTAACCGTGGTTCTTATGTGATTGTTGTTACTGAAATTCCTTATCAGGTTCAAAAGTCACGCCTTATTGAAAAAACAGCTGAATTACTCCTTGCACGACGATTACCAATGCTTGAAGATATTCAGGATGAATCGGCGGAAGATATCCGTATCGTGCTTGTTCCTAAAAATCGTACTGTTGATCCCGCGCTCCTTATGGAGTCTCTTTTTAAATTGACTGATTTTGAAGTAAGATTTCCTCTTAATCTTAATGTTTTGTCTTTGGGAAAAGTACCGAATGTTCTTTCTTTGCGTGAAAGTTTGCAGCAATGGCTTCAACATCGTCAAGAAGTGCTTGTGCGCCGTTCTCATTATCGGCTTGATCAGATTGATTGCCGATTAGAAATTCTCCATGGATATCTTATCGCATATTTAAATCTTGATGAAGTGATTCGGATTATTCGTGAAGAGGATGAACCGAAAAAGCAGCTCATTAACCGTTTTGAATTAACAGAAAATCAAGCTGAAGCGATTCTTAATATGCGTTTGCGTTCTTTACGTAAACTTGAGGAATTTGAAATTCGTAAGGAATTTGAAGCGCTGAAAACCGAAAAAGAACAACTGCAGAATTTGTTAGCTTCTCGTACAAAACAGTGGAAAATAATTTCAGAGGAAATCATAAAAGTTCGTAAAACTTTTGGTCCTGATACTCTCCTAGGAAAAAGGCGTACAACATTTGAAGAAGCACCAAAGCATGATATTGATGATATTCATCAGGCAATGATCGAAAAAGAGCCGGTCACTATTGTTATTTCTGAAAAGGGGTGGATGCGTGCTTTGAAGGGACATTTGAGTGACTATAAAGCGCTTTCTTTTAAAGAAGGGGATTCTTTAAAGATAGCATTTCCGGCGTTTACTACAGATAAAATTGTGCTGATAAGTACTGGTGGAAAGTTTTTTACTATTGCTGCAAATAGTTTGCCAGGGGGGCGGGGGCATGGTGAACCCATTCGTATTTTAGTGGATATGGATGATGAGCATGATGTTCTGACAGCTTTTGTGCATAATGTGCAGGAAAAGCTTCTTTTAATTTCATCTCATGGAAATGGTTTTATTGTATCTGAGGCGCAAGTGATTGCTAATACACGAAAAGGCAAGCAGATTATGAATGTGAAGTTCCCTGATAAAGTAAAACTTTGTGTTCCGGTAAGAGGTGATCATGTTGCAGTGGTAGGAGAAAACCGCAAGATGCTTGTTTTTGCTGTTGAACAAATACCAGAAATGAGTCGCGGTAAAGGTGTTCGTTTGCAACGTTACAAAGAGGGGGGCATTGTTGATGCTAAAACTTTTAATTTATCAGAGGGGTTAAGTTGGCAAGATACAGCGGAACGCAGCTTTAATCGTCAAGCTGATGATCTCATTGAGTGGATGGGAATGCGTGCTGGGGGAGGGCGTTTGGTTCCAAAAGGCTTCCCCAAATCAGGAAAGTTTAGCAATTAAATTATAAAGCTGTAAAGAAGAAGGTTGTGTGGTTTTATTACCGTGAGAGTTTTTTTAATCTTTTCAGAGTAGTTCTTATTCACGCGAATTATTGCTATATTGCCTAAAAAGATGCCCACGTTCTGCCCATAAGACAAGAAGTATGGCGATGAGGCTAAGAAAGAAAAAACCTGCCGAATTGGGGATGGTTGTTTCATTAAATTGTTGTGCGATAAAAAAGCCAAGGCCAGTTGCAATAGATGTTTGAAGAAAACCAGAGACAGAAGATGCTGTTCCAGCAATTTCCCCTACTGGTTCGAGAGCGAGTGTATTGAAATTGGCCATCATGCCACCGCAAGCAAACATCAGTATACAAAACAAGAGCATGTAAAAAGGAAAAGGGATGATACCATCTGTTAAGATGGATCCAATAAACCAGATGCATGAAGTGGCACAAAATAGCAAAAGCATAGTATGTGCGATACGTCGCATTCCAAGACGTCCAACCAGCTGAGAATTAAAGAATGAGGATAAAGCTTGAAAAGCCGCACCGATGGCAAATGCAATTGGAAACCAGAGACCTAGATTATAAATCCCTTCATATGTCTGCTGCGAGGTATTAACAGCGGTAAAAATACAGCCTAAAATAATGGAAGTTGCCAGTGTGTAGCAAAGTGTTGTGCGATTGGTGATAACAATCCATAAGTTATGTTTGATCGAAGAAAAGGAAAGAGAGCGTTGTCTATAAAGAGTTTCAGGTAAGCGCAATTGGATCCAAATCATGAGTCCAAAACCAATAATTGCCATGAATATAAAAATAAATTGCCAGTTCCCAAACAATAAAATAGCTTGTCCTGTCGCTGGTCCAACCATTGGTGCAACAAGGAAAACCATCATAACGATAGACATAACTTCTGCCATTTTTCTACCACTATAGAGATCACGTACAACGGAAACAGTGAGCACACGCATAGCAGCTCCTCCCATACCTTGTAAGGCACGCAAAATCAGCAATATAGAAAAATTGGACACAAAGACACAACCAATGGCTGTAAATGAATATAAAGCAAGAGCAAGAAGAATAATCTTACGGCGCCCATAACGGTCACTTATGGGACCAAAAAATATTTGTGTGATGCCATAGCTAATAAGATAACCGGAAATGATATAATGTTGATCATTTTCATTGATAACATGTAAACTATTCAAAATATCTGGCATCGCTGGCAGCATAATGTCAACGGCTATAGAATTGATAGCCATGAGTGCACCAATGAGAATAACAAATTCTTTATAACCAATTTTTTGTCTAATTGTATCACTATGCTTCTGTTCGTCGATTGAATATGGCATATGGCATCCTTGAAATAAAATCTCGACTGAACACAGCTCTATAAAAGACTGAATAAAATGAAAGATATCTATAACTTAGGAGATATCTATGATTTGTTGCAGGGAATGTTCTTTTCCTTTAGAAATTCTTGCAATTCATTATTTTGAAACATTTCTTTAACAATATCACAACCACCAATAAATTCACCTTTGATATAGAGTTGCGGAATTGTTGGCCAATTTGAATAATCTTTAATTCCTTGACGCAATTCGTCAGAAGTTAAGATATTAATTCCTTTATAATCTAATCCTAAATAATCAAGGATTTGAACAACCTGTCCTGAAAACCCACACTGTGGAGCATTAGGTGTTCCTTTCATGAATAAAACGACATCATTTTTTTTAATTTCGTTGTCAATAAAATCATGAACAGGGTTCATCTCTCTTCCTCGATATTGTAGATTTTTGTGAGTATATATTATGTTCGCACTCATTTCTAATCTTATTGAGTGAATGAATGCAAGAAGAAATTTTAGATTATTTTGGAATATGCGTTTGCAACATTAAAGCATGAAGGTCATTTCCCATGTTGCCTTTAAGAGCATCATAGACCATTTTATGTTGCTGAACACGGCTTTTACCGCGAAAACTTTCAGAAACAACTTCTGCAGCGTAGTGTTCTCCATCGCCAGCAAGATCACGAATTGTTACAGTCGCATCGGGAATACCTTCGCGAATAAGTGTTTCAATTGCATGAGCACTCATTGCCATGATTATTCTCCTTTATTCGTTTTTTGTAAGAGTAGCATAACCCAAGAAAGATGAAAAACTCTTTATTTTTCACCCATAAATTGTGGAAACCAACTTTCATAAGCTTGTGTGAGGTTGGCTACTGAAAGTGTTAATATTCCTTCTATGTTGAGCAAATTACCTTCAACTATACCAAGCTCTGTTAAAGAAACAGCGCTTACTTGTGCAAGTTCTTTAAGGTTGTTGAGGGCATGAGGTTTGACGGCTAAGAGATAACGTCCTTGGTCTTCTCCAAAAAGCTCTGCATGAGGAGGGAATGTGTTGCTTAATTTGGCTTTTATACCTTTGCCTGCTTTCACGACCATTTCTGCAAGTGCAATGGCTAATCCCCCATCAGAAATATCATGAGCAGCATGAACAAAACCGCGATGAATGACATCTCGAACAAATTCTCCATGTTTTTTTTCAAGCTGTAAATCCACATGGGGTGGTGCGCCTGTCTCAATCTTCAAAATGTTACGCGCATAGATTGATTGTCCTAGATGAGAGCCGCAAGCTCCAACCAAAACAATAGTATCTCCATTTTGCATACCATTGATTGTTGCCATTTTAGACCAGTCATCAAGAATTCCTACACCAGCGATTGTTGGGGTGGGAAGGATTGCTTCTCCATTGGTTTCGTTATAAAGAGAGACATTGCCTGAAACGATAGGGAAATCGAGAATTTTACAAGCTTCGCCTATGCCTTTAATGGCGAACACCAATTGTCCCATAATTTCAGGTTTTTCAGGATTACCAAAATTGAGATTATCTGTAGCTGCTAGTGGTATTGCGCCTGTCGTACTGATATTTCGCCAGCATTCTGCAACAGCTTGTTTTCCTCCTTCATAAGGGTCTGCTTCACAATAGCGAGGCGTCACATCAGAAGAAAAGGCAAGGGCGCGTTTATCGTTATTGCTTATACGAATGACACCTGCATCACCTCCTGGACGAACAAGAGTATTTCCTTGAATAAGTGTATCATATTGTTCATAAACCCATCGCCGTGAACTTTGATCCGCAGAATTTAATAGTGTGAGGAGTGCATCACCAAGATTTTCAACCTTTTTGACTTCTTCTACTCTAAGAGTTGCTTTTTTTACTGGTTCACTCCAAGGGCGATCGTAAACAGGTGCCTCATTACCAAGCTCTTTGATTGGAAGATTAACGACTTCTTCCCCTTGATGGTATACACGGAAACGCAAATCATCTGTTGTTTTTCCAATGATGGAAAAGTGAAGACCCCACTTATGAAAAATTGCCGCTGCTTGCTTTTCTCCTTCTGGTTTAAGCACCATGAGCATGCGCTCTTGGCTTTCAGAAAGCATCATTTCATAGGCTGTCATGTTTTCTTCACGAACGGGTACTTTATCAAGATTGAGTTGTATTCCTAAATTTCCCTTTGCTCCCATTTCAACTGCAGAAGATGTCAGTCCTGCGGCACCCATATCTTGAATAGCAACAACAGCTCCAAGTTCCATAAGCTCTAAGCAAGCTTCAAGAAGGCACTTTTCTGTAAAAGGATCACCGACTTGAACGGTTGGGCGTTTTTCATCAATTGAATCGTCAAATTCGGCCGAAGCCATTGTTGCTCCACCGACGCCATCACGTCCTGTTTTTGCTCCAAGATACACAACAGGAAGTCCTACTCCTTGTGCTTTAGAATAAAAAAGAGAGTCTGTCTTTGCAATACCAGCGACAAAAGCGTTAACAAGGATATTGCCATTATAACGCTTGTCAAAATTTACTTCTCCTCCAACAGTTGGAACACCAAAAGCATTACTATAGCCGCCAATTCCAGAAACAACACCAGAAACAAGATGGCGTGTTCGGGGATGATCAGGAGAGCCAAAGCGCAATGCATTCATAGCAGCAACAGGGCGGGCGCCCATTGTAAAGACATCACGCAAAATACCTCCTACACCTGTTGCCGCACCTTGATAAGGTTCAATATAGGAGGGATGGTTATGGCTTTCCATTTTGAAAACAACGCATTGACCTTCACCAATATCAACAACACCAGCATTTTCACCAGGTCCTTGAATGACACATTTTCCTTCTGTTGGAAGAGTTTTAAGCCATTTTTTAGATGATTTATAGGAACAATGTTCGTTCCACATTGCAGAAAAAATTCCAAGTTCCGTAAAAGTTGGCTCTCTTCCAATGAGGGTTAGAATATGTTGATATTCATAATTTTTTAGGCCGTGTTGTGCAATCAATTCTGGCGTGATGGTGATGTTATTACAAAGATTCATGAGTATTTCATTCCGTTAGACTAATCAAAATTTAGAATTCTTGTTGCTTCTAATCCAGCTTCTCAGTTTGCTTATTTTGTTGTTTGATGACGAGATCATTAATGAACTATAAGCTAAAATTTTATTCTGTTTCTTTTTAAATTTAATGAAAAGGACTTATTTTCAGTGTCCAGAATAACATTTTTCATTACTTCAGATGAAGAAATTTATTTGGTAAGATTATTTTCATTTCATATATTCTATCCCATTTGGGATAGGTATTTGCAAAAGGAATCTAAGAAGCTAAAAAAACTATTACTATATCATTGATTTGCCAGTTCTAAAGCACTTTGAAAAAGTAAACGACCATCGGTACCACCATGTGCGGGTTCAATAAAATTTTCAGGATGAGGCATCATACCAAGAACATTACCAGCTTTATTAATAATACCGGCAATATCATGAATTGAACCATTAGGGTTTGTATTTTCCGCATAGCGAAAAACGATTTGTGCACTGTCTTCCATTTGTTTTAATGTCTCATTGTCAACAAAATAATTTCCATCATGGTGAGCAACAGGACAACGAATGATTTGTCCTTTGGAATAATATTGAGAAAATCTTGTGTTGTTGTTCACGACTTCAAGCTTTACTTCACGACAAACAAATTTTAATGACGCATTACGCATTAAAGTGCCAGGCAATAAACCAGCTTCTAACAAAATTTGAAATCCATTACAGATACCGATGATCGTAACACCTTTTTGCGCTTTTTCACGAACGGCTTGCAAAACTGGTGTCCGTGCACCAATAGCACCACATCTTAAGTAGTCACCATAAGAAAAACCACCAGGAATCACAATGACATCTACATCTGGAATTGTGGTATCTGTTTGCCAAATTTTAAAGGGCTCAATTCCTGTTATATGATGTAACGCTGCAACCATATCTCGATCACGATTTAGCCCAGGTAATTGAATGATAGCAGTTTTCATGAAGAGATCCACTTAAAGAAGTTCTATAGTGTAATTTTCAATAACAGTATTTGCTAATAACTCTTCACACATCTGTTCAAGTTTTTGCTTTGCTGTTTCAGTAGGTTGATCGTCAAGCACAATATCAAAAATCTTTCCTTGACGAATGGAGTGAATTCCTTTGAAAGCCAAACTTTTTAAAGCACCAACAATTGCTTCTCCTTGTGGGTCAAGGACGCTGTTTTTTAAAGTAACTGTAACGCGTGCTTTCATTTCTTAATTTCCTGTTGTTAGAATCTCTCTCTTTTGAAGAGGTGTACTGAATCAATATAAAGAAAGGCAACCTGCGCTACCTTTTCATTTATTTTACCAAAACTGGACCACTTGGTCGTGGAGGTTCATTTTCATTGATGATACCAAGGCGTTTTGCAACCTCTTGATAAGCATTAATAAGTCCCCCCATATCACGTCGAAAACGATCTTTATCCATTTTTTCTTGTGTTTGCATATCCCATAGTCGGGCAGAATCAGGAGAAATTTCATCAGCAAGAACAATGCGCATTGTGTCATCTTCCCACAAGCGACCAAATTCCATTTTAAAATCAATCAATTGGATATTAACGCCTGCAAAAAGACCAGAAAGAAAATCATTAATACGAATCGAAAGTTGCATAATATCTTCGATCTCTTGCGGTACAGCCCATCCAAAGGCAGTGATATGTTCTTCAGTTACCATTGGATCATCAAGAGAATCATTTTTGTAATAAAATTCAATGATAGATTGCGAAAGAGGAGTTCCTTCTTCTAATCCCAAACGCTTAGAAAGAGAACCAGCAGCAACATTACGAACAACAACCTCCAATGGAATAATTTCTACGGCTTTAATAAGTTGTTCGCGCATATTTATACGCTTGATAAAATGTGTTGGGATACTCAAACGGCTAAGATGGCTAAAAATATGTTCTGAAATGCGGTTATTTAAAACCCCTTTTCCGTCAATAACTTCATGCTTTTTTGCATTAAAGGCAGTTGCATCATCTTTGAAAAATTGAATATAGGTCCCTGGTTCTGGTCCTTCATATAAAATTTTGGCCTTGCCTTCATAAATACGGTGGCGACGATTCATCATGATTCTCTATTTATTTGAGAGGTTTTAAATAATACTGATAAGCAATACTATCCTAATTGGTAAAAATTCTCAATGATTGCTATAACACTTCTTACAACTTTTGTCATTGAGGCTTTACCAAAGAGAAATGAAATGCAGACAGAGTGAAGATAATTATTTCTCTTAAATCAGATTTTTGCGAGAAAGTGAGAGAGAACCATAAGCCCTTCTGGCCAAGGGCCATGCCCAGATTCTGCATTAATATGTCCAGATTGACCAGCATCAACGAAGAGTGCACCCCAATCATTGGCAAGATTCTCTGCTACTGAGAATTCACAAAACGCATCATTCCGACTGGCTATAACTACAGAAGGAAAAGATAATTTTTTGCAATGATAGGGGCCAAATGTCATTAAATGTTTGGGACGTATTTTTTCATTGCTTATATCAGGAGGTGCAACAAAAAAACCGCCACGAACTTTTTCTGCGTTTTGTAGCGTTGCATGGATAGCTGTGGGAACTCCTAATGAGTGGGCAATAATGACAACAGGTTTTTGAGCTTGTGCAATAGCGATTTTAACTTCATTAACCCATTCTTCACAAACAGGTTTTGTCCATTGAGTTTGTTGAACGCGGCGGGCTGTAGACAATTTTTTTTCCCATCGAGTTTGCCAATGATCAGGACCTGAGCCTTTGTAGCCAGGAACAATAAGAATATCGAGTTGATTTGCTTTCATGATATTGTTTCTTTTATTACAACAGATTTTGTGTCATAGCGAAAATAATATGTTTTTTTCCTGATATTTGTTCTTTGTATGCACTGTTTGTCACTCCCAAAAAACACGTTTAAAAATTGTGTTGATGTGTTTGGTGTGGTAAGAAAGATCAAATTTTTCACGCAGTTCTGCTTCACTTAAAGCTTTCGTTACGTCTTTGTCGTTGAGCAATTCCTCTAAAAAATCTTTTCCTTGTTCCCAAACCTTCATCGCATTTCGTTGTACAATTCGATAGGAATCTTCACGACTCAGTCCAGCTTGTGTGAGTGCTAATAGCACGCGTTGTGAATGAACAAGCCCTCGGAATTTATTGAGGTTTTTTTGCATATTTTCTGGATAGACAATCAAATTTTCAATAACAGATGTGAGTCTGGCAAGAGCAAAATCAAGCGTAATGGTAGCGTCAGGACCAATATAACGCTCAACAGATGAATGAGAGATATCGCGTTCATGCCAAAGTGCAACATTTTCCATAGCAGGTATTGCAAATGCACGTACCATGCGCGCTAACCCAGTTAAATTTTCTGTTAAAACTGGGTTACGTTTATGGGGCATAGCAGATGAACCTTTTTGCCCAGGTGAGAAATGCTCTTCTGCTTCAAGAACCTCTGTTCGCTGTAGATGGCGTATTTCTATGGCTAATCTTTCAATAGATGAAGCAATAACACCAAGCGTTGCAAAGAACATGGCATGACGATCACGTGGAATAACTTGGGTGGAAACGGGTTCAGCACGCATACCCAATGCTTTGGCTACATGTTCTTCAACGCGTGGATCAATGTTAGCAAAAGTTCCTACAGCTCCTGAAATGGCACATGTGGAAATTTCTTCGCGTGCTGCAAGAAGTCGTTTACGACAACGGGAAAATTCAGCGTATGCAAGAGCAAACTTAGCTCCAAATGTTGTGGGTTCAGCATGAATGCCATGACTCCGCCCAATGGTAATCGTTTCTTTATGCTCAAAAGCACGTTTTTTTAATGCTTCAAGAAGCTGATCTATATCTTTTAGTAAAAGATCACTGGCACGCATCAATTGAATATTAAGCGTTGTATCTAGAACATCTGATGATGTCATACCTTGGTGGATAAAACGTGCTTCTGGTCCAACAAATTCAGCTAAGTGAGTGAGAAACGCTATAACATCATGTTTGGTGATTGCTTCAATTTCATTAATGCGGTTGACATCAAATTCAGCTGCTGTTCCTTTTTCCCAAATGATTTTGGCTGCTTCTTTTGGAATAATCCCTAGCTCAGCTAAAGCATCACAAGCATGTGCTTCAATTTCAAACCAAATACGGTATTTCGTTTTAGATGACCAAATTGAGACCATTTCAGAACGTGAGTAACGTGGTATCATAATCTTTCCTTTATTGTGAGAGAGTGGCGGCTTGGCGCAATGCGTGAATACGGGTTTTGTAAAGTTCTTTGTTTCCATTTTTATAAATTGCAGAGCCTGCGACGAAAACATTCGCACCTGCTTTTGCAGCTATCCCGATTGTATCAACGGTGATACCACCGTCGACTTCAAGATCAATAGGTCTGTTAGCAATCATGCTTTTAACTCGTTTGATTTTATCTTTCATTTCTGGGATAAAGTTTTGCCCACCAAAACCAGGATTAACAGTCATGATGAGAATAAGATCTAATTGATCAAGTAAATATTCAAGCACATGTTCTGGTGTACTTGGGTTAATTGCAATTCCTGCTTTTTTCCCTGTTTCTTTGATGATTTGTAGTGAACGATGAAGATGGGGACTTGCTTCAGCGTGAATAGTTATAATATCTGCACCCGCTTTCGCAAAAGCTTCAAGATAAAGATCGACTGGTGTGATCATTAAATGAACATCAAATATTGCTTTGGTTAATGGGCGGAGTGCCTTGACGACTTCAGGACCAAAAGTGATATTAGGGACAAAATGGCCATCCATGATATCAAGATGGAGCCAATCTGCACCGGCATCAACAACATCCAATACTTCTTGGCCAAGTTTGGAAAAATCAGAAGCCAAGAGTGAAGGTGAAATGAGATGAGAATGGGGCATTAAGATCTCCTTGATTGGCTTATTGGCTGTTTTTATCATGCTGTATACTAAAATGTCTTTTGTGTTATATGATGTACGTGTAATAAACTTTTTTATGAAAAGATTGTTTGAGATTTTAAAGCTGTAATTAAGTGAAAGATATGTCAAATCATACAACACATTTAATGCCTAAACTTCAACATAATATTACTGTTTCTTCGCAAGAATATCGAGATGCTATGAGCCATTTTGCAGGAGCTGTACATATTGTGACAACAAACGGAATTCATGGAAAGCGCGGGGTAACAGTTTCAGCGTGTTGTTCTTTATCTGATGACCCTCCAACAGTTCTTGTTTGCCTCAGACGCCATAATCCTAAGAATCAGCTATTTGTAGAGAATGGAAACTTTTGTGTGAATAGTTTAGCAGGAAAGCATCGTTTCTTAGCAGATATTTTTTCTAGGTGTTGCAATTACACACAAAATGAACGTTTTGATAGAGCTCAATGGGGTACTTTGCAAACTGGTGCTCCTAGTCTCTCAGATGCTTTAGCGTCTTTTGATTGCCGTTTAATTTGTTGGCATGAACATGCAACGCATTGTGTTTTGATTGGTGAGGTTGTTGCAATCAGCTGTAATCAAGAAAAAGACGCTTTGATGTATTTGAATCGTGGATACCATACTCTCCTTTTGTAAGGATTTTAATTTTTGCATCTTCAGATGATTTTTATTGGTATTTGAGGCAGCGCCTCATCAATAGGTAAGGATTATTTCACATGACACTGAATATCTGCATTTCTCTCTTTATATAAGCTTGTGAGCATGACGAGAACAAGAAGAAAGTTTCTGACAGGAGTTATGCCAAGAAAATATGTGTTATGCAAAAAAGCGGCTAGAGATTTAATTGATAACTTTAAACATATTTGTAGGTTGTTATAAAAAAGCATTTTACTCTTGTGTTGATCGTTGTTGCACAATATATAGACCGCACTTACCATATATGGAGGTTTTTATAGCATGAACGAAGAGGTTGATGGTCAATATCGCCCTAGTGAGGATGAGCCGTTCATGAATGAGCGGCAAAAGGCATATTTTCGTGCTAAATTAGTTTCTTGGAAGAATGATATATTAAGGGAAGCGCGTGAGACTTTAGAAAATTTGCAAGAAGAGAATGTTGGTCAACCTGATTTGACTGATAGAGCCTCTTGCGAAACCGATCGTACAATCGAATTGCGTGCTCGCGATCGTCAGAGAAAACTTATCGCAAAAATAGAAGCTGCTTTGGAGCGTATTGATAATGGAACTTATGGTTTTTGTGAGGAAACTGGCGAACCTATTAGTATAAAGCGTCTTGAGGCACGGCCTATTGCAGTTTTATCATTAGAGGCGCAAGAGCGCCACGAGCGACGGGAAAAAGTTTATCGTGATGATTAAGATTGATTGCGGTGATCGACAAATGAAGTGCATGGCAAAAGAATTTTGTATTTTATTTTTTTTGAGTAGGGATAAATAGAGAGGGTTCTTGCCGTCCTTCAATTTCCGCAGTGATCGCTGAATCTTCAACGTTTTGATTCATAAAAGACGTGGAGGTTTTGTCTTTTGAGTGTTCTCTTTTTCCAGAATAAGGTCTTTTTTCTGTAAGGCCAAGTTTTAGATTGGCTTCTGTTGGTGTTAATGTTGGTTGCGTTTCTCTCTTTTGTATAGTGGGTGTACTGGTAATATTGGATTCTACAACAATATCTGTTAGCCCTCCGATAAGGAGTAAATGTTCTTTATCATCACAACGTACCAAAACGAGACGACGTGTGCGATCAAGAGCAATTGTCTCACATAGAGTTAATCGCGATGGATGCTTTTTGGGGTGAAACCTGAATCTCTTTATCTTCAAACGGCGTAAAAACAGGAGGATTGTAGCAATAGCTGTTATTGTTATTATGAAAAATATAAAACTTACGGCTATGTTAGCTGCTGATGCGCCTATTTGGTTTGATAACCAGACATACATAGAATTGCTCCCATTTTAGAACGGAAATATTATTTTTATTGATATAAGTTCGTAAATATACCTCTAAAAGGTTTACTTATTAAGAGAAGAAAAGATCTTTTTAACATTGAGTGATTTTTCTGAGAAAGATATTATCATGCCCTATACTTCATAACAATGATTATGGAGAGTATTTGTGGCATAAGAAACAGCTATGATCAAGGCAAAGTGAGATGAATAAAGGTTTTGAGAAGAGTAAGAAATCATCGTCTTTTTCTTTATATCGAAGAGGTATGATTCTTGGTATTTTTTTAATATTAGCGTTTCTATTCATTATAGCACTCCTCAGTTTTTTTTATCCGCTGAGCTCTTTGCAAAAGATGGAATTGGCATCTTTTTTGGTTTTGGCGGTTATAGGGGTTGCTGCACTTATTCTGAGTGGAATGGGGGTTTTGAGATATCATGTGGCACAGTTGCATGATGAGTTTGATCTTGGTATCTTTAATGATACTGATGATGCAATTGTAGTCTCCGATTTATCAGGTTTTGTTTATTATTCTAATCAAAGTTATCAAAAAATTCTTACCTATAAACCTGAGTCTTCTTGCTATGTAGTTATTGCTGATCTTCCAGAAGCTGGTGCGCTTGCATATCGCTTAAAAGCTGCGGCATGTAGCAATCTTGCTGCACAAGAAGAGCTAAGGGTAGAGCAGTCGATTTTTGCTAATTCTACACACAAAAAAAGCTTTTGGTATAATATTTCTGTTCAACCTATCACAAAGCACAGCGAAAAGTTTTTATTTTGGCGTATTGCTGATATTTCGCATTTACAGGAAGATCGTGAAGTTTTTTTCTCAAATCTTCAAGAAGCAATCAATCATTTAGATCAAGCTCCTGTTGGTTTTTTATCTGTTAACACACAAGGGATGATTCTGTATGCAAATGCGATTTTTGCTGAATGGTTTGCAATTGATTTGGCAAATTTTTCTGTTGGTCAATATAGTTTTGATCAGTTATTTGATGGTGTTGGAGCCAATAGCACATGGAGTGATATTTGTTTGCAAAGCAAAAAATATCAAAGTTCAGGTTACTCTTTGCCTTATACGTTTTCGTTAGTTTTAAATTCAGAGACTTCTACTAAAAAGATATTGAATTGTTTTATGTGTGCTTCTTCTTTCTTAGAGGATGAAGCCGTTTATCGTATTGTGATAATCCCACAGCGAATAGAAAAGAGAGAAAACGATGATCAATTCAAATTACCTAATACATTAGTAGAGTATTTTGAGGCGAGTCCATTTGCAATAGCAGTGGTGGATCAAAAAGGACATTTTATTCACATTAATAATGTCTTTTCATCACTCATGGGATGTCTAGATGGAATTCTTAATCTTTATGATGTTATATCTCATCGTGATTGTGCGCAGTTAGAGCGTGCATTCCAGAAAATTATGACAAATAAAGACTGTACAGTTTCGATAGAAACTGTTTTAGAAAATAATGAAGAACGCCATTTGCGTCTCCATGTTATGCCTGTAAAGCCATCTTATGATGATGTCTTAGAAGATTTTATCATTGTCTCTGTTATAGAAACAACAGAGCAAAAAACACTTGAAGATAAAATGGTGCAAAACCAAAAAATGCAAGCTGTTGGTCAATTGGCTGGTGGTATTGCTCATGATTTTAATAACGTTTTAACAGCAATTTTGATGTCATGCGATCTTCTTTTAAATACACATCGTAGTTCTGATCCTGCACATGCTGATCTTATCAATATTAAAAACAACGCTAATCGTGCAGCAGCACTTGTGCAGCAATTATTAGCTTTTTCTAGAAAACAAACACTTCGCCCTGAAAAGGTTGATTTTACAGAATTTTTATCGGATATTCGCAATCTTCTTTTACCCCTTTTAGGGAATAATATTCAGTTAAAGATTATCCATGGAAGAGATTTGTGGAGTGTTGAAGTTGATCAAGCATCTTTCCAGCGTGTTATTATGAATTTAGTTATTAATGCGCGTGATGCCATGCCAGATGGAGGTATTGTTACGATTGCGACAAACAATATTACAAAACAACAAAGTGCTGAATTTGATCATGTTGGTTTTGGAATTGGCGAGTATGTGCAATTGACTATTTCAGATACAGGAACTGGTATATCATCTGCGACACAAGAAAAAATGTTTGAACCATTTTTTACAACAAAAGAAGTTGGAAAAGGAACCGGGCTCGGTTTATCAATGGTTTATGGAATTATCAAACAGACAGGTGGTTATATTTATTGTGAGAGTAGAGAAAGGGAAGGAGCAACATTTCATATTTTTCTTCCTCGCTATATTCCTTCTCATAATGTAGAAGTTTTTCCACAGATTGAAAAAGGTGAAGAACAAGAAAAAAATACAGATTTAACAGGATCTGCGACTGTTTTGTTGGTTGAAGATGAAGATGCTGTTAGAACGGGTGGGGTAAGAGCACTTCAAATGAGAGGGTATACTGTTTTAGAAGCTGCTAGTGGAGTGGAAGCACTCAATATTCTTAAGGAAAATAAGGGTGCAGTTGATCTTATTGTTTCCGATGTGGTGATGCCAGAAATGGATGGGCCGACTTTACTCAAGGAAGTGCGCAAAAGCTATCCTGATATCAAGTTTATTTTTGTTTCTGGATACGCAAAAGATGCTTTTGCTAAAAATCTTCCACAAGATGCTGTTTTTGGTTTTCTTTCTAAACCGTTTACACTCAAGCAGTTAGCTCTAACAGTTAAAGAAACACTTGCACAGTAAAATGAAAAATTATGTAAGAGAAAAATTGTTTGTCTTAAGATTTTTTAGATGAAAAGTTAAAGTATCTTGAGCAGATCAACAGTGAAATTTCTAAAAGAAGTGAAATAAATAAGTAAAAGTAAGTTGGCAAGTGACTCTCAGAAATCTTTTAAGAGCACTACACATTTCGCAAAAATATTTGTCAGATGATAGATTCTGTTATGACAAAACTTTATAAATGAGGAGGAGGTAAATTGGGAGTACAATATTAAAAGCTGCTGATTGATATACTCAAAAGGAAAAAAGTTGTTGTTCAGTATCTTTTATTTTTTCACTTTCTTCAATGAAGACTTTTAAGGCTTCAGGATAAAGTTTATGTTCTGCTTTCAGAACTCTCTGCGCTAAGCTCTCAGCGGTATCGTTTGGACAGACGGGCACAGCCGCTTGAGCAAGAATCTTTCCTGCATCCATATCTTCTGTAACAAGATGCACAGTGCAACCAGTAATCTTAACGCCTGCTTGTAAAGCCCTTTCATGCGTATTTAAGCCTTTAAATGAAGGTAAAAGGGAAGGGTGAATGTTTAAAATTCGTCCTTCATAAAGTTTTACAAAATGCGGTGAGACAAGGCGCATATATCCTGCAAAGCACAGAAGATCTGGTTGATATTGGGCTAAAATCGTTAAGATAGCTTCTTCGTGTGCTTCTTTTGCTGGGTAATTTTTACGATCAATGACATGCGTAGGAAAGTTATTGTTGCGAGCTTTTTCTATTCCAGCGGCATGAGGATTATCGCAAATAACTGCGATGATCTCAGCAGGATATTCCTTTTGTTGGCTTGCTTTGGCAAGAGCAACCATATTGGATCCGTTGCCAGAAATAAAAACAATTATTCTTTTTTTCATAAGTGAAGTTCCCCTTTATAGAGTATTCCTTTGTCTTGACGTTTTGTTAAAATGCCAAGTAGGGTAACTGTTTCTCCTTGCATTTCGAGTATTTTCGTAATTTTTTCAACGGCCTGTTGTGCTACAATAATAACCATGCCAACGCCGCAGTTAAATGTTCGTAGCATTTCTGTTTTTTCTATTTTTCCTTGTTTGGAAATCCATGAAAAGACTGCTGGAACACGGATAGCAGAAAGATTAATTTCAGCACAGAGAGAAGAAGGAAGCACACGTGGGATATTTTCAGGAAAGCCTCCACCTGTGATATGAGCAAGAGCTTTTATTCCTTTATGGTTTCGTATGATGGGCAGGAGCGATTTTACATAAATGCGTGTGGGTGTGAGCAATGCTGTACCAAGACTGATTTGAGGATTGAAAGGGGCAGAGTCCTCCCATTTTAAATTACTTTGTTGGATGATTCGTCTTACGAGAGAAAAACCGTTGGAATGAACGCCAGATGCGTTAAGACCTAAAATAACATCTCCTTCTGTAAGATCTTTTGAAGGAAGTAATGCGCTACGTTCGCATGCTCCTACAGCGAATCCCGCTAAATCATAATCTCCTTCTGCATACATATCTGGCATTTCTGCCGTTTCTCCTCCAATAAGAGCAGCCCCTGCTTGTTTGCATCCTTCTGCAATTCCAGAAACAATTGCTGCGCCCTGTTCAGGATCAAGCTTACCAGTTGCAAAATAATCGAGAAAAAAGAGAGGTTCGGCACCTTGTACAAGCAAATCATTGACACACATGGCAACGAGGTCAATCCCCACAGTGTCATGGATACCTACTTCAATGGCAATTTTTAATTTTGTTCCTACACCATCATTGGCTGCTACGAGAATGGGATCAGTGAAGCCTGCTGCTTTTAAATCAAAAAGTCCACCAAAGCCGCCAATTTCAGCATCTGCTCCTGCTCGTTTTGTTGAGCGTATGAAGGGTTTAATTTTTTCTACCATGGCGTTACCCATATCGATATTTACACCGGCTTTTGCGTAGGTAAGACCACATTTGGATTTATCATTCGTGATATCTTGATTGCTCATTGGAACCTTCCTTAATGGAAAATCAGGTTTTGATGTTATGCAATGCCATGATAGAGTTATCTCTGCAAGAGATATTAATTTACTATTTAAGAAAATATGCAACCCTGCTTAAGAGCCATGTTGAGGAAGTTTATAATCTTTGTGAAGTGTTTTTTTAGGATATTTTATGAGCAAGAGATCAGATAATCACGAACAGTCTTCTTGGAAGTTTGTAAATAAAAAAGTGAGTGAGAATGGATCCCGTGACCGTTATAAGACTTATGTACCAGCTTATACCCAAGTCCCATTACCGAATAATATGAAAAAACAAATTTTTTTCTGGCTTGGTACGCTAGTCTTTTTTATTCTTTTTATGTTTGTTTTTGGATCTGTTTTGCTTCCTTTTGTAGCAGGGATTGTATTGGCTTACTTTCTTAATCCTATTGTACAATTACTTGAAAGATGTGGTATTCGTCGTGTTTTTGGCACTATCCTCATTACTTTGTTTATTGTTGTTGTTTTTGTTGCTTCTTTAATCATTTTAATTCCTATCATTAGTTGGCAAATACAACAATTTATGAGTGATGGTTTACCTATTTATATTAATCGTATTCAAACTTTTTTTGTTGAGCATGATTTTGATTGGGTCAGGCACTATTTTGGGAGTGATCCAAATGAATTACAAAGTAATATTAAAGGGCTTTTGGGAAAAAGTTCTGATTTTATTACATCTCTCTTGAATTCACTTTTGAAGTCAGGAAAATCGATCGTTAATCTCGTTAGCCTCTTTGTTGTGGCACCTGTTGTGGCATTTTACATGTTATTAGATTGGCCGCGTATGGTTGCTGCAGTTGATTCGTTGATACCACGGGATCATCTTGAAACCGTTCGCAGTATTTTTCATGAAATGGATCGAGCTATTGCTGGCTTTGTTCGTGGACAAGGGACAGTTTGTTTAATATTGGGAGGATATTATGCTATTGCTCTGACAATTACGGGGCTCAATTTTGGGCTTTTGATTGGTATGTTTATTGGCCTTATTAGTTTTATTCCTTATATTGGTACAATGAGTGGTTTTGTGCTCTCTGTTGGTGTTGCATGGGTCCAGTTTTATCCAAACAATTGGGGATGGATCATCGTTATCATGGTTCTTTTCTTAATTGGACAATTTATTGAAGGCTCTATTCTTCAACCAAAACTTGTGGGGTCATCAGTGGGGTTACATCCAGTCTGGTTAATGTTTGCACTTTTTGCATTTTCTTCACTCTTTGGTTTCACTGGCATGCTTGTTGCTGTTCCTGCAGCAGCGGCTGTTGGTGTTTTAGTTCGTTTTGCTCTTCATACTTACCTTAATTCTCAGATGTATTCGCGGAGTGGAAATTCGGAGACGCTAAAATGAATAGGCGTGAAACGCAATTACCCTTAAATTTTTCTTATAACTCAACTTTCCAATTTGATGATTTGGTAGTAACGGAAAGCAATCGTATGGCTTTTCAGCTTGTTGATCATTGGCCAAACTGGGTTTTACCTATCGCAGTTTTGGTTGGAGAAGAGGGATCTGGAAAAACCCATTTTTCTAGCTTCTGGGCGCAGAAAGCTGAAGCTTTAATTCTTCCTCACAATGAAATTGATCAAGCTATTGCTATGGCATCTTCAGGAAGATCTTTTTTAATTGAGGATATTGATACGGGTGAAATCAGTGAGACAGGGCTTTTTCACTTAATTAATAGTATTAAGCAAGCAAATCTTGATGCACGTCAGGCTACTTTGTTGATAACTGCACGTACAGTACCTTCAGTGTGGAACTTAAAGTTAAATGATTTAAAAAGTCGCCTTAATTCGGTGATGTTGGTTGCAATTAATCAACCTGATGATGCGTTGTTAACAGCTGTCGCTTTCAAACTTTTTTCTGATAAACAGATTATTGTCCATCCAGACACTGTTTACTATCTTGTGAGTCGTTGTGAGCGTTCTTTATTTTCATTGAAGCGTGTTATCGATTCTGTTGATCAATTAGCATTACAAAGAAAAAGCAAAATAACGCGTGCTGTTATTGGTGAAGTTCTCAAGAGGCAAATACAATAAATGCTTTTTTAGCACAGTTCAAATTATTGAATAAAAAATGCTTATGTTCTGTTATTATTATAGTGTGCAGAGAGAAATGCTGTTATTTGCGTTTTTAGCTTTTGGGGGTTCCCTAGAGGTGAAGAAACAGTAATTTTTATGGTTTCTTTTTTGCATGTTACATTGTTTAAATGGTTTATGGAAAAGTTTGTTGTTTTTTTAATGTGGAGTAGATTCGTTTTTGTGGGGATATTATTTTCTGATTTTTGCTCATTGAATGTGTCATTTAGCAGAAAAAGATTTGAAAAAGTTTTTTCTTGTAAAGAAAAACAACAAAATTAAAAAAAAATGTGTTTTTCTCTTGCACTTCTGTTGTGAAAATTTTAGGGAATATGCATCGTAAATATAAATGGCGGAGCGTAGCGCAGCCTGGTAGCGCACCTGATTTGGGATCAGGGGGTCGTAGGTTCGAATCCTATCGCTCCGACCATGTTTGATTTTTGTAGGGGAATAACCCAATTAGATGTATGTGTGAAAATATCATTCAAGCGTTGGGTATTCTGAAGGAACATAACCATGATCGCACGTATTTATAGTCCTGCGAAGACAGCGATGCAGTCAGGTAAAAGAAATACTGGTTTTTGGATTTTACAATATGAGCCGTTGCGGGCAAAAATGCTTGAGCCTCTTATGGGATATACGGCGACATCTGATATGAATAATCAGGTAAGAATTCGGTTTAATAGGAAGGAAGAGGCAATTGCTTTTGCGCATAAAAATGCTATTCCTTATCGTATAGAAAAGACACACAGACCGCTTCGACGCGCTGTTTCGTACTCTGATAATTTTCGCAGTGATAGGCAGCAATCTTGGACACATTGAGTTAAGGATGCTATTAGAATTGAGGAAATATAATCAGTTGGTCCCGTAGCTCAGCTGGATAGAGCAACGGCCTTCTAAGCCGTGGGTCACAGGTTCGAATCCTGTCGGGATCACCATGTTTAAGTAAAATCAATAGATTATACAAAAGTTAGGGAATTTTGGTTATATTGTTCTTTTAACTTTTTTCAGTTTGCCCCCCTTTTTATTGTTTCTATTGCTAGTTGTTTTCTCTATGCTATTTTTGCAGAGAAAGATATTGGGATATCTTCAGTTTAATTAAGAAGTCGCTTTCTCTTTTGAATCTGTAGCACCAGAATTATTTTTATACATTACTGATTCTTTTCTCAATTTTTATGTACTGTTTTTAATCTCCACTGCATTGTAGTCTTATATCAGGCTATTTTGGAAAAAAATTCAGTATGAGTAAAAGAACCATCAAGAAAAATCTCTTATTTTAAGAGATAATAGTATTCTTGAGAAAAGAAGCAGATACTTGTTGTAAAATTATTACAACAAATCTTCTGATTCGTTATGATATGAGATCATAGATATGTTTGTAAGATCATTGAATAGTCTTTCATCACAGAATTTAGCAGAATTCAAAGAATTATTAAAAGTGATTTGAAAAGTTAAACAAGAGAAGAAAGTGCTCCTGTTGTAGAGGCATGATTCGAAATCCTATTCCCTCACTTTTATCCACGCATCCCTCACTTAAAAAAGCATATGGGAAATCAATAGGTTATGTGAAGCCTAAAAGCATATGGTGGGCGTGACAGGGATTGAACCTGTGACCCCTACGATGTCAACGTAGTGCTCTCCCGCTGAGCTACACGCCCATTCAATGACGTTGCATACACCACATAGAATTACAAACGTCAATGCCTAATTTAATTTTCTCTTTAATTAGGCATGAATAACTTAGAAAAATGTTCTCTTAAGCAGCTATAAGTATTTTTTCAACCTCATTAACGAGCTCACGTAAGTGAAATGGTTTAGAAAGTACTTTTGCGTCAGGGGGAGCATCGCTATTGGAATTGAGGGCAACCGCTGCAAAGCCTGTAATAAACATTACTCGTAAATCAGGATCAATTTCAGTAGCGCGTCGTGCCAGTTCAATTCCATCCATTTCTGGCATTACAATATCAGTAAGGAGAAGGGAAAAAGGTTCTTCTTGTAAACGTTCGTATGCGCTAGCACCATTATCAAAATCGGCGACTTCGTAGCCTGCACGTTCTAAGGCTTTTGCTAGAAAGCGACGCATATCGTTATCATCTTCTGCGAGCAGGATTCGTTTCATGATTATGTTCCAATAGCTCCATTCATCAGAGTTTTTTGCCACATCAATTATACAATAGAGAGTATTTATAAAAAAGATGATAAAATGCTCATAATTGAAATGAATGGCAAAATGGTTAATTCTTATATTTTGTTAAGAATACAGCATATTAGTTGTGAGTTCGTTAAATTCGAAATGTATATGACATTGAGGGAAGAAACTTTAAGTGCGACTAATTGTAATTTCTTTTTTCATTTTGGTTAGAGCTCCTATAAGAATATTCACTTAAGAGACTATTTTAGAAAGTCAGAGATGTTGTTTATTTATTCACTTTTTTGAGCAGCTATACGGTAAGGTAGAGATTACGGCTATTTGTTTTCTGTATTTTTATGGATGTACATTGTAAACATACAGAGTTTATTTTTAATCCATTGATTTTAAATAGATAAAAGACATTATCCCTCTATGCTGTAGCATAAGAACAAGATTTTTAATAACATACTAGAAAAATTTTAATGTGTTTAAAGGACTATATCATATTCTCTTAATAAACTTTGTTAGCTAATCATTTCCGTTTTGGGGCACATTAATTTAATCTAGAACTCTTAAATTTTATTATATTATTAAATAACAATCCAGCTTTAAATTTTTTATAGTGTTAATGAAATTTTGCGAAAAAATTTCTTATATACAAAAGAATTTTTCTTATACCTGTGTTTTTACTGAAATCAATGTTTCTTCTTCATCCATTAAATTATGGTTTTATTAAGAAAAATTACTTTCATTGGAAATAAATGCATCAAATGCAGCCCAAAATTGTTTTTTGTAATTTTCTTCATGCATGATTGTATCAAGGTTAGCTCCTGTGATGGTGATACACTCTGCCAGATGTATATGTTGACATAATTGTCGCACTTCAATGTTATTCGCAATATTGTTTTGATTGGCAAGAATAAACAATGTTGGGATTTGTAGATATCCATGAAATATATTTTTTTTCATAGAATTAATTGCATTAAGTACTGATGCCATCCATTGGGATGTTGGGTATTTGATAAAGGAAGAAGGTGTGTTGTAAGTACGTCCTAATTGCCTGTTTTTTTGTTGTATTTGTTCGAGCCTTTTTTTACCCTTAGCTGGTAAAAATCCGAGACCTATATCAGTAAGAAGCTGTGTTAATTTATGTTGAAAGCCATTCGTTTTATTGCCTAACGGAGCAAAAAGGGGAGAAACGCAGAGCATTTTATTAAACTGATGATTAATGAGATCCAGTCCGCTAAGGGCAATTAATCCACCTATTTCATAGGTTAACATGTAGTAAGGTGATGGACAATTAGGATAAACAACATTTTTAAGAAATTCGTTTAAGTCATTAATATCATTGTTAATATCAAAATAATGATATCTTTTCTGTTTTTTTGTATTGAAAGGTAATTGTTTTCGACCAAACCAGTCAAATATTGCTGTATGAAAGCCGCGTTTAGAAATTTTATTCATTGGTAAAAAATATTCTTCCAAAGAATCCGCATAGCTTTCGAGAATAACAACCGTTCCTTTGGATTTTTTTATTTCAGGATATGTTATCGCAAAACGAATTTCGCGATCAATAGCTATTTTAAGGAAGTTATTCCAGATATGAGGAGGAATGGAATTCCAGTTTGTGGAATAAAGAGGTGTTTCCAATTGACAACTTTTATAATGTATTTTGCGACTTAGTGCAAAGTGAGATAATGAAAGAATTACATTTCATATAATGATGAAGAAGGGTTAAAAAACAGTTATGTTACTTTTTTGTGTTTTTAGAAATTCAAACACAAAAGAGTTGACATAGGGCAGAGCAATTACCAGATAATTAATGTGGTCGCCACTCTGGGGCCGCTGGTTCACGGACAAGTTTGCTCTTTGAAACTTTGTGAGCCAACTTAATTATAGTCGCTCTAAAGGAGGGCAATATTATGCGTCAAATAGATTTTTCACCATTTTATCGTTCAACGGTAGGTTTTGACCATCTTTTTAACTGCTTTGATTCTAGAACAAAGCCAGACGATATTTCTTCGTATCCACCATATAATATTGAGCGTTTAACTGAAGATTCTTATAGAATTTCTATGGCTGTTGCAGGTTTTTCTCAAGATGAAATTGATATAGAAACGCATTGTAATCAGCTGGTCGTTAAGGGTGAAAGAAAGCCTGAGAAGGATGATGAAGAGCGAGAATTCCTTTATCGAGGGATTGCTTCGCGCGCTTTTGAGCGGCGTTTTCATTTGGCTGATCATGTTAGGGTTATTGGAGCAGAACTTGGTGATGGACTTCTTCATATTCAGCTTAAAAGAGAAATGCCGGCTGAGCTAAAGCCAAAAAAGATAGCTGTACAGACGTCATCATCTGCTACGAAAAATAATAATAACCATAATATGCGTGAAGCGAGTTTAGAAGCTGAAAAAACAGAATGAATAATTAATTCTTTGAGATAGCAGGCTAACGCGAGGCTTTTGTCTCGCGTTTTCTTATCCTTTCTTAAAAGGGAATCTATGCGGACAAAAGCTCTCTCTTTTCAATTTGTGATAATATTCTATCATATAGTATGGTAAATTCAAAAAAACGGATAGATTTTTAAAATTTCATACCTGCAATAAAACAACAATTTCATGAAAAAAGCAAAGTTTCTTCTGTCTCTTAATGATATGCCAGAGATCTGAAAAACTTTCAGTCAGTTTAAAATAAGAGAGGTAAGAACATTTTATTCGTGTAACGCCTCAAATAATGCGATTCTCAGTAAAGAACTGATCATCTTAAATTATGATCTTTATATCTGAGGAAACCAAAAGCGTGCAGAAACAGCAAAAGCAGAGCAGACACAACAAGATGTGAGTGAGGCGATGAGATTAAATAATTTTCAATAAAAATAAATGAGTTATTACGATATGAGGGAAACTTATCATTATTGATTCCATTAACGCTTTTTATAGTATTATTCTTTATTTTTTGGGGAGCTTTTTTATTACTTCAAGAGCAAGTTTTTTACGATCTGCGCTCTCCGTATAAAGAGATGCCATATCGTCATCTGTCCAGTCAAAAAGTGCTTTCAATTGTGAAGCTGTTGCACCTGAATTAGTGGCGCGTGTTTCTGCTAATTTTTTTAAGCCATGCGCTGATTTTTTAATTCCCGCTATGTTGCAAGTTTCACGAAATAAGTTTCCAAAACTTTCTTTAACGAGCTTATTTCCGTGTTTCTAAACTTACCGTAATAACCCTTTGGAACAATTCCAATGGATAAGCAGGGTTGCCAATGGTTTCAACAGCATAGCAATTGGCATCATTAA
>NZ_JH725037.1:160052-160968 GCF_000278235.1 Bartonella vinsonii subsp. arupensis OK-94-513
TATAATCGTTGAAAACGTTGTTCTTGCGTTTGTTGACGCTGAATACTCTCTGATTGATTAATCGCTTTCTCACGTATAGTTTCTGCTAAACTCGGCAAACTGATAAAACACAAAACCGTAGCAAGCACAAAAGAAAATAAAGAGCAACGCATTTAATTTTTACACTCAATGTGACGTGCAAAACAAAATGTCTTATCCTTTCCAAAAGGAAAAGAACGAACCGCGTAATAATCTTTTACTGTTTTGTTGAAATCATTTTTTTGAGGATAGTCGTAAAGAGCAGAAACCGTATTGACCGCATCATATGTCCCCGTCTTATTACTTGCATAAGTCATATACCGCCCCCCACCTATGAAGATGATAATCACCTGTTAAAGTGTAATCTTACACACTATGCACTCTTTATCTAAGGCACAATACATAAAGCTATTTCGAGAATAAAGAAAGACTTTAATTCACAGAATATACCAAATTTATTGGAACTGTCACATATTAGAAACAACAACAAGCTATCTACTGTTACTATGATCTGATAAACAAAACAACATGACCATGGCTTATTACCTACAAAAGTAAAAAAGAAAGGTCGCTATAGAATTACTGATGAAGGATTAGCACATTTTAAAGCTGCTTATCCTCATGAAACCATAACGAAAAATGATATCTTCTATTATGTTTACGGTCTTTTGCATTCAGAAGATTATCGTGCTCGTTATGCTGATAACCTCTCTAAAGAATTGCCTCGCATCCCTTGCGTAAAGAATGCTGAAGATTTTTGGATGTTTGTTACAGCAGGGCGTGAATTAGGCAATTTACACGTAAATTATGAAAGCGTAGAACCTTATCCTGTGACCTTTAAAAAAGGTGACCCTAAACTTACAGATATTTCTAATCCTGAAAAGTTTTACTATGTTAC
>NZ_JH725037.1:161068-226369 GCF_000278235.1 Bartonella vinsonii subsp. arupensis OK-94-513
AATTATGAAAGCGTAGAACCTTATCCTGTGACCTTTAAAAAAGGTGACCCTAAACTTACAGATATTTCTAATCCTGAAAAGTTTTACTATGTTACAGAAATGAAATTTGCTGGGAATGGTAAGGAAAAGGATAAAACCACTGTTATTTACAACAGCAATATCACAATAACAGATATTCCTCTTGAAGCTTATGAATATATCGTAAATGGTAGACCCGCTCTTGAATGGGTTATGGGTCGGCAATGTGTAAAGACTGATAAAAAGAGTGGCATTGTGAATGATGCCAATTGCTATGCGCTTGAAACCATTGGCAACCCTGCTTATCCATTGGAATTATTTCAAAGGGTTATTACTGTAAGTTTAGAAACAATGAAGATTGTTAAGAGCCTCCCCAAATTGGAATTAAGGGAAACTGAATAGTCTTATAAAGCATGCTCACATTTCACATGATGGGTATGCACATCTTACAAGGGGTATAGAGTTTATATCTATACTCCCTTGTTAAGTTGATTATGTACACTCTTAAAAGGAATGATTTACCATGCGATCTTCTAAAAAAAGGAGTCTTGCACTTTTAAACACTTTCATTTGGATTGCTTTAAGAATGTTAAGAAATCCCATCTTAAACAGAATGAGATTTTTTTACATTGCCTTTAAAAGATTAACGCGCAATTTAAGATGATGCCATCATATCTTTCAAACGTTCTCTTTAAAGAGAAATATGAATGTTTTTATCTTTACATTATGACACCCTCAAAACTAATAAGCTATAAAAGTTTTGATAGCATTTCTCATAACCATCTCTTGTCTTTTGAAAAGCTTTAAAGAACCATATGTCCTCTCATAAAACATGATTTAAACACGTACCAAAATCATAAATGTTGTCAGTTAAATTTTTAGACAGATACTGACAAGTTTTGATCAATTGATATCATTAATTGTCTCTATAAATCATCTTATTAGCACTGATTATTTCTAAATAATACACTAACATATTGAAATATAACATTTTTGTCTTTTATCTAAAAGTTTTTTAATAGAGGGGGGGGGTAAATCAACGATAATCACTGACAAGAGACAAAAGCCCCTTAAGAGGTATTTTGATAAGGATATAAGAATTCAATAGGTATCTTTAGATCTTCTTATAACAGATAAAAACCGTATGATCATATTATCCTTTGTTATATAAAAATGATGCGATTTCTCTAGAGAATGAATCAAAACTATAGATTTGAATGAAAAGCGCTGGTTATGAAGATGCGATCTCTATTAAAGCTGTTTAAATTACAAACGTCTTATAAGAAAATTCACAAAAATATTCACAAGGCATTCAATAAAAATAACCATGATTTATAAAGTTAAAAATACGCATCATGAGCAGCGTTTTTAGTTATTATGAAGTTTAAAAGAGAAAAATAACGAAATTGCGTAATATAGAGTCAAATAAACGCAATAAAACAGAAAATATTTATAAGAACATGACGCATATTTATACACAATATGATAAAAAATAATCATAAAAAAATACAAAAAACAGCAAAATATAATTGACAATAAATACGTATTTTGGTATATAAATAATCAAGTGATCAAAACACTAATCTACAAGCGGATAGGTTACGAAACAGCCTCTCCCATTTATAAAAACTGGCTGTCTTTTATGCTCTTGTTAGTATATTAAGATTCTGTCGGGTGTGGTTACGCCATACAAGACCCTTTCGAGGGAAAAGCGTAACAACGGACTTGTAGCCGTGTTTTGAGCGCCCGGCGCCCTTAGTGGTGTCAATTCAAAACTTTTATTACTACAAGGAGACACTAGCTATGGAAGCTATTGTTAATGAAAAAACATCATCCAAAAAATATGAATTAACAACTGAAAACTTCACTTTTGAAGGAATTACTTTGCACCGCATTCGGGCTTTAAGGGATTTCGATGATGTAAAGGCGGGTGACCTTGGTGGTTTTATCGAAAATGAAGAGAACCTTTCTCATGATGGCAATTGCTGGGTTTATGACAATGCCGCGGTTTTTTTGAATGCCAAGCTTTATGAGAATGCTAAAATTTATCAAGAATCTAAAGTTTTTAGACATGCCAAGGTTTATGGCAATGCTACTGTAAATGGAAAGGCATGGGTTTTTGATTATGAAGCTCATGTTTATGAAAATGCAAAAATTCACGATAACGCTAGGGTCTGTGGTCATGTCTATGGCAATGCCGTTGTGAGTAATAACGCTACTATTGCCGATGGTGCCAAGGTTTATGATAACGCCCGTGTTTATGAGTGTGCACATGTTTGTGGTTATGTTTTTGGCAACGCTCATGTTTATGGAAAATCACGCATTTATGTGTGGGCGCATATTTATGGTAATGCGCATGTTTTTTGCAATGCGTGGATTAAGGATTATGCAAGCGTCTATGGAAATGCAAAGGTCTCTGGCTCGGCGCGCGTTGGCTGCTTGGCAAGAATTTATGATAATGCAAAGGTTTATGGCAAATCAAATATCGATCATCATGTAAAAATTTATGGCAACGCCGTGGTTAATAGCCGTGTAAAAATTCGTGATGATATTTGTGGTGATGATCAGTCTATAAAAGACGCTGCTTAATTAACACCACGGGCGCGGCGGGGCGCCTACTTTCCAAACCCTTTCATTCAAATTTTAGCAATTATTTAGATTAGGGAATAACCTATGTCCACTATAACTGTATCTAAAAAATATGAATTAACAAATGAAACACGTCTCTTTGCTAATCGTATATTATATCGCATTAAAGCTTTAAGAAACTTTTCTGATGTCAAGGCGGGTCAATTGGGTGGTTTTATTGAAAATGAAAAGAACCTCTCTCATGATGGCAACTGCTGGGTTTATGGTGATGCTCTGGTTTTAAACCCTGGTCATGTTTCTCAAGATGCCAAGGTGTTTAATAACTCTGTTATCGCTGGTTATGTTTATGGAAAGGCATGCGTTTTTGGAAAGGCTATCATTTTTGATCATGCTCATGTCTATGGTAATGCAAGAATTTATGATCATGCCCGTGTGATAAATCATCTCCATGTTTGTGAAAATGCCAATCTTCACGGCATGATTATGATTTTAGAAAAGACAAGTGATGATATTAAAACAAGAGCTTATGTAGAGCAGCTTTCCCATAATGAAATAAGAATTATCTGGCTACGGAATAAAGCCTTTTTAAACATCTAGGGTGCTGCGGGGCGCCCCTTTCTCTCAAATTTTCCGTTCAACTTTTTTCACAATCGAAATTGTGAGGCGTTTGTTATGTCTAAAAAATACCAATTAACAAATGAAATGAAACAATTGAAAGATAAAATGACACAAAAAATTACCAAGCTTTATCGCATTCGTGCTTTAAGAGATTTTGATGATGTCAAGGCGGGTGACCTTGGGGGCTTTATTGAAAAGGAAATCAACCTCTCTCATGATGGCAATTGCTGGGTTTATGATGATGCATGGGTTTATGGACATGCTCGTGTTTTTGAGAATGCAAAAATACGTCATCAGTCTCAAGTGTGTGGTCAAGTCTATGGTAATGCACAAATTTGTGATCAGGCTTTCATTTCTCAATATGCACAAATATATGACAATGCGCTGGTTTATAACAATGCCTCTGTATCTGGGTATGTTTATGGCAAGGCTCGTGTCTATGGCAATAGTCGCGTTTCAATTGAAGCCCATGTTTATGGCAATGCGCATCTTTCTCATAATAGTTATCTTTTTGAATATGCAAGGGTCTATGGCAATGCCAAGGTTTCAGGTTCTGCCTGTCTTTTTAATTATGCGCATGTTTATGGGCATGCTGTTATTAACAACCGTGCAAAAATTTATGGCAAGGTTTATGACTATGCAAAAGTGAGTGGCTGTGCTGAAATTTATGGCTCTGTTTATGAAAAAGCTCAGGTTACTCATACTGTCAAGGTCTGGGGGCGTGTTTGTGGACGTGCAAAACTCAATCGACAAAGTAAGGTTAAAGAGGTTCCCCAAAATAAAGAAGTTTCTAAAAGTGATATTCTGATGGAAATTATTGAAAGAATTGAAACAAAGGAATAATCAACAAACGCGGGGGGCGCTTTTTATGGGTTAATGCAAAAAAAGAAAGCCGTGCCAATTTACAATTTATATGACGCGGCTTTTAAATGGAGGTATTAACATGATTTAGTACAAAAGAAGCTAATAGCAAATGCATATATACAGAACCTATCATATTACAAGTTCTCTATTCTCTTTATAAAAACTTATCCAAAATAAGATAAATGAATGCTTCTGAAAGCGCTCTTTTAGATCATCACATTTGAATGAAAAAAGCCTATTAGCTCTGTGATGATTATAAACCTCTTTTGAAACGTATTCATAACAATGCCCTCATTTTTGAGGTGAGTAAAATTAGCCAATCCAAATTTGGATTAATCCCTTTCAAAAGAAAACATTTCAAATCTTTGCATTTAAACAAACTCTTATATTCAATTGCGTTTTAACAATGCGATTTATTTTATGATAAAAACGTATCATAAAATTTATGAGATGTTATGAATGATATCTGCTTTTCATTTCATTTGAATGCTCACATGCGTTATAATATTCGCATCATGATTTGCTTTTTATGGTTTGTTTATAGATGGCTATTGTTTATAAAAAATGTTCAATTGAATCGTGCATAAAAGTGTGGATTCTGAAGTGGATTTAAATAAAATAAATACCAATAACTTATTGAATTTATTGTATTTTTACAGGATATGGGATGCATCAATATGGACTCACATCACATTCATTTTAGCGCAACACGCGTTGATAATAGCTTTCCCATACTTTTAGTAAACCAAAAAGATCTTGCTAAGTTATCGCTTGATGCATCAACAACAACATGGATGAAAGTTAATGATTTTATCGGTAAAGCAGGACAAATACTCTTCATTCCTCACGAAAATGGGCAGTTGAAAAAAGTTTTATTTGGGCTTGGCAATGGTGATGAACCTTTTATCACAGGGCTTCTCGCTAAAAATCTTCCTGCTGGACATTGGCATTTAGAAGGAGAAGCCTCCCATGAAATAAATAGCTACCTTGGATTGGCATTTGGAAGTTACCAATTCAACCGCTATCGTCAAAATTTTTCCTCCAAATCATTATCGTTCTATGTAAGCGATAGGATTGATTTTGATGAACTTCAACGGATTTATAAAACCGTCTTTTTTGTACGTGATCTCATCAATATTCCAGCCAATGATATGAACCCTGATACCCTCGAGGAAGAAGCACGCCAATTGGGGAAAGCTTACGATGCTGATGTCCAAAGTATTTGTGGAGATGCGCTTTTAACACATAATTTTCCAATGATCCATGCCGTAGGACGAGCTAGCAGCATTGCACCACGACTCATTGATCTACACTGGGGACAAGAAAATCATCCTAAAATAACGTTGGTTGGCAAAGGTGTAACCTTTGATACTGGAGGTCTCAATATTAAATCAGCTCATAACATGTCACTCATGAAAAAAGACATGGGAGGGAGTGCACATGTTTTGGGGTTGGCTAAACTTATTATGGATGCCAAATTACCTTTTCGTTTACGTGTTTTGATTCCAGCCGTTGAAAATGTAATTTCTGACAATGCTTACAGACCGAGCGATATCCTCCAAAGTCGTAAAGGTTTAAGTATAGAAGTTGGTAATACAGATGCTGAAGGTCGGCTTGTTCTTGCTGATGCGCTTGCCTATGGTGATGAAGAAAGTCCACAATTCATGCTTTGTATGGCGACTTTAACAGGAGCAGCACGTATAGCATTAGGACCAGATCTTGCCGCATTTTATTGCAATGATTCAAAATGGGCCCAACAAATTTCTCAATCTGCTTATTCTGTTTCAGATCCTCTTTGGCAAATGCCACTTTGGAAACCTTATCAGGAAATGTTATCATCACCATTTGCTGATCTTAATAATATAAGTGGAAATAACTTTGCTGGATCTGTAGTTGCTGCTTTATTTCTGAACTCTTTTGTTGAAAAAGCCGAACATTTTGCGCATTTTGACCTTTATGGGTGGGTTTCAAAAGAAAAACCAGGCTTCCCTGTCGGTGGTTCCGCACAAGTTATTCGTGCTCTTTATAACCTCTTTAAAAATTGACACAAAATAAACAACATATAAATAGATAACTATGGAGATTTAAGGGCGATTGTTCTTCATCTTTAATTGTGTTCTGTAATTTATTTGAGGATAAAAATCCTACCAATATCGATTATCGTGAGCCCATTTAAAGGTAAAAAACAAAAAATAAAAGGTAAGAAAAATGTTCTCTAAAGATCCTAGGTTGCATGCATTCAGAGATGATCTAGCAGACAAACGTCTTGAAAAAGAAGTTACAGCTCAGCGTTTTGTGGAAGGTGAAATAAGACGCGTTAATATACCTGTTGCTGGACTGTTTAAAGAAAATAGTAAAAAAAGTGAAATGCAAACAGAGTGCTTATTAGGAGAAGAACTTCGCATTTTTGAACACGGGGAAGTTATGTCGTGGGGACAATCTCTCAAAGATGGCTATGTTGGCTATATTGATACAAAAGCGCTTTGCACATCAACCGTAAAACAAACACATGTTGTTTCAGCCCCACGTACTTTTCAATATTTCCAAGCTGACTTACGTGGACCAGTAGAATGTGCTTTATCCATAGGAAGTAAGGTAAGCGTTGTTGATGAAATTGAAGTTCGTGAAACCAAGTATTCTATACTTGAAAGCGGGAAAGCAATTATTAGCAATCATCTCAGTCCAATTGGCCAAGTGTGTAAAGATTATGTTACGGTTGCTGAAATGTTGGTCCATACACCTTACCTTTGGGGTGGAACTAGTGGTTTTGGAATTGATTGCTCAGGACTGATCCAGCTTTCTATGATAATGGCTGGTCATGTGGTTTTGCGTGATACTGACATGCAACAAAAAACTATAGGAAATCAACTCTCAGACAATGATAAACTTCAACGAGGTGATTTGATTTTCTGGAAAGGTCATGCTGCTATTATGGTTGATCATGAAAATATCATTCATGCAAATGGTTCCTCTATGGATGTTATGGTTGAACCACTGGAAAAAGCAGTTACACGTATTGCTCAAAAATATCAACGATATCCTATAGAAAAACGCCGTCCCACACTGGGAATATAGTACGTGCTTTTGATATAAGCATGAGAGAAAAATAACTCCGGTATTACATTTTTCCATGAGTTCGCTTTGAATTTTTATAACGGAGTAAACCGTAACTAATTTCTGATCTCATATGAAAGAAAAGTACCTTCACAAAATTATTTATGTTGAATAGGCTTAATTACTTGGTCTTAGACCTCACATTCGACATTAAAACCTTTGTCAACATTCACAGATTTTGGAAATATTGGAAAAAATCGTAACTTGTTTACTGAATAGTTTTTATTAAAATATTCCGTGCTAAACGCAACACGTTGATTTATAATATATATTAAAGGTATGTCATAACAATGATTAAGTACTTGATCACATAAAAAAGAAAAACTAGAAAAAATTTTCTGCGAAAGAATCTTCTTAAATCTAATCTATCATTAACATCTCATGAAACAGAAACCTCTGATTTGTAAGCAGTATTTTCTCCTCACAAATATTATTAAAGAAGGAGTTTTTTTAATACCTGAACCAATGGCTTGTCAGCAGCAGGCATAGGATATTTATCAAGTTCACCAATAAAAACCCATTTTAAGTTTTGTCCCTCTCGTCCTTGCGCAAAACCTTCATAATGATAACAAAGATACAACGGCATTAAGAGATGAAATGTTTCATAAGTATGACTTGCAAATGTTAAGGGTAATAAGTTATTTTCCTGAACATAAATACCAAGTTCTTCTTTTAATTCACGAATCAATGACTCTTCTGGAGTTTCACCTTTTTCAACCTTTCCTCCAGGAAACTCCCATAAACCAGCTAATGATTTTCCTTGAGGGCGTTCTGTAAGCAAAACACGCTTATCTTGATCCAACAATGCGCATGCAACGACAAGAAGAAGTGAATTTTTTCTATGCATATCACTCTCCACTAGGAATAGTAAGGATAACCTCTCTTCTATAACGCCCTCTACTCCAAGATGGAAGAATTTAAATACCTAGTTCTCTCTAAAAAATGTACAAATATCCAATGTCAAATTTATGGTGCATCAATTAACTTCTGTAATCGCTATTAATCATAACGTACTCTTTCGTCAAATCACAAGACCAAACTGTCGCCTTACCACTGCCCAAACCAATATCAACGCGAATTGTGATGTGCTTACTTCGCATGTAAGCACCTATTGTCTCTTCACAATACTCAAGATCACGTTCCCCATTTACAGCCAAACGATGATCTCCAAACCAAATCGTCAAGAGATCACGGTCGACTTCAACACCTGCTTTACCAACAGCCATAACCACCCGTCCCCAATTAGCATCTTCACCAGCAATGGCTGTTTTTACAAGCGGTGAATTTGCAATTGAGAAAGCAATAGTTTTAGCCGAACTCTCTGTTGTAGCACCAGTCACATTAACTTCAATTAAATGACGAGCACCCTCACCATCACAAACAACTTGTAACGCAAGTTCATGCAAAAGCGCACTCAATTGCTTTGAGAACACCTCATAACGCGGATCGGATTTACTCGTGAGAGGTGGCAAATCTCTCTTTGCCTTGCCTGTGGCAAACATCATCAATGTATCTGATGTTGAAGTATCACTATCAATAGTAATCGAATTGAAAGACCCTTGGACTGCTTCTGATAACATAGATTGAAGTATATCCGAAGAAATATCTGCATCACTCACCACAAAGGAGAGCATCGTCGCCATATCTGGTGCAATCATACCCGCACCTTTTGCAATCCCATTAATGGTGACAGTCTCTCCTCCACAATCAAATCTGCGTGTAGAAAGTTTTGGAAATGTATCAGTTGTCATAATGGCTTTTGCCGCTTCCAACCAGTTTCCTTCCTCTGCGGTTGCCGCCATAGTTGGTAAAAGATTCACAACGCAAGAAGCATCCATCGGCTCACCAATAACACCGGTAGAAGCTATAAAAATTTCATTTTCTTTAGCCTTCAAAGCGCTTGCGGCTGCATACATGATTTCATTTGTTGTATGCCTTCCTTTGCGTCCAGTAAAAGCATTCGCATTCCCCGAATTAACAACAACTCCCCTAGCAACCCCATGAGAAAGCGATGCGCGACAATGTTCTACAGGAGCTGACGGGCATTTTGAACGCGTAAAAACACCTGCCACACTTGCTGGCTCATCAAATATGATAAAAAGAAGATCTGTACGACCTTTATATTTAATCCCAGCTTCAGCTGTTGCTATTCGCACACCAGATAACGGTGGAAGCTCCTGTATGTTTGTGGGAGACAAAGGAGATATTTTAGAAATCACAGCACGTTTTCCATAAAAACAGATAATGATTGCAGATACATGATCTCTCACAAAAAACTACTAAGCTTTTTGAATGGAATAGACCTACCAAATCACTAAGTAAAGATACTATCCGCTTCTTCTTCCTTGCTATTCCGTATCTTCTTCATCAGATGCTGCATTTGGAAACGGCGTCCCATTCTGATTAAGCGATTGCATAAGTTTTAAAACATTAGGATCAGGATACTTCACATCTATCTTACTGCGCAAATCAGCAATCAGTTTTTGGTAGCGCTCTTTTATTAACTGTGTACGCAACATTTCTTTAACATCATCAAATACAGGAGGTTGTTTCAAACGACGATCTTCCACCTTAATAACGTGCCAACCAAAAGGGCTTTCAACAGGATTTTTAGTGTATTCGCCAACTTTTAAGCCAAATGCAGCATCTTCAAAAGGCTTGACCATTTGACCATGGCTGAAATAACCAAGATCTCCCCCAACAGCAGCGGAGCCATCTGTTGAACTCTTTTTAGCTATTTCCTCAAAATTTTCCCCTTTATTTAAACGCTTAATGATAGCCTCTGCTTCTTTTTTTGTTTTCACTAAAATATGACGCGCTTTAACTTCATCTTCTTTAGGCAAAGCAGCCACTTCTTTATTATAAAGGGCTTCCAAATCAGTATCTGAAATCTGATCAACAATTGTCTGTTTAAAATAAAGCTGCTGAAGAACATTGTCACGCATAACTGCCATACGTTTATCGTAAGCTTCAGTCTTATCGATACCCTTGCTCTTTGCTGCTTTAGCAAGCGCCTGCATATCCAAGTAAGCTTTTAAAACCATTACACGGCGTTGTTCATCAGGAAAACGCGCTAAATTAGGATTGATTTCAAGCGCTAATTCATCCAATTGCCCTACTGTAATATTCTTCCCATCAACAACCGCCATAACATGAGAGGGAGAAACTGTTTTTTCAGAAGCTTTCTCCAAAGTCTTTAAATCATTCGACGGTGAATTCAAATTTTCTTGGGCTACCACCCCTAAACTCGTACTCGTCAATAAAGTTGATGTCAAAAACAGCGTGATAAAATTGAATTTCATAAATAAACTCCTTAGAAATGAAGGTCGGTTCAAGATTCTCATTTTTCTTACTGTAACATTTTAATCTCTAAATACAGATAAATAAATGAGTAATTTTATTTTAAAAAGCATAAAATTACCCTTTTATCTCAGCTTATCCTATCCCATCTTATGCGCATGCAAAATGTGATAATATAAAGAAATGACATATTATATCCTAAATTACTTTGTATTGTGTCAAATAAACAGCATTACTAAAGTTGACACAGTGCGCTTCGCCTCTTATCTCTACTTTACAATTAGAGTGAAAAATTGCACACCAACAAGTATAATGGTACCATTTGCATTTAATTATATGAAATGCCTTGGGGGTTGCAAGCACGGGGATGGCATATGAACGACCCAATAAGAGTGATAACAATTAAAAGAAAGGACCAGAGATGGTCGGTTTAGGTGTCTTTGCACGTAAATTTTTTGGTTCAGCTCAAGAGAGACGTCTCAAGGTTCTTCGCCAAAAAGTTTTACAAATTAATGTCTTGGAAGAGCAATTCGTAAAATTAAGTGATGCGCAACTGCGTCAAAAAACTGATGTGTTTCGTAAACGCCTTGCCGAAGGTGAAAACATTGATCAACTCCTACCAGAAGCTTTTGCAACTGCTCGTGAAGCAGCAAAACGTGTTTATGATATGCGTCCTTTTGATGTACAGCTCATTGGTGGAATGGTGCTCCATGAGTGTGGCATTGCTGAAATGCGCACAGGTGAAGGTAAAACATTAATGGCAACTCTGCCAATTTATCTCAATGCGTTGGAAGGAAAAGGTGTTCATGTCGTTACGGTAAATGATTATCTTGCTAGTCGTGATGCAGAAACAATGGGGAAAATTTTCAGTTTTCTAGGATTAACAACGGGCGTGATTTTGCATGATCTTGATAATGATGCCCGCCGAGCAGCCTATGCATGTGACATTACCTATGCAACAAATAACGAATTGGGCTTTGATTATCTGCGTGACAACATGGCCTTTGATCGTAGTCAAATGGTTCAGCGTGGACATCATTACGCAATTGTTGATGAAGTTGATTCAATCCTTATTGATGAAGCACGTACCCCCCTTATTATTTCTGGTCCTCTAGAAGATCGTACCGACTTCTATAACCTTATTGATACATTTATTCCTGCCTTAACTCCAGAAGACTATGAAATAGACGAAAAACAAAAAACAACAACTTTTACTGAAGTCGGTACTGAAAAAATTGAAAAAATGCTTGAACAAGCTGGGTATCTTAAAGGTGAAAGTCTTTATGATATAGAAAATGTTTCTATCGTCCACCATGTCAATAACGCGCTAAAAGCTCATAAGCTGTTTGTCCGAGACAAGGATTACATTGTTCGCAATGATGAAATTGTTATCATCGACGAATTTACAGGTCGTATGATGCCAGGACGGCGTTATTCTGAAGGACTTCATCAAGCTCTAGAAGCTAAAGAGCATGTTGCTATTCAACCAGAAAATCAGACATTAGCGTCTATCACTTTTCAAAACTATTTCCGTATGTACAGAAAACTGTCCGGAATGACTGGAACTGCCACAACAGAAGCTGAAGAATTCAGTAATATTTATGGTCTTGAAGTCGTAGAAGTTCCTACCAACTTACCAGTACAGCGTCTTGACGAAGATGATGAAATCTATCGAACAGCAGAAGAAAAATATCGTGCTATTGTACGTGATATCCGTCAAGCGCACGAAAAAGGACAACCTATTCTTGTTGGCACAACTTCTATTGAAAAGTCAGAACAATTAGCAGAACGTTTGCGAAAAGAGGGTATTACTGATTTTAGAGTCTTAAATGCCCGCTATCATGAGCAAGAAGCATACATCATTGCGCAAGCAGGCGTTCCTGGAGCTTTAACAATTGCAACCAACATGGCTGGTCGTGGTACTGATATACAACTTGGTGGCAACGTCGAAATGCGTATCCGACAAGAATTACAGGATATGCCTGATGGGCTAGAGCGGACTACTAAAATTGAAGAAATCAAAAAAGATGTTCAACATCTTAAAGATAAAGCACTAGCTGCTGGTGGTCTTTATGTTATTGCAACAGAACGCCACGAAAGCCGCCGTATTGATAACCAGCTGCGTGGACGTTCCGGTCGCCAAGGTGATCCTGGTCGCTCAAAATTCTTTCTCTCTCTTCAAGATGATCTTATGCGTATCTTCGGCTCAAACCGTATGGATGGCATGCTGCAAAAACTTGGATTGAAAGAAAATGAAGCTATTACCCATCCGTGGATTAATAAAGCCCTCGAAAAAGCGCAAAAAAAAGTCGAAGCACGAAATTTTGAAATCCGTAAAAATTTGTTAAAATATGACGATGTCATGAATGACCAACGCAAAGTTATTTTTGAACAGCGTATGGAAGTCATGAATGCAAATGATTTAACAGATATGATCCTTGAAATGCGCAATGAGGTGATTGAAGATCTCGTAGAAGCCTATATTCCATCTGGAACTTATTCTGAAAAATGGAATGTGAAAGCTCTACAAGAGGAAATTCACCAACTCTTCAATCTGGAGCTTCCGATAGAAGAATGGGCAAAAGAAGATGGAATTGCTGAAGAACAAATTTTAGAACGCATATCAGATGCTGTTACCAAACTTGAAAACGAACGTACTGAACGCTACTCTCCAGAAGTAATGGCTTATTTTCACAAAGCCATGTTACTTGAAACCATTGATACACTATGGCGTGAACATCTGGTAAGTTTAGATCATTTACGTTCTGTCGTTGGTTTTCGTGGTTATGCGCAACGGGATCCACTCAACGAATATAAAACCGAGTCATTTGAACTTTTTCAAACTATGCTTATAAATTTACGCCGAGTCGTTACTTCTAAGCTCATGCGTTTTGAAATCGTGCAACAGCCCACAGAGCCACTCATAGATGAGCAAAGCAATACTAATTCTTCTGTTTTTAACGATCAAGGCAAGGAAAGTGGCTCAACTTTATGGACGCGCTCACAAGAGAATAAGTTTGTTGATCCGAAAGACCGGGACCCTAATGATTTTACTACATGGGGAAAAGTTGGACGTAATGAACGTTGTCCTTGTGGTTCAGAGAAAAAATACAAACATTGTCATGGAGCTTTTGTTTGAACAACAAACACAATTAAGAAGATGAATAAGAAGCGAAATTATGAGCAAGAATTACGCACTGCAGGTTTAAGAGTAACGCGTCAAAGGCGTATTATTCTCGATATTTTGATTGATACAAATGATCACCCAAACGCGTTTGAAATTTTTCAACGCGCCCACAAAATAGATTCGAGTATTTCGCTATCGACCGTTTACCGTACCATGAAAATATTAGAAGGAAATGGGAAAATTCATCGTCATACCTTTAGTGGTGGCCCGTCTCGTTTTGAGCAAGCAGATGGGCATCATCATGATCATCTCATTGATGTGGAAACTGGGCAAGTTATCGAATTTCACTCTGATATCATTGAAAAGCTGCAAGAAGAAATTGCCAAATCTCTGGGCTATGATATTATTTACCATCGTCTTGAACTTTATGGAAAAAAACATAACTCTTAAAGAGCTAATTTTGTATGTATAATCAAAAAGCTCTTCATATAAATCGAATTTTATACAAGTTTACCTTCAAAACTTATAGTTTTCATTGGCAAGAAAGTTTTTCTGCTTTATTACCCTCTTTTAGCTAATGCTATAAAGTAATCAATTACCAATATTATAATAAATTAGGCCAATATAATCATGGTTTCTTTGCCAAAAGATCGTATGAGACAGCTTGAAAAACGCTTTGAAATAATTGAAAGCCAAATGGCTCAAAGCCCAAATGCTGAAACATATGTAAAATTAGCTTCTGAATATGCAGAATTACAGCCAATTGTTAGTCCCATACGCGCATTAAATGCTCTGTACAGAGAAATTACAGAACTAGAAACTATAATCAATGACAAGCTAACAGATATAGAGATGCGTAACCTCGCCCAAGAAGAGCTACCACTATTACATCAAAAAATAGAACAATTTGAGCAAGAACTCCAGATTCTTCTTTTGCCTAAAGATGTTGCTGATGAAAAAAGTGCCATTGTTGAAATTCGAGCAGGAACAGGCGGATCAGAAGCAGCGCTTTTTGCTGGTGATCTTTTTCGCATGTATGAACGTTATGCTGCTTCTCATAACTGGAAAGTTGAGGTCGTTTCACTTAGTGAGGGAGAAGTTGGGGGATATAAAGAAATTATTGCAACGATTTCAGGAAAAGGTGTCTTTTCTAAACTGAAATTTGAATCAGGTGTTCATCGTGTACAACGTATCCCTGAAACAGAAACAAGTGGACGTATCCATACATCGGCTGCTACCGTTGCAGTGCTTCCAGAAGCTGAAGAAATTGATATTGAAATTCGTTCGGAAGATATTCGTATTGATACAATGCGCGCATCTGGAGCAGGAGGGCAACATGTCAATACAACAGATTCAGCTGTTCGTATCACACATATTCCAACAGGAATTATGGTTGTACAAGCAGAAAAATCTCAACACCAAAACCGTGCACGAGCACTGCAAATTTTACGTGCGCGCTTATTCGATATCGAACGACAAAAAGCGGAAAGTGAACGATCAGCATCCCGTAAAAACCAAGTTGGTTCTGGTGACCGATCAGAACGTATTCGTACCTATAATTTCCCTCAAGGACGAATCACTGATCATCGCATTAATCTCACTTTGTATAAACTTGATCGTATCTTGGAAGGAGATCTCGAGGAACTTATTCATGCACTTATATCTAATCATCAAACAGCGCTCCTAACGGAAATGGATAATAATGAATGATCATGCTCTCAACAATATCATCCGGAAAACTCAAGAGAAATTGTGCACTCAAGGAATCTCTGAAGCTAATCTTGATGCAAAAATACTTGTTGAATTGGTAACAGGTACAAATACGCTTGATAGAATTTCTCAACCAGATTTATGCCTCTCTTTTGAGCAAATCACACAATTAGAACGCGCTATACAACGACGTATTTCTGGAGAGCCTGTTTATCGTATTATCGGAAAAAGGGAATTCTATGGCATATCTTTCGCATTATCTCAAGATACGTTAGAACCACGCCCTGATACAGAAACGCTCGTGGATCTCGTTTTACCGCTTCTCAAAAAACATGAAGAAAAATCAAGAAAAACAACAATCCTTGATATGGGAACAGGCAGTGGTGCCATTGCAATTGCGATTCTTAAACAAATTCCCCAATCCTATGCAACCGCTGTCGATATTTCTGAAGATGCTCTCAAAACAGCTACAAAAAACGCAAAGAATGCGGAAGTGTTAAACCGCTTTACCCCCCTACTCAGTGATTGGTTTAATTCTGTCACAGATCAATTTGATCTTATTATTTCTAACCCACCTTATATTCCGGAAGCAGATATTCAATACCTTGCAAAGGAAGTGCGTCTTCATGATCCATTGCGCGCTCTAGTTGGTGGAAAAGATGGTCTTGATTTTTATCGAAAACTTTCTCATGAAGCGGCAAATTACTTAAACACAAAAGGTTTTGTCGCTGTCGAAATTGGTTACTCTCAAGAAAAAGAAGTTTGCAATCTATTTGAAAAAAATGGCTTTCAGTGTTTAGAAATGCGTAAAGATCTAAATGATATACCCCGCGCACTTCTTTTTACACGCAATCATTAAAACTCCCAATCATCATCCGTGGTAGCAACCGCCTTGCCAATAACGTAAGAAGAGCCAGCTCCTGAAAAAAAATCATGATTTTCATCAGAGCTTGGTGACAAAGCTGCTAAAATAGCGGGATTAACACGACAAACCTCAGGGGGGAAAAGAGCTTCAAAACCTAAATTCATTAAAGCTTTGTTTGCATTATAATGAAGAAAAACTTTAACATCTTCTGTTAATCCAAGTGCATCATAAAGATCTTCAGTATACTTGCATTCAATATTGTAAAGATCGAAGAGCAAATTAAAAGCAAAATCTTTAATTTCTTGCTTTTTGGCTTCATCAAGTTTTGCAAACCCCAATTGAAATTTATAGCCTATATAATAACCATGTACAGCTTCATCACGAATGATAAGCCGAATGAGATCCGCTGTATTTGTTAATTTAGCGCGACTTGCCCAATACATGGGTAAATAAAAACCAGAATAAAATAAAAAACTTTCTAATAGAGTCGAAGCAATTTTCTTCTTAAGTGGATCATTTGCTTCATAACGCTCAAGCACTAATCTTGCTTTTTTCTGCAAATGAACATTTTCTTCTGACCACCTAAACGCATCATCAACTTCTACTGTCGAACATAGGGTGGAAAAAATAGAAGAATAAGAACGTGCATGAACTGCTTCCATGAAGGCAATATTCGTCAAAACAGCCTCCTCATGCTCTGTTATCGCATCAGCCAGCAATGAAATGGCTCCTACGGTATTTTGAATCGTGTCTAGGAGCGTTAATCCTGTAAAAACACGAATCGTTAGCTTGCGTTCTTCCTCCGTCAAACTTGACCAAGAAGGAATATCATTAGAAAGTGGAACTTTTTCAGGCAACCAAAAATTTCCAGTTAAGCGATTCCATACTTCAAGATCTTTCTCATCATGCAATCTATTCCAATTAACAGCACAAACAACAGGATTTTTGGTTGTAATCTTCGTCATATGATGATCTCCTATAGACTACATGAAACACAGCCATCCACTTGCGTTCCACTCAACGCCACTTGCCGTAATCGTACATAATAAATACTCTTTATACCTTTTTTCCAAGCATAAATTTGCGCACGATTAATATCACGCGTGGTAGCAGTATCAGGAAAAAACAACGTTAATGAAAGACCTTGATCAACATGCTGTGTGGCAGCAGCATAGGTATCAATAATTTTTTCAGGGCCAATCTCATAAGCATCCTGATAGAAATTCAAATTCGTATTGTCCATATAAGGAGCGGGGTAATAAACGCGCCCAATTTTTCCCTCTTTACGAATCTCAATCTTTGAAGCAATCGGATGAATAGAAGATGTCGCATGATTAATATAAGAAATAGAGCCTGTGGGAGGAACAGCCTGCAAATTGCGATTATAAAGCCCATATTCAACCACTAAATTCTTGAGTTCCTGCCAATCCTTTTGGTCTGGTATAACAATATTATTACGCGCAAAAAGCTCCTGTACAATCGCAAATTGCGGCTTCCATTCTTTCTCAAGATATTTTGCAAAAAAACGGCCATCTGCATAAGCTGACTTCTCAAATCCCGCAAATACCTGTTGACGTTCGCGTGCAATTAAATTGGAAGCCCGTATTGCATGATATGTCACAATATAAAAATAGATATTGGTGAAATCAATCGCTTCTGGGGATCCATAATAAATCTGTTCACGCGCTAAAAAACCGTGCAAATTCATTTGTCCTAAACCAATCGCATGACTTTCAGCATTGCCTTTCGCAATAGAAGGCACACACGCAATATCACTCATATCAGAAACAGCAGTAAGAGCACGAACAGCAGCTTCCACTGTCTGACCAAAATCACGACTTTCCATTGCTTTGGCAATATTCATTGAACCAAGATTACAGGATATATCACTTCCGATAGTGCGATAAGTTAAATCTGTCTCTAATTCACTCGCCTCACTCACCTGCAAAATTTCTGAACATAAGTTGCTCATACTAATGCGGCCTGCAATCGGATTCGTTCGATTGGCGGTATCCTCAAATAAAATATAGGGATAACCAGACTCAAATTGAATTTCCGCTAATGTCTGGAAAAAAACACGTGCACTTATTTTCTTTTTACGAATCTTTGCATTATCAACAAAAGAACGATAATGTTCCGTCAAAGAAATGTCGCTAAAGGATTTCCCTGTAACACGCTCAATATCATAAGGTGAGAACAGATACATATCCTCATTATTACGTGCAAGTTCAAAAGTAATATCAGGTATTACCACACCAAGCGAAAGAGTTTTAATTCTGACTTTCTCATCAGCATTCTCGCGCTTTGTATCCAAAAACTTCATAATATCTAAATGATGTGCATGTAAATAAACAGCACCAGCCCCTTGCCGCGCTCCAAGTTGATTGGCATAAGAAAAAGAATCTTCTAAAAGTTTCATCACAGGTAATACACCTGAAGATTGGTTTTCTATTTGCTTGATTGGTGCCCCTGCCTCCCGCAAATTGGTTAAACAAAGTGCCACACCTCCGCCACGTTTCGAAAGTTGCAAAGCTGAATTGACTGAACGACCTATCGATTCCATATTGTCTTCAACACGCAATAAAAAACACGAAACCAATTCGCCCCGTTGTTTTTTTCCTGCATTCAAAAATGTAGGGGTCGCTGGTTGGAAACGTCCTGTAATAATTTCATCTAAAAAAATCTCAGCAAGAGCTTTATTCCCTTGTGCTAAATATAGAGCAACAAGACAAACACGATCCTCATAACGCTCAAGATAACGCTTCCCATCAAAAGTCTTCAGTGTGTAGCTGGTATAGTACTTAAATGCGCCTAAAAAAGTAGGAAAACGAAATTTAAATGCATAAGCACGTTTGAAAAGTTTTTTGATAAAAGAAAAATCATAAAGCTCAAACAAAGCTTTTTCATAGTAACCTTCCTCTATCAAATAGTCTATTTTTTCCTTAAGATTGTGAAAAAAAACCGTGTTTTGATTAACATGCTGGAGAAAATATTGCCGCGCAGCAAGCCGATCCATATCAAATTGGATATGACCATTTTCATCATAAAGATTAAGCATTGCATTCAATGCGTGATAATCCATGATCTGTCCTGATTTCTGCGATTGTTCTATATCGATTGTTTCCAAAATCTTTCCAATCCCTTCTTTACACAAATAACGTCTTCATCAGTTCCACGTAGCTCAAAACGATAAAGGCAAGGCACAAAACATTTTTCAGAAATGATCTTACTCGCTAAATTATAATAACGACCAAAATTGCGATTCCCACCACCAATAACACCACGAATTAATTTGCGATTCTCTACCTCATTGAGAAAACGAATAACTGCTTTTGGAACAGCCATTCTCCCTTCACCATCTGCATATGTAGGAACAACTAACACATAAGGCTCATCAACTAGCACAGACGGTTTTCTTTTATCAATCTTGAAGAGTCTTTGACCAAGCTGAGAGACAAAATGTTCAGTATTACCCGTTGCACTCGAATAATAAACAATAAGTCCCATTAAACACAAAGACCACTAATCATATCTGGTCTAAAACCAGACCAATGATTTTCACCACAAACTACGACAGGAACTTGACGATATCCCAGAGATTGAACAAAAATATATGCTTGTTCATCACGGGAAATATCCACAACCCGATAATGAATGCCTTTAGCATCAAGGGCACGACGCGTAGCATCACATTGGACGCAAGATGGTTTGCTATAAATAGTGATAGGCATTTTTTTCAACTTTCACATTTTCAAAAAAATCAACCCACAAAGGATTAATTCTGGCAATTTTATAGATAACTCAAGAACAACAAAAGATAGCAATTGTACACAAACACATAGGACTCAAATCTTGTTCGATAACACATAGCTTCCTTAACATAACGAAATTCCCATCAAACATTTAAAAAATTATGGTGAGAATAAATGATTATTCTACAACTTAAATGGTCCCCTCTTATAAAACAATCTTTTGCTTGCATTACAATTCCCTTCTAATGTCTCAAAAAAACAAAGCCCCAGCAGCCATTTCTTCATAGCTCAGCTCTACTCTTTCACGACAAAAATCAATTACAAAAACGAAAGGAAATTCCCCCGAGAGAGACATGCCTATAGAAACATCGCCCTCTTCTTGGTCAATAAACTCTTTACAATCACATTATGGAGATAACTTAGACGCCAAACGAAACACTACACCCTCACTTGTGCTTATTTAGAATCACCAATCATTTTGATACTATATATAGTATACAAGCACTCTCTTTCGTCAAGAAAAATTCAATCATTATTTTGAATTTTCCACGATCTTCCCACTGAAATTTTCGACCTTAAAAAATATATGTAATAATATAACATTTTGTTGACAGACGTTATATTATTACATAACTTTCGGAGATCAATAATCAAAGGTGGTATAAATTATGGGGCTGCATTTCGATAGTGCAACATTAGGTTATGGGAGCAGGATAGCTATAAAAAACTTTTCAGCAAATTTAAAAGCCGGCTCGTTGGTAGCAATAATGGGTGATAACGGTGCCGGAAAATCTACATTGCTGAAAGCCATCGCCGGATTGATTAAACCTCTCAAAGGTAAAATCACAAAACGGAAGAAAAGCCAGATTGCTTACCTTGCACAACAATGTGATATAGATCAAACATTTCCAATTGATGTAGAAGCACTTATAAAAACGGGATTATGGTCTTTTTGTGGGTTATGGAAAAACCAGCGCCCTTATTACTCTAAAATTCAGAATGCACTTGAAATGGTTGGGCTCTCGACACTTGCATCCCGTTCACTGGATACACTCTCAAGTGGACAATTACAACGTGCCTTATTTGCACGTATTATTGTACAAGATGCTGATATTATATTGCTTGATGAACCTTTCAATGGTGTAGATCGTAATACCCAAAAAGACCTTCTTGCCTTGATCACACATTGGCAACAACAAGGACGAACAGTTCTTACAGCACTCCATGATCCCCTCGTTGTGCAAGAATATTTTCCACAAATGATTCAAATTAACAGACAAAACGCTTGTTATGGAGAAACAACACAGTTTTTCGATGACACCATTCATCACGTTACATCACCTCTCACATCCAACTCTTTTCGTCTTAGCACTCTAAAACCACATTTTCCTCTCAATGATTCTTGCTCTGTTAGGTTATAATACTTGTACGAATTTTTTCTGGCTCCCTTCATTGATTTCCATTTTATGCAAAGTGCCCTTCTTGGTTCAGTCTTGCTGTCTACCAGTGCTTGCCCTGTTGGTGTATTTTTGATGCTCCGCGGAATGAGTTTAATAGGAGATGCTATATCCCATGCCATTCTTCCTGGTGTTGCAGCTGCTTTTCTCTTTTGTGGATTCTCGCTCATATCTATGACTCTTGGCGGCATCTTAGCTGGTGTTATTGTTGCTTTAGCAACCGCGTTGATTTCACGAAATAGCTTTCAAAAAGAAGACGCATCAATGACCGTCTTTTATCTTATTGCACTCGCAGCAGGCGTCATTCTTGTTTCACTTAAAAATTCAGCGATTGATCTTCTTCATCTCTTATTTGGTTCAGTACTTGCACTTGATACACAAGCTCTTTTGCTCATCACCGTTATAATGCTAATTACAATGTGCAGTCTGTATATTTTCTGGCGCGCACTCGTATTAGAAAGCTTTGACCCTCTCTTTTTTAAGTCACTTTCTCCACTGAGTAAATATGTTCATATATTACTACTCGGACTTGTTGTGCTGAATTTGGTTGGCGGTTTCCAATCACTAGGAACATTACTTTCTGTCGGCATTATGATGATTCCAGCTATTACAGCTCGTTTTTGGCTTTCGCGTCTAGGTCCCATCTGCATACTCTCTATTCTCTTAGGAATCATAGCGAGCATCTGTGGGCTATTGCTTTCTTTTCACCTGTCTCTTCCCTCTGGTCCTTCTATCATTATTGCCGCAGGGTTTATTTATCTTCTTTCCTGCTTAGTAAGTCCACGCGGCTTTATTGTGGCACGGTTTCCTCATCTCTTTTATACGTCCCTCTTCACCTTAAGGAAATAATGTGCCTAAACTTATTCAACAATTTTTTCTGCTTAGAACTCTCTTATTGCTTGTATTGCTTGCCTTTTTTCCATTTTCTGCTTCTGCCCATAATAATATTAAAGTTGTCGTGAGCTTTTCTATTCTTGCAGATTTAGTAAAAAATGTAGGAGGAGATCATATTTCTATAACCACTCTTGTCGGCCGCAATGCGAACACCCACACCTATGAGCCTACCCCTCATGATGCCAAAATCCTTAGAAAAGCTCATATTATTTTCATCAACGGGCTTCATTTAGAAGGTTTCATTAACCGCCTTATCACAGCAAGTGATACAAAAGCGCTTCTTGTCGAAGTAAGTAACAATATTTCTCCTCTCGAAATTAAAAATAAAGAGCAGAGTGCAAAACAGCATCACCACCACAGCGATACTGATCCACATGCTTGGCAAACTATCCCGAATGTTGAAATCTATATCAAAAATATCGCTACTGCTTTTTGTAAAATCGATCAACAATCCTGTACAAGCTATAGAAAAAATTCTGAAGCCTACATCCAAAAGCTAAAAGCAACCCAAAAAATCCTTAAAACAAAGATTGCTACTATCCCCAAAGATAAGCGTGTTATTATCACATCTCATGATGCCTTTGGCTATTTTGCTCAAGAATACGACTTCATTATACTTGCACCTCAAAGTGCTTCAACAGAAACTGAAGCCACCGCAGCTGATGTTGCCAAACTTATTAAACAAATTAAAGCGAATAAAGCAGCCGCACTGTTTGTGGAAAACATTTCTAATCCTCGCCTTATAAAACAGATTTCAAGAGAAACAGGTTTGAAAATTGGTGGAACACTATATTCCGATGCATTGTCGGACGAAAATGGGCCTGCTGCAACTTATCTCAATATGATGGAACATAATGTGAATACCATTATCGATGCGATCACAAAACACTAAGATAAAGCTACAAAAGAACAGAAAAATGAGTAAAATCATAGCTGTTAGAATTTATACAATGTTACCAATCATGCTCAATCACTTTTCGGTACCGAAATAATTTATGAATAGGAAATAATACCAAAGAAATGATAAAATAAACAAGATTATGGATGATTTTATTACTCTGTTGTACTTATAATGAAATTGGAAAAAACATAAACAATCCAACATGCTATAGTAATATTAATGGCAAACAATTTAAATGATACGATCATTAAAGTGTTTTTTATTTTAGTTTCTTAAGTCTTGATTTTAAAAGTTTACGAGTTATCCGTCAAACAAGTGTTAGCAAAATAAATTAGCGTAATGATACATTTTTTAAAATTGTTCTTCACCCCTAAAACTAACATCACCTGCATGAATAAGTTCTTCATTTTTCCTATAGAAACTCTTCATAAATCGTGATTCAAGCTACTTTGATTATAGACCAAGAATACTGATAACACCCAAAAATAATTTCCTTCATTCTAAGTGTCAAAACTTGCTAGGCAGCTTCCAAAACATAAATACAAAGCATAATTTTGTGAACCCTTTAAGAGTGTAAGAAAGCAATAACTTCTCAATAAATGAAAAATCTCCATTGGGAGGCATTCACACAATTGGAATATAAAAAAATCTCCCGAAATTATCGCGCCCAAAATATAAGGTCAAGAATACAAAAACTAAAACGCTCTCTCGAAAAAAGTAAATTCAAATACCGCCATAGCTATAACTGAATGACATTTATTGTCTGTATCCTTCACTCTTCTCTTCTGCTTTTCTCATTTAAGCCATTTGGATTTTTTCAGATGTTTACAAGATAGGACCTGTCAACTCAAGATAACTCTCACAAAGGAAAAATGCGGATATCAACAAATTCGTTTGACCTTTTGATGGTTCCTGTTTAAATGAATCAACATATTTCTGAAATAAAATTGTCGTGGCGTATTCATGTGTAATACTATAAATCTAGGTGAAACCTGTGTTCTATCACTTCAGAAAGGGGGAACCATGAGTCGTTTTTATCTTTCTATAACAGCATTTATGGCTGCTATCAGCATGGCGACTGCAAGTTTTGCACAAACAAAAATTAGCTTTTGGCATTCTATGAGCGGTGAGTTAGGAAAACAAACAGAGCGTCTCATTAACGACTTTAATGCCAGTCAGTCTGATTACAAAGTTGTTCCTTCATTTCGTGGTGAATATGAGGAAGGTATGGTTGCGCTCATTTCAGCATTTCGTGGAAAGCAACAACCGGTCCTTGCCCAAATCTATGAAATTGGTACTGGAACCATGATGGCCGCCAAAGGCGCCGTTTATCCGATTTATCAACTTATGGCTGATACGAAACAAGAATTCGATCCTGCTGATTATTTGCCTGCTATCAGTGGTTATTATTCTGATGTTCAGGGACGGATGCTTTCTATGCCGTTCAACGCTTCAACCCCAATCCTTTATTATAATAAAGATATCTTTAAAAAAGCAGGTCTTGATCCAAACCAACCGCCTAAAACATGGCAAGATATAGAAAACTTCTCCCAAAAAATTCTTGAAACTAAAGCGGCGAGTTGTGGCTTTACAATGTCTTATGCATCTCAATGGATTGGTATAGAAAATTTTTCAGCATTGCACAATGTGCCTTTTGGAACAAAAGAAAATGGTTTTAATGGGCTTGATTCAAAACTCACCTTTAATGGTCCTCTCCAAGTGCGTATGTGGACAGACCTTAAAAGATGGTCTGATCAAGGCATTTTTCGCTATGGAGGTCCAGCTGGAGCATTAGATGCAACACCCATGTTTATGACACAAAATTGCGCTATCTTTATGCAATCTTCAGGATCTCGTGCAGGAATTCTTTCCGAAGCGCAATTCAATGTTGGATTTGGTCAGCTCCCTTATTATGGTGATGTAGAAGGTGCTCCACAAAATTCCATTATTGGTGGTGCCTCTATTTGGGTTCTAAGAGGTCATACCCCTGAAGAATATGCTGGTGCAGCCGCTTTTCTTAAATATCTCTCGAGAGCAGATAATCAAGCTAAATGGCACCAGATCACAGGTTATCTTCCCACAACAAAGGCTGCTTATGAATTAAGCAAAAAACAGCATTATTATGATAAAAATGCTGGTGCGGATATTGCTATTAAACAGATCACTCTCAACCCACCAACTGCTAATTCAAAGGGTATAAGATTTGGTAATTTACCACAAATTCGCTCCATTCTTGATCAGGAATTAGAAGCTGTCCTTAGCGGATCAAAAACACCAAAAGATGGATTAGATGCAACCGTTGAACGTGGTAATAAGCTTTTACGTGAATTTGAAAAAGCCAATCGTTAAGGTTTTACTATCATCATTAGATATCAAAATTTAACCAAACAGTTAAGTCCTTTTAGTTCTTTTTTGTTCACCTTTCTAAAGTCTCTGTATTTAAAGAGCCCAACGAATGCAAGAAAAACACGCATATTTCAAAAATAGTCTACTCTCTTATGGGCTGCTTTTTCCTCAGCTCCTTGTGACTTTTTTGTTTTTCTTTTGGCCTGCTGCTCAAGCAATAAAATCCTCTTTCGAGCGTGAAGATCCTTTTGGATTTACAACAACTTTTATTGGTTTTGAAAATTATGTGACAATCCTCTCTGATCCTGCTTATTTGAAATCACTTCTCACAACTGCAGTCTTTTCTATTTCGGTCACTGTTGTTTCAATGTCGATATCACTTCTTTTAGCTGTCTGTGTTGATCGCGTCATCCGTGCAAAAAAGGCCTACACAACACTTTTACTCTGGCCTTATGCCGTTGCTCCAGTATTGGCAGGTATCTTATGGTTATTTATCTTTCATCCAACCATTGGAGTTATCCCTTTTCTTTTGGAGAAAATAGGTATTATATGGAATTATCGTATTAATGGCATTCAAGCAATGATCCTTATCGTGATTGCAGCCAGTTGGAAACAGATCTCCTATAATTTTCTCTTTTTTCTTGCAGGCCTCCAATCTGTTCCACGTTCCCAAATAGAAGCAGCAGCAATTGATGGTGCTGGCCCTTTTAAACGATTTTGGACCGTAGTTTTTCCACAAATTTCGCCGACAACATTTTTTCTTCTCATCGTCAATATTCATTATGTTATGTTTGATACATTCGGTATTATTGATAATATTACCTCTGGAGGTCCTGCGCGGGCAACAAGTACTCTCGTTTACAAAGTGTATGACGATGGTTTTAAAAATCAAATAATCGGTGCATCAGCAGCACAATCAACAATGTTGATGTTGATGGTTATTGTTTTAACGTTTATTCAGTTTCGCTGGATTGAACGTCGCGTACAATATTAGGAAGCGAATTATGGTTGAAAAGCGCCCTATTTTAAAATTTCTAACTCATCTTGTTCTTATTGTTGGTATTATTATTATTTGCTTTCCAGTTTATGTTGCTATCATTGCATCAACCCATAGCTCAGCAGCATTTAGCTCAGGAACACTTCCTCTTTTACCGGGAAAATATGCTATAGAAAATTATAAAACAATCTTTGGTGATGGGCTTGTGCAGCTCGGACTTCCAAATCTCTGGCCTCTTTTAATGAATTCGCTCATTATGGCGCTTGGTATTAGTATTGGAAAAATTATTATTTCCCTCTTATCTGCTTATGCAATTGTTTATATGCGTTTTCCTTTCCGAAAAACTGCTTTTGCCCTTATCTTTGTCACTTTGATGCTTCCCGTTGAAGTTCGTATTATTCCAACATACGCAGTCGTTGCACAATTAGGTATGATAAATACCTATGGTGGAATGATTATTCCACTTATTGCATCTGCAACTGCTACATTTTTATTTCGTCAGTTTTTTTTAACTGTTCCTGATGAACTCTTAGAAGCTGCTCGTGTTGATGGTGCAGGACCATTTAAATTTTTTAAAGATATTCTTCTCCCTCTCAGCAAAAGTAATATTGCCGCTTTATTTATCATTATGTTTATTTATGGATGGATACAGTATCTCTGGCCTCTTATCGTCACAACTGATCAGAACCATCAAACTATTCTTATTATTCTTAAACAACTTATCGTAGAATCACTTCAGCATGATCCTCAATGGAATATCCTCATGGCAGTATCGGTCGTTGCCATGGTGCCGCCTGTCCTTGTCGTCATCTGCATGCAGCGGCTTTTTATCAAAGGCCTTATTGAAACGGAGAAATAATTGTGGCCACAATCCGGTTATCGAATATAAAAAAACAGTATGAAAACGGCATTCTGGTCATTGACGATTTAAACCTAACTGTTGCCGATAGTGAGCTTCTTGTCCTTGTTGGTCCTTCAGGATGTGGAAAATCAACTCTGTTACGCATCATTGCAGGACTTGAACAAGTCACTTCAGGTGAACTCTCTATTGATAACGAGTGTATCAATGAGCGTGAGCCAGCCGATCGCGATATTGCTATGGTTTTTCAAAATTATGCGCTTTATCCCCATATGACAGTTCGTGGAAACTTAGAATATGGTCTTAAAAATCGTAAAACACCTAAAGATGAAATTAATAGACGTATCACACACGCTGCAAAACTGTTGCAAATAGAGCCATTTCTTGATCGTAAACCACGACAATTATCAGGAGGACAACGGCAGCGTGTTGCAATGGGGCGTGTGATTGTTCGTCAACCACGTGTCTTTCTCTTTGATGAACCTCTCTCAAATCTTGATGCAAAATTGCGTGCACAAATGTGTATTGAAATAAAAACACTCCAACGTTCATTGGGTACAACGAGCCTCTATGTTACCCATGATCAACTAGAAGCGATGACACTGGCTGATAGAATCGTTGTCATGAATAAAGGGGCTATCGAGCAAATTGGAACGCCAATGGAAATTTACGACTGTCCAGCAACAACGTTTGTTGCTGATTTTATTGGTTCTCCTCCTATGAACTTTCTTGATCGCCATATCTTAGAACAGCACTTAGGTCATTCATTGTCTTATAGTAAAGAAACTGATCTTTTGGCCTTCAGACCAGAAATAATCTTGCTGGGAGAACATCCAGATCAAGGGCCTGTCTTTCACACACAAATTGAACTTATCAAGCCTGTCGGGACAGGTTGCCATGTTGTAACACGATGGAATGGCAACATTTTTACCACTGAAATAAAAGAGCGTCTCACAAATGACTATGGTAACAAGCTAAGCTTCACTGTTGCTTATCAAAACTTTCATACTTTTAATAAAACCACTGGAAAACGCACAAATGATCAGTAAATAGAATGAGAGCTTTGATCTTATAAGCTACATTCAGTAAATGTTGCTGTTCTCCTCTTAACCTTATTTGTTAGGAAGAAGAACTCTTTTGTATGATAGAAATATATTTTGATAGAAAGATTTGTACTCAGTGAGAAGAAGGGCGATTAAGAAGAAATACGCGATAATTCATTGTTTTTATACATATTTTTACCATTCAGTGAGAATTTCGTCAAAATCGATTTTGATACCCAAAAGTCATGACAAACGACAAAAGGCATGCCTTTTATCGTTGTGTACGCAATTGTAAAGCCAAATCGGGTTGATCTGTTGTAATATAATGTACAGGCATATCAAGCCAATGCGATAACCGAGCCTGCCCATTGATTGTCCATACCCCCACAGTAAAACCAACATCAAGCGCAGCTTCAATAAAGTCCCGTGAGACAATGGAGCCATATAAACTCAGGTCAGAATACCCCCTTTTTTTCCACTCAGAAAAATGATGGTACATATCACCTTCAAAGCTATCAATACATGGGCCAGATGTGATTCCTGCTTCAATAAAAGGATGAAGACTTGCAGGATCGAAACTGATTGCAGAAACCCGTTCTGCTAAATTTCGACTTTTTATTAACGCAAGCGCTTTTTTGGATAAAATCGTTTCACGCTCAATTTCACCGCATGTTTTAATTTCAAGATGCAATGCAACATTGGTTGGTACTAAAAGATCAAGCAACTCTTCTAATAAAGGAGGAGCTTCGCTACTTCCTTTGATGCAAAGTTGTTTGCGTGTTTCGTTATCAATATCATGAATATATCCTGGTTTGCCAACCAATTGTTCTAGACGAAAATCATGAAATACAACCACTTCACCACTTTTAAGCAGATGAACATCACACTCAATCTCATCAACTCCCAATGCAATTGCATGACGAAATGCTGAGAGCGTATTTTCAGGATAAAGATGGGCTCCACCACGATGTGCAACAATTTTTTTCTCAGACATACAAAACTTCACACTTCTTATTTTTAAACAATACCGGTCTCACTTTTAAACAATATTGGCCTATACAAAATCAGATCATAATTTCTAAAAATCATTCTAAACAATAATTTTTTAAAAAATTTCTTCTGCTGCATATTTTCTCGAATATCAAATTTTAAACAATACTCTCTTTAAAAGGTTTGAACTTTATTTCAATCATTCCCATTCAATCGTACCAGGAGGTTTTGAAGTTACATCATACACGACACGATTAATCCCCCTTACTTCATTAATGATGCGTGCCGCTGTTTTGCTTAAAAACTCCATATTATAGGGATAAAAGTCAGCGGTCATTCCATCTACAGATGTAACCGCACGAAGAGCACAAACAAATTCATAAGTGCGCCCATCACCCATCACACCAACAGTCTGAACAGGAAGAAGAACAGCAAAAGCCTGCCAAATTTCGTCATAAAGGCCAGCTTTACGGATTTCCTCAAGGTAAATGGCATCTGCCTCACGTAAAATTTCTAATTTTTCACGTGTCACTGCACCTGGACACCGAATTGCAAGACCGGGACCTGGGAAAGGATGACGGCCAATAAACTGTTCAGGTAATCCTAATTCCCGCCCTAGTGAACGGACTTCATCTTTAAAGAGCTCACGCAACGGCTCTACAAGTTTCATATTCATCCGTTCCGGTAATCCGCCTACATTATGGTGACTTTTAATGGTAACTGAATCACCAACTACTGAAACACTCTCAATGACATCTGGATAAAGCGTGCCCTGCGCTAAAAATTCTGCGCCTCCAATCTTTTTAGTTTCCTCTTCAAAAACTTCAATAAAAAGGCGGCCAATCGTTTTACGCTTTTTCTCTGGATCTGTTTCCCCTTCTAGAGCATCAATAAACATATTGGCAGCATTCACATGAATAAGCTCTATATTATAATGATCTCGGAACAATGTAAGAACTTCTTCAGCCTCATTTTTACGCATCAACCCATGGTCTACTAAAATACATGTTAGTTGATCTCCTATTGCTTCATGAAGGAGTACCGCCACAACTGATGAATCTACACCACCTGAAAGACCACAGATTACACGGTTTTTTCCTACTTTTTGTCGTATCGTAGCAATTGCTTGCTCACGATAAGAAGCCATTGACCAATCACCTTTAAGACCAGAGATTTTAAAAACAAAATTTTGCAAAAGCTTTGTACCATCCGGTGTATGAATAACTTCAGGATGAAACTGCACTGCGTAAAGGCGTCTTTTTTCATCGGCAATAGCAGCATAGGGAGCGCCTTTTGAGGTTCCTATTACACGAAAACCTTCTGGTAAAACCGTCACACGGTCCCCATGACTCATCCATACTTGGTAACAAGAACCTCTTTCCCACACACCATCAAAAAGTGCACTCTCTTCCTGCACTTCCAAAAAAGCACGCCCAAATTCACGCTCATATCCAGCTTCAACTTTTCCCCCAAGCTGAACACACATGACTTGTTCGCCATAACAAATACCAAGAATTGGAACACCAATTTCAAAAATTTCCATTGGAACACGCGGCGAACCATCATCAATAACTGAATAAGGACTCCCCGATAAAATAACAGCTTTAGGCACTGTCCGTTTTATGCCTTCTAAAGCCAATTGAAACGGAACAATTTCACAATAGATACCCATTGCCCGCACCCGACGTGCGATAAGTTGTGTAACTTGTGAACCAAAATCAATAATAAGAACGGTGTCTGGATGTGAGATGTTCATAAAAAACCAATCAATAATTGTAAAAAAGAACCAATGTGATTTATTATTCAATCTTTCTTTTTTCACAAGCCTATTCACTTGAGAAAAAAGTTTTTCTCGTAAAATTTAAGATAAAAAATGCGAAAAATATGTCTCAATGTTTTTTTTGCAACACAGATAAAAAGAAACCATCTGTTTTTGTCGTTGCTGGTGATAAGGTAAGTCCATAATTTGAAAAAATTGGCTGCACAGGCGAAAAACTAAAATGTTTTTGCCAAAGTGCACGCATATTTATAGAATGAAAATCGGAATGCCGTTGAAGAAAATGGGAAATTTGTTCCTCATTTTCATCTACAAAAAGAGAGCATGTAATATAAACTAAACGCCCATTTGGTTTAAGATAATTTACAGCTTCATTCAAAATAGCCTTCTGTTCTATTTGGCGTTGTCTTACCTGCTCTAACGTCAAACGCCATTTCGCATCTGGCCGCCGCCGCCATGTTCCTGTACCACTACATGGTGCGTCTAGTAAGACTATATCCATCTGTCCACCTAATGGCTGTAATTCTGCCACATTCTCTCTTGGCTGTACATTACGAACACCAGCACGTCGAAGACGATCAAAAATAGGAGCCAAACGAGCTTTATCTGAATCATAAGCATAAATTTGCCCCTGATTCTTCATACTGGCAGCTAAAGCTAACGTTTTTCCACCAGCACCAGCACAATAATCCAAGACCTGCATGCCTCCTTTTGCCTCAACAAGATAAGCAACAATCTGAGACCCCAAATCCTGTATTTCAAAGTATCCATTTTGAAAAGCAAATTCCATCTGAACATTGGGATGACGCTCAAACTTTTCAATCGGTGCAATTCTTAAAGCTTGCTGAAACCATGACAATGGTTGAGCTTTGGTTTTTACGAGTTCTTTAAGCACCTTCTCTGGCGTTGCCTTCAAACGATTCACACGTAAATCTAAAGAAGGGCGCGTTGCTAACGCAGCAGCTTCAGTGACCCAATTATCAGCAAATAAAGGCACAAGATGCGCTTGACACCATTGAGGAATATCACCACGAATATAGTCTGGTGCATCAACTAATTGCTGCTTTTGCCATGATTGACGCTGCCTAGCCCCTAATAGCTGTGGTGCAAATCGATCTCCTTCTAATTCATCATCAATTTGTGCAATTGTCATTTTTCCAGTATCTAACAAGGTACCGAAAACAATATCCCGTACATCATTACTCTCCATACGCCATTGTAAAGAATGACGCCGTCTTAAAACATCATAGACAATTGTGCCAATTGCTGCACGATCACTTGCTCCCGCAAAGCGATGAGAAAGCCCCCAAGATTTTAAAACTTCACCTGCTGAGCAACGCCGCGTTTCTATCTCTTGTAGAATATCTATCGCTGCCCGCAAACGCCCACCTAAGCGCATTCATTTCTCCCATTGAAGTTTTACAAGACTCTAAACAATATAAGCAAAAACAAAATTATCTTTCTCAATGCCAATGAATTTTTTTCAAAATCATGCCAAACTTTCATTGGAAGCTGAATGATTCTGATCTCATTTTTTTATAACATTTCAAATTCATTATTGCATGGTATCTCCACTTACATTCCCATCATTCTAAAATACATATGCCTTATTTGATACTACAAAACAGCTTGTATCCTTAAAGTTCTCTTTCAATATATCTCCGTAAAAACCAACACCCCCTTATTCTTTGGTAAATTAAGTTTTCATAGCTCTCTATAAACAGCAGGAGCCAACAAATATTTCACATCTTGAAAACGTTCTCTTTCTAAAAAGGTGAAAAACACTTCTGCTAAGGCTAATCCATCCATCTTATCCTCGATAAAATATTAACTTTTTAGAAAACGCTTGGAACCACTATTTGGCATGACCGTTTTCACTGTACTGGCATTTCAAGCCAGGTAATTTAAAAGGAGAAAATAATGAACACTTACAATAATGGGAAAACAACTTCATCTAAAAGCCGTAACAATACATCACCCTCAAACAATGGAAAGAAATCCATCCAAGGTGATCAGGCTAACACTCGCCAACGCGCGTCAAAGACGGGGCGGAAGACTACAAAAAGCTAATTCCCTTCATTTCACATAACCTCGGAAAAGAATTGGAGATTTATACTCCAATTCTTTCTCTTCTATAATTATAAAAGCAAATTACAAAAAAACAGAAGTCTTTCTTCATTTTTTCAAAAGACTTCATACCATGCCCAATAGCTCTAAGCTTTTATAGATCAAACAGGACCTCGGTAGTTTGGACTCTCCCGTGTGATAGCAACATCATGTGTATGGCTTTCATGAAGCCCAGCATTTGTAATACGCACAAATGTTGCTTTCTCACGAAACTCTGTTAAATCTTTTGCCCCAACATATCCCATAGAAGCCCGCAACCCACCAGCAAGCTGATGTAGAACTGATGCTATGGGACCTTTATAAGCCACTTGACCCTCTACACCTTCAGGAACCAATTTAAGCTCATCACGTACTTCATCCTGAAAATAGCGATCTGCTGATCCTCTCGCCATAGCCCCTACTGATCCCATGCCGCGATAGGCTTTAAAAGACCGCCCTTTATAAAGGTATACTTCACCTGGACTTTCATCTGTACCTGCTAAAAGAGAACCGATCATAGCAGCACAAGCCCCACCTGCTAAAGCTTTAGCAAAATCACCAGAAGCTTTGATCCCACCATCAGCAATGACGGGAATATCCGCTTTTTCAGCAACTTCTGCAGCATTCATAATGGCTGCAAGTTGAGGTACACCAACACCTGCAACAATTCGTGTTGTGCAAATAGAACCAGGACCAATACCAACCTTTACCGCATCTGCACCACTATCAATTAACGCCTGTGTTGCTTGAGCAGTCGCTACATTACCAGCAATAATAGCTGGAGAAAACGCCATTTTCTTAATTCGTTCAACAGTTTCCAGCACACGTTGAGAATGCCCATGTGCTGTATCAATCACCAGCACGTCAACACCAGCGTCAATGAGTCGTTCAGCCCGCTCCATTCCATCATTCCCCACACTACTGGCAGCAGCAACACGCAAACGACCTTGGGAATCCTTGGCCGCGTTAGGATTCAATTGTGCTTTTTCAATATCTTTAACTGTTATCAAGCCAACACAGCGATTTTGTTCATCCACAACCAATAATTTTTCAATACGGTGATGATGTAAAAGATATTTTGCTTCATTGAGTTGAACATTTTCACGCACTGTAATCAGATTTTCATGCGTCATTAATTCATAAATTTTTTGTTTTGGATCCGATGCAAAACGCACATCCCTATTCGTCAAAATGCCAACAAGCCGTCCAACAGTCTCACCTTGGGCGCCCCTTTCAACAACCGGAATACCTGAAATACCATGAGAACGCATCAAAGCTTTTGCTTCTTCAAGTGTTGCATTTGGTCCAATTGTTACTGGATTAACAACCATACCAGATTCAAATTTTTTAACTTGACGAACTTCTTCAGCTTGCTCTGCAGGAGACATATTACGGTGAATAACACCAAGACCACCAGCTTGAGCCATAGCGATTGCCAAACGCGATTCTGTCACGGTATCCATCGCCGCAGAAAGCAATGGCAAATTTAGGTTAATATCAGCTGCAATACGCGTTCTCAGATCCACTTGGCTGGGCATAACAAGAGAATGTCCAGGCTGTAAAAGCACATCATCAAAAGTCAATGCCAATGCACCTGTCCTTGTTTCAACAATCTTTGCCATAGCCAAATTCCTTTTATAACAAAACACCGCACGGTGCTGTAAAAACAACTGCGGTTCTCATAGGTTGCGGATTGGCAAAGAATTATGCCATGCTACAAAAAAAATGAAAAGAAAAATAAAAATAATTTTTCAATTATAGTTTATAAAATCTACAATTGTGATTCAATAGGTAACCAACTTATTATTTTGGTAAATGTGCGACGCCAAAAATTGCTTTCTGGCTCATAATCGGTGCTATGCTGTTTTTCGTTTTCAATGAAATCCCAATAAATACGGTTATTATCACCAAGACGAAGATGATAACTCATTTCACCCGTCGTTTCTTCAGAAAAAAGCAAATCTAACCGCGCTGTAATCGGTGCACATTCAAAAAGAATGCCCATCTCCGTATTCAGTGCTGCTGATCTCGGATCAAAGTTTAAAGATCCAATAAAAGCAGTTTTACGATCAACTAAAAAAGCTTTGGTGTGCAAACTTGCCCTACTTGATCGAAAGAGTCGCAATCCATAAGTGTTTCCATCCGGTTTTAACTCATAAAGTTTAACACCACTTTTTAATAATGCTTTACGATACGGTATATAACCACCATGCACCAATGCCACATCAGTAGCTGCTAAGGAATTCGTAAGAATTTTGACATCAACTCCCTTTGAAACCAAATTGCTAAAATTCTGCGTACCTAGCTTACCAGGAACAAAATAAGGCGATGTAATCTGAACTGTTTCTTTGGCATCCCCAATAACCTGTGAGAGTGCCTTCATGAGCCAATTGCCTGCTTTTTTACGCAATGCTTTTTCTGGAGGATCAGAAAGCACTACAACTTTATCTGCTACAAATAATCGCTTGCCTGTCTGAATAAAACAGTCAAAATTAATATGCTCCTTGACATAATCTAAATAAATCTTTGCAATCTTAGAATCACGGAAATTGCGTAATTTATCCTTCCAATAGCCAAGGTCACTTGCACTTTTAGGAGCAACCAAAGTGTGAATCGGTAAAACTACAGCACTATTCCAAAAGTCATCAAAAATGGTTTCCACTTTTTTAACCGAGGGACCGATAAGCATCAGATCTAAATCTCGAAAATGTGATTTTTCACCAGCATCAAAATAAGAATCTGCAAGATTGCGTCCTCCAACAAAAGCGACTCGGCCATCCACAATAAAAGCTTTATTATGCATTCTGCGCGTGACAGTAATTGCCCGTAAGATAATCTCTAAACCACGACGTAAACCACCTTTGCGTGATCGCCCTGGATTAAACATTCTCACTTCAATCTGAGGATGCTTATCCAGCGCAATATAAGCTGGATCACGTGCTTGAGCATTAATATCATCTAAAAGAAGGCGTACCCGAACCCCACGATCAGCCGCCTCTACTATTTCACTTAACAACAAGCGCCCTGTTAAATCATCATCCCAAATATAATACATCAGATCAAGGCTACGCCCAGCCTGTGCTGCCCCTATTGCACGAACACAAAAAGCATCCAAATTGCTAATGATGAGTGAAAGAGCGTCTTTATCAACTCCTAATCCATCTGTTTCTTCTGCTAATTGACTCACTATACGATCAAACTTGGTCTCATCTTTCTTAACAGTCAACGCATAAGAACATTCCCCCCTAGCGTTTTTAACAAAACGTCCATATGTGTAAATCGCCAACAGAGACGCAACAAAAAAAAATACGATAAAACCAATAATAATCTGTAACAGAGTCAAAGAGGATCAACTTCCCATTTTTAAGCCATCGCACCATCATCGATACGAACACAACATTAAAATCAATAATCCTATTTTAATCACACCACAGACAGTATACCATCTCTTGCTTAAGAGAATATAAACTCAATATAAATGATTATAGAGTTTTATTTTCAGTTCTAAAAATGTAAATTTAGCTAAAGTCGTAGAAATTAAACAAGATAAAGAGAGTTAAAAAATAATTCTATCAAATAAAATTAACGCTTAATTGCGTTTTCAAAGTCATCTCTAATATTCAAGCTTACAATAAACAACATTTCTTTCAAAAGTCAAAATCACTCTACTTTTTCAAGTTATGCTTCTTATAAAGAAAATTTTATCGTGGATCTTATTTCTATTCTTGGCTTTTTTGTACTTTTAATGCCTCTGTTTTTCGATAAAGCGTAGAACGACCAATATGCAGACGACGAGCAATTTCACTCATATGTCCTTTATAATGTTTAATCGCTTTCTCAATAATATCATGTTCCATCTCTGCAAAAGTGCGCACATGCCCATCAGCATTTAAAAATTGTATCGATTCTTGTTCATAATCTTCTTGAACATTACTCTCAATAATATTTGGAACAGTTATGAGTGGATTCCCCATTAATTGGGGGAAATCCCGAACAGTTAACAATGGTCCTTCACTCAGTAAAACCGCTCGAAAGAGAAAATTCTCAAGTTCATCCCGATTACCAGGCCAATCATACTGCATAAGCAATGAGAGCGCTGATCCTGCTAAGCCATGAACATGTGATCGCCCTGTTTCTGTAATAATGTGGTCAATCAAACGTTGTGTAAGCTCTGGAAAATCATCCCTCAATTCCCGCAAAGCAGGAACACTAATCGATAATTGAGAAAGCTGTTCAAATAAATTACGCGCAAAATAATCTTCTTTAACCAGATCTGAAAGCCGCGATGTCGAAATAGCTATGATACGAAAAGAAGGGACATTGTTCTTTGTTGCCTTTGCCCTCTCTTGAAGATAATTTGCAAAACGCTTTTGCTGTATGGGTTCGAGTCGATCAACATCGCACAGGCAAAGCGTTCCCTTCTCAAGAGAAGAAACCAATGGTAAAAATTCTTTAAACCACTGGCGATTTTCTTCCTCTGGATCAACGATGGCTGAACATTGAAAGCGAACAAAATCCCCCTCCGATAATAAACCTTCATGATGAATAATGCGGGCTAATGTCTCACGACCAGTTCCGCTTTCACCTTCTATCAAAAGATTCTGTAAAGAAGAAGCTGCTTTCCTAGATTGTTCCAAAACAATCTGCATTGCCCTACTTTTTATAAAGAGGTCAGAAAACCGCAAATGATTCTCATTTTTTCGCCGAATATAACAAACCTCACGCTCTAATGCAGAAATCAGGGAAAGAGTATCCAAAGTAACTCTCAACCGTAATGATGTCACTGGATGAATCCAATAATCAATAGCTCCAGCTGTTAAAGCTTTCTGAAGTAAAGTTTGATTCTCTTGTTGTGCTATTACAACAATAGGAACAGACACACCAGCGACTCTAATCATTTTAATCAAATCACCTACACTCAAATCGCTCATAGCAACGTCAAGGAGTGCAAGCACAATATTTTTACGTCTGTGTAAAAGATCAATCGTACGGAGACCATTTTCTGCTTCAATGACACGGTGACCAAAACCTCGGAGCATAGCAGAAAGTTCTATACGTCTTCCATAATCTTCACTCGCAACAAGAATGGGACCAACCATAATTTAATAATCTCCTTTGAAACTACTAAACGGCTTCATGTAAAAATTGTTGTAAATCATAAAAAATATTTTGCCTCTTGTGTCTCAGCTACAAATTTTACCAAGCTGTTAATTAAATACAACATTAAGGCATTTTTTTCTATTTTTTTGCTTTTTCATTGATTTTCATCAAATTTTTTATATTGACTCAGAGAATAATTTCACAATGTTATAAAGGCTAGAAAGTAATATAATATAAATATAGAGTAAATAAATGAAACATACCTACCGTATTTTATGTCTTACAATTACCGCTTTAGTATTAGGCGCCTGTGGTTTTTCGCAATATTATAGCCAAAATACACCAACTGGAATTGATGGTAAATGGGTTGATGAAAATGGTATTATTTCTTCTTTCCGCGATGGTGTTTTTGAAACGCGTGCAGCAGATACAGAAGAAAAACTATCTGAAGGCACATATAATTATGTTAGTGCCCAACATATAGAAATCGAAATACGTTCCATTCTCCGTGGAACAATATCTCGAGTAAGTTGTATGATATCACGTGATGTAACACATCTTTTCTGTACATCACATATAGGAACCCAATTTTCTCTTACGAGAAAATTTTAAATAAAAGAAAAACCATAACCGCTTTTAGAATGGTGAATACATTCATATCAGGAGGTGATAATTTGTTCTCTGGAGGGAAGTTTTTCAAAACTAAGCAAAGACACTCCTACAACCCTTTACTAGAAAAACTTGTAGATATCATGGATATGTATAAGACAACCATCTTTTCTAAGAAACATTAATAAAGTGGCTGTACAGGCCAGCACCATCATTATATTTACCAGCTCCCAATGTTGCGATAGCTTGTGCATTAAGGCGATTCATGAGAGGCATATTTATTCCCTTTCTAAATAGTTTTTGCCACACATCAATTCCGCTTATAACGTGCACGCAAGTGATTTGACTTGGATTCAATATGAGGAGGTTATGAGGAGAAAATTCTACAATATTCGGGGTTGTGTTGCAAAGTGCAATCACACTGATTTATCATAATAAATCAACTTCTTCCTCCAATAAAATCTTGCCTTTTTATTTGTTGAATTTATTTTTACCCTGAAACAAAATTTTATTTTTATGGACTCTCCAAATTACGCAGCACCAATGCGCAAAAGATCATGAAAATGAACAATGCCTACCGGTTTTTTATTCTCAACCACGAAAAAGGCGCCAATATGATGATCATTAATAAAAGCAGTCGCAGCACCAACTAGTGTATTTGGCTCCACAATTTTAGGATTTTTCGTCATCACCTCATCAACACTAAACTTTGATAAATTAAAGTGAATGTTACGTGCAAGGTCACCATCAGTCACAATCCCAATTAATTCACCATTCTGATTCACAACACCAACACAACCAAAATGTTTTTCGACCAAAACATTCATTGCTTCGATCATTGTTGTCCCTTGGACAACCAAAGGAATACGATCACCTTCATGCATAATGTCACGCACATATCTCAGGCTTGCACCAAGAGAACCACCAGGATGATAAATTTTAAAATCCGTTGCAGTAAAGCCACGCATTTCTAAAAGAGCAACAGCTAATGCATCTCCCATTGCCAATTGCATTACTGTTGAAGTGGTAGGAGCAAGACCATGGGGGCAAGCCTCTTCTATCTTTGGCAACAAGAGCACAATATCAGCTTGTCGCCCTAATACAGAATTCTCACCCGATGTCATAGCAATAAGAGGTGTACGAAAACGCGCAGCATGATTAATAACACCACTTAATTCCAAAGTTTCCCCTGACCATGACAAAGCAAGAATAACGTCATCAGATCCAATCATACCGAGATCACCATGATTGGCTTCTGCAGCATGCACAAAAAAAGCAGGTGTCCCCGTCGAAGCTAAAGTTGCAGCAATTTTTGTACCTATATGACCACTCTTCCCAAGACCAGTAATCACCACATGTCCACTAGCATTTCTGATGGTTTGGACAGCAGCTTCAAAAGATGAAGAAAGATCTCCAAGTAGAGCTGCTTCAAGAGCTTCAAGCCCTTGCTTTTCACTCGCAAGTGTTTTAAGCGCCGATGAAATGGCGCCCCGTAAAGCCATATGAGGAGCTTGTATTGTCATAATCGAATTTGATATAAATGAAATTAAACAAGAGATCTACATCATTTTTCAACTTTAATGGTTTCTAGTAAATTTTTTAATGAGAGAGAAACTTGGCTATACATATCAGCACGTGCTAAAGAAAATGCAACGTTGGCTTCAATAAAACCAACTTTAGAACCACAATCAAAGGTACGCCCTTCCAACTGAAAACCAAAAAAATCTTGCTCTTTTGAAAGCTGCACCATCGCATCTGTTAATTGAATTTCATTTCCTGCTCCTCGTTCTTGATTGGAAAGAATATTAAAAATTTCTGGTTGCAAAATATAACGTCCATTAATATACAAATTCGATGGCGCTGTGCCTTTTGTTGGTTTTTCTACCATTTCTGTGATTTGAAAACCGTTGGCAATCTGCTCGCCTTTTCCAACAATACCATATTTATGCGCTTCTCTAGGATTACACTCTTGAACAGCGATAATATTCCCCCCACCGGTTTTCTCATAAAGATTGATCATCTCAGAAAGGCAACCTTTTTTAGCTTGTATAAGCATATCTGGTAACAACAAAGCAAAAGGCTCATTCCCAACTAATTCACGTGCACACCAAAGAGCATGCCCGAGCCCTAAAGGCTGTTGTTGGCGCGTAAAAGAAGTTGTACCTGGTGGAGGTTGTAAACCGTGTAAATGTTCAAGCTCTTCTCTTTTGCCACGCTCAGCAAGAGTTGTATATAACTCAACTTGCGCATCAAAATAATCCTCAATAACTGCTTTATTGCGTCCCGTAACAAAAATAAAATGCTCAATACCAGCTTCACGTGCCTCATCTACAACATATTGGATAATAGGCTTATCAACAACTGTTAACATTTCTTTAGGAATTGTTTTTGTTGCTGGAAGAAAACGTGTACCAAGACCAGCCACAGGAAATACTGCTTTCCGGATTTTACGCACTCTCACCCTCTCGCTCCTCATGAAACATATAACCTACTGATTTCAGTTAACATATGTTTTTATTAAATAGTAAAAAAGGTATCTTATTTTTTTAATTGCTAATATAATAGACAGGAAAGAGATGCAAGAATACGATAATTTATTGTAAGTGTTCCTTCAAAATAAACAATCCGTTTCAACCTTTCTTATTCATTTGATAATATCGTTGATAACACCAAATAAAAAAGTGAAGTTCTTGCACAATCAAAATACTCAAATATTGAGGGGAATTTAAAATGCAAAAAACAGAATCTAAAACTTTCTCCTCTCTCAAAAAATCGATAAATCGAAAAACTCTTATCATAGGTTTAGCCGCTCTTCTTTCTGCTTTTTTAATGTTTTTTGCATCATTTCTACAAGCAGATAGTGGTTTTAAAAACTGGATTAAAGAATTTAAAAAAACAGCTCTCGCTCACAATATTTCACCTGCTACGTTTGACATGGCTTTTAAAACCGTCAAGGCAATTGATCCAGAAGTTTTAGAAAAAGCTGCCTACCAGCCAGAATTTATCGATCATCCATGGAACTATTTCGATAATCGTGTTCATGATATTGCAATTTTGGAAGGACAACACCAAGCAAAAAAATGGAAAAACTGGCTTCTTCAAATTGAAAAACGTTTTGGTGTAGACCGTAATATTCTCTTAGCTATTTGGTCAATGGAAAGCAATTATGGAAAAATTTTAGCCAATAAAGGTGTGATGCGTGATACCATTCGCTCACTTGCAACTCTAGCCTATGCTGATCAAAAACGTGCAAAATACGCACACACACAACTCATTGCTGCCATGGAAATTCTTCAACGTGGAGAAATTACACGCGCACAACTTATTGGATCTTGGGCCGGAGCAATGGGACATACGCAATTTATTCCAAGCAGTTATCTCACTTATGCCATTGACATGGATGGGGATGGACGGTGTGATATTTGGACCTCTGTTCCAGATGCTCTCGCAACTGCTGCTAATCTTCTCCACATGAATGGTTGGAAACCTGACCTCCTTTGGGGAGTAGAAATTAAATTGCCACAAGGAAAAAATCTCCCTGAGGATTGGCATTCCTTTGAAGAATGGGCAAAGCTAGGTGTAAAACAGGCAAATGGGCAGCCCTTGCCTTCATCATCTGAACAAGCAATATTGAAATACCCAGATGGCCCAAAAGGACCTATATTTTTAGTCACAAAAAATTTCTTTGTGCTTAAACGGTACAATAATGCAGATCGTTATGCTCTCGCTGTTGCCCTTCTCGCAAGCCGTATTTCTGGACATCCTAAATTGGTTCAAGATTGGCAACGACCATTTCCGCCCCTTACTTTCCATGAGCGTAAAGAACTGCAATCTCGCTTAAAGGCACTTGGCTATTATAAAGGAGAAGTTGATGGCAAAATCGGTACAGTCTCTCGAAAAGCACTTAAAGCTTTTCAGCTACACCACGGTTTAAAGGCAGATGGATATCCAAGCCCTGAAGTTTTTTCTGTTCTGCGAAAACAATAATCTGGAGTAAAGTGTTTGACTTATTTCCGCTCTATACACTTAATCTTCCTGTTTTTCTCTCTCTTCGCTGTAAGCGTTATGCAACCCTCTTCAAGCAAAGCGACAAACTTTTTTAAATGGTTGTTAGAACATAACAAACAAGTGCAACCACAACAACACCCACAAATTATAGAACAAAAGAGATATAAACCACAAAAAAAAACTATAACACAAAAATCCGTACAAAAACTAAAAGAAGAAAATGCGCAACGTGTTCTCGTCCTAGGGGATTTTGTAGCTTCTGCTGTTGCTGATGCACTTAAGAAGTTTTTTACCGATAAGAACAATATCATCATTATAAATAATACAATCTCAGATTCTGGCTTAGTCCGAACTGATCAGACCTTTTGGAAAAATAATATTTCTGAACTCATTGAGAAAAATAAACCCAATGCGATTATCATGGTAATAGGTGCAAATGATAACCAACCAATCACAACGCCTCAGGGCATATTTAATACGAATGAGCCAGAATGGATAAAAAACTACAAGCAAAGAATTACTGAAATCGCCGAAAGCCTTCATAATTCGGGAAAACCGTGGATATGGATGGGACAACCTGCTTTCAGAAATGATAATTTGACACAAAAAATGAAAATTTTTAATGAACTTTATAAACAAGAAATAGAAGAAAGAGGAGGATATTTTGTCGATATTTGGGACGGTTTCACTGATGGACAAGGTCAATTTTCTTTTTCAAGCTATGATGCAAATGGAAAAGTCGTTAGATTACGCACCCATGATGGTATCAATTTTACCTCTGAAGGAAAGAAAAAACTTGCCTTTTATTTAGAAAAAAAATTGGAAAATATTTTAAATACTCAGACATCTTCTGATGAGAATTCATTTTTAACCAATATCAACACTTCAAAGCTTACACAAAAATCGCACCCTATTGAACGCCAAGCCGCAATGAGCCTCGATGACATGGCACAACAAAATACTGGCTTGCTTCACAAAATAGACCAAAGCTTCATTGAAAGATTATGGGTTCCGCTCAATGGTTATCAAAAAGACCGAGCCGATAATTTTTCTTTCCCCTAATGTCTTTTCAAACACAGAGTCTTCATTTTTTTACAAATTCAAAACTAATGAAAATCCTCCGTTCATAGGTCATGACAGGTTGAAAATTACGTAAATCTCGACCACAGAAAAGATTATAACAACGGTATAGCGCACACCATACCGTTGTCCCTGATTACAGTCCACGTTTTTTCATCATTGCCTCTGGTGAAGGCAAACGCCCCCGAAAAGCTTTATAAAGCTCCTCTGGATCGCGGCTCCCTCCAGCAGAATAGATAAAACACTTTAAACGATTAGCTAACTCTGAATTAAAAACATCATCTGTTTCTTCAAAAGCCTGAAAAGCATCGGCATCAAGTACTTCTGACCACATATACGAATAGTAACCAGCAGCATAACCATCTCCTGAAAATATATGCGTAAAATGTGAAGGACGATGCCGCATGATAATTGTGTTGGGCATTTGCAACTTTTCTAATTCTTGATGCTCAAAGAGTATTGAATCAGTTATCGTTTTTCCCTGATGAAAAGCCATATCTACAAGAGCCGATGAAGTGAATTCAACCGCAGAAAAACCAGCATTAAATGTCTGTGACGCTATCACTTTATCCATCAATGCTTGTGGCATAGGAAGCCCTGTTTTTGTATGCGTAGCATAAGATTTTAAGACCTCTGGTACAGTTAACCAATGTTCGTAAAGTTGAGAAGGAAGTTCAACAAAATCGCGCGAAACCGATGTTCCTGCAACAGAAGGCCATGTGACATCAGAAAGCAAACCGTGTAACGCATGGCCAAATTCGTGAAAAAGCGTATGCGCATCATCAAGTGATAAAAGCGCAACCTCTTCTTTGGGTGGCTTAGCAAAATTACAAACATTGTAGATAATAGGCTTCTGTCCACCATTCAATTTATGCTGCGATTGTAAACTACTCATCCACGCGCCAGAACGTTTTGAAGAACGTGCAAAATAATCACCAATAAAATGCCCAAGTATGCTTCCATCGGATTTTCTTACTTCCCACAAACGTGCATCAGGATGCCAAAGTGTAACAGCACTTTTTTCTTCAAATGTAATGCCAAAGAGTTTTCCTGCCACACCAAAAGCCGCTTCAATCATGCGGTCAAGTTGAAAATAATATTTAATTTCAGATCCATCGAAAGAAAATTTTTCAGCGCGAAGCTTTTCAGCGTAATAACGCCAATCCCAAGCTTCTAAAGTTTCATTGCTTCCCTGATTGTGTGCAAAATTTTGCAATTCAATTTGTTCACTCAAAGCTTTAGATCTTGCCCGTTCCCATACAGGGGTAAGCAAATCCATAACCGCATCAATACTTTTAGCCATGGTGTTATCGAGTTTTAAATCTGCAAAAGATTTATATCCTAGCAATTTAGCCTTCTCATCACGAAGAGCAACAATCTCTAAAATAATCGACCGATTATCATTCTCGTTACCATTTTCACCACGTTTGGACCAAGCTTTAAATGCTACTTCACGTAAATCACGACGATGAGAAAATTTCAAAAAAGGATCAATAATTGAACGTGCAAATGTTAATGCATAGGCTCCCTCATGCCCCCTTTCGCGCGCAATTTCCTTCATTGAAGCAATGAGATCATCAGGCAAACCAGACAAATCTGTTTGTTCTAAAAATAAAATCCATTCAGATTCATCTCTTAAGACATGCTGGCCAAAAGTAGCATTTAAAAAAGCAAGCTTCTCATTAATCTCTACAAGCCGTTTTTTACCATCTTCATCAAGTTTTGCACCATTACAAACGAACTTTTTCCACCATAATTCAAGTACACGTTTTGTCTCACTATCATACATACCTTGCTGCGACTGTTTATAAAGCATGTCTATTTTTGCAAATATCCGTGCATCCATCATAATTTTCGAAGAATAATGAGAAAGCTTTACAACAAACTCTTGTTCTAACTTCTGAATCAATGGATTACTATGCGCACCTGAACGCAAGAAAAATATTGAACATATACGATCAAGCGCTTTGCCAGAGAGCTCAAAAGGTTGCAAAAAATTCTCAAGCGTTGGTGGTTCTTGCACAATTGCAACCGCCTCTAGCTCTTCTTCCGCTTCTTGAAGGGCCTGTTCAAAAGCGGATTTAAAATCCTCATCTCTTATTGAAGAAAAATCAGGAAGTCCTGAAAATCCTTTCCAGTCCAGCACAGCTGCTTTTGTCATAATACTCTCTATCTCCATTATAAATTTAATGTATAATCATTACCTTTACGACACAAATTGATAATATACTAAAACTATTTAGTGAATTTCAAAAATGCCTTTCAAACCTCTCTCTTAAGAGCAGAAATAAAGAATATTTTTATCATTAGGAGATAAACAAAAGTGAGAAGCTCTACATGTCTGATTCATGAAATTGTTTATAACCTGCAATCTATCCTTGACTTTATTTCAAATATTAACAATTGGAGAAGTGCAATCGGGGAGGACTTTTTTTAAAATCTTCTATAACTTGTGTTTTATCCTAATCCATGATCTGAATTTATAATTCTCCAATCCTTCGGAAGGTACTTTGTTATGACTGAAATTAAAACGACCTTCGACTTCAAAAATTCTTCTCCTGAAGTTCTCGCCGAAGAATTAAAAAATTATCATTTTGCTGACTCGATTGATATCATCAATGATCTGGATATCATGGAACGTGTAGCTATTCTTAGCCTTTTACCTCTTGATTATGCCATTGAATTGTTTGATAAGCCAGAACTTGAGCAACCAGCTGCTATTCTTGAACTTCTTCCTGTGAAGCGTTCCGTTGAAATTCTTGATGGCATGTCTGCTGATGCTGCTGCCGATGTCTTTCAGGAAATGGATGAAAAAACCCGCAAGCAGCTTTATGCACAGCTCAAGCCTTTAACGCGCGCCGAACTGAAAAAACTTACGAGTTACCCTGATCATACAGCAGGTGCACTCATGACCACAGAGTTTATAGCTGTCCCTGCAAACTGGACCGTAAAAAAAACATTGGATCACATTCGTGATGTTGAACGAACACGTGAAACAGTTTATACAAGCTATGTCATTGACCCTAAAACAGGCACTCTTCTTAAAGCTGTTTCCCTGCGTAACCTTATCCTTGCCTCACCTGATGATCAAATTCTCAATGTCTCTACACATGACACACCCATTACAATATCTCCCTTTACACATCATGAAGATATTGCTCGTCTTTTTCAGCGCCATGATCTTCTCTCTGTACCGGTTATTGATGATAGTAATCATGTCATTGGTATTGTAACAGTCGATGACGTACTTGATACAATGGTTGATGAAATGAGTGAAGATGCTTATAAGTTCGGAGGTATGGAAGCTCTTGATAAGCCTTATATGCAGATCAACTTTCTAGGGATGATGAAAAAACGCGGTGGTTGGCTCGCATTACTTTTTCTTGGTGAAATGCTCACAGCAAGCGCTATGCAATATTTCGAAACAGAACTTGAAAAAGTCATTACTCTCACACTCTTCATTCCTCTTATCATGAGTTCGGGAGGAAACTCTGGTTCTCAAGCAACATCACTTATTATTCGCGCTTTAGCGTTACGTGAACTCACACTTAAAGATTGGTGGAAAATTATCCTTCGTGAAATTCCAGCAGGAATATCCCTTGGCCTTTTACTTGGAATTATTGGAATGATGCGTATTGCTCTTTGGCAAGAACTCGGTATTTACAACTATGGTGAGCATTGGATTTTTATTGCCATAACAGTGGGTGCAGCTTTAGTTGGGATTGTCACTTTTGGTTCTTTATCCGGCTCCATGCTTCCCTTTATCCTTAAACGTTTTGGATTTGATCCAGCAAGTGCTTCAGCTCCTCTTGTAGCAACTTTGGTGGATGTTATGGGAATTGTGATCTATTTTTCTGTTGCCTCTTTTATTCTGTCTGGAACTCTCCTCTAATATGGAAAAAAACACATCCCATGCAACTTAGAATTTCTGCTCTGTAGACATAACTATGCAACATACTAAGTTTTTTTAAACATAAATAGCATCACACACTTTAAATAAGACCCTTAAAGACTATCACAATTTATTATTTAGAATACTCTTCTTATGAAGAAGTGAGCACTTTTTAATGACGAATCAAAAGGCAAAAAAGAGTTTAGCGTATCTATAAAACAGTCTTAGAAAAAATCTCATAATCGTTTAATACACTGTTTAAATATGCGAGCAAATACAACGTAAGAAGAGATAAGTATAAGAAAATATCATCACTCTATTTGCAAAATTCTAGTATTATAATTACTCTTGTATTCAGAGTGGTTCTTTATGAAAGCATATCCCGTCTTTTTTCAAACGAATTTTATTCACACATCAATCTCTCTATGTACGCTGCAAAGAAGTGATTTCTTCTGCTTCATAACAAAAGGGGTATAAATGAGAAACAATTCTTTGTATTTAACACTCTCACTTACAAAAAAAATTATAACTTTATTATTATAAATCAATATCTTGTAATACATGACTTCATTGAATTTTAACATTGATTTACAGATAACAGTTATTAGAGAGAAATTTTATTATAAACGAGCAAAATTACATTCTTCATTTTTCTAGTACAAAACTCATATGAAATATCCCCATACTCAAAAAAATGGGCTTTTTTCAAACCAACAGAACATCAAAAACCTTTTATACAAAAATGCAGATCGTAAAAAGGTCATAAAAATCAGGAATAATGCTTCAAAAAATGTAATGGAAACAATAATCATGAAATCCCTTATTTCTAAGAAACAGTAATTGATTTAATTGTTTTCTCTCCCCCCTTCCAAAATTATAAAAAAACATGTAAAAGGTTTTGTAATAGTTAAGGTAAGGAACGCAAAGACGTTACCTCAAATGAAATCTCATTAAACGAAAAGAAGAAAATTTATGCAATTGCGCAATATCGCCATCATTGCCCACGTTGACCATGGCAAAACAACACTCGTAGACGAGCTTCTCAAACAATCAGGGAACTTTCGCGATAACCAGCGTACCAGTGAGCGTATGATGGATTCAAACGACATTGAAAAAGAACGCGGAATTACAATTCTAGCAAAAGTAACATCTGTGGTTTGGAAAGACACCCGAATTAACATTGTTGATACACCAGGTCACGCTGACTTTGGTGGAGAAGTTGAACGTATTTTGAACATGGTTGACGGAGCAATTGTACTTGTTGATGCTGCTGAAGGCCCAATGCCGCAAACAAAATTTGTTGTTGGAAAAGCATTGAAAGTGGGTTTACGCCCAATTGTTGCTATCAATAAAATTGACCGTGCTGATGCACGAGCTGATGAAGTTATCAATGAGGTTTTTGACCTTTTTGCTGCTCTTGATGCAACCGATGAACAACTTGATTTTCCTATTCTTTATGGCTCAGGCCGTGATGGATGGATGGCAGAAACCCCTGAAGGACCAAAAGATCAAGGATTGAGCCCTTTGTTTGATCTTGTAACGCGCCATGTCCCTTCTCCTAGTGTAGCAGAAGGACCATTTCGTATGATCGGAACTATTCTTGAAGCAGATCCTTTTCTTGGGCGAATTATTACAGGCCGTATTCATTCAGGCTCTATAAAGCCCAATCAAAGTGTCAAGGTTCTTGGGCAAGATGGAAAGCTTTTAGAAACTGGGCGTATTTCAAAAATTTTGGCATTTCGTGGGTTGGAACGACAGCCTATTGAAGAAAGTGTTGCCGGTGATATTATAGCAATTGCCGGTCTACAAAAAGGTACCGTTGCGGATACTTTCTGTGATCCCACGGTCAACGAACCTCTCACCGCTCAACCAATTGATCCTCCCACTGTTACTATGAGCTTTCTCGTCAATGATAGCCCCCTTGCAGGAACGGAAGGTGATAAAGTAACAAGCCGTGTCATCCGTGATCGTTTGTTAAAAGAAGCAGAAGGCAATGTAGCTCTTAAAATTGAAGAATCGGCTGATAAAGATTCTTTCTATGTTTCAGGACGAGGAGAATTGCAACTTGCAGTTCTCATTGAAAATATGCGCCGTGAAGGATTTGAGCTTAGTGTTTCGCGTCCACGGGTTGTTATGCAAAAAGATGAAAACGGAACAACTCTTGAGCCAGTCGAAGAAGTTGTCATCGATGTAGACGAAGAATATTCTGGGACTGTTGTGCAAAAAATGTCTGAACGTAAAGGTGAAATGATTGAATTGCGCCCTTCTGGAGGAAATCGTGTCCGTCTTGTTTTTTATGCACCAACGCGAGGGCTCATTGGCTACCAATCCGAGCTTTTAACTGATACACGTGGTACAGCCATTATGAATCGTCTGTTCCATGCTTATGAACCTTATAAAGGGGACATTAATGGCCGTGTCAATGGTGTTATGATTTCAAATGATAACGGAGAATCTGTCGCGTATGCTCTTTTTAATCTTGAAGACCGTGGGCCTATGATAATTGATGCCGGTGTTAAAGTCTATCAAGGTATGATTATTGGCATTCATTCACGTGATAATGACTTAGAAGTCAATGTTTTAAAGGGAAAGAAGTTAACCAACATGCGCGCTTCTGGAAAAGATGAAGCCGTAAAATTAACCCCTCCCCTTAAAATGACACTAGAACGAGCTCTAGCATGGATACAGGATGATGAACTGGTAGAAGTGACCCCTAAAAATATTCGTTTACGCAAATTGTATCTCGATCCCAATGAACGCAAACGTTTTGAAAAAACACGCGCCACAGTCTCAAACTAATTTTGTGACTGTCTCAGTTAAATACGCCATTATACTAGCTTAATCATACTCCGGAAAGGATATTTACATGAATATTAAGGAAATCCCCGTTGGTAAAAATCCACCAGAAGATATCAATGTCATTGTAGAAGTCTCTCTTGGTGGTCAACCAATAAAATACGAGATGGACAAAAAATCAGAAGCGTTATTTGTTGATCGTTTTCTTCATACATCAATGGTTTATCCAGGAAATTACGGCTTTGTTCCCCATACACTTTCAGATGATGGTGATCCTATTGATGTTCTTATCTGTAACACCCGTCCACTTATTCCGGGTTGCGTTATTAATGTTTGCCCCATCGGTGCTCTGATTATGGAAGATGATGGTGGTAAAGATGAAAAAATTATTGCTATCCCTACTCCAAAATTAACAAAACGTTATATCAATATTCATAACTATACAGATCTTCCTGAAATCACATTAAAGCAAATTGAACATTTCTTTGAGCATTACAAAGATCTTGAGCCTGGAAAATGGGCCAAAATTGAAGGTTGGCGTGATAAAGATTTTGCGCGTGAACTGATTAAACAAGCTATTGAGCGTAATAAAGAAATATAACTCTTATCAAAGAATAAAGCCTGTTTTTTAAAATAGGCTTTTATTTTGCAGTCTTATTTTCTAAGGATTTCCATATCTGTTTTAATTCTTCCAAGTGTGTTGAAAAATGAAGCTGCTTGTAACGAGATGTGCTGCCACATTTCAGAGAAATACAAGAAGATGGAATTTTCCATTGCTTCGCTAAAAATTTAATGAGAGCTTTATTTGCTTTTCCATCTTCAGGTACAGCACGAAGGCGTATAGCCAAATACTGCTTTCCATCATCCCTACACTCAACCCCCAATATTCGATCAGCACAAGCCTTTGGAGTGAGATGAACAAATAGAATCAAGCCATGAGTGTCATCTTGATAAAACATCTTCATTCATCTCATATCGCATTTTTATAGATACATGCCTGCATAAGCGCGCCACATGAAAGTACGAATAAAATAAATAATTATAAACACTACAATAGGCGAAATATCAATTGTTCCAAGATTTGGCAAGAACTGCCGGATACGGCTTAAAACTGGCTCCGTAAGCTGATGCAGAAATCTTCCTATTAAAACAACAAAGCGATTGCGTGCATTTATGATATTAAATACATAAAGCCAAGAAAAAATAACACTTGCGATTAAAACATCAATATAAATACTGAAAATGAGATCAATCACTTCAAGTAATGCATAAACCATGCCTTATTCCTCTTTCAATTAAAAAAACAGAAGAGCGTAAGAGTTATCATTAAAATAAATCTGTTTATCGAATAATGCTTTTATACTTCAGCGTTCTTTTTCCCATGAATGGAAAATCTAAACATCGCTATTCTTCACCTCTATATTATAGTGATGATACCTGATAAACAAATATGAGAAACAAAGAATAGCTTATCAAAATAAAAGCAACAGGGAACGGTCCAGAAAATTTTCAAACAATTTCTGAACATTCTTTATACAATAATTACGTTTTTAACCGTAAACACGTTATAAAAAATATTTAAACTAAAAACGGCCTTTAAAGGCCGCCTTTATTATATTTTACAATTACTTCTGCAAAGCAGTCAAACGGTTAAGAGCATTGCTAAAACCATTCAGTTGAACGAACAAATCATTCAAAGGTGGTTCGCCTGGAGCAGCAATCGTCATAGCCAATTTCAAATGCTTTCCAGCACGTAAAGCCGCTACGTGATTTTTATCAAACACTATAGGAACAATGCAACCTGCTGGTACACAAGTCCGAATACCGGTTTCGATAGCAGCTTTTCCTTCATCGACTTGTAAACGAACAGGCTTAGAAACCAAAATGCCAAAAGGAACCGTTAAATTACCAGATACCACACCATCAGCATTGAGAATAACATTCATAGCCACAACAACACGCCCCTGATCATTTACCTCTTGGCGGTGCATGAAACAAACTTTTTTTCCCTCTTGTATACCACAATTAATAGTCCACAAGCCGTAGGTTTCAGCCAAAGAAGAAGCGCCATTTGGCAATGTAGCCGCTGCATTTTTTGTTTCAGTAGACTTTGAACCTGTTGCAAAGGCTACAGAAGAAATACTCAAAAGAGTAAAGACTATAAGTAAATTAAATAACTTTTTCATTTTATATTCCAGTTCTTTACATAAAAGAGAAACACGTTTATTATCTTTTAATAGTAGATATAACATAAAGCATTCTTAATAAAAAAAAGCTTTCTATAATTATATAGCTTTTATAATCACCTAAGGCTACCTCGAAATTCGTTGACGACTCTCCTATAAACACACTTTTTAAAAGAAATAACAATTGAAGGAAGAGTTTCCAAATCAATCCATTTCCACTGGTCAAATTCTGCTTTATTACCATCTGGTGGGGGATTAATTGTAATTTCAGAGAGATCACCTGTAAATTGAAAAGCGAACCATTTTTGTATTTGTCCGCGATATTTATTGTTTAATGTACACCCAACAAGTTCTTGTGGAAAATCATAATGGAACCAATCCTTTGCTTCCTTAATCAACTTTACAGATCGGATGCCCGTTTCTTCGTACAGTTCACGACGTGCTGCATCTAATGGCTCTTCATTCTCATCTATCCCTCCTTGAGGAAGTTGCCAACGGTGAGACATCTCAGTATCGGCATGAGCGGGCGTCATTAAACGGCGCCCAACCCAAACTTTACTTGCATGATTAAACACAACAATCCCAACACCTTTCCGATAAGGAAGAGTTTTTAAATTAATCACTGCATCATTCATCCAATTATCCCCAGCATAAACCGCATATTCTTCCTTACTTTAAAATATCTTTATGAGGATCTGGTGGAAATGCTGCATGTGCCATTTCACCCCGTAACAACTTATAAGCTTCATGCAATTGTACATCATCCTTGGGATCCTGTGGAACAAAAGCTGCTGATCCGGACCCTTTATTGTTTTCCCGCTTCCCTTTAATATGTCCCTTTAATGTAGATTCACCAATCTTTACATCATAGCCTTTATATTTTTCAGGGAGCGGCTGCTCTACAATAATATCAGGTGTGATCCCAGTTCCTTGAATTGAAGTACCAGACGGCGTGTAATAAAGTGCTGTTGTTAAACGTAAAGCACCATTTTCACCTAAGGGGATAATCGTTTGAACAGATCCTTTACCAAAAGACTGCGTCCCTAAAATTGTAGCACGACGATGATCTTGTAAAGCACCTGCAACAATTTCAGAAGCACTTGCCGAACCACCGTTAATGAGCACAATGAGAGGTTTTCCATTGATGATATCCCCCGGCTTAGCATCAAATCTCGTCACATCACTCTTCTTACGCCCACGGGTTGATACAATCTCACCTTTATCAAGAAAGGCACTCGAAACACTCACAGCTTGGTCTAAAAGACCACCAGGATTAAGCCGCAAATCAAGAACATATCCCTTCAACTTATCTTGAGGAATTTTCGACTGAACATCTTTAATAGCAGCCTGAAGATTGCCAAAAGTCTGTTCAGAAAACTGAATAATTCTTAAATACCCAATATCATCCTCAACACGATATTTCACCGCCTTTACTTTGATGATATCACGAACAACCTTAATTTCGAGTGGCTTATCAACACCAGAACGAATAATTGTCAACGTAATTGGTGTTCCAGGAGCACCCCGCATCTTACTAACAGCTTCATTCAATGTTAGACCATTCGTCTGTACACCATCGATTTTTGAAATGAGATCCCCTGCCAAAATACCTGCTTTTGAAGCAGGTGTATCATCCATTGGAGAAACAACTTTAATTAAGTTCTTTTCCATGGTTACTTCAATACCAAGCCCCCCGAATTCTCCCTTTGTAGAATCTCGCATCTCCTTGGCTTCTTGCGCATTCATGTAAGAAGAATGGGGATCAAGCGATGTCAGCATCCCATTGATAGCATTTTCAATAAGTTTTTTATCATCTGGAACCGTCACATATTGCATACGTACGCGTTCAAAGACATCGCCAAATATGGCTAGATCTTTGTACACATCACCTTCGTTATTGGCAGCAACAGACTGCACCATAATCATTGAACAGGCGCCGAGAAATACCCCAGCGACCAAAAGAATAACTTTACGAATCATTTTGGTTCCTTCTTGTTTTTTCAGTACGCCACCAAGGAGTTGGATTTACAGGCTTCCCCTGTTTTCTAAACTCAATGTAAAGCATTGGAGCAGTTTTGCCTATATCCAATGCAACACTGTTCGCAATAAATTGCATTCCCATCGTTCCAAGAGGTTCACCTGCAAGAACAAACTGCCCCTGAGTAACATTGATTCTCGACATTCCAATAAGAACAATATGATAACCACTCCCAACATTGAGAATAATTAATTGTCCATAAGAACGAAATGGTCCAGCAAAAGCAACAAAAGCATCAGAAGGTGATATAACAATAGCTGATGCTTCTGTTTCAATCATCTCACCAAAGCGTGTCATCTGCGAACTATTATGAACATGTTGCACGCGTTTTCCCAAAACAGGTAAAAGTAAAGAGCCTTTTCGGCTTTCAAAATTGGACTGCTCTAATAATTGTAAATTTTTCTTTACCTGTATTGATGTATCAGAATTAAGCTTTGATTGTCGATCAAGCTCTAAAATCAATTCCTCTAAAGACTGTGCTTTTTTAGCAAGAATAATGTTTTTTTGTTTCTGCTCTGTCAGTTCTTTTTCTGACTTTTTTTGTAATTGTGCTTTTTTATCTAATAAAAGTTCTAAACGCTTTCGCTGTTCTGCTTGATTTTGCATATTCTTTTTTAATGCTGTGTATTCCGCAGCAATTGAATTGGTTAAAGTGGTCAATGCCTTCAGACTTTCTGTTAAAGCCTGCGTTTTTTCCTGCATTTGAGATACAACACTCCCTAATAAAACAGAACTGTGTATAGAAGCTAACACATCCTCGGGCCGCAACAAAAGAGCAGGAGGTGGATTTAATCCCATGCGTTCTAAAATGGCAAGTACTTCAGCAAATTCAGCACGCCTATTTTTCAAATTTTTATGAACTTGTACCCGCTGTTCTATCATTTTTTTTAGTTTTTCTTCTCTTTCAGCAATATCATTTGCTGCTGCACGTTCTGCTTTAGCAGCTTTTATGAGTGCATCACTCAAAGCATGCTGATCTTTTTTTAAACGCTCAACTTGACGCGTAAGAAAAATAACACGCTCACGCGAGAGTGAAATATTTTGGTGAGTTTCTATCAACGCTTTATGTGCTGCTTCTACATTATTTATTGTATCTTCAGCATGCGATACAGAAAAGCATCCGCCCATAATACTCAAGAACAGCACAACAAATATCACGCATTCCTCATATAAATGTCGCATCTTTTTATGAAGAAGCTTCTTCATTTGCCCAACCATTCAGCATCATCGCATAAACTAGCGATGCTTTAAATGATGTCCGCTAAAACAATATTAATAAATATATCAATAGGTGCTAAAAATTGCACAAAAAGATTAAAAACGATGATATGGATGATTGCTTGCAATTGTTACAGCACGATAAAGCTGTTCTGTAAGAAGTATGCGCGCAATTTGATGCGGCCACGTCATCAAACCAAAAGACAAAAGAAAATCAGCACGATTTCTTATCTGATCATTATGCCCATCAGGCCCTCCTAAAGCAATGATAAGATCACGGACACCTTCATCACGATAAAACCCCAATTTTTCAGCAAAAGCAGATGAGGAAATCGACTGTCCACGCTCATCCAACACGATTAATTGACACTTCTCAGGCAAAAAAGCGATAAGCTTTTTCCCCTCTTCTTCCATACGCTGACATGCTGTCTGAGCACGACTTTCTGATATCTCCTGTAGTTTTTTAAAATGAAATCCCACAGCTCCAGAACTTTTAGAAAAACGATCCAAATAATGGTGAACCAACTTTTGCTCCGCTCCCTTCTTCATGCGCCCAACAGCAAAAATAGAAATTTGCATGTTAATGATCTCCAAAGAGAACCGACTTTGTATTGTTTAAATCTGGAGCAAGCCACATTTTTTCTAAATTGTAAAAGAGACGAATTTCTGGACGAAAAAGATGGACAATGATATCACCTGTATCAATCAATACCCAATCACCTCCCACAAGCCCTTCTACCTTTGCAACACCATACCCATTGTCTTTCCAAGTGCGTAACAAATGGTCAGCAACAGCAGTTATATGACGTTGTGAGTGGGCTGAAGCTATCACCATGTAATCAGCCAAAGATGATTTACCTTGAATATCAATGGAGATGATATCTTCTGCCTTCATATCCTCTAAACTCTTGAGAATAATTTCAAGACCCTCACTGGCAGAAAAGATTTTTTTTTCTGTCGCAGATACAATACCGTAAGAGCTTTTTTGTGCAACGTTTTCCAGACCAATATCCTTTCTTATCATTTGATAATATAAAAAAAAGAGAAGCAGAATCTTCTAAAATATTCAAGAAAAATCATTCTCCTTTAAACGAAGGTTTGTTGAAGATTGAAAAGACAAAGGTCCATGCAAATAAGTCCAAGCCGGTGGTTTCATAAAAGGCAATCGTATACTTTCTCTCTCATCTAAACGAAAAGAACGGTAAATCTGTGCCATAGGAGAAGAAAGTGCTGGTATATGCGCAAAAGGACGATCAACAATCGCAACAGGAAGCATAGAGATGATATCATGCCATCGACACCAACAATGAATCGTTGCAAAACTATCTGCCCCCATCACCCACACAAAATGGACTCCGCGATAATGTGTAAGAATATAAGAAATTGTATCTACTGATACTTTGCTGCCTATCGCCTGTTCAAAACCCGTTACGCGAATCTTCGGATGATCAATGAGTTCAATACTTAAGCGCATTCTTTCATCTAAGGAAGGTAAATGTGTCCGGTCTTTTAAGGGGTTTCCTGGAGTAACCATCCACCATAATTGATCAAGACACAAACGCCGAATTGCGGCCTTTGCAACAAGAAGATGCCCAGCATGCGGTGGATTAAAAGACCCACCAAAAAGACCAACAACATTGGACTTTTCAACATAGGGCATGCGATTCTTCCAAGGAAAAAATGGATTTTTCAAGGTCTGACCTGTCCATTTCCTTTGATATGGTACTGAAATGATGTTAGTTGTTCAACACCTATCGGACCACGCGCATGCATTTTTCCTGTTGCGATACCAATTTCTGCCCCAAAACCAAATTCACCTCCATCAGCAAATTGTGTAGATGCATTATGAAGCAAAATAGCTGAATCCAAACGGTTAAAAAACATTTTCACCACCCTCATATCTTCAGCAATAATCGATTCTGTATGACCCGATGAGTACCGTTGAATATGTGCAATAGCTCCCTCAATACCTTCAACTGTTTTTACAGAAAGAATGGCATCAAGATATTCGTGCGACCAATCTTCTTCTGTAGCTAATTTGGCATCTGGCATAAAAAAAACAATATCTTCTGTTGCACGAATTTCACACCCCTTTTGCTGTAAAGCAATCAGAACAGGAAGAAACTTTTTTAATGCTTTGCGGTCAATAAGAACTGTTTCAACAGCACCGCATATACCTGTTCGCCGTAACTTTGCATTTAGAACAATATTACGCGCCATATCTAAATCTGCTGATTGATCAATATAAATATGACAGAGCCCCTCTAAATGCGCAAAAGTTGGAACACGTGCATCAGACTGAACGCGTGCAACAAGACTTTTCCCACCACGAGGAATAATAACATCAATCGTACCATCCAAACCCTTGAGCATTTCTCCAACAGCACCACGATCTGTTGTTCCAACCATTTGAATGGCATCTTTAGGAAAACCAGCTTCCTCCAATCCCTTCACCAACGCCAAATGAAGTGCATGAGCAGAATGAAAACTATCTGAACCTCCCCGTAAAATTGCAGCATTTCCAGCCTTCAAACATAAAGCACTTGCATCAATTGTAACATTTGGTCGACTTTCATAAATGATGCCAATGACACCAAGAGGTGTACGGACACGACTAATATGAAGCCCATTTGGACGGGTCCATTCACTCATCACTTGTCCAACGGGATCAGGCAAATCAGCAATTTGACGCACACTCTCTATGATTGCATGCAAACGCAATTCATCTAATTTAAGCCGATCAACCATTGCTGCTTTTAAATTATTATGAGCAGCATTCTCTAAATCTTGACAATTCGCTCGTAAGATTTCAGTTGAATGCGCTTCTAAACTCAAAGCTATCATTTCTAATGCTTTGGTCTTTTGTTCAGAAGACATAGCAGCTAATGCCGCAGCGGCATAGCGTGCTTTTCGCCCCATGTCCTGCATTTGTTCTTTTAACACCATAATATCATCCAGTCTGCCAAAATAATAAACAAAATAAAAATAATTTTTTAAGCAGAATCGGTCATACAGCGTAAAACCATATCATTACGATGGACCATAGCAGAACGTGCTTCATATCCAAGGATAGTTTCAATTTCTTCGCTTTTACAACCCATAATACGTATTACTTCATCTTTGCCATAACTCACAAGTCCACGAGCTACCTCAACCCCATTTGTATCAACAATGGCAACCGTATCTCCACGGTTAAACCTTCCCTCAACAGCAACAACTCCTGCAGCTAATAAGGATTTTCCAGATTCAAGAGCTTTAACCGCTCCCTGATCAATCGTCAAAATACCAGATGGATCTAAATGACCAGAAATCCATGTTTTCCAAGCGTTAACAGGCTTTTCACCAGCAGCAAAAAAACTTCTGCGTTCCCCTCTGTCAAGCGCCGCAAGAGGATTCATACGCTTACCTGAAGTAATAACCATCGCCGTTCCAGCGGAATTTGCTATTTTCCCAGCATCTAACTTGGTCTTCATTCCTCCACGAGAAAGTTCTGAAGCAGCCACATCTGCCATTTTCTCGATATCACTCGTGATTGAAGCAATAAAAGGAATAAATTCAGCCGTTGGATCACGATGGGGAGATTTTGTATAAAGTCCATCAATATCTGATAAAAGTATTAAAAGATCCGAACCCATCATTGTTGCTACTCGCGCTGCTAAACGATCATTATCCCCATAGCGAATTTCACTTGTTGCAACGGTATCATTTTCATTAATAACGGGGACCGCACCAAAACGCAAAAGTACATTAATTGTAGCGCGTGCATTAAGATAACGTCGCCGTTCTTCCGTATCGAAGAGAGTGAGTAAAATTTGACCCGTTTTTAATCCATATTGAGCAAGCGCATCACCATATGTTTTAGCTAACTCAATTTGTCCCAACGCAGCACATGCCTGACTCTCTTCTAATTTCAAAGCCCCCTTAGGAAGCTGTAGCAATGTCCTTCCTAAAGCAATAGCACCTGAAGACACCAATAAAATCTCAACGCCTTTTTGATGCAACTGAGCAATATCACTTATCAAACTGTTAAGCCATTCGGCACGTAAACCTGTCTGAGAATCAACCAAAAGAGCAGATCCAACTTTGATCACAATGCGTTTATAGTGCGCAAGTTTTTGTAATCCAACGGACATCTTCATCAACCCTATTCTTCGCTCCCATTATCCTCTTTACGCGCCATTTCGATAACATACGCAACAGCACGGAGCACATTTTCTAAACCTTCACGACTGACTGCAGAAAACATCATAACAGGTTTACCCGTTACTCTTTGCAAGACCTCTTGTTTTGCTTTACGTTCCTCAAGAGCGAGAGTATCTATCTGGCTTAAAGCGATAATTTCAGTCTTATCACTCAGTTTATTCCCATATGCCTCTAATTCCTTACGCACAATTTGGTATGCTTTTGCTACATCTTCTTCTTGGGCAGAAATTAAATGAAGTAAAACACGACAACGCTCTACATGACCTAAAAAACGGTCCCCAATCCCCACACCTTCGTGTGTCCCTTCAATCAGACCAGGAATATCAGCCAAAACAAATTCACGAGCATCAATACGTGCAACACCAAGATGAGGATGAAGAGTCGTAAAAGGATAATCTGCAACTTTTGGCTTTGCAGCCGTTACTGATGCTAAAAAGGTTGACTTCCCAGCATTCGGTAAACCAACAAGCCCCCCATCAGCAATTAATTTCAAACGAAGCCAAAGTGAGCGCTCTTCTCCTGAAAGTCCTGGATTCGCACGGCGTGGTGCTCGATTTGTAGATGTCGTAAAATGAAGATTCCCAAAACCACCATTGCCTCCTTTTGCAAGAAGATAACGTTGTCCTACTTCCGTTAAATCACAGATTAATGTTTCATTATCTTCTTCAAAAATCTGCGTGCCAACCGGTACTTTAAGGATAATATCATCACCCTTTGCACCTGACATGTTACGCCCCTTGCCATGCTCCCCTGTTTTTGCTCTAAAATGCTGCTGATAGCGATAATCAATCAACGTGTTGAGCCCATCCACAACAACAGCCCAAACATCACCACCACGTCCACCATTCCCCCCATCAGGTCCGCCAAATTCAATGAATTTTTCACGACGAAAAGATACCGCCCCTGCCCCTCCATCACCAGAACGAATATAGACTTTAGCTTGATCAAGAAATTTCATTGGAAACACTCACTGAGGAATCAATCCCTCCACCTCTATAGGCAATGCATTAGTTTTACCAGTTTTTCATTATTGACAATAAAAAAAACTCTTAACACTCTCGCCAATAGTCGTTTAAAAATACTCTTAACATTCAAACCCATGCAAATAAACTTACTGCTTTTTGAAAAGAAGAAACTATTATTATACTTCTGCTTTTCCCTTAAATCCGAGTGCTAGAAGATAAAGCTCTACTGATTCTGATCGACTTGCAGGTGGTTTTACATGATGAACTGTTTTAAAATTCTGTTTTAATGTCGTAAGAAGAGTGTTCTCTGCTCCACCTTGAAAGGCTTTTGCTAAAAAATGCCCTCCAGGTTTAAGAACTGAAAGAGCAAAATCCGCAGCCACTTCACATAAATAAACTGTTCTTAAATGATCCGTCTGACGGTGCCCTGTTGTTGGAGCGGCCATATCAGAAAGAACCACATCCGGCTTTTCCCCTAAAGCATCAATTAATTTCTGCGGTGCATCTGCATGCAAAAAGTCCATTTTTAACATCACAACTCCAGGCAGCGGATTAACATGCAAATAATCAATACCAACTACGCTAGGTTTTTGATCGTTTGATCCTACTACACGCACAGCAACCTGACACCACCCCCCTGGCGCCGCTCCTAAATCAATAATCTTTTGGCCTTTCTTGAGAAATTTATAACGCTCATTAATTTCGATTAACTTATAGGCCGCACGCGAACGATAACCATCCACTTTCGACTGATGGACATAAGGATCATTCAGATGCCGCTCTAACCACCGCCGTGATGACGCTTTAATGGTTCCTGCTTTTTTCTTTACACGTTGATATAACTCATGTGATCCTGAACCACCATATCCGCCAGCCGGTGTTTTTATCGTTTTTTTCATCGTTATTTATTGTCTCCGTATTCTGATAACTGTTAGCGTTTGAAGCTTTTTTCCTTCCTATGTCGACGCCATACACCATCGCGTAACATCAACTCTATCAAAATTCCTTCTCTCAATCCACGATCAGCCACACGTAATCGTTGACTGGGCCAAACTTCTCGAATAACGTCCAGAATTGCACAACCAGCTAAAATTAAATCTGCTCTCTCTCGTCCAATGCAAGGATTAGTTACGCGTTTTTTTATGTCCCATGATAATAAACGTTTTGTCATAAGAGTAATGTCTGCATCATTCATCCAAATGCCATCCACTTGCCTCCGGTCATAACGCTCTAAATTAAGGTGCATTCCTGCTAAAGTCGTAATCGTTCCAGAAGTTCCCAAAAGATGAAACTTTGAGCCTCGAGCTAGAGCCCCTAATTTATGACGTCCTGAAAAATTATTTAACAAACTTCGTACATAACCTTTCATCTTTTCAAAACCGTCTAAACTAACCTCATTTCCCCCAAAGCGTTCAGCAAGCGTAACAACACCAACAGGAAGTGAAGTCCAAGCCTTAATCTGTTCAGTTAAACGTAAAGAACGTTTTCTGGAAACATCAAGGAGCACAATTTCCGATGACCCTCCTCCAATATCAAAAAGCACAATTGCATCAATATTCGGTTCAACAAGTGTACCACATCCTGAAACAGCAAAACGCGCTTCTGTTTTCCGATCAACAATTTCTAATTCAAGGCCAGTTTCATCCAAAACGCGTTGAATAAAATGTCTACCATTCTGCGCTGAACGGCAAGCTTCCGTTGCAACCAAGCGATAGCGCTTAATACGCCTTTGTTTTAGCTTTAAATGACAAATCTTTAATGCTGCAATCGTACGATCCATTGCTTGTGTATTAAGAACACCATTCTTGACCAAACCTTCTCCCAAGCGCACAATACGTGAAAAAGCATCAACAACACGAAAATGTCCTGGTTTACTAGGAGATGCAATAAGAAGACGACAATTATTTGTCCCCAAATCAAGCGCCGCATAAAGAGGTGGAGATTTTAATTGAGAGATCCTTGAAAAAACAGACGCTTTGTTTTTTTTTGTTTTTTGGGCCCCTATAATTGCCTGACCATGAAATTCAAAAGCTGTATTCGTTTGAATCCATTTCTGTTTGCAATGTCTTTTTCGTTGATATTGCTTTATATCAATAGGAATAGAGCGTCCACCTGCCTGTAACAATGCAGAATGATCATTTTGATTGTTACCACAGTGATCATACAATTCTTCTGCTCTGGTATCATATGCTCCTTCTTGCTTTGATTCTTTTGAACCATAATCTAATGGGGTCATTTTTTCTTATCCTTTGAGCATTTTTCCCCAATAAACAAACGCGAGAGCTCTTTTCATTATTAAAACTAAAGTAACAATGCAGCATTCAATTAAAAATATCAAGAAAACATTATCTCTTTTTCTATCATCACAATTTTCAGATATCTGCATAATCCTTTGGTTATTCTCATTAAATCATAGATCAAAGCTATAATCATTGACATTCGCGCCCATTTTTTAACTTGCTTAGGATCCCTTTACATAATTCACATAGACATGGAATGTACCTCACTTGTAAAAAGATGAATTTATACTCCTCAAGAATTTTTTGAATTATAATTTTCCAGTTTATTCACGAAATAATAGCTCTATAATTATATTTTGCAGAATGGCTAGCTTCCTATGCCATCAACATCAAAACTACTCCAGCACTTCAATCAGGAGTTATTGATGGCAATAAGAATACTCTAAAAATCTATATGAAGTTTTTATAAAAATAAAACCAATCGATCCCTTGTTCCAAGGAATCGTATTCTTATTTAAACTAGCTATTTCAAGCAGTTTTTATTATTAATGGCTCATGTAATGAACTCCATAAGCCTTGCAAAAAACTCTAACTCGTTTTTCTCTTACATGAAATGATTTCTTGTGATTTTACATTTGTAAAACGTGTTATATTTTTAAATCAGATATCTCTATTTTGTATAAAAACTCTCACTACATTGCAGCATGTCATTGAGATTTGTAGCAATGATTTATGAGAAAATAATCTCTTCTAAAAGCACTCTATACAATTTATCGCTGTAACGAATAAAGTGCTGCACTCAACCCTTTAAATGGCACAGTAAAAGAAAATGTCTTTCCTTCTTTAATCTTATAGGAAATACGTACTTTTTTGTTTTGTTCTATTTGTTTGCTAAAAATTGGTCCTACAGGTGATTGTGCCAAGCAGACAGTTTCATTACATTGCGTATAGTTGATAAGGATAGGCTTTTTAACACCCTCCACAAACATGCGAATAGGAACATTTATATCAGTATTTGGTAATGTTCGAAAAAGCATCACTGCTTGACCATTTTTGGTAGAAACAAGAGACCAACTAAAAATAGTATTATCTTCCTGATCATGAACCGTCTGCGTTACATTACATATACCTTGCTTAAGTTTTTGTTTTTCATCACAAATCAAAGTCCAATAATCAAATTGCATAATGATTCGACGTGTTTCACCAGGTTCTCCTTTAGGGATAGATAATTGTGGTGGATGCACCGTATAAACATTATCTTTCTCATTAGCAAAACTTTCGCCCTTGCCTATTAAGGCAAGGACAAACAGAATACTTACAAAAATATTTTGCTTCTTTATAATGATATCAGTCTTTTTCATTATTATCTCAGCCTCAAAGTAACCCCTGCGCCTACTCCCCAATGACCACCAGCACTCGTGACAGATATATTAGAACGGATATTTCCATCTTCAGAGGTATAACCAGCGCCAAAAGCAATTGCAGATTGACTACGCCATGTACCTGTACCAAATGAAACACTTAAAGATCCAGGTATATCATAGTAGCGTAAGCTAGATACCGCCAAGCCAATAGCCGCTGCTTGTCTGGCCTCTTTCCGAACATCCTCAACAACATAGCTCAACGTCTCAAACTTCAT
>NZ_JH725037.1:226469-229231 GCF_000278235.1 Bartonella vinsonii subsp. arupensis OK-94-513
TCTTTACCTATAGTAATAGTTTTTGTATCTTCGTCCCACTTAACAAGCTCATTACTTTTTTCAGCGTTAATCTCATTCTTAATATTCGTGAAAGAATTTCCAACATCAGCTAAAGCTTCAGCAACACTATGGTAAGTGGACTCAGAAAGATCGCCATCAGATGCGAAGCTCTTAACCTTAAAACTAGGATTACTCCACTTCCCACTCGCATATCCAGCTCCACCACCAAAAGCTTTGGCTATATTCGTGGCTGCAGTTGTCACATTTTGATTGGTCTCAAAAAGCTGTGATCCATTGACTGCTTGGTTTGAAGTTGCAGAGAGCTCCCCAGCCTTAATGTCTTTTATCTCTTTATTTCCAGCAGAAATACCAGCCGTGGTTATTTTAGGACCATCAGAAATCACTAAGCCTGTTGCATCTAAAGTATTGTTTCCTACTTTTGCACTATTCAGTGTAACATCTTTAGCGAGATCGAACTTTAGCTTATTGTCTTTATCGCCCTTTGTAATAGTAAGATTTGTACTTCCAGCAGCAAAATCTACTGCATTGTCTATAAGAACAGCTGTAGCATTCTCCCCCCCAACAGACAATTTCCAACCGTTGTTTTTTACAAATGCTTTTAAGTCTTTTAACTGTGCAACATTTATTGCTTGTAAGTCTTTTAACTGTGCAACATTTACTGCATCGGAATCCTCAGAGCCAGCTGCTACGCCTGTAATTTGGCGCGTTTTACCAGCCCCAACATTACCAACACTTACAGCACCACTCGTACTTTTCCAATACATGCTGGCGTTTGCTGTAATTCCATTCATCGTAGGAGAATAACCCCGAACACCAGCAGCCCTATCAGCTACAGAATCGCTTCCTAGTGCAACACCTGTTTCTACATTCGCCTTTGCATAAAAACCCAAAGCTATCGCATTCTTTGCGTTTGTGTATGCACGATGCCCGAGGGCAACCCCTCCATATTCTAAAGCTTTAGAAAGATTTCCCACAGCTACTGTATAATCAGCCTTTGCGATTGTACTTTCTTTGTCCGCACCTGCAGTATTATCTAAGGAACCGATTGCAATACTGGACATACCTGAAGCCTTAGCCGCTCGACCTATAGCAATGCTATCTTGCTTCGATGTCTTAGCACGATGTCCAACAGCAATCGAGTAATCACCTCCTGACTCTGTACGGCCCTCAGGGGGAATTGGATCATCACCCCATCTACCTTCGCCACCGATTGCGATACTCTTTACGCCTATAGCGTGCGACAAATGACCTATAGCAACAGCTTGCGGTTTATCCACCTGAGCACTATACCCAACAGCAACTGAGTCTGCAGCTAACATTGATATCCCGGCACCAATAACAACATTATCATTCTTATTATGCGCTTGTGTGGATAATGTTATATTATTACCAAACATGACATTCGTACCATCCGCGCCCCCACCCGTTGCACGTTGCATACCATTAGTTGGAGCACCTCGTAAGAGGTCAGCTACATTAATAATACCTGGATTCTCATCACTCAGTGCAGGCTGTTGGCCTTCAGTGCTTGCTGCCAAACCAGCCCTCAATGAGGTTGGATTATTATAAGATACGAGTGCCCGCTCAGTTACAGGGGAAAACAATTCCCCAAATTGCGATTCTTCATTAATATTAGTCGCCTGATCATTCGCTTGTAGACCTTCAGCGTTTGCTGTCACACCCACATTCATCACACCAGCATCTACTGAACCAAATGTTGCTGCTTGCTCATTTACAGGTGCAGCCGTAGAAACTTCAGCGGACTGCTCTTCCCTAATTTCTGTAACAGAATTTGGGTGCACATCTCCATTGTCTATATTTATACCAGCACTTACAGGAGAAACATTTGATAAAAATGCAACTATTGCAGCAAACGAAACACCCTTAATCCAAAATAGCGGACAAGAAGAGCCAGGATAATTCCTGTCATTCCGAGCTAGTGTAGCATATAATTTTTTCATAATAAATTCCCCAAGTAAGAAAAATATATTCAGAACATAAAAAAAACACATTTAAGCGCTAGAATTTCTGAGATTTGTGTATTTATAATTTTTTTTGAAAACCGTGCTTTTTGCAATGCAGTTTTTCAATTGTGAAATAAGAAAAGGATTTTGTTGACATAAAAAAAACATATTTTGGCGCTATCATTTAAGTGTAAGGTTTGTATTCTCAAAGTTAAAAGGTATATGATTAAGAGATAATAAAGTGTTTTTCAGAAAAAACATAGAATTTTGAAGTAATCGTATTCAGATTTGGTAGTTTTTTGTGAAAAAGGTTAATATTTCTTAAGCAGGATTCCTAAATCAAAAAAATCGAATTGCTCTGTAGCATTCACCGAAGTGTGAATGTTTTTAGCAAAATGAGTCTTATCAAATTACATTAACTACAGAATATTAGATATAATAGCAAGAAAAAGATATTTTTGATTTTTATTAATGAGAAGGCTTTCCTTAAGGTTCTTTCTATCAGTTTAATGTTATATTAAGTCCAACACCTACTCCCCAATGACCACCAGCACTGGTTGCAGCTACGTTAGTGCGGATTTTCCCATCTTCAGAGGTGTACCCAGCACCAAGGGAGAAAGCAGACTGGCTACGCCATGTACCTGTACCAAATGAAACACTAAATTTTCCAGGATTGTCATTATAGCGTAAGCTAGATACCGCCAAGCCAATAGCCGCTGCTTGTCTGGCCTCTTTCCGAACATCCTCAACAACATAGCTCAACGTCTCAAACTTCAT
>NZ_JH725037.1:229331-232190 GCF_000278235.1 Bartonella vinsonii subsp. arupensis OK-94-513
TAGATACCGCCAAGCCAATAGCCGCTGCTTGTCTGGCCTCTTTCCGAACATCCTCAACAACATAGCTCAACGTCTCAAACTTCATATCTGTGTAAGATTTCGACTCGTTAGTACTATTCGTTACTATGTTACTAAGCTGATCATCCGTGTACTTCTTCGCATCATCAAGAACGAGCTTCATCTGCTCTTCTGTGTAATCATGCAACTGACCTCCATTAACCGCTTCCTTAGAGCCCTTTTCAATGCTGCCATCCGCTACATTGTCTATCAAAACGGGATCACTTTCCGTGCCACCTACTAACGTAACTTTATTCGTTTTCTTGCCAGATGCATCTTTGTCATAACTTACAACTCCATCCGTAACGGTGTTGGCAATATCCTTCACTTGCTGATCTATCGTATCTACCTTGTTTTCAACTTTACTAACACGCTCATTCGTCTCCCAAAGCTGCCCGCCATTCACAACTTCCTGTGAACCTTCTTCAAGCTTACCGGCCGCTACATTCGTGATCTTACTCGACGCTCCATCATGCTTCGCATCATACGCTCCTTCCTCTTCATTCCAATTCAAACCATTCGACGAAACATTCTTCTCAACATCTTGAATGCGATCGTTGATACTCGTCAGACCATCACTAACGCCATCAAAGGCACTTGCAACATCATGATAGATCTTCTTCTCATCTGAACTCCCGTCGCTCTTGAACTGCGAAACCTTGAATTCCGGAGAGGTCCATTGGCCATCTTTATAGCCTGCTCCACCTCCTAAATACTGCGCTAATGTCTGATTCAGAGAGTAGAGCTGGTTGCCCGTTACTGCTTCACTAGAACCTTCAGAAATATCTCCATCTAACAGAGACTTAAGTTTGCTTTTCTCCTTTTTAGAACCTTCTCCATGGAGCGCCACAAAAGCTTTGTCTTCATCACTCCACAACAACGCATTCTGTTCGAGGTTGTTAGAAACCTCATTATGAAGCTTCGTGAAAGAACTGCTTACACCCGCAAACGCTGCCGCTACGCTATCATAGCTCTCCTCATGAGACACGCCATCATCATCATATGTCGTGAGCTTGAATTCTGGTGCTTTCCATTCTCCATCCTTATATTCAGCCCCACCACCAAAATAGGTCGCTAGCGTTGTATTCAAACTATAAAGCTGAGAACCATTGACCGCTTCTGTCGATGTTGCAGAAAGACTTGCCGCCTTAACACCTGACAGACTACGTGCTCCACCATCACTGTTGGCAATGGTAATTTCACTACCTGCTTTCTCTCCACCAATCTTAATAACCTTGCTCTCTTCATCCTGCTTAACAAGGCTATCACCTATAACTTTGTTAATCTCATTCTTAAATTCTTGATGAATATTCGTGAAAGAATTACCAACTCCAGCAAAAGCATCCGCTACACTCTCATAGCTCTGTTCTTCAACATCACTACCATCTTCCTTGACAGTCTTAACCTTGAAACTGGGAGCAGTCCATTCTCCATCCTTATATTCAGCCCCACCACCTAAATACTGCGCTAGCGTTGTATTCAATGAATAAAGCTGGGAACCATTCACAGCATCCGTGGAATCTTTAGATATATCTCCATTCTTAAGAGAGGTAATCTTGCTATTTACTTTCTCACCATCTTTCCCATGTGTCGCTACAAAGGCATTATCAGCATTACTCCAGTTCAATGAATCCTGAGCTACACTTTCAGAAACATCCTTAATACGCTGGTTCACATTCTTGATATTCTCATCAAGTCCTGTAAATGCACTACCAACATTTTTAAATTCAGCTTCTTCTACCTTACCCTCTGTAGAAACTTTAGATAAATTATAGGTTGGTTGTGTAAAGGCTCCATCGCTAAACTTTGCATCTCCACCTAAAAACTTGGCTACATCCTCACCAATTTTGTTAACCTGATCACCTGTGATTGCGTCACGTGAACCCTTGGCAATCTGACCATCAGCTACATTATGAAGACCTACAGGCGTAGAATCTTTGCCCTTACCAAAAGTCACATGACTATAATCAGTTTTACCATCCTTGTCTTTATCATAAAGGACAACAGCAGAATCTTCAGACTGAATATTTTTAGAAAGGTCTTCTAAGCTTTTTTCAAGCTGAGCTTTATTGACAGCTTCATTATCCTTTGTGGCTTCTTTTACACCGGAAAGAACTCGATCATTACCTGCACTATTTGCAAAAGAAACTTCAGTGCCCTCTGTCTCTGCTCCAACCTTGATAGCTTCACTCTTTTTATTCTGTTTAACCAGACTGTCACTGATGACATTATTAATTTGACTGTTCACCTCATTATGAATGTCCGTGATAGAACTGTTCACACCAGCAAAAGCATCCGCAACATTATCATACTTTTCTTCAGTTGCCTCACCTTCTGCATCAAATTTCTTAACCGTAAATTTCGGAGCAGTCCAAGCGCCATTCTCATAGCCTGCATTACCACCTAAAGACTTGGCAACATTGCTACCCAAGCTATAAAGCTGAGAACCATTCACGGCATCAGTCGAATTTTCACCAATGGTTCCATTCTGAAGAGACGTAATCTTGCTATTGGCTTTGTTTCCTTCTTCTCCATGTTTTGCAACGAAGGCTAACGCCTCTTTATCCCACGATAAAGAATCTTGCGCTACACCTTGAGATACTTCTTTAATTCGCTGGTTTACATTCTTGATATTCTCATCAAGTCCTTCAAAGGCTGAACCAACATTTTTAAAACTCTTATCTTCTTCCTTACCATCTGGAGAAATCTTAGATAATTTATAGGTTGGCTCTGTAAGAACTCCATCTTTAAAGGATGCTTCTCCACCTAAGAACTTGGCTACATCCTGAGAAATCTTGTTAA
>NZ_JH725037.1:234005-236260 GCF_000278235.1 Bartonella vinsonii subsp. arupensis OK-94-513
TCAGTCAATGTATGCTGAACATTCGTGATAGAATTACCAACTCCAGACAATGCATCCGCTACATTGTGATAAGATGTATCTTCTTCCTTACCATCTGGAGAAATCTTAGATAATTTATAGGTTGGCTCTGTAAGAACTCCATCTTTAAAGGATGCTTCCCCACCTAAGAACTTGGCTACATCCTGAGAAATCTTGTTAATCTGACCACCATTGACAACATCATGCGATCCCTCAGAAATTGCACCATCGGCTACATTATGAAGACCCACAGCTGCAGAATCTTTTCCTTTTCCAAATGTCACACTCGCGTAATTAATAGTGCCATTTTCATCTGTATTTTTATCGTAATGAACAACTGCTGATTCATCAGATTGAAGACTGGTAGAAAGATCTTTCAAACCTTTTTCAAGCTGGGCTTTATTGACAGCTTCATTATCATTTTCTGCCGCCTTCACACCAGAAAGGGTCCGATCTGTGCCGTCACGGTTTGCAAAACTAATACCTGCACCTTCTGTTTCAGCACCAATCTTGATAACCTTGGTCGTTTCATCCTGCTTAACAAGACTATCACCTACAACTTTGTCAATTTGATTGGTCACCTCATTATGAATTTTCGTAACAGAACTGCTTATTTCAGCAAAAGCATCCGCAACATTATCATAGTTTTCTTCAGTTGCCTCACCTGCTGCATCAAATTTCTTAACCGTAAACTTCGGAGCAGTCCATGTACCATTCTCATAGCTAGCTCCACCACCAAAATATTTTGCAACCGTGTCGCCCATAGAATAAAGCTGAGAACCATTTACTGCTTCAGTTGAATCTTTTGTAACTTTTCCACTACCAACATTACGCAAAGCAACTGTGCCTTGACTTGGATCTCCAAAAGTCACACTGTTTTGTTTAGCTTTACGCGCTGATCTCGTAAGTGCACTGACTTCTTCTGTATCTTCTTCTGTGTCATAGAAAACTGCTACAGAACGCACGTCATTAATATCTTTAGTAAGCTTATCCACGTTTTCATCAAGCTGTGCTTTATTAACTGCTTCATCGTTATGTTCTGCCGCCTTCAAGCCAGAAAGGGTGCGACTTTGACTGTCCTTATCAGCAATGCTAATTTTAGCGTCATCTTTTTCTTTACCTATAGTAATAGACTTCGTATCTTCATCCCATTTAACAAGGCTATCACTTACAACATTCGTAATATCGTTTTTAATATTCGTGAAAGATGTACTAATACCAGCAAACGCTTCCGCTACACTACTATAGTCCTTATCTTCAATTGTCTCACCATCATCTTTGATAGTTTTAACTGTGAATGTAGGAGCTGTCCAAGTGCCTTCCGCATAGCTAGCGCCACCGCCAAAATACTTCGCAACATCACTGCCTAGCGAATAAAGCTGTCCACCTGTAATAGCATCCGTTGAATTCTCAGCTATGTTTCCATACTGAAGTGATGTAATCTTGCTATTGGCTTTGTTTCCTTCTTCTCCATGCGTCGCTACAAAGGCTTTCTTTTCCTCGTTCCAGTTCAATGAATCCTGAGCAACATTTTCAGAAACATCCTTAATCCGTTGGTTTACATTCTTAATATTCTCATCAAGACCTGTAAATGCTTGAGCAATATCGTTAAAGCTTTTCTTTTCTACCTGACCATCTGCATCAACTTTAGATAAGTTATAGGTTGGACCTGTGAAAGTACCATTGTTAAAGCCTGTACCTCCACCTAAGAACTTGGCTACATCCTCACCAATTTTGTTAACCTGACCACCTGTGATTGCATCATGTGATCCTTTGGAAATCTTACCATCAGCAATATTATGAAGGCCTACAGGAGATTTATCTTTACCACCAAAAGTCACACTCTTATAATTAATGGTGCCATTTTCATCATCTTTTTTATCATAATGAACAACAGCTGAATCATCAGACTGAAGACTGTTGGAAAGACCCTTTAAACTTTCATCAAGCTGGCCCTTGTTAACTGCTTCATTGTCTTTTACTGCTACCTTTACGCCAGAAAGAGTCCGATCCGCTCCATTTTTGTTAGCGATATTGATTGTTGTATCTTCTGTCTTTGCGCCAATAGTAAGACTATGCGTTGCTTTATCTTGCTGAACAAAACTTTCGCTCTCCACTTTTTTAACCACATTATTAATTTGTTCAGTCAATGTATGCTGAACATTCGTGATAGAATTACCAACTCCAGACAATGCATCCGCTACATTGTGATAAGATGTATCTTCTTCCTTACCATC
>NZ_JH725037.1:236965-237646 GCF_000278235.1 Bartonella vinsonii subsp. arupensis OK-94-513
TACCAATAGTGATAAGATTTGTTTCGGAATCCTTCTTAACAAGGCTATCACCCTTCACATTGGCAATTTCATTGTTAATTTGCTTTGTAATCTCAAACCTTGAAACTTGGTGCTGTCCATTTGCCATCTGCATAGCTAGCACCTCCACCAAAATACTTCTGCATAGCTAGCACCTCCACCAAAATACTTCGCAACGCTATCACCAAAAGAATAAAGCTGCGAACCATTCACGGCTTCAGTTGAATTTGCAGCAATGCTTCCATTACCAACATTACGCAAAGAAACTGTGCCTTCCTTCGGATTTCCAAAAGTCACACTGTTTTGTTTAGCTTTACGAGCCGATCTTGTAAGTGCACTGACTTCTTCTGTATCTTCTTCTGTGTCGTAGAAAACGGCTACAGAACGTACATCATCAATATCTTTAGTAAGCTTATCCACGTTTTCATCAAGCTGACCTTTATTAACGGCTTCATCGTTCTGTTCTGCATCCTTCACACCGGAGAGAGCCCGACCTTTACCATCCTTATCAGCTATAGTGACGATATTACCGGATTTTTCACTACCAATCTTGATGAGTTGATGCTCGTCATCCCATTTAACAAGGCTATCACTTACAACATTCGTAATATCGTTTTTAATATTCGTGAAAGATGTACTAATACCAGCAAACGCTTCCGCTAC
>NZ_JH725037.1:240486-624342 GCF_000278235.1 Bartonella vinsonii subsp. arupensis OK-94-513
ATTTGTGGCTACAGTTGTCACATTTTGATTGGTGGTAAACAGCTGCGAACCATTCACTGCTTCAGTTGAATTTTCAGCAACATTCCCATTACCAACATTACGCAAAGAAACTGTGCCTTCCTCTGGATTTCCAAAAGTCACACTCTTCTTCTTAACTTCTTTACGAGCTGATCTGGTAAGGGTACTGACTTCTTCTGTATCTTCTTCTGTGTCGTAGAAAACTGCTACAGAACGCACGTCATTAATATCTTTAGTAAGCTTATGTACGTTTTCATCAAGTTGTGCTTTATTAACGGCTTCATCGTTTTGTTCTGCCGCCTTGAGGCCAGAAAGTATGCGACTCTTACTATCCTTATCGACAAGGCTAATTTTAGCATCATCTTTTTCTTTACCTATAGTAATAGTTTTTGTATCTTCGTCCCACTTAACAAGCTCATTACTTTTTTCAGCGTTAATCTCATTCTTAATATTCGTAAAAGAACTGCCAACATCAGCTAAAGCCTCAGCAACAGTATGATAGGTTGACTCAACTGTACTGCCATCGTTCTTGAACGTATTGATCTTGAAAGTGGGATCAGTCCACTTCCCATTCGTATATCCAGCTCCGCCACCAAAATATTGTGCCGCATGCTGAGCAACTGTTTTCAAATCATTGCTAACAGTAGTAACATTATTATTAGTCGTAAAAAGTTGTGATCCATTGACTGCTTGGTTTGAAGTTGCAGAGAGGTCCCCAGATTTAACGTCTTTTATCTCTTTATTTCCAGCAGAAATACCAGTGGTAGTTATTTTAGGACCATTGACAATCACTAAGCCTGTTGCATCTAAGGTGGTACCACCCCCCATTTTTGCACTACTCAGTGTCACGTCCTTGGCTAAATCGAATTTTACTTTATTGTCTTTATCGCCCTTTGTAATCTTAAGATTTTTACTTTCAGCGGAAAAATCTACACCACTATTCATAGGCACAGTTGTGCTATTTGCATTATCAACAGATAATTTCCAACCGTTTTTTCTTACAACGTCTTCTAAGTCTTTTAATTGTGCAATATTTACTGCATCAGTATCTTCAGTACCAGCTGCTACGCCTGTAATTTGGCGCGTTATATTCTTAGCATCATCACCAACGCTCACTATACCATGCGTACTTTTCCATTGCGCTTTGGTGTTTGTTGTAGGTCCCTTCAGACTAGGAGCATACCCCAAAACACCAGCATCCCTGCTCGCTATAGAATCGCTTCCTAGTGCAATACTATCTTTAGTCTTCGCGTTAGAATCGGCACCTATAGCGATACTCCCACCCCCATTTGCTTGTGAATAGAAGCCTACAGAAATAGCTTCAAGACCAGTTGCATATGCACGGTGACCAAGAGCAGTCGAGCCATACGCTAGAGCTTTAGAAACAGCACCGACAGCTGTTGTATACTTATCCCCTGCGGTTGTATAATCATTCTCTCCATGATCGCTCTCTTTATTATATTCACCACCTATTGCGACACTGCTTATACCTGTAGCGTGAGCCATGTTGCCCACGGCTATACTATCTTTTGCATCCGCAAATGAAAAAGAACCTACACCAACAGCATTTGAACCATTTGCACCTGAAGCGACACCAAAAGCAGATGCACTATCTCCTAAAGTCTGAGCACCATAACCTACAGCAGAAGAAAATTTACCTTTTGCTAACACTTGCCTCTCATCGTAAGAAGAACCTATTGCAATAGTGCCCACATTGGCAGCCTGTGCCTTGCTACCTATCGCAATAGAATCGTTCTCCAATGCATTAGCCAACGGGCCAAAAGCAATAGAACGCACACCTGAAGCCTCTGCCTTATAACCAATAGCATTCGCTTCCACACCCATAGCTTTAGCAATAGCTCCTAATGCCAATGAATGTTTACTACCCGCAGTTGTATAATCGTCCTTCCCGCTCTTTTCATTATATTCAGAACCGATTGCGACACTACTTATACCTTTAGCGCGAGCCATGTGTCCTATAGCAATGCCATCCATCTGCGATGTCTTAGCACGATGTCCAACAGCAATTGAGTAATCGCCTGCTGACTCTGTACGGCCCTCAGGGGGAATTGGATCAAAGTTCGTTCTACCTTCACCACCAATTGCGATACTTTTTAGGCCTATAGCGTGCGACAAATGACCTATAGCAACAGTTTGCTGTTCATCCACCTCAGCCTTATAACCAATGGCAACTGAGTCACCAGCTTTTACTGACACTTGATAACCAATAGCAATGACATCGCTACCACTAGCAAGATTTACAGAATCACCAATAACAACACTTGTTGCCGGCTGCAACCCAGATTGTTTCTGCCACGTCACGTTGTTTCCAATAATAACATCTTTATCGCTATCGCCTGGTATCCGCATATTATTACCAAAAGTGACATTCTTTGTATCTACACCACGTTGCATGCCATTCGTTGAAGCACTCCGTAAGAGATCAGATACATTAATAATACTTGGATTCTCATCACTCTGAGCAAACTGTTGGCCTCCATCACTTGCTGCCAAACGAGCCCTCAATGAGGTTGGATTATTATAAGATATGAGTGCTAGATCAGCTACAGGGGCAATCCTCCCCCCAAATCGAGAGTCCTCACTCACATTATTTGCCTGATTATTTGCCTGCAAACCTTCAGCGCTCGCTGTCACATCCACATTCATTACACCAGCATCTGCTAAACCAGATGTTGCTGCTCCTTCATTTACAGGTGCAGGCGAAGAAACTTCAGAAGATTTGGCTTTCTCATTTCCCTTAACACTCTTGGGTTTTACATCTCCAGCATTTACAGGAGAAATATTCGATAAGAATGCAACCATTATAGCCAACAACAGCATCTTAACGAAAGAAAAATGAGAATTTTTTAAATTTCTCACTGTTGTTTGTATGGCATATAATTTTTTCATAATAAATTCTCCAATGAAAAAAATAAGACACAAAAAAGACACATTTCTACGTTACCTTTTAAGGGAGTATGAGATTTTAGGCTATTATTCTTCTGGTGAGGTGTCATTTTGAGTCTCGTGGTGTGTATTTAAGAGGATCTAAGTAGGAAAATTGATTTAATAAATATTGCAAATGATCCGTTTAGAGTCTAATGGGCGTTTGTTGTATGTTTTATTGCTATGTTTCGTTTAAAGATTTAAGGCATTTCATTTTAGAATGATTAAGCTTTTAACAAATATAAAGAGTGATTTTTATGCGTTAATGGATTACTTTTTTGTTAAAAGAGAGTATTTTTTTTGTGATATTAAAGTGAAATACTCTGAAATCTAAGTAGAATTTGATTTCTTTAGCTATAATTTCTTTCTACTAAAATGAATATTAAAGCTGCATCGAAGTTTGGTGTTATTTTTTCTCTTTAAATTCATTACGCTTGCCCCCCTTTTGATATCGCTCACCCCATCAAGAGGCGTTTCTTTTAAACAAAATGAGTCTTAATAATATACTATTTGTACAGTTATGAAGTCTCAAATGAAATAGCAAGAAAAAAATGGGCTTGTTGTATAAATTCTATCATTATGGATTCTCGTGTGTTATTTTTTCAACAAAATCACATAATATTGTTCTGAAATCTCAGAATTTTCATCCTCGTTAAGTATCGTACTTGTTTATGTGTAACTTAAATATTGTTTAACAATAGTGATGCTGTGTAAGATTTTTTTAAAACCTTTGCCTTTTTAGTATCATCTCAATGCTATATGAAATCCATGCACATAAATCCCCAAATCTCCTAACTTCCATAAATTAAATTCTACCAAGAAAAATGCTCTTTTAGATGTATCATCCGCACCTAAAGAGTATGAGACTGGCAAAATATATTTGAACGCTCTTATCAGATATAAGGTTTATAATTTGTAAAGTTTAGAAGATTCATTTTGTGTATTTGAGAGGTAAAAGATACTGAATTTGAAAAAGGACTTGTTTTCTAGAAGGTTTTAAAGCGAAAAACGCGTGTATTAGTCGCTTTCTTATTTTGTAAAGTTAATTGTATCTTTTTGTAAAAATGGTTAATATTGCTTTAATTTAGCTTCTCATTCAAAAGAATCAAATGACCCAAAATGATTGCGTGATTTCTTGGGAAGTATTAGCTCCGCCTTTACAATGAATCTTATAAAGCGATACTAGCTACGGAATAATAGAAAAATAGCTAGGAAATGAACTTCCCTAACCCTGTTCATAAAAAGCATACTCCAACAGATCTTAAAGTGTGCTTTTTATGAGTAAAATTATGGAATATTCTTTTAGAAAATTTTGACTTTAAGTATCATTATCATCTATAAAATTTTCGCCCTTGCCTCATCAGACAAGGGCGAAAATTCTGTTAAATTCCTGTTTTTTTTTATTTTATTTTCAGAGTTATTGCACCACCTACGCCCCAATGACCACCAGCACTTGTTGCAGATATATTAGAGCGGATTTTTCCATTTTCAGATGTATAACCAGCACCAAGAGCAAAGGCAGATTGTCCACGCCATGCACCGCTACCAAATGAGACACTCAAAGATCCTGGATCGTCGAAGTAACGTAGGTTGGATACGGCTAAACCAACAGCTGCTGCTTGCCTTGCCTCTTTGCGGACGCTCTTAATGTCATAACTTAAAATATTAAACTTCATATCTGTATATTGGTTAGCTTGGTCAACGGCATTATCAATAGCATCAATAACGATATTATTCACCCGTTGATCTGTGTAATGCTTTGATTCATCAAGAACAATCTTCATCTGCTGCTCAGTATAATCATGCAGTTGCCCACCATTAATTGCCTCTTTCGAGCCTTTCTCAATACGACCATCAGCGAGATTATCAATCAGAACAGGTTCACTGGCATCACCACCTTTTAGAGTGATCTTATTGGTTTTCTTTCCGTCTGCAGTTTTGTCATAGTTAACAGCCCCATCGGAAAGATTATTAACCGTGTTCTCAATATTATCAACTCTGTCTTCAATATTAATAACCGTTTCACCAATATTCGTAACCGTAGCGGAAATATTATCAACCTTGTTTGTGATATGCTGAATATCTTTTTCAACGCCTGCAACACGTTCATTGGTCTTCCAAAGTTGTCCGCCATTGACCGCATCTTTTGAACCTTGTTCGATTTTACCGTCAGCTACATTGATAATTTTACTTGGCTTACCATCATGTTTAGCATCATAAGCTTGCTGCAAATCATTCCACTTTAAAGCATCGGAATCTACCTTGTCGATAACATGATCAATACGATCATTTATGCTTACCATATTGCTATTAACACCACCAAGTGCATCGGCAACATTATTGTAGCTTTTCTCAACAGTTGTACCATCAGCATTGAGTTGTGCAACTTTGAAATTAGGAGCCGTCCATTCCCCATCATTATAGCCAGCACCACCACCAAAATAGGCTGCAAGCTGGTTACTCATGCGATAGAGTTGATTACCCGTAATGGCATCTGTTGAACCATCAGCAATTCTACCATCTTTGACATTAAGAAGAGCTACCGGTCCAGTGCTGTTCTTACCCCCTAAGGTTACACGATTATAATCAACAACACCATCTTCACTTTTATCATAGAGAACCGCTGCCGCACTTGCGAGATTAATATCTTGAGAAATCTTCTCTATGCTTTTATCAAGTTGATCTTTGTTAACAGCTTCATCGCCTTTTTCTGCTTTTTTCACACCAGAAATAGTGCGTGCTACACCACCAACACCTGCAATATTGATCTCAGTCCCAGCTGTTTTTGCACCTATCGTGATAATCCCTGAAGCTCCTCCCTCTTGTTGCACAAGATTGCCCTTTTTCATTTCGGAAATCTTACCATCAAGGTTTGCAATAGAAATATTCACGCCAGTGAAAGCATCCGTTACATTATTATATTTTGTATCTTTAATAACGAAGGTTGGTTCTATACCAGCCGCTACATCTGTACTGCCACCAAAATAGTTCGATATATTTTCAGCAATCTTGAAAAGCTGTGAACCATTTACAGCATCGGTTGAATCTTCAGAAAGTGTGCCGTTTTTCACGCCAGAAATTGTACGAACATCACCATTCTTATTGACAATACTGATTTCAGTGCCAGCTGTTTCTTTACCAATCGTGATAAGAGAACTCTCTCCTTCTTGCTTGACAAGGCTATTTTTTGCCGCATTGGTAATATGATTAGAAATCTTCGTGATAGAATTACTCACACCAGTGAAAGCATCAGCAACATTATCATATTCCTCCTCAACAATAGCACCATCAGCATTCAATTCAGAAACCGTGAATGTAGGATCTGTCCATTCTTCATTCTCATACTGAGTACCTCCCCCCAAATAAGTAGCAAGCTTATTGTTCACAGAGTAGAGTTGTTTGCCGGTAATAGCATCGGTTGAATCGCTAGAAATCTCCCCATCCGCAAGAAACTTAATTTTGCTGTTTGTCTTTTCTTCTCCTGGTCCATGAAGAGCAACAAATGCCTGCTCATCATCACTCCACAATAAAGAGTCTTTAGAGACACCATCAATTTTCTGAGTAAACTCATTAACCACATTGTCTAAATGACTGTTCACATTTTTGACATTTGCATCAAGACCTGTCAAAGCAGAACCTACATCTTCAAAGGTTTTCTGCGTTACCTTACCATCAGCAGAAACAGTGGATAAATTATATTGTGGTCCGACAAATTTACCGTCCTGAAATGCAGCATTCCCACCAAAAGATTTTGCAATATCTCCGGATATTTTATTAATTTGGCTACCATTGATGGCATCATGCGAATCCTCAGCAATTCTGCCATCTTTGACATTAAGAAGAGCCACTGGTTCCGTAGTCTTATCACCCCCTAAAGTGATACTATTATAATTAACAGAATCATCGTCGTTTTTATCATAGAGAACTGCAAAAGCACTTGCTTGCTGAATATCGAAAACTTCCTTACCAAGATCAGTAACCGTAGCTGATATATTAGTAACCTTATTATCAATATGGGCAATTTCCTTTTCAACACCTGCAACACGATCATTCGTCTTCCAAAGCTGCCCACCATTTATAGCATCAGTTGAATCTTCATTAATATCGCCATTTTTCACGTTATGGAGCGCAACTGGTTCTTTGGTCTCCTCACCCCCTAAAGTGATACTATTATAATTAACAGAATTATCACTCTTTTTATCATAAAGGACAGCAAAACTATTTGCTTCTTTAATGACCTTAATCCTGTCTGTAATATCTGCAATTTCACCATCGAGTTGTTGTTTATTAACAGCTTCATCAGCATTAACTGCTGCTTTCACGCCAGAAATTGTACGAGCCTCACCTGATTTATTTGCAATATGAATCTCTGTGCCTTCTATTTCCTTACCGATAGTGATACGATTTGTCTCTGCTTCTTGCTTAACAAGGCTATTATTCTTAAAACTATCGGTAATATCTGCTATACTATCCTCAAGTTGTTTTTTATTAACAGCGTCATTATCTTCCTCTGCTGCTTTCACACCGGAAATTCTACGATCTTCACTATTCTTATTGGCAATATTGATTAGATCCCCACCTGTTGCCTTACCAATAGTGATAGTGCCTTCATTTTCTTCCTGCTTCACAAGGCTATTTTTTGCCGCATTGGTAATCTGATTAGAAATCTTCGTGATAGAATTATTAATACCCTCAAATGCAGATACAACAGTAGTATATTTAGAACCTTGAATGGTATAAGTTGGTCCAATACCATTAATCACATCTGCATCATCACCAAAAAAATCCGATACATTTTTAGCAATTTGAAAAAGCTGGTGACCATTTATTGCATCTGTTGAAGTAGAACTAATTTCCCCAATCTCAACGCCAGAAATAAGGCGCACCTTACCTTCATTATTTGCAATATTGATTTCAATACCATCCTTTTCAGCACCAATAGTGATCCGCTTCTGCGCGTCATCCCATTTAACAAGACTATTTTCTGCTACTTGGTTTTCTATTTCTTTCAGCTGTGCAACATTCACTGCATCAGTATCTCTATTTCCTTTTTCAAGTCCTGTAATCCTTTTATTGCCAGCATCAATACCATCAGGTGTTACCTCTGGACCTCCTTTCTCAAAATGAAAACCTTGATCATTCATAACGCTTTTTCCAGCAGTGACACTTGTCACATGAATATCATCTGCCAGACCAAATGTTACATTGTGATCGTTATCCCTTACAATCTTGATATTCTGTTTATTTTCACTGCCGGCTGCTTGTAAATTTACCATGCCATTTGGGCCAATAGCCATAGCATCTCCACTATTGATAGAAAGCTGCCAACTTGTTTTCGCTGCCTCTTTCACAGCGTTTAGCTGTGCAACATTCACTGCATCGGTATCTGCTGTCCCCGCTGCAACATCTGTAATCGTTTGATTGCCAGCATGAATACCCTGAGAAGTTATTGCTGGCCCTCCATTAGTAAATAGAAAGCCATCATCACTCAAAATGCTTTTTCCTGCAGTGACACTCGTCACTGTAATATTCTTGGCCAGATCAAACTTTACATTATTGCCTTTAACATCTTTTGTAACTGTAAGATTGTCACTTGCAGCCGATAAATCTACGGTATCTTTTATACCAATCGTTGTGGAATTTTCCCCTCCAACAGACAGATTCCAACCTTGATCTACGTACGATTCTAATGCTTTTACCTGTGCAACATTTGCGGCATCAGTGTCTGCAGTACCAGCTGCTACCCCTGTAATCTGACGCGTTTGACTATTTTTAGGATTACCAACACTTACCGCAGCTAGCGTACTCTTCCATTTCTCATTCTTTGATGGGCCATGCTCTAAAGGATCGTAACCAATAACACCAGCAGACGTATTAGCTACAGATCCGCTTCCAATAGCAACACCACCTTCTACAATCGCTCTTGCATTTGGACCAATAGCAATGGACTTCTCTTTTTGAGCTTGAGCATCATAACCCACAGCAATTGCATCTGATGCACTTGCAAGTGATTGGGTACCAAATGCCATACCATCAATGTCTGTTGCTTTTGCAAACCCACCAATAGCAATCGCACCTCTTCCTGATGCTTCTGACACAACCCCTATGGCAAGACTTGCTTGTCCTCCCGCAAGCGCAAAAACGCCAAAGGCTTGTGCCGCCCCAAGCTTTGCAGTAGCCCCCGCACCAAATGCTGTTGAATAATGCCCCGATGCGGAAGATCCACACCCCGTCGCAAAAGAATAAACGCCAAAAGCTTCAGGCATAACATTTGTAAGACCACCCGTTGCTCCTCCCATATACCCCCCGCTATTGGTTGTACCATCACCAGCCCAAACAATCTGACCTGTTGCCCAATTAAAAGGACTCTTGCCAGAAACCTCTTTGTTCAGAGAAATTATTTCATATGCTTCCTTTTCAGTAATTTGCTTATTAGTACCTTGATTCATGCCACCACGGCCAATAACATTAAACACACCACAGTAATCATTATCGCCAGCTAACACAATACTGCCATGGCTTCCCTTTGGGTAAGATACGTCGGTTCCATTTGTGCTCTGAACAGATTGTCCTGTTATCGCAAGATTTGCAGCAACGACAGGAGAAACACTCGACAAGAGTGTGGCTATAACAGTTCCCAATGAAACAGCTTTAATCAAATTTGGTGTTGAATATTTTTTCATAATTCCCCTCCCGATAATAACATATTTAAGACACAAAAAAGACGCCTACTCGTGTTGTAAGGCCTTCTTATTTTTTGCGTCTCCGTGCTTTTGCACTGTAAATAAAACAAGATATAAGCTGTTATTGCGACAGCACCTTTAAAGGGGAAGTAGAGGGCAGCTTGTGAAAGTCAAGCTGAGGAACATCAAAAAAACATATCTTATTACGAGAATAACGTTGGATTTTCTCTTAAAAAGAGCGCCTATTTTTTTGCTTTATCCTCTTTGAAATTGGTATAATTTTTGCGTCTCTTGATTTTAGGAGAACGCTTATTTTTCTCAAGCAAGATTTATTCAAAGTTTTTTTACTAAAATGCCCCTGCTTCATCAAAGCAGGGGCAAAAGCGTATTCAAGAAAACTATTTTCGCATCAATTCAGTGTCATGTTAAGTCCTGCACCAATACCCCAATGCCCACCTGAACTTGTAACCGATAAATTAGAACGAATATTTCCTTTTTCAGATGTATAACCAGCACCAAAAGCAAAAGCAGATTGACTACGCCATAAACCACTACCAAATGCGACACTTAATTTTCCAGGTGTATCGTTGTAGCGTAAGTTAGACACTGCCAACCCAATAGCTGCTGCTCGTCTTGCCTCTTTACGCACGTTTTCAATGTTGTAATTTAAAGCCTCAAACTTTATATTAGTGTAGTGGTTCGCCTGATTTACGGCATCATCAATTGCATCGACAACGATATTATTCACCCGTTGATCCGTATAGTGCTTCGATTCATCAAGAATGATTTTCATTTGCTGCTCAGTATAATCACGCAATTGTCCACCATTTACAGCTTCTTTCGAGCCTTTCTCAATCTTACCATCAGCTACATTATCAATCAGAACAGGTTCACTGGCATCACCACCAGCTAAAGTGATTTTATTGGTTTTCTTACCATTGTTATCTTTGTCATAGAGAACAACTCCGTCTGCAAGTTCACCAACCGTATTCTCAATATTATCAACTTTGTTTTCAATATTATAAACGTCTTTACCAAGATCGGTAACCGTAGTGGAAATATTGTCAACTCTGTTTGTGATATGCTTTATATCTTTTTCAACACCTGCGACACGTTCATTGGTCTGCCAAAGTTGTCCACCATTGACCGCATCTTTCGAATCTTTTTCAATCTTACCATCAGCTACATTGATAATTTTACTTGGCTGACCGGTATGACTAGCGTCATAGGCTTGTTGATCACTATTCCACTTTAAAGCATCAGAATCTACTTTGTTGATGACATCCTCAATACGATTGTTTATGTTGATCATACCGTTATTAACACCACCAAGTGCATCAGCAACATTATTGTAGCTTTTCTTTTCACCAACGCTACCATCAGCATTAAATTGAGAAATCGTGAAATTAGGAGCGTTCCATTTTCCATCCTTATAGCCCGCACCACCGCCGAAATAATTAGCCAACTGGGTGCTCATGAGATAGAGTTGATTACCTGTGATAGCATCCGTTGAGTTAGCAGCAATCTCTCCATCCAAAAGGAATTTCAACTTGCTGTTTGTCTTCTTTCCGTCTTTTTCATGACGTGCAACAAAAGCTTTATCCTCTTCGCTCCAAAGTAAAGCATCTTTAGAAAAATTATTAATTTTCTGACTAAAGTCATTGGCTACATTTGTTATGCGCGTATTCACACTATTGAAATTTGTATCAAGCCCTTTCAAAGCTGAGCCAACATCATAGTAGTTAATCTTTCCTACCTTACCATCTTCAAAAACAATAGATAAATTATATTTGGGTCTGACAAAAGCACCATCTTTAAATTTAGCACCTCCACCAAAGTATTGTGCTATATCTTGAGATATTTTGTTAATCTGGCTTCCATTGATCGCATCATGAGATTGCTCAGAAATCACACCATCTTTGACATTGCGCAAAGCGACTTGTTCTTTGCTTTTATTACCACCCAAAGTCACACTGTTATAATTGACAGAATTATCACTATTTTTATCATAGAGAACTGCAAAATCACTTACATTCTTGATATTGTTAATGTTGTTATTAATATCTGCAATACGATTATCAAGCTGCTTTTTATTAACGGCCTCATCATCTTGCTCTGCTGCTTTTACACTGGAAATTGTACGAGCTTCACCCGATTTGTTTGCAATACTAATTTTAGTACCACCTGTTGCTTTACCAACGGTGATAAGAGAATTCTCTCCTTCTTGCTTGACAAGGCTATTTTTTGCCGCATTGGTAATCTGATTAGAAATCTCTGTGATAGAAGTATTGACAGCACTAAAAGCAGAACCCACATCACTATAGTTATTGTTTTGAATCGTATAGGTTGGTGCTGTACCGTCAAATATATCTGCACCACCACCAAAATAATTCGATATATTTGTACTTATATCAGCAAAATCATTATCTAGCTCACTAATCTTTTGATTAGTTTCATAGAGCTGCGCTCCATTCACTGCCTCCGTTGAATCAGCAGTAATCTTTCCACCTGAAACACCAGAAATAATACGAACCCTGTTTTCATTATTCGCAATATTGATTAGACTGCCACCTTTTTCCTTACCAATAGTGATACGCTTCTGGTCTTCATCCCATTGAACAAGACTATTTTCTGTTATATTAGAAATTTGATTGTGGATCTTGGTGAAAGTGGTATTCACACCTTCAAATGCATCTGCAACATTATCATAGGATTTCTCAGAGGACGATCCGTCGTTGTCAATTTGAGAAATTGTGAAAGTAGGAGCTTGCCATTTGCCTTTCTCATACTTAGCGCCACCACCAAAATACTCAGCAATATCAAGAAATCCAACGGTTATTCTATGATCAACTGCAAAGACATTTTTATTCACTACATCCAAAGCTGTACCAACATCATGATATTTAATCAGAGCTACTGTACCATCTTCATCAATAGTTGTTAACTTATATTCTGGATTTGTAAAAACACCGTTCTTGAATTCCGTTTTTCCACCAAAAATTTTTGCAACACCTTTGGATATTTTATTAATTTGGCTACCATTTATCGCATCTGTTGAATCTTCAGTAATGTCACCATCCAAAAGGTAAGTAATTTTACTATCTCTTAATGCCTCTCCTTCTTGATGTTGCGCAACAAATGCCTGTTCTTTGTTGCTCCATAACAGAGCATCTTTAGAAAAATCATTAAACACATTACTAAAATCATTAACCACATTACTTAAGTGAGTATTCACACTTTTGACATTTGCATTAAGTCCTTTCAAAGCGGAACCAACGTCATAAAATTTAGTCTCTGCCACCTGACCATCTTCAACAATAAGAGATAAATTATATGTTGGTCCACGAAAGGTGCCATCATTGAACGAGGCTTCACCACCAAAAAATTTTGCCACATCTTGGGATATTTTATTAATCTGGCTACCATTCACTGCTTCAGTTGAAGATTCATCAATATCACCGTCCGAAACGCCGGAAATTGTACGAGTATCACCCGATTGGTTTGTAATATTAATTACATTACCACCTTTTTCCTTACCAATGGTGATAAGATTCCCCTTTTCAACCCATTGAACAAGGTTATTTCCTGCTATTTTATCTTCTATTTTTTTTAGCTGTCCAAAATTAACTGCATCGGTATCATCAGTTCCTTCTGCTACTTCTTTAATCTTTTTACTGCCAGCCTTAATACCCCCCATACCCATGCTTGGTCCACCAGTAATTACGAAACCATCACTACTCATAGTGCTTTGTCCCGTAGTGACGCTTGTTAACTTAAGAGCATCACTCAAAGCAAATTTGATCTTGTTATCATCGCCTTTGGTAATCTTTAAGTTGTCTTGTCCAGCTTCATTGTTATTTTGCACTGAAAAATCTACAGTATTGCCTGCTTTAACATCCGTAGGATTTTCATTATTAACAGAAAGTTTCCAACCTCCTGCTATTTGATCTTTTATTTCTTTCAGCTGTCCAAAATTAACTGCATCACCATTCTCAGTTCCTGCCATTACTCCTGTAATCTTTTTATTGCCAGCAGAAATACCATCACTCTTTACGCTTGGACCACCTGTAATCTCTAAGCCACTATCACTTAAAGAGCTTTTACCTGTAGTAACGCTCGTCAAATTAAGTTCATCACTTAAAGTAAATTTGACGTTATGCTTATTATTATTTTCCCCTTCCCTCTCTACCTTTATCTTTAAGTTGTCTTCTCCCACGCCGTTTTTTGTCACTGAAAAATCTACTGTATTGTCTCCATTAACAGCTGCAGAATCTCTATCGTTAACAGAAAGATTCCAGCTTCCTCCTGCTCCTTCTCCTGCTATGACATTTCTCAGAGCTTTTAACTGCGCCACATTGACAGCATCGGTATCTTCACTTCCCGCTGCAACATTTGTAATCTGTCGCGTTAACTTCTGGTTAGTATTACCGACACTAAAATCACCTCCAGTGCTTTTCCATGCAAGAGTATCCTTTTTTGTTGTAGCATTTGTTACAGGATCATAACCCAAAACACCACGCTCAACACGAGAAACAGATCCTCCACCCACAGCAACACCGTCTGTAACACGTACCTGTGCATTTATACCAACCGCAACTGAATGATCTGTCTCAGCAAAAGTATGGGAACCTATAGCAATTGAATTTTTACCTTTCGCTATTACTTCTCTGTCTTGCCCGTTTTCTGCAGGTTCCCCACCACCTATTGCAATAGAACCAAGAGCTTGCGCTTCAGCTTTCGATCCTATAGCAACCGTATACTCCTTACTTGCCTTGGTTTTGAGCCCTATTGCAACACTATTGTAACCAGATGCAGATGCTATATTACCAATAGCAACACTATTTATACCACTCCCTTCTGTATTGGAACCAATCGCAATCGCATCGTCCATCGTCGCTTGAGAATCCTCACCTATAGAAATGCTATTTTTACCAGAGGCTTTTGCAAGTCCACCCATAGCAACTGCAGACTTCCCTGATGCCTCTGAATCAACACCCATAGCAACACTTGCTATACCACTTGCAAGCGCAGAAACACCAAAGGCTTGCGCTCCACCCGCTTTTGCTGTCGCGCCTGCACCAAATACCGTTGAATAATTACCCGTCGCAGCAGATCCACAACCGGTAGCAAAAGAATAAATACCATACGCCTCAGGCATTGCATTCTGAAAACCACTCGTCAGCGCTCCCATATAACCACCGCTGGGGGTTGTAGTACTATTATTAGCCCAAGTAACCTTCTCAGTGGTCGTACCATAAGGATTGCGATTTCCAAATTCTTTATTGTCGACAAATCTATTATATTGCTCCTTTGCCGTTATGCGATTAGTCACCCCATCCTGTTGTTTTCCTCCACGTCCAACAACATTATCCACACCACAGTAATCATTATCACCAGCGAAGACAATACTACCATGACTCCCATAAGGATAAGGAACATCTGCACCACTCGAGTTTCGAATAAGGCCTCCTGTCGTAGAAACACCCGCAGCAAAAACAGGAGACACACTAGACAAAAGTGTCGCAATAACAGTCCCCAACGAAACCGCCTTAACCAAATTTGGTGTTGAATATTTTTTCATGATAAATCCCTCAATATAGAGCATACTGAAAGCCAAAACAAAGTTCAGCTTCGCCACAACAGGCAACAAAAAACACTTCGCAAAATCACGTTTGCGCACTAGAAAAATTTTAAAAAAGACAAAACCCACCCTCTCAACGCTCAGAATTCTCTCAGCATCGTCCCAAAAATTCTGAAAAGACATTGGATGTTAAAACACCCCCATCAATAAAGGGATTTAAATAAAAAATAGGTAATTTACTTGCAAACTATGCTATAACCTCCATCACGAACAGTATAATTCGCTTCTTATAAAACAGTCTTTCATTTTCAGATAAAGCGCATCAACAAAATGGCAAGAGTAGAAGAAAATAATTTTTCATGGATTTGCACAAATACACCGCTATAAATTGTAAAATATAAAGATAATCCTGCGATATAGTTCCATGAAACACATGAACACTACATAGAAATTTGTAGTGTTCAATCTTCTTTAGCAGATAAAATGTGGATAGTGTTTTCAAAAGCTAAAAGACGTGTAGAGGTAGTGCTCTTTTTAAAATCGGATTTTTATAGCATAAAAACAAAAAAAATCATGTCAGAGAACTGTTAATCTTTTGTAGTTTCTGGTTGTGTTTTCTCAGCTTCGATTTGACGTTTTAAATGCAACTTCAAAAGCGGAAAAGTTGCTTCAACTTCTTCCTTATCATTGATATCCTGAACAAGATCTTGTAATTTTCCATAAAGCTCTGCCGCTAATTCCGCTACATCTTCAGGAGGAACTTGTATCTTTGCATCATGATAGGTTGTATAAGCTAAACGGCCAAGCTTTTTCATCAGCCCAGCAGGAATAGCTTGCGGTTTAAAACCCACCGCTTTCGCCTTTGCCATATCTGTAAACATTTCACCATTGCCAGTAATGAGCCAATCTAATGAAACACCACAGATTTCTTGATATTTGGAGAGAGCAGAAGCAGTAGGCTCACTTATACCAGTTTCATACGTTCCTATGGAACCAGCAGTTATACCAAGATGTTCAGCAAATTGTTTACGTTCCTTGAAACCAAGGGTGCGACGCACTTCACGAAAACGTTTTGCTAAATCAGTTTTAGGTTCTGTTTCTGGACGTGCCAAAAAAACTACTCCAAAATCAATATAATTGTTGACTAAATAATTATATTGATTTATGTCTCTTAATTACCGCCCGTTAGAGGAGCGGCTATCACACACATAACCCCACAAAATGGATGTTGCCGCATCCATTTAAGTAGGAGCGAAAATTATGACAACCACACAAAGATAGTAGCGCCATAGCATTATTTCGAGTTTACGCTACAAAACATGATCCGTGGCAAAACTCACAAAATCTTACCAAATACCGTTATCCAATGTCAAAAACATTTGGACAGAGTTTTAAAATTACATAATGAAAGACATCTCATTGTTGATGAAATTCAAAATCTAACCGATAAAGCAATTCATCAATGATACCACTTTATGGATATCAATAACTCTGGTTTGAATTTCATTAGCAATGATGAAATCTCAAAGCATTTTCATCAAAATGATACATCTTCTACGTAAATGAAAAACCGCTTGCCAATCATGTATTTTAAATACCATAAGTCCTATAATAAAGATATTGCAATATGCATGCACAATTGAGAAACTAAAATTCTTGGAACAAAAAAATTCTGACCGATAGTGACTTAAAAGTTGATGTTTTGCGCAAAATTGACAAAACTATGATAGTGATATGCATGAAAGTTTTTGGCAATCATAATGAAATGACGCTTAAATATATTAAAACTGCACTGAAAAACCGTGATGTGGAGACATAAACATGACCTCTTTACGCGATAAAGAATTATCCGATACGCTTGTTGGTCTTTATGACGATTATCAACGTGGTTTTGACATTGGAGAACAGCTTAAATCATGTGTGGATTTGGCTTTATCTCTTGAATTAGAATTAAGTATTTGTCGCTTAAGCGAAGCAGATATGGTTTTTAAAAAGGAAATTGTAGAAACCCTGCGCCGTCGTAGAATGCCTCTTTCCAATGAAAATGAAGAAGAGACTGTTACGCATATGGATTTTGAAGAACACAAATAACGCAATACAATCCTTCTATAGTGAGAAATTGTCTGATTGCTTTCCCCTCTTCACAAATACCAGCCTTGGCATTCGCTCTTCTACCCTTTTAAAAAGCAACATATTCAGTGTAAATCATCGATCTTATAGAAGAAAAATGAGAAAGTAAAAAGGGCTGTTCTCATTTAACTCTCCTTAGGAACTTATGCTTAACACACTGGATAAAGGTGGGCTTCTCAATTATATATGCCAGCAATTGTCAGGGGGAGCCTATGATACAAAACATTCAACCACAAAGTGAAAAATTTGATGGATTGGCTGGTGATTATGATCGCTATCGTCCGCGCTATCCCCTCACCTTATTGAAAACCATGCTACTGCCTTTTAAGGACAAAAAACATTTATCCATCGTGGATGTAGGAGCTGGAACCGGCATCGCATTAGAAGGAATTGTCAAACTTCTGGGGAACGAACACCAATATCATGCTATCGATATATCGTCAGATATGATTAAGCAGGGACGAAAAAAATTTCCTACTGTACAGTGGTATAAAGGCCAAGCTGAAAGCCTATTGCCCAAAATCGGCAAGCTTGATCTTGTCATTGTGGCGCAGGCGTTTCAATGGATGGATCGCCCTCGATTGCTTTGCACTGTCTCAAACCAACTCCGAGCCAAGGGTGTCATGGCAGTCATTCAAAACAATCGCAATTTTAAACAGAGTAAATTTCTAGCTGCTTATGAGACATTATTAGAAGAAATGAGCCCTCACTATTCCCGTTATTATCGTAATTTTGATTTTTTACAGGAAATGAGCGATGGCTTTAGAGTCAATCCAGAAAAGATTGTTTTACATACGCACAATTGGACAATGACGATCCCATCCGAAGCCTTTATTGGTATGAGCCGCTCCTCAACGCAAGCACAACGCGCTATTGCTAGCCACCAAGAAGAATATTTGCAGCAATTGGTTGCATTGATAAAACAATATGAAGTACAAGGAAATTTGGAGATTTTATATCAAAGTGAACTCTATATGTATGTAAGATAATCCGATATCTATGGTTTCCTCTACTGCCTTTCATTGCACAAAATAAGCGTGGTGCGAAAAATTTACGCATATTAAGATGCAGATTTGAATAGTTTTTCCCTCAGCTTTAAAACTGACACCTCGTTGCATCGATCTTTATTGTCCGCTTATTTTACCTTGATCCGCCTTACAGGAAGTGTTGAGGATTATTACAGAAAACGTTTACGCAAGCGGAAGAATTATTAGACGATGTCCATGAACCTTGCGCAATTAAAGGGGAAGTTTTTTGCTCTCAATAATGCGCAAGAGATACAAAAACCTCAGTCAATTTACACTTTGGGTGGACCACGGGTAAAATGGCTTCACTCTATACCAAAACGGCAGATAGAAAACGACTCGCAATGGAAGCAATAAAAAAGCTTCAAAAAAGTTCAGGGTAGACAAGAAAACAAGTTAAAAGAAACAAAGAACACAAAACCCCCGAACTTTTGTATAATCTCTTGATTTTATTGAAAATGGCGGAGAGAGAGGGATTCGAACCCTCGATATGGTTTCCCATATACACGCGTTCCAGGCGTGCGCCTTCAACCACTCGGCCACCTCTCCAGAGGTTCGCACTATACCCAGAAAGAAATAACGTGCAAGCTTAAACTCATACTCAAAATTTAAAAAATAACTTTATTTATTAAAATAAGGCGAGAACCTTATTGAAGTATAAATACATTTTCTCTTTTTCAACAAGCAACTTTTTCCGTGGATAGACAATACTATCCCTATTATCACTACCTATATCCAGAAATCCGCAAAATAAGCGCCCTCATGAATCGTCACCAACATAAAAACGTGCTTCATGAGAATAATAAAATTTATTCTAACAAAAATGATTCATGATGTGATTTTGCTTTACCAAATTGCAAGATTAATTAATTCTTCGTTCCCTTAAATTTTCTGCATCATTGTATATAATTGCTAAGGGCGCGTACATCCCGCGCAGTTTCACATTGTAATGCCTTTCTTGCTAAAATTTTCATGTCTTCAAAACTATGGGTCTGCAAACATGCTTTTACTGAAGAAATATCACAAGATATCATAGAAAGTTCATTAATACCCAATCCAGTCAAAATCATCGCTGCAAAAGGATCTCCAGCCATATCACCACAAACACTAACCCAACAATTATGTTTTTCTGCACCTTGTACAGTCTGATGTATCATACGCAAAACCGCTGGATCAAGACTATCAGCTTCAGACACAAGATAAGGATTTTGTCGATCAACCGCCATTGTATACTGCGTTAAATCATTCGTTCCAATGGAGAAAAAATCAACATAGGCACTCAAAACATCTGCCATAATGGCTGCTGCCGGAACTTCGATCATAATACCAATCTTTAACTTTGGCGCACCAATATCGTTGCGTATTTCTTCTGTAATCTTTTTTATAGCAAAAACCTCTGAAACGGACATTACCATCGGAAACAGAAGCCATAAATCTCCACCCTCTTTTGCCACTCGATACAAAGCACGCAACTGAGGAATTAAAAGATCACGTCGACGCAATAAAAGACGCGTTCCCCGAATTCCTAAAAAAGGATTATCCTCTCTAGATAAATGTAAATGTGTAACCTGTTTATCTCCACCAATATCGAGTGCACGAATAATCAATGGCTTATCCCCCACCGCTGCAATCATCGCTCGGTACACATCAAATTGTGCTTCTTCATCTGGAACACATGGGCTCTCTAAAAATAAAAATTCTGTACGCATAAGGCCAACACCTTCAGCACCCAAATCTAACGCAACAGAAACCTGATTTGTGTAGCTAACATTGGCCATGATACGAATCTTTTGACCATCTGTCGTTTGTACTGGTAATTTACATACGCGTATCTCACTCTCATGCTTTTGCGCAACAATGCTCATCTGCTTTTCAGCATCTTCAACATCTTCAGGAGCAGGATCAAGATAAATGAACCCATTATCACCATCAATAATAGCTTGAACATCACCCTCAACTGCCAAAACATCAGCCCCCGTAGCAACAACCATTGGAATACCAAGAGTGCGTGCTAAAATTGCCGTATGAGACAGTGGACCTCCCCATGCCGTTGCTAACCCTTGCACCTTTGTACAATCAAGCTGAGCTATATCAGAAGGAGATAGATCATCTGTAATAAGAATAATACCGCGCGGGAGATCATTTAAAAAGAATGATCTGTATGATGGATTTATTTCGCCTAAAACACGACGACCAACATCAACTAAGTTAACAGCACGCGCCGCTAACAAAGGATTATCCACCTGAGAAAACATATCCACAAATTGCTGAATCGCTCTATCCCAAGACCAAGCTACACCATGACCTTCTGCTATAAAACGATAAGCTTGAGCTATCAGATTTTCGTCTTCAAGCAAAACCATTTGTGCAGAAAAAATCGCAGCAGAATCTGCTCCCATACGCGCTGTGATATCAGAAATAACTGATGCCATTTTATGCTTTGTTTTTGTAAGAGCATTTTCAAGACATGCCGTCCCAATTGCAAAATCAACTGGTTGGTCAGTTATGGAAATATTATTTTGCTTTAAAACAAAAATCTTCCCCAGAGCTAACCCTGAACTTGCACCAACACCAGAAATACCTTTTTGCCCAGAACGCGGATACCAACCATGAAAAGTCTGAATTTGAGACTCTATTTCTCGCATCATACACTTTTCACTTATGCTCACTTTCTTCGCAACAGAAATTGCATCTTTAAGAAGCTGCACACCTTCTACAGCATCCGTCGAAAAAATAAGAACATCACCGTTTTTTGCTCCTAACTGCAATAAACCAACCAAATTTTTCATTTCAACAGCATACCCACCATGGCGGATTCTGATAGAGCTCGGAGCCTTTTTTGCAAAATCAACCCAAAGAGAAGCTGGGCGCGCATGAAGACCACTTGGATAATCTAAAGTCCATTCTTGGCAAACCGAAAGATCACCAATAGAAGTCTTTCCAATCTTCATATCCTGACCAAATAAAGTTGTAACAATCTGTTGTTTATCCGTAGTCGTTGAAAGTGCTTCAAGACGTTCTTTATCATATAAAAGAGGCGCCAATTGTCTGCAAATCTCTCTATAACGATCTGGATAAGCCGCAATGGCAATAACCAAACGCGCTTTCTTCCCATCCCGCCATTCAACACCTGCAGGAATCTGTATAACAGCAACAGCATCTCTGATAATCAAATTATGGTTTTCAACCATTCCATGGGGAATGGCTATACCATTACCAAGCCAAGTATTCGTGATTGCTTCACGTTGAAGCATGCTTGCTAGATAGCTTTTGTCAACTGCACCAACCTGCACAAGCAATTCACCAGCAGCACGAATTACATCATTTTTATGATCAAAAGCAGCTGCAAGTTGTACAGATCTTATAGACAAGATTTCACTCTCGTTAAATTCTGTATTCATTGCTTCTACTTCTTTACATCTCATGATGAATTTAAGCTCCCTCACGTTTGAGCATGAATATTTCTGATTAAATTTTATTTCAAAGCCACATTTTCCAACATACAACGTATAAATAACATCGCGACTTCCCTTTTTATTATATGGAATATAATGAACTGAGACATATCCCCCAACGCGATCCATCAAACGATCGGATATCATCGTCTATCAAGTTACGAAAAGTTATCATAAATAAATCGAACCACACTTTTTATTTTACAAAGATCAATGCCCCAATCCTTGCACCCTCAACAAATCGAAAAGCTCTTAAAAAGAATGCTCTCATTTTCCCAAGTTATCTGGCATAAACTGTCATGACTCCTCATATAAGAAAACAGAACTCCCCCATCACCGCAACTTCTGCTAATTTTTAATTCCCCAAAAACTGAAGAACCTGTCCTTCCCTCTCTAACGCATTACATAATCACAGATTGCCAAATGTAGCCTTTCCCTTAAGATTCCATATAATTAAATACCTCACAACATAGAATCCTCAAGATATAACTTCGACTACATTATAGAATTTTCTTTCTCAAATAAATATCACAACCACAAAAAATTCTCTGTCCACTTACCCACTCAATATATACACCTAAAAACAATATTATTCTCGAAAAATAAAATCAAACAAATCCCCATATATGACTTTAATTTCTAAATATTTATTCCGGAAAACAAGATTCATAAAACTGTAAAAGAAAAGCGTTTTTAACTTAAACAAATCTCGCTCTTATCCGACAAGGCTTATTTTACTCTCAATAATAGATAGGTCAAAAATACTCTTGATATCGTTGATTGTACGTCTGTCATTTTTATTTCTTCAAAATAAGTCCCCTGAACAGCATCATTTTACTCTCGATATTGAAACTCTCTTATCACTCACCACTTGCAAAGTGGCTGAGATCAATACTTTTATAACCCCTCTTACATATTCCTGCCTTTTTTAACAGATCATCTCTCCATAACCATTTAAAGAACATTAATAACTCCACTATCCCCCCTCAAATTTCTCTTAAAATTCTATGAAAATAAATTGTCTTTTTAAAACAAATTGTTTGACGCTTTTTCGTGCGCAAAAAACCTTCTGCATCATTATCATACAATAATTATTGGCAAGCTCCCTCCTCATATTAATGCTTTCAGTACAAGCAAAACATAACAGCAATCTTTCAGTGATTTAAGAAAAACATTTTCCTAAATTCTGTTATTTAGTTTTTTTGCTCCTCTTCCACTCTACATTATAGCATAAAGCAAAAAAAGGAAGGATAGTACCCTATCCTTCCTTTTTTGTGCTAAAATTCAAACCGAACTCCAATGAAGTTCTAAGCTTATTACAACCTACTTTGTCGCCTCTGTCACGGGAATAACCGAAACATAAGAACGATTACTTGCTTTCTTACGAAAAGAAACCGTTCCATTTGATAGTGCAAAAAGAGTATGGTCTTTTCCAATACCAACATTGTCACCAGGATGCCAACGCGTACCACGTTGGCGAACAATAATATTCCCAGGAATGACAGCTTCACCACCAAATTTTTTAACGCCAAGTCGTTTTGATTCTGAATCGCGACCATTCCGCGAGGAACCACCAGCTTTTTTATGTGCCATGGACGTTCTCCTTTAATCTTTTTTACTCTCTGATGCTACAGCCGCTTTCTTCTGCGGTGTGATCTTCTTTTCAGCAGGCTTCTTAGCTGCTTTCTTGGCAGCAGCAGGAGCTTTTGTTTCCTTCGTTGCCTTTTTTAATGCAGTGGCTTCCTCTTTACTTGGTTTTGCAACTGCTTTTTGAGGCTTTGAACCACCCATTAAAATTTCTAAAATACGAAGAGTTGTCAGTTCTTGACGATGTCCACGCGTGCGTTTCGAATTTTGACGACGACGCTTCTTAAATGCAATAACCTTACGCCCACGTACTTGCTCTACAATTTCAGCAGTAACCAAAGCACCAGCAACAACAGGTGCACCAACAACCGTATTACCCTCTTGCTCAACCATCAATATGTCATTGAATTCAACAACATCACCCGCATTGCCAATAATTTTTTCAACTTTTACCACTTGGTTAGCAACAACGCGGTATTGCTTACCACCGGTTTTCATGACTGCGAACATTTTTTATCCTTCCGTTCATTCCAGCTCTTCTTTGATTTTTGCCTTGTTAATAAGGGAAAATAGGCTGCTTTTTATCAGTCGTAATAGATCTTACAAGAAGGATAAAATATCCTCCTCTACAAAAATACACGCAGAATCCTCTGCGTTTGTATCTCGCGTATATGACGGAATTTCTATTCTTTGTCAATAAATCCCTATAAAAAAGCAAAAAAGGGTTGTACTAAAAGCAATTGAAGGTTATCTACCCGCCATACACTCAAATAGTGTGGAATTCCATCACACTCACTTTATATGGAGAGATGGCTGAGTGGTTGAAAGCACCGCACTCGAAATGCGGCATAGGGGCAACTCTATCGGGGGTTCAAATCCCTCTCTCTCCGCCAGAGTATTCGTTGCTCAATGATATTTGTTAAAACAGTTATTCTACACGCTTGGCTCTCATATATGCTAACAACCCTAATGTCGAACTATCGCGGTTATCCGCTTTCTTTTCTCCACGAAGTATCGGTAACAATTCATTCGCTAATTCTTTGCCAAGCTCAACGCCCCATTGATCAAATGAATTAATATTCATCAAAACACCTTCAACAAAAACACGATGTTCATAAAGTGCGATAAGGCGACCAAGTGAAAAGGGAGTCAATAAATCCTGAACGAACATTATACTGGGACGGTTTCCTTCAAAACTTTTATGAAGTGCTAAATAATCTGCTTCACGCTCATCCATTCCATTTTTTACAAGAATGCGCCAAGCATCTTCGACACGACGTCCCTTCATTAAAGCCTTTGATTGCGCTAAGCAATTTGCCACCAACATATCATGCATATGACGTAAATTATGTTCATGCCCTCTTGCAAATAAAATAAATTCCACGGGAATAACATCTGTTCCTTGGTGCAAAAGCTGGAAAAAAGCATGCTGCCCATTCGTTCCAGCATCTCCCCAAACAACTGGACCGCTTGGAAAAGTCATTGGTTTTCCATCCAAAGAAACCTGCTTACCATTTGACTCCATATCAAGTTGTTGCAGATAAGCTGGAAAACGCACCAAACGCTGTTCATAAGGAATAACAGCACGTGATAGATAACCACAAATGACGCGATGCCAGAACCCTAAAAGCGCAAATCGAATAGGAATATTTTTATGTAAAGGTGCTGCTTTAAAATGTCGGTCCATCTGTTGAGCACCCTTAAGAAACTGACGAAAATTCTGGCCCCCTATTGCCAACATAACAACAAGACCAATAGAAGACCAAATCGAATAACGTCCTCCAACCCAATTCCAAAATCCAAAAACTCTTGAAAAATTTATGCCAAATTCTGCTACTTTATCAAGCGCACTGGAAACAGCAACAAAATGCGTGCAAACAGCCTCTTCCCCTAAATGCGCACAAACCCATTGACGCGCAACTTGCGCATTCATCATCGTTTCCGTGGTCGTAAAAGTTTTAGAGGCAACGACAAACAGCGTTGTTGCAGGATTCAAACCAGAGAGAGTATCAAAAATATGTGCACTGTCAGCATTAGAAACAAAATGACAATTCGGACCATCATGATAAGGTTTTAAAGCATGTGTAACCATTGCAGGTCCAAGATCAGACCCACCAATACCAATATTCACAATATCGGTTATCCTCTCACCATTGCTTCCCTTATAACTACCATCACGCACCTTTTCAGAAAATCTTTCCATATCATGAAGAACTGCCTGAATGTCCCGAATAACATCATGTCCATCTAGCATAAAAACTTCGTCAGCAGGCAAACGTAATGCAATATGAAGAACTGAGCGCTTTTCAGTTGTATTAATGGACTGACCTGAAAACATTGCCTCACGCCGGCCTAATACACCTGACGCAAAAGCCAAATTATCCAGAAGTTGCAACGTTTTAAATGTTACACCACATTTTGAAAAATCAAAAAGAAGATCATCAAGCCTTAAAGAAAAATGGGCAAAACGCTTTTCATCCTCTTTGAAATGCTGGCGAATATCATGGACCCTCTCTGTTGTAGCGTGCTTTCGTAAAGCTTTTAAAGCTTCCTCAAAAGCTTTTTCATTTCGAAGCAACAAGCTATCTTCCATGAACTTATCTCGCACAGTTATTAACAATGAAATTTACGCACAAACAGTCATAAAATAGAGAGCTTCCTTTTTTATTGTTCGGCATTTTTACTGTTCACATACAAAATAAAGGAATACAAAAGTGGAAAGGTAGAACCTGAAAACGGCATTTTTAAAACGAAAGTAAGAAACTTCCAAATCTTTCTGACAAAGTACATCATTCAACTTGGCTGAGTTCTTTTGTTAAGCGTACAGCTTCTTCTGCTTTTGGCTTTACAAAACGTCCGAGAAAAAGATAAACAACCGGTGTAACATAAAGTGTAAAAACAGTTGCTAAACCCAAACCACCAACAATAACCCAACCTAAAGATACACGTGCCTCTGCACCAGCACCTTTAGCCAAAACCAAAGGAATACCCCCTAAAATAGCACAAATCATCGTCATACAAACTGGACGAAGACGAATATTTGCCGCTTCTTCTACAGCTTCACGCACGCTTTTCCCTTGATCACGCAATTGATCTGCAAACTCAACAATCAGAATCCCATTTTTGGCCATAACCCCAACTAACAAAATTAAACCAATTTGACTGTAGATATTAAGACTAACACCACTTAAAAGCATAGCAATTACAGCACAACCAATCCCTAATGGTACAGTAGCCATAATAATAAATCCTGAAACAAAACTTTCAAACTGTGCAGCCAAAACCAATAAAATAATGACAAAGGCAATTCCAAAAACAATCATAAAATTGGAAGATGTTTCATCAAGTGTAGCGGCTTCCCCCAACGGAACAATATAATTTCCCTCTACCAACAAAGGAGCTGCAATTTTTTGTACTGTCTGATAAGCATCCCCTAAAACAACACCTGGTGCAAGATTTGCGCTTAAAATAACGGCACTCATGCGTTTCTCTCGTTTTAATTGAGGTGCAATGGCTTTTTCATGCAAGCGCGCAACAACCGATAAAGGAACATATTTATCACCTTTGGTTTTTAAAAAAATATTTTCTAAATCACGAGGATTATTAAGTGGATTCTTACGCGAAGTGAGTTTTACATCATAAGAATGGTCATCTACATAAACGGAACCAATTTTTTTCCCATCCAGCATTGCTTGTAGTGTATTCCCCAAATTGGTGATATCAATCCCTAATTCAGAGGCTTTGTCTCGATTGATTTCAATAAAAAATTGTGCTTGCGTTGCATCAACAGTAAGCCTTGGACGAATAAAATGTGTATCAGCTTGCAAAGCATTCACAAGCTTATCCGCAATTGGCTGTAATTTTGTATAATCATTGCCAAGAATAGCAAATTGTAACCCTTGACCAGTTCCTCTAACACCTAAAGAATTTCCCTGTGCAGCAAACACAAAAACTGCAGGAAACTGTTTAACCTTTGCATTAACATCTTCTACGATCTCTTGTTGAGAGCGCAAACGCTTGTCCCAAGAGGAAAGCAACAAAATTAAAAAAGCAGTATTTGATGAACCACCAATACCAGCGATAGAATAACTGTTAGCAATCTCTCCAGCATCACGTAACGGTTGTAAACTTGTTTCAATCTGCTCTACCTGTTCATTGAGATATTGTGTTGAAATACCTTGTGGTCCATTAATGACCAAAAAGATCAAAGCCCTATCTTCTGCCGGTGTTAATTCCTGTTGTAATTTCGTATAGCCTCCAACACAAAGACCCGCAAAAATAAGCGAAGCAAAAACAACTCTCCAAGGTCTTCCCAAACATTTATGCAGACTATAGGTATATCCTTTGCTAAAAAAAGAACCTAATTTATACAAAAAAGCAAGATGATGTGCTTCTTCCTTCTTATTTTCAACATGTTCTTTAAGAAGACGTGAAGCCAACATAGGGCAAAGTGTTAAAGCAACAATCGAAGAAAGTAGAATAGAAATTGCCAACACAAAACCAAATTCTCTAAAAAGTCCTCCTACTTGACCAGGAAGAAAAGAAATAGGCACAAATACGGCGACTAAAGTCAATGTTGTTGCTAAAACAGCAAAAAACACTTCCCGTGTCCCTAGTACCGCAGCCGCCCGAGGACCAAACCCCATATTGCGCCACCGAACAATATTCTCCAAGACAACAATTGCGTCATCGACCACAAGTCCTGTTGCCAAAACAAGTCCTAAAAATGTGAGAATATTTAAAGAAAACCCTACGAGATAAATGGCCGAAATTGTACCAATCAAAGCAACAGGAATAGATAAGGCGGGAATAAGCGTTACACGAATATCTCTTAGAAAGAGAAAAATAACCAAAATAACGCTGAGAACAGCAATGACCAATGCAACCTCAACTTCATGAAGTGCGCTCTTAATAAAGAGTGCATCATCACTGATAACGTCCATATGTACAGAAGAAGGAACAACATTTTTGAGATGCTTGAGAACTGCTCGAACACCTTGAGAAATATTAAGGGTATTGGACTGTGCTTTACGCACAATCCCTAATCCAATTCCTGTTTTTCCGTTGACACGAAGAATAACCGTTTCTACATCAGGTGATAAAGTAACATGCGCAACATCACCAAGATGCACACGCGGTTTTAAGACAACTTGTTCAAAAGCTTCCGGTGTTGTTAAACGCGCAGTAGCACGTACAATTAAAGTTTGCTTAGAATTGCGTAATGACCCCACCGGTACATCCGTTGTCATATCAGCAAGAACACGTGAAATATCTGCTACGGTCAATCCATAGCTCGCAAGCTTTGCTTGATCGATATCAATCTGAAAAATCTTCGTGCGTGCGCTATCAACCTGCACATCACCAACACCATCAACGGCAGAAAGTGCATCAACGATTTGATCGTTTACAACTGCTGTTAAATCATCAATACTCATTGTTGGTGAAGTTACAACCAAATACATCATTGCAGCAGCATTCGAATCTGCCTTAATAATCAAAGGTGTGTCAGCATTTTTGGGTAAAGAATACGCAATGCGAGAGAGTGCATCGCGAATATCAGATGCTGCAACATTCAAATCAACACCGACATTAAAATTAATCTCAACACGGGAACGGCCAAAAGAAGAACTTGAGGAAATTGTTTTAACACCTGAAACACGAGAAACAGCATCTTCTATAATTCTTGTAACCTCACGATCAATTGTTTCTGCTGATGCTCCAGAAAAAGTTGTCATAATCGTCGTCACGGGAGTATCAACATCGGGAAGTTCACGTACATCCACATTCAACCATGCAGCAATCCCTGCAATGACAATCATAGCATTCAAAACAAAGGTGAAAACCGGTCTGCGAATAAATAATGCAATCAAACCGCCTTGTTCAGCCTGTGCTATGGGCTGTTTCGCACTAAATTCCTGTCTCATTGTACACTCTGCCCATGAAGTGCTGATAATTGCTGTTGATCGGACTTTGGATTATCAAGAGTAATCCTGCTTCCTGGATGAAGCGTCTGTACTCCCTGAATCACAACTTGATCACCATTGTTGAGGGGAGCTTTCACAAATACTTGATCTGCTTTATGCTGCATAATCGATACTGGAATAGGCTCCACTTTTCCCTCTCTCACACGCCAAACGAATGACCCCTTACTGTTCCATTGAATGGCAAGAGGGTTAACAACAGGAAAAGAGCCACCATAAAATTGCAACGCAATAGAAAAAGACATACCAGACATAAGTGTATCTTTTTCATTCTTGATTTCGACCTGAACATGAAGTGTACGGCTTTCTGGATCAACAACATTATCAATCGCATAAATATGACCAACAAAAGCTTTATCTGGCTGTGCGGTTAATGTTGCTGTTACCTCATCCCCTTTATGAATATACGATGTGTACCGCTCAGGAACCCATATATCGACTAAAATACGTTCTCTATTCTCAATACGACCTATTATAGTATTGGGAGTAACAGCATTGCCTACATCAATAGGTAGAATACCAACAACACCACTAATAGGTGCACGAATTGTTCGCCGATCAAGCGCTAAATCAGAATCACGTAAAACCAAATTTGCGTTATCTAACTCTAAGCGTGCAGTAATTTCCTGAACCTCTGTTGCCGTATTGCTGGCACGTAATTTAAGAATACGCGAAAGCGTTAATGCACTATTATCACGTTGTACTTTTGCTTTTGCAGTCGCTATTTCTTCCTTTTTAGAATCAAGCTTTGCAAACGCATCACCCTCTCGCACTTTTGTACCAGCTGACACAAAAAACTTATCAACAACACCTGACGACCAAGGAGTTAACTCCACTGTAGAAAATGCTCGTCCACTCCCAAGCGCATTCAACTGTTCATAAAAATCTTGAACTTTAACAACATCAACAACAACATGTGTCAGAGGACTTCCCATTGGCGCCTTTAACATTTTATCCGATGCAATTGACGCCTTATTTTTTATAGGAATAAGCCGTTCTGAGCTTTGTTTCCCCTCCCAATAAGCAACCATCAGAACAACAATGAAAAACACTAGTGGAAAGATCTTTTTTAACAACCCCATACATCTATCCTTGCTTCGCTATTTAATATGAAAATTTGTTCGAAACAGTTTTCAACAGTAACATCCAAGCTTCACACAAAAACCGAACTGCAGGCAGTGTATCTTACCCCCCACCGAAAAAAACATATCTCATCTGTACTTGATTATCTTGCACAACTTAAAGCGTCAAGTTAACTATCGTTCATATTACATTTACTTTTCAAACAATAGATTAAAGACACCATGCAAAAATCCAACTTACACCGAAAATATTGTCGTCTTTTGAAAATGTATTAAAGAAAGAAAAAACAAAATTTTTATTTTTACCAAGTTTCACTTGCAATTCTTCAATGAAACGATTAGGAAACGCTTGTTTCAATGATGTAAACTTGAAAATATATGCACCCGTAGCTCAGCTGGATAGAGCACCAGACTACGAATCTGGGGGTCAGGAGTTCGAATCTCTTCGGGTGCGCCATTATATAAGATTTTCGTTCCTCTTTAGCGCATTATTTGGGTTAGTAAATGCCCCCCCTTTATGATTCCTTTCGTCATGCGCTTATAGCCTTATTAGATAGCATGCCCCTACTCTTTTGAGTACGAATCGGGATTTCTTGCTGAGTGTCTTTAGACACATGCATCATCTAATATCTTCTGCTATGCGAAAATAGAAATTTTTGAAAATCTCTTTTATCTCTTAAAATTCAAAATAAAATATTTTGTTTTTTCTAAAGAATTTTTGCCATTTTAACAAAATTCTCCTTCACAAGTTTCAGGGCGATAGCATTCTTTTTTAATAAGATATAAACATTCTGAAGAACATGAACTGTTTCTGAAAACCGCATTTCTTCTAAAAACTTATCACAATTAAAAACGTAGCGATTTTTTTATTTCTGTTTCCTTTTGGTTTACTCTCTTGTGCAGTATACTATCTATATCATCGACCTTTGTTATGTTTATCTTAATCTCTGTGTGCTATCCATTCCCTTATCCGATTATAGTATCCGCTCTCAATGTCAATAAAAGCCAAATCTAAAGAATTTTTCCATGCCTAAAACAGATATTGAAATTGCCCGCACTGCTCAAAAGCAGCCCATCACTGAAATTGCACAAAAAATTGGTATTGCGCATGAAAATCTCATTCCTTATGGACATGATAAAGCTAAAATTTCCTCTGCATACATAAAATCGCTCAATAAAAATCCGGATGGTAAACTTATCCTCGTCACAGCTATCAATCCAACACCTGCTGGAGAAGGAAAAACAACGACAACGGTTGGACTCAATGATGCTCTCAATCTCATTGGAAAAAAAACCATAGCCGCCTTGAGAGAACCATCTTTAGGTCCGTGTTTTGGTGTAAAAGGTGGCGCTGCTGGAGGTGGTTATGCTCAAGTCATACCAATGGATGACCTTAATTTGCATTTTACCGGCGATTTTCATGCCATTACAGCTGCCCATAATCTTCTTTCCGCAATGATAGATAATCATATCTACTGGGGCAACAGTCTGAACATTGATCCACGCCGCATTGTTTGGAAGCGAGTCCTTGATATGAATGACCGTGCATTGCGCGATATTGTTGTTTCATTGGGTGGAATAACTAATGGTTTTCCACGTCAAACAGGTTTTGATATTACTGTTGCATCCGAAATTATGGCTGTTTTTTGTCTTGCTGAAAATTTGGAAGATCTTTCACAAAGACTCAAAAAAATTATTGTTGCTTATCGTTATGATAAAACACCCGTGACAGTTGCTGATCTCAATGCAGAAGGTGCAATGACAGTTCTTCTCAAAGATGCCATGCAGCCTAATCTTGTACAAACCCTTGAAAATAACCCTGTTCTTGTTCACGGAGGACCTTTTGCCAACATTGCTCATGGCTGTAATTCAGTCATAGCAACAAAAACCGCTTTAAAACTCGCGGATTATGTTGTCACCGAAGCAGGATTTGGAGCCGATCTCGGAGCAGAAAAATTCTTCAATATTAAATGTAGACAAGCAGGTATTATTCCCGATGCTACAGTGATTGTCGCAACAATCCGCGCATTAAAAATGAATGGTGGTGTGGAGAAAAATCATCTTTCAGAAGAGAATATCCCTGCTTTACAAAAGGGAACCGATAATCTTTTACGGCATATCAAAAATATGCAACACTACGGAATTCCTTGTGTTGTTGCTCTTAATCATTTTGAGAGCGATAGCGATGCTGAAATAAATACATTACAAAAGATCGTTGCAACAACCGGGCATAAAGCTGTTGTCTGCACACATTGGAAACAGGGCGGAAAAGGCGCCCTAGAACTTGCACAGGAACTTGTTACTTTGATTGAAGAAAAAAATACTCATTTTAAAGTCCTGTATCAAGATGACCTTCCACTCGTTCAGAAAATTAATTGTATTATAACAAACTTATATGGTGGGCGTGGAGCCATCATCCCCGTCCCTATTCTCAAGCAACTTGAATGTTGGGAAAAAGAGGGTTTTGGTACATACCCTATTTGTATGGCAAAAACACCCTATTCTTTTTCTTCTGACCCTACCCAATACGGCGCCCCTGTTGATTTTGAAGTTCCTGTACGAGAAGTTCGCCTCTTGGCGGGTGCAGGCTTTATTGTCGTTATTTGCGGAGATATCATGACCATGCCTGGCTTACCACATTATCCCGCTGCTGAAAAAATCCATCTTGACAGAAATGATCAGATACAGGGACTTTCGTAAACGCAGAGCCATAAACTCAATCGTTCCTTATAAAAAACATTTTATAAGGAACGAATAGAATTTTAAAAAGTAATATAGACAAATACCTTATTTATGTGATATGTGTCTCGTAGTGTATGCCCTTTTATATATGTTTAAAGAGGGTTAGGTTTTTACCTATTATTTGTGAAACTTGAAACAAAGCAGGATAAATCGTGCAAGTACTCGTTCGTGATAACAATGTTGATCAAGCGCTACGTGCGTTAAAGAAAAAGATGCAGCGTGAAGGCATTTTTCGGGAAATGAAGATGCGTGGATATTATGAGAAGCCATCTGAAAAGCGTGCTCGTGAAAAGGCTGAAGCTGTTCGTCGTACACGTAAGCTTGCTCGTAAGCGCGCGCAAAGAGAAGGTCTTGTTACGAACGGCCGATCTTCTGCTGTGAGATAGTGCACTTTTATTGATGTGCTCTTAAAATCGTAGCGATAATGATACAGTGTAATTTCAAGGGTATAGTGCGTGTTATAAGTGTTTTTTCACTTGTAATTTGTGTATCTCTCTATCTGCTGTATCCGTTCTTAAAATGTGGTGATTAGCTTTAAGAGGCTCTTAAGTGAGCATTTTCTTGTAGTCTCTTACATTCCTTGAATTAAGTTAAACAGAAAAATACAAATTGCTATCACAGTGTGTCATGGCCTGCATAAAGAATAAAAATATGCAGTTTCAAGCAACCTTATCCTTCTCACTTAATTCAATGAGGTGCTGAAACTCTCTAATTTTTGAGTTTTTTATTTTCTTTTCATCTTAAAGAATGAATATTCTGAGTTTTTATCAGTTTATAATCAGATTGGTTTCTACTGAGATAAATTCTACTTTCTCACTACTTATAGATTCACTTCACAGATTCTACGGGTAAGCGCTGCTCTTAATCTCCTGTTCAATTTTATACTTCTCTTCTTCGTTGGTACAAAAACTGAAATCAAGCATAAACAACTCTGTATTTTAATGCGTGAATATATCCTCTATGCCCTGTAAAACAATAGTTTCTAGCACTTCCTAAGACTTGAAATTGATGTATGCTCACCCCGGCTCTCTCTATTTTTCTACCACACTACAGCGTTACCAATTAAAAGTAGATTGTCGTTTAGTATACTCCTATAACCAAACCACAAAATTTGTAAGATCTGTTAACACTGAAAAACGCTATCTTTACAATCCACAAAATCGCAAGCCAACTTCTCATAGCTTGTCCTCCCCTCAATGTTGCTTATCTTGTATTAAAACAATTCATGAACTCTACATATCATTTTATTCTAAAACTACTTTTCAAATCATAAACCTATCCTGTTATTGAACGTTTTTTGATTATAATACGCATAGAGTGGTATCCCTTTTCAGAATTAAACCACACAGATAGATGCACTATTTTTATAATCTTATCTGTTATAGAAAACTGACACTGTTTTAAGATATTCAACCGTCACAACACTCGATATTTATCTTAAATCTACAAAAACTGGATGAGAATTGAATATTGATTTACAGACACACTTTAATAAACAAAATAAGCATTAGAAAATTTAAACGTTTGTTCCACTTATTTCACTATTTTTGTAAACAATTTCCTCATTGTTTAGATCTCTTTAACTAGCTGTATGCCATATCTTTAATCCAACTCTCAATCCTATCTTCCAGATCTTAGATTGCCAATATATAGAAACGAAGAGATAAAAGGTTTAAGTGTGCAAAATTCTAGTTGGTTTCAGTTTTCAATACGCACAGCATTCATCCTCATAGCAGGAATCTTTGTATTGAGTTCATCTCGTTTTTTGCACGCACAAACACTCAATCAAAATTCAGGGCAAAATTCAGGGCAAAATTTAGGACCAAGTGGTTTACCACTTCCGCGCTTTGCTTCGATTAAACCCACCCGTGTAAATGTGCGCATCGGACCAGGAAGCAATTATTCTATCCTTTTTACCTATAAAAAACAGGGATTGCCTATTGAAATCATCCAAGAATATGATCAATGGCGTAAAATCCGTGATGCCGAAGGTGATGAGGGGTGGGTATATCAATCTCTTTTATCAGGAAAACGGACCGTTATAACTGTTCCATGGCAAAAAGATAAAACAAAAAGACTCATGCTTCGCAAAAGCCCCGCAGACAATGCAGAACTTGTGGCAGAGATAGAACCTAACGTCGTTGGAAATATTCGTCAATGCGATGGACATTGGTGTGAATTAAGCATTCATAATATTCGAGGATGGCTTCATCAAACTCAGTTATGGGGGATCTACCCTGATGAAAAAATTAAAGGTTGGTGAACTTTCACAAAAACATACTTAAAGTTTGCCAATTGTTGAATTTTCTCTGTCTTAATAATCAGATCAACTTTTCGGCTTTAACCGAATTATCAAATCAACATGCGAAATTTCCATACCTTCTGGCGCCTGAGGCAAATTCCCAATGATAGGAGTTTCTTCCAAGTCACAAGGAATATCAAGAATACGGTTTTCACCTTCTATATAAAAATGATAGTGGTCAGATGTATTGGTATCAAACCAAGTTTTCGAACCTTCCACAGCAATAATCCGTAATAATCCTGCTTCCGTAAATTGATGAAGCGTATTATAAACTGTTGCTAAAGACACAGGCACACCCAACGCAATCGCCTCTTCATAGAGCTCTTCAGCAGCAATATGACGATTCCCTTGAGAAAAAATCATATGAGCAAGTTCTAACCGCTGGCGTGTTGGCCGCAAACCATTTTGACGCAAATGTTTTTCTAACATAGAGATGGAATAAGAATGCAAAACCTTTCCACAGTCTTTTTCAGATTGTTGTTCTTCATTTAAACCTAAATTGTCGACATTCATTGACATATTAAAACCACAATGCATTTTCGTTTAAAGAAGGTTAAAATGCCAAAAATAGAAACAATACGTATATTTATATTCCATTTTTTAAATAACCCACCATGTAGGATACATAAAAAAGGGCCTTTGTCATTAAAAATGATATAAAATCATTTCCCTCTCCTTAAAATTTGCTCTAAAAGTAAGTTTGGGAAAAGCGCAGAAGTAAAAATATATGCAAATAAATGGAGTAACAATGGCTGAACAAAAGTCTCGCTACACTTATGAAGAGCTTCTAAGCTGCGCTCGCGGCGAAATGTTTGGTAAGGGTAACGCGCAGTTACCTGCACCCCCTATGTTGATGATTCATCGAATCACTCAAATTAGTGAAACTGGCGGTGAATACAACAAAGGAATGGTTCGTGCCGAATTTGACATTACTTCAGACCTATGGTTCTTTGACTGTCACTTTATAGGTGATCCGGTCATGCCAGGATGTCTCGGTTTAGATGCTATGTGGCAATTAACAGGTTTTTTTCTCGGTTGGTTAGGCGAACCAGGAAAAGGAAGGGCTATCTCAACCGGTGAAGTAAAATTATCAGGCATGGTAACTCCGCAAACCAAACTGCTTGAATATGGAATAGATTTTAAACGTATCCGGCGTGGAAATTTGGTCTTAGGAATAGCAGATGGATGGGTAAAAGCAGATGGTGAATCCATCTATAAAGCGAGTGATTTACGTGTTGCTTTATTTAAAGAAGACTGAAATTATTTGCATTAAAAGGGGCATAAACAAGGAGGTATGAATGCGTCGAGTTGTTGTAACCGGAATGGGAATTGTCTCCGCGATTGGAAATAACCCTGGAGATGTTTTAACCAGTTTGTATGAAGCAAAATCTGGGATTTCCTATGCCCCCCAATATGCCGAATTAGGCTTTCGTAGTAGAGTTTATGGAAAACCTGATATTGATATAGAAGAATTGGTGGACCGACGTGCTTTGCGTTTTCATGGACGGGGAACTGCTTGGAATCACATCGCCATGGATCAAGCAATTGTTGATGCGGGGTTAGAGCTTCATGAAGTATCAAATGAACGTACAGGTATCATTATGGGCTCGGGAGGCCCTTCAACTCAATCAATTGTTGAAGCCGCTGACATTACACACCAAAAAGGACCAAAGCGCGTTGGCCCTTTTGTTGTGCCTAAAGCAATGAGTTCTACAGCATCTGCAACGCTTGCAACTTTTTTTAAAATTAAAGGTGTGAACTATTCGATCTCTTCGGCCTGTGCTACTTCTAATCATTGTATCGGCAATGCTTACGAGTTGATACAATACGGCAAGCAGGATCGTATCTTTGCTGGTGGTTGCGAAGATTTGGACTGGACATTATCTGTTTTGTTCGACGCTATGGGCGCCATGTCTAGCAAATATAATGACGTACCAGAAAAAGCTTCACGTGCCTATGATGTCAATCGTGATGGATTTGTTATTGCTGGTGGAGCAGGTGTTTTGGTTCTTGAAGAGCTAGAACTTGCCAAAGCACGTGGTGCAAAAATCTATGGAGAAATTGTCGGATATGGCGCTACATCTGATGGACATGACATGGTTGCTCCATCTGGTGAAGGAGCAGAACGATGCATGCGTATGGCACTTGCAACGGTCAATAATAAAATTGATTATATCAACCCCCATGCAACAGCAACGCCTGTTGGTGATCCCCCCGAAATAGAAGCAATCCGTCGTATCTTTGGAGAAGGCGATCAGTGTCCACCAATTTCCGCCACAAAATCCCTGACTGGTCATTCCTTAGGAGCTGCAGGTGTTCAAGAGGCAATCTATACACTGTTAATGATGAATCACAATTTTATTTGCGAAAGCGCCCATATTGAAGAACTTGATCCAGCTTTTATCAATATGCCAATAGTTCGTGAACGTCGTGATCATCAACAACTTAATACTGTATTATCAAATACATTTGGCTTTGGTGGTACCAATGCAACGCTCGTTTTCCAACGCTATGTGTAAATTAAGAGTTCTTAGCGGATTGAAAAAAAGCATAGTTTTATGGAGAATAGTATGAAAGGTTTGATGGAGGGCAAACGTGGCCTTATTATGGGGGTTGCAAATGATCACTCAATTGCTTGGGGCATCGCCTGTCAACTTGCAAAAGAAGGAGCTGAATTAGCATTTACCTATCAAGGAGACGCTTTCGGAAAACGAGTTCAACCACTAGCGGAAAAACTCGGTTGCAAATTATTACTTGAATGCGATGTTGAAAAAATTGAAAATCTTGATCGTGTCTTTGAATATCTTGAAAAAGAATGGAAAACGATTGATTTTATTGTTCATGCTATTGGTTTTTCAGATAAAACTCAGCTCAAAGGACGTTACGTTGATGTTACAACACGTGAAAATTTTAAACGCACTATGGTTATTTCAGCTTACTCCTTTACTGAAATTGCCCAGCGTGCTGGTAAGCTTATGCCAAATGGAGGTGCACTTTTAACGCTCACTTATGGAGCTTCACAGCAAGTTGTCCCTAATTACAATATCATGGGTGTGGCCAAAGCTGCTTTAGAAGCTATGGTACGCTATTTAGCAGCAGATTTTGGCCCTCAAAATATCCGTGTCAATGCAATTTCAGCGGGACCTGTTAGGACATTAGCAGGTAATGGTATTGCATCTGCGCGCGCCATCTTCTCATATCAACGCCGTAATGCGCCATTGCGCCGCACTGTAAACATTCATGAAATCGGAAAATCTGCTCTTTACCTACTTTCTGACTTATCATCAGGCGTTACTGGTGAAATTCATTATGTTGATTCAGGCTATAACATTATGTCTATGCCAACACTTGAAGAGCTAAAACAGAGTGAAGAAACGCAAGGAGAATGACTTTTCATAATACTTTAAAAAGTGCAAAAATTAATTCATGTGTGTAGCGTATTTAAAATATATTGCCTGCTTTTTCTGACATAAATGCTATGGGTGATGAGAAGAGATTTCTTATTTTTAGAAGATATGACTTAGGCAACAACTCCAGTTATATTAGGCACAAAACTGACTCATATAAACCTGCAATCCATTAAAGGATTTCTGCTTTGTTAGTTGATCAGCGCAATCGGTTATCCGGTTCTTGTTGGTAACTATATCATATCTCTCATCTATTTGAATCATTTAAAGCGTACTGTGTCATCCCTCTCACTTTTGAGTGACCGGCTTAATAATGTATTAGCTGCGTCCGCTACGCTTTTATCACAAAATAGGACTTGATAAAGCTGCTCTGTAATTGGCATTTCTACCCCAATACGTTGTGCTAATGTACGCACTTCTTTCGTATTTAAATAACCTTCAACAACTTGACCAACCTGTTTTTCGGCTTTTTCTCTCTCCATTCCTTGGCCAAGCAGTATTCCGAAACGGCGATTGCGCGACTGGTTATCAGTACATGTCAAAATCAGATCACCTAAACCTGTCATACCCATGAATGTGGAAAGATCTGCACCCATTGCAACGCCTAAACGACTGATTTCAGTTAAGCCTCGTGTGATAAGAGCTATTCGAGCGTTTGCTCCAAATCCCATGCCATCTGATATTCCTGCACCGATAGCAATGACATTTTTGACTGCTCCACCTAATTGAACACCGATCATATCTGGATTTTTATAAATTCTAAAATTTTTGCTACAATGGAAAAGTTGCTGTAGCTCTTCACTAAATTCAGCATCAGAAGCTGCTACCGTAATTGCTGTCGGCATGCCAATAGCAAGTTCTTTAGCAAAAGTTGGTCCAGACAAGACAGCTAAAGGAATTTTATCACCTAAAACCTCACGAGCAACTTCTTGTAAGAGGCGTCCCGTACCATGTTCTAAGCCTTTTGTTGCCCAAATAACACGTGAATTCTGATCCAAATAAGGCTTAATATTGCACAATACCTCACGAAATACATGGCTTGGGACAACAATCAATATATTGGAGCTTGCTGTTATTGCAGTTTCAAGAGAAGTTTCAAGCAATAGATTTTCTGGAAACCGAATATCGGGTAAAAATATTTGATTACAGCGATGTTTTTGTAATTTTCTGATATGTTGAGGATTATATCCCCAAAGTAAAACACGATGCTCGTTACGGGCAAGAGCAACGGCTAATGCAGTGCCAAAAGAGCCAGCACCAATAATTGTTATCGAATCGGCTTTCATTAAAATTTCTGATTATTTTCCAAATTTTCAGTTCTCATCATACGCTATAATATATTCAAAAGAGCATTTTTAATATAAATTCACTGAATTTGAAAACACTCTTTTTTCATAACTTTACCTCACACAACATAAAATCTTTTAAAATTTCTCATGTTCTATACTGAATTGTATAAACATCATTTCTGCTACATTCTATAAATAGCTCTTTGTCTCAAATAAAATTAAGATTACGCTAGACTAGCCATGGATTTTTTTGTTTTAGAATAAAAGTATAATCCAAATTGTAATGATCCCCTAAACAATTACCCGGCTGGTACCCTATCTTCATATCTACCTTATGTCCCGCAATATTTTCGCAACTAGTGCCTACAAAAAAAGCCAATGCACTTGGCATTGGCTTTATAGATAATTTGATTCTTAGTCACTACTTTACAGAATTTTGTGTATCTGGCGCTTGCTCTACAGGCATTTCTGCATCCGGTGCTTTTTCTACGGGAGCTTGCGCTGGTAGCTGTCCCATAGGCATTTCCACACCTGGTGCCTGCTCTACAGGCATTTTTGCGTCCGGTGCCTTTTCTACAGGAGCTTGCGTTGGCAACTGTCCCATAGGCATTTCTGCACCTGGTGCTTGCTCTACAGGAGCCTGCGTTGACTGCCCCACAGGCATTTCCACACCTGGTGCCTGCTCTACAGGCATTTTTGCATCCGGTGCCTTTTGTACAGGAGCTTGCGTTGGCAGCTGTCCCATAGGCATTTCTGCACCTGGTGCTTGCTCTACAGGAGCCTGCGCTGGTAACTGTTCTACTGGTTTTTGTGTCTCCGAGAATTGTTCAGGAGTTGTTACAGAACTCCCTAAAACCTCTGGCTCAATAATACGTCCTGAACCACCCATCATATTATAATTCAAATGAGAAATAGCCCACCACGTACCCCCAATAATAACAAAAACGCAAATAGCTGCAAACCATAATGCGCTTAAATTCCATTTGGCATCTGGACCAGAATTCAGGTGCAAGAAAAAAACAATTTGCACTATAATCTGAATAATCGCCATCCCAATAAGATATGCAACCTTTGTGCTAATTGCCCAACTGTCCATCATTCCATACATCACAGGAATAAAAGACCCCATCGTGAAAAATACAGCCAGTATAAAACCAATTAAATAAGAACCCGTACTGGGACCATGTGCTTCGTTATGCCTGCTCATTATAATGCTCCTAATAGATAAACCATCGTGAAAACACCAACCCATACGATATCAAGCAAATGCCAGAAAATTGAAAGGCATGTCAAACGTGTTTTATTATCCTGATCCAAACCACTACGACGAAGATGAAAAAACATTACTATCATCCAGAGAAGACCAACACTTACGTGAAGACCATGAGTGCCCACTAAAGCAAAAAATGCTGACCAATAAGCAGATAGGACTTCTCGTCCAAAAAGCTGTAAACCTGTTGCAGGATCAATACCAGCATAAGCATTAGGATCGTAATAAAACACCTCGCCCAGAAGCTCATGAAACTCATAAACTTCCATTCCGATAAAACAACATCCAAGGACAAAGGTAACAGCCATCCATAACCGCACACCACTAAGATTACTTTTATGTGCTTGTACCATTGCAAACCCATAAGTAATTGATGATAGCAATAAGATAGCAGTCTCAACTAAAACAAATTTTAAATCAATAAATTCATTGCCTGCTTTTCCTCCACCATAAGAAGCAGAAAAAACAGCAAAACTTGAAAAAAGTGTTGAGAACAGAATCAAATCCGAAAGAATGTAGACCCAAAAACCAAATGTCATTATCGAGCTACTATCGTGATGATGTTCATCAACGTGAGCATTATTCATTGTTATCGCATTCATACTGTTGCTCCTTGTTTTTTAAGAACAGCTGTAAAAACATCCTCAGTTTTTTGCACTTCTTCAGCTGGAATATAGTAACCATGGTGGTCACCTGTTAATGAATGACGCACAATCGTTGCAATAAAACCAATCAACCCAATCGCAACGAGCCACCAAATATGCCAAACAAGCGCAAAACCAATAACTAACGAAAAGAATCCTGCAATAATCCCTGCCGATGTATTTGAAGGCATATGAATTTTTGAAAAACCACTCGTTGGACGCTGATAACCATTCTTCTTCATATGCCAATAAGCATCGTCATGCTGCACTTCTGGAATAATTGCAAAATTATAAGCAGGAGGAGGAGAAGAAACAGACCATTCAAGCGTCCGTCCATCACCCCAAGAATCATTTAATGTTACTGGCAAGCGCCCTTTATGTTTGATACCATACCTAATTGCTAAAACAACTTGTAGAACAAAACAAAGGATACCAAGCAAAATAATAAAAGCTCCCAATGCAGCAATGATAAACATTGGCTGCCAACTAGGTTCCATGTAATGCTGGAGACGACGCGTCGCACCCATTAAACCAAGCGCATAAACTGGGAAAAAAGCGAGGTAGAAACCAACAAACCAGCACCAGAAAGATGCAATACCTAGAAATCGATTGGGTTTATAACCAAAAACTTTTGGAAACCAAAAAGCAAGCCCAGCGAGATAAGCAAAAACAACACCACCAATAATTGTATGATGGAAATGCGCTACCAAAAACAACGAATTGTGAAACTGCCAATCAGCAGGCACAATAGATAATAAAACACCGGTTAACCCACCACCAACAAATGTAAAGATCATTCCCATACACCAAAGCATTGGAGGCTCGAAACGAATGCGCCCTTTATACATAGTCAGTAGCCAATTAAAGACTTTCACACCTGTGGGAACCGCAATGATCATTGTTGCAATACCAAAGAAAGTATTTACAGCTTCACCTCCACCCATTGTAAAGAAATGGTGTCCCCAAACAACAAGCGAAAGAATTAAAATAACCAACATTGCCCATACCATTGAAGTATAACCAAAAAGGCGTTTTGAAGAAAAAGTCGACACAACCTCAGAAACAATCCCAAAAGCAGGAACAACCAAAACATAGACTTCAGGATGACCAAAAATCCAGACATAGTTAATCCATACCATCGGATTTCCACCCCCAACATTAGTAAAGAAATTCATGCCCAAATAACGATCACATGCCAAGAGGGCGAATGCTACAGTTAAAACAGGATAAATCACCAAAATAAGGACATTACTAACGAAAGCGCTCCAACAAAAAACTGGCATTTTCATCATTGTCATTCCAGGAGCACGCATTTTAATAATGGTCGCAACGAAATTGATTGCTCCCATTGTCGTCGCGATACCAGAAAGCTGAAGCGACCATAAATAATAATCTACCCCTGTATCTGGACTCCCTTGCAACTCAGAAAAAGGAGGATACATCAACCAACCACCACGACCAAAATTACCAACACCTAGCGATATGTTAATCAGTATTGCCCCTGCAGCTGTAATCCAAAACCCTAAATTATTTGCAAAAGGGAAGGCAACATCACGAGCACCAATTTGTAGTGGTATGAGGTAATTAAAAAGACCAAATAAGATCGGTGTGGCCATGAAGAAAATCATAATGGTGCCATGCGCCGAAAAAATCTGATCAAAATGCTCAGGCGGCAAATACCCTGCCGTTTCACTGCCAAGCGCCATAGCCTGATGTGTGCGCATCATAATTGCATCAGCAAAACCACGAACAAGCATGATAATACCGAGAACAATGTACATAATGCCGATACGTTTATGATCAACCGTTGTAATCCAATTTCGCCATAAAACTCCCCACCATCCAAGTACTGTTAAAGCAATAACAGCAATTAAACCTCCCAAAACAATCGCAATACATGTGTATAAAACGATTGGCTCATGTGCAAGTGCATGAAAAGCACCAGCCGTAGGATCTGTAAGTCTTCCAAACATTTCTCAACCCATATCAAATGAATTTCAGTTAAAAGAAACCTTCTTTTAAAAAGGTCCTTTCTCGATTGATGCCCTAAATAACATCAGGATCAAAAACAGAACAAAGGGCACCCCAAAGCGACTGAGCCGCAGCACGCTTCATTAAGTCTTCATTACATACGGTATTTTCATCAACACATCGATTGACAATCCGGTAATAAAGCCGACTCTCAACGGGAGAAAAATAACGTACTTCAGCATCCTTTTCCTTAGCAGCAACATCACCCATACGCGGCGCAATAGAAAGCTGACGATAAGATGCGCGATCAAGAACTTGGCCACCAGAACGAGCTTTAGCAACCCAATTCTCAAAATCTTGCGGAGATACAGAATGCCATTTAAAGCGCATATTTGCAAAACCATCACCACTGTAATTTGCTGAGGTTCCTTTAAACACCCCTTGCTCATCCGCGATCAAATGCAATTTGGAATTCATCTGCGGCATAGCATAAAGAACTGTACCCAATTTGGGTACCCAAAAAGCATTTACAGAACTTTCTGACGTCAATTGCAATAAAACTTGACGCCCTTTAGGTGCATAAATCTCATTGATCGATGCAATATTATATTCAGGGTAAATAAAAAGCCATTTCCAATCAAGAGCAACAACGTCTACTTGCAACGGTTTCCCTTCACCAACGACTTCCACTGGAAGCGGATTTTCTGGTTCAAGCTTATAGGTGTAATAGGCTGTCAACGCACCTAAAACCGTTACAATAATAATTGGAACACCCCACATAAATGCTTCAATTTTATTTGAATGCCCCCAATCAGGTAAATATTCTTCTGCAGTATTCGACGCCCGATATTTAATGGCCAAAAACACAACACTCACCATCACTGGGATTACAACGCAAAGCATAACAGCAACACAAATAACGATCAAAATAAGCTGTTGCCGTGCAACATACCCTGCTGGGTGAATAACATCAAATTTACAACTAGATAAAAGAAACGCCATCCCTAAAATTACGAGCATCTTTATTTGTTTAACAAAGTTTCTCATCTCACCTGCCCCATCACATACATATTAGAAGTTGTCATCAAAAAATGATGAAACCTCAATAACATGCTTACTTATTTAAAAAGAATTATCAAGTAAATTCAAATGCCCCCATCAATATTATACAGGATTATACAACTTTTGATCCTTTAACACCAAATTTAAGCCTCTTAGCAAGATATTCAAGCGCAAACCAATATCCCTCACTCCCACAACCAGCAATAACCGCATCCACACCTGTAGCGCTATAAGAATGGTGGCGAAAAGCTTCACGCTGATAAATGTTAGACAAATGAACTTCTACTTTTGGCCCTGAAAACATTTTTAATGCATCAAGAAGTGCAACAGATGTATGACTGTAAGCTGCTGGATTGATGATCAATCCAGCACTCACTCCAATTGCTGTCTGTATCCATTCTACCAATTGACCTTCACAGTTACTTTGGTGAAAATGCACTATTATACCGGCATTTGTTGCCCATTCCCTGCAAAATTTTTCAATATCTTCTAGAGTCTCAGTTCCGTAAATTTCTGGCTCTCGTTGACCCAGAAAATTTAAATTAGGACCATTTAAAACTGTTATAATTGTGGACATCGTAAGCCTCTTCTTTTTGATTATCATTTTATAAAAATTTTAGCAGGCTCTCTACTGCAATAAAGCTCCATCCTTAATCTCAAAAAACTCTGCTCGTCCTTTTAAGGCATCAAATAAAATGGGATCTGTTCCTGTCATAAATGTTTGCCCACCTAAGTCATCAAGAATATCAAATAAAGCAGCACGCCGATGCGGATCAAGATGTGCAGCCATTTCATCAAGAAGAAGAATGGGAGCCTTATCTGACATCATGCCTGTTAAACGCGCATGAGACAAAACTAAACCCGTCAGAAGAGCTTTTTGTTCACCTGTTGAACAAGATGTTGCAGCCATATTTTTATCAGCATAAAAAACCTGCAAATCTGTGCGATGCGGTCCTTCCAATGTTCGCCCAGCAGCACGATCTCTTGCACGATTATGCCGCAGCCCTTCATAAAATTGTTCTTCAACCTCAACCGCTGATATCTTACTAAGAGCCATTTCTAAAAAACCATCAATTTGCAAAAAAGCCCGTGGAAAAGGTATCTGAGATGGCATTTGTGCAAACATATCATTTAAAAGCCGAATAACATCAATACGCGCCGCAGCAATAGCTGTTGCCAGCTCGGCCATTTGCTTTTCTAGAGCATCAAACCAAAGACAATCTTCATTTCCATCCAAAAACAAACGATTACGTGCGCGCATAGCTTTATCATAATCTGTTATACGGCGACTATGTAAAGGATCAATAGCCAAAACCATACGATCTAAAAAACGACGGCGCTCAAGCGAAGGACCTGTAAAAAGCCCATCCATAGAAGGAGTCAAAATGCTAATATGACAATAATCTGCTAGGCAATCACTTGTCTCATTCACACCATTAATATGAACTTTTCGACCGTTGCCATCAACTTCCAAAGCTGTACCAATATTCACTTCGCCATAAAGAGCACATTCAAGACGGGCAAAGACAACGAACCCTTCACCTCCACTGTCTGCAAAGCTCACATCAGAATAAGCTGCACGCCGCAAACCACGACCAGGAGTGAGAAAAGATAACGCTTCTAAAAGGTTTGTCTTACCAGCACCATTATGACCAGTAAAAACTACATGTTGACCTGAAAAATGAATATTAAAAGAAGGATAATTACGATAACGCACAAGCTTTAGCTGTCTCACTGCCACTTTGTGCACATGACCAGCTATGCATTGCAAAACAATCGTCCCTAAACACGAATAGGCATCAGCACGTAAAGCGCAGCTTCATCATCCTTATCACGAATCAGAGCTGGAGCTACAGCATCGGCCAACATAAAAACCATCTCATCACTCGAAAATTGTCCAGCAATGTCCAAAAGATAACGTGAATTAAACCCTATCTCAAGAGGATCAGATGTATAAGTTGCTGCCAACTGATCTTCTGCACTTCCCGAATCAGGATTATTAACAACAAGCCTCAACTGCCCGTGCTCAATTGTTAATTTTACTGCACGCCCACGATCACTTGAAATTGTCGAAACACGATCAACTGCAGAAGAAAAATCCTGCCTGTTAACAATCAATTCCTTATCATTTCCAAGAGGAATAACACGTTGATAATCCGGAAATGTTCCATCAATTAACTTTGATGTCAAAACTACAGAACCTACAGAAAAACGAATCTTTGTCTCTGAGAGCTCTATACACACCTCACCATCAATCTCTTCCGAAAGCAGCTTTTGCAACTCTCCCACAGTTTTACGAGGAATAATGACACCCGGCATACCATCAATACTCGAAGGCGCTTCCATATCAACTTGTGCCAAACGATGCCCATCAGTCGCAACTAAACGTAGCTTCAAGACACCATCATTCACAATATGAAAATAAATGCCATTAAGATAATAACGAGTTTCTTCAGTAGAAATAGCAAATTGTGTACAATCCAGTAAATGTTTTAAGCCTGATGCTGGTAGAGAAAAACGATAACCAAACTGACCAGGAAGTGATTCTGGAAAATCTATCTTTGGAAGGCACTGAAGCTGAAAATGTGCACGACCCGAAACAACGGACATCGTACTTGCTTGATTCTCATCAACGGATAAAATAATTTCACTACTGTCAGAAAATTTTCGAACGATATCATACAGCAAATGTGCTGGAACAGTTATTGCCCCAGCCTCTTCAACATTGACTACAAAAGATTCTGTAATCTCTAAATCAAGATCTGTTGCTTTTAATTGCACAGTACCATTGTCTGCATCAATCAATACATTCGATAGAATAGGAACAGTATTACGACGCTCCACCACACGGTGAATACGACCTAGAGATTTGAGAAATTGACTGCGATCAACTGTAATACGCATAAAATCTCCGTTACAATTTACAAAAACTATAGAAACTCTCTAGATTAAAAATAATCTATCCCCTTAAGAATCACATGCCTGATTCTATTCAACCTCTCTTCAAATAGCAAGTAACGACTATATAAGCAAAAAATAGTATTCCTTATAAATCCTCTCCACTCCTTCTCTCAAAAGAGGAAAGGCTGTTACGCAGCTTGCTCTCCAATCAACCGCTTAAGCAATTCAAGCTCTTTGGCCAATGTCTGATCACCACAAACCAAATCTTCAATTTTACGTACAGCATGTAAAACTGTTGTATGATCACGCCCACCAAAACGACGTCCAATTTCTGGTAAGGAGCGAGGCGTTAACATTTTTGCTAAATACATCGCAACTTGTCGTGGTTTCACAACGGTACGTGTCCGACGATTAGATAACAAATCCTGTTTAGAAACATTATAATGCCGTGCAACTGTACGTTGAATTTCTTCAATCCGAATACGCTTAGGTTCACCGGAACGTGTCAAGTGGCCCAATAATTCATCAATCCGTTCTAAAGATAAATCAGATTCGAAAGACTGACGGAACAATAACTGATTAAATGCTCCTTCAATATCACGTCCTGATCCTGAAACTGTTCTCGCTATATACTCTAGAATATCATCAGGAATTGAGATCGTATTATCATCTTGTCGCGCCAATTGTAACCGCTGGTGCAACATTTTTAAACGCATTTCATAATCAGGTGCTTCAATTTCAAGGGCAACCCCTCCCTGAAGACGAGAACGAACCCGAAGATCAAGTGATTCTAATTCTGCTGGTGGACGATCCGCAGCCACAACAACTTGTTTTGCACTATCAAGCAACATATTCAGCAAATGACAAAATTCATGCTGAATCGACTTTCCCTGCAAAAATTGCATATCATCAATAATAAGAAGATCAATATCACGAAGCTGCTCTTTAAATGAAAGAGCATCATTATCACGAATAGCCGTCGCAAAACGCCACATAAAATATTCAGCGGTCAAATAAATAACCCGCGCAGACGTTAAACGCTTCAACGCTGCTGATGCAATAGCTTGAAGCAAATGCGTTTTCCCTAAACCAACCGATGCGTGAATAAAAAGAGGATTAAATCTTAGGGCACTTTTATGCCCTTCTGCAATCGAACGTGCAGCAGCTAAAGCAACACGATTAGAAGAACCCTCCACAAAACTCTCAAAAGTATAACGAGAATCAAGTGGTGAACCTAAAACACCTGCTTGAGCATTCTTTACTGAATGCTCCGTATAACCCTCAACGAAAGACGCTGTTGCCTGCTCTTCCAGAACAACAGGAGCTGCACTTGTTCTACAGACAACACCTGTTGAAACACGTTTCATACCCCGTACGATAATTTCGACGCGAAGGATCGCCGAATTCTCTTGCTTCCATAAATTGGTCAAAAGAGAACCATAGTGATTATTAATCCATGAACGCAAAAACGCTGTAGGAACGGAAAGTTTCACAAGATTACGACTATATTCAGCAAGCTTCACACGCCCAAACCAACTCGTATAAGCTTCCATACCAACTTGCGCCTTTAATTGCGCCATCACACGCGCGAAAGCCGCCGCACCTTCTTCCTCTGAAATCAGAGGATACTCTACAGAAGTATTTCTATTAACTCCCCCACCACTATCCGTCATCTCACTCTTTATTATTTTCTCTGCCGACAGGATATTCACCGAAACCCTTTTAAAGGAACTAGCTTTAGAGTTCAATTTATCCACCATCTTTCATCCTGATAAAAATAAAAATTTGTCCTACCAAACAGCTAAAAATCAACTTAGCGAAAGCAAAACGCCCGACCCCAAATAAGATTACTTATCCTCCCCTAGGACAGCTTTATTACAACTCCACCAAAAAAGATGACCAATTAAGATTTACTTGTCCTCACGATATGACCCACTCCTCTTAAATAGCAAACATACCCATCAAGAAAACTAACAAACACGTCAGAAAACTATCCAACATGAAAGTCTACAATAACCTAAATCACAGCATCTTACACTCAACACAACATTAGGATAATAAACTGATGTAACCCCTGTATGTTTTTTTAGTCTCCACAAGAACCATACAAAACAGCAGAGGTAAAATGCAAGAGGTCAAAATGAAATCAAAAGCCCCTAAAAAGCCACCATAAACCTGCTTATATAAACGGGAGACGGGGAAAATAATTGATTCAATTCATTTTTTTTCTTTTAATTTACCGATAATTAAAGAATCTTTTCAGATTAAAAAAAAAAAATAAAAATACTTGACAAAAAAGACTCTGTAAAAATCCACAAAGCTTGTGGATAACCATATAAAGTCTATAAACATTCCCTTCTTTTTAAGGAGAAGAATCGCTGTTGAGTCTTTTCCTTAAAAGATAAGGTTTTCAGAAAACAAAAAAAACCAGCACCAAAATGGAGCTGGTTTCATTTCTAATAAAATGGGAAAAGCTTAAACGCTAAGAGCCTTCAAACGCTTTGCTAAACGTGACACTTTTCGTGCAGCAGCATTTTTATGAAAAACCCCTTTGGAAACTGCACGCATAATTTCAGGTTCAAAATCCTTAAACGCTCTTTCTGCAGATGCCTTATCGCCTCCAGCCAAAGCATCATCAAACTTACGCATAAAAGTACGAACGCGTGAACGGCGGGCCTTATTAACCTGTGTGCGTGCTGCAACTTTGCGCACCGCTTTTCGAGCGGAAGGTGTATTCGCCATAAATATCTCTCTCTTTCAACGCATAAGATAGGAAAAGTCTCAACGACATCTCTACCAATTCAAAAAAATCCAATCTCAGCAATATAACCTGCTGATAACTGCACGGCTTATAACGCAATCCTCAAACCAACGTCAATCAAATTTTCAAAGAGTGGCATAAAAAAACAAAGCCAAACTCTTTGACATCCATCTTAATGTTTAAGAACACTTCTCAATAAACGAATACGGTTCAAACTGCTAGATTACGCAAAACATATTGCAAAATTCCGCCATGATGTAAATAATCCAACTCATCTTCAGTATCAACGCGGCATAATAATGGTACAATTTTTACCGTTCCATCAGAAAAAGTTATTGTAGCCACAGTCTTTTGTCGAGGTTTCAAATTATGAACCCCTTCAATCGTTACCTTTTCATCTCCCTTTAAACCCAAAGATTGCCAGCTTGTACCTGCTTCAAACACAAAGGGAACAATTCCCATCCCAACAAGATTAGAACGATGAATCCGCTCAAAAGATTGAGCAATCACTGCTTTTACACCAAGAAGATTTGTCCCCTTCGCTGCCCAATCACGAGATGATCCATTGCCATATTCAATACCGGCAAAAACAACGAGCGGAACGCTTTCACGTTTATACGCCATTGCTGCATCATAAATTGCTTGCTCTTCTCTTGAAGGGTAATGAATTGTATAGCCTCCTTCACGACCATTTTCTCCGAGCATGAAGTTACGAATACGAATATTGGCAAAGGTACCACGCATCATGACTTCATGATTCCCACGACGCGTCCCATACTGATTAAAATCAGCCACTTTCACTCCGTGATCTGTCAAATATTTTCCTGCAGGAGAATCAATCTTAATGGAACCAGCAGGAGAAATATGATCTGTCGTAATTTTATCACCAAACAAACCTAAAATCCGTGCATCTTTAATGTCTGGTAAGATATCAGGAGTCTTCCGCATATTATAAAAATATGGTGGGTTACGCACATATGTCGATTGCTCATCCCAAGCATAAGTGGCTCCCGTTGGAACCTGAACTTTTTGCCAATTTTCATCGCCCTTAAACACATCCGCATATTTTTCGGCAAAAATCTTACGCGTAACATTCTTTTCTATAAATTCTTGTATTTCTTGCGAAGTAGGCCAAATGTCTTTCAAATAAACCGGTTGACCATCTGAACCTTCTCCAAGAGGTTCCTTCGTTAAATCTTTACGCACTGTCCCTGCTAAAGCATGCGCAACAACTAACGGTGGTGAAGCTAAATAATTGGCTTGCACATCAGGTGATACACGTCCTTCAAAATTACGATTTCCTGAAAGAACCGCAGCTGCAATTAAACCATTCTTATTAATCGTTTTAGAAATAGCTGGATACAAAGGACCAGAATTCCCAATACATGTCGTGCACCCAAATCCCACTAAGTTAAAACCCAAAGCATTTAAATCTTTTTGGAGACCTGAATTGAGAAGATAAGCTTCAACGACTTGTGAGCCGGGAGCAAGAGAAGTCTTAACCCATGGTTTGCTCTTGAGACCTTTCGCCACAGCGTTACGTGCTAAAAGACCCGCAGCAATAAGAACACTTGGATTGGATGTATTCGTGCAAGAGGTAATTGCGGCAATTACCACATCTCCATGGCCAAGATCATATTCCTCACCCTCAACCTGATATCGTTGATCTTGTTCAACAACCTTCTTATAATCGCTGAATAATGCCCCCTCAAAACCCTGTCCCACACTTTCCAAGGCAATACGCCCCTCAGGACGTTTAGGACCAGCCATAGAAGGTACAACACTCTCCATATCTAATTCAATTGTATCAGTAAAAATGGGATTGGCTACTGCTTCATCATGCCACATCCCTTGTGCTTTGGAATAAGCTTCTACTAAAGCGATCCGATTTTCATCGCGCCCTGTCATATTGAGATAACGTACTGTTTCCTTATCAATTGGAAAAAAACCACAGGTTGCTCCATATTCAGGAGCCATATTCGCAATTGTTGCTCGATCAGCAAGTGTCATATGTTCCAGACCAGGACCAAAAAACTCAACAAATTTACCAACAACGCCCTTCTTGCGTAGAATTTGTGTCACCGTCAATACTAAATCCGTAGCCGTCACACCTTCTTTAAGTTTTCCTGTTAAACGAAAACCAATAACTTCAGGTAACAACATAGAAACGGGCTGACCTAACATGGCTGCTTCTGCTTCAATACCACCAACTCCCCAACCCAAAACACCTAAACCATTCACCATAGTCGTATGTGAATCAGTTCCCACACAAGTATCAGGATAAACTGTCTGATCTCTCTCATCATTCTTCATCCACACGCATTGTGCTAAATATTCCAGATTAACTTGGTGACAAATTCCCGTTCCTGGGGGAACTACACGAAAATTTTGAAACGCTTGCTGTCCCCATTTCAGAAAACGATAACGTTCACCATTGCGTTCATATTCACACTCAACATTGTCTTTAAAAGCCATAGGATTGCCAAAATAATCAACGATAATTGAGTGATCAATGACAAGATCAACAGGGATGAGAGGATTGATTTTTTCAGCATTCCCTCCGAGTTTAACCATAGCATCACGCATTGCAGAAAGGTCAACAACTGCGGGGACACCTGTAAAGTCCTGCATAAGAACGCGTGCAGGACGGTAAGCAATTTCTGCACCAGCACTGCCTTTGTCATTTAACCACTTAGCAACGTTTAAGATATCCTCTTTCTTAACCGTACGCCCATCTTCAAATCGTAATAAATTTTCGAGAATAACCTTCATTGAAAACGGTAAACGAGCAACACCCTCGAGCCCATTCTTTTCCGCTTCAATCAAACTGTAATAAGTATATTTCTGTCCACAAACATCTAAAATTCTGCGACAATTAAAGCTATCAATTTGAGTCATGACCGTCCACCCTCATACTACAAACCACCCAATTTCCCGGAATGAACAACACAAACTACGAATCAATGCCGTAGCCTGAGCGCAGACGCAATCACCTCCGCTATCCATTTCCCCCTTCACCTTTCTATTTTATCGGTAAATTCGGAAATCAGCGCCAAAAAAACATTCTACACCAGATATTGATGTAACATATAGCTTATAGAATTATTTCTAGAACTATTCTAGATACAATTACATAAAAAACATGTTTTTTATCCTATAATGCAATAAAGATTATAGAAAGAAAATCAAAACAGGCAATTACATGGTGTTATCGGGTGAAAATTTAGCCGCTTGTAGAAATGAAGAAGTTCTATTCCAAGAACTTTCTTTTTGTTTATTTCCGCACCAACTTATGACAATCACAGGTCCAAACGGAATTGGAAAATCTACCTTACTACGAATCATCGCTGGTCTTCTTGAAGCTGCTAAAGGCCATGTAATACTTAAAGACCACGAACAAACATATCCTGTAGCAACTGCATGTCATTATCTTGGTCCTCAAAATGCTATGAAACCTTTCTTATCCGTCATCGATAATTTGCAATTTTGGGCAACATTTTATGGGCAACATTTACGCTATCCACATGAAGCCCTTTCTGACATTAATCTTTCTGATCTTGAACATTTACCCTTTAACGTTCTGTCAACGGGACAAAAAAGGCGTGTAGCTATTGCACGCCTTTTGCTTTCTTATCGTCCTATTTGGATTCTAGATGAACCATTATTGGGTGTTGATCACCATTCTCAAACTCTGCTCACCAATATTTTTCAGCAGCATCTCAATCAAGGCGGTATGATTATTGCTGCAACCCATAATCCTCTCGGTATTTCAGAAAACTATAAAATCGCTCTGAAAAAATTCTCACCACCACAGGAAAAAACGCATGAAAGCACTGTTCTGGCGTGATCTTAAATTAGCTTTAACACCACAAGCCTCTTCGTTAACAGGACTCTTGTTTTTCATCGCTATTATTATAATCACACCCTTCGCCATTGGACCAGATCCTAAAGTTCTCACACAAATAGGCCCAGGTATATTATGGTTTGGAGCCCTTTTCGCAGGACTCCTCAATTTGAACAAACTTTTTCAAACCGATCACGATGATGGAAATCTTGACCAATTCATCCTTGCTGGACAAAGACAAAGCTTCACACTGATCGTATTCACCAAATGCCTTGCCCATTGGGTAGGAACAATGCTCCCCCTTATTTTTGCTACTCCTGTTTTAGCATTCATGCTCCATTTAGATGCCACGATAACTTTTACAACAATACTCACCCTCTTATGCGGAACACCTGCCATTATCTTTATTGGTGCTATAGGTGCTGCCCTTGCAACGTCATTGTTACATAGCACTCTTCTTATTTTTATTATCATCTTACCGTGGATCATTCCAATCATGATTTTTGGTGTTTCGGCTGCTACAGCTCCAACAAACCAAAATGTCTCTTTTTTCACTTCCTTGACTCTTCTTATCGCTTTTTCACTTCTTTTGAGTCTTTTTAGCTCTTTTGTTGCAGCGATAACACTCAAGATTTTATCAGAATAGTAAAAGGTGATTGCCGCATAGCAAAACTCTGCCTATTATAAAACTCATGAATGAAACATCTCACACACCTAAAATAGGGGCACTTCCTACAAGTTTAGTCCGTTTTATGAAAATAAGCAGTGCCATCTTACCTTGGTTAACCGGTATGACATTGTGTCTTCTTATCTTAGGACTTATTCTGATTATACATTCACCTGATGATTATCAGCAGGGGATTACAGTCAAGATTATGTATATTCATGTACCATTCGCGTGGCTCTCTACATTTTGTTATCTCATAATAAGTGCTGCAGCTTTGGGGAGTTTGATTTGGAGGTTTCATCTTGCTGATGTAGCACTCAAATGTGGTCCACCTATTGGAGCAATTTTTACAGCCCTATCCCTTGTGACAGGTGCGCTTTGGGGGCGCCCAACATGGGGAACATGGTGGGTGTGGGATGCACGATTAACATCGGTTTTAATTCTGCTTTTTATCTACCTTGCTATTGTCATGCTTGCTCGCGCTTTTGATAACCAAGAAAAAGCTACACGCGCTACAGCAATTCTTACACTCGTTGGACTTGTGAATATCCCCATTATCAAATTTTCCGTTAATTGGTGGAACACACTCCATCAACCCGCATCGCTTTTGCGTTCAGGAGGTCCAACAATCGAGCGTGCTATGTTATGGCCCCTGATAACAATGATATCTTGTTTCGGCTTTATGTTTATTCTGTTCTATTTGATGGCTATACGCAACGAAATCAATCGTCGTCATATCAAAATACTTCAGATCAAAAAAGCCCGTCGCGGACAACATCAGGACTCTTCATCATGCTCGCCCTAAATAATATTCACAATGGACTCTTAGGAAATCTCTCTCAGAAAATTGATTTTTTCCTTGGTAGCCTTCACCACGAGCAAATTGTTGTTCTCAGCTATATGCTTTCTGCAATTCTACTGCTTTGTCTTATTGGGCACATTCTTTACAAGGCTATAGACCAAAAAAAAACCCTACAACAACTGAATAAAAAAGAGCTCTTTGAGAAAAAACAATACCATGAAAACCATTCCTCAAAAACCTAGAAAAAGCATATCATTATCCATTTTATTTGGTCTTTTTGGATCATTCATAATTTTTTTTCTCATTGTGCTTTTCTTCCACTTTATGAAGTACAACCATCACTATGGTGTTTCTCTCCTCTCAAATACACTGGCTGGAAAACCCGCCCCCCAAACCAGTCTTCCCCTCCTTGAAAACGAAAAACATCTTCTCAATACAGAGCAATTTAAAGGCCGTGTAACATTGGTCAATTTTTGGGGATCTTGGTGTTCATCCTGTCGCAAAGAGCACTCACTTCTTATGAAAATTGCACAAGATCAACGTTTTGATCTTATTGGCATTAATTATAAGGACAATAAAGAGAACGCCCAACGTTTTCTGAGAAATTTTGGCAATCCTTTTAAAGTTATTGGATTTGATGTTTCAGGACACACGGCCATTAACTGGGGAGTCTATGGACCACCAGAAACCTTTCTTTTAAATAAAGAAAGCATTGTTATTGCCAAACATGTTGGCCCTTTAACATGGCAAATTTATCAGAAAAAAATCCTACCACAAATCGAAAAGGCTATAATGACAGAAAAGTTATCAGACAGCAATATATTGATTCATAAAGATAATCTGTCTTTTTTCCATATTGAACGAGAACTCAATTCAATTTTCTTCTTTCAATCCCCCAATGAGCAATTCTCAAAAATGCTTACTTACATGTCGTGACAAGAGGGAATGCATAATAAAACTGTCTGAGAAAAGAAAGACATCTCTTTAAAACAAGCGCGTAAATAAACAAATGATGCTGTCTTTATAAGAGGCAGAATTTCATTCACGAACGCAAAAAACAAAATGCGAATATTCCTTGACGAAAAAATTTCTTCATTCATTAAAAGTCTCATCTTCTAAAATCTTTCTCTTAGTAGATTATCTCTTAAAGATGAAACTTAATAGTGCAAATACTATACTCTTATCCGCCGTCTTTCAGAAATTGGCTGAAATGCTATCTTTGCATGAAAAGCACAATAAGGACCATTTTCGCCAGAATCGGCCCCACAAAAATGAAAATCCGATGACAAAGGATCTCCAACTGGCCATCTACATGTATTTTCACTTAATTGTAAAAGATTAAGTTGACGAGATATAGGCACAACTACATTTGATTGCGCAGATAGATCAATTTCTCTCACATCCTCCGCTACAAACTCCACCTTTAAAGCGGTCTCTTCAATACTACAAGACGCAGTATTCGTTGGTAATACAGTTGATGGTGTGCGACGCATCCGCGGAGATGATGAGCTAGCAGGTGTCTTTTGTGCACGCGGTACACCTTGTGCTGTCTTACCACGTCCCGGTAACTTTAATCGATGCACTTTACCGATTACTGCATTCCTGCTGACTCCACCTAATTGGGCTGCAATCTGACTTGCACTCAACCCCTCACTCCAAAACTTCTTAAGAAGTTCAACGCGTTCATATGTCCAACCCATATCAGCACTCCATTCTGATCACCTCATCAAGATGCATTTCTTGCATCTTTAAATGTTTGAATAATGTGTTCAATGGGTTGAATGAAAAAACGATACCTCACTCAATTACAAAAACTCACTCAACCTATGGAACTTAAAAATAAAACGTAAACTTACTTACAGATTTAAATTACAATATGCATCGACTCCCTGACAAGAGCCTTTGCCCCCTTGAAGAGTTTATTTCGAATGTTTTCCCCAACTTGCGAATCAAATATAGGCCAAACTCTCATATTTGCCTAAGACTTTCCTCTATAAATGCTTCTTACAAAACCTTTACTGTTTTTTTCCAAAATAAAAAGCTAATTGCACTCTATCCAAAACTGCAACACCGCTTTATTTGCAGCTTCGTTTTGTTTATTGTATGGCACAATTTAAAAGATAAAGGAAATAATGATGAGCGCTACTGCTATACAGCCACTTTACAAATGCTTTGCTCGACGTAATTTATATTTCAAAAAAGGCAATGGTGTATGGCTGACCTCTGATAAAGGAGAGCTTTATCTTGATATGACATCTGGCATTGGTGTCAATGCATTAGGGTATGCACATCCAAAATTGGTCGAAGCCCTCAAAATACAAGCTGAAAAACTTTGGCATATTTCCAATCTTTTCCAATCACCTGAACAAGAAGCTCTTGCTGCACGACTTTGTACAAATAGTTTCGCTGATAAGGTCTTTTTCTGCAATTCTGGTGCTGAAGCACTTGAATGCGCATTCAAAACTGCTCGTCACACGCACTATGCTTCTGGTCATCCAACCCGCGTTGAAATTATTACTTTTGAAGGTGCATTTCATGGACGCACACTTGCAACGCTCGCTGCTACAGGACAAGAAAAATATCTTGAAGGCTTTGGACCAAAAGCTGGTGGATTTATTCAAATCCCTTTTTATAATGAAAGCGCTTTGCGTAACGCTATCAATAAAAATACCGCAGCCATTCTTATTGAACCCATTCAAGGAGAAGGAGGAATCCGAATAGTTTCTCCTGAATATTTAAAATTTTTGCGCAAAATTTGTGATGAGAATAATCTGTTCTTAATTTTGGATGAAGTCCAAACGGGTATTGGACGAACAGGAAAGCTTTTTGCTTATGAATGGAGTGATATCACGCCTGATATTCTTACCCTTGCAAAAGGACTGGGAGGTGGATTTCCATTGGGTGCTTGTCTTGCAACAGATAAAGCAGCGAAAAGTATGACTCTAGGGACCCATGGATCAACCTTTGGAGGGAATCTTCTTGGGATGGCTGTAAGCAACAGTGTTCTTGATATGATATTAGAACCAAGCTTTCTCTGCCATATTCAACAGATGGGGAATAAGCTAAAAAGTGGACTGTCAGACATTCTCAATATCTATCCTGATATTATCTGCTCAATCCAAGGTGTTGGCCTTATGATAGGTATTCAATGTGTTGTTCCCTCCAATGCTGTCGTCAACGCCTTGGAAAAGGAATATGTTCTCAGCGTTGGTGCCAACAACAACGTAGTGCGTTTATTGCCTCCCCTTATCATAAAAGAGGAAGAAGTAGAGGAAAGCTTGTATCGTATCGAAAAAGCAATTGCTTCTCTTTCACAAACAAACAAAAAAAGACAAGTATCATAAACATGACAAATACTCTTCGCCATTTCACCGGTTTATCCGTTTTAACCTCACTTAAACGCACACCGTATTATTGATTATGCAAAAACCCTCAAAGCATCCTTCAAAATAGAGAAAGGTTCAAAACCTTTTGTTGATAAAACACTAGAAATGATTTTTGAAAAACTATCACACGAACCCATATTTCATTCGTTATAAGTATGCACCAGCTTTGATGAAGACAGTGTTCATGCTAATGAGTTCAAAGATAACAGCTTGATCATAATGAAACCATAGCTGATACAGCACGCATTTTAACGCTTTTTGTCTATATCTTGACTTATGAAAAACATCGTGGACCTGTTGCTAGAAAAAGATTTGCATAGATGGAAGATGGCAATAATGTAACCTCTCTGATTGAAGAAGCTGCTCTTTTTGACTTTCATCTGCGTATTACCGCTCATCATGGTGAAGAAATTGTCGATACTGTGATAAATGAAGTGCATTCCGTTGTTTTTGACGAGGCTGAAAATCGCCTTCATGCCCAAAAAACAATTCTTGCTTGGTGTTTACAAGATAGGTTTTTCTCTCCACAATAACCTGGAAAATCAAATCATATAAAAGGCAAAAATATGACCGAACGAGCCTCAGATGACACCTCTCTCACCAATATCTATTTGAGTGAAGATGATACTGTTATTCCCTTTCAAGTTGAAGAACTTGATATCCGTGGACGTGTTGTACAACTTGGAGAAACTTTAAATTCTATTCTCACAAGACATCAATATCCTGAACCAGTTTCTTACCTTTTAGCAGAAGCATTAATTTTGACCGTTCTGCTTGGAACTTCCCTGAAAATTAAGGAAAAATTTATTTTACAAACCCATTCTAATGGGCCGGTTAATATGTTGGTGTGCGATTTTTCTCCTCCTTCTGGCCTCCGTGGTTATGCTCGTTTTGATAAAGAAAAGTTAAATCAAGCAATAGCCAATGATCAAATATCTTCAGACACACTTCTTGGAAAAGGCACTTTAGCCTTTACCATTTACCAAGGTCCCCACACGCAACCCTATCAGGGGATAGTGCAATTAGATGGATCAAATTTACAAGAAGCTTCCTATACCTATTTTGATCAATCAGAACAAATTCCCACCGATATCCGTTTGGCAGTTGCTATATTGATCAACCGAGACAAACAGGGAAAACCACAAAAAAGCTGGCGAGCAGGAGGCATTTTGACTCAATTTTTACCCAAAGCATCCTCTCATCATAAAATAGATGAATCTGATAAAAAACCAGAAGAAACGAAAACCCATGCACAACTTGAAAACCAATGGCAAGAAGCCAAGGCATTGATGGCAACCATTGAAAGTACAGAATTGACAGATCCTCAAGTCGGCAGTAAGCAACTCTTGTTCCGCCTTTTTCATGAACAAGGTGTTAGAGTTTTTCATCCCTTTTCTCTTGTGGACCAATGTTCTTGTTCGCGCGAAAAAATTAAAGCAATTCTAGACGGCTTTCCTCCTGATGAACGGAACGAAATGGTTAAAAACGAATATATTTCAGTTACATGTGAATTTTGTTCAACAACTTACCGTTTTAAAATATAAATTCAATCCTATAAATCAGCAATAAGAGCTTACTAAGAGAAACAAACTAGCTTCAGACTAGAGTTAATAGGAGACTGTATCCCCTAAAGCAAGAAAGATACTAAAAAAATAAAAATAATTCACTTGAGGTCCTAGCTTATAACTTCTATAGGCTAAAGAGTAAGCAACCTTAAATAAGGAGGGCTTCAAATGAAAAAACTAGCCAACGCACTATTTCTCACTTCAGTGGCTCTATCTACAATAGCTTCAGCCTCCACATTAAAACTGAAAACTTTTAATCCTGGTGCTGAAGCCATTTTTCCTGTTACATCCACGCTAATTTATGGCGATCACGAAGCTATACTCATTGATGCACAATTTCAAAAAAAGTACGCTCAACACCTTGTTGATATGATTAAAAAATCGAAAAAAAATCTAAAATATATTTTTATCTCACATAGTGACCCTGATTATTATTTTGGACTACATGAAATTAAAAAAGCGTTCCCTCAAGCACAAATAATATCAACTGCACAAACAGCGTATCTAATCTCTGCTACCAAAGATGCGAAGAGAAACGTGTGGAAAGAAACAATGGGAACTGATGCTCCAGAAGAATTATATATTCCTGATGCTGTAACCTCTCATCAATTGATTATTGATGGTCAAGATATCGATATTCGACAGGATGGAAATGATACAGCACATAGTTATCTATGGATCCCTTCCCTGAAAACCGTACTTGGCGGCGTCTCAATATCGACCGGCGGGCATATTTGGATGGCTGATACATCAAACATTCAGGGTCTTGATTTGTGGATCAAGCGTATTGAGGATATGCAATCACTGAAACCAGAAATGGTCATTCCTGGACACTATATTAAAGATGATACATCTCCGACATCGCTTGATTTTGTAAAAAAATATCTTACTGACTACAAAAATGCTGCCATTTCACATAAGGACTCTTCCAGCATTATTTCTGATATGGAGAAAAAATATCCCGATCTTCCTAGTCAACAATCTCTTGACTTTGGAGCAAAAGTTTTTACCGGTGAAATTCCTTGGCATATAAACAATCCTTATCCTCCTATTGGCAAAGTAGCAGAAGTGGACTTTGGTGGAACTATTTTTGAACTTAACTTCCATGATAATCGGACCATGTCATTTAAAGGGACATCTGGCGTTTTTCAAGGCGTCGAAGACACAGTGGAATATACCGCGCTTGAAGTCAGCAAAAATATATTCATGGTTTACTGGCATGAACCTAAATTAAGTTCTAATGTCGTTCATGTTCAAGACTGGAATACAGCAACAGTCTATAGCAATATTGCAGAAAAAGATGGTTCCTTCACCCATATGAAGGGAACAATCAAAATCCAATAACACACCTCCAATAGAAAGCAGATATCTGCTGTCTATTGTTTTTTTGTATTGCAACTTGTTCAATACTCTCGCTTAAAGAAGGCCTAATTCATATCCCCCCATCTGTTGTTATATTTTCTGTGTTAATTGTCTATGGATGACTATATTGTAAAGAGGATACCCTTACCTGCCAAATACCACACCTGATGAACTAATCTTAAAACAGAACAGACTCAATAATATCATTCCTCTTTCCCCATCACAAAGCGGCGCAACCAAACATAAAGCGCTCCTCCACCACCGTGATGGCGGGCTGCATGCTCAAATGCATGAACATAATATCGAAAAGCTGGTGTTGATAACCAATGAGGGACAAACCTATACAAAGCGCCATCACTGCCAAGTGATCGGCCTTTTCCTGTAATTACAAGTACATAACGCAATCCATTCTGTTGAGATGATTGTAGAAATTTTTTTAAGAAAAAATAAGCTTCTTCCTGCATACAACCGTGAAGATCAAGACGCGCTTCAAGTGGGTAATGACCTTTGGCAATTTTATGGTGTACAACACGATCGAAAAAATGAATTTTATGTGCTTGTTTAACTGTCGCCTTTTCTCTTTTTACTATTGTTGGTCTCTGTTGATTTCCATGAGAAAATGAAACGAGTGGTGTTCCCTGCTGTTTTTTATTACCTATATTTTCAGTCTCTTTTGTAAGAAAAGAATGAGGCTTATTATTATGAAGTGGTATTGTGGTACGACACACCATCTCCCATAAAAAACGATCCTGTGAAGCCAATAAATCCCTTTTTTGTCTCCATTCATCCGTGGACATTTCAATCTTCAATCTCTTATAAATCTGATTTATACGATCTTATCGAAAAAGGAGATCTTAATTTTCATCTTCTGTTGCAAAAAGTTTCCAATTTGGATCAGACGAGAGACTATTGCGCATAAAGGTCCAAACATCCCTAATTTCTACAATAGCATCAGGATCACCGTCTATACGCTCTCCCTTCTCATTATAGGTCACAGAAATCATTTCACTCACAATCCGCACAGTCAAAAATTGTTCCTTTTCTTGCATTTTTGCTGCAACGAACTCAATCTTATTAATTCCGACAAAAGTAAACTGGACTCTTTCATTCTTTTTTTCGCGTTGCTCAATAGCAGCACAAAATCCCTCAAAAACATCCTGAGAAAGCAATTTTTTAAGTTGATCGCGATCACCTTTAGCAAAAGCTGTTACAATCATTTCATAAGCAACTTGAGCTCCCTTTATAAAAAATTGAGGAGAAAAATAAGGATCACTCTGATAGAGTGCCCGCAAACCTTTATTCAGTACACTTCCTTTTGGTGAAATCGCATCAATTTCATCAAAATCGCTCTTTTGGGAATTGCTCTGATGAGGGAACGAAACAGTATTGTCAGCCGTTTCTTCTTCAATCTGTTTTTTAGAATGTCGAGAATAAGGATCAAAGGGAGGCTTTTCAAAACCAATCCGTTTTCCTAATACATTACGGAGTTGCACAAAAACGACAACCATAATAACAAGAGCTACGACAAGTATAATGTCAAATTCCATGGGCGCTGTTAATCTCCAAATCTAAGATGATCTGTAATAAACATTGCAGTCAATATCATTTATAAATAAATAAGTAAAATAGGGAATTTACTATTCAAATATTTTTGTACCCCTTATTCATTCATGTTTAAAAGAATGACTCTACAGTTTTCTATCCCAAACATCGAGAAGGGAATTTTCATGTGATAAAGTTTTATTCTATCAATCCTCGCTTTTTTATCCTCCTCCTCCTCAGCGGCTTCTTGATCGAAATTGCCGGTTTTATTTTTGTTGGGAAAGAAATTGGAATTTTAGCAACTTTGAGTCTGATCATTCTCACAACAATAGTGGGAATTACTTTGTTGCGAATTCAAGGGCTTAACTTTTTTAAAAATATACAACGTGAATTTATCCAAGGACGTACACTAAAAAATCATATCATGGATGACGCTTTCATCACACTTGGTGCAATTTTGCTTATCCTTCCAGGTTTTGTAAGCGATATCTTAGGAATATTACTCCTTATTAAACCGGCCCGTTCTACTATCTGGTATTTCTTTTCACTCTTGAGCAACAAAATGAATATCCACACCGAGAACAAGACCAACCCTCAAAATAAGTCTGAAAAAATAATTGATCTTAACGCAGAAGACTATCAAATCCATAATACGACAGAATCTCCATGGCATAAAAATGATGACAATCATTGAAATGCAAAAAAAATCTGTAACTTACTTTAAAAATAATCCAAGACAAGAAGAGGGTTTCTTGCAACCTTTTGCGAAGCGTGATAACCAGCTTGATCTTTAGATCAAAAATAGAAATACATACAATGATGATGAGAGGTTCCTAATATGGCCGAAGGTGAAATGAACAATAACGGTGGAGAGCCAGTTTTTGCTGTATTAACTCAATATTTAAAAGATTTTTCATTTGAAAATCCAAGTGCTCCTCGCTCACTGCGTCCACGTGAAAAGGCACCACAAATCGATATTAATATTAGTGTTAACGCCAACCCAATTGGTGATGATAATTACGATGTCGTCCTTTCACTCTCGGTCAAAGCTAATGATGACGCTGAAACGTTGTTTCATGTAGAACTCATTTATGGCGGGGTTTTCCATATTGAAAATATTCCACAAGAACATGTGATGCCTCTCGTTTTTATCGAATGTCCCCGTCTTTTGTTCCCATTTGCTCGGCAAATCATTTCTGATGCCACTCAAAATGGTGGTTTTCCGCCTTTGTGGATTGATCCGATTGATTTTGCTGCTCTGTTTCAAAAGCGTCTTGCTGAAGAACAAAAAGAAAGTCAGAGTCAGATAAAACCGTCCTAAAAAAATTTTTTATTTTCAAAAAGGCCCTGCAATATCATGGGCCTTTATTTTTACAATTTTCTCGCATGGTAAGCAGCAAGCATTGCAATATTGACAACATCGGTATCGTTTCCACTAAATGGTACAATTTGGACAGATTTTTCTAATCCAATCAAAATGGGGCCAATAATTGTTGCTTCACCAAGCTCTTGTAACATTTTGCTCGCAATAGAAGACGCATGATATCCAGGCATCACTAAAATGTTAGCAGGCTCCTTTAATCCCATAAAAGGATATTGCTGCATCAATTTCGAATTGAGTGCCACATCAGCACTCATTTCCCCATCAAATTCAAAGCTAACCTTACGTTCATGCAAAATATGAACAGCATCTTGAATATGCTGTGCAACCTGTCCTTTCATATAGCCAAAAGTAGAAAATGCTACAAAAGCTACCCGCGGTTGATATCCCAATCCACAAACAAAAGAAGCTGTCTGTTCTGCTATATCAGCAAGTTCCTCAGCGTTCGGATTCTCGTAAATAGCTGTATCCGCAATAAATACAGTGCGCCCTCGACAAATGGCCATTGAGATACCAATCAACCGTTCTTTTGGTTTTTCACCAATCACGCGACGTATATCAATCAACGCTGTTTCATAATTGCGTGTTACTCCTGTAACCATTGCATCAGCATCCCCCAATGCCACCATACAAGCAGCAAAATAATTGCGATCATTATTGATACGACGATGACAATCACGCAACAACCAACCTTGGCGTTGCATTTTTTTATAAAGATAATTTGCATAAGCATCTGTGCGACAAGAGAGCTTGGCATTCATAACAGAAATACCTTCACGCTCAAGATCAATGCCAGCAACAGAAGCTGTTTCCTTAACTTGTTCTTCACGACCAATTAAAATCGCTTGTCCTAGTTTTTGATGAACGTAGGAAACAGCAGCCCGCATCACTTGTTCTTCTTCGCCTTCTGCAAAAACAATTTGTTTTGGTGCTTGACGAACATGATTGTAAATACCACGCATCATAGAGGAAATGGGATCACGTCTTGCATTCAAATCACGTTCATAAGCTTCTAAGTCATCAATGTGCTTTTGCGCAACACCGCTTTCCATTGCTGCTTTTGCCACCGCCATAGAAACAACAGTAAATAAACGCGGATCAAAAGGAACAGGAATGATATAATTCCGACCAAATTTTAATCGCTTTCCACGATAAGCTTCTGCAACACTGTCAGGCACTTCTTCATGAGCCAAATCTGCAAGAGCTCTCGCCGCAGCAATTTTCATATCTTCGTTAATGACCGTCGCACGTACATCAAGCGCACCACGAAATATATAAGGAAAGCACAAAACATTATTAATCTGATTTGGATAATCCGAACGACCTGTCGCTACAATGGCATCATCACGCACTTGCATAACCTCTTCCGGTGTAATTTCTGGATCGGGATTGGCCATAGCAAAAATAATTGGTTGAGGCGCCATCGATTTTACCATTTCAGGGGTAATTGCACCTTTAGCAGAAACCCCGAAAAACATATCAGCGCCTTCCATCGCTTCAGCAAGAGTGCGTTTATCGGTTCGCACAGCATGCGCAGATTTCCACTGATTCATCCCCTCCTCGCGACCTTCATAGACAACACCCTTCGTATCACATAATATGATATTCTCAGGTCGAAACCCCATCGCTTTGATTAATTCAATACAAGCAATTCCTGCAGAACCAGCACCATTACAGACTAATCGCGTATTTTGCATATCGCGCCCTGTTAAAGACAAGGCATTAAGAACACCAGCAGCTACAATGATCGCTGTACCGTGTTGATCATCATGAAAAACAGGAATATTCATAATCTCGCGTAAGCGACTTTCAATTATAAAACACTCTGGTGCTTTAATGTCTTCAAGATTAATACCACCAAAAGAAGGTTCCAAATGACGCACCAGATTAATAAAACTTTCCGTATCATTCGTATCAATTTCCAAATCGATTGAATCAATATCTGCAAAGCGCTTAAAAAGTACTGCTTTGCCTTCCATGACTGGCTTAGATGCAAGGGCACCTAAATTACCTAAACCTAAAATAGCTGTTCCATTTGATATAACAGCAACAAGATTGCCCTTTGCTGTATAATCATAAGCCAATGCCGGATTTTGAGCTATCGCTTTAACAGGAACAGCAACACCTGGTGAATACGCAAGTGCTAAATCATGCTGCGTTGCCATAGACTTTGTTGCAACAATTTCAAGCTTTCCAGGCCGTCCACGACTATGAAAATCAAGCGCTTCTCGTTCACTCGCACTATAAATGGTTTGAGGCGTTTTCTGATCCTGCTCACTTTTTTTCATCTCACTTAGCTTTCCAAAAACAGTGTAAATTCCTCTTGATAACGCGTGTCATTATCCAATTTTAAAATTTGATTCATATGTCAGAAATCGCTATGCTTGCTTTAACGGACCTGATCATACATTTCAATTCAGAGATAATGAAGATAAACATTGAAGTAAACAAAAAAGGGCGCTAAAGCCTCATATGAAAAAAACAGGCGCGTAAAAATGGATAATAAAGCCACCCATAAAAATAATTTAATCCCACAGCCATCCTCCTCATCTGCTCCTCATCAACAGCGCCTTACACCTATGATGGAGCAATATATAGAAATCAAAGCAGTAAATCATGACTCCCTTCTCTTTTATAGAATGGGTGATTTTTATGAACTCTTTTTTAATGATGCAGTTGAAGCCGCTCAAGCTTTAGGCATCACACTCACAACACGCGGAAAACATTTGGGTGAAGATATTCCCATGTGTGGTGTTCCCGTTCATTGTGCTGATGATTATTTGCAAAAACTTATTGCCTGTGGTTATCGCGTTGCTGTTTGTGAACAAACAGAAGATCCTGCAGAAGCTAAAAAACGTGGATCAAAATCGGTTGTTCGGCGCGATGTCGTTCGTCTTGTCACACCTGGAACTATAACAGAAGAAAAGCTTCTCGATCCAACGCGTGCAAATTATCTTATGACACTTGCCCGCATACAAACCAGCGATGGAGAGGAATTTGCCCTTTCTTGGATTGATATCTCAACAGGCATATTTCGTGTAACAGAAAGTCGTAATGAAAAACTTTTGACCGATATTATGCGCGTGGATCCACAAGAAATCATTGTCGCTGACTCTTTTTTTCATGATAAATCCCACAAATCACTTTTTGATGTTCTCGGACGCATCATTTCACCTCAACCTGCAAATCTCTTTGATGTAATCACCGCTGAACGCGATATTTGCAATTATTTCAAACTCTCAACTCTTGAAGGTGTTGCTGATTATTCACGCCCAGAACTTTCCGCAATTACCGCCGCCATTCGTTATATTGAAAAAACCCAAATCACGCATCGCCCTCCTCTCATGCGGCCTGAACGTCAAAATGAAAGTGCTACCCTTTTCATTGATGCCGCAACCAGACTAAGTCTCGAGCTTATTCGAACAACATCAGGTCAACGAGATGGAAGTTTACTCAAAGCTATTGATCGTACCGTAACAGGAGGAGGATCACGCCTTCTCGTTGATCGCCTTATTGCTCCTCTTACCTCACCTGCAGCTATTGATACGCGTCTGGATTCAATAGATTTCTTTCTACGCAATGCATCGCTTGCAGAAGCCATACAATTGATTTTAAAAGGGGGACCAGATATGCCACGCGCCGTTTCACGGTTGGCCCTTGGACGAGGAGGACCTCGTGATATGGCTACAATCAAGCGCGGTTTTGAAATCGTTCGTGAACTTCATCAGCTCCTTAACAATGAATTGCTTCCTCAAGAAATAAGTGATGTACAACAGACTTTCTCACACCTGCCTACTGCTTTGCATTTTCATTTAGAACAAGCATTAGCTGATGATCTTCCACTTCTTAAACGTGATGGTGGTTTTATTCGCTCTCAATATCATAAAGAGCTCGATGAAATGCGCGCTCTGCGCGATGAATCCCGCCGCGTTATTGCTGAACTACAAGCACAGTATGCTCAAGAAACAGATATTAAAACACTCAAAATAAAGCATAACAATATTTTAGGTTATTTCATTGAAGTCACTAATGTACAAGCATCTGCTCTCACAAACAGTCCACAAGCTAAAGCGCGTTTTATCCATAGACAAACAATGGCAAATGCTATGCGCTTTACGACAACAGAGCTTGCCGATCTTGAAAGCCGTATTGCTCATGCTGCCAACCACGCACTGACACTTGAACTGGAAATTTTTGATACTCTTGTTCATGAAATTACCGAACAGGTTGATTTCATCCGTAAAGCCGCTGAAGCACTTGCTGTTTTGGATGTAACCGTTGCATTAGCACATCTTGCTGAAGAACAGGGATATTGTCGTCCTAAAATTGATCAATCACTTACCTTTCACATCACGGCAGGACGCCATCCTGTCGTAGAGCAAGCACTCCGAAAGCAAGCAGCAGAACCATTTGTTGCCAATAATTGTGATCTTTCTGTACAAGAAAATCATCAATATGCAGCAATTTGGCTTTTGACAGGTCCCAATATGGGAGGAAAATCAACTTTTTTGCGGCAAAACGCTCTCATTGCTATTATGGCACAAATGGGTTCCTTTGTTCCAGCTACGGCTGCGCATATTGGTGTTGTTGATCGTTTGTTTAGTCGTGTTGGTGCTTCTGATGATCTGGCACGGGGGCGCTCAACCTTTATGATGGAAATGGTCGAAACAGCAACGATTCTTAATCATGCAAGTCACCATTCCCTTGTCATTCTTGACGAAATTGGTCGGGGCACATCAACTTTTGATGGACTGTCTATTGCTTGGGCAGCTGTCGAATATCTTCATGAAGTTAATCATTGTCGTGCTATTCTCGCTACGCATTTTCATGAAATGACAGCACTTACCCAAAAGCTTGATCGCCTCCATAATGTAACAATGAAAGTCAAAAATTGGGATGGCGATGTCGTATTTCTTCATGAAGTTACAAAAGGAGCTGCTGATCGATCCTACGGTGTACAAGTTGCAAAACTTGCGGGACTTCCTGAAGCAGTTATTACACGTGCTACAGATGTTCTCCACCAGTTAGAAAAAGGCGAAATGGCTGGAAAAGAACATAAATTAATTGATGATCTCCCACTTTTTTCTCTTAAAACGGACTCTCCCATCCATGAAAAAACAAGCAAACATTGTATACTTCACGAAGCTTTAGAAAATATCCATCCTGACGAACTCTCTCCTAAGCAAGCTTTAGAAGCACTCTATCACCTCAAACAACTTGAAAAAAATCCCCTATAGATAAAGTAAATGAAGTGCTTTTTCATGATCATTTTAAAGCAGAGTGACCATTTATTTTATTATCATTGCTTTTCTATCTCAATTTTTCTTGATCAGAATAATGCATAGAGAGTCAAAGCCTGCACGTCATATTTTTTGGCTTTCATACGAACGAAATGAAATCCGCAATCATCTTAAAATCATATTTACAATGACTTGAAATATCATGTAAGAGACGAGAAAATCTCTAAAAATTCTGTCTTTCACAAAATGAATTTTTACTTTACTTCAATCAAATGCTACGAACCGCTCCTCTAGCAGCAGAAGTTGTCATTGCTGCATATGCTTTGAGAGCCTTAGAAACTTTGCGTTCACGCTTTTCTATTGGTTGCCAAGCTGTTTTTCCTTTTGCCTCCATTTTTGCACGACGATGTATCATCTCAACATCATCAACCAACAGATGAATGGTACGATTAGGAATATCTATTTCTATGATATCCCCCTCTTCCACCAAAGCTATTGCCCCTCCTTCAGCAGCCTCTGGTGAAATATGTCCTATCGAGAGCCCAGAAGATCCCCCTGAAAAACGCCCATCCGTTATAAGTGCACAAACTTTTCCTAATCCTTTGGATTTGAGATAGCTTGTTGGATAGAGCATTTCTTGCATTCCAGGTCCACCACGCGGACCTTCATAACGGATTAAAACAATATCGCCTGGTTCAATTTTGTCGTTCAAGATTGCCGCAACAGCGGAATCTTGGCTTTCAAAAATTCTTGCTGGACCTTTAAAAGTTAAAATCGATGGATCAACACCTGCTGTTTTCACAATACAGCCATCTTTGGCAATATTTCCATAAAGAACAGCTAATCCCCCATCTTGCGAATAAGCATGTTCTCTATCCCGAATCACACCCTTTTTACGATCAAGATCAAGGCTATCATAACGACAAGATTGACTAAAAGCTGTTTGTGTTGGAACGCCACCTGGAGCTGCACGGTAAAATTCATGAACTGTTGATTCACGTGTTTGTTTTACATCCCAATGACAAAGAGCTTCCTTCATCGTTTTAGCATGAACTGTATAAGCAGATGTATCAATAAGTCCAGCTGCATCCAATTCCCCTAAAAGCCCTATAATACCGCCAGCACGGTGAACATCCTCCATATGCACATTAGCAACAGCAGGTGCAACCTTGCACAAAACAGGAACACGCCGCGAAAGATTATCAATATCCGTCATGGTAAAATCTACTTCACCTTCTTGCGCTGCAGCTAAAAGATGCAAAACAGTATTGGTTGATCCTCCCATGGAAATATCCACGGTCATTGCATTTTCAAAAGCCCTGCGTGAAGCAATAGAACGCGGTAAAACTGTCTCATCACCTTCTTCATAGTAACGCTTGACCAACGCAACAATTTGTTGTCCAGCTCTCTCAAAAAGCATCCGCCGGTCTGCATGTGTTGCTAACACTGATCCATTTCCAGGAAGAGAAAGCCCTAACGCTTCGGTCAAACAATTCATAGAATTTGCTGTAAACATTCCTGAACAGGAACCACATGTAGGGCAAGCAGCACGTTCCATTTCCCCAACTTCTTCTTCTGAATTATATTCTGAAGCCGCAGCAATCATTGCATCAACTAAGTCAACAGTGCGATCTTCGCCTTTCCATTTAATCTTACCTGCTTCCATAGGACCGCCTGAGACAAAAATTGTTGGAATATTCAACCGCAAAGAAGCCATCAACATACCAGGTGTAATTTTGTCACAATTAGAAATACATACAAGCGCATCAGCACAATGCGCATTGACCATGTATTCAACAGAATCAGCAATGATTTCACGTGATGGCAAAGAATAAAGCATCCCATCATGCCCCATAGCGATTCCATCATCTACAGCGATTGTATTAAACTCTTTCGCAACACCACCAGAAACAGCTATTTCCTGTGCCACTAGTTGCCCAAGATCTTTTAAATGGACATGCCCTGGTACAAATTGTGTAAAAGAATTCGCAATAGCAATAATGGGCTTACCAAAATCAATATCTTTCATCCCTGTTGCACGCCAAAGACCACGAGCCCCAGCCATATTACGCCCATGAGTCGATATTCTTGAACGGTAAGAAGGCATTATTTTTTCCCCTCAAATAATTCCATTTTCTCTGTTGTGCTGCAAGCTAACTTTAAAAACAAGAGCTGGCATATGAGAAAAAGAAAAACACCTCTCTTGAGGCATTTAAATCACAAAATCTAAAGCTTACGCATAAGCTCTATTCGACAGTTATTATCATAATTCCATAAAGTTTTTTAATAGATTTTGCTGATGTTACTTTTTGTGCATGATGTCATAAGTGATAAACAACTACAGCATAGCATCTCTTAAAATGCACAAATTCCCGTTATAAACGGCGATACCTTACTAGAAGAATTCATACTTTTTTGGTGGAGCTAAGCGGGATCGAACCGCTGACCTCTTGCATGCCATGCAAGCGCTCTCCCAGCTGAGCTATAGCCCCATATAAGACGGATTATCCTCTAAAAGGTAAACAATCTTAGAGGAAGATCTAGAACGAGAAAAACCGAAGATCAAGAAGAATTTGCATTCAATGAAAAGAATACCCTCTTCCTTCTCTTAAATATCGTCATCGTTAGAAACACCACCTCCGATAATACCAGTAACGTCATCATCGTCATCATCTTCATCGTGAGATAAAAACGTGTCATCATCATCACCAAGATCCACATCACTATCTTCCAAATCAGGAAGATCATCATCTTTAGAATCGTCACCATCTTCTTCAAGAAGCATAAAGGCAGACTTTTCAAGTGCTGTATCAAGCTCTTCTGCATCAACTTCTTCTTCACTACTCGCTTCTGCAGCCGCAACCTCAAAATAAGAGCGTGGGTAAGAAATCCCTGTATAAGGTGATACGATAGGGTCGCGATTAAGATCATAAAACTTCTTTCCCGTTTCTGGATCAATACGCTTCGTTCCAAGTTCTTGTTTTGCCATGAACCGTCCCTCTTTGATTAACTTAAATTCCATTAAAAGATAAATTTCATGGTGCTTAATCGAAAAACAGTGCCTTTGTCAAAGAAAATACATCATTCCACATGGATTTTCTCATGACGCTTTTCAAAGCATGTGCTAAAAGGTGCTTCATTCAATAAAATTCAGATAAAATTAGATAGAACTTCTATGCAAAAAGCAATCCCCATAACCGCCTATAAATCCACCCGTCTTTCTGGAAAAATTAAAATACCAGGAGATAAATCGATCTCCCACAGATCTCTTATATTGGGAGGATTAGCAACTGGTGAAACACATATCCACGGATTACTTGAAAGCGATGACGTTCTCAATACAGCTGCTGCTATGCAAGCTATGGGTGCTTGTCTACAAAAGAAAAACGATCTCTGGATCATGCGGGGAACTGGGAATGGTTGCCTTTTAGCTGCACAAGACCCTTTAGATTTTGGTAATGCTGGAACAGGTGTTCGCTTGGTTATGGGAATGGTTGGTCCTTATCATATGAAAACAACTTTTATTGGTGATGCCTCTCTCTCCAAACGCCCAATGGGACGTATTCTCGATCCCCTCCGTTTAATGGGTGTTGAAATTGATGCCCCCCATGGCGATCATCTCCCTTTAACGCTTTATGGACCAAAAACGGCTAACCCGATTCGCTACCGTATTCCAATGGCTTCTGCCCAAGTGAAATCCGCAATCCTCCTTGCTGGACTTAATACCGCTGGCACCACAACTGTTATTGAACCCATTCCCACACGTGACCATACCGAAAAAATGTTAAAAGCATTTGGTGCTGAACTTGAGATAGAAACAGATGCTCAAGGCACGCGTTTTATTCATCTCCATGGCCAACCACACCTTACCGGACAAACTGTTAATATTCCAGGCGATCCCTCTTCTGCGGCTTTTCCGCTTATCGCTGCTCTTCTTGTAGAAGATTCTGATATCACCATTGAAAATGTTCTTATCAACCCTTCTCGAATGGGACTTATTGAAACATTATGGGAAATGGGGGCTCAAATTGAGTTTTTAAACCAACGCCAAACAGGTGGAGAAGATGTTGCCGATTTGCAGGTCAAATCCTCAATGCTAAAAGGTGTAACGATCCCAAAAGAACGCGCTCCATCAATGATTGATGAATACCCTGCCTTAGCCGTAGCGGCAGCCTTTGCTGAAGGCAAAACAGTTATGCTCGGAATTGAAGAATTGCGTGTTAAAGAATCAGATCGACTCTCTGCACTTGCTCAAGGATTAAAAATGAATCATGTAGAGTGTGAAGAAGGTCAAGATTTTCTCATCGTTCATGGAAAAGGCTCTGAAAAAGGATTAGGAGGGGGAAATGTTACCACATATCTTGATCATCGAATTGCCATGTGTTTCCTTGTTTTCGGGCTTGTATCAGAAAAGCCTGTTACTATCGATGATAAACGAATGATTGCTACGAGCTTTCCAGAATTTATCCCTTTTATGCAACAACTAGGGGGAAAAATCTCTTGAAACCTTTTGTTATTGCAATTGATGGACCAGCAGCCTCAGGGAAAGGGACATTAGCACGAAAAATTGCTGCTCATTATCATCTTCAGCATCTCGACACGGGACTCACTTATCGCGGTGTTGCACACGCACTTTTACAAAAAAACTTAGCTCTTGATGATGAACAAAGTGCTCTTGCTTGTGCCATAGAACTTGATTTTCATACTTTAAATCCGGCTCTCCTTTCTTCTCATGAACTTGGTGAAGCCGCTTCAAAAATAGCACTCAACCCTGCTGTACGCCAAATTCTTGTCGCAAAACAACGTGACTTTGCTAAAATTTTGCCGGGCAGCGTGCTTGATGGACGTGATATTGGCACTGTCGTGTGCCCTGATGCCGATGTTAAGCTTTATATTCTAGCCAATGTTCAAACACGTGCAAAACGTCGCTATCAGGAGATCTTAAAAAAAGGACCCCAAGCAGATTATTATGAAATCTTGGCTCAACTAGAACAACGTGATAGTCGCGATACAACACGTAAACAAAGCCCGCTAAAGCCCGCAAAAGACGCCCACTTGCTTGATACATCAGAATTGAGTATAGAAGCAACATTTGCAGTTGCATGCACTTTTATTGATCCAATCATAAAAGTGCGTATAATTGGATAAAATCGTCAAGGTGATTTTCAGCCTAGCGCTAATTTTTCTTCCTGTACCAAGAAAAAAGGCATGAAGTTACCAAGTGTTAACACTAACCTAGCGCTTATACCTTATAATTTAAGGTATGTATCAGGAGTTTTTATGTCACAATATAATCCCACAACAGCGGATTTCGAAGCCCTTTTAACAGAATCTTTTCAAACCAATGATCTTAATGAAGGATCCGTTGTTAAAGGTCGTGTCATTGCAATCGAAAAAGATATGGCCATTATTGATGCTGGACTAAAAGTCGAAGGACGTATTCCACTCAAAGAATTTGGAGCTAAAGGAAAAGATGGTTCCTTACAAGTTGGCGATGAAGTTGAAGTTTACATTGAGCGCATTGAAAATGCGATGGGTGAAGCTGTTCTATCGCGTGAAAAAGCACGGCGCGAAGAAAGCTGGATTCGTTTAGAAGAAAAATTCAATGCTGGAGCACGCGTCGATGGAGTTATCTTTAGCCAAGTAAAAGGTGGTTTTACAGTCGATCTCGATGGTGCTGTTGCTTTCTTGCCTCGCAGCCAAGTCGATATTCGTCCCATTCGTGATGTTTCGCCTCTCATGCACAATTCACAATCCTTTGAGATTTTAAAAATGGATCGTCGTCGTGGTAATATTGTTGTTTCACGTCGTACTGTCTTAGAGGAAAGCCGTGCCGAACAGCGTTCAGAAATTGTACAGAATCTTGAAGAAAACCAAATCGTTGAAGGTGTTGTTAAAAACATCACTGATTATGGTGCCTTCGTTGATCTTGGGGGAATTGACGGACTCTTACACGTTACAGATATGGCTTGGCGGCGTGTTAATCACCCATCTGAGGTTCTCACAATTGGTCAAACTATTAAAGTTCAAATCATTCGTATCAACCAAGATACACACCGTATCTCTCTTGGTATGAAACAGCTTGAAAGTGATCCTTGGGAAAGCATCAGCGCTCGATATCCCGTTGGTAAAAAAATTACTGGTGCTGTTACCAATATCACTGATTACGGTGGCTTTGTTGAAATAGAGCCCGGAATCGAAGGATTGATCCACGTTTCCGAAATGAGTTGGACAAAGAAAAATGTTCATCCAGGAAAACTTCTCTCCACATCACAAGAAGTAGAAGTTGTTGTTCTGGAAATTGATCCTTCTAAACGGCGTATTTCTCTTGGCTTAAAACAAACATTTGAAAATCCATGGGTTGCTTTTGCCAATAAGTTTCCTGTTAATTCACAAATTGAAGGAGAGGTCAAAAACAAAACAGAATTTGGTCTCTTCATTGGGCTTGAAGGTGATGTTGACGGCATGGTTCATCTCTCTGACCTTGATTGGAATCGCCCTGGTGAGCAAGTCATTGATACTTACAATAAAGGTGATATCGTTAAAGCTGTGGTCCTTGATGTTGACGTTGAAAAAGAGCGTATTTCTCTTGGAATTAAGCAACTTTCCAACGATAAAGTTGGGGAAGCAGCTGCTTCTGGCGAACTTCGCAAAGGTGCTGTCGTAACATGTGAAGTTACTGCGGTTAATGAAAATGATATTGGTGTAAAATTGATCGACCACAATCTTGAAACAACCATTCGTCGTGCTGACTTAGCCCGTGATCGTGATGAGCAGCGCCCTGAACGTTTTTCAATTGGTCAGCGGATTGATGCGCGCATCACCGCATTTGATAAAAAAACACGTAAACTTTCAGTATCTATCAAAGCTTTGGAAATTGCAGAAGAAAAAGAGGCTGTTGCACAGTATGGTTCTACAGACTCAGGTGCTTCTCTTGGCGATATTCTCGGCGCAGCTTTGAAAAAACAAGAACAAGATTAATGTTCAATTGTTAAAGTAATGATTAAAAATAAGGTCGCTCATCTTTTTAGCGACCTTTTTATTTTTTACAGAAGTTGTCTGCTGGTTGCTTCAATGCTCCCGTCAAAAATTGCAAAGACTCTTACAAGAAAAATAAAAAGTTTATTTTTTTCTATGAACTGCTCATTATTAAGATAAAGTGCTCACAGCCTCTTAAAAATAAAGAAACCACGTAATTGAATAGCAATAGCATATTATGGCACTTACAAACTCTTTCATGAAGTGTTTTTGTTCTCAACACACTGAAATCCATTCTCTTACTCAAACCAATTTTCCTCTTCGCTCAACTTATAAATCACAGGATCAACTTTATAAGTTAGGCCATGATATAGCTTCTCAAAAAGAAATCTTACTTCCTGAATATAAAGGAGAAAATAATTTTCATAGAAGGCTGAATGAAAATGCTAAACTTATTCTCCGTGCCTTTCAAACCAGCGATATTGCTGCTTGGAATGATGAGACCATTACACCAGCTGCTCAATGGCTCATTGATAATCATTATACTATTGATAAAACTATACAACAACTCCGTCGTAACTTATCCAAGTCCTTCATAAAACAACTTCCCGTTTATAAACAAAAGGAAAGCATACCACGTATCTTTGCTTTAGCTTGGCTTTATATTGCTCATACAGATAGCGGATTTTCAAAAAAAACACTCACAGCTATGATCAATGGATTTCAAGAAATCTGTGCTCTTAAAATTGGTGAATTATGGGCACTTCCTTCTGTCATCCAAATGCTTTTAATTGAAAATGTTTGTCGTCTTTCACTGCGTATTGAACAAACACGGTCTATGCGCCATCTTGCTCATAAAGTCGCCGATGAAATTTCTCTCGCGGACAATGAAACAAAATTACACACTCTTTTTACACGCTATAAACCGTTCACTGTTGATCCAACCTTTTCAACGCATTTATTCTACCGTCTGCGTGGTACATCTGTCGATTCAACAACAGCATTAACTTGGCTTGAAAAGCAATTACAGAGCCGAGGCAGTAATTTAGAAATTGTGACAGCAGATGAACATACTCGCCAAGCGGCGGATGGTGTAACCATGGGCAATATTATCCGTACCCTTAAAGCTATTGATGATGTCGATTGGACGGTATGGTTTGAAACTGTCAGTTCTGTCGATTCTATTTTGCGTGAAAATAGTGATTTTTCCGAAATTGATCCTCATTCCCGTAATATTTATCGACAAGTCATCGAAAAAATTGCACGTCTTTCGCCTCTTAGTGAACTGGAAGTTGCACGTAAAGCTGTAGAAATGGCACACTCTTCCTCCAAAGAGTCTTCTGATCGTAATCATTCCTCTGTTGGCTGGTATCTCGTTGATGATGGGCGTTACACTTTTGAAAAAGTTTGTGGATACATTCCACCTCTTTTCATAAAATGGACACGTGCTTTTTTTGGTTCAAAGATAAGAGCTATTGCAATTCCTGTCTCTGTTTTAACGTTCACTTTTTTACTTGCAATTTATTTTCTGTTACAGACATCTAGTACAGCTCCATGGATGTCCATTCTTTTTGCTACATTAGCGCTTTTTCCTGCTATGGACGCAGCTTTTGCTCTTTTTAATACTGTTGTTTCATGGTTTGTCCCATCAAAACAGCTTATTGGTTATGAATACAAAACAGGAATTCCCAAACATGCACGCACAATGGTCGTTGTACCGACTCTCATCACTTCACATAATTACATTGATGAACAAGTGCGTAATCTTGAAGTACACTATCTTTCCAATCCCAAAGGTGCCATTCATTTTGCCCTTGTAACAGACTGGAGTGATGCATCATCAGAAGAAACACAAGCTGATCTTGATTTGCTGCATTATGCGCAAAAAAGTATTGATGAACTTAATCGCCGTTATCATCGTGATGACATCCCTCTCTTTTTCCTTTTACACCGTCGACGTCTTTATAATACCAGCGAAAAATGCTGGATGGGATGGGAAAGAAAGCGAGGTAAACTTCATGAACTCAATCTGTTACTAAGAGGACATAAAAACACAAGCTTTTATCCTCCAAATCCACATCTTCCCATGGATTGCCGTTTTGTGATGACTTTGGATTCAGATACACGTCTTACCCCCGAAAGTGTTACAAAACTCGTTGGAAAGCTTAATCATCCACTCAACCACCCTACTTTTGATGTACATAATAAAAAAGTTATAAAAGGCTATAGCATTTTACAACCTCGTATTACACCTTCTCTTACAACAGGAAAAGCAACATCAATTTTGCAACGTATTTTTTCTACCAATCGTGGAATTGATCCTTATGTCTTTGCTGTTTCTGACACTTATCAAGATCTTTTGGGAGAAGGAACTTTCATTGGTAAAGGTCTTTATAATATTGATGCATTTCAACAAGCACTTGATGGTAAAATTAAGGAAAATACCGTTCTTAGTCACGACCTCTTGGAAGGAGGATATGCCCGCACTGCATTGATAAGTACCGTAGAAGTGATTGAAGATTATCCAACAGCCTACAATATTGATGTTATGCGTCATCACCGTTGGATTCGTGGTGACTGGCAACTCTTACCTTATCTCTTCCCACCACATAAAATAAGTTCCACGACACGTTGGAAAATGCAAGATAATTTGCGTCGTTCTCTCACACCACTGATGTGGTTGATCGCAGCAATTACAGGATGGTCTCTCTTACCATTAAAAAGTGCAATCATCTGGCAAATATTCTTGCTCCTTAGCCTCTTCGTCTCCCCTATTTTAGACATATTACAAACTCTTATTCCCTCCAATATTGGCCATTTTCTGCATGATCATTCTCTACAGGGATATCTTCAACTAATTTTGAACAAAATCACCCTTACGGGTGCAAATATATTTCTTAAAATTACATTTCTTGCTCATTCAGCTTATTTTATGACTGATGCGATTATCCGCTCACTCTATCGCATGACAATTTCAAAACAACACCTGCTGGAATGGAAAACCTCCGACGCAACAAAGTCAATTCCCAATAGTTTGCGCTTCTATATTCTTACCATGTGGCCAGCAACAATGATTGGTATTCTTGCGATAGCACTGCCTCTCTTTTCTGATAATTTTGCTAGTTTTATTGCTTTGCCCTTTGGATTTGCATGGTTTTTCTCACCTTTGATTGCGTGGATTGTCAGTCAACCTTCAACATTTCAAGATACCCTTGATATATCTTCTGAGGATAAAAAAGCACTCCGAAATATTGCACGACGGACATGGCTTTATTATGCAACTTTTGTTAACGCAGAAAACAACCATTTACCGCCCGATAATTTCCAAGAAGCCCCCAAACCTCTCATTGCCCAACGAACCTCCCCCACCAATATTGGAATTTATCTTCTTTCCACTATTGCTGCACGTGATTTTGGTTGGATTAGTTTTGAAGAAACTCTTACACGCGTTGAATGTACATTAAACTCTCTTGCAAAAATGGAAAAATTCCGTGGACACCTTTATAATTGGTATGCAACTGATACACTCACTCCTCTTTTGCCAGCCTATGTGTCAACCGTTGATTCAGGAAACCTTGCCGGCCATTTGGTGACACTTTCTTCAGCCTTAAGTGAATGGGCTAAAGCATCTCCTGTTTTTTTGCAAAGTGACCGAGCAGGCTTATTTGATGTCAATGATATTCTTGAAGAAACTGTCAAAGAAATTCCAGATAATCACCCCATTTTACGTCCTCTACGTCAAAAAATCGAAGAGCGTATCGCCCATTTTCATCACTCTCTTAGTGCTTTCGTAGAAAAATCAGAGACGACCACTTTCCATATTACCAACCTTTTACTTCAAGCCCGTGAGATTGCACACTTAATAAGTGAAATCGATCAAAAAATTCCAACGGAAGAATCTGCCCACGCACGTTCTTGGGCTCAATGCCTCGTAGAAACCTGTAAGATCCATCATTGTGATGCTATCGGTGATTATAATATCGAAAAAATACGCCAAAAATTAAGTACTTTATCTGCAAATGCACGACAAATAGCCTTTAATATGGAATTTGACTTTTTAGAACAACCCGAACGGCAACTTTTGTCTATTGGCTATCGTGTTCAGGAAAACAAGCTTGATGAAAGCTGTTATGACCTTTTGGCTTCAGAAGCTCGTCTCTCAAGTCTTTTCGCCATTGCAAAAGGCGATATCAAATTTAAACATTGGTTTCATCTCGGTCGATTACTCATCCCAATTGGTTGGAAAGGTGCTTTATTGTCATGGTCTGGATCCATGTTCGAATATCTGATGCCATCGCTCATTATGCACGAACCCCTAGGATCAATACTGGATCAAACGAATAGATTAATTATTCGTCAGCAAATACAATATGGTCATGAACAACGATTACCATGGGGTATTTCAGAATCCGCATTTAATGCTCGCGATCACTTAATGAACTACCAATATGCCAGCTTTGGTGACCCAATCCTTGGACTCAAACGTGGCTTATCACGCAATGCCGTTATTGCTCCTTACGCAAGCCTTTTAGCAGCACAATATATGCCCTCTCATGCCGTAAAAAATTTAAAACGACTCCGTGATCTTGGAGCTTTAGGACAATACGGCTATTACGACTCTGTTGATTTTACTCCCTCACGTGTGCCGATAGGAGAAAAATATGCTGTTGTACGTAATTATTATGCACACCATCATGGCATGTCCATTCTTGCTGTCAATAATGTCATTTTTGAAGGGCGTATGCGTAATCGTTTTCATCGTGATCCAGTTATTGAAGCAACACACTTATTATTACAGGAAAGAGCTCCACATCAAATTCCCATCATTCATACAAAAATTGCCAACCCCATGCACAATGGTTCTCGAGGATTTGATCATGCACCTGAGCGTATTATCACGAATCCACTTCTCAAACCTCGTGCAACTTTGCTTTTATCCAATGGCTCTTATTCTACCATGTTAACAGCTAATGGCACTGGTTACAGCCGTTGGCATGATTATGCGATTACGCGCTTTATTCCTGATGCGACAGAAGATCAACAGGGTATTTTATTCTTTCTCCGTGACACACAGAATGGACGCTGGTGGTCTGTTACCAGTGAGCCAACACGTGTTGTTGAAGAGGAAGCTGTTAGCATTTTTACAGATGAAAAAGCTGACTACATGAAAATGGTTGATGGTATAAAATCAACACTTGAATGTATCGTTACATCCGAAAATGATGGCGAAGGTCGACGCCTCAAACTTATCAATACCACCAACAAAAATCGCTTTATTGAAGTGACTTCTTATGGTGAATTGGCACTCGCCACAATGGACACAGACTGCGCTCATCCTGTTTTTTCACATATGTTTATAGAAACAGAGATTACTGAAGAAGGAAGGACAATTTTTGCCAAAAGGCGTAAACGCTCGCCTAGTGACTCTGAGATTCATATTACCCATTTTGTTACCGATATAACAGAGAGTATCCAAGAAACAGAAGCTGAAACGAACCGTTCTCTCTTTATTGGTCGGGGGCGATCTATTCATCGACCTGCCGCATTTGACCAAAATGCTCGTTTTAGTAACAGCCAAGGCTGCGTGCTTGATCCAATCATCTCACTTCGCTGCCGTGTAAAAATTCCTGCTCATGAGAAAGCAGAACTCATTTTTTGGACTTTTGCTGCTCATTCAAAGGAAACACTGCACAATCATATTAAACATTATCGACAACCCAATATGTTTCAACGAGAATTTTCGATGGCGTGGACACGCTCGCAAGTCTCACTATATCAAAACAATATTCATCCTAGAGAGGCAATGACTTATCAAAAATATGCAACTCCGCTTATTTATCCAGAGCGGACATGGCGTCTGCCTCCTGAAATATTAGTAAAGACTCTTGGCAAACAATCTGATCTCTGGCCAATGTCCATTTCAGGAGACTTTCCTATCTGCCTTTTAAGATTAGATAATGAAATGGATATAACCGTACTGCGTGAACTCCTTAAAGCGCATGAATATTGGCATATACGGGGACTTATCGTTGATCTTGTTATTCTGAATGAACAAGCATTTTCTTATATACAAGATACACAACACGCTATTGAATGGGTATGCGAATCTTATCGACACCACTCCATTGAAACCAATAAACGCCAACATATTTTTACCCTTCGACGCGATCAAATGAATGAACAAAGTTTCAAGACACTTCTTGCGTCAGCCCGTATTATTCTGCATGCGCAAAATGGATCTTTATCTGAACAACTCAAACATATGGAGAATATTGATTCTAATCTGGCAACACGCAATAGCAATCAAAGCTTTCATAATAAATTCAACCACAGCAAATTTGACAAAAGAAAACAAGTTGCAACACCAACCGAACCCAATCTCTCTACTTCGATTGGTCTTATCGGCAAACGAAAAGTCTCATCTCTTCTCACGAATGGTAAAGATCTAAAATATTGGAATGGTTATGGTGGTTTTAACCACTCTCATCATTATGTCATCCGTCTTCATGGACAGACAACTACACCACATCCGTGGATTAACGTCATTGCTAACCACAGCTTTGGCTTCCATGTCTCTGCTGAAGGTGCACTCTTTACTTGGGCTAGTAATAGCCGCGATTATCAATTAACTCCTTGGGCAAATGATCCTGTTTCTAACCGCCCAGGAGAAGCGCTTTATCTTGTCGATCGCCTGTCTTTAAAACGTTTCTCACCCATTTCTGCCGTTGAATGTGATGAAAATGTTGTTTATGAGGCTTGCCATGGTTTTGGATTCTCCACATTTAAATCCACACATTCAGAAATTGCTTTAGAACTTACTCATACACTCGATCAAGAAAAACCAGTTCGTTTTTCACGCCTCATCCTTAAAAATGAAGGAAAAAAATCACGCAGTTTACGTCTTTATAATTATGTTGAATGGGTTTTGGGCAATGTTCGCACAAAATATGCACCTTTTATACTTCCTTCTTATGATCACAAACGTGGTGCACATTTTATTCAAAATCCCTATCATATTGAAAAATATCAACAAGTGGCATTTTTATCAGCATCGCAAATGCCTACCAGCACCACCACCAATCGTAGTGAATTCATTGGTTCAACAGGAACTGTTACGCATCCACATGCTATCCGAAAAGCTGCTGCCCTTTCAAATATGATTGAAGCAGGAGGCGACCCTTGCTCGGCATTCGCCTATGATATTGATCTATTACCAGGTCAAACAAAAGAAATAATCTTTTATCTTGGCAGTGCTGAAAACAGGCAAGAAGCTGAAAAATTATTAGATCAAGTGCGTACAAGTGATTTTGCATCCCTCTTAACACAGCAAAAACAACAATGGAGTGATTTTGTTTCTCCTTTCCAAGTAAAAACACCTGATCCTTCTTTTGATATTATGGTCAATCATTGGCTTCCTTACCAGACCTATGTATGCCGTATGTTAGCGCGGGCGGCTTTTTATCAAGCGAGTGGTGCATTTGGCTTCCGTGATCAATTGCAAGACAGTTTATCTTTATTATTGCTAAAACCACAACTCGCACGTACACAATTATTAAACGCCGCAGCACATCAATTTCCCGAAGGCGATGTGCAGCATTGGTGGTTGCCTGACACCAATGCTGGTGTTCGTACATACATTTCTGATGATATCGTTTGGCTTGCCTATGGAACAGCTCTTTATGTCAATACGACTGGTGACTACGAATTTCTTGATACCCCCATCGCTTTCATTGAAGGCGCTTCTTTGAAGATTGGACAACACGATGCTTATTTTCAACCCTTACAATCCTCAAAAACCGCAACACTTTATGAACATTGTGCTTTAGCTTTAGATCTTGCCATCAAACGCTGCGGGAAACATGGGCTTCCACTTATTCTAGGCGGTGATTGGAATGATGGCATGAATTTAGTAGGCATTAGAGGAAAAGGGGAAAGCATATGGTTAGGTTGGTTTCTTGGCACTACATTACAAGCATTCATCACCATTGCCAAAAACCGTGGTGACAACAGCCATATGCAAACATGGAGTGCATATCTTGAACGTTTAAAGAAGTCCCTAGAAAAAAATGGCTGGGATGGTGCTTGGTATCGACGTGGTTATTTTGATGATGGAACCCCTCTTGGTTCCAAAATAAATGATGAATGCAAAATTGATACGATTGCTCAATCTTGGGCTGTCATTTCTCAAATGGCGTCACTTAAGCGCCAAAAACAAGCAATGGCATCAATGCTTGAGCATCTATGTGATGAAAAAGGTGGTCTTATACGCCTTTTCTGGCCACCTTTTGATAAAAGTACTCTCGAACCTGGTTATATAAAAGGTTATCCACCAGGAATTCGAGAAAATGGTGGTCAATACACGCATGGTGCCATTTGGAGCATCTTAGCACTTGCACAAATGGGGGAAGGCGATAAAGCTTATGGTTTATTTTCTATGATAAACCCTATTAACCACGGGAAAAATCCTGAAATTTATCGTGTTGAACCTTATGTCATGGCCGCAGATATTTACGCCGTTGAACCACATAAAGGACAAGGTGGTTGGACGTGGTATACAGGCTCAGCAGGCTGGTTTTATCATGCCGCGATACAAGCCATACTTGGTATTAAACGTCAAGATAATCAATTGTTTTTACATCCAAATTTTCCCTCATTCTGGCCTGAATATGAAACAAAAATGAAATTTCATGATGCTGTTTATAGCATTAAAGTAAAATGGGGCTCTGAAAATAAACTTAGTGTTGATGGTAAAAATTATGCCAAGCTTCATGCAGGAATACAATTACAAAAAACTGGAAAACACGAAATTATACGTACCATTAAATTGTTAAAGCTTAACAACAGAAAATAAAAGTTTTTTATTCTTGCCCAAAATATTAGAGTTGTTATATTTCTTGGCGTCCTTATATTGATTATGTTGGTGCACAGTAATTTTGCATTCACAAAACTGAAAGAAAAAGGGTTATGAATCACCCAGATATTGCGAGACGTGTTTATAACCATACTTGGAAACTCGATCCCATTATTCGTTCACTTCTGGATACGGATTTTTATAAACTTCTTATGGTACAGATGATTTGGGGGCTTTATCCTAATGTAAATGTTACGTTCTCCCTCATAAACCGTACCAAGACAATTCGACTTGCCGATGATATTGATGAGGGCGAATTGCGCGCCCAACTTGATCATGCTCTTAGTTTACGTTTTACGAAAAAAGAAATGATCTGGCTTGCTGGTAATACATTTTATGGACGCAAACAAATTTTCGCACCAGATTTTCTTCATTGGCTAGAGAATTTTCAACTCCCAGAATATGAACTAACTCGTAAAGATGGTCAATATACCCTCCATTTTCACGGTCCGTGGTCCCATAGCTCCATGTGGGAAATCCCTGCTCTTGCTATTATCAGTGAATTACGATCACGTGCTGCTATGAAAAATTTGGATCGTTTTGCTTTGGATGTGCTTTACGCACGTGCTAAAGCAAAAATGTGGAGTAAAGTTGAACGTCTCAAAAAATTGCCTGATATTAAAATATCCGACTTTGGAACAAGACGCCGTCATTCTTTTTTATGGCAACGCTGGTGTGTTGAAGCATTAAAAGAAGGCATTGGCAATTCTTTTACTGGAACTTCTAATATCCTTCTGGCCATGGATACAGATTTAGAAGCTCTTGGTACCAATGCACATGAATTGCCCATGGTTATTGCTGCTCTTGCCAATAATGATAACGAGTTGCGTCAAGCACCTTATAAAGTTCTGCAAGATTGGAACCGTTATTATGGTGGAAATCTTCTCATTGTTTTGCCTGATACCTTTGGTACAGAAGCGTTTTTACGCAATGCACCAGATTGGGTAGCTGATTGGACAGGTTTCAGACCTGACAGTGCTCCCCCCATTGAGGGAGGCGAACGCATTATCCAATGGTGGAAAGAAAAAGGAAAAGATCCACACGAAAAATTATTAATTTTCTCTGATGCACTTGATGTCAATACAATTGAAAAAACCTACCATCATTTCCATGGGAAAGTTCGTATGAGTTTCGGATGGGGAACAGACCTTACTAATGATTTTGTAGGCTGTGCACCCCAAGAAATTGCCAACTTTGATGCTCTTTCCCTTGTTTGTAAAGTTACGCATGCAAATGGCCACCCAGCCGTAAAACTTTCAGATAATCCTGAAAAAACTATCGGTAATCCGCAAGAAATACAACGTTATCTCAATTTTTTTGGTAATGAAAACCGTATTGCTAGGCCCGTAAAGACTTAATCACAAACTCATTTATATAAAATGAAAGACAAGCGGCTGCAAAATCAGTTACCGACGGATTAAGAGGATGTTGTTTCCTTGAAATTAATAAAAAAGTATATCTTCCTATGAATGTCATCCACCCTTGCTTATTAAAGTGGCTTTATAAACATTTGGATTAATGTGTCCATATACTATTTTCTCCACTCATAAAATTATTTTCATAAAACATTCTAAAAAAGCTTATTATCTTATCTCTTCTTGATATGGAGACGTTACTTTTAAATTTTGAGGAAAAAATCTTCATCAAGGGCTCTTAGAAACTCGTCCAAAATAAGCTCCTAAAGCCTTTTTACTCATTATGAAGATGGACGTGTCACAATATAAACAGCGATAAACATTAAAATAGCAGCCACGAACAAAGCAAGCCACAAAACAGGGCGTGCTATTACTAAAAAAGATAAAAAACCACCCGCCATACTTACCACCGCAATAACTTTAACAAATTTGGAAATAGCTCCCTTTTCTTCCCATTGCTTAATAGGCGGACCAAAAACACGGTGATTATTCAACCAACAATGAAAACGTGGGGATGAACGAGCAAAACACCATGAAGCAACTAATAAAAAAGGCACTGTTGGCATAATTGGTAACACTATACCAATAACACCTAGTACAATCATAACCCATCCCACTATAGAAGTAAAAATACGCAAAGGGTGCGATATCTTAAAATCTTTTTTCATCTTTTAGCACTATTTTCCTCTATGAAAGACTCTTGTATATCTTTTCTTGTTTTTCATGTGCTTTAGTGCACAACGGCTATAGCCTTTATTCGCCATACACCTTTATTCATAAACATATTTTCTGTGATATCCTCTTTTAAAGCACAAAATAGCCTACGCAATATGATTGTTCCTTTCAAATTTTTCAAGAAATCAAAAGAAATTTTCAGAAAAGCTAAAAATAAAAAGGCTGCAGAATAAATCAATGCAGCCTTTTAATTACAAATGCAGCACTTTGGGGGGGAGAATATATACTGCACTCATCTGCTAGACATTAGGAGGAAAATGACCTAGCACCTCGGCTTCTAGTTAAAACAGGCATGAGAGACAACATATAAAAATGCATGACTGCTATGCACACATTTTATCTCCCTTAAATTTCCTGAATCGTACTTCGACGAAAGAAAAGTGACATAAAAATAGCGATAAAAATAAGTGTTAAAATTAACACAATTGTAGAAGCAGAATCAGAGCCGATAAATAAGCTTAGATAAATTCCTAAAAAACCAGAAAATGCTGCGACAAGTATAGCAATCACCAACATCAAAGAAAATCGCTTTGTGATAAGATAAGCAATTGCTCCTGGTGCTATCAATAAAGAAATAACAAGAACAATACCAACAGCTTTCAAAGCGGCAACAATGGTGAGAGAAATCATCGTTAAAAGAGTATAATGGAGTACCGATATCCGCAATCCCATTGCACGACCTTGGACTGAATCAAAGATATATAGCATAAAATCGCGCCATTTTGCTCCTAGAATAAAGGTGACAATAGTAGAAATTATCGCTGTCTGTGTAATATCAAGCCAGTTAACACCCAAGAGATTCCCAAATAGAATATGATTCAAATCTAAGCTACTATAAATAGCCGTTGCTAAGACAAGCCCCAAACCAAACATCGATGAAAAAACAACACCCATCACCGTATCCTGTTTAATACGGCTATTGCTCCCTAAAAAACCTGTCAGGATAGAGCAAACCATCCCCGCAACAAAAGCACCGCACGTAATCAAAGTCATTGTAACATTCTCTGGACGTACATGCTGAAACCAAGCAAACGGCAAAGAAGATAAAAATGCCATCACCCACGGCGTTGTCATATAACCAATCACAACACCTGGAAAAACAGCATGAGAAATTGCATCTCCTAAAAGGGCCCACCCTTTTAAAATAAGAAAACAAGAAAGCATCGCCATTGGAACAGAAAGAATCATGACAATAATCATGCCCTTAAGCATAAAAGAAAACTGAAAAGGAAGTAGTAATTGATCAATCATGATAACATCACACCTTTTTTGCCGCTTTTATACGTAAGCGCGCAGCAACATACCCATGTTTAGGAGCAAAAATAAAAGCCATCATAAACAGAAATGCTTGAAACAGAACAACAACGCCACCTGTTTGTGCATTCAAAAAATAACTCACATAAACACCCAATATGCTTGTGATTGTCCCAATTAGCACTGCAATAATCAAAATGTTCACAAACCGATCACTTAAGAGATAAGCTGTTGCCCCTGGCGTTACAACAAGACAAATAACCAAGAAAGCTCCAACTGTTTGCATAGCAGCAACGGTACAAGCAGCAAGGAGTGTGAAAAAGAGAATCTTTAAAAACTTTACGTTTAATCCAATGGCACGTGCATGTGTTTCATCAAATAAAGAAACGAGGAGATCTTTCCATTTAAAAAGCAATATAAACAAAGAAAAAAAACCAATAAAAGCCAATTGTATAATATCTGATGAACTGACTGCTAAAATATTTCCCAAGACAATTGTATCAATATTAACCGCCATTGGTTTTAATGATTTGAGAAATAACCCAAAAGCAAAAAAGGAAGAAAAAATGAGACCAATAATGGTATCTTCTTTCAGCTTTGTGCGGTGATTAAAAAAGAGCATAGCTGCAGCCGCAAGCCCACCAGAAAAAAAAGCTCCAAGCGAAAAAGGTAACCCTAAAAGATAAGCTCCTGCTACACCAGGAACAATCGAGTGGGAAAGCGCATCACCAATTAACGACCAACCTTTTAACATCAAAAAAGCAGACAGAAAGGCGCAAACACACCCAACTAACCCCGAAACCCACATCGCATTAACCATATATTGGTAGCTCAGTGGTTCAAGCAACCAAGAAATCATGCAACATGCTCCATATTTTGCGTATTCTCAGGAAAAAGAGGTTTACTTCCTGCAAAGACATCATTTTTTTTTGTGCTTTGAAGATCAAAAATATGATGGTGTAAAGCACCACCAAAAGTTTTCTCAAGATTTTCTTTTGTAAAGACGGTTTCAGTGAGCCCTGAAGCCAAAACTGTTCCCTTTATTAAAATCGTGTGATCACAAAATTCACGAACAGAGCCCAAATTGTGGGTAGAAACTAATATCACAGCCCCTTCTTTACGTAGGTCTTGTAATAAAGCAATAATTTTATCTTCTGTTGTGACATCAACACCTGTAAATGGCTCATCTAATAAAATAGCTTTTGCCTGCTGTGCAAGAGCACGTGCTAGAAAAACACGCTTTTTCTGACCACCAGAAAGTTCGCCAATTTGACGCTTAGCAAATGCCAACATATCGACGCGCTCTAATGCAACACGGACAGCTTCATAATCTCGCGCCCGTGCATAACGAAAGAAATTCATGTGACCATATCGTCCCATCAAAACAACATCTTCAACGAGAACAGGAAAATTCCAATCAACATCCTCACTTTGGGGAACATAAGCAATAAGATTTTTCTTCAAAGCCATATCAACAGGCAAACCAAACATGCGAATTTTTCCTTTTGATGGCCGCACAAAACCCATAATCGCTTTAAATAATGTTGACTTACCTGATCCATTAACGCCAACCAATGCCGTAATGGAGCCTGTTGGGCTTTCAAAATTTACTTCGCGCAAAGCTGTGTGTCCATTACGATAAGTTACTGTTACCCCTTGAGCAAATATTCCACATCCTGTCATTGGCCTTTTACTCCATCTAATAAGGCATTGCTAATCCGTCCACTTGTGACACGTAATAAATCAATATAGGTTGGGACCTCACCATTTTTCTCACTCAAAGAATCCACATAAAGGACACCACCGTATTTTGCCCCTGTCTCTCTCGCAACCTGTTTAGCAGGAGCAGGAGAAATCGTGCTTTCAGAAAAAACTGCATGGATATTGTATTTGCGAACCATATCAATAACATGCTTAACTTGCTGTGGTGTTCCTTGCTGATCAGCATTAATTGGCCATAAATAAAGTTCTTTCAGATCAAAATCACGGGCTAAATAGCTAAATGCACCTTCGCTCGTTACAAGCCAACGCTTGTCCTGCGGGACTGCTTCCAATTCAGTTCGAATTGGATCAATTGTTGCACGAATCTTCTGCTTATAAATTTCGGCATTTTCTTTATAAAGAGCAGCATGCTCAGGATCGTATTTCACGAAAGCATCACGAATATTATCAACGTAAATCAAAGCTGAGGTTGGCGACATCCATGCATGAGGATTAGGCTTGCCACTGAAAGGCCCTTCACCAATTTTAATCGGCACAACACCTTCCGAAACAACAACACTTGGAACATCTTTAATATTTTGAAAAAACTTTTCAAACCAAAGCTCCAACTCCAAGCCATTCCACAATATAAGATTGGCTCCTTGCGCACGCATAAGATCGCGAGGTGTAGGCTGATATTCATGAATTTCAGCACCTGGTTTTGTGATTGATTCAACATCAGCAGCATCACCTGCAACATTTCGTGCCATATCAGCAATAATGGTGAATGTCGTAACAGCTTTAAATTTACTACCACACAAAGCTAAATTTGGTGTAAAAAAAACAATACTCCCCAAAATCACTGTACAAAATGTCCTTACATTCATTGGTCTTCTCTTTCGTGCATAGTCTTTATTTATTGCTAATGATTTGCATTATCATTTATCAATAACAGTTATTTTTTACATTTGCAATCACATTTGCTATCAAGGATTCTGACCCAAAATAACTTTTTAGGATATTTGAAACATCCCTTCTCTCCTTTAAAAAGATTAATGATTTAAAGAGAAGCTTTTGGTATGAAAAATTTGTCATTCAAAGAGCTCTAAAGATCTGAAATATGCAAAAAATAAAGGAGCACTCATAAAGTGCTCCTACTTTTAAAATAAGCCAATAAAAAAGAAATAGACTTAACAACGCAGACTTGCGCCCGTCGCTTTGGTGACATTTTCCACCACTTTCAAAGTAAGCTCTTCTATATCTTCATCCGTTAAAGTCCGTTCAATAGGTTGAAGAGCTATTTCAATTGCAATAGATTTTTTATCTTCACCAAGGCTTGAATCTTCAAAAAGATCAAAAACCTGCACTGAATGAATCAGTTTTTTATCCGCTCCACTTGCAGCACGTACAATAAGAGAGGAAGCAACTGTTTTATCAACTACAAAGGCAAAATCACGCCGCACCATTTGAAAAGGCGATAATTTCAAAGGAGAACGGCTTTTTGTTGCCTTTTTCTTTGACTCCGGAATTCGATCAAGAAAAACTTCAAAACCACATAAAGGACCACTGACATCTAAATTTTCCAATGTAGCAGGATGGAAAACGCCAAAAAAGCCAAGAATAATCTTCGATCCAAGTTTCATAACCCCTGAACGACCAGGATGATACCAATCGGGTGCTCCAACTTCAATTTGAATCTTGCCAATATCTATACCGCATGCTTCTAAAACAGCCAATGCATCTGCTTTCGCATCAAAAACATCAACTGCTCTCGTATGACCATTCCAAAAACGCCCTGCTCCTTCAAAACGTTCTGTTCCACGGCGAATTCCACTAGCAACACGTTGTTGTTTATCAGCTGTATCATCTTCGTAGATGCTGGAAACTTCAAACAAAGCAAGATCAGGGAAACCACGATCAGCATTTCGTTGTGCCGCCACCAGCAAACCAGGTAAAAGAGAAGGACGCATTACGGACATATCAGAAGAAATAGGATTTACTAACTTAAGTTGTGCTTGACCGCCTCCAAAAGCAAGTGCCTGTTTTTCGGAAATAAAGGACCAAGTTACAGCCTCTTTCATACCGCGATGTGCCAAAGCCAGCCGCGTAACACGGGAACGAAGCTGTGAATCTGTCAAAATTTGATTTTTTTCCTCTGCAAAACTTTCCAATGGAATAGGCTTAATTTTATCTAGCCCATAAATCCTCATTACCTCTTCTACTAAATCCGCTTTACCAGCGATATCGGGGCGCCATGTTGGCACTTTAACCGTTACTACATCTCCTTCCCCTTCGACAGCAAATCCAAGCTGTGTCAAAATAGTGATGGCTTGTGCACGATCTATTTGCAAATGTGTCAAGCGCTTAATTTCAGAAAAAGGGAAGGTGATCTGTTTTATTTCCGGCTGCTGATAACCAACAATTTTTGTCTTTGAAACTTCACCACCACAAAGACGTAAAACCAATTCTGTTGCAATCTCAAGTCCTTTTTCCATAAAGGCCGGATCAACACCCCGCTCAAACCGATAGCGTGCATCACTGATAAGTCCTAATGCACGCCCCGTTTGTGCAATACTCTTTGAATCCCAAAGCGCCGACTCAATAATAACGCGACGTGTCGTCTCATCACAGCTTGTTCTTTCACCACCCATGATACCGGCAATAGAAACAACACCCTCTTCATCTGCAATGACACAATCATTAATACCCAAATGATAGATTTTTCCATTAAGTGCTTGAAGCTGTTCACCTTCACGACCACGCCGCACACGCAAATTGCCTTTAATCTTATCCGCATCAAAAACATGAAGCGGACGACCAAGATCAAAACTTATATAATTAGTCATATCAACCAGCGCATTAATTGGTCTCAAACCAATTGCACTCAAACGCCGCTGCATCCATTGAGGCGATGCACCATTTTGAACATTGCGTACTTCACGCCAAGCAAAACCTAAACATAATGCTGAATCTTCCGGAAAATCCAAAGAAACATCGAGTGACGTTTCAAAAGAAGTATTGAATTGTGGCAACGATAACTCTTTTAACTGTCCAATTCCAGCAGCAGTAAGATCACGCGCAATACCGTAAACACCTGTGCAATCAGAACGATTAGGTGTCAAACCAATATCAATTATCGGATCATCCAAACCTGCATAAGCCGCAAATGACTCCCCAATAGGTGCATCTTCTGGAAGCTCTATAATCCCATCATGCTCACTCGATAAGTCAAGTTCTGCTTGTGAACACATCATTCCAAAACTTTCAATCCCGCGGATTTTTCCCACAGATAATGTCATATCAAGCCCAGGCACATAAGTACCCGGCAATGCAAGAACTCCAACAAGTCCAGCGCGTGCATTTGGTGCCCCGCAAATAATTTGCACAGGTGTACCAGACCCTATATCTACAGTCAAAATCTGAAGTTTATTTGCATCAGGATGTTTTATTGCCGTTAAAACTTTTGCAATCACAAAACCTTTCAAAGAAGAACGGTTATCAACGTGATCCACCTCAAGGCCTACAGCCGTTAGTTTATCGCAAATTTCTTCCAAAGATGCATCTGTCTCTAGGTGATCTTTTACCCACGACAATGTAAATTTCATTTTAAAACCTCACATCCAAACTATGATAAGATCACAGATTTCTTAAATTAGGGAAAAAAGCAGGCATATCAAAACAGCGAAAGCCATAATGATCTAACCAACGCAGATCAGCATCAAAGAAAGCCCGTAAATCAGGCATACCGTATTTCAACATAGCGATGCGATCAATGCCCATTCCCCATGCAAAACCCTGATATTCATCGGGATCTAAACCTACATTTTTCAATACATGAGGATGCACCATTCCACATCCTAAGATTTCCAACCAGTCCTCTCCTTCCCCAAAGCGCACTTCTGAACCAGAACGATCACACTGAATATCCACCTCCATAGAAGGCTCGGTAAAAGGAAAAAAAGAGGGGCGAAAACGCATCTTCACAGAAGGAACCTCAAAAAAGGCTTTGCAAAAAGCCTCATGAAGCCACATCATATGTGCAATGGTCGAGGTTTTATCAATCACAAGACCTTCTACCTGATGAAACATTGGTGAATGCGTTGCATCTGAATCCATACGATAGGTTTTTCCAGGAATAATGATACGTATTGGGGCTTTTTGCTTTTCCATCGTACGAATTTGTACAGGTGATGTGTGGGTGCGTAATAATTTCCGCTGTCCCGTTTTATCAGCATCAAAAAAGAAGGTATCATGCATTTCGCGCGCTGGATGACCTTCCGGAAAATTCAATGCCGTAAAATTATAATAATCTGTTTCAATATCTGGCCCCTCTGCAAGTGAAAAGCCCATCTTTGTGTAAATGGCTATAATTTCTTCAATCACCTGCGAAATAGGATGAATACGTCCCCGTTCTACAGGTGAAGAACGCACAGGTAAAGTAACATCAACCGTTTCACTAGAAAGGCGCGCATCCATTGCTTGGCGTTTCAAAAGATCACGCTTTTGCGTCCATAATTCTAAAATGCGATTTTTTAATCCATTAAGAACTGGTCCAACTTTATGGCGCTCGCTAGCATCCATCTTTCCTAATGCTTTTAATCGTTCAGAGATACTGCCTTTTTTGCCTAATGCAGCAATACGCACTGTTTCAAGTGCTTGTTCATCATTAGCTGCTTCTAAAGCTAAACAAATTTCTTGTTCCAGTTGCTCAATATCGCTCATATCTTTGCCTATTTTTGTGAATAGAAAAAAACCCGCACCAGTAACAACCAGCACGGGATCCCGAATAAATAAATGCTTTAAGAGAACACGACTGGCTTATTTGACAGCGCCCTCAAAAGCATTAGGGGTTGTATCCTTTAAATATTCCAAAGCCTTCTTCGCAGAAGCAACGAGAGCAGAAAATGCTGCTGCTTCATGAACGGCTATATCTGAAAGAACCTTACGATCAATTTCTATCCCCGCTTTCGATAAACCGTCAATAAAGCGCCCATAAGTTAAGCCTTCCGCGCGAACAGCTGCATTAATTCTCTGAATCCACAAAGCTCGGAAAGTCCGCTTTCTATTTTTGCGATCGCGATACGCGTATTGCTTAGAACGGTCAACCGCTGCCTTCGCTGCACGAATGGTATTTTTACGACGACCGTAAAAACCTTCAGCCTGCTTAAGAACTTTTTTGTGTTTCGCGTGCGCTGTCACACCTCTTTTTACACGTGCCATGTAATACTCTCCTAAAAATCAAAAGCGTAAGGTTTATAAACTATTCGGCAAATAACACTGAACAACTTTTTTAGCATCTTGTTCGCATAAAACCATCGTTCCACGCGCATCACGAATAAACTTATTCGAACGTTTAATCATGCCATGGCGTTTACCCGCAGCTGCTACTTTAACTTTGCCTGACGCAGTGATTTTAAACCGCTTCTTAGCGGATGATTTGGTCTTCATCTTGGGCATTTTGCTACTCCATATATTTTATACATTATACATTTCAGTGAATTTATTCACCCAGAATTCATTTATCAAGCGGACCAACACTTGAACAAGCATTTAAACAGCCACGGCATGCCCTGCCGGGCGGCTCCAACAGCGTTTTCATAAGCTAGTATACATAAAATAGCAAGAGCGTATCAAAAAAAAATTGGAGCGCCATTTCCTTGAATTTCAACCAAAGGTGCTGGGATTGTATTTGTTTTGATTGCTGCTTTACACAGATCAGCAATAATGCATCGCGTACATTGTGTTTTACGCGCTTGACAAATATAACGCCCATGTAAAATAAGCCAATGATGCGCATGACGAAGATAATGTACCGGTATAATCTTTAACAACTTTTCTTCAACAATCTCTGGTGTTTTGCCAGGTGCTAAACCAAGACGGTTACCAAGGCGCAGAATATGCGTATCTACCGCTAGTGTAGGGTGACCAAAAGCAACATTCAAAACAACATTAGCCGTTTTTCGCCCCACTCCAGGGAGGGACATAAGATCTTCACGTTTATCAGGCACTTTACCGCCATATTGGTCAATTAAAAAATTGCAAAGCGCATAAACATTACGCGCTTTTGCACGCCAAAGACCAATTGTACGAATATGGCGTGCAATTTCTTCTTCTCCTAATGCAACCATTTTTTCAGGGTGATCAGCAAGGCGAAATAATTCTTTGGTCGCTTTATTAACACTCGTATCTGTCGCTTGAGCCGAAAGAATAACCGCAACCAAAAGAGTAAAAACATTGGTGTAAATAAGATCACTCTTAGGAACTGGGCGTTGAACAGAAAAGCGGCGAAAGATTTCTTCAATTTCGTCTTCGCTATACAATATTTCAGAAGATTTTTGCGTCTTTAACAATTTACTTGTTCTCTGAGTCATTACACTCTCTCATCTTCTCTCTTGAACTTATCACCCATGCTCGCCATATGAGAGGAATGCAGAAAACACTTTTTATAAAGTTTGGTCAAGTAAAGCCGCTTTGAAGAGGACATTCACAATGACACATGTGACGCCTTTCTCCAATCCCTTTCTTTTAGGATTTGAAACCATAGAAAAAACGTTGCGACGTATTGGTAAAGCTGGTGAGGCTTATCCAGCCTATAATATTGAACGTTTACACAAAAACGATGGTGTAAATCATATACGTATAACGTTGGCTGTTGCTGGATTTAAAGTCGACAATCTTAATATTTTACTCGATGACAATCAATTAATTATTCACGGTAAGCAAACAGACAATCAAAATCATCAATATTTATATCATGGTATAGCGGCACGTCAATTTCAACGTACCTTTGTTCTTGCAGAAGGAATGCATGTTACAAATGCTGAGTTGAAAAATGGTCTTTTATCAATTAATCTACATCAACCACAATCAAAAAAACAAACAAAGCAGATTCCAATCAGAGTCAGCAGGAGTGAGTAGTAAAAATAAGGCTAAAGGAATAATAAAATGGGAGAACACAAACAAAACTTGCTGTTGCAAGATGCCACCCATTTTAATGCGGGGCAAATTGCTTATTTAAAAAAGGTTTGTACAGATGATCTGGCTAAAAACTTTCCAGATCTCCCACCAATGACACCCGGCATTACAATATGGGCTCTCTTTGGAGAAACAGGTTATCCGATCATTTTGTCTGATGAACGCTCTATTGCTCTTGCAGGTGCCAATGAGCATGAACTACAAATTGTAACTCTACACTAACCTGTTTTATAAAAAGTAAGAAGCATCTTTATAGACTGTCTCGTTCCTACTTGGTAAGGTACGGTGCGAAGTTATTTTTATAAATAAATTGAAGGAAAATCATTCCAATTTTTAAAATAGCTCACTCTTTTCAATTAGAAAATATAGGTGTGCTTAACTCTACACTATTCCAAGACTATCATTTTTAAAAGCAGTGATTTGTGTTTCTTTTTCTTCACAAAAGTACGGTTCTATAGATCTCTACTCATCAATACTCTTTGCGATATTCAATTATCTAGCTTTTATAGTAAACTTTTTACCTCTTGATCACACATCTTCTTTTTAACAAAGATCTTATACCTAATCTTCTCAAATGCATTACAAAAAATTTCTCGGGACTTTTTTGGGATTTTTTTGTTGCGTTGATGCCTTAAATATAGCCCTTCCAAAAATCATGCTCTCTTATAAGAAATTCTGCATTCATATCCATTTAAAAACCAATCCAGTCTTTTGAGTCAGAATATTTCTTTCTAACGCCATCCACATGTTTTCAATTGCTGTTCATACTTTCTGGACAAGTTTTCCATACGCTGTGCTGCCTGTGCAAGTGCCGCTGAGACATAACCTCCACTGCGTGCATAAGCCCCGTGACCCATATGATAATTTAAATAAAGGCTATAGGCATCATTAAACCTTACACCATTGCGTTGAACAGTCTGGCGATGATACCAAGCAACAAAATCAGCAGCATCTGCAAAATTTGTACGCCGCGCATAAGGTCTTCCTGCGGAACGGAGATACATTGCCCATGTACTATCAAGTGCTTGGGAATAGCCATACGCTGTCGATCGGCGCTTCCATGGAATAAAACCAAGAAGTTTTGTGCGCGCAGGACGTGCATTGTGCCGAAAATTCGATTCCATATTAATAGTTGCAAGAATAATAGACATGGGAATTCCGTAACGCATTTCGGCACGTTTAGAAGCCCTTCCCCAATTATCAAAAAAGCCATCTTTCTGCGCTAAAATGGCGCAAGCATTGTTGGTATATCTCGGAGGTGTTGTTGCACATCCCTCCAGCAAAAACACCAATGCTCCTAAAAACAAAAGGTGTCGCATATTTTCATTCCTCTCATTAGGAAATTAACGAGATATGGATACTAAAAAATTATTACTAATCAATAAAGAACTCTCGTTGTACTGAAAAGCTTAACTTCATTCCTCATCAACCAAAGGCAATGTTTTGGGCTGAATAGAAGCAGACATTTGTGTTGGCAAAGCGTCTTTCTCTTTTAATTCAAAAGTTTCAATACGATTAGCCCGTTTCATAATTTTGGAGGATGATATTAAAATAGCCTCTATATCTTCACCTGTTTTGGAAAAATGTTTCTGTAACGCGCGAACACGCGTATCCATTCGTCCAAAATCTTCCATCAATTTTACCACTTCCGACTGAATCAAATGGGCTTGTTCACGCATTCTGGCATCTTTCATAATGGTCTGTACAACTTGAACAGATAACATCAACAAAGATGGTGATACAATAATCACGTGTGATCGATTGGCTTTTTGTACCAATGGTTCAAAATCTTCATAGATTGTTGCAAAAATCGATTCTGATGGCACAAAAAGAAAAGCGGTATCATGTGTTTCCCCAGGAATTAAATATTTCTGCGCAATATCGCGAATATGAACTTCCATGTCAGTGCGAAATTGGCGTTCTGCTTCCTGACGCTCTTGCGCCGTTGCTGCTTTACGCATAGCATTCCAAGCTTCCAGAGGGAATTTAGCATCAATAACAAGAGAAGGGGCCTTATTAGGCATGTGAATGAGACAATCTGGTCGCTTTCCATTTGAAAGAACTGCTTGAAAAATATAGGCATTAGCTGGCAAAGCATCAGCAATAATTGCTTCCATCCTCCCTTGGCCAAAAGTGCCACGCGTCTGCTTATTGCTTAAAATAGCCTGCAACTGAACAACTTGTCCCGTAAGCGATTGGATATTATTTTGTGCCGCGTCAATAACCGCTAAGCGCTCTTGCAAACGATTCAAGTTTTCATAAGTAGATTTGGTTTGCACCTGAAGCGTTTGACCCAAATTGGTTGTCATTCCGTTGAGTTGCTCACTTATAGACTTATTTAATTCAGCTTGCCTTTGACCAAAAATTTCTGCCATAGTTTGCATTCGGCCTTGCATTTCAGCTTGTGTTTTTAACAATGTCTCCATCTGCATTTGTGCTTCACGAGCGCGTTCAGCAATTTCATTTTCCAAAAGTCCCTTTTTTCGATGAGAATATATTAGCATAAAAAAAGCTAAACAAATCAGTACAAATAAAAGCAAAATCACCAATTGAGCTAAAGGCCCATCAAAAATCATGACAGAAGAAAGCGAATCAAACATGAACAATAATATAACGTCCTTGCTATCAAAAAGCGCAAAAATCTGTTATTTAACACAGTGTCAAAATCTGTTAGTTTAATATTGACCCACAACAAACCATTGACTAATCTACGCTTATGCCAATTAAATCTTTAGTTACCTTACCTGATCCGATTTTACGGGAAATATCCAAACCTGTCGAGCATATTGATTCAGCTCTCCAGCAGCTTGCTGATGACATGTTGGAGACTATGTATCATGCCAAAGGTGTTGGTCTTGCTGCTATTCAGATCGGCATACCATTGCGTATGTTGGTCATCGATGTCTCTGGAAATGATGATGCGAAAAATCCACTTGTTATTATAAACCCTGAAATTTTATGGCTTTCAGATGAACGCAGTATTTACAAAGAAGGCTGCCTTTCCATTCCTGAATATTATGCAGAAGTTGAACGTCCTAAACGCCTTTGTGTTCGCTATCAAAACCGTGAAGGAAAACAAACAGAAATTGAAGCAGACAATCTCTTAGCTACTTGTTTACAACACGAAATTGACCATTTAAATGGCTGTCTTTTTATTGACCATATTTCGAAGCTCAAACGTGATATGGTGATACGGAAATTTAAAAAACTCGCAAAAGAGAAAAAGACAGAGGAAGCACTTTTGTAATGGCATTACGATTAAGTTTTATGGGAACGCCTGATTTTTCTGTTCCCATTTTACATGCTTTGTTGGATGCTGGTCATAATATTGTTGCTGTTTACAGTCAACCACCGCGTCCAGCAGGACGTCGCGGACTTAAACTTATCCCCTCACCTGTGCAAAATGCAGCACAAGAAAAATCCATTCCTGTATTCACACCTCAAACACTTAAAACAGCTGAACAACAAGCTCAATTTGCAGCACTTCGTGTTGATGCTGCTGTTGTTGTTGCCTATGGGCTTCTCTTACCGAAAGCTATTCTTGAAACACCCCGTTTTGGTTGTTTTAATGCTCATGCTTCACTTTTACCTCGCTGGCGCGGCGCTGCACCTATTCAGCGTGCGATTATGGCTGGTGATAAAGAAACGGGAATTATGATTATGAAAATGGATGAAGGACTTGATACGGGTCCTATCGCACTCTCCCATTCCATCTCTATCACCGATAACATGACAACCTTGGAACTTTCAGATAAACTCTCACATATAGGCGCAAAACTTATAATAGAAGCTCTATCGGCTCTTGAAAAAGGGCAGCTTAAACTGACTCCACAATCAGGGAAAGATGTAACCTACGCCTCCAAAATTAAAAAGGAAGAGACCCGCATTGATTGGACAAAGCCTGCTGAACTTATTCATAGGCATATCCGCGCACTTTCCCCCTCTCCTGGTTGCTGGTGTAACATGCATATTGGTGATAGAGAAGAACGCGTGAAAATTCTTGAGAGTCGTTTAACAACAGGTCCTTCTCTTGAAATTGGACGGAGAGAACCAAATTCTTTGATTATCCATTGCGGACAAGGGCGTCTTGAAATAACCTCTCTGCAAAGATCTGGTGGTAAAATTCTTGATAGCGCAACATTTTTGCGAGGCGCTCATATTTCTGCTGTTTTTTAATATGCCCCGTTTTAAACTCACTCTTGAATATGATGGTTCAAATTATGCTGGCTGGCAGCGCCAAGCAGAGCTGCACACTGTACAAGGGGCTCTCGAACAAGCCATTTTTTGCTTCTGTGGACAACAATTGACCATCACGACAGCAGGTCGAACTGATGCAGGTGTACACGCTACGGGACAAGTTGCGCATGTTGATTTTGAAAAAAACTGGGGCTCGCATACTGTACGCGATGCACTCAATGCACATTTACAAAAACAAGGGGAGAGTATTTCGATTTTGAATGTAGAAAACGTCCCCGATAGCTTTGATGCACGATTTTCCGCAGTCAAACGCCATTATCTTTTTAAAATTCTCAATCGTCGCTCTCCCCCCGCTCTAAATGCCAAACGCGTGTGGTGGTTGCCCAAACCCCTTAATGCTGAAGCGATGCATGAAGCTGCCCAAAAACTCGTAGGACAACACGATTTTACTACTTTTCGCTCTGCACATTGCCAAGCCAAAAACCCTATTCGCACCTTAGAGCGTCTTGATGTTCAAAGAGAAGGAGAAGAGATCTTTCTCTACGCAAAAGCCCGCTCTTTTCTTCATCATCAAATTCGTTCCTTTGCCGGAAGCCTCATGGAAGTAGGTATCGGACGCTGGACAGCAAATGATCTTGAAGCAGCTCTTCATGCTAAAGATCGCAAACGTTGTGGTGTCGTTGCACCGCCTTCAGGACTTTATTTGACAAAAGTAGAATATTAGCTCTCCTGCAAAATGACTTCTTCAACAACGATTAAGAAAGCTTATAAAAGACACGAATTTCTTCAAAAGCTTCCGCTGCTGTATTGACAAATGTGATTAGTGTGAGATCTGAAGGAGAGATCGTACCTTGCACTGATAAATAATCAAAATTGATCGCGTTATCCCAAAATTCTTTTCCAAATAATAAAATCGGAACCCGTTTCATCCGTCCCGTTTGTATTAAAGTTAACGTCTCAAACAACTCATCCAGAGTACCAAATCCTCCAGGGAAAACAGCTAATGCTTTTGCGCGCATTAAAAAATGCATTTTACGTATCCCTAAATAATGAAAATTAAAACATAAATGCGGAGATACGTAAGAATTAGGCGATTGCTCATGGGGTAAAACAACATTTAAGCCAATCGTTGGTGCCCCAACATCAGAAGCACCACGATTTCCTGCTTCCATAACTCCCGGTCCTCCCCCTGTGACAACCACAAATTCACGATACTCAGTCGTAGCAGAATAGCATGAGCACAAACGTGCAAACTCCCTTGCCTCATTGTAATAATGCGACAGAGCATGCAAATTCTTCTTTTGTGTTTCATTTTTTGCCGCCCACGCTTCTTGTCCAGGTTGAGGAATACGCGCACCACCAAATAAAACAACTGTTGATTGAATATCACATTCTTGAAGCGTTATTTCTGGTTTTATAAATTCAAGACTAAGACGCTGTGAGCGTAGTTCGGGACGCATCATAAACTCTTGGTCAATATAAGCCAAACGATAAGTAGGCGAATGCATTTGTGCTGAATCAGAGACAGCATATCCCTGTTGTAAAGCGTCCTTCACATGGAGAAGTGGTGCCCAATTTTTTTGTTCTTTTTCTCTTTTTTCTTTATAGCCTTTTTTCATATACTTACCCTATTTCTTTATGGTTTTATTTGACTGAAAACATTTCTTCGCGTAGGTCATAAAGGATAAATATTGAAGCTTTCAACTTATTTAACGGAACTCTGATCATGACTCATCTCGCACAACTTGAAATGGTTATTGAAAAAGCATTTGACGACCGCAATTCTATCAATACCACTACAAAAGGTGAAATTCGCGAGAGTGTTGAGGATGCACTAAACCTTCTTGATAAAGGTGAGATCCGTGTTGCAGAACGTCAAAAAAATGGACAATGGCATGTTCATCAATGGTTGAAAAAAGCCGTTCTTCTCTCTTTTCGGCTTAATCCTATGCAAATTATTTCTGGTGGTATAAATGGAACATCTTGGTGGGATAAAGTCCCTTCGAAATTTTCTGGTTGGCAAGAAGCAGACTTTAAAAAAGCTGACTTCCGTTCCGTTCCTGGAGCAATTGTACGCCATTCTGCCTACATTGCTCCCAATGTCATCTTAATGCCATCCTTTGTCAATCTTGGTGCCTTTATCGATGAAGGAACAATGGTTGATACATGGACCACCGTTGGCTCTTGCGCACAAATTGGTAAACATGTTCATCTTTCTGGTGGTGTTGGAATTGGAGGCGTCTTAGAACCACTACAAGCAAACCCAACCATTATTGAAGATCATTGTTTTATCGGAGCACGATCTGAAATCGTTGAAGGCTGTATTATCCGTGAAGGCGCCGTTTTAGGGATGGGAGTCTTTATTGGAAAATCTACAAAGATCATTGATCGTACAACAGGTGAAATTTTTATAGGTGAAGTACCAGCCTACTGTGTCGTTGTTCCAGGTTCTCTTCTCGGAAAACCACTACCAAACGGTGAAGCAGGTCCAAATCTTTATTGTGCTGTTATAGTCAAACGCGTTGATCAAAAAACACGAGAAAAAACGTCCATTAATGATCTTTTGCGTGATTAAAAATTACGCCTCAAAATTCTTTGTTCTTAAACAAAAAGCGCAATCAATTAAGAGAGAAGGCTCCCTTTTTTATTATTATTTATTCATTTTAAGCGCTTGAATAAAAGCTGATTGGGGAATTTCTACTTTTCCAAACTGACGCATTCGCTTTTTGCCTTCTTTTTGCTTTTCTAAAAGTTTGCGTTTACGCGTCACATCACCCCCGTAACATTTAGCCGTTACATCTTTACGCAACGCACGAATTGTCTCACGCGCAATGATTTTACCGCCAATCGCTGCTTGAACCGGAATCTGAAACATATGCTGAGGAATAAGATCTTTTAGTTTTTCACACATTGAACGTCCGCGCTTTTCAGCAATAGTACGGTGCACAAGCATCGACAATGCATCTATAGATTCTCCATTGACTAAAATAGACATTTTAACCAGATCACCCTCCACATAATCTGTCATTTGATAATCGAAGGAAGCATATCCCTTCGAGATTGATTTTAAACGATCATAAAAATCAAAAACAACTTCATTCAGCGGCAAATTATATGTAACCATAGCGCGCGTTCCTACATAGGACAAACTCACTTGTACTCCCCGCCGTTCTTGGCAAAGCTCTAAAATTGCACCAAGATAATTATCAGGAGTCATTATTGTCGCCTGAATCCATGGTTCTTCAATGGAAGAAATTTTAACAATATCAGGCATATCCGCTGGATTATGCAGTTCTTTTACAGAACCATCATTCATATTCATGCGATACACAACTGAAGGTGCTGTCGCAATTAAATCTAAATTAAACTCACGTTCTAATCGCTCTTGAATAATTTCAAGATGAAGAAGCCCTAAAAAGCCACAACGAAAGCCAAACCCCAAAGCAGCCGACGTTTCCATTTCAAAGGAAAAGCTCGCATCATTTAAACGCAACTTTCCCATAGCTGCACGCAAATCTTCAAAATCAGCAGCATCAATGGGGAAAAGTCCACAAAAGACAACCGGTTGTGCAGGTTTAAAACCAGACAGTGCCTCTTCACAAGGACGCCGTTCTTCCGTAATGGTATCACCAACGCGTGTATCAGCAACTTCTTTAATAGAGGCTGTTATAAAACCTATTTCCCCTGGTCCTAATTCATCAACATGAACCATTTTAGGGGTAAAGACTCCAACTCGTTCAACGGGATATTTTGCTCCTGTACCCATCATACGGATAGTTTGTCCTTTTTTTAACACACCATCAATCACCCGCACCAAAACGATGACACCAAGGTAACTATCGTACCAACTATCAACCAACATTGCCTTTAAAGGTTTGTTAACATCACCAGTACGCGGAGATGGCAACTGTGTAACAATTGCTTCCAAAACATCAGGAACACCTAAACCTGTTTTCGCTGATATTTCCACTGACTGAGAGGTATCAATACCAATCACATCTTCAATTTGCTCTTTAATACGTTCAGGTTCTGCTGCTGGAAGATCAACCTTATTGAGTACAACAACCAATTCATGAGAATTATCGATAGCTTGATAAACATTCGCTAATGTCTGCGCTTCTACACCTTGGCTCGCATCTACAACCAAAAGTGAACCTTCACAAGCTGCCAATGAACGCGATACCTCATAAGCAAAATCAACATGGCCAGGCGTATCAATAAGATTTAAAATATAGGTCTTACCGTCTTTCGCTTTATAATGCAAACGAACCGTTTGTGCCTTAATAGTAATTCCACGTTCACGCTCAATATCCATGGAATCGAGCACTTGCTCTTTCATCTCTCGTGTCTCAAGCCCTCCTGTCATTTGAATCAAACGATCAGCCAAAGTCGACTTTCCATGGTCAATATGCGCCACAATGGAAAAATTACGGATATAATTACGATCTATTGTCATATGAGGCGATTTAGCAAAGAATGGTACAAAACGCAAAGACCAATTATGTTTCTTTGAAAACCTTTCAAAAAATATAAAGGAAAAGAGCTTCTAGAAATACAATTTCTCATAATCTCAAGAATGAGATCTTTGTTTGCTAAACTCAATACCAATGATTAAAAGTACTTAAATACTCTGAATTTTTTCATATCCATTAGCCTTATCTCTCCTATGCTCGAAATGCATAAGAGCTCAGGCTTGTGATAAAATTTGCAAAAACTATTGCTATATGTACATAATAACCCGTTTTTTTCATTTTATACAAAATAAAAAACTTAATATCTGAACAGTTAATTTTCTTAACTGTTAAAGCTTCAAAACTACACTCTCTTGCGCAAACTCTTTTTTAAAAAACATATTTCCTAAGAGATTCTTTTTCTTCTATCTAAACGTGAAAAAGAAAATCTCTTTAAGTAAAAATATCATGAAATAAACGCATGATAAGAGAGAAGCAAAGTTAATCAATTTTCTCAATTATTTTATCTTTTTTACGCCATTGAGAAGGTTGTAATTCAGCAACAATGATCCCAATCAGGATAAGCGCTCCCCCTAATAAAGCTAAAGGGGACAAACGTTCACCAGCTAAACGCCCAACAATACCAGCCCATACAGGTTCACCTGCGTAAATAAGTGTTGCACGCGTAGGCGAAATAGACTTTTGTGCCCAATTCATTGCTAATTGAATGATAGCACTCATCAATGCCAATCCTATACCGATACTTACCCATATCCATGAAAATTCAGGAATGCTTTCACCCATAAAAGGCATAGAACAAAATGAAAAAAGACCACCAAAAAATAACTGTATAATCGTTACGCGTCGACTATCAACTTTGTTGGCAAAAATTCCGATAAGTATAACTTCCCCAGCAATTGCCAAAGCACCTAACAAAGTCAGAATTTCACCTTGTGAAAAATCAAATTTTCCCGGCTTTTGTCCAGAAATAAGTATAAGCCCAATAAAAGCGAAAACAATACCGATCCAACAAGCTAAACGAGGGGGCTTTTTAAAAACAATCCATTGCAATATTGGCACTATCGGAACATAAAGCGCCGTGATAAAAGCCGATTGACTGCTAATAATTGTTTGAAGCCCCATAGCTTGCAAACTGTAACCAAAAAACATCCCTGAACCAATAGCCATACCAGCAAAAATTTCATAAACTGTTACGCCTTTCATAGAGCGCCAAAAAATCGCCCCACACAAAAGTGATGCAACGGTAAAACGGAATCCAACAAAAAAGAAAGGACCGCTATAGCGTACCGCTATGTGAATCACTAAAAAAGTAATGCCCCACAATATTGTCGCAGCAAATAATGCCAATTCTTGTTTGCTCAATAACGGACGTTTCAATTCTTTTATATCAACCATAAAAGGCTTCTTCCTCCAATTTTCTGTACACCTTATGAAACAATAAGCGTTCCAACGCCTTGTTCAGTAAACAGTTCTAACAAGACAGAATGGGGAGTTTTACCATTTAAAATAACAACACCTTCTACACCATTTTGAAGAGCCTTTATACACGTTTCTACTTTTGGAATCATACCTCCTGAAATTGTGCCATCTTTGATAAAGTTTTCAGCTTCAGAAATTGTTAATTCTTTTAAAAGTTTACCCTGTTTATCTAAGACACCAGGAACATCGGTAAGAAATAAAAGGCGTTTTGCCTCTAATGCACCGGCAATGGCTCCAGCAAAAATATCAGCATTAATATTATAGGTTTTGCCATCACGGCCTGGAGCCACAGGAGCAAGAACTGGAATCATTTCAGAACATGCCAAAAGATCCAACAATGTACGATCAACTTCAACAGGTTCGCCAACAAATCCTAAATCTAAAACACGTTCAATGTGCGAATCAGGGTCAATTACAGTTTTATATGCCTTTTCGGCAAAAACCATATTGCCATCCTTGCCGCATAATCCTATTGCCCATTCACCCTCAGCATTAATAAGAGCAACAATTTCTTTGTTTATGGAACCTGCCAAAACCATTTCAACCACTTCAACGATCCGCTCATCGGTCACGCGTAGACCGTTTTCAAATCGTGATTCAATCCCCATTTTCATTAAAATTTTAGCAATTTGAGGCCCTCCACCATGAACAACAACAGGATTTATTCCTGATTGTTTTAACAGAGCAATATCACGTGCAAATGCCTGCCCCAAAGCAGCATCGCCCATAGCATGCCCGCCATATTTTACAACCACTGTTTCATTTTCATATTTCTGCATATAGGGTAAAGCAGACGATAAAAACGCTGCTTGTTTTTCAAAAACATCTGCAGCACTGTTTTCAACATCATCCATAAAAAGAGCCTCCTCATCACTTTTTTCCTTCTCTTAATGGCATTTAGAAAAAGTGAAAACGAATTCAAAACAAGTTTTACTCTATCCATCCCCCCTGAAAATTGTCCATTTCTCTTTGAATTATGATAAACCTAAGACAGCTTCCCTAAAAAGAATTGGCATCAAAAAATTGAACAAAATAGGTGTACAAAATGTCATTGTCCTACAATTTTATGTATAAAATTCGGAAGCAGAATTTAGAAAAACTCTCAAGCCACACCGTATATTTAACGCAATAATTTTATCCTATACTGGGATCTTTAACAATGAATGGAAATATATACAACTCTTGATTTATAAAGTTAATTAATCGGTTTGCACTTTTAATAAATGCACTGAATATAGGATCTCTCCATTTCTCCTTCCCGTACGAACTGTCTCAAGTAAGAGAAATCGCAACATTGATAGCTCGCAAATAAATATAAGTGCGGCTTGTTGATAACATCACATAAGAAAACCTTTCGCATCAGCCCCTATTGTACTTCTTATCATGCATATAAATTCCCTTAAAGAGAACAATAAAAAGCATTTATGAAAAAACCAAAATATTTCTCAAAAAATGAAGGTCGTTTTGTTCATTAAGCGAGAATAAAATTGAATTCCCCTCTTCTCTCTATGAAAGATTATTCACTTTTTATTTCTACAGGAATACACACAATCCACTCAATGAATGAGCATTCATGAATTTTGTCCTGAAATATTTTCAAAAAATTCCTTCATACGTGAAAAAAAACCATGCGATTGTGGCGAATTCTCATGATTTGAAAGCTTCTCAAATTTTTGCAACAATTCGCGTTGCTCCTGCGTTAATTTCTGAGGTGTTTCAATAGTGATATGAATATAAAGATCGCCCCTTACTTGCTGACGACGCAACACAGGCATTCCTTTGCCTTTAAGACGAAACTGACACCCATTTTGTGTACCTTCCGGAACCTTAACACGTGTTTTGACACCATCAAGGTCGGAAACTTCAAATTCACCTCCTAAAGCAGCCGTCACCATTGAAATAGGAACACGACAGTGAAGATCAGCTCCTTCTCGTTGAAAAAACTCATGCGATTTAATAGAAAGAAAAATATAAAGATCGCCGCTAGGACCACCACGAATTCCTGCATCTCCCTCACCAGAAAGACGAATACGCGTACCATCTTCAATACCAGCTGGAACATTCACGCTCAATGAACGTTTTTTCTCCACCCGTCTCGTCCCCTGACATTTTGGGCATGGATCCGTGATAGTTTCTCCCCGTCCATGACATGCAGGACATGTTCGTTCAATAGAAAAAAAACCTTGTGCAGCACGTACACGGCCAGCTCCATGACACGTTCCACAAACTTGTGGCTTGGAGCCCTTTTTTGCGCCTGACCCTTCACAGACATCACACGTAACGGAACTCGGAATATTAATTTGCGCGGTTTTTCCTGAAAATGCCTCTTCCAAGGTCACTTCCATATTATAACTCAGATCAGCACCACGTTCGCGGCCATCATTGCGCTTACGGTGCATCCCTCCCATAATTTCACCAAAAAAATCTTCAAAAATGTCAGCAAATCCACCACCTGCAGCAAAACCACCAAAGGGATTTGCTCCCTCACGGCCATTATTTTCAAAAGCCGCATGGCCAAAGCGATCATAAGCTGCGCGCTTTTGAGGGTCTTTAAGAACTTCATAAGCTTCGCCAATTTCTTTAAATTTCCGCTCTGCCTCTTTATCCCCTGCGTTGCGATCAGGATGATATTGCATTGCTAACTTACGAAAAGCAGACTTCAGCTTTTTATCATCACATTCACGAGTCACGCCAAGAACTTCATAATAATCTACTTTCATCATGTATTCCTGATAATTCTTTTGTTATCCATCTCTATGGATAAGATTTGCTTTTAATTTATATTTTTAGCAAAAAAGTTGCAACTTATCCAAAATAATAAAGCCCAGCCTTCTCTTTCAAAGACTGGGTTTATCACGTGATCAACACATTTGCTTACACTATTTTTTCTTATCGTTAATTTCTTCAAAATCAGCATCGACAACAACATCATCTTTTTTTGTATCTGTTTCAGTGCTGTCTGTTGCTGCTTGTGAAGCTTCATACATAGCCTGTCCGAGCTTCATACTGACTTCTGCCAATTTCTGCATTTTCGCTGTTACTTCTTCAGTATCAGTGCCCTCAAGTGCAGATTTCAAATCAGATATTGCAGTTTCAATCTGTTCTTTATCTGTAGCTGTTACCTTATCGCCATATTCAGCCAATGATTTCTCAGTTGAATGTATAAGAGCTTCCGCTTGATTTCTAGCTTCAACACCTTCACGACGCTTTTTGTCTTCAGCTGCATGCTCTTCTGCATCTTTTACCATTTTTTCGATGTCAGCGTCACTTAAACCACCTGATGCTTGAATACGAATTTGATGTTCTTTACCTGTTCCTTTATCTTTAGCAGACACATTAACAATACCATTCGCATCAATATCAAAAGTAACTTCAATCTGAGGCATACCACGCGGTGCTGGCGGAATACCAACAAGATCAAATTGAGCCAATAACTTGTTATCACTAGCCATTTCGCGTTCACCTTGGAAAACACGAATAGTCACGGCACTCTGATTATCATCAGCTGTGGAAAAAACTTGTGATTTTTTCGTTGGAATAGTGGTGTTGCGTTCAATGAGACGTGTGAAAACCCCACCCAACGTTTCAATCCCCAAAGACAAAGGTGTCACATCCAAAAGCAATACATCTTTCACATCGCCCTGCAACACCCCTCCTTGGATAGCAGCACCCATTGCTACAACTTCGTCGGGATTAACACCTTTGTGTGGATCCTTGCCGAAAAAGCTTTGCACAACTTCTTGAATCTTGGGCATACGTGTCATACCGCCCACTAAAACAACTTCGTCAATTTCACCAGCTTTCAATCCTGCATCTTTTAATGCGGCTTTACAAGGCTCTATGGTACGTTGAACTAAATCATCAACGAGAGATTCAAATTTTGCCCGCGTTAACTTCATTGTCAAATGCTTGGGACCAGATTGATCCGCCGTAATAAATGGCAAATTAATTTCTGTTTGTTGTGAAGAAGAAAGCTCAATCTTTGCTTTTTCCGCTGCTTCTTTTAAGCGTTGCAATGCCAATTTATCATTTTTTAGATCAATCCCTTGTTCTTTCTTGAATTCATCAGCAAAGTAACCAACCAAGCGCATGTCAAAATCTTCACCGCCTAAAAAAGTATCTCCATTGGTTGACTTAACTTCAAAAACACCATCTCCAATTTCAAGAACAGAAATATCAAATGTACCACCACCAAGGTCGTAAACTGCTATGGTTTTTCCGTCTTTTTTATCCAAACCATACGCTAAAGCAGCAGCTGTCGGCTCATTGATAATCCGCAAAACCTCAAGTCCAGCAATTTTACCTGCATCTTTGGTCGCTTGACGCTGTGCATCATTGAAATACGCAGGAACAGTAATAACTGCTTGCTCAACTTTTTCACCAAGATAAGACTCTGCAGTTTCTTTCATCTTTTGCAAAATCATAGCTGAAATTTGTGAGGGAGAATATTTCTTACCGGCTTCTTCTACCCACGCATCACCATTATCACCTTTAACAATCTTATAAGGAACAAGCGCTTTATCTTTTTCAACCATGGGATCATCAAAACGGCGACCAATCAAGCGCTTAACTGCAAAAACCGTTCCTTCAGGATTTGTAACCGCTTGCCGTTTAGCTGGTTGCCCAACAAGCCGCTCTCCTCCATCAGTAAAAGCGACAACAGAAGGTGTTGTCCGTGCCCCTTCTGAATTTTCTATAACCTTTGCGTTTTTGCCATCCATAACAGCAACACAAGAGTTAGTCGTCCCCAAATCAATACCAATTACTTTTGCCATATTTTAATCTCCATTCAGCAAGCTATCTCAACCTTCATCAAGCATTTTTCTAAGACAGCTCCTCATAATACTTAAAAGCTTGCACCTTGCTTCAAAGTTACACAAACAATAAACTGCAAGCCGCAACAAGCTCTTTCTGCTTCGTATATAAGAACAGGCTCTTATCGCTACAAGAGAATAGAGAAACATTCTCAAAATAAAATTTTTCTTTTGAAATAGATATTCTATTTATACCCCCCTTGATCAATGAGCGAGCATCATAGCATATTTTTCTTACTATGCTCATAATACCGACCTATAACAATTAAAAAATAAAAACTAATGGAACACTTTTTCTTGATCTCTCATAGGAAAACTTTTTAAAAATATCACTCAGACGCGAGTAATTTACACCTTAAATCTCATAGTCTTCCTTAGTCTAATCTCTATAATGACCGCTCTATCTTTTATATAATCAACAAACGTGATGTTTCTTTTCTATAGTGTTGAATCTCATCTTGCTCAATATACAATTTTTGAGAATATGAACTACCAATCTACTCTGCAACAGATTCGATCCAGTTCCTTTAATGGTTTATTGCTCTCTTGGACGCTAAACCTTGAATAAACCCGACATAATCTATTTTTTACCTAAATATTAAATTCGTAAATATATAAGATAACCCCTTAGCCCTTTAGCTTTAAGGACACTATCATTGCAAACTTCATTGTCTTCTTCTAAAAAAGAAGCCCCTTCTTACATGCAAATTCGTATAACTCTAGCAATTCTTTCTTTTATTTTGAACAAAAATTCTGCTAAAAATAGAGTGAAGTGAATCTCACGAAGGAGGGTAAATCAATGATAATATTTATTGTTGGAAGAATGAAAAACTTCATATCTAAAAATCCAACTCTCGCTCAATATCCACTCAAAAAGGTTATCAAAAATGTCGTGTTGGCTCTTCTCTTTGCTTTCATGGCCATGCCTGTAACCGCTCAACAATATAAAGTGGGAGACATAGAAATCCTTCATCCTTGGACACGCGCAACACCCAAAGGTATAAAAGTGAGCAGCGGTTATCTTTACATCATTAATCACAGCAATACACCAGACCGCTTGATTTCCATTTCAACAAACGGAGTGCAAACAACAGAAATCCACTCCATGGTAGTTGTTAACGATATTATGAACATGGAAAAAATGCACAATGGCATTGAAATTCCTGGAAATGGTGAAATCTCCCTTAAACCCGGTGGTAATCATATTATGTTCATGGGGCTTTCACAACCATTCAAGCCAGGTGACAAAATTAGTGCCAAATTGACATTTGAGAAAGCAGGCACAATGAATATTGACTTCTCTGTAAAAGCTCTGGGTGATAAATTACCTTCTAAATCAGATTCTACAGATTAAGCTCTTCCATCGCTATTTATAATATATAATTCAATATAATAAGGAGTGCAAAAATTTTCTTCGCACTCCTTAGTTATTTGTTTGGCAATAATAAATAAAAACTCAATTATCTCTCTGAATTAAACATGATCAACTTCAGGAATACGCAAAACTTGTCCAGGATAAATTTTATCGGGAGATTTTAGCATTGGCTTATTGGCTTCAAAAATGAATGTGTTCTTATCACCTTGCCCTTTTCCATAAACTTCTTCGGCAATTTTCCAAAGGTTATCACCAGATTTAACCTCATAAAATCGAGAAACTTTTTTGAACACACTCTCTGAAATCTTCAATTGGTCAATATCAACAGAAGAGATACCCTGCGAATTTCCTACAACTAAAAGTACCTTTTCAAGAGTTTCTCTATCTGGAACCTCCCCACTTAAAATAGCTTTACCATTTTCCACCCGAATATTCACTTTTTCTGCATGGAGTCGAAAATTATCAAATACAGTTTTAAAATCTTTCTCTTCTGGCTCACGATCCCCAATACCAAGTTTTTCGCCAACTGTTTTAATAAAATGAAACAATCCCATTATAGCCTCCTTTCGTGCAGTGGAAGCAAATTTTTTCGTATATGTCACCACACTTCATTGATCTTTGCTCTTAAATAAAACAGATAGGCGTGTTTTCTAAACTTCAACAATCAAAATAAATTTGTCTAATTATGGGACAATCAACACAATAAACGTTGATAAAATGGGGCAAAGATAACAATAAACTTTGATAAAAAATGCCTCCATAAAAATTTTCTCTCAAGCAAAGGGATCTTAACGCACACAAAAGCATTATAAAATTGCAAAGATAAACAAGCTTTTACCGTAAAAATGAAAGGGTTTTTACTCTGTTATAATTTGTACCATATTTGTTTTGCAAAAAAAATGTGAACTCCCATATAAATAGCGTGGGTAGTTTGCTATCATAGCAATAGAAAGGTCTAAGAAGCCATGAAAGATACACCAACAGTCACGCAAACGATTGTACTTGTTGATGATGACCGCAATATTTTGACATCTTTATCTTTTGCGCTTGAGACAGAAGGCTATCGGGTTGAAAGCTATACAGATGGAGCATCTGCACTCAAAGGCCTCACACTCCATCCTCCGCATTTAGCTATTTTTGATATTAAAATGCCCCGAATGGATGGAATGGAACTTTTGCGTCGATTGCGTCAAAAATCTGATATTCCAGTTATTTTTCTTACCTCTAAAGATGATGAAATTGATGAACTCTTTGGTCTCAAAATGGGAGCTGATGATTTTATTACAAAGCCTTTCTCTCAACGTCTTCTCATTGAGCGTGTGAAAGCTATTCTGCGTCGTTCTAATGCGCGTAACCAGCCGCTTGCAACAGGAACTTCTCCTACCTCTTCTCTTAAACGTGGAGATCTCGTGATGGATCAAGAACGTCATACCTGTACATGGAAAGATAAACCTGTTATACTTACCGTTACAGAATTTTTGATTCTACAAACTTTAGCACAAAGACCAGGCGTTGTGAAAAGTCGTGATGCTTTGATGGATGCTGCCTATAGCGATCAAGTCTATGTAGATGACCGTACCATTGATAGTCATATTAAACGTCTGCGTAAAAAGTTTAAACAAGTGGATGATGATTTTGCAATGATTGAAACACTTTATGGTGTAGGCTATCGTTTCCACGAGGTGTAAAACTGTTTTGTTGGAATAGCTTGAACGACAACCAAATCAATGAAAAAAAATACTCAACTGGAGACTCTGCAAAAAACGATATCAAGTGGTATCCCTTCAGCGCTATTTTCTTTATTTTCCTATTCGCATTTTCGGATACGGCGTCTTCTCGGACAATTGCTGTTTTCTAGTCTTACACGCCGCATTGTTATCTTAAATATTGCTGCTCTTGGCGTTTTGGTGACAGGCATTTTATACTTTAATCAATTTCGCGATGGTTTGATTGAAGCGACAATCAAAAGTCTAAGCATCCAAGGAAAAATTATTGCTGGAGCCATTGCCGCTTCCGCAACGGTAGATCCAAATTCTATTCTGATTGATCCTCAAAAACTTCTAGAATTACACGCTGGAGAAAGCGTTACACCCGCACCTCAATCAACTGATTCTTGGGATTTCCCCATTAATCCCGAACAAGTTGCCCCCTTTTACGACGCCTCATTAAACCTAAAACAACAAGAGCACGTATCTATGATCGTGATGCTACTTTACTTCTTGATTCGCGCGTTCTTTATTCTAGTGGTGAAGTTTTTAGCTATGATTTACCTCCACTTAAAACGAAACAAAATATATGGGAACATCTCACTTCATGGTTTTCAAATGCATTTTATGGCCGTGGTATTACACTTGATAAAGAGCAATCAAAAAACCGTAATATGGTCTATCCAGAAGTATACAAAGCATTAAATGGATCTGTTGCTACTGCCAAACGACGCAACCGGCAAGGTCAATTAATTGTTTCTGTTGCCGTTCCTGTTCAACGTTATCGTGCAGTGGTGGGAGCACTTCTTCTTTCAACGACCGGTTCAGATATTGACAACATTGTAAAAGGCGAAAGACTCGTCATTTTTAAGGTCTTTGCCGTTGTAAGCAGCGTGCTTTTAGTACTTTCTCTCTTTTTAGCCCATACAATTGCCCATCCACTCAGCAAATTATCTGCCTCTGCCAACCGTGTGCGCAATGGCAATAATAAGCGCGTAGAAATTCCTGATTTTTCAATGCGTGAAGATGAAATTGGTCACCTTTCGACCTCTATTCGTGATATGACCAATGCTCTTTATATGCGTATTGAAGCCATTGAACGTTTTGCTGCTGACGTAAGCCATGAATTAAAAAACCCACTTACCTCACTACGAAGTGCCGTAGAAACGCTTCCACTGGCTAAAAATGAAGAAGCACAGGAACAATTGTTAGAAATTATTCAACATGATGTGCGGCGTCTTGATCGTTTGATTACGGATATTTCTGACGCCTCGCGGCTAGATGCAGAGCTTGCTCGTGAAACCGCACAGATAGTTGATATGACATCACTTTTGGAAAGTCTTGTTCATGCTGTCCAAGAAGTATACCGGAATACACAAACCATTGATGTAAGCCTTAATATTATCCCACGTCCTCATGGAAAAGCCTATCTTGTTTTGGGTCACGAACTTCGTTTAGGACAAGTAATTTCCAATCTTATTGAAAACGCACGTTCCTTTATTCCCCATGATAATGGTAAAATTTGTATAACGATGAAAAGTCATGCTTCGACTCTCATTTTAACCATTGAAGATAATGGCCCCGGTATTCGTTCAGAGAATATTGAACGTATTTTTGAACGTTTCTATACGGATCGACCAAACGAAGATGCTTTTGGACAAAATTCAGGACTCGGTCTTTCTATTAGTCGGCAAATTATTGAAGCTCATAATGGGACAATTTCGGCTGAAAATGTTGTTGACCCTGAATTGGGAAAGAGTAAAACTGGTGCTCGTTTTATCATTATGCTTCCCTTCGCTAAATAATCTTCTATCCAAAGAAAAAAGTATGAAAACAAAAAAAGAACTACTGCACGCAAATTGTCTGCAATTGGGAGGCAAGGGACTGTTGATTATAGGTCCGTCTGGATCAGGAAAATCAACCCTTACCCTTTCCTTGCTCGACCGTGCTGAATGGTCAAAACGTGAAGCAAAACTTATCAGTGATGATTATACAATTCTCCATGTGGAGAATGGAAAACTTTATGGATATACTCCAGAAGGTTTGCAAGGCGGTATTGAAATCCGCGGTGTTGGTCTTTACACAATAGAGTTTGAAAAACAAACGGTCATCGATTGCGTTATTCGCCTCGGACCTGAATATGAACGCTTTTCTACAAATCAAACTTTTCAATTTGCAGATCTCCATATTCCTCTTTTAAAACTCCCTAGCCTTCATGAAGCCGATTGTACAGCCATTTGCCAAGCTATTGAAGCATTCTTTTTTAGAAAAATATGGTATAAATCTGTCTAATTTTTTACAAATATAAAAAAATATTATTTTTGCCTTTTTTTTGCAAATTTTTCTTGGCAGCAAGATAAGGCCTTGTAAAATACCTTTTCCACCAATATGGTTGGACTTTAAATTAACAGGAGTTTGTGTAAATGATTGGACTCGTGCTTGTAACGCACGGTGAGCTGGCTGTCGAATTTCTACATGCAGTGGAACATGTCGTTGGAACGCAAGAGAAATTCGCAACAATATGCGTCTATCCTGATGATGACATAGATCAGCGCCGTGGTGATATTATAGCCGCAGTTTCCTCTACAGATACAAACCATGGCGTTATTATATTAACAGATGTGTTCGGTGGAACACCTTCAAATATGGCTATTTCTGTTATTGAAAAAGGACGCGTCGAAATGATCGCGGGTGTTAATTTACCCATGCTCATTAAACTCATTTCTATTCGGCAATGTCCTGATATTTCATTATCAGAAGCTTTAAAAATAGCGCAAGAAGCGGGGCGTAAATATATTAATGTACCAGTATGATTTTATATAGCGGATAATTAACACTGATGCTTTCCAAAGACCCTCTCCCATCTAAACTAAGTCGTCATTTTAATATTTGTAATAAACGTGGGTTGCATGCACGTGCTTCTGCAAAATTCGTCCAAACTGTTGACAATTTCAATGCCACGGTTGAAGTTGAAAAAGATGGAAAAATTGTTGGTGGTTCATCAATTATGGGACTTATGATGTTAGCAGCCTCATCCGGTTGCAATCTTACCATTCGTGTTTCAGGACCAGAAGCAACCGACGCTCTTGATGCTCTTGAGAAACTTATCAATAATAAATTTGGGGAAGAGAATTAAAGTTTCTCATCCAAAAGACGTAGGTCATACTCGGAATAAGGAAAAACGGCTTTCCGTTATTATTATAGCCGACTTTCTTGTTGTCTTTCAAAATACCAAGATTTATATTCGTTGCGGTGTTGTGATTATCATAGGTGTAAATGCTTGTAGCACCCCTGTCGAGCGCAGTATTTTCGTTTGCTTTCTTTCTCAGAACTCTTTGAATCATTTGAGTGTTTATTGCGTCTTATAGCTGTTCCACTTAACATGTATACTTAAATATTTACAGAAAACGGAAATATTCATCTTGTGCTGGATATTAACTTTTAAGCTACGTTAGATAAATGTGAAAATGAGCTTTAGAAATCTATCAATTTTCCACTCTTAGGCTTTATTTTTAGTGTTTTATAATGAAAGTATAAGCTCTCTTCTACTACACATATCTTTTTGATAAGATTTATACAAATACGGCTTTTGTTGGAATCATCATAACCATTTTCTTAAGATAAATAGGCATTATGATTGTAAACATTTTTTAGCCATTCTTTTTTTACACCATTATCTTATCCTTAATAGTACATACTTCACTCTTGTTATCTGCCATTGTATTTACGGTGGCGTTTTTTACTGTAAGGAGATATCATGCAACGTCTGTTTAGTGCTCTCCAGATTCCTCAACAAACGACAGAAGCTCTCATATCACTGCAAAATGGCTTGCCAAATGCGCAGTGGATTAATCCGCAAAACTTTCATATCACTTTGTCTTTTTTTGGCGAAGTTGAGAGCTCCGTAGCAAACGCGCTTATTCGTGCCTTTGATACAATAAAGCTTCCTCCTTTTGTGCTACAACCAAGGGGTTTTGAAATTTTTGGTTCAGAAAATGCTCCACATTCTCTTGTTGTTCGTATTGAGCCTTGTGAAACTCTCAACCTTTTACACGAAAAAATGCAATGCATTCGGAGCAATTTGAGTTTAAAACCTGATGAAAAACAATTTATACCGCATATTACTCTTGCACGATTGCTCGATATTAAACCTGAAGCTCTTCCTTCTTATTTGTCTTCTCGCAGTGATTTCTCGTTTTCACCTTTTGAGGTTAATCATTTTGTTTTATTATTATCGCCATCTCCCTCGAGCGATGATCCTTATATTGTAAAAAAAGCTGGATACTTAGAGGATAAAAGGGTGTTTTAACACCCTTTAGAGCTCTCTTTGATAAAATTATGTTATGAATATGGATAACTACACGTAAGAGCATATTCTTGCACCGAAGATATTACTGCTGATGTGTTTTAAGCTGAATCAGGCTCCACAGAGATTTCTTTTGCTCCTCCTTTGGCTACACCCACTATAGCCGGACGCAGAACACGCTCACCAATAATATAACCAGCCTGAACAACTTGCTGCACAGTGTTATCTGGAACATCAGAGTTAGGAATTTCAAACATCGCTTGGTGAAAGTGAGGATCAAATTTTTGCCCCTCTGGATGAATTTTCTGTACCCCATGACGTTCTAACGCTGCCATCATTGCCCGCTCAGTCATTTCTACGCCCTCCGCTAATGTCTTCAAACCCGCGTCATTCTCCTTTGCTCCTTCTGGAATAGCCTCCAAAGCACGATTGAGGTTATCAGAAACGGATAACATATCACGTGCAAAACTAGCAATTGAATAAGCCTTCGCATCCGCTATATCACGTGCAGTACGACGTCGAAGGTTTTCCATATCTGCAGCAAGACGCAAAATCTGATCTTTCAGCTCTTTATTTTCGCCCTGTAAAGCAGCCAATGGATCGGCAAACTCATTTCCTTCCTCTTCAACCTCCGCACGAGCCTCTGCTTCACGCGTTTTTAAAAACGCATCAGCTGCTTGTTTAAGTGCATCGCGATCAGCTGGATTTTTCAAATCGCAATTTTTAGATGAAGCGTCAGTAAATTTGTTTTTTTCATCAGACATAAAAATTCCATTCCTTCATAAGATTTCTTATTCTCGATATCGAAATTTTACAGACAAAAATCAAGGGGTATTTACATATCTTAAAGAGAATAAGCATTTATAATACAAATATTCCCCTAATTGTTTAACGTAACAGTTGTGAGACAAGTTGAGCTGTATAATCGACCATGGGCACGATCCTTGCATAATTAAGCCGCGTAGGTCCAATAACGCCTACAGCGCCAATGACTCTTTGTTTTGAATCACGATAAGGTGCCACCACCAAAGAAGAACCAGAAAGCGAAAACAACTTATTTTCTGAACCAATAAAAATACGAACCCCCGAACCTTCATCCGTTAAATCAAGTAGTTGTGCCATACTTTCACGCGTTTCAAGGTCATCAAACAGATGACGTAACCGCTCTAAATCTTCTTCGGCCTTCACATCTTCAAGCAGATTGCTACGCCCACGAACAATGAGATGTATTTTATGATCAGCATCTTCCCCTCCCCACAACGCTAACCCCGTTTCAACAAGATGATGAGACAAATGATCGAGCGCAGCTCGTGTTTCTGAACATAAACGGGCAATTTCTTCTTTAGCTTCTCTCAATGTGAGCCCTTGAATATGCGCATTGAGAAAATTCGTTGCTTCTGTTAATTGTGCATGAGTAACCCCTTCTGGTAAATGAACAATACGATTTTCAACTTCACCTTGTTGAGTCACTAAAACAGCAAGAGCATGCTCTCCATCAAGACGCACAAATTCAATATGCTTCAATGTCCCTTCATATTTTGTTGCTAAAACGAGCCCTGCCCCACGTGAGAGATCTGAAAGAACACGGCTCGCTTGGACAAGAAAATGTTCAACGGATTGCGCATGACCAGCCTCCTTAACTTGCATTTCAATACTCTCGCGCTCCTCGTTTGGCAAATCACCTGCTTCCATGAACGCATCAACAAAAAATCGTAATCCTGATTGTGTTGGCATTCGCCCTGCAGAAATATGAGGTGCATAAATCAAACCAAGATGTTCAAGATCACTCATCACATTGCGAATCGTTGCAGGAGATAATGTTTGTCGCAAAAGCCGTGAAAGATTTCGTGACCCTACAGGTTCACCGTCATTAAGATAGGCTTCGACAATATGGCGAAAGATATCACGCGAACGCTCATCAAGATATTTTAGTTCATCATCAATAGGTTTGTGCTTCATCACAATTTTTCACTACTTTAAAAACACTTCTTTCTTATATAAGTTTTACTAAGTTTTGGTCAAATAGTCCAAAGTAGTGCAAAAGCATATTATATATTTTACCATAAAAAAATGCTATCATCAAAAAAAGGGACCTACTATATAGCTTTTCAATTATTGTCCACTCAAAATACAAAAGATTTCCTTTGAATAAACTATCAATGAATATACAAGAACATATCGCGTAAAATCCGGAAAAACTCGCATATATGAGTGTTTAAGCTGATTTTTAGCGTAACATATCCCCTTTATTTCTGGAGAAATGTCTATGAGAAGTATAGAATCCAAGAAACTTGTCATTGCAACACATAATGCTGGCAAATTGCATGAAATTACCACTTTGGTTGCTCCTTTCGGTTTTACAATACAATCTGCAAAAGAGCTTGGATTGCCGGAACCGAAAGAAACAGGAACAACATTTGAAGAAAATGCCTACATCAAAGCCTTTGCCGCAGCAAAAAAAACAGGTCTTCCTGCTCTCTCGGATGATTCAGGCTTGGAAATAGATGCATTAGGCGGTGCACCAGGTGTTTATACAGCTGACCTCGCTCTTGAACCCGATGGTACACGTAATTTTCCAAAAGCAATGCAAAAAATAGAAGATGAACTCCAAAAAATTGGAGCACATGAAAAAAAACAGCGGAAAAGCCGATTTATATCGGTCATATGCATTGCATGGCCCGATGGCTATTCGGACTATTTCCAAGGCAGTGTTGAAGGCACATTCGTTTGGCCACCACGAGGAGATAAAGGTTTTGGTTTTGATCCTATTTTTTTGCCAGATGGATATGAAAATACCTTTGGGGAAATGTCAACAGAGCAAAAACATGGCTGGAAACTCAATGATACAACACCTCTTTCGCATCGCGCACGTGCTTTCAAACTTTTAGCAGAAAACCTTTTGACTCTCTCATGAATGAACCTTTTGGCATTTACATTCATTGGCCCTTTTGTGCAACGAAATGTCCCTATTGTGATTTCAATTCACATGTGCGCGTTCATGGTGTTGATCAACCACGTTTTGTAGCCGCCTTTGAACGCGAAATAGAAACGCAGTACCATAAAATAGGTCCACGTCGCATTACGAGTATTTTTATTGGCGGGGGAACACCTTCCCTTATGACACCTCAGACTGTCGATGCCTTGTTGCAAGCACTTACAAAAAAATGGACTGTTGATGATAAAGTTGAAATTACATTAGAAGCTAACCCATCAAGTGTAGAAGCAGAACGCTTTCGTGGATATCGTGCAGCAGGGGTTAACCGCTTGTCCTTAGGTGTACAAGCACTCAATGACAAAGCGTTGCGACAACTTGGCCGTCTCCATGACGTGAAACAGGCTCTCCATGCTATTGCTCTCGCGCGGGAAATCTTCCCACGTTTATCTTTTGATCTTATTTATGCCCGCCCCGAACAAACACGCGAACAATGGAAATATGAACTTTCCCAAGCTCTTGATTTGGCAGCAGATCATCTTTCTCTTTACCAATTGACTATCGAAGAAGGAACCGCCTTTAAACGACTCCATGCCGCAGGAAGACTTATCCTCCCCGCTTCAGAACTCGCAGCGGACTTGTATCATCTCACCCAAGAAATAACTGCACGGCACGGACTTCTAGCTTATGAGATCTCAAATCATGCAATCCCCGGCGCTGAATCGGCGCACAATCTTCTCTATTGGCGTTATCATGAATATGCAGGCTTTGGTCCAGGAGCCCATGGACGCTTTATGGAGCACACAACAAATAATTTTTCTGCTTCTTCAAAAACCCCTTGCTCTCAAATTGGAAATCGTGAACGTTATGTTACAATAAATGAAAAATATCCTGAGCGTTGGCTTGAATTGGTAGAAACGACAGGACATGGCTGTATTGAGACAGAACAATTGACCCCATTACAACAAGCAAATGAAATGCTTCTTATGGGATTGCGTCTTTCAGAAGGTTTGGATCTTCCGCGTTATGAAACCTTAAACCCCAAAAGTTTTCCAATGGAAAAGCTTATTGATTTACAACAACAAGGACTCATAGAAATGCTAGGAAATCAGCGTTTAAAGGCAACAAGCAAAGGACGTATCCTTCTTGACTATATCATCAGCCAATTAGCAACCTAAAATCTGATGATTTTAACGCGCAACCCTATCACTTATGACATAACATTCACTGTTTTCAATTTAAGAAGCAGATGCTTTAAAATAGGCTTTGCTCTATGCAAAAAAATCAACAATGAAACGTTCATAAATAGAAGTGAGGGTTTCCAATGCATCAAGAGTTACACACTCATCTACCATATGCATCGTTTGTCCTGGTAAACCACATTCAACCACTGGGCAATAATCTTTAATAAATCGTGCATCAGAAGTTCCCCCCGAAGTGGAACATTCTGGTATATTCCCTGTTATACTTTCAATAGAATTTGATAGGGTTGCAATGAGTTTATCATTTTGAGTCAAAAAAACATCTCCCAAACTTGGAATCCATTCAAGTTGATAATAGGGGTATTGATTAGTGTTGTTTTTTGATTGCACTAAAGCAAGACGCTTTTCAATTTCTGTCATAAGCGTTTCTTTTGTCCAAAGATCATTGTAGCGTATATTAAAACGCACTATTGTCTGTGCTGGAATAACATTCACTGCACAATTACCCGTATCAATGGTTGTCAATTCCAAATGACTTGGTTGAAAATTTTCTGTCCCTTGATCTAAAGCCGTTTGTGTCAACGCTTGAATAAGCTTACTTACTAAAGGTAATGGATTGGCTGCTCGTTCAGGAAAAGCAACATGACCTTGGCGGCCTTTAACTGTAATGACACCAGAAATTGATCCTCGACGACCAATCTTGATCACATCCCCAACAACCTTTACGCTTGTTGGTTCTCCCACAAGAGCCGCAGTCCATTTTTCGCCTTTTTGTTCTGCCCATTTGAGAAGTTTAACCGTGCCGTTAAGTGCAGGGCCTTCTTCATCACCAGTAATCAGAAGGCTTACCGTTCCTTTAATGGATTGTTTCTTAAGGACTCGAGCCAACGCAGCAATAAAACAAGCAATCCCGCCCTTCATATCAACAGCGCCTCGCCCGTATAATTTTCCTTGATTTACGACAGCTTCAAAAGGAGGATACGTCCAATTTTCCAACGCACCTGGTGGCACAACATCAGTATGACCCGCGAACATAAGATGTGGTCCTCCTTCTCCCATTTTAGCATAAAGATTTTCAACATCTTCTGTATTTTCGTCCGTAAAAACAGGGCGTTCAACATGAAACCCCATCTTCTTTAAAAATTGCTCCAAAGTTGATAAAGCACCTGCTTCACGAGGTGTAATAGAAGGACAACGAACAAGTGCCTGTAAAAGCTGAAGTGGATCTGTAAGGACAGGCATAAATGCATTTCCAATCTAAATTTAAGTATGATGAAAAATTATTAAGCTGAATTATAAAAAAGATAAAGCAAAAACATTGAAGACACTCAGCAAGCCAAGTAGGGGAAGACAATCTTGCTGAGGCTTCAATGCGTTGCTCATCATGTGATGAAGCACATACATAATGGAAAGCGAAATAAGAAGTTCCATTGAAACTTGTCTTTTTCAAGGTTTTTTTCATATTTCCAACTTATCCAACTCATAGGAATGAAAATTGATCGCTTGCAACGTGTGTCCATTTTCTTTCAACCAAGCGCGATGTGTTTTACTCCCTGGGCAAAGTTTTTCACAAAGATCCCAAAATTTTGGTCCATGATTCATTTCAATAAGATGAGCGACCTCATGCGCAACAACATATTCCACAATCTCTTTTGGCGCCATAATAAGGCGCCAAGAAAAAGAGAGACGCCTATCTATCGAACAAGATCCCCAACGGCTTTTGGTATCTTTATAACAAACTGACTTCACTTTACGCTCTACTTTATCTGCATAACATGCAACCAATGGTGTTATAATAAGCGCAGCCTGTTTTTTTAAAACATCAGCAACACGCCTTGGCAAATATTCTAATCGGCCATAAACGATAATTTGAGATTCTCGTCCCGCATCTCCTGTAATAATTTCTGACACCCCACGCCCTTCTTTATGCCTTATAGTATGTGTAATACCCAATAAAGGAATCGCGGTACCCTCTTTGAGATAAGGACTCTTTTGAGAAACGCACACACGCGTAAGACGCGCTTCAATCCAAGAGCGGTTCTTTTCAATGAAAGCTTGAACCGAACAAAGGCTTATCTCTGGTGGCGTTATTACGCAAATTCCCTGCCCATCCGCATCAACACGTAATGTGAGGCGACGCGCATGTTTATGCGTGCGTACTTTTAGAGGGACAACACGATCAGAAAAAATAAAATGCTGTTCATAAATGGTCATACATTATGTCTTCATTATCAATGAATCTGACTCTCATCTCGCATTAATTTGATCAATCAATGATCTCAATACCCTTTCGAGGCAATCCAAATCTTGCGGACGCGAAAAGCGATGATCTGCATCACGAACTAGTGTCAATGTAACATCATGTAAAGGCAAATGATTCAATAAAGTCATTGTATGCTGATAGGGTATCTCCACATCTTCCATCCCTTGTAGAATATGGATTGGACATCCAACATCTATGCATCCCTTCATGACGCAGTTGTCTCTGCCATCTTCAATAAATACTTTTGTAAAGGGGACCGGCTCCGTATAATTAATTGTAGATCGTTCAATTTGTCCTGTTTCTTCTAAAATTTTCCACTCCTTTCGCCCCAACCCTGATTCTATCAATGTTTGTGTAAAATCAGGAGCTGGCGCAATCAAGACCATGCCAGCAAGCCTCTTATTTTTTTGTGCTAATATCATAGCAAGCTTTAGAGCAATCCATCCCCCCATAGAAGTGCCAATCAAAATTTGTGGCCCCTCACAATAAGTTTCAAAAACCGCTAAACTTTCTTGAACCCAGCGTGAAATGGTTCCTTGAAAAAAATCACCTCCCGATTCTCCATGCCCAGAATAATCAAAACGTAAGCAGGACAAATTATTCTTCTGAGCAAAACTATCAACCAACATCGCCTTATCCCCTGACATATCGGATAGATAACCATGAAGCCAAACTAACCCTGGAGAATGACTGCCTTTGCGATAACGTACTGCGAGAGCAGTATCTTCAAACGAAAAAAATTGGCACGGAATATTTTGATCCATTGTTCTTTTCCTCACAAAACACTTTTACGCATAAAAGAAAAATTTCTTTTCTCAAAATTAAACCTAAAAGTCATAATCAAATAATGAAAAAAGCGCGAATTCTAGTTGTTTTTCTGTATATAATTGTATATTAAATTACATTATAGATGAATCAAATTAAAGGAATATAAACCATTCGCAAACCGTTTAAAATGACAGCTACCCAGAAAGATGGGCCACGTTCAAATCAGGATATCCGAGTTCCTCGTGTTCAGCTTATCAATGATGAGGGACAACATCAGGGAATCGTTCCAATACAAGAAGCACTTGCTATGGCTGCAGATGTGGGGCTTGATTTGGTTGAAATTGTGCCAAATGCTGAACCACCGGTGTGTAAAATCATCGATTTGGGTAAATTAAAGTATCAAACTCAAAAAAAAGCAGCTGAAACGCGTAAAAAGCAAAAGGTCATCGAAATCAAAGAGATTAAGATGCGTCCAAATGTTGATGTTCATGATTATGGTGTCAAGCTTAAAGCTATTCATCGCTTTATTGGTAATGGCGATAAAGTAAAGATTACTTTGCGTTTTCGTGGTCGTGAAATGGCACACCAAGATCTTGGATTAAAGCTTCTTCAGCGTGTTAAAGAAGATACAAGTGAAATTGCCAAAATCGAATCTGAGCCAAAACTTGAAGGCCGTCAAATGATGATGGTCATAGCAGCTAAATAATTTTTCATTAGAATAATGTACAAGATGCAACTCATCTAGAGTTGGAGATATGGAATATGGTTAAAAGCACCACGATACCATCTATGGTGCTTTTAAATGAATGGTGCGGGCATATTGATCTCTTTTTTTAGTGACTACTCTTTTTATCAAAAAGACTAAATGTCTTTTAATAATGCTTCAACTTGCATAAAACAACGATAGAATATAGAAGCACTTTATGGTCAAAAAACAAATTTCCACTTTTGATAAACATCTTATCATTCGTCTTTTACAAGAAAATTTTCATAAACATGCGCGTTGGTACAGCGCAGCCATTTTTTCAATGATCATTATCTCATGCACAACCGCAGCGAGTGCATGGATTATGCGTGACGTTGTCAACTCTATTGTTGATGCGCAGAATTTTGGTATGATTGTTTTAATTTCTAGCATTATTGCTTTTATTTTTATTCTCAAAGGTATTGCAACTTTTGCACAAACTTACTTTTTAAGCAAAGCAGGCAACAGTATTGTTGCTGAACAACAACGCAAAATTTATGCGCGCCTCATGGAACAAGGTGTTTCTTTTTATCATAACAACACTTCATCTGATCTTCTTGTTCGCGTAACCCATAACGCTACAGCAGTGCGTAATATTATTGATACAATTATCACAACTTTTGTGCGTGATTTGCTGTCTTTTAGTGGCCTATTGCTGGTCATGTTTATTCAAAATTTTACGTTAATCACTATCACTTTAGTAGTAGGACCACTGGCTTTTTTAGGGGTACGAATGGCTTTAAAACGTGTTCGCAGCCTTGTGGAAAAAGAACTCCTTTCGCTTGGTGAAATTATCAAAATTGTGCAAGAAAGTTCTATTGGTATTCGAGTCATCAAAGCTTTTTCATTAGAAGAACTCATGAAAAAACGGATGAATAAAGCCATTTGTGATGTTGAAAAACAAGCAAACACTATTGCAAAACTTCAAGCCATTACAAATCCGATTATGGAAACGCTCGCTGGAGTTGCCATTGCAGGTATTATCTGCTTTTCTGGCTACCTTGCAACCCAACGTGCAGGCGTTCAAGGTGAATTCATGGCTTTTATTGTCGCTTTGCTTCTAGCTTACGAACCAGCAAAAAGACTAGCAAATGTACGTGTCAAAATTGAATCTGGCTTGGTTAATATCCGTACCATGTATGAAATACTTGACCATCCCATTACACTCATAGAACATGAGAAAGCTAAAGATCTGGATAAAACACAAGGAATTATACGCTTTGAAGATGTTTCTTTTGCATACACAGATAACCAAATGGTTTTGGAAAACATCAATCTAGAAATAGAACCTAGAAAAATGACCGCATTGGTAGGTCCCTCAGGGTCAGGTAAATCAACCCTTATTAATCTGATTATGCGCCTTTATGACCCAACAAAGGGACGGATCTCGATTAATGATCAAGACATCAAATATACTACTTTCCGCTCTCTTCGAAACTTGATAGCCTATGTAGGTCAGGATACTTTTCTCTTTCAGGGAACCGTTAGATATAATATCGGTCTTGGAAAAGAAGGAGCCAGTGATGATGATATTATCAAAGCAGCGAAAACGGCCAATGCTCATGACTTTATTATAGACCTACCAAATGGTTATGATACACAGATAGGGGATAATGGCTGTAATCTTTCAGGTGGACAAAAACAACGACTCGCTATCGCCAGAGCAATGCTTCATGATAGTGAAATTCTGATTTTTGATGAAGCAACAAGCGCTTTAGACTCGCACACTGAAGCACAAATTAATGAAGCCCTTCATCGCCTTACCAAAGGACGTACAACAATCATCATCGCTCATCGCCTTTCAACAATTGCTCGCGCTCACAAAATTGTTGTCATAAAAAATGGAAACTTGATTGAACAAGGAACCCCAAAAGAACTGCTAGCAAAAGAAAATGGTTTTTATAAAAAACTTCATAATATCCAATTTAAAAAACAAATATCCTAAATCCTGTGTATCCAAGTAAAATTTAAGATAAGAAATGGATAGGTGACCACATTCCTTTATAAAGAATAGGAATGTTCCTATGAAGCAGTATTGCATTTAGAGTAGTAATTGGCAGAAGATTTAAAGTTTCTTAAAAAAAATTTTTAGAATTTGCATAAGAATACACTTTACCTGCTATTTTGTTAAAGAATTTTATCTCATTTTAAAAACAGAATCCCGATAATGAGAGCCTCCTCTCCCTCAGGATGAGGAGTGCAGCATCCATAAATGTGGCATATGAAAAGGAAACAAGCATCAAGCTTTAAAAAACTTGCCAATAGATATGAAGCCGTAATGATCTAAACTGCTTTTATCCATCCTCATCCCTATACTGCCTATTATAGATCGTACTGCATACTATAGATAGCGCTGTGAGATGGGATTGAAACAATTAGAGATACTCATGAGCAATATAATGATATACTGCTTTTTTGAAGAACATGCTTCCATTAAAGGGTATGATAAAAAAACTAAAATTAGAACTTCAGCTTCGATCCTTAATAGTCTTTTTCGTAAAATATACCAACACTAGAATTCTTTTCATTCCCTATGGCACCTTTAGCTTTGAGATGTCGTGAAATATCCAAATTAATTGTTCCTTTTGTCATTCCATCCGATCCTGCTTCAAAGCCTAAATAAACATTATTGTGTATATAGCGCCCAACGCGTAAACCCGTATTACCTTTTTCATCCACGATAACATCAAGATCATCAAGACCAATTTTAGCCCGTAGCGCGTTTAACAAGGATGTATTAGAAGCACCAACAAGGTCTGCTGCTGCAGCCGCAAGCTGTGCAATCTGAAATGGTGATAATTCACTAAGAGAGCGGTTAAAAATCAAACGCGCTAAAACCTCATCCTGAGGCAAATTAGGTTGCGAAGAAAAATGCACATCCAGATTATCAATTGTTCCACTTACAGTAACAATGACACGAATATCACCAATATTATTATTGGTCACAAAATAAACAGTAGGATCAAGGTTACCACTAAAGCTCGCTTGTCCTTGATCAAAACTGAGACGCCGTGAAAGAATATCAAAACGTCCGCGAATCATCTGAAATTCACCAACCGGATGCACATCATGTAATGGCCCAGTCAGGTTAATACGTCCTCCCAATTCAGCATCTAACCCTCGCCCTCGTACAAAAAATTGATTGCGTGCAGTAATCCGCATATTTAACACAGTAGATGAAGATTTTTGAGAAACATCACGGTCTTGACTAGAGCTCTTAACATCAGCACGTTCAAGTGTCTTTTGGATCGATTTGGTTAAATTCTTATTTTTAATATCAAGAAACTTGGCATTTCGAAAATGATCAGGAACAACAATTTCTGCTTTTTCAACGGTAATATCACCACCAATAACAAGGTCACCAAAAAAATAACCCGCCATTGTCATCTTGCCTGACAATGTTGCAAGAATCATGGAACCATCATTATAATTGGCACGATTAAGATTAAAGACCAAATCCGCTTGCCAATCGTTAGAAATACGGCCCGAAGCGGAGAGAGAGCCCCCTCCAGACGAAGAAGCAGAAGCTTTTTCTATAAGAATATGGTCACCATTTAATTTGCCTTCAAGCGTTATATCGTTCAATCCTACATTTGTTTGTGAATCAAAAAAACTACCATTGACTATAGAAAAATTCCCTGTCAGTTGTGGCTGTGATAATTTCCCCTGTAGAGTTGCATCAATTCTTGCGGTACCTGTTACATGGGCTCCACGCTTAGCTAACAACAAATCAACAAGGCCAAGAGGCATTGTTCCTCTAACATTAAATTTAGTTTCTGAACCATTTATAGAAACGGGTCCATTTATGGAAAGATCTAATCCCTTATCTCCTGTTGCTATTATATTCTCAATATGAAAAATCGATTTTTTATAAGAACCACGGGCACTCATATTGATCGACAGAGGCCCTTTATGCGTCATAGCAGTCAAGCTTTGACTAGAAAGCTCAAAATAAGCAGATGGATCCTCCATTGTTCCATCAACATCGACCTTGCCTACAATTTTTCCTTCAAGCGCTTTTCCCTCAGTGAAATTATTAATCAAACGCGCAGGAAAATCCCGTAAGTTAATATGGAGATCAAGTTTGTTTTTATCTAAATACACATTCCCCTGCGCTTGTGCTTGTAATCCTTCTCCTGTTAAATTTGCATTCAAAGTCATGTTTTGATCTACTGTTTTACCTGTAGCAGAGAGCATAAAAGGCATTATTTTTTTATCTCGAAGTGCAATGGTTGTCAGATTTTCACCTTTTATATCATAGGTTACATCAGGTTTTTTTAAATGACCTCGAACCATCACTTGTCCTGTTACAATACCAGATACTCCAAGATCAGATTTCCATAGATTAACTAAAGCAGCAGGAAGAGCATTCATCGTAAGATGCAGATTCAAGGTATCTTGAACATTTCCTGAAAGCAGAACCGACCCGCCATTAATGGCTACTCTCAATTCATTTACTGTCATTCCATCTTTATCAAAAACAATTGTAGCGGGTTTAGATAATGTCGCGTTAAGATTGGGTTGTTTAACATCTATGGTTTCAATCTGCACTTCTCGTTTTATATCTACTGGAAGTCCTACCATAACCATACGCCCAGAAAGCCTTGCATTGGTATTATTAGGCAACATCGCCTGAACAGTAAAAACTGTTTGCCCATTCTTCCTATTGGCATGAGCATTTAAACGATTAACCATCATAAAAGGCGTTTGAATATGCTCCGCATTGATAAAACCCTCAAACTGTGCCATGCCAAAAAGGTCAAAAACATCTGCTTCTACTGCCAGCTTTTTAATTTTATTCTTTGCAAAGTTTAAATGGTCAACATGCGCCTTAAAATTGGCTTTTTGCTTGCCATTTTGTTCATCAAAAACAAAGTCTCCTTTTATTTTTCCGCTACTTTCCTGCAAAAATAGTGCCGAAAACTCTGAAATATCATCAGCATCAATATGTAAAGCTCCTTTCACAAAACCTCCCATTTGAGAAAGGCCACCTGTTATTTTTGCGTTTCCCCCTTTTATATTGATATTTTCAAGTTTTCGAATCCGATGAGAATCTTTAAAAGAAGCATACAAATACAAAGGCTTCTTAGCAAAAGTTCCTTCCCCTTTTATAGAACCCGTTAAAAAAGGTACCGGCAATGTATTATCCATTAGTGCTTGCATAGTAAGTGTTGTATTTTGGAGTTTTTTCCCCACTAAAAACGCTTCAGAAACCTGGGCACGTGTGTTAAATTTTATAAGATTATTGCGTCCTCTAGCAGTACTGCGGATTGTGAGTGCACCCTTCATCCTCGGATCCAACTTAGAAAGATCAGATAGTTGAGCATATAAATCCATCTTAGCACTCTCACTTGAAAAAGTGCCATCAGCCTTTATGCTTGCGTACTGACTTTTCAAATCTAAACGACGCAAAATTAAACCTGTCCTGTTGCGAGCAACACCACCTGAAAGAGTAAATTTTCCTTTGAAAAAACGATTGAAAGGTTCCACGCCTATTTTCATGTTGTCAGCCATTCCTGATAATTCGAGATCAAAAACGCTGTCCTTTAAACTGACAATTCCTTTGCCTTTAATATCTGCGCTACCAGAAAATGATTGTGCACTCAATAGATTAAAAGGAGAGAGTGTTTGAGCTTTTAATCCAAGATCGCCTTTAAAAATAAAACGATCTATCTTCCCTTTTAACCAAGCAGAAAAACCCTGACCTGTAATACTAAGATCATGAACCAAAACTGGTTTTTTAGAAACAATATCTGTATCTAGATGCACATTAACTGTTTGGTCTAGACTTTCTACAAACGCACCTTTATTTTTTTCAATCCCTCTAAGCGTTCCCTTAACCTGAATACCAACATGACGAGAAGTTGCATCATCAAGATTTTCGCTTACTCCTCCCATAACAAAAATTGCATCGCGAATATGAATATTTTTATTGCGCAAATGATGGAGCACAAGCCGTCCATTCCATGATTGTTGCCCTTCTCGACCATAGTCAATATTTAAAGCAAGATTATCCGCACGCATTGGTGTTTCTGATGCTGGTAAATGTGTTGCCCCATCATCCAGAGCCATTTTGCCATCAACAAAAAGCCGACGCAAAAAACCATCGGCTGCTATTTCAGCATTAGCCACAACATTCATCGCTTTACCCTCAATCACCATATGATCAAGGTGCGTCACACCTTTACCTGTTATTCTTGCCTCTGCTTTCAATGTGACATCAGATTCAAAGAGGCTATGATATTGAGGAGGCATTAAAGAGCCAAGTGTGCCTACAAATTTGGTAGAAAGACTGTGCCCCTCTGCAATCCTTGCAAGAACAACATCGCCATCTAAAATAGGATGGTGATCAACTTCTAAAGAAAGTTTGATAGCCAAATCATCAAAAGTACCATCACCTTTAAGAGCGAAATTTAATGCAGGACGCTTCTCAATGTTAAAAATATTTGCCAAAATGCCATTTTGCGGTTCATCAGCAAGAATATCGATTTTAGCTGTACGGTCTTTATTGTATATCTTCGTTAGAACAGAAAAAGATCCTGGTGCATCTAGACGATGAGCCGCTAACTCCGCATCAAAAACACCATTAGCCAAAGTTAAACTTCCTTTTAAGGATACATCAGCAGAAAAATCCAAAAGGTCCTGACCAAACATCACATGTTTAGCCGCAAGTGTCTCAATAGAGAGAGAAAGTGGTAATTTTGGTAAAGAAAATTTTCCAGACTCAAGGGATGATATAAGAGAAGAGTTGCCCTGCGGTTTGCGTAAAAAGGTAATCTGTTCCAACGAAAGCCGGTTGATATCCATGCGCCCCCTCAGCAACGCTAAGCGATTCCAATCCATCTTAGCATTGCTAATTTTAAGCCATATACCTTTTTTATCACTCACAGTAATGGTATCAATTGATGTTTGAGAAGATAGTGCCCCTTGCACATTATGTAAACGAACTTGACGATTAGGCGCTGAAAGTCCGCGTTCAATCAAAGAAATAAGCCATGAACGATCATCCGCTATCGCTTCTCTAGAGAGCAAATTGCCTCTTTGCATAAAAAACAGAATGCTTAGCAAAAAAAACAAAAAACCAAATAAGAAAGCCAATAAACGTACATTTTTTTTCATTAAAACGCTTGCCCTATACCCACATAAAAACCGATGCGAGGATCACCTTTTTCCCGCTTAAGAGGAAAAGCTAAATCAACTCGCAAAGGCCCAAGACCTGTCATATAGCGACCTCCAATACCAGCTCCCCATTTAATGTTTTGAGAAAAATCAAAACGCGCCCTTTCCCCTACGATACCTCCATCAAGAAAACTGACAAGTCCTATCTTATCATTTAAAGAAAAACGTAATTCTGCTGTACCTTCAACAAGCGCCCGACCACCAACAACAGCATCATTATCTGTTTTGAAACCAATATTGCGATAAGCATAACCGCGAACAGATCCACCTCCACCAGCAAAAAAGAGCGTATCAGAAGGCACTTGTGCTTTATCGCTTCCAAGAATTGTACCAAGCTTTGCCCGCGCTGCAAAAACAAAACGCTCCTTTTCATCTAGTGTCCAATAAGAACGGCCTTCTACAGTCATTTTTGCTACAAAATTATGAGAGCGCATTTCATAAAAAGGTTCAACAAATACTTCACCATATAAACCTTTTGTCGCATTGAACTTATTATTACGACTATCGTAAATTATACTACTTGGTAACCCAATTGTTGTAAAATTACGGCTTCCAAAATAGATATCGCGTGAGTAACCGTTGGAAACTTCTATTGCAACTTGACCGGATAGATTACCATTAAAGATATGTGTTATACCCAGCTTTCCTTTGATAGCTTTTGTCGTGTAATTATCTAGGACATCTTGTTGTATTTTCAGTTCTGACCTAAAATCTGTATCAGGAGTGAAGATACCAGGCTTTATAAATGTGCCACCTAGAAGATAATCAAAATTTTTCAGATTATAGGATTCCTCTTTATTGCTTCCAATACCGCTTATTTTCGTCTCAATTTTAAGGTGTTCCGCATGGCCAAAAAGATTGTTATGCATCCAATAAGATTCAAAACCAGTACCATCTAATGTTGAATAGCTACCACCTGCGCCAAAACGACGTGGTTTACGTTCTTCCAAAACAAGCGTAAGCGGTAAACTACCATCAGGGTTAATTGTATCAGCCTCACGTATATTCACAGCACGAAAAACATTAAGTCGTGCAAGTCTTTCATTTGCCTTAACTAACGCATCAGAATCATATTTTTGGCCTACCTTAAACCCTGTCATCCATGCAATATAGGATGAATCTATGCGCGGCTTCTTACTCACATTACGCACGTTTAAAGGACCGTAATAAGCTTCTTTTCCAGGATCAACAGCAATTCGCGCATCAATAAGGTGCGCAGCATGGTCAGCAACGACTTCACTCTTAACAACTTTAGCTTTAGCATAACCTTGTCGACGCCATCCTTCAACCGCCCATCTTTCTGCTTTTAAAATACTTTCAGATTTGGCAACAGTGCCAACCTTATACCCCAATTCTTCCATTGTAAGCATTCTATTGATTTTATATTTTACGGCTGGAGCAACTTTATCGATGCCTGCAACATTAAAAATATATTGTGGTCCGGCATCAATCGTAATGACAATATTGGATTGTGCGGGAAGTTGAGTCACCGGACTCAAATCAGCAGCTTCTAAACCATTAATCTGAATACTAATAACACCGCCGTAACGCCCATCAGCATAAAGAGCAGAAAGAATTGCCCGATAATCTGAACGGGCTTTAGCTAATAAACCAGAAGAACTAAATGCTTTACCTTGATCAGCAATAAGAGAAGACACAGCCTTCACTATTTTAACACCTTCTGGTGGTGCACCCGATGGAGCAATAACATTAACTTTATAAAATTTTTCTGTACCATTATAAGAGGAGGAGTTTGTTTTCTTTTGACCAAAAAGAGGAATGCCGAAAAACTCAAATGCTGCAAGTGGTTGCGGAAATGCACAGACAAAGCATAAACCCACAAATAAACTGCGCATGGTTCCTGATTTTAACAAAACTCCCGTTTGGTATACCATCAAATCAGATACCTTCAATATACTTTACATCACTTTAGTACTATAAATAACGTAGAACAAGAAAGATAAATATACCTACTCTGTATATTTCACATGTTTGATCATATCAAATAACGTTCTTTTCTTGTGATGCATAACATCTCCTCCCTTTAATATTCACAAAATCCGGCATTGCTATACAACACAAACAGCCTCACTCTTTTTCCCCTACCATATTCATTTAGCGCATTATAAATGTTTTATTTAACCGCATATAATCATGGTTAAATTTGTGCAAATTACTCTCCCTCACTGCGCTACAAAAGCCTGCACAGCTATATAGATCTCTCTACCCCAAAAACCATAGAGACACTTCTTGATTTTTATGTGTAGATATGATTGTCTTTTCTCAATAAAATGGGGGAGTAAGAAACTGATGATCGCACGTGTTACAACTGTTGCTTTTCGCGGTCTAGAAGCTGTCCCTGTTGATGTACAGGTTATGATTTCTTCCGGTAAAATAGGAATGGCGATTGTTGGTTTAGCCGATAAAGCAATCGGAGAAAGCCGCGAACGTGTGCAAGCAGCCCTTCACGCTTGTGGCCTTTCTATGCCTAACAAACGCGTTACTATTAATCTTGCACCAGCCAATTTACCTAAAGAGGGATCACATTATGATTTGCCAATTGCTGTGGGTTTAATGCTTGTTATGGGGCTTATACCTCCCGAAGTAGCACAAGATTACATCATTTTAGGTGAATTATCACTGGATGGTTCACTTACAGCTGTCAATGGTGTTTTACCAGCTGCAATGACAGCTTTATCACTCGATAAAGGACTTATTTGTCCTTACCCATGCGGACCTGAAGCAGCATGGGCTGACGCAGAGATGAATATTCTTGCACCTGAAAACCTTCTTACGATAGTTAATCACTTTAAAGGAACACAAATTCAAAAACGTCCACAACCACGCCAGTACACAATTCAAACTGAACTTCCAGATCTTTGTGAAATTAAAGGACAAAAAACCGCTAAACGTGCATTAGAAGTTTGCGCCGCTGGACGGCATAATCTCCTATTTGTAGGTCCTCCTGGTGCGGGAAAATCTATGTTAGCCCAACGTTTACCTTCTATTTTGCCGCCTCTTGATAGCCGTGAGCTCTTAGATGTTTCTTTGATTGCTTCTATCACAGGAGAAACCGTGCATAATACCATTTCACTCCACTGCCCCTTTCGTGCCCCGCATCATTCTGCTTCCATGGCAGCAATGATCGGTGGTGGTCTTAAAGGAAGACCAGGAGAAGTTTCACTTGCACATAATGGCATTTTATTTCTTGATGAATTGCCTGAATTTTCTCCACAGGTCCTTGATTCTCTTCGTCAACCTTTAGAGAGTGGAGAATGTGTTATTGCCCGTGCTAATCACCATATCAGCTATCCTGCCCGTATCCAACTCATTGCTGCTATGAATCCTTGTCGATGTGGTATGGCAGGAGAAAAAGACACTGTTTGTGCAAAAGGAATACGCTGTCAAATTGATTATCAATCCCGTATTTCTGGTCCTCTGCTTGACCGAATTGATTTGCGGATTGATGTCCCTGCATTAACAGCTATGGATCTTATGCAACCAGAACAAGCAGAAAAAAGCTGTGATGTTGCAAAACGTGTTGCACGATGTCGTGCCATTCAAACCAAACGATTTACAGCTTTGGGCCTTGACCATATTCGCACCAATGGTGATTGTCCTGCTAAAATCATCGAACAAATTGCCATTCCTGACCAAAATGCTGCTAAACTCTTACGGGATGTGAGTGAAAAAATGCACCTTTCTGCACGCGCCTATCATCGCATTCTCAAAGTTGCACGTACCATTGCTGATCTCGACGAAGAAAACTATCTTTTACGCCATCATCTCGCAGAAGCTATTTCCTACCGACTAGGCACTGAAAGATTAACAGCTCTCTCTTAAGAAAAATATTCATCAATAAAAACTAATTGGAAAATAACGCAAATAAAGCTCGGTAAGTTTGCCATCATTTTCGAGAGATTTCAGAGCATAATTGAGTATATCAATTAATTGTTCGTTCTTTTTTGCAACAGCAAGACGCATTCCTTGCCCCAATAACTGGGGAGCTATATACGCCCCTCCAACAAAATAGCAGCAATCATTGGACTTTGGGTCATTAAGCCATAATGATAAAGCAAATCCATCATCAAAAATAAGATCAATTTTATGGTTCTGTAGCGCTTTATAGAGCTCTACCCTGTCTTTAAATCCTTGCCATTTAGCTTTAGGAAAATAGCTATGAAAGAGTTTTTCGTGCGCACTCTTGAATACCCCCCCACTGCGTAAATATGTAAGCCCATCGCTTACCAGCTCATCAAAATTCACAGGTTGAGAAGCAACAAATCGAGCCGGAAAGCGGAGATAAGACTTTGTAAAAACAAGATCTTGATATGTTTTAGTTGTTTCTTTTAAACCGGCAATAATTACTTCTGCGCCACCATCTTTTACATGCTCTACAAGCTCTTCCCAAGGAACAACTTCCACCTCACAAAGTTTCTCAAGATTTAATTTTGAACAAATAGCCCGCAATAAATCGATATTATATCCTGCAAGGTGCCCTGTTTTATCAAGAAAGTTAAAAGGAGGAAAATCAAAAGTTGTCACAAAACGCAAACGAATTATATCTATTATATCAGGTTTTAGCAAATGTTCATGCGAATCAAAAAAAGAGGGGAGTCCTCCAACTGTTTTAGTTTCTGCAAAAGAGGAAAAAAGAAATCCCCATACTAAACATAAGACTCCAATAAGAATATTGAATCCATTTACAAGTTTCCTTATTTTCAAAATCTTCCCCCCATTTTTCAAAGCAAAAATACAACTCTTCCAGCTACATTATCTAACGCATTTCACTGAAATATCTGCCATTTTAATGAATTAAAATTGTTTCTATTCTTTCAAATTGTCAAAAAATAACAGTTTCTCTATAATTTTTAGAATAGAGGCATATAAATTTTCTCGAAAATTTCTTCATACAAATCACAAAATAAAACACTTCCCAAAAAGTGATTTTTTTAGCTTGAAATGTAAATAAAAAACCTGATCATCGTCAGTTTTATTTTCTTCTATAATCAATAAGTTGTGTACACTTTTGACCTGACTAAACAATTTGATCAAAATCCTTTGTACAGCCAAATAATGCAAAAGCATATCACTCGTTTATAAACATTGAAGGATTACACATAAAAGCACAAAATTTGCCCTTTTTCTCTCACTTTTCGTGTAACCGAAAAATTCAAGTGACTATCGGTTCCCAATCAAAACATGCAGACCTTTTGGAATATAAACTTCGTCAGATCACATTTTACGTATTTTTACATCTGATATACAACACAACAGTACAAAAATGTTTGTGTATGCAAAAATCATTCTCTACTCTTATATACCAACAGATGTTGAATATAAATCTGATATACGGTAAATATCTAATATGGTTATTCCATAAATAACTGGACAGAACGTTAAGCTTCGAAAAAGTTGATGAAATATCGCAAATTAAATACAGAAATGGATTAACTTTATGAGTGATGAAATAACCTCGCCTACACAAAATGGTGATTATGATGCCGCTTCTATCAAAGTTCTTAAGGGGCTTGATGCCGTACGTAAACGTCCTGGCATGTATATCGGTGATACAGATGATGGTTCAGGCTTACACCATATGGTCTATGAGGTTGTAGACAATGCCATTGATGAAGCTTTAGCCGGTCATGCTACTCTTGTGAATGTCACACTCCATGCTGATGGCTCTTGTTCTGTTCGTGATAATGGTCGTGGAATTCCAACAGATATCCACCCGACAGAGGGTATTTCAGCAGCTGAAGTTATTATGACACAGCTTCATGCCGGCGGAAAATTTGATCAAAACTCTTATAAAGTTTCAGGAGGGTTACACGGTGTTGGTGTTTCCGTTGTTAATGCATTATCCGTTTGGCTTAAATTGCAAATCAAACGTAATGGTAAAATTCATGAAATGTCATTTACCCACGGGGTCGCAGATTCTCCATTAAGTGTTATTGGCGATTGTGATACAGAAAGTGGAACAGAAATCAGATTTTTACCAAGCTCTGAAACCTTTACGATGGTTGAATTTGATTTTGAAACTTTGGAACGTCGTTTACGGGAACTCGCTTTTTTAAATTCTGGCATCCATATTCTTCTTGTTGATGAACGTCATGCTGATATTCAATCCGTTGAACTCCATTATGAAGGTGGATTAATTGAATTTGTCAAATATATTGACCAAACGAAAAAAGCACTCCTTGATAATCCTATTTACATTGCAAGTGAAAAGGATGGCATGAGTGTCGATGTTGCCCTTTGGTGGAATGATTCCTATCATGAAAAAGTCTTGTGTTTTACAAATAATATTCCGCAGCGTGATGGTGGAACCCACTTAATAGGTTTCCGCAGTGCTTTAACGCGTCAAATTAATGGATATGCTGAATCTTCAGGCATTGCAAAAAAAGAAAAAGTTAACTTAACGGGTGATGATTGTCGTGAAGGACTAACCGCTATTCTTTCTGTCAAAGTTCCTGATCCAAAATTTTCTTCACAGACAAAGGACAAATTGGTTTCTTCTGAAGTGCGCCCTATTGTTGAAAATTTGGTAAATGAAGGTCTTTCAGCATGGCTGGAAGAACATCCTAATGAAGCAAAGTTGCTCATTAGTAAAGTGGTAGAAGCTGCAACAGCACGCGAAGCAGCACGCAAAGCACGTGAACTCACAAGACGAAAAGGCGCTCTTGATATCACTTCTCTCCCAGGAAAACTTGCAGATTGCCAAGAACGTGATCCAGCAAAATCAGAAATTTTTATTGTTGAGGGAGATTCTGCTGGTGGTTCAGCAAAAAGTGGACGTTCTCGTCAAAATCAAGCGATTTTGCCTCTACGCGGTAAAATCCTTAATGTCGAACGGGCACGGTTTGACCGAATGCTTTCATCGGATATGATTGGAACACTTATTACCGCCCTTGGAACTTCTATTGGTAAAGATGAATTTTCACCAGATAAATTGCGTTATCATAAAATTATTATTATGACAGATGCAGATGTTGATGGTGCTCATATCCGCACCCTTCTCCTTACCTTCTTTTTTAGACAAATGCCTGAATTGATTGAACGTGGACACCTTTATATCGCTCAACCACCTCTTTATAAAGTATCGCGGGGAAAATCTTCTCAATATATTAAAAATGAAGCAGCATTCGAAGAATTTTTAATCAATACGGGACTAGAAGAAACAACTCTAGAATTGTCAACAGGTGAGATGCGTGCAGGTGCTGATTTACGCCAACTTGCTGAAGACGCCCGTATGTTGCGCCAACTTTTAAATGGTCTTCATACACGCTATGATCGCACGGTTGTTGAACAAGCAGCAATTGCTGGTATCTTTAATCCTGAAGCCCTTTCAACACCAGAAAAAGCTCAAGAAACAGCACATAAAGTCGCAACCCGTCTCGATTTAATTGCCGATGATATAGAACGTGGTTGGAGCGGTCAGTACAAGTCAGATGGAAGTTTATGTTTTGAACGTATTTTACGCGGCGTTAAAGATGTTATTACCTTAGATGCAGGGCTTATCAATTCAGCTGATGCGCGTCAAATTGACCGTGTTTCTAAAAGTTTCATAGAAATATATAGTCCTCCCCCACTACTCCATCGTAAAGACAAATCAGAGCGCATTTTTGGACCCATGAGTTTACTAGAAAGCATTTTTGCAAATGGTAAAAAAGGCATTACTCTCCAACGTTACAAAGGTCTTGGAGAAATGAATGCTGAACAGCTTTGGGAAACGACACTTGATCCTGATGCGCGCTCTCTTTTACAAGTTAAAATTAATGATGCAACCGATGCAGATTCACTCTTTTCTCGTCTCATGGGTGATGAAGTTGAGCCTCGGAGAATTTTTATTCAAGATAATGCCTTAAGCGTTGCCAATCTCGATATCTAAAGGTACTCTTTTGTTTCTAGCTGTATAAGCATCATGGTTTTATACGTTGTTTTTCGTATTTGAACATTCCTTTTAACTTCAACTACGATAAAAGAAAAACTAAGGAAGGTCATGTATTATGGCAGCTGAAACAGAACGCGTAGGAGCCAAAGGTGGTATGGAGCACTCTTTTGGCTTTACAAGAGTCGATGAAGCACAAAAACAATCCATGGTTGATGGTGTGTTCCACTCTGTCGCTGAAAACTATGATAAGATGAATGATATATTATCATTAGGATTACACCGTGTGTGGAAAAATTCTATGGTGGCATGGCTTTCTCCACCAGCAATTTCAAATTGGAAATTTCTTGATGTGGCTGGAGGTACTGGTGATATCGCTTTCCGTATTCTTAATGCTTCACGGCAAAAAGCCCATGCTACAATCCTTGATATTAATGGCTCAATGCTCAGTGTTGGTAAAAAACGTGCACAAAAAAATGGTCTCGCTCCTCTGATTGATTTTGTTGAAGCCAATGCAGAATATCTCCCTTTTGAAGATCAAAGCTTTGATGCCTATACTATTGCCTTTGGAATCCGCAATGTGCCCCATATTGACAAAGCTCTTAGAGAAGCTTTTCGTGTTTTAAAGCCAGGTGGGCGTTTCCTCTGTTTAGAATTTTCAGATGTTGAAATGCCTTTGCTTGACAAGCTTTATGACTTTTGGTCTTTCTATGCTATCCCTAAGATTGGCCAAGTCATTGCAAATGATGGGGATGCTTATCGTTATTTGGTTGAATCTATTCGTAAATTTCCTAAACAAAACGATTTTGCCCATATGATCAATCAAGCAGGTTTTTCGCGCGTATCGTATCGTAATCTTACGGGTGCGATCGCAGCCTTGCACTCAGGTTGGAAAATTTAAAATGGCGCAAATTTCTACTTACTTTCAATTAATGCGCGCAGGATGGGTTTTAGCGCGTGAAGGCGTTTTAAGCGCTCTGCCTCACGAGGATCTTCAAGGTTTTCCAGCATTATGTCATCGCATAGCAGATATGTTAGCACGACGAAAAACAAAAAAAAAGCAACGCTGTGAAAATATAACTTATGCTATCAATAAGCTTGGGCCCTCTTACATAAAACTTGGGCAATTTCTTGCTACAAGACCAGATGTTGTTGGACATGATATTGCAGAAGATTTGGCACAGCTACAAGATCGTGTTCAAACATTTTCTTGCACTGCTGCTATTGCACAAATTGAAAGTTCGCTTGGTCGATCCATCAATGATTTGTTCGTAAACTTTTATCCACCCATTGCCGCCGCTTCTATTGCCCAAGTTCATCCTGCTGAATACGATGATGGAACCGGTCATAAAAAAAAATGTGCTGTTAAAGTCATCCGCCCCAATATCAGAACACGTTTTGCTAAAGATCTTAGAAGTTTCTATCTGGTTGCCCATTTACAAGAGCGTTATATACCAGCTTCTCGACGGCTACGTCCTGTCTGTGTGGTTGATACTTTAGCACAAACCACACGTATTGAAATGGACTTACGATTAGAAGCAGCTGCCATATCAGAAATGGCTGAAAATATTCAATATGATACAGGCTTTCGGGTTCCAAAAATCGACTGGGAACGAACAGGACGCAATGTTCTCACAATGGAATGGATAGATGGTATAAGAATATCTGAAATTTCTGCCCTCAAAGAAGCTGGTTTTGATTTGCAAGCGCTTGCAATTACGCTTATTCAGTCTTTTCTTCGCCATACATTGCGTGATGGTTTTTTTCACGCAGACATGCATCCTGGTAATTTATTTGTAGACCCAAAAGGATGTATTGTTGCTGTTGATTTAGGAATTACAGGACGATTAGGTAAAAAAGAAAAGCATTTCCTTGCTGAAATCCTTTACGGCTTTATTACGCGCGATTACCATCGCGTAGCACGTGCACATTTTGAAGCAGGATATGTGCCTCCACACCATAATATTGAAAGCTTTGCTCAAGCCAATCGTGCTATTGGTGAACCAATTCACGGACAATCAGCGCAAAGCATTTCCATGGCTAAGCTACTCACATTGTTGTTTGAAGTCACTGAATTGTTTGACATGCAAACACGACCTGAACTTTTACTACTCCAAAAAACTATGGTTGTCGTGGAAGGCGTAGCCCGTACATTGGACCCTCATTTTAATATGTGGAAAGCTTCTGAACCCGTTGTCAGAGAATGGATTAGCAAAAATTTAGGACCCGTTGGAATTGCAAAAGACTTCAGTGAAGGGGCGCAAGCACTCCTTTCTCTGGCACGCAAAACACCACAATTAATACAAAATTTTCAGCGTATAGAAGAAGATCTCAATAAAATGAGAGAAACAGGATTTAATCTTTCACCTCTCACACTTAAAAAACTTGCTCATGAGCAAAGTCGTACCAACCGTTATGCTCGTTATAGTCTGTTCATCATTGCGCTTTGTTGTGTTTGTCTCACCTTTTACATTTTTAATCTTTTCTAATCTGCTCAATATGCTAAAAAATATCAATGATGAAATCATTGAAATCATTTTGTTTCTTGGATATATCTTATGGCCAGTCTTACCATTCGTAATCTTTCCCCTGAAATCAAAGAAGCTTTACGCATACGTGCCGCAAAAAATGGCATTTCTATGGAAGAGGAAGTCCGCCGCCTTTTAAGCAGTTTCACCACTCCATCTATATCCCCTTCTCAAGCAAGCACCCTTGAGACGCAATCATTGCAATCAAAGTCACTGCTTCTCATTATCGGAGGCAGTATAGCAGCCTATAAAGCGCTTGATCTGATTCGCCGCTTGCAAGAACGGGGAGCACACTTAAACATTATTATGACAAAAGCAGCACAAAAATTTATTACGCCTTTAGCCGCTGAAGCTCTCAGTGGTCGTACTGTGTATAGCGATTTGTTCTCACGCGAAGAAGAACATGACATCGGCCATATTCGGTTAGCGCGTGATGCTGATCTCATTATTTTAGCTCCTGCCACAGCCAATCGCATTGCAAAAATAGCCAATGGCATAGGTGATGATTTGGCTGATTGTGTGCTTTTAGCAGCACGCTGTCCACTCTTGATTGCACCAGCTATGAACCCAACAATGTGGACACATCCAGCAACTGTTCGCAATGTTGCAAAATTACGCACAGATGGCATTCATATCGTAGGACCAGAAATTGGCAAAATGGCTGAACGCGATGAAAGTGGCTGCGGGCGTATGAGTGAACCCTTAACCATTGTAGCTGCAGCAGAAGCTCTTTTAGGTGTACAAGAAAAGCCGCTTTCTGGTCGCCATTTCATTGTCACTTCTGGTCCTACCCATGAACCAATCGATCCTGTCCGTTATCTTGCTAATCGTTCTTCTGGTAAACAAGGACACGCTATTGCAACAGCTCTTGCACATTTAGGTGCCAAAGTGACACTTATTTGTGGACCGGTTAACCTTACCGCTCCCAAAGAGGTGAAAACCATCCGTGTTGAAACAGCATGTCAGATGTTACAAGCCGTTCAAGCTGCATTACCTGCCGATGGTGCAATTTTTGTCGCTGCTGTTTGCGATTGGCGCAGCCAAACACACTCTGTACATAAGATCAAAAAAAGTTCTCATAAAACACCACCATCCTTGCATATGGTAGAAAATCCAGACATCTTAGCAACAATTGGACATGCTCCAAACCGCCCGCCACTGGTAATTGGGTTTGCTGCTGAAACTTGTGACATAATTGCAAATGCGCAAAAAAAATGTGCCGAAAAAGGAGCAAACTTTATTCTTGCTAATGATATTTCTCTTCACCCTGATGGCACAAGTGTCATGGGCGCTGATACAAATCAAGTTTGTCTTGTTAGCAAAGACAATGTCGAACAGTGGCCGCACATGAATAAACAACAAGTAGCACAAAAATTAGCAAAGGTTATTGTATCATTCTTCGAGTCTTATAGCCCTACTCACTAATGAGTAAAAAACTCTTTGTTTCAAATGAAAATAAAAATTCCGCAAAAATGAACCGATCAAATGCTTTAAAAAATGCAATACCAAACAAAAAATAAATGGTATGCATTAAAGAACGTAAAAATACTTAATACGTATAATTCCTAATCGAATAATTTTCTTTGTACAAAGAGTAATCTTCTGCATATTTGAAAGAAATGAAACTCTTTACATGTTTGAGCCTTTTATAACACAGATAATTTTGGCGGTTTTATTGCTATTCACTTTTGTTGCTTATTTTATGAGCATGACAAAAAAATCTATCAGATTTTTCTAAAATGTATGAAGAATAAAAATATTTTTTCTTGACTGTTTATCCTTAAACAACAACATTATAAGCTTTACGAAATAAGTTCCTATATAAAGCTCATCAATCTCTCTCTTGTTTTCACTTTTTTTCTCTTATTTACTTGATTATTATGATTTTTACTTCCGCCTATCGCGCTTTACAACGCCTTCTAACCCCACAGTATCGCATTATGTTATTGAAAGCATTGGGGATTACTTTCGTTGTGCTTATTATTCTATGGTTATGTATACACCAGCTTTTTGTGTCCTATTTTTGGCCTTGGATTGCTCATTTTTTTCCTGGATTACCCAGTTGGGCAGGATGGTTGGGATTGGGCATGCTTATCATTTTTAATCTTGGTTTAGCTTTGCTGATGGCTTTTTTTATCGCCCCAATCACCGCTATGATTGGTAGTTTTTTCATTGATTCTGCTGCTGAAATTATTGAAAAAGAAGATTATCCAAACGAGCCTATTGGACATGCCATGCCGTTTGGACGTTCTCTCATTCTCTCTTTTAAATTTGTTCTCTTAAGCCTTCTCGGCAATGGAATCGCTTTTCTTTTGTTTTTCATTCCAGGTATCAATTTGATCGCCTTTTATGTTATTAATGGCTACTTACTTGGTCGTGAATATTTTGTGTTTGCCGCTTACCGTTTTCGAACGGAGCATGAAGCACATGCTTTTTTACGCGTTCATTACTTAACTGTTTTTGGGGCAGGATTATTGATCGCGCTTTTTGTTTCGGTTCCTATCCTTAACTTAGCAACACCGCTTTTCGCAGCCGCCTTTATGACACACTTACACAAAATGCTTTCCCAAAAGACCACCGTATGCATCACACAAAAATAACGATGCGTATTCACTTAAAAGCTACAGAGTGCATGAATAAAAGAGAGTTTAAAATAGACTCTCTCTTTTTAAACAACTGCCTTCATTGCTTTCATAAAAAGAACCCCTTTAAAAAATCTTGCTCTGGTACTGGTACTTCGTTAACATAGCATTATCATGGCCATTGTTATCATGAACTGTTATAGTCTTTATAATTTTAAGGCTTCTTTTGCTTCAAAACCGTTGGTATTAATGATAAAGTGAATGTTCGTTTTTATCAGTAGCAAATGAGGAACAGCGTAGGGAATAAATTGTGATATCAAAGCAATAGAATAACATAAGTTCTTAAAAATGCTGAGAGATTTGTTATAAGGAATGCTCTCATGCAGCTGACTGCTATGATATGGAAAATAAAAATTAAAGGATAATGGAGTTAGAGCTATACGTGTACTTGTAAAAGTATTAAAGAGATTCGTTCATTTTAATGTAAAGTGGATCTCATCACTTCAATCCTAGTATTCTTTCAAATCGTGCAAAAAATGTATAATATTTAAAGAGAGGCTATAAAGATGAACTGGATTACAAGTTATGTTCGTCCTAAAATTAACTCCATATTGGGGCGCCGTGAAATTCCAGATAATCTATGGATTAAAGATCCCACCAGTGGTGAAATGGTCTTTCATAAAGATCTGGAAATGAATCAATATGTCATTCCCAATTCTGGTTATCACATGCGTATTAGCGCTAAAAATCGTCTTATGCATTTTTTTGATGATGGCGTTTATACGCCTCTTGAAAATCCAAAAGTCGTAACAGATCCTTTAAAGTTTCGCGATGAAAAACGCTATATCGACAGGTTAAAAGATTATCGTTCTAAACTTGGAGTTGATGACAACATTTTAAGTGCACATGGTACTATCGAAGGCTTACCAATTATAGCCACCGTTCAAGACTTTGCTTTTATGGGTGGATCACTTGGTATGGCTTCAGGAGAAGCTATCATTAAAGCTTTTGAGACTGCCATTGCCGAAAAATGTCCTTTAGTTCTTTTTGCTGCTTCTGGCGGTGCACGCATGCAAGAAGGAACACTTTCATTGATGCAAATGCCCCGTACAACAGTCGCAATTGAAATGCTGAAAGAAGCAAAACTTCCTTATATTGTTGTTCTTACCAATCCAACCACAGGTGGTGTTACTGCTTCTTACGCCATGCTTGGCGATATTCACATTGCTGAACCCGGTGCTATGATTGGTTTTGCGGGACCACGAGTGATTCAACAAACCATACGTGAAACTTTACCTGAAGGTTTTCAAAGTAGTGAATATCTTCTCGAACATGGCATGATTGACATGGTTGTCTCGCGTTTAGAAATGAAAACCACCATTGCACGCCTTTTACGCTTGATGATGAAATGTCCTGCAACTGTTCATCCTTCCAATCCATCTCCAACAGATTCTCAGGTACCACTTTCTAATACAAAAGCTGCTTAAGCTCATGGAAAAAAGCCAAGTACAGAGGATGATAGATGATTTACTAAAAAACTATCCCAAAAAATTTGATCTTTCTTTAGAGCGTATTGTTCGCCTTTTAGAACGACTTGGTAATCCACATTTAAAGCTTGCACCTGTTATTCACATTGCTGGAACAAATGGCAAAGGATCTGCTTGTGCAATTTGTCGTGCTCTTTTGGAAAGTGCAGGTTATCGCGTTCATGTCTATAGCTCACCTCATCTTGTCAACTGGAATGAACGCTGCAGGTTAGGTCAAAAAGGAAGAGGTGAACTTGTTACAGAGAGCCAATTGGCTGAAACAATTCGTGAAATTATAAAAGTGAATTGTCAAGAATCGATCACTATTTTTGAAATTTTCACAGCAGCAGCTTTTATGCTGTTTAGTACGCATCCAGCTGATGTCGTAATTTTAGAAGTTGGGTTAGGAGGGCGTTTTGATGCCACCAATGTCATTAATAAGCCAGCTGTATCGCTTATTATGCCCATCGATTATGATCATGAAGCTTTTCTTGGAAACACAATTGCACAAATTGCTTTTCAAAAAGGGGGAATTATCAAACCATCAGTTCCTGTGGTTATTGGTAAACAAAGCCACGAGGAAACTCTTTCACTTTTAACAACCCTTGCGGATAAAAATAAATCCCCTTATTCTTTGTTTGATCAAGATTATCAAAGCTATACAGAATATGGACGTATGGTCTTTCAAAATAGTCAAGGTCTCATGGATCTTCCTCTTCCTAACCTCATTGGTGCTCATCAAATTGCCAATGCTGGCGCTTCTCTTGAAGCAATTCATCAAGCAGGTTTTCAACTTTCAGAACAAGCAATAAGTCACGCTTTGCAAAATATTTATTGGCCCGCACGAATGCAACATCTTACCCATGGACTTTTGGTTGACCAACTCTCTCCTAGTATTGATTTATGGTTAGATGGTGGGCATAATCCTGCTGCTGGAAAAATTGTTGCAGCAGAACTTACCCAATGGAGAAAAAAAACAAACCGTCCTTTTATTATGATCGCTGGCATGCTCAATACCAAAGATGCTGTTGGTTATTTTCGTCCTTTAGCCAACCTTGTAGATAAAATCTATACAATCCCTCTGACCGATAACACAGCAGGTATTTGTCCAAAGATTTTAGCTGAATCTGCTCGAAAAGTAGGCCTCTTCGCCATCCCTCAAGCTCATCTACAAGATGCCTTACAGAGAATTAACTTAGAGCATAAAGATGCAATTGTCCTTATTGGCGGTTCCCTTTACCTTGCCGGTGATATTTTACGTGACAATAAAACACCACCATGTTAGAAATTGATTATTCATAGAGCTTTGAAAGATAGACCTTGTAATCATGCAACTTGATTGTGCACTTTATCAACATCCTAAACTTATTACTGTTTTTGGCGGATCTGGTTTTGTAGGACGACATGTCGTTGAAACTCTAACCAAACGTGGTTATCGCGTTCGCATTGCGGTTCGTTGTCCACAAAAAGCTTATTATATGCTGCAAATAGGAGAAGTAGGCCAAACCCAAATGCTTAAAACTGATATCAAGCATCGTGCCTCTGTTGCGCGGGCATTGCTTGGAGCAGAGGGCGCAGTCTTTCTTCCTGGTAGTTTAACACAAGCAAATCAATCGAACTTTCAAAAAATACAAATTGATGGTACACAAAATGTCTCTGAGTTAACCGCTGAAGCTGGTATTCCACTTCTCTATATGTCAGCACTTGTAGCCAATGAAAACGCTTCATTTCTTTATGCACGCGTTAAATCTATGTGTGAGAAAATTGTTCACAGCAAACATCCTCAAGCAATTATTATGCGCCCCTCTGTTATCTTTGGGCCAGAGGATTGTTTTTTCAACACCTTAGCAAACTTTTCACGTTTTTTACCGATTATGCCTCTTTTTGGAGGGGGACAGAGCAAATTGCAGCCCGTATATGTTGGCGATATCGCTGAATTTGTCGTGCGCGCTTTAGAAGGACAGGTTATCTCTGGAAAAAGCTATGATCTTGGGGGACCCCAAACTGTCACATTCCAAAATGTTCTTGAAAATATATTAAAAATCGTTCACCGTAAAAAAACAATTCTCTCCATGCCTCTTTCTGCTGGTCTATTGATTGGAGGTATTTTGGGGACTATCGGTAAACTGCCTCTCTTACCAACATTCCTCACAGCTCATCAAATACGCTTCCTGCAAGTGGATAATATTGTTTCTCAAGAAGCTATAGAAAATGGATATACTTTAGAAGGAGCAGGAATTTCTCCCAAAACAATGGCTGCTCTCTTACCAAGTTATCTCTGGAGATTTCGTCCACAAGGTCAATTCTCAAAAAATTTGCCAGCTTAACACATACTCTCACAATAATGAATCAAGCTTTTGATTGATGATGTTTCATTTGTCTCCTCTTGAAATGAGAGAACTGAATAACGTCATATTTTTTCATTTCAATCTTTTGTACTCAAGATTATAAAAATTCTATCCGCATATCACAAGAAAGAGCATTCTATGGATAAAAATGGGTTTAGCCTATTGCGCTAAGAATATAAGGATAATGGTATCGCCTATATTATACTATTTACAAACCAGCACTAGGAAAAGGAATGACAAACAGGGGGAGACATTTCTTTAAAAAGCGCGTAAACGATAAACACAATGACGCACTATTCTGCGTAAAAGGACATGATGTTATTAAAAAGAACGCGTTACGCAAAATGCTAGGCATAACGCAATTTTCATTATTTAAAAGATATTGCGGTGGACATTTTTGAAAGTTGTAAAACCAAACTCCAAAAGAGAGGAAATCTGAGAAATCCTTCTTATCGCTACGCCTTCATGTTTTTCCCAAATGAAGCTATGTTCTGATTTGAGATTAAACCTTGTAGAATAGCCAATATTCTAATTCCAATCTGCTATACAAACGCTAGGATAGCTTCTCTCTGGTCTGTCTTAAGTTCTATCCCAAATATACGGCTGATCTTAACAAACAATCACAAAACGCGCATATTGTGAATGCCTATTCCTTTTGGAAGCTAATGAACCTTTATTTAAAAAATATCTGTATGGATGAAATTCACATATTTTATTCTTTTTTCAAAAAAATAATCTCATAACAATTTTTCTTGTCACATTGTCATTTTTTTACAATTCAAAAGCAATAAAATTTGATGAATTTTGCTTACTTAAAAAAATCTATGAGTCCTTTCCTCTTATTTTACAGGAATATTATCATTTAAGACGTAAATGTGAATTTATATGACAAGTTTATGGAGATTTGAGAAGGAAATTTTCTACATAAAGAAGTCTTTCTATTGGCTTGCATTTTTTTTTAATTTCTCCTACCGTCTTCTTTAATTTCTACTACCCTTTGGGGATAAACAATTTTAAAGGAATTCAAAGAATGGCAACTCAAGATTATGTTGTCAAAGATATTGCACTTGCTGCCTATGGGCGTAAAGAACTCGATATCGCCGAAACAGAAATGCCTGGTTTAATGGCTTGTCGTAAAGAGTTTTGTTCCAGCCAACCTTTGCGTGGAGCACGTATTTCTGGTTCATTGCATATGACGATTCAAACAGCTGTTTTGATTGAAACATTGAAAGCACTTGGCGCCGATGTACGGTGGAGTTCTAGCAATATTTTTTCTACGCAAGACCACGCCGCAGCAGCTATTGCAGCTACTGGCACCCCTGTTTTCGCAGTTAAAGGCGAAACTCTTGAAGAATATTGGGCTTATATAGATGCAATTTTCCAATGGCCTGATGGTAATCCTTCCAATCTCATTTTAGATGATGGAGCTGATGCTACAAACTATATTTTAGTAGGTTATCAAGCGGAAACAAATAAAAATATTCTTTCTGATCCTAAAACAGAAGAAGAGGGATTTTTTTTCAAACAAATTCAAAAACGTATGACTGCAACACCAGGGTTTTTCACACGCCAGCGTGCAGCAATCAAAGGTGTTAGTGAAGAAACCACAACGGGGGTACACCGTCTTTATCAACTACAAAAAGAAGGGCTTCTGCCTTTTCCTGCCATTAATGTCAATGATAGCGTCACTAAATCAAAATTTGATAACAAATACGGGTGTAGAGAATCATTGGTAGATGGTATCAGACGCGGGACAGACGTGATGATAGCTGGAAAAACAGCTATTGTCTGTGGCTATGGCGATGTAGGAAAAGGTTCAGCGGCCTCTCTTTCAGGTGCTGGAGCCCGTGTTAAAGTGACAGAAATTGATCCAATCTGCGCCCTTCAAGCAGCTATGGACGGCTATGAAGTCGTTGATTTAGATGATGCCGCCTCCAGTGCCGATATTATCATCACAACAACGGGCAATAAAGATGTTGTTCGCTTAGATCATATGCGACAAGTAAAAGATATGTGTATTCTTGGAAATATTGGTCACTTTGATAATGAAATCCAAGTCTCCGCTCTTCGAAATTTGCCATGGACAAATATTAAGCCGCAAGTCGATATGGTTACCTTTCCTGATGGAAAACGTATCATTTTGCTCTCTGAAGGACGTTTGCTTAATCTCGGTAATGCTACAGGACACCCCTCTTTTGTCATGTCAGCATCATTTACCAATCAAGTTTTAGCGCAAATTGAACTCTTTAACCGTTCCGAGCACTACAAAAATGAAGTAGCTGTTTTACCTAAACACCTTGATGAAAAAGTTGCGCGCCTTCACCTTGATCGTCTAGGAATAAAATTAAGCGTTTTATCAGAAGAACAAGCCGCATATATTGGAGTTACACCACAAGGACCTTATAAACCAGATCATTATCGTTACTAAAATGTTTCCTTGGGTTAAAAGAAAAGGGAAAAAGTGCCGTGCTCAACTTTGGTGATCATAACCCCAAAGAAAAAGCTCAAAAAATGATCCGAATCTATACGTACATTTTTTGCCTTTTTTGCCTTTTTTTTCCGACATATGTTGTTGCTCAATCATTGGAAATGGATCTCCCATTCCGCTTCACTTTACCAGATGGTCCATGGCTTCTTGTAGCGCTCTGTGGAGGACTTTTCTGTGCCTTACTTCTCACGTCCATGACAATTATTATGCGTGCGAAAAAAACTCCACAAAAACCTCTGCAGATCATTCAAGAAGATTTTTCTGAAAAACTTAAATATTATGAATGGCTTCTGGAAGAAACAGGGCAATTCCTTCTTATTTGGGAAAATCCAACAGCCTCACCTCGTGTAGTTGGAAATATTCCCTCATTACAAAAAGTAGGAATTCATCAGCAAAATTTTCAATGTTTTGAGCTCTGGCTTGAAGAAAATTCAAGACAAGAACTGGATCACGTATTAACGCTATTGCGTTACCAATCTCACCCTTTTGAACTTTCTATTACCACCACAAATAATATGCTGTTACAAGTTACAGGAGTCATTGCTGGAACAGCAGCCATTGCGCGTTTTCAAGATATCTCAACACAACAAAGTGAAAATGCTCGTTTACAGAAAGATATTTCCAGAATCCTCACCGAGCTTAGAATGCAGCGCAACCTTCTTGATCGTATTCAAGAACCTGTATGGATACGAGATTGTGAAGGGAATGTTTGTTTTATCAATCGTGCCTTTAGAGAAATAACCGGTTTTCGAGAAGGTAGCAATGAAGTAGATGATCTTTTCAATGACACACCACAAAACAAAACAGATGAAATAGAAACGATTTTTCAAGAGCATGTTCATACCGTCATTGGTGGAGAACGGCACCGTTTTCATCTGACACGGCTTACAACAGCTGAAGGAATGGCCGCTTTTGCGCATGATGATAGCGCATATGAAAATCTTGCCAATGAACTAAAACGCGTGCTGCAAAATCATTGTGAAACACTTGACCAAATCTCAACAGCTGTATCTGTTTTTGATATCAATCAAAAATTAAAATTCTGCAATCATGCTTTTAAAATTTTATGGCCATTAGAGAGTTCTTTTTTAGAAAGTGAACCAAGCCATACATTGTTTCTTGAACGTTTGCGTGAAAAAGGACTCATTGCTGAACACCCTGATTGGCGTGCGTGGAAAGAAGAACTTTTTAAAGCCTATCGGCAAACAGAATCTAATCAACAAATTTGGAATCTTCCAGATGGGCGTACAATACGGGTTATTTCTAGCCCTCACCCTCAAGGAGGTGTGACTTGGCTTTATGAAAATCTCACAGAAAAAATCGATCTCGAACGACGCTATAATACACTCATTAAAATACAAGGTGAAACACTTGATAAGCTTTCAGAAGGCGTAGTCGTTTTTGGCAGCGATGGGCGTCTTCGTTTATCGAATCCAGCCCTATCAAAATTATGGTCTCTTCCTTATAATTTGTCGGTAGAAGGTACCCATATTACACAATTACAAAGCCATTGTTCAACCTTAACCGTGGGGAAAGAATGGAACGAATTTACCAAATTTATTACAGGTTTTGATGAAAAACGCGATACATATTCAGGCCGTATGGACCTCATAAATGGAACAATCATTGACTATACATTGGTCCCACTTCCCAATGGACAAACAATGCTTACCTTCGTGAATGTTACAGACAGTGTCCATGTCGCGCGTGCTCTTCAAGAAAAAAATGAAGCCTTAGAAAGTGCTGATCGTTTGCGTAATGAATTTGTCCAACATGTTTCCTATGAATTACGTACACCTCTTACCAATATTATTGGATTTTCCGATATTTTACGTGATCAAATTTTTGGCTCTGTTAATGAACGCCAAAAGCAATATCTCGGGTATATTCACTCAGAATCAGGTACTCTTTTGAATATTGTTAATGATATTCTTGACCTTGCAACCCTTGATGCAGGCATTATGGAACTTGACATACAGTCAGTTAATATTGCTGATGCTATGGTGCAAGCGGTAACACGCGTGGAAGAGCGTCTTAATGGGCGTTATATTACGCTCTCACAACAAATTTCTCCTTCTTTAAATTTTATTTCTGCCGATGCAACACGCTTGCATCAAATCTTTGTGAATGTTCTTAGTAATGCCATTAATTTTGCAAAAGAGGCAAGCACGATTGAGTTTTGTGCAGACGAACAAGATGACCACATTGTCTTCAGTATCCACAATGAGGGATCTGATATTCCAGAGGATGTCCTTGATCGCGTTTTCAAACGTTTTTCTTCCCATTCACATCATGGTGGGCGTGCAGGAGCAGGCCTTGGTCTTTCCCTTGTTAAAAGCTTTGTTGAGCTTCATGGTGGACATGTTGAAATTCTCACCGGTACAGGACAAGGAACAACGGTTAAATGTTTTTTCCCAATTTCTAAAGGAGATAAAATTTTTTAATCCCATCGGTATATTATAAATTTTTTCATCCATTTCACGGAACTCTTCATGCATTTTAATTTTTTTCTTGAAAATGAAGAAGCAACACAAATTTTCGCGCAAGATTTAGCCCTCGCTTTAAAACCTGGTGATCTTGTGACGCTGCAAGGTGATCTTGGAACAGGAAAATCAACCATCGCACGTACAATCATTCACACACTTGCAAACGATGATACTCTAGATGTTCCAAGCCCTACCTTTACTCTTGTTCAAAACTATCAACTTCCACAATTTGAAATTATCCATGCTGATCTTTATCGCCTTTCCATGGCAGAAGAAATTGACGAATTAGGACTTCAAGAAGCACGTAAGCAAAATATTTTACTTGTTGAATGGCCAGAAAAAGGTGAAAATCTTTTAGGACCAGCTACTTTTGCTCTCACTTTACAATATAAGGATCATGGACGTCATGTGACTCTTATATCAGCACAACATTCGGCTGAACGTCTACAGCGATCTTTTGCAAATTCGCGCATTTTTAAAAATCCATAACCGCGATCATGTTTATCATCATTTTTGGCTGATGAGTCTTGTACACATACTTAAAAGCTTCTCAATGGTGAAATCACAAAGAAGTCCCCATGGATATACAAATTATGCAAACAATTATATATCTTGTAAAAGATATCCGATAATTTGTAGGGATTAACCAGCTTATTTTAGACAATGAATTTTCCACCCCCATATCTTTATCGAAGATCTTGAAAAAGATTTTTTGATTTTAGAAGATTTCGGACATGAAAGTCTTGCGGATCAAACCGTTAAGTCTCTAGAAGAGCGCTATATAGCTTTTAGCAAATCGCTGGCTGTCTTTCACCAAAAGCCGTGACCTTTAAAAAAACAATTTGCAACATTTGCGCTTCAAATTCCCTCTTATAATCGCTAAGTACTATAATCAAAACTCTCCTTATTGCTAGATTGGTATTTACCATTGCAAACACAAAAAATCTTAAATCAAAAACAGCATAAAAACTTTTTTAGGTATTGGCAGCCCCCTATCTCGATAGCCTCCTCCAAAGAGAAAGTACTCTTGTTATGCGTAATTATCATTCACCCAATATTCTTTGACATATGCATAAAGAAGGTATTGCCCGCATTGATCTTCTTGATTTTCAAGATGGTTTAATAGGTACAACAGCCTATGATTTTGTCTCCTTAGCACAGAGATGCACGACTGTTTATTCCACCAATGCTCGAAGCAAAAATTCTCTATGCTTATTGCAATGCACACCATAAAGCACCACAACCTTTTGATAAAAATTAACAGAGCTTATCTGTTAAACTGATTGCCTCACTTAAGTTAAAAAAATCCACTGCACAAATAGAGCTTTTTAGTTTTTCCTTGCATGAAAATTGTATACAGTGGAAATCATGCCAATAACTTATAAAATAGAATATTTTCCACACATCCCAAATGAGATTACATGACCTATAAACCACGTGTCTTTTCTATTTCTCCGGGAACCTCTTTTTTACCGCATTTTGTGGATGCATTGCTCTCTGGTACGCTTATTGATAATTTTGCGCCAAATGGGGATATCCAAATGGCCCTTGCCGATACCCTCATTTATGTGCCGACACGCCGTGCTGCCCGCGCTTTACGTACAGCCTTTGTTGAAAGAAGTGATATAAAATCAACCTTTTTGCCAACCATTCGCCCTTTGGGAGATCTGGACGAAGAGAGCTTCCTTTTTGCGGAAAATCATACAAATATTCTGAATCCTCCCATTGGAGAAACTGAACGCCTGCTGCTTTTAGCGCGTCTCATTCGTCCTTGGCGTGAAAATTTACCGGCTCATTTGCGTGCCATGTTTGGTATAGAAGAAGTGCTTATACCTGCTCATACTGCTGATGCAATTTGGCTTGCTCAAGATTTAGCAAAATTGATGGATGAAATTGAAACAGAAGCAGCAGATTGGTCAAAACTTAAAGAAATTGTTCCTGATATGGTAGCCGAATGGTGGCAAATAACTCTCGATTTTCTCACCATTGTTACACAAAGTTGGCCACAAATCTTACAAGAAAGACAACGCAGCAATCCTGTTGAATGGCGCAATCAAGCTCTTAAAATGCATGCTGAAACTTTACACCACACACAACCTCATAAACCTATTCTTGCAGCTGGTGTGTCAGGTTCTATACCCGCAGTTTCTCATCTTTTAAAGGTCATTGCTTCTCTACCCAAAGGAGCTGTTGTTCTTCCTGGGCTTGATCTTCACATGGATGAAGAACAATGGGATGCATTAGGCACAATGAATAAAGAAAAAACAACTTGTCATTCTTTTGATTATACAGCGAATGTTTTTAGCCATCCTCAATATCATTTAAAAAAACTTCTCTCTCTCATGAAATGTCACCGCATTCATGTTTGTGAAATTGGTCACCAAAGCGCCATAAAGAAAAAACGTACAGCGCTTTTATCAGAAGCATTTCGACCAGCTTCTACAACAGATAAGTGGGTACAAATTGTCCGTGATGATTATGAAAGCCTTTGTGCAGATTGGTCATTCATTGAAGCTATAAACGAGCGCGAAGAAGCTCTTGCAATCGCCGTTGCTTTACGCAATGCCATTGAAGAGCCTCTAAAAACCGCAGCTCTTATTACAAATGACCGCAATTTAGCACGCCGTGTCGCAGCTGAATTACAGCGTTTTGGAATTGAAGCAAATGATTCAGGAGGAATACCACTTGCACAAACATTGCCTTCCACCCTGTTAAGGCTTCTTTTAGAAAATGTGTTTCAACCTCATGACCCAATTGCTTTTCTTTCTCTTCTCAAACATCCACTCACAACACTCAAACAAAATCGTCACCGCTTACGCGAAATGGCAGAAAATTTTGAACTCTTTGTTCTGCGAGGAAACACGAGCCCTATCAATTTTTGCGAATGTAACCAATTTCTCGAAAAGTGGTTAGAAACATTTCACAATACTTCTGAAATCAACACCCTTGACCAAAAGAAATGCGAAGAAGCACAGCTCCTTTGTCAACTTCTGAGTCAAGCTATCGAACCTTTAGCATCTCTCGTGAAACAAAAGAAAGAATGCACTATCAATGAAGTCGCAATAGCAACAGTTGAAGTTTTTGAAAATTTTGGGCGTGATGAAAATAATACTCTTGAACATCTTTATCAACATGAAGCAGGACAAGCTTTAGCATCTTTTTTGCGTGAATTAGTCAGTGATCAATCAGAATTAACATTTCCTCTTTGCGAATGGCCCGCCATATTTTCAGCTCTTATAGCCACCCGTTCTGTAACACCTTCTCCCGGAGGACATCCACGTTTATTCATTTGGGGCACGTTGGAATCACGTCTGCAAACAGTTGATACAGTGGTTATCGGCGGTCTTAATGAAGGATCATGGCCCATAACAACCCGCAATGATGCTTTTTTATCACGACAGATGAAAATGATGTTAACTCTTGAACCACCAGAACAGCGTATTGGTCTTTCCGCGCATGATTTTCAATGGGCTATGGGAATGAATAAAGTTGTGATGAGCCGAGCGATAAGGGTTAATCATGCTCCTTCACTTCCTTCACGCTGGTTACAACGTTTAGAAACAGTTATAGGAAAACACGTTTGGAAACAAATCCGTGCACGAGGAGAAAATTTTCTCCATTGGGCAAAAATGCTTGACAATACAAATATGGTAACCTGTGCAGAACGCCCTTGCCCAGTACCGCCCCTTGATATACGTCCACGCCATTTTTCGGTCACCGAAATAGCAACGTTGCGGTATGACCCTTATGCCATTTATGCAAAAAAAATCTTGCGCTTAAAACCACTTAAAGCGCTTATGCATGATCCTCGCGCTGCTGAACGTGGAACACTTTATCACGCTATTCTTGCTGCTTTTGGTACACAAATAAGAAATCCACATGCTGCAAACGCATTAAATGTTCTTCTCACTCTTGGACGACAAGAATTTGATAAGTTCAATTTACCTGCCGATGTTGAAACAATCTGGTGGATAAATTTTGAAAATCTTGCTCCTTTCATTCTTCAGTGGGAACAAAGTCTAGAGCCTCGAGAACGACATACCGAAGTCGTATCACAAAAAATACCGATAGGTACAACAGGTGTAACTCTTTCAGGACGAGCTGATCGTATTGATGTATTGGCAAACAACACGGTTGAAATTCTTGATTTTAAAACCAGTACACCCCCCTCGTCAAAACAAGTTCGTGATTTATTATTTCCACAATTGGCACTAGAAACAGCTTTGCTAATGAAAGGAGCCTTTACAGATTTTCAAAATCTTACCCCCTCAAATCTATTTTACATCCCCCTCAATGGAAAAGGTGAAATCACGCCCCAATCCATTCTTTTAAAGAAAGGAGAAAAAGAGCACCAAAGCGCAATTCATCTTGGTGCAAAAGCATGGGAACATCTTATCGCATTAATGGAGTATTACCAAAATCCACAGCAAGGTTATCTTTCACACGCAGTTCCTTTAAAAAAAGACTATGAAGGTGATTATGACCATCTGGCACGATTATGGGAATGGTCTAATGGTCTTCATAATGGAGGTCAATCATGACTCCTTTTTTTATTCCTGAAGCAGCTCTTGAAGCACAAGCAACTGCAACACACCCCCAAAAAAACGTATGGGTTTCTGCAAATGCAGGCTCTGGAAAAACGCACGTTTTAAGCGAACGTGTTATCCGTTTACTTTTAAATGGTACCCCTCCAGCACGTATTTTATGCCTCACTTATACGAGAGCCGCTGCCGCTGTTATGCAATCGCGGATTTTTCGCACACTTTCCAGCTGGAACGAGCTTGATGATGAACAGCTTCAAAAAACCTTATCGAAACTCGAAAATAAACCCATAAATGCGAAAAAATTAACCTATGCACGTCAACTCTTCGCTCGTGCTCTCGAAACACCGGGTGGCTTAAAAATCCAAACTATTCATGCTTTTTGTGAATCTCTCTTGCATCAATTTATGCTAGAAGCCAATATTGCTGGACACTTCGAACTTATCGATGATGTCAACCGAAAAAAATTATTACAAGAAGCACGCTGCCAACTTTTGAAGCATAATGATGCACAACCTGCTTTGAAACAACTGCTTAAGGTTGTTAGTGAACATACTTTTAACCAATTGCTGTATGAAGCAACTGAAAAGCAACATAAACTGTCTGTTTTTTTATCCTCTCTTCTGTCTGAAAATGGAGAAGAACAATTGCGTGCGCTGTTTAATTTAGCGCCTGATGATACAAACCAGCAACTACTGGAAAAAATTCAACAGATTGCTCGGCTTCCTCTTTATGCTCTTACACATTGCCAAACCTATGGTCATAAAAACACTAAGGCTATGATTGAGAAACTTTCCCAATTAGAAACCGCTTGTGATGAAACAACCATCATAAACATTGTTTCAAATGTTTATTTTAAAACGACAGGTGATCCCCGTAATTTTTCACTTATATCTTCTAAAAAATCAGATGAAATTTGGCCCTTTATTCAACAAATGATTGAAGAGAAACAAAGCAAACTTTCTGTTCTTTTAGAGAAATATAAATGCGTAAAAATCCTTGCACTCAATATGGCTGCTTTTCAGCTTTGTGCCATTTATCTAAAAATTTATGCAAATTTAAAAAAAGCTAATGGTTTTTTAAATTTTGATGATCTCATTGAGCGTACACTCCATTTGTTGCAACGTGAAGGTGCAAGCCAATGGGTACACTATAAACTTGATCTTGGTCTTGATCATATTTTGCTTGATGAAGCACAAGATACTAACCCTGATCAATGGAAAATTATTCAACTTTTAGCGCAAGAATTTTTTACAGGTTATAGTCAACGTGACAATATACGTACTCTTTTTGCTGTTGGAGATGAAAAACAGTCTATTTATTCTTTTCAAGGCGCTGCTCCAGAAAATTTTGCTGCAAATGGTAAAATGATTCAAAAAAAAGCAGAACAAGCGAAGCAGAAATTTGAAAAAATACAACTGAATTATTCTTTTCGCTCTACAGCTGATGTCCTTAAAAGCGTTGATCTTGTCTTTGAAACACCAGAAAATTACAAAGGGCTTTCTGCAGAAAATACCAAAACAGTGCACGAAGCTATTCGCATTCATAGCCCGGGTGAAGTTATTTTATGGGATGCATTTTCCAAAGAAAAAAACGAACTTCCTGATGATTGGCATGTATCTGTTGATCAGTTAGATACACCGGAAGTACATCTAGCAGAAAAAATTGCCGAAACCATCGCAAGCTGGTTGCATAAAGGAGAAATGCTTCCAGCAAAAGGGCGCTTAATGCGTGCAAGTGATATCATGGTTTTGGTTCGTAAGCGTGATGAATTCGTCTTAGCGCTTTCTCGTGCACTTAAACAACATAATATTCCAGTAGCTGGTGCTGACCGTTTACAGCTTACTAACCATATTAGTGTGCGTGATTTAATGGCACTTGCACGGTTTGTCTTGCAACCACAAGATGATCTTTCTCTTGCTTGTGTTTTAAAAAGTCCACTTTTTTCGCTTAGCGAGGAAGAACTTTATCAGCTTGCAGCATACCGTACAGGTTCCCTTTGGCAAAGCCTGTGTACATATGCGTCATCGCATACATCTTTTCAATATGCTTTTGAAACCTTAAGCTTCTATCGCACTCTCGTGGATAAAATACCGGTTTTTGAATTCTATAGCCATATTTTGAACAATGATAAGGGACGACAAAAAATTCTAGCGCGTTTAGGATCTGAAGCAAATGATGTGCTCGATGCTTTTATGGATTACACACTCACGATTCAAAAAACAGGCTTACCAGGATTACAAGCTTTCTTGGAAACATTAAGTGTAAGCGAACCAGAAATTAAACGTGAATTTGACCAAAACCACGAAGAAGTCCGTATCATGACTGTTCATGCTGCTAAAGGATTGGAAGCTGCTGTTGTTTTTCTCATCGACCCAGGGAGTGCTGTTTGGCATTCTCAACATGCACCACACCTTCTGACAGTTCCCTTAAACAAGAGACAATTAAGCGACCAACACGCTTTTATCTGGCGTCCCAATGCAGAATTTCGCACTCCCCCCTCTGAAAAAGCACTTTCATATTTAAAAGAACGTGCAGAAGAAGAATATAAACGCCTTCTTTATGTAGGCATGACCCGCGCTGAAGATCGATTATTTATTTGTGGATATAAAAGTGAGAAATCTCCCTCTCATACATGGCTACAATTGGTAAAAAAAGCTCTTGAACCACACGCAGTGCCAATAAAAGGTCCTACAGAAGATATTGCAGCTTGGCGTTATTGTATTACACCTTCTTCTGCCCCTATAAACCAAGAAGTATCCTATGCTGATAGCTTGGCATTTTCACCTTTACCGGATTTCTTCTTCCATAAAGTACCCGTAGAACCAGCCCTGCCGAAACCATTAAGACCCTCTGTTGCTAGTCTCTCCATTGAAGCTGATACGGAGCTTTTTTCCAATACAAAACAGTTTAGCATTTCACCTGTTTTAGGTGAAATAAATACCAAAAGAGCTTTTTCCATTGAATATGGTAATGTTGTACACCGATTGTTGCAATATCTGCCCAACTGTCCTTTAGAAAAACGTCGAAATTATGCCCAACATTATCTCAATACAAAAGCCTCTCATTGGCATGAATCCCAAAAAGAAGAAGCACTGCATCATGTTTGGCAGATTTTAGATCATATCTACCTCAAACCTCTCTTTTCTGTTGATTCACGTGCTGAAGTCTCCCTCATGGGTCTTGTAAAAATTCGTGGTAAAGAACAATCAATTTCCGGTCAAATTGACCGTCTATACATCAAACAAAACAGCATTATCTTTGCTGATTTTAAAACTGGAACACCACCAGAAAGCGAAGCTGATATCGCCCCGCGCTATTTGTTGCAAATGGCTCTTTACCGAAAATTACTACAGACTATTCATCCAAACAAAGATGTCCAAGCTCTTCTTGTCTATAGTAAAGAAATAAAAATTTTTAAACTTCCTCCAGAAAAACTTGAAGCGCTTCTTGACGAAATTGCTGCATAAATCACAAGAAAACCTTTTCCATAAAGGCCCTTATAATTTATTTTTGCAATAACTTGATATGAATTGTTATCGTACCGATGTATAGAATGAGATATAAAGGAATAAATTTATGACATGTATAAAAGTTGATAAGAGCAATTTTGAAAATGAAGTTCTAACCTCTTCCATCCCTGTTGTCGTTGATTTTTGGGCAGAGTGGTGTGGCCCTTGCAAAATGATCGCTCCAATTTTGGATGAAATTTCAGCAGAAATGCAAAATCAAATTAAAATTGCCAAAGTGAATATTGATGAAAATCCGGAATTGGCTACCCAATATGGAGTACGCTCGATTCCTACCTTATTGATGTTTAAAAATGGAAATGTTTCATCAAATATGGTTGGAGCTGCTTCTAAGGGGCGTGTTTCTGAGTGGATCAAAGAAGGACTTGGTTAAATATACCTATAACGATTCTTACCATAAAGGAGAGGGGTATCACCTCTCCCTTTTTTTTGGATTTTATAAAATAGCCGCTATTTACAATAGCAAAAGCTGCTGTTTATTCAGAGCGGACTTGATAATCTTTAAAAGCTGAAAATTTTATTTTTGGTGCCCGTTCTGCTTCATAATTAAGTGAGAAATGATTTTCTGCTAAAAAGACTGCATCACCATCTAAATCATGAGCAATAGCAAAGCGGTGATTGGTTAGAAATTTTTGCAATTCGTCTTTATCTTCTGAAGAAATCCAACGGCATATGCTAAAGCGTGCCGATTCAAAATTCACTGGCAAACCATATTCTATCTTCAGTCGTTCCTTTAAAACATCAATTTGTAAAGCACCAATCACACCAATAAGAGAAGGTGATCCGTCATCAGGGATAAAGAGTTGCACCACTCCTTCTTCAGCCATTTGCTGTAAAGCATCTTTGAGTTTTTTTGCTTTCATCGGATCGCCCAAACAAACACGACGTAAAATTTCTGGCGCAAAATTTGGGACGCCTTTAAAGAGGATATCTTCCCCTTCTGTTAAGGTATCGCCAATGCGCAACGTTCCATGATTAGGAATCCCTACAATATCACCAGCATAGGCTTGATCAGCAATTTGACGCGAACGTGCAAAGAAAAATTGTGGAGCAGAAAGTGTCATCGATTTTCCTGTTCGTACCAACTTTGTCTTCATACCACGCTCAAGTGTTCCCGAACATACCCGAAAGAATGCAATACGATCGCGGTGATTGGGGTCCATATTTGCCTGAATCTTAAAAACAAATCCCGTCATTTTAGATTCCATGGCCATGACATTGCGTTGATCTGCACTCTGATCACGAGGACTTTGACCAAAATCAATGAGCGCATTGATTAAATCACGAACACCAAAATTGCGTAAAGCTGAACCAAAATAAACTGGAGTCATATGTCCTTCACGGAAAGTTTTAAGATCAAAATTTTTGCAAGCATTTCGCGCAAGCTCTACGCTTTCGATAAAAGATAAGCGTTGGTTTTCTGGAAGCAAATTTGCAACCTCATCTGGTCCAGAAACCAACTGTTGCATTATCTCATCATCTTTTTGACGAAAACGATTATGATGAAGATCAAATGTGCCAACAAAATCTTTACCCGTACCGATTGGCCACGTTATTGGTGCGGTATCTAGTGCGAGTTTTTCTTCAATTTCATCTAAAAGTTCTATAGGATCACGTGCCTGACGATCCATTTTGTTGATAAAAGTAACAATAGGAATATCTCGCATCCGACACACTTCAAACAATTTCAGTGTTCTAGGCTCAATTCCGCGTGCACCATCCAACACCATTACAGCACTGTCTACTGCCGTGAGAGTACGATATGTATCGTCTGCAAAATCCTCATGTCCTGGAGTATCTAGTAGATTAAAGATATGATTTTCATATTCAAACGTCATAACCGATGTTACAACCGAAATACCACGATCACGTTCAATATTCATCCAATCAGAGCGGGTTTGAATACGGTCTTTTTTTGCTTTCACCTCACCAGCAAGCTGAATCGCCCCCCCAAACAATAAAAGCTTTTCTGTCAGTGTTGTTTTACCCGCATCTGGGTGGGCAATGATTGCAAATGTGCGACGCCGCTTTACCTCTTGCACTCTCTTTTCCATTATTCCACCGTAGTTCGAGCAAGCGCTTCAGCAATCAATGCACGCATTTCATTAATCCCGTACAACGCAATAAATGACCCCCATCGTGGTCCTCGTTCTTGCCCTAAAAGAACCTCATACAACATTTGAAAAAACACATTTGAAACACCCGGACCCCCTTCAGGGCTTTTCTTGCTATGGTCTTGATAGCGTTCCGTTAGACGTGCAACATCAAGAAGCACATTTTGAAGCGTGTTTCCATCAGCAGTTTCAGGCAAACTGGCTAATTTTTCATCTATTTGCACTAACGTTGCACGCTCACAGTCATCAGGAATGCGAAATTTTTTATTTGGTTTAACAAAAAGTTCAAAATATTTAATGGCAAATTGCACCAATTGATCAAGTGCTGGATAAGTTTGTGGATTGGCTCCTTTAGCATAGCGAGAAATAAAGCCCCAAAGAACCTCTTTATTCTCAGCATTTGAAGCACTTACCAAATTCAGGAGCATAGCAAAGGATACAGGCAAATCAACTTGTGGAGGGCAACCACTATGGATATGCCATACAGGATTATTAAGCCGCTCTTTCCATTCTTGACGCCCATAGGCTGAAAGATGCGCGTAATATTCATCAACCGCTTTTGGAATAACATCAAAATAAAGCCTTTTTGCTGTTTTTGGCTTTGAAAACATATAAAGCCCTAAACTTTCCGTTGGAGCATATGTTAACCACTCATCAATGGTTAAGCCATTTCCTTTAGATTTAGAAATTTTTTGCCCCTTATCATCCAAAAAGAGCTCATAATTAAATCCTTCTGGTGGATTTCCACCAAGCACTTTGCAAATTTTAGAAGAAAGAGTGGTGGAATCGATAAGATCTTTTCCCGCCATTTCATAATCAATGCCAAGTGCTTTCCAACGCATCGCCCAATCTACTTTCCATTGACATTTAACCTTGCCCCCTGTGACCTCCGTTTCAATGGTTTCTCCCGTTTCAGGCTCAATATAGGTGACAGTACCTTTTTCAACATTACGAGCAATCATCGGAACTTGTAATACTTTTCCAGAAAATGGAGAAATCGGTAAAAAGAGGGAATAAGTAGCCTGACGTTCCTCACCCAATGTTGGCAAAACAATTGCCATTACTTTGTCATAACAGGCAAGTATTTTTAAAAGTGTTTCATCAAAACGACCAGAAGTATAATAATCTGTCGCGCTAGCAAATTCATAATCAAAACCAAAACGATCAAGAAAAGCGCGTAAACGCGCATTATTTGCTGCTCCAAAAGAAGGATAAGTATCCCCAAAAGGATCTGGTACGCAGCTGAGTGGTTGACCAAGATAATTTTCCATTTTTTCACGGTCAGGCACATTATCAGGAACCTTACGCAAACCATCCATATCATCAGAAAAACAAAGAAGCTTTGTTTTTACTTTATTCTCAGTGAGAATATGGAAAGCATGACGCACCATGGTTGTACGCGCCACTTCCCCAAAGGTACCAATATGCGGTAAACCGGAAGGACCATAACCTGTTTCAAATATTACACTCTCTGGATACCCTGTTTTTTCATATCGTTTGATAATCTTGCGTGCTTCTTCAAATGGCCAAACTTTCGATTGAACAGCGGCCTCTCTTAATTCTGGTGTAAGGCTAAGGGCATCATACGGATCACGCATCATCTTCTTTATCCTAAAATTAAATTCTTTAATGGCTTGGTGTATGGTGATTGAACTTATTCGTCAATAATAGTGCGCTAAAATCTTCTTAATTATGCTCTTGTTATGATCAGTATCTGCCCTATTCTTCCCATTGTGTCCTCTTTTATTTTTATATTAATGAAGTATAAGTATTATGAACCGTAATTTACTCATTTTGATTATTGGTATTTTAACTGCCATTATTCTAGGTTTTTCCTATTACACGTATCAGCAAGAAAAAAAATCCTCTAGCATCGAGCTAAAAATAGGACAATTAACCTATTTGCAAACACCAATAAGTTAGAAAAATGACAAAATTAAATATTTTATATAAAAGAGCTCTTTTATTATATTTAAGGGCTATTTTATAGGATTATTTATTTACATACCAACGAACGCGCTGCCAATGTGCGCAAACGCAGGGCATTTAATTTAATGAAGCCAGCAGCATCTTGTTGATCATAGGCGCCTTCATCATCCTCAAAAGTTACCAATTTACTAGAATAAAGTGACTTTTTGCTTTGACGTCCTTCAACAATCACATTACCTTTATAAAGTTTTAATGTAACTTCACCTTCAACATTTTCTTGGGATAAATCAATTGCAGCCTGCAACATTTTGCGTTCAGGTGAAAACCAAAAGCCATAATAAATAAGCTCTGCATAACGCGGCATCAATTCATCTTTCAAATGCGCTGCTCCCCGATCCAATGTGAGAGACTCCATCGCACGGTGAGCCGTCAAGAGAATAGTTCCTCCTGGCGTCTCATAAATGCCACGTGATTTCATACCAACAAAACGATTTTCTACCAAATCTAACCGACCGATACCATTGTCTCGTCCATAACTATTCAATTCAGAAAGTAAATTCGCGGGAGATAAATTTTTCCCATTGATGGAAATGGCATCACCTTTTTTAAAGCCAATAGTGATTCTGGTAGCTTTATCTGGAGCATCTTCCGGTGAAAGCGTACGCATATGCACATATTCAGGAGCAGGAAATGCTGGATCTTCCAAAATTTTTCCTTCTGATGATGAATGCAATAAATTTGCATCCACAGAAAAAGGTGCCTCACCTTGCTTATCCTTTTCTACCGGTATTTGATGTACATGTGCAAAATCAATCAAATCCGTCCGACTTTTAAAAGACCAATCACGCCATGGAGCAATAATTTTGATATCAGGATTAAGTGCATAAGCAGAAAGCTCAAAGCGTACTTGATCGTTACCTTTTCCTGTTGCTCCATGAGCAATTGCATCTGCTTTAGTTTCTTTGGCAATTTCAATAAGACGCTTTGCAATAAGTGGACGGGCAATTGATGTCCCTAAAAGATAGGTCCCTTCATAAACTGCATTAGCGCGAAACATCGGAAATACAAAATTACGTACAAATTCTTCACGTAAATCTTCAATATAGATTTCTTTAACACCAAGTATTTCAGCTTTATGACGGGCAAGTGTTAACTCTTCCCCCTGTCCCAAATCGGCTGTAAAAGTTACAACTTCAACACCTAGTTCGCTTTGCAACCATTTAAGAATAATAGATGTATCTAATCCCCCTGAATAAGCTAAAACAACTTTCTTTACATTTTTGTATTTTTTCATTTTAAAGCTCTATATGGTTCGCTTTCTTTTCTTGTATTCAGAAATAAAAACGATATAAGCAGTATAAAAATAATTTCTCTTTAAGCAACATTAAAAAGACGCAAAAAAATGTAAGTGGATATGTCTTTGTCAGGGGTGCAATGGTAAGCACCGCTTACAAATAAGAGGAGATTTACGTGTCATTTCTACCAGAGTGGTCTGTTGTCGTACAATTTTCTTTAGCATCGCTGATTTTAGCACTCATTCCAGGACCTGATATCATGCTATCAGTAGGCCGTACTATTGCACAGAGCAAAAAAGCTGGGATCATGTGCGCTTTAGGGAGTGCAACAGGTTTTGCCATTCAGGTGACTGCTGTAGCGCTCGGTTTATCGGCGCTTATTTTTGCTTCGCCACGCGCTTTTTTTCTCCTCAAAATTGGAGGAGCTTTTTATCTTTTATGGCTTTCCTTGCAAGCATTATGTAAAAAATCAACATTTTCTCTCAATAAAACATCTCAAAAGCGTCAAAGCCTTAGACGTCATTATTTTGCCGGTATTGGAATTAATCTCTTAAATCCTAAAGTTATTCTTTTCAACGTAACTTTCTTACCACAATTTATTCATGCGAATGATCCCATGGCTACACAGAAATTACTCATTTTAGGGCTTTCTTATATCCCTATTTCTCTACCAATTACGATTTCTATGGTTTTTATGGCTCATAAACTTACCCAGAACCTTAAAAAAAATCCCTCTTATATCCGTTTTTTAGATTGGTGTATGGCAAGTATTTTTACCAGTTTTGCTTTACATCTTCTTATCATACAAGATTAAAGCTCTTTAGTGCCAGCTCCACATTCAAGTTGAAAACGTTCAGATTTTCGTAAACGCTCTGAAGCCGATTTAAGCTGACCACACGCAGCCAAAATATCACGCCCGCGAGGTATCCGAATAGGTGAAGCATAACCTGCTCGATTAACCACATCAGCAAAACGCTCAATTTGTTCCCAATCAGAACATTGATAATTACTTCCAGGCCATGGATTAAAAGGGATCAAATTAATTTTCGCAGGTATCCCTTCCAATAATTGAATCAATCGCTTCGCATCATCCAAACTATCATTGATATCTTTCAGCATAACATATTCAAATGTAATGCGCTTTGCATTAGAAAGACCAGGATAATTACGACAAGCATCCATTAATAATGCAAGAGGATACTTCTTATTAATAGGAACAAGCATATCCCGTAGTGTATCATGCACTGCGTGAAGTGAAATTGCTAACATAACTCCAATTTCTTCACCAGTTCGGATAATTCCAGGAACAACCCCACTTGTTGAAAGCGTAATTCGACGTTTTGATAAAGAAAGCCCCTCTCCATCAGAAGCGATCAATAAAGCTTTTTTCACTGCTTCAAAATTATATAGTGGTTCGCCCATCCCCATCATAACAATATTGGTGATTTTACGCCCTTCAACCGGAACAATTGCCCCATCGGGAGTATTCTTATCAGGAAAATCACCTAAACAATCACGTGCAACCAATAATTGCGCTAAAATTTCTTCTGCTGTCAAATTACGAACAAGTACTTGCGTTCCCGTATGGCAAAAAGAACAAGTTAACGTACATCCTACCTGCGATGAAAGACATAAAGTACCACGCCCTTCTTCAGGGATATAAACCGTTTCAATTTCAACAGGCCTTCCTGCCCCACGAGCTGGAAAACGCAATAGCCATTTGCGTGTTCCATCCTTTGATATTTGTTCTCCAACAATTTCCGGACGTGCAATGGAAAAATGACTTTTAAGCATTTCTTGCATGGATTTAGAAATATTCAGCATCTCATCAAAATTTGAAACGCCACGCACATAAAGCCAATGCCAGAGCTGGCGTACACGCATACGCGTTTGGCGCTCTGGCACACCAATTGTCTTTAAAGCGTGCATCATTTCGTCTTGTGATAAGCCAATTAAAGAGAGCTTAGAGCTCTCCTCTACGATAACAGTATCTGTTTTTCGTGCTAGACATGCACCGACTGGTCTAAGGTCATATGAAATGGCCATTGTTTTCCAATTTATATCACGAATTTAGAGTTATAGAAACCTCAATGGCACTTCTGGACCGCATTTAATGCAGCAGTTATCCCTTTTAAGGAATAAGTATAGGTGGTATGGGTTCCTCGTTTTGAGAGTGCTTTCACCGTCATACTCATTCCAGAACGCATAGCAGAAACAAGTTGCTTTTCTAGCGCTGCTGATGCCAACCAAGCTGATGAATCCTTCGTAAAAAAATCAAAATCCATATTTCCAATGGTCACAGTAACTTTTGACCCTTCTTTAAGTGTATAACCAGCCATAAATTGTGGTTCAAACGAGATAGGCGAATCCGAACGCTTGGTAACCAAAAAGAAATTATCACCATGATTAACTGTCGTTGGAAGTGCTTCCAAGGGAACCGATAACACATAGCAAATTGTATTTTTTGGTGATTTATAAGAATAGGCCCCCCACGCCTCAAACTGATTCAAACGGCTTGGCGTTTGTGCACAAGCTGTTCCGAAAGTAACCAGAACCATTATAGAGGCAGCAATAACAGTCTTTTCAAACATTTTCATTTAGCTCACTTCTTTAGTCTCTAACAAGATTCCCTTCACGAGAAAAGCTCAACAAAAGCTCGTCAATGCTCTAATTTAATCGTCCTCATCCTCTCAACAAGTGAAATGTTTTCACCTCAAACAGAAAAGATTTTTACGTTTTATTTCGACTCTTTGGTTGCTACTAAATATAGAATTTTTATTCAATAACCAGATTGTGAAAAAGAACATCTTGATTTTATGCTACAAATTCTATTTGTCGTGTAAAAATTCTCTCTTTAGGCAACCAAACTTCAAAATAGAGTGCGAATATAGCATCCCCCTGTTAAGAAATAAATTAAGCTCCTATACCATTGGTAGTTTTTTGTAAAACAAAGAATATCCTTCATTTCACAGCCTTTCGGATATCATCTATGAATTTAACACACTTAACTCATTTGCGTTAATAAAAATCACAAAATATTCACCCTTCCACAAATTATAGCGTGTCCATACCTCGTATTCAATACCGTTTAGACACTGCCTTTTACACTCTTCAAACCATTTTGATTGATGAAAAAATCCACTTCATAGATAAATTAAAAGACCTAAAAGCATGATAATGAATGCTGCATACTGAAAAAAATTAGGGGGAGTGCCGTTTCTTTAACTAAAGTTCCTGCTCTAGATTTTTTTTCAAAACCATATGGATATTATCAGTGGTTCTTAAGCTCTTTAAGCGCAGGCTATATCATTTTAAACGCCCTCTGTGGTACACTGTCTACAATGCACCACATCGTTTTTAAGCTGCATGTGATTCTGAATTCTGAATTAATAAAGCATACAGTGCACGAGCATCATGCGTATTGCGTAATTTTTGAACAACATCAACATGACGCAAAACACGTGCAATCTGCGATAAAGCTTTCAAGTGATCTGCACCAGCATTCTCAGGCGCTAAAAGGAGAAAAATAAGATCAATAGGCTCATCATCAAGAGCTTCAAAATCAACAGGGCTTTCAAGGCGCGCAAATATACCCATGATTCGATGAATATCAGGCAATTTCCCATGAGGAATCGCAATACCACCACCCAAACCCGTTGAACCCAGTTTTTCACGTTGCAAAACAATATCAAAAATCACACGTTCACTAAGACCTGTCAGCTCAGCAGCTTTTTCGGACAAAATTTGCAAAACTTGTTTCTTCGAATTCGCTTTAAGAGCCGGAATAATTGCTTCCGGTGCAATTAACTCACTCAAATTCATATTTTAATTTTCCTTTTACACACTCAAATGCTCACCAGTAAACCTGTAAACACTATGAATCCTTGAAGTTTCTTTCACTTTCTTGCATCATCGCATGTGATTTTATTTTCCAATTTATGACGGGTGATGGCTAAATTCATCTCACTATCAGTGCAACAATAAATAGTTACTCAGCTCCTCATTAACAGCATGAGAAAACAAAGAAATGAAATTGTTCGTAAAATTTAATCTTCCTACGATATTGGCAAAGGTATTGTTCGTAAATTTATCAACCTTTTGATCACAAGAGTTCGTATATCATTTCTCATCAGATCTTCCTCTTCTTTTTAAAACCTAGCTCCTCATAAAATGAGAAGTATATCGAGGTAAAATGGCTTTTCATTTTGATAACCACCGTGCAGCTTGAATACTGTCCGACTACAACGATCTAAAAAGCTTTAAGTCGTTCAACAGTTATTTTAAAGGGATTCACATATTCAGATTAACACCCGCTGCCGTGCACCTGCTTTTAAATGCGCAATGCAAACCAACAAAATATCACAAATCTTTTTTGACAACCGTAATATATAATCCATGGTGCCACCCTCAAATATCCTAAACAGCGCCATTGATATGTTATTTGATTCGACAGAAAAAGTGTTATTAATACTCTCTCTTTCCCAATAACACGCGCATTTATTATTTATAGCCCCGTTTATCATTCATTATCAGGTTAATCTAGTGATATCTTTTCCATGGTATAATCAAAAGCGAACTAAATCTATAAATATGGTAAAATCACCCCATCTTGTTGAGGATTTTTTCAACATTCAGCAAAAATTCAGTTTAAGGTGATAATCATAAAAAAAGTTTTGGCACAAATAAGGAGATTCTCAATAATAACCCAAGAAATAGAGACCCCGTTGCATTAACAAAACTAAAAAACACCCATGCTCTTTTTTCCCTATACTACTGTATCTTTTGTTTTATTTAAAGCTCTTTTAATAACATAATCATAACTTCCCCAACCTATTAATAATTGTTCTTGGTTATACAATGGGATTCATCTCTATAATTATGATTAAGAATCAAAATAAAGTTTTATTTTCCCCTGTATAATGCATTTGATTTCCTGAATCTTCAAGAATGGCATTTGTATTCATTATATCCCCTTTAAGATAAAGACTCATTGAAACTGTGAAATCAGAGAGAAAACTGATTTCCTAAATAAATTCTGCGCACATCAGTATTGTTGATAATATCATTGGGACAACCGTGAACCAATACTTGTCCCGCATGAATGATATAAGCACGGTCAACCAGACCCAATGTTTCTCGTACATTATGATCCGTTATCAAAACACCAATTCCACGCTGCGTTAAATGGCGAATAAGCTGCTGAATATCAAAAATTGCGATAGGATCAATTCCTGCAAATGGTTCATCGAGTAACATAAAACTGGGGCGCGAGGCTAGGGCACGTGCAATTTCAAGCCGTCGGCGCTCTCCTCCTGATAAAGAAAGAGCTGGCATCTTACGTAGATGGTCAATTTTAAATTCATGTAAAAGGGCATCAAGTTCTTCACGTCGTTTGAGGCTATCCTTTTCAACACCTTCCAAAACAGCCTTAATATTATTTTCTACTGAAAGACCACGAAAAATCGACGCTTCCTGCGGAAGATACCCAATACCTAAACGTGCACGTCGATACATTGGAAGATGGGTAACATCAAATCCATCAATTCTAATAGATCCTCCATCAGATTTAATAAGGCCCGTAACCATATAAAAACAAGTGGTTTTACCCGCTCCATTGGGTCCTAAAATGCCAACGGATTCTCCGGTACGAATACCAAAAGAAACACCATTAACAACCTGCCTTCCACGGTAAACCTTAATCAAATGACTGGCAATTAAAGTTCCCTTTAAACGCTTTCTTGAAGCTTCACTTGTAAGATCATATCTGTCCGTCTGTTTTTTTCTTTTGATTCCAAACATGAAATCTTAATGGCCATTTTTTTGATTTTGTTTAAAAATGATAGAAACACGGCTTTTGTTATCAGATGTCTCACAACCTTCTAAAAAAGCCTTTCCGCTTTTCATATCTGCCGTTAATTTGCATCCTGTTGCCACATTATCACCATCGGTTAATACAACATTATTCCCTGTTAAACGCATTATTTTGGACTTACCATCAAAAACGCCTTTGTCACCCGTAGCAATCTGCGTGGCATTTTTTATATAAACTTTTCCCAAAGCTTCCATTTTCTTAATACCTGTCGAACCAAACCAAGCAGGCGATGCCTTCGTATCTCCTTGATCCTGACTAGCATCTTTATGCGCCTTATCGTAGTAAATAACTAATTTTGCCGTTCGCAGAAGACGTTTACCTTGAATTACTGACACATCACCATTAAATAGTGCTATCCCCTCTTTATCACGTATTTCTAAAGAATTTGCATAGAGTTCTACCGGTTCTTTGTCGTTTGATAAATTAATTCCAAAATGAGCGACTTCAGCATATCCAAAAACTGTTCCAAACATTAACATTCCCATGCCTAAAGCCAAAATCATACTAAACCATTTTTTGCATGGTTTCTTCGGCTTCATCTCATCACCCTTCATTCTTCTGTCCCCATACGAATAAACTTCTTTTTCATAACAATCACTTAAAGATTTTTTATTGATACTCTATCATTGTTTGTAAAGTACTAAATGCACGCCGCCATGAAAGTACATGTTTTGCCCTTTCCTTCTAATTTGCAAAGCATTTGCGGCAAGATGCAAACCTGTTCTCTGGATATTGACACTTTGATCTGTGTTTAATTGCCCCTCAGATAAATTAATATTTGCAGCCATAAATTGTGCAGTCATTCCGTCATTCGTTGTAATAGTGAATGGCTTATCTAGCTGTAAACAACCATTCATATTATCATAAACTCCTCCTTGTGCATCGAGAAAAACCCGTCTTTGTTTACCCACATGCACTTCAGCTGTGATGTTCTCTAATCCAATCACTCCAGAACGATTACGATCTTGAAATGCCTTTTCTGCTTTAAGCCAATAAGGCTCATGAGAACGCGAATAGCCTTCTAATTTTGGATTGAGCATCGTCAAATTCATTATCTCCCCCTCTTCATTATTTGAAGTAACAGAATCAGAAGAAACGGGAACAAAGAAAAATGTAAACCAGCAAAAAACCAGTGCAGCGGCCAATGCTAGAAGAGGTAAAAAAAATTTTAATACGCTAATACAACGCGAATGACGGGATGCTTTTCTAAAAACATCATCACAAGATAATTTTGTTGAAAAAGCTTCATAATGATTGTGTACGGACATACTACTCTAATCTCTTCAATATTCCGCGTTTTTTAACCTGTATAACCTCTATAAGAAGTATTTTCAAATTTTGTTTCTTGCAATTTGTTTTTTCTTGGTTTTATTTTGCTTTCAAACATTTATATGTTGTAATATGCATGCATGAAATGCACAATTATAGAAAACCTTTTTTGTGTGAAAGCGAGGCTATTTTGGTTAAATCAGAGCTTGTGCAAATTATTGCCCGTCAGAACCCGCATCTTTTCCAACGTGACGTGGAAAATATTGTGAACGCTATTTTTGAGGAGATTTCAACAGCGCTTGCTAATGGCAATCGTGTTGAATTGCGCGGATTTGGAGCTTTTTCTGTTAAAAGCCGCTCAGCACGTAATGGTCGTAATCCACGAACAGGTGAAGCCGTTGTTGTTGAAGAAAAATGGATCCCTTTTTTCAAAACTGGCAAGGATTTGCGCGATCGACTTAATCAGTGAGTAACTTTATGATAATTAAACGTGTCCTTTCAGCAGCCGCTTTGATAATTTTTACAGTGTTCTTAGTTGCTTTTATTTTAGTAAATCGTCAAATGGTTGCTTTGACGCTTGTTCCTTTTCGGATAAACTCTGAAAGTTTCACTTACCACGCTCCTTTTTTTATATGGCTTTTTCTCTTTTTTGGTCTTGGTCTTTTATTAGGAAGCTTAATCTATTGGTTTGCGTATCATAAATGCAAAAAAGCGCTCAAAAAAAGCACCGCTGAGCTCGAGAAATTTAAAAGCTTTTTTAATGTAAATTTTTAAAATATCTGTATCATGATACCGAACATGCCTGCACAATACCTTCAACCTCACCACAAGGATAGATATCCGCAGGAAAAGTTACCTCTTATTTTAGAAACAGGTATAAGCACAGATTATGCTCTCATAGACTCTGGAAATGGACAAAAATTAGAACGTTATGGAGCTTACCGCATTGTCCGTCCTGAAGGTCAGGCATTATGGAAACCTGCTTTACCTCAAAAATATTGGGTAGATGTTGATGCTATTTTCACAGGAAATCGAGAAGAAGAAGGTGTTGGTCGCTGGAATTTTCCAAAAAAACCACTTGATGAAACTTGGCCGCTTGCGTGGAATGGATTATCTTTTCTGGGCCGTTTTACTTCTTTTCGTCACGTGGGGCTTTTTCCTGAACAAGAAGCCCATTGGCGCTTTATAGAAGAACAAATTGTTAAAGCTACCCGTCCAGTGAAATTGCTCAATCTTTTTGGATATACAGGTATTGCTTCTCTGATTGGTGCACGTGCAGGTGCACATGTCACGCATGTTGATGCTTCTAAAAAAGCCATCGCTTGGGCAAAAGCTAATCAAGAAAAAGCAGGATTGACAGATTGTTCTATTCGCTGGATCTGCGATGATGCTGTAAAATTTGTCGAACGTGAACTGCGTCGTCAAAAGAACTATGATATGATTCTTCTTGATCCTCCTGCATATGGGCGTGGACCTCATGGCGAAATTTGGCAATTGTTTGATCACTTACCGGCTATGATTACAAACTGTCGTAAACTTCTCTCTGATAAACCTCTTGCCCTTGTTCTTACAGCTTATTCTATTCGTGCTTCCTTCTATGCACTCCATGCTTTAATGCGTGATGAGTTCATAAATCTTGGTGGAACAGTCGAATCAGGAGAACTGATTTTGCGTGAAGAAGCCGCCGGACGTGCCCTTTCTACTTCCCTTTTTAGCCGTTGGATTGCCTGAATATGTGTATACCCAAAACTGGTAAGGTTAAAGAAATTACCTCCCTTAGCAATCCTATCATCAAAAATCTTCGAGCACTCAGCCAAAAGAAAAACCGTAATCGAGAAGGGCTCTTTATGGCAGAAGGGCTTAAATTGGTGATTGATGCTCTCAATCTCGGCTGGACTATACAAACACTTATTTTTTCTAAAAGCAAAATTGGTAATGCTGCTATCGAAAATACCGCTGCACGTACTGTGGCCAATGGCGGCTTTGTCATTAAAGCATCAGAAAAGGTAATGGAATCCATTACCCATCGTGATAATCCGCAAACAGTTGTTGGCATTTTCAAACAACAGTGGCAATCCCTTGAAACGATAAAAGGACGTGTCACAGATGTTTATGTTGCTCTTGAGCGCGTGCGTGATCCTGGAAATCTTGGAACCATTATTCGCACTGCTGATGCTGTAGGAGCTAAAGGTGTCATTTTAATCGGTGAAACAACAGATCCTTTTTCGCCCGAAACAGTACGTGCAACAATGGGATCAATTTTCTCCATACCGCTTTATCATTTGGATGAAAGCACCTTTTTAAACTGGTCTGCTCACTTTAAGGGCATGATTGTTGGCACACATCTCAAAGGATCTACGGATTATCGAACAATTGATTTTAAAAACGGTCCTATTATACTTCTCATGGGAAATGAAAAACAGGGGTTACCAGATATTCTTGCAAATCGTTGTGATAAACTCGCACGTATACCACAAAGTGGACGCGCCGACTCGCTTAATCTAGCGATAGCAACAGCTCTCATGCTTTATGAAATCCGCCGCCCTTATTTAACACTGGAACGTATGAGGACAGAATATGATACGTAAATCACTGCCTTTTTTTCTCCTTGGCTTGGTACTTACTATAGGACTTGATCAAGCAGTCAAATATTGGGTTATGCATAATATGCTCCTCGGAACAGAAATCCCGCTTTTTCCTTTCCTTTCCCTCTACCATGTGCGTAATTCTGGTATCGCATTTTCGTTTTTTTCTTCCTCTTCTCACTGGGGACTTATTGCCATTACATTTGCTATCCTTGTCTTTCTTTTATGGCTCTGGAAAAATATTGAGTATCATAAATCTTTAACGCGTTTTGGTCTTACCCTTATTATTGGTGGGGCAATGGGAAATCTTATTGACCGTATTCGCTTTCACCATGTTACTGATTACATACTCTTTCATATCGATGATATTTTTTATTTTGCTATTTTCAATCTTGCCGATAGTTTTATCACACTTGGTGTTATTGCTATCCTTTTTGAAGAACTGCGTACTTGGATAAAAACAAAACATCAGTCCAGTCGTACATCTTCTCAATAAAAGCCTGTTCATTTATTTAAGATCATTGCATTTTTTAGGGTATGTTTACAAGGCGTACGTATTTTTACATCTTATATTTTGGAGATCATTCTTTATTATTTTTTATATAGAATTCAGATTCCTTGATATTGTTGTTTGTTGTTTTTTCAAATCATCTTATTCTGAAACACGAAAAAACGTTCAATAATAGATCAACAGATGAATCTACATCTATCTTGAAAAGACTTTTTTAATTCACTCTGTCTTTGATGAACTGTATAGATATAATACTGAAAGATCGAAAATATAATGATTTACTTACATCTTATATCTTCATAAACGCAAAAATAGTCAGGCTCCGTGAATTTTACATTAATATCATTGTGATGGGCAATAAAGTAACCTCATATTCTAAGCTTTTCCTTTGTACAAATTCTTACAAAAAATGTACAAACTCTTACAAAAAGACTTTATAGTTTTACTCAAAATAAGCCTTTTCCTTACCGATTTGTAAGGTTTCTTTCTAACGAAAATCTCTTGTAATTTTAAAATAAATCCCCATAATAAAAGGAGGTATGCTGGAATTCCATCAGCGGCGCCTGGGACTGGTTATATAGGGCGAGTGAGAGTTTACACAAGCCTGCTGTTATAAAGGGATAAACCTTTTAACCCCGACATCTGGTGGAACATATGCTAAAGGACTTTATATTATGGCTGATTTCAAAAATTTACGTTCGGCGTCTGTTTCCCATGCCGATGCATCAATTGATCAAGGATTGCGCAGCTATATGCTGGGCGTTTATAATACAATGACCATTGGATTGCTTATTACAGCTGTTGCTGCTTATGCAATTGCATCATTAGCAACAACGACAGATATGAGCCAAGCAGCCGCTCAAATCAATAGCAGTGTTTACTTAACTTCATTCGGAGTAACGTTTTACACATCGCCACTCTCCTACATTGTTATGTTTGCACCACTTGTGGCAGTATTATTCCTTAGTTTTAAAATCAACACATTGAGTACAAGTGCAGCGCGTAGCCTCTTTTTTGGTTATGCTGCTCTGGTTGGTCTTTCACTTTCCTCTATCACTTTACGTTATACGACAGAAAGTGTTGTGCAAACTTTTGTCATTACTGCTGCAGCTTTTGGTGCTCTTTCACTTTATGGTTATACAACAAAGCGTGATCTAACAGCGATAGGTTCATTCCTTTTTATCGGTTTGGTTGGTTTGATGCTTTCTATGATTGTGAATATCTTCCTTGGATCAAGTGCCTTGCAATTTGCCATCTCCGTAATTGGCGTGTTTATCTTTGCTGGTTTAACAGCTTACGATACACAGAACATCAAATTAATGTATTATGAGGGAGACGGCGCTGATACTCAAGGTCGTAAAGTTATTATGGGTGCATTAAATCTCTACCTTGATTTCATTAATATGTTTGTCTTCTTGCTACAGTTTCTTGGCTCAAATCGTGACTGATTGCAAAAACCATAACTTAATTAAAGAACCTTGTTTCTCAAAGGAAACAAGGTTCTTTTGCTTTTAATCCAGCATTTATTCTCTACCTTTTAGGCATCACTCTTCATAAAATGACAAAGAAGCCTTACAAGCAGAAATTTCCTCGGCTCACTGCCTTCATCCAGCAAAAGCTTCATAATTCTCTTTTAAAGACTCTCCACAACCATTCTCATCATCAGTCAAACATTATCAACCAGAACAGTCATTATGATCTTAGTGTCGCTTCCTATAATGTCCATAAATGTGTAGGTGTCGATAAAGTTTTCAATCCTACGCGTATTGTACATGTCATTGCTGAATTGCAAAGTGATATTCTTGCCCTTCAAGAAGTAGACAAACGTTTTGGTGAGCGCGTTGGTTTAATTGATCTTCAACTTTTAAAAACTGAAACGGGACTGATTCGAGTGCCCATAAATCCTATGTCATCTCATGGTCATGGATGGCATGGGAACGCTCTTTTTATGCGAAAAGGACGTGTACGTGATATCTTACAAGTCACTCTTCCTGGTATTGAACCACGTGGTGCTGTGATTGTAGAGCTGGAAATGGACGCAGGTCTTATTCGTGTTATTGCTGCTCATTTTGGCTTATTACGCCACTCTCGCAATCAGCAAACAAAAATGCTCCTTGCACTCTTACAAAAACGCCCCCTTATGCCGACACTCCTTATCGGGGATTTTAACGAATGGCGTGTGGGAAAAGGTTCATCTTTAAACCATTTCTCTTCTTATTTTGACAGCACACCTAGAACCGTGCCAAGTTTTCCTTCTCGTTTTCCTTTTCTTGCCCTTGATAGAATTTTTGCTTTTCCCCAACAATTGGTAATAAATATTGAAAATCATGATTCACCGCTTGCACGCATTGCTTCAGATCATTTGCCGATCAAAGCTTATCTTAACCTTGCCAATGCTATAACTATTCTTAAAAACCAAATAAGTGAAAAAGGCTAATGTGCCTCATCCCAATTTTGAGCAACCATTACTTTCACTTCAAGCGGTACAGATAAAGAAAGGACTGGCATTGTAGCATTTTCCATCACCTCTTTAACAACAGCCATGGTTTTTTCACTTTCATTTTCCGGTACCTCAAAAATCAACTCATCATGCACTTGCAATAACATTTTTGCTGACAGTTTTTCTTTTTCTAAAGCAGCTTCCATTTGAATCATGGCGCGGCGAATAATATCCGCTGCTGATCCTTGAATCGGTGCATTAATAGCAGCCCGCTCATTAAAAGCACGCACTCGTAGACTCGCTGCTTTTATTTCTGGATAATGGATACGACGTCCGAAAATTGTCTCTACAAAACCATTTTCACGTGCAAATGTTTTCGTCGTTTCCATATAGTCTTTAATTCCTGGAAATCTTTCGAAATAAAGCTGAATATAACGGCTTGCTTCTTGTCGTGAAAGACCCAATTGATTGGCTAATCCAAAAGCTGAAATACCGTAAATAATACCAAAATTAATTGCTTTTGCACGGCGTCGTACATCTGAATGCATCCCTTCTATAGGAACTCCAAACATTTGTGATGCCGTGATAGCATGAATATCCTGACCTTGTGCAAAAGCCTCTTTTAACGCCGTGATGTTGGCAATATGCGCAAGAATACGCAATTCAATCTGGCTATAATCAGCCGATAACAGCAAATGTCCTTTTGGAGCAATAAAAGCTGCTCGTATTTTACGCCCCTCAGCGGTTCGTACAGGAATATTTTGTAAATTAGGTTCTGATGATGATAACCGCCCCGTTGATGTTATTGCCAAAGAATAATTCGTATGAACACGCCCTGTTTTTGGCAAAATATAAGAAGGCAAAGCATCTGTGTAAGTAGATTTTAGTTTTGCAAGTTGACGCCAATCAATAATTTTACGCGGCAAAACATGACCTTCAGCAGCCAACTCTTCTAAGGTCTGAGCAGAAGTTGACCACTGCCCACCTTTGGTCTTAGCACCACCAGGCAAGCCTATTTTATCAAAAAGGATATCACCTAATTGCTTTGGTGAAGCAAGGTTAAATTTTTCACCAGCGAGCTGATAAATTTCTTCTTCCAAAATAGAAGCAGCCTGCGCTAATTCTCCTGAAAGACGTAATAAAACCTGTCTGTCAATGAGAATCCCGCGCTCTTCCATTCTTGCAAGAACTTCTATCAGAGGTCGATCAAGACGCTCATAAATTTTTGTCATTCCCCGCGCTACAAGTTGTGGTTTTAAAACTTTCCACAAATGAAGTGTTACATCAGCATCCTCAGCAGCATAAAGAGTTGCTTGTTTCAAGTCTACTTGCGCAAAAGAAGTAATTTTTTTCCCATTATACGTTAAATCCTTATAAGCAATCGATTTATGCCTAAGCCAACGTTCGGATAAATCATCCATATTATGTGTTAAAGTTCCAGCATCTAAAGCATATGATAAAAGCATAGTGTCATCAAAAGAGCTTATCACAATGCCATGTTGTTTCATCACTAACCAATCATATTTTATATTCTGTCCAATTTTTAATACTGCTTGATTTTCTAATATCGGCTTTAAAAGTGCTAAAGCCTTTTGTGTTTCAATCTGTTCAGCAATACGCCCGCCCCCTAAAAGATCATCTCCCCCTTCAACATGTTCAAGAGGCACATAAGCTGCTTTTTCCGGCTGTAATGCCAATGAAAAACCAACCAGCTTTGCTTGCAATGGATCAAGTGAAGTCGTTTCAGTATCAAAAGCGAAAAAACCTTGCTCTTGCGCTTCCAAGAGCCATTCTTTCAAAACTTCTTCATCAAGAATAGTCGTATAAGTATCTCTTGTAATTTTTTGCGTTCGTGCTTGATCTTTACGTTTTTGTGCTAACACTTGGGGGGAATTTTCAGAAAAACCGTGAGAAGATACTCTCTCAGCTTTCTTAATATCATGATCAATCTCCTGTACACAACCCGTCCACGCAACATTGATATCAACTGCATCAATAACTGCTGCATCACATTCTGTTGCCTCTGCCACACGACGTGTTAATGACGTAAATTCCATGGCCTTAAGAAAAGCAATTAAACGCGGACCATCTTGCGATTCCAAAACAAAATCATCTAAACTATTGTCTATAGGCACATCCACTTTAAGCCGAACCAATTCACGAGAAATCTTTGCCTGTTCACTATAAGCTTGAAGATTTTCACGTCGTTTTGTTTGCTTAACTTCTGATACGCGTTGCAATAAAATATCGAGCGTGCCAAATTGATCTAGCAATTGGGCTGCAATTTTTGGGCCAATCCCTGGAATACCTGGTACATTATCTGTCGGATCTCCAATCAAAGCCTGCAAATCGACCATTTTTTCAGGCGCAACACCCCATTTTTCTATAACCTCAGAAATACCGATATGCTTATCTTTCATTCCATCATACAAAGATACGTGCGTATTCACCAACTGCATAAGATCTTTGTCAGAAGAAATAATCGTTGTTTTTGCTCCAACCTTCGTTGCCTGTTGTGCATAAGTAGCAATGAGATCATCCGCCTCAAATCCTTCCTTTTCTATACAAGGTAAATTAAAAGCCTTTGTTGCTTGGCGTATGAGAGCAAATTGAGGAATAAGATCTTCAGGAGGTGTTTCTCGATTCGCTTTATATTGTGGATAAATTTTTTTCCGAAATGTATCAGATGAATAATCAAAAATAACAGCAAAATGTGTTGGAACAACACCAGTCGCTGTATTTCGCGCATCACAGAGCATTTTCCACAGCATATTACAAAAGCCAGCCACAGCTCCTACAGGAAGACCATCCTTTTTGCGCTTTAAAGGTGGCAAAGCATAATAAGCACGAAAAATATAGCCCGATCCATCAACCAAAAAAAGATGATCTGTTGCTTTCATGACAATTTTATTTCTCCATTTCAGCCAAAAAACAATTCACTTTTATATATTTTTTTTATTCTTTTTTAAAATTTATCGAATTGCCTCTAAAAAGCCATTTTTTATTTCCATAAGGTGTGAAGTCGTTACACTTTATAGTTCGTACCTAGAGCTTTTCTTTGCTGTTACAGGATATAATAGCTTTCATTTTGCTCCTCCTATGATAGCTGAGGTACGATGTATCGACAGGGTCGTTGTGGTGTTCCCCTCCCCACAACGACCATATTTTTTGGGATGATGTTTTTAGAAATCTTATTTTTCTTAGACTTTTAAATAATTTTTTAAAGAAAAAGAGCGGTAAATTACTCAGGAATCTTGAAATCATTCCACAGAGCCTTTTCACCCATTTTGTTGATAAAATTAGCATGCAACCTTCTTTCTTGTGCAGTTAGTCTTGAAGGTAAGGCCTGTGGACGAAATTTAACTGCGTAGAAAGAATCTTTGTCATTCTGGGTATCTTTATCAATACTCCCCTTTTTATCGAAACCTAATACACCCTGTTTTCCTCCAATGAGTTCAATATAAACATCAGCGAGAATCTCCGCATCAAGCAAAGCACCATGAAGAACACGATGACTGTTATCAATACCAAAACGCTTGCATAAAATATCAAGTGAATTAGGTCCCATGGGAAATTTACGTCGCGCCATAGCCAATGTATCAAGAATATTGTCAACACTGATAAGTGGTTTATTCGCTCGTCCTAACTCTGCATTAAGGAAGCCAATATCAAAACTCGCATTATGCGCAATCATTGTTGCACCATTGATAAACTCCAAAAATTCATCAGCAATATCACTAAAGCTTTTTTCATTCTTTAAGCGTTCATTGGTCAATCCATGAATTGCTACAACTTCATCAGGAATAATAACGCCTTGAGGGTTCAAATAGACATGAAATCGGCGTCCTGTAAGATAACGATTAACCATCTCTACACAACCAATTTCGATTATGCGATCTTTCTCTTTATCTAAACCCGTTGTTTCTGTATCAAAAATAATTTCACGCATTATTTCAGTTCTCTAGTAATTTTTTTATCACGCAAAAAACTTGTTGACGTGTATTCTCTAAATCTTTTCCTGTATCAATAATAAAATCAGCACGTTTTCGTTTTTTTTCATCAGACATTTGCCTCGCTTGAATAAAGGCAAATTTTTTTTCATTCATATTTGGGCGAATCATAGCACGCTCTTTTTGTATTGCTAATGGAGCAGAAACAACAACAACCTTGTCTACACGTTTTTCACCATTTGTTTCAAAAAGAAGGGGAATATCAAGAACAACCAATTTTTTTCCCTGTTTGTGTGCTGTATCAATAAACTCTTTTTCTTTTTTTTGTACCAAAGGATGAATTATTTTTTCTAATGTTTGTAATTTTTCATTATCGTTGATCAAAATCTCCGAAAGCTTGAGGCGATTAACTTTGCCATTTTCAACAACATTCGGAAATGTACGCGCTATGAAGGATAAAGTTGGCTCACTTTTATAAAGCTGATGCACTGCATCATCAGCACTAAAAACAGAAATACCAGCTTGTTTGAAAAAATCAGCAACTGTTGATTTTCCCATAGCGATTGATCCGGTCAACCCTATGATTTTCATCCTGTCTCTTCACCTATATCCTTTAAAATTTCTGTTCGTAGTGTTTTTGTAACCTGCGGTCTTATTCCAAACCATCTTTCAAAACCAGGAACAGCTTGATGTAAAAGCATACCAAGCCCATCCACTATTTTTAAGCCATGTGCTTTTGCTTGTTGTAAAAAAGGTGTTATCAATGGCGTGTAAACAATATCTGTCACTAACGCCGTTGCTTTTGTTTTATCAAAATCGCAAAAAGAAGAATTACTTTCTTTCTCATGTGTGGTTGTCATACCTACAGAAGTTGTGTTGACAATTAAATCAGCTTGGTCAAGTATTTCACCAGCGCGATGCCAGTCGTAAACTTCAACAGGATTTCCAAAATATTCGGCCAAATCATCTGCACGTTTTTTTGTGCGATTAAGTAAAAAAATACGTTCAAATCCACGTTTTTTTAAAGCGTACAGGACAGCACGGGCAGCGCCACCCGCACCAAAAACAAGTGCTGTTTCTCCCCCCCAACCAGGGACAAAATCATCAAGATTAGCGCTAAAACCATAGGCATCACTATTTGTTGCACAAAGCTTATTCCCTTCATACCATAGTGTATTAACAGCACCAATCATTGTTGCTACATTGTCTTTAAGATGCGCTAAGTGAAAAGCTTCCTGTTTATAAGGTAGAGTGACATTTCCCCCACAAAAACCTCTTTTTTGTATAGATCTGAAAAAATCTCTAAATTCTTCAGAGCTTACTTCCTGAGCTAGATATTCACCTTGTAAATTATGGTGTTTAAGCCAAAAATTGTGAATTTTTGGTGATTTTGAATGATGAATAGGAGTACCAACAACAAAAGCACGTGGAATTGTTTTTTTACACCTTATTATTGTATCAACCATCAATAATCCCAAAATGCCGTAATTTTGCTAATAAAGGTAATAAGGGTAAACCAATAATGGTAAAAAAATCCCCATCAATTTTCTCAAAAAGATGGATTCCTTCCCCTTCAATTTGATATACCCCTACACTGTTAAAAACATCTGGTCCTACACGTGCTAAATAACGTTCAATAAACTCTGATGATAGAGGACGTACTAACATATGTGCACTAAAAGCTTCCACCCAAATTTCTTTGCCATTCTGAAATAAAGCCACTGCACTATGAAGAGAATGGGTTTTTCCTGATAAATCACATAAACGTTGATGCGCTTCCTTTTCAGTTGTGACTTTATGAAAAATTTGTCCCTCTAAATCAAGCACTTGATCACAACCAATAACAAAGGCATCTGGAAAGCGGTCAGAAACATCTTTTGCCTTTGCACTTGCAAGAAAACAACTAAGTTTTTTAGGAGCCTTTGTTTCTCCTATTTTTTCTATTTCTCTTTCATCAAAAGAAGCTCCTTCAATGAAAAACTTTAAACCTGCTTTTTTTAATAATTGTGCACGATAAAAACTAAGGGATGCTAATATTAACGTTTTTTCTGCCATATTTTTCTCATTTCCCTTCACGAAATCGCGACAAAAGTTCGAATATAGCTGCAGCTGTTTCTTCAATAGAACGTCTTGTGACATCAATTATAGGCCAACCAAAACGTTCGCAAATGCGTTTTGCATAAGTCAATTCTTCAGCTATATTCACACGATTAGTATAACTTTCAATACGCTCTCCCAAATCCCGATTTTGACGAATATGTGAGATTCTTTCAGCTGAAGCGATTAAACCGATAATCAAAGCATTTTTTGCTTCTAAAAGGGATTCTGGTAAATCAATACCTGGAATCAGAGGAATATTAGCTGTCTTGATTCCACGATTTGCTAAATAGATACTCGTAGGTGTTTTAGAGGTTCTTGAAATTCCTACAAGGATCACATCAGCATCTGATAAATCACTAGAAGACTGCCCATCATCATGTTCTATAGTAAAATCCAATGCATCAATACGGCGAAAGTAATCTGCATTGAGATCATGCTGTGCACTCGCACGTAAACTTGTTGGCATTCCAAGATAAGACTGAAAAGCATCTAGAACAGGCTGTAGTATGTCAATACAAGGAATTTTTATCTTTTCACATCTTCTCCTAAGAAGGCATTTAATTTTTTCATCAATGATTGTGTAAAGAACAATACCCGGCTCTTGTTGTATTTCATCAAGAGCTCTCTGCAACTGTATTTCATTACGAATCATTGGATAGATATGCTCTGTTGTTTGACTCATTGTATATTGTGCTGCAACGGCTCTTCCAACAGAAATGAGTGTTTCTCCTGTTGCATCAGAAAGCATGTGTAAATGAAAGGATTTTTTTTCTCTTGTCACAAAAATTTTAACTCCTTGTTAACAAATGTGTATATATCCTCATCATTTTTTATGAAACTAAAATTTAGGAGAATTTCTCCATTATTATGCACAAATTGAATTGTTGTGATAATGAAAGCCCTTTTATGATAAAATAACAGGGATAATGCCTTTAAAAGAATGTTATGCTTGTCTTTTTTTCTTTTGTCTTTGTGGATAAAATTGAGGATAAATAAAGTATAACTTATAATTCACATTAAACACAGGCATAAATAAGAAAAATACCTCTCTTTAATAAAATTTATTAATACAAAAAATCTGTATAAACTGAAAATAATTTTAAAATTAATTTATCAATGATGTAGAATAATTTTACCTTTATAGATCAAAAATAAATATTATTTTACAATGAGTTATGTTTTATATAATTCTTTAATAAAATGATTTCTCTTTGATTTTTTCAATTTATATATTTTTTTTGTAAAATTACTTAATTTTATAAGAAAATAATTCGTACAAATGATGCTTGCAGATTGAAAAAATTGAGTGTAGAATAATTTTTTCTTATAAGAATGTTTCGTTCTTTAAATTTTCCATAATTAATTCAAGAACAATCTCCTTCACCATTTAAAGAGCATATTTGATGCAAGAAATGAAACTACAAGAACTTAAAAGTAAAAATCCCGTTGAACTTGTTTCTTTCGCTGAAACATTAGAAGTTGAAAATGCTTCCTTGATGCGAAAACAAGAATTAATGTTTGCTATTTTGAAAAAACTTGCTTTGCAAGATGTCGAAATTATCGGAGAAGGAGTCGTTGAAGTTTTACAAGATGGATTTGGATTTTTACGGTCCGCTGATGCTAATTATCTTCCAGGACCTGATGATATTTATCTTTCTCCTGCACAAATCCAGTCATTTTCTTTAAAAACAGGTGATACTGTTGAAGGATTTATACGTAGTCCAAAAGAAGGAGAACGTTATTTTGCTCTTCTTAAAATTAATACAATTAATTTTGAAGATCCTGAAAAAATTCGTTATAAAATCCACTTTGATAATCTCACTCCTCTTTACTCAAATGAACGTTTTCAAATGGAAATACAAGATCCTACAGAGAAGGATATGTCATCGCGGGTGATTGATTTAATATCTCCATTGGGAAAGGGACAGAGAGGATTAATTGTAGCACCTCCTCGAACAGGGAAAACAGTTTTACTTCAAAATATTGCCCATTCTATCACCACTAATCATCCTGAATGTTATCTTATTGTTCTTTTAATTGATGAAAGACCAGAAGAAGTTACTGATATGCAACGTTCTGTGAAAGGAGAAGTCGTTTCTTCTACTTTTGATGAACCAGCAATCCGTCATGTGCAAGTAGCTGAAATGGTTATTGAAAAAGCAAAACGCCTTGTTGAGCATGGGCGTGATGTCGTTATTCTTCTCGATTCTATTACACGTCTTGGGCGTGCGTATAATACGGTTGTTCCTTCATCAGGTAAGGTTTTAACAGGTGGTGTTGATGCAAATGCTCTACAGCGTCCTAAGCGTTTTTTTGGTGCAGCACGTAATATTGAAGAAGGTGGATCTTTAACCATTATTGCAACGGCTTTGATCGATACCGGTAGTCGTATGGATGAGGTTATTTTTGAAGAATTCAAAGGAACAGGTAACTCAGAAATTGTTCTTGATCGTAAAGTTGCTGATAAGCGTATTTTCCCTGCTATGGATATTTTGAAATCTGGAACACGTAAGGAAGAGCTTTTGGTAGCGCGGCAAGACTTGCATAAAATTTTTGTACTTCGTCGTATTTTGACGCCTATGAATGTAACGGATGCAATTGAATTTTTAATTGATAAATTAAAACAAACGAAAAATAATAGTGAATTTTTTGACTCAATGAATACATGAAATATTAAGTTTTTCGTTTAGGATATATCCCGTGGATACAATCTTTGCTGTTTCGAGTGGATTGTTGCCTTCAGGGGTCGCAGTCATTCGCCTTTCTGGTCCTCATGTGATAAATGTCGTTAAGACGCTTTGTGGCCGTTTACCAAAAGCGCGGTTCATGCATTATGGAAATCTTACTGCTCGTGATGGGAGCTTTTTAGATTCTGCTTTGACTGTTTTTTTTCCTGCTCCTCATAGTTTTACAGGTGAAGATTGTGCAGAATTTCATTTGCATGGAGGAAAAGCGGTTGTTAATCGTTTTCTCGATGAATTGTCTACATTTTCTGGATGCCGTATTGCAGAAGCAGGTGAGTTTTCACGTCGTGCGTTTATGGAAGGAAAATTAGATCTTGTTCAAGCAGAAGGTCTTGCTGATTTAATAGAAGCAGAGACGGAAAGTCAGCGACGTTTAGCAATTATGGGGACAAGTGGGCGTTTAACAACGCTTTATAGTGATTGGCGTCATAAACTTATGAAGGCCCGTGCTTTTATTGAAGCAGAACTTGATTTTGTTGATGAAGCTGATGTCCCAAATTCAATATCTGATAAAGTTTGGAAAGATATGGAAGATCTTTGTACTTCTCTTCAGGAACATATTGATGAGGGAGAACGTGCAAGTATTTTACGTGATGGATTAAAAATTGTTATAGCTGGTGCTCCAAATTCTGGAAAATCAAGCATTATGAATCGTTTGGCTGGGAGACCTATTTCTATTGTATCAGAAGAAGAAGGTACAACGCGTGATGCTTTAGAAATGAGGTTGATTCTCGGCGGTTTACCTGTTTTTTTAACAGATACTGCTGGTTTTAGAGAAACAGAAAACAAAATAGAACAATTGGGAATAGAAGTTGCTAAGCAGCATGTTAGAGATGCTGATTTGGTTATTTTAGTTTATGATATGGGAAATCCTAAGAAAGTTGATTTACCAGAGACATCAGCTGAAATATGGCATATTGCCAATAAGCTTGACCTTTATGAAGAGAATAAAACCCATTATTTTATACGGTTTTCTGCGTTAACTGGTTTAAATTTTGACTGTTTTATTAAGGAACTTGAGTTATTTTGTTTACGTCGTGCTTCTGAAGTTGGAAATCTTGTCCCAGCACGTAAAAGGCAACTTCAGTTATTGAAGGAGGCTGTTAAAGAAATTGAAGCTTCTGTGAATTATACTTCTCTTGATTTAAGTTTACGTGCAGAACATCTTCGTCGTGCGAGTGATTTTCTTGGGAAGATTACGGGAGATATAGATGTTGAAGATTTACTTGATATTATTTTTTCAGAGTTTTGTGTTGGTAAATAATGATTCACGTGAAACATTGATTATTTCATAGACACATTTTAAAGATTATGTAATTTATATCCTGTTTCACGTGAAACTTTAGAATGATTCTTTATGGAATGAATCACGATGCAATTATATGATGTTATTGTTGTTGGAGGTGGTCATGCGGGGTGTGAAGCTGCGTCAGCTTCAGCTCGTGTTGGAGCACGGACAGCCCTTGTTACACATAAAATATCAGCAGTGGGAACAATGTCGTGCAACCCTGCTATTGGTGGGCTTGGAAAAGGACATCTGGTTCGTGAAGTTGATGCTTTGGATGGCCTTATGGGAAGAGCAGCAGATGCTGCTGGAATTCAATTTAGACTTCTCAATAGACGTAAGGGGCCAGCAGTAAGAGGACCTCGTACACAAGCTGATAGACAACTCTATAAAAAAGCTATTCAAAAACTTTTGCAAGAGCAAGATAACCTCATTCTTGTTGAAGATGAAGTTGTTGATCTTATTGTTAAAGATAATTGCGTTTCAGGTGTTGTTTTAAAAAATCAAGGAACATTTTTTTCAGGTGCTGTTGTTTTAACAACAGGTACATTTTTAAATGGTTTTATTCATATTGGTGATAAAACATGGGCTGCTGGACGTATGGGGGATAAGTCGAGTGTACAACTTGCTGAACGTTTAAAAAGTTATAATGTAAATCTTGGGAGATTAAAAACAGGGACTCCTGCACGTCTTAGCAAAAAAACAATTCGTTGGGATTATCTCCAAAAACAGCAAGCTGATGAAGATCCCGTTCCTTTTTCTTTTTTAACAGAAAAAATCGAACAGCCACAAATTGAGTGTGCAATAACACGTACAAATACAAAAACACATCAAATCATTCGTGAAAATATTCATAGGTCTGCTTTATATTCTGGAAATATTGAAGGATTAGGACCACGTTATTGCCCTTCTGTTGAAGATAAAATTGTTAAATTCGGGGAACGTGATGGACATCAAATTTTTCTAGAACCAGAAGGGTTGGATAATGATACTATTTATCCAAATGGCCTTTCTACCTCTCTTCCTGAAGATGTACAAATTTCTTTTTTGAGAACAATTGAAGGATTAGAAAATGCTGAGGTTTTACAACCTGGTTATGCTATTGAATATGATTTTGTTAATCCACAACAATTAACTAAAACTTTAGAATTACGTTCTTTACCAAGATTGTTTTTAGCGGGGCAAATTAATGGTACGACGGGATATGAAGAAGCTGCAGCACAAGGTCTTTTAGCTGGGTTAAATGCTGCACGTAAAGTGGGTAAATTAGATGAAGTGCTTATAAGCCGTTCAACAGCTTATATTGGTGTTATGGTAGATGATTTAGTTTCACGTGGAGTTTGTGAACCCTATAGAATGTTTACATCACGTGCTGAATATCGTTTGTCTCTACGATCTGACAATGCTGATGCACGTTTAACACCTTTAGCACAGAAGTGGGATCTTGTGAGTAAAGTACGTTTGGATTGTTATAAGCAAAAACAGCAACGTCTTGATCAAGCACGATCAATATGCCAAGAACTTTTTCTAACGCCTAATGAAGCATCTGCTCATGGATTACAAGTAAATCACGATGGAATTCGGCGTTCGGCATATGATCTTCTTGCTTATCCTCATATGACTATAGAGCGTCTTTCACATTTTTGGCCACAATTGAAGTCAATTGATCCTAAAACCGTTGAATCTTTAGAAATTGAAGCACAATATGCAGTTTATTTAGAAAAACAAACACAAGATATTGTATCTCTTCAGCGAGATGAACGTTTAGAAATTCCTCCTTCTTTGGATATTCAGTCAATATCTGGTCTTTCCAATGAATTAAAGGTAAAAATTCAAAAAATATCGCCGCGTTCAATTGCAGATGCTCAAAAAATTGATGGAATGACACCAGCGGCATTATCACTTATTATTACGTATATTCAACGTCAACGGCGTGAAAAGGCTAAATCAGCTTAATGGATCTTTCTACAGAAAAAAAATATCAAGAACTCTTAAATATTGTTCCTTCTGTTTCACGTGAAACGATGAAAGATTTAATACAATTTGAATCTTTGATAATGCAATGGAATAGGCATATTAATTTAATATCTCCTACAACAGTTCCAGTTTTGTGGACACGTCATATTTTAGATTCAGCGCAAATCTACCCTCTCCACAGTGATTTTTTGCATTGGTGTGATCTTGGATCAGGTGGTGGATTTCCCGCTATTGTTCTTGCCATTTTTCTGAAAGAAAAAAAAACAGGGCATATTGATCTCGTTGAGAGTAATGGAAAAAAGGTCGCTTTTTTACGAACGGTTATTACTCAACTTAATCTTCCTGCAACGGTTTATCACTGTAGAATTGAGAATGTGTATAAAAAAATAACACTGCCAGAAGTGATAACAGCACGAGGATTAGCTTCTCTCGATGCTCTTTTACGGCTTATTTTTCCTTTATCAACAAAAAAAACAATAGCTCTTTTGCAAAAAGGTCGGGATTACGCTACAGAAATAAAAAATGCCTCTGCCAATTGGCAGTTTGATCTGCTAAAACATAAGAGTAAAATTGATGAAAGTTCTGTTATTTTAGAAATTTCTCATATTCGATCAGTAGAGGGTAAGGCAAAATGAGCGAAACACGGATTATCGCTATTGCAAACCAAAAAGGTGGGGTCGGCAAAACAACCACAGCAATTAATCTTGCAACCGCTTTGGCAGCTATTGGTGAAAATGTTCTCATTATGGATGTTGATCCACAAGGAAATGCAAGTACGGGATTAGGAATTGATCGTAATAGCCGTCCTTTATCATCTTATGATGTGCTTGTTTCGGGGATTTCAGTCACACAAGCAGCGTTAAAAACAGCTGTTCCCAATCTCCATATTGTACCCTCTACTCTTGATCTTCTAGGAGTAGAAATGGAAATTGCTTCGTCACAAGACCGCATACAACGATTACGTAAAGCACTCTGTGATGATCCAAAGATGGAAAATAAATACAGTTATATTCTCATTGATTGTCCTCCATCTCTTAATCTTCTCACGCTCAATGCTATGGGGGCTGCAGATTCTGTTTTAGTGCCTATGCAATGCGAATTTTTAGCACTTGAAGGTTTAAGTCAATTGCTTGAAACAGTAAAACAAGTACGATCCGTTCTTAACCCTTCTCTAGAAATTCAAGGTATTGTTTTAACCATGTATGATGGACGTAATAATCTTTCAAATCAAGTTGTCGAAGATGTCCGTTCTTTTATGGGAGATAAAGTTTATCGCACCGTTATTCCACGAAATGTGCGCGTATCAGAAGCTCCTTCCTTTGGTAAACCAGTATTGCTTTATGATTTAACATGTGCTGGTAGCCAAGCTTATTTACGTTTAGCATCGGAAGTAATTCAACGTGAAAAACAAGCACATGCGGCTGCTTAAAAATGTAAAAAAAGATTTTTATAAGAAAAAGCAAAGAGCAAGATTATGAATGATGATCAATCAAAAAAAAGACTGGGTCGTGGGTTGGCAGCATTGATTGGGGATATCAATTTAAACAACGATCTTAAACGTTCATCAAATACCGACAAATTGACAGAGTTCAATACAGTTTCTTCTGTTTCTGAGCGATTTGTTCCACTTGAATCTATTTCGTGCAATCCACATAATCCACGGCGCCATTTTACCGATTCAGAACTTGATAATTTAGCACAATCAATTCGTCAGCATGGTGTTGTTCAACCTGTTGTTGTAAGACCTTCACGCGATCATCCTCATCGGTTTGAGTTGATTGCTGGCGAACGGCGGTGGCGTGCTGCACAGCGAGCCAATTTAAGTAAATTGCCTGTTATTGTTCGCGATGTCGATGATAAAACAGCTTTAGAATTGGCAATTATTGAAAATGTTCAGCGTGCTGATCTTAACCCTATTGAAGAAGCAATGGGTTATGAAATTTTGTTAAATGAACATGGATATACGCAAGCAGATTTGGCACAAGTCATTGGAAAAAGTCGGAGCCATGTTGCTAATACGCTTCGTTTATTAAAGCTTCCACAAAAAGTACAGCAATTTCTAACAGAGGGACAACTTTCAGCAGGTCATGCACGCTGCCTTATTACTGTTGATAATCCACAAGATTTAGCTGAAAAGATTATTCGTGAAGGACTCTCTGTGCGTCAAACCGAAATACTTGCATATGAACAGGCTAATCCTAAAGTCAAAAAACGAACTGCTGTAGAAAAAGATACAGAAACAAAATCTTTAGAAAAATTACTTGCAGATGTTATTGGAATGAAAGTTATCATTAGGCATGGTAAAAAAGGTGGTGATTTAAAAATACATTATTCTTCATTAGAACAATTGGATGATATTTGCCGACGTTTGCAAAATTAATGGGGTGTTGTGTCGTTAAGAAATCGCTTTAAATAGTTTGGATTCTATCTACAAGTTTCCTTTAAAACAGATATCATTCTATACAGATGTTTTTTACCAAACTCCAAATTGCTTAAAAATATGGAATTTTTTTCAAGTGAAGAAAGACCTTCTCTTTTAAAATCTTCAGGAGAAGGTTTATTAAAAAGCATTATTAATGTTGTTTGAAGTGCCATAGAGCCAATAACAAACTCTTTTGGTGTAATATTATTTTTTCTTAAAATCTTCATTAGTTTTGGCCGATTAGAAATAGTAGTGATCTGTTTTTCAATACTACCGCCATAATATTTCGTTTCGGATGTTTCTGGCTCTGGTGGTGTGTTTTTACATTCTTTTTCAATTTTTTCCATTTTAAAAAGGAAATCTTCAGTTAAGGTATAGTTTGCTATGACATATGGGAAATCAAACTGATTGTCCGTTTCTTTTGCCATTGTTATTTGGGTGTATAGCCCAAAAAGAAAAAGAGGAAATAAACGTAATACGAACTTAAACATGGCTAGAAATAATCTTTTCTTCTTCGGATTTCAGCAAAAATTTCTTCGTCTGTCTCTTTCTCCATCGCAAGATTTTTTCGTAAAGCACAATCATCCCAGCGGAGAAAGGGATTGGTAGCTTTTTCTTGCTCTAAGGTGACTGGTAAAGTCATAGCGTTTTTTGCACGTAGTAAAAAAACTTCTTCTACCCTTTGATGAAGTTTTTGATTGTGTGGGTCAATTGTTAAAGCAAAAAGAGCATTGATTTTAGTATATTCATGACCACAATAAAGAAGCGTTTCATCGGGAAGTTGACGAAGTTTTTTTAAAGAGTTGAGCATTTGAGCCGGTGTTCCTTCAAAAAGACGCCCACAGCCGAGCGAAAAAAGTGTATCTCCAGCAAAGAGTAAACCATCTTCCGGAAAATAGTAAGATAATGCACCTAAAGTATGACCAGGTGTTGAAAGAGCTAAAAGCGGGCATGTGCCAAAGAAAAAACTTTCATCAGGTTGAAGCGTTCGGTCAAGATGATGAATCTTTTCTTTTTCCGCTTCTGGTCCAATAACTACAGCTTTATAAACTTGTTTTAATTCTTCCAATGCTTCTATATGATCATGATGATGATGCGTTACAAAAATAGTTTGAAGTGTCCAGTTACGGCGTTTTAAGGCTCTCTGAATAGGTTTGCTTTCAGATGCATCAATTGCGGCTGTGTAACCGCTTTTTTCATCATGAATAAGTACACCAAAATTATCTTCTCGACAGATAAACTGCTCAATTAACACATCTTTTCTCCGTGATCAGTGTGCAGCGGTAAATCTGCAAAATAATTTGTCGTGATGGAGGTGTTATTTTAAAAATCAGCTTTGTCCTCTTCTGTAAAAAGTCCTTTTGAATGTTTAAGTATAAGAGGCATTTGGGTAAGCATAAAGAGAACTGTTATAGGCATGACACCAAATACTTTAAAACTCGTCCAAAAATTATCGCTAAAATTACGCCAAACAACTTCATTCAAAAGAGCAAGAAAAACGAAAAAAAATGCCCAGCGATATGTAAGTTTTTGCCATCCTAAATCATCAAGTTTTAAAGTAGAATCAAGAGCATAGCGCAAAAGTGGTTTTTTAAAAAGCATGCCACCAAAAAGAATAAAAGCAAATAAGCTATTAATGATTGTTGGTTTCATTTTTATAAAAGTGTCATTATGAAGCCAAAGAGTTAAAAATCCAAAGACCAGAACGAATATTCCTGAGATAAGAGGCATTATGGGAATTTTTCGTGTAAGAACCCATGATAAACTCAGTGCTACTATGATCGCTACCATGAAAATAGCTGTTGCAGGAAAAATGGGTTTGCTAAAATTTTTAAAAATTTCAACGTTATTTATCAACCACTCGCCCTTATAATTAGCAAGAAAGAAGATAACCAGTGGCCCCATTTCCAAGAAAAACTTAAGTGTGGGTGAAGAGAGATTTTTTTGATTATCATTGATATTATTCAAATCGAGATTTTTATGTGAATGAGGCTTAAATGAAGTTTTTTTCATGCGTATTTTCCTGCAATAGTTTCGGCAAAGTCAGAAGCAGAAAAAGGTTGAAGATCCTCTGTATTCTCTCCTATACCGATAAAATAAACGGGTAATTTATATTTTGCTGCAATGGCAACAAGAATTCCTCCCCGTGCAGTGCCATCGAGCTTTGTCATGATGAGACCAGTAACACCAGCAATATCACGGAAAATATCCACTTGGTTTAGAGCATTTTGCCCAGTGGTTGCATCAAGTGTTTGAAGGATTGTATGAGGTGCTTGGGGGGAGTTTTTATTTAGAACACGAATAATTTTGGCTAATTCATCCATCAGCTCAGTTTTGTTTTGTAAGCGTCCAGCTGTATCAATAATTAATACATCACTGTTTGCTTTTTTTGCTTTTTCATAAGCATCAAATGCCAAACTAGCAGCATCTGCTCCTAGTTTTGTTGAAATAACAGGAGATCCGGTGCGTTCACCCCAAATATGTAATTGTTCAATAGCAGCAGCACGAAATGTGTCACCAGCAGCCAGCATAACTTTTAATCCTCCTGCGGTGAGTTTTGCTGCAAGTTTTCCAATAGTTGTCGTTTTTCCAGTGCCATTCACTCCTACCAATAAAATAACATGAGGCTTATGATGAAGATCAAGTTCTAGTGGAATTGCAACAGGTTCCAATACTTTTTTGATTTCTTCAGCTACGATAGTCTGAATGTCATCTGGAGATAATTTTTTTTCATAACGGTTAGAAGCTAAAATGTTGGTGATTCGTGTTGCCGTTTCTACACCAAGATCAGCTTGAATAAGAATATCTTCCAGTTCTTGCAATGTGTCTTCATCAAGTTTTCCCTTAACAAAAAGATCACTAATCGACCCACTTAAACGTTGTGAAGAAAGAGCTAACCCTTTTTTTAGGCGTCCAAACCACGCTGTTTTTTTCTGTTCAAGAGGAGCTTCAAGTGAAAACTCTTCAATTTTTTTTTCACGGATCGTATCTGTAACAATTATTTTGCCAGAATGTGGTTCAAAAGATGGATTTTTTTCATCACTCTTTACAGATGCTGTATTTTGACTAGCACCCTGTTCTTCTTTTTCACTATCTACAGAGAACTGATTATTTTTTATACTTTTATATTCGCTCTCTTCTCTCTTCTCGGCTTCATGAGGAATAGAAGTTTTTTCCATTTCCTGCTCTTTAGATTTGTTAAAAGAGAATATTTTTTTGATGAAAGATTTTTTCATAAGGACTTTCCTGCTCAAGCGGCATTCAGTTTTGGAAGGACAGCAATTAATTTATCACTATCATGGTCAACGATAAGGGCTTGAACGATTGTTCCAGCTTTTGCACCTTTAATGTGTACAAGAGTATAATCTTCTGTTCGCCCAATTTCATCTTTTTCAACGAGAATTGTTTGTTGACTGTTTTGTAAATGAGCAAGATGCTTTTTATAAGCTTCATCACCTGCTTTGCGCAATCTTTCTGCACGGACTTTTACCACTCTACGGTCGATTTGTGGCATACGCGCGGCAGGTGTCCCTTCTCTTGGACTAAAAGGAAAGACATGAAGATGTGTTAGATTACACTCATCGATCAAAGAGAGGCTATTTTGGAACATCTCTTCCGTTTCAGTGGGAAAACCAGCAATTAAATCAGCACCATAAACCATTGTAGGACGTTTGGCACGCAAGTCTTGGCAAAATTGAATTGCATGTTCACGTAAATGCCGTCGTTTCATTCTTTTTAGAATCATATTATCGCCTGCTTGTAAGGATAAATGCAAATGAGGCATTATTTTCTTTTCATAGGCTAAAAGATTGATGAGTTCTTCGTCTGCTTCAATAGAATCTATAGAAGAAAGACGTAATCGAGGCAAATCAGGAACATGATGCAAAATGGTTGAAGTTAATTTTCCTAGAGTGGTTTTTCCAGGGAGATCGTGGCCATAACTTGTAAGATCTACACCTGTCAGAACAACTTCTTGAATACCATTGCCTGTTAGTTTTTTTATTTGTTCAATGACAGCACCCATGGGGACTGAACGTGATGGCCCACGTCCATAAGGGATAATGCAAAATGTACAGCGATGATCGCAGCCATTTTGTACCTGTACAAAGGCTCGGGTGCGCTCTTCCATTGCACTCACCATATGTGGAGCAATCTTTTGTATCTCCATGATGTCATTGATGCGCAATTTTTCGGAATGGTTGATGCCAAAATCAGGAAGTTGACGATAAGAATGAGCATGGAGTTTGTCCTCATTCCCTAAAACAAGGTCAACCTCTGTCATTGAGGCAAAATTTTGCCCTTCTGTTTGTGCAGCACAACCTGTTACAATAATACGCGCATGAGGATTTTCACGTCTTGCTTTACGAATAGCTTGTTTTGCTTGTCGCACGGCTTCGGCAGTGACAGCACAGGTGTTAAAGATAATAGCACCATCTTTGAGTTGACCTAGCCCCGAAGAAGTACTTTCTTTCCGTATGATTTCTGATTCGTAGCTGTTTAGTCGACAACCAAAAGTTACAATTTCTATTGTCATTACGAGTGATCCTTTTTGTAATTCCCTGTTAAAGGGTCAAAAAAACCACTAAATTCATATTCGACTGGACCCGTCATTATAATGTGATTATCTTCTCGATAAAAAATATTCAGTGTTCCCCCTGGTAAATTCACATCGATATGGCGTTTTGTGAGTCCACGTCGATAAGCCGCCACCGCACTTGCACAAGCAGCACTCCCACATGCTTGTGTTAATCCGGCTCCTCGCTCCCATGTACGTAAATTGAGGCTTTTCTTTGACGTAACATAAGCAATGGAAATATTGCACCGTTCTGGAAAAAGAGGATCATATTCAAGTGTTGGTCCGTACTTTTCTAATGGAATATGTTGAACATCACTCTCAACAAAAAAAATAGCATGGAGATTGCCAATGGATACAAGACAAGCATCTTTTAAAGGACCAGCCGTAAGTTCCACGTGATTGGTGTCACATATTTCACGTGAAACAGGCATCTCTTTTGCATTGAAATGGGGTTTTCCCATGTCAACAGAGATCAGTCCACCAGCTTGGCGTTTTCCTTCAATAATTCCAGCAGGTGTTTCCAATTGAAAAATTTCACCATAATTGTGGTCTATGAGCCATGCAATTACGCAACGGGTACCGTTACCGCAAGCTTTAGCCATTGAGCCGTCAGCATTCCATATTTCGATGCGAAAGTTGGCTTTCTTTTTTGTTGATGTGTGAATGGCCATAATTTGATCAAAATGTGTTTGAGGATCTACCGATAAAGCGAGGATTGCTTGTGGTGTGAGGGCGTGTGTGCTTTCACGCATATCAGCAACAATGATTTGATTGCCAAGACCGTTCATTTTGCTGAATGGTGTTTTCATGAAATTTCTCTATTTTTAGTGATTTCCCACAAAAGATATATGACTGAAAAACTTATAAATTTCTAGTGTTTAATCATAAAACTGGTAGTAAAAAATTATTTATCTTTAAAATAGACAATTTTTATCCTGTTTTTTTTAATTTGTTAATTTATCTTTGTAAAATGCCATATAACAAATGTTCATCTATTTCTTTGGGTGAGCTTATTTATTGTCGTGGGAAAGAGTATAGATATGTCATTTTCAAAAATTTCGTTCTTCGTTGCAACATCAATTGTAATTTCTTTGGCAGGATGTTCAACATCTCGCTTTGACAGTAACAATGACGATAATACATTAGAAGTTTTTTATCCACTTCAACAAATGCAAACAGAGGTGATGTCTGATTTGCCATCTTCTTATTCGTCAGCACCTGAAGCAGCAGATGTTTCGATGTATGAGAAAGGAGATTCCCAAAGTGATGGGCGAATGGCTAATCTCGAATTGCCAAGCAATGCCATTGATTTGTTTCCTGCAAGTATTGCGGGGGTGTGGAATCTTTCTGTAGGTGGAAAAGTTTGCCGAATTGCAACACCACAAACAAAATATGGTCAAGGATATCGTGCTGGTCCTTTACACTGTCCAGGAATCGTTTCTCAGGTAAATTCGTGGACTGTTAAAGGAAAAAGATTATATTTCTATAATAATTCAGGACGCGTTATCATTACTCTTTATTCTTCCAGTGTTGATCGTTTTGAGGGGCGTACACTCGATGATCGTCCAGTTGTTTTAAGCCGTTAGATCATTTTTGGTTTTTTATGAAAAAATAAGAAATTTGTGCACAGGTCTGTGAAGCGAATTTATATTTTTCATTGGAAACAGATTGAAAAAGGTTGTTTGGATGGTGTTAGTGTCGACGCGCTATAAGGAGCTGGTATACAAAGGAGAAATAAGTTTTGATCCTGCTCAATTGGCTTTAACGAAGCATTTTGATCGTTTATTAAAAGATGTTGTGAAAAAAAATGCTTCTCGGCCTTGGGCATTTTGGCCTTTCTTTAAGAAAAAAAAACAAACCTTTGTTCATGCTTCAAGGCAAGATGAAAGTCCCTTTCAGGGATTGTATATTTATGGTGAAGTAGGGCGAGGCAAAACCATGCTCATGGATTTGTTCTTTTCTTGTTTGCGCCAAGAGCGTAAAAAACGCGCCCATTTTAATGATTTCATGGCTGATGTACATGAGCGCATCAATATTTATCGTCAAAGATCAACATGTGCAAAAGCTGGAAAAGATAATCCTATTTTAGCTGTCGCTGAAGATCTTGCACGAGAAGCTCAGGTACTTTGTTTTGATGAATTTAGTGTAACAGATATTGCAGATGCTATGGTATTAGGGCGTCTTGTTTCTGCTTTGTTTGATAAAGGGGTTTTCTTCGTTGCCACTTCAAACGTTGCTCCAGATAATCTTTATTATAATGGTTTAAATCGAGAACTTTTTTTGCCTTTTATTCAAGTTTTGAAAGCACATGTTCACATTCTCAATCTTGATGCAAAAACAGATTATCGTCTTGAAAAATCAAATCTACAACATGTGTATATAACGCCGTTAGGATTGGAAGCCAATAAATGCATGGATCAAGCTTGGGCATTGGTGCTGCAAGGACAGAAGGAAACATCTGATGAACTTTCTATAAAGGGGCGTTTTATTCATATTCCACGTACTGGAGCGGGATGCGCACGCTTTGATTATCAAGATTTATGTGCAAAGCCTTTGGCAGCAGTTGAGTATTTAGTATTAGGGGAGCGTTATCATACGATTTTTATCGATAATGTACCTGTGATGGACGATACATGTCGCAATGAAACGAAACGGTTTATTTTACTGATTGATATTCTCTATGAACGCAACATAAGACTATTTATGTCTGCAGCAGCTGTACTTGAGGATTTATATAAAGGATGTGCACAGACGGCAGAAACATTTGAGTTTAAAAGAACACAATCGCGTCTTTTTGAAATGCAAAGTCAAGATTATTTAAAATTTTGGTCAGAGCGCTTTCTTTTAAAGGGGAAAAGCGGAATATAACTTTACCTTTACGTAAACTGTAAAAATAATAACTCTTTGGACTTAAAAGAAGTGTGATAATTCTGTTGTATTTTTTTAAAATTCATTTTATCGATACTTCATGGTAATTTTCTGATAGTTGTTTCTGTGGAGAATTGTTGCTTCTATGAAAAGAAAAATTTGGTCAGTTTTGTCTCTTTCTCTTTTTAATGATTTATTGAAAATATAGCTAAGGTCAAAGAAATATTCAGTATACTGGCGCTGATAAGTGTGCGCTGAGTTCTCTAATGTTAGGAAGAAAAAAATGGCACGAAAAAAAATAGCTCTTATTGGCTCAGGTATGATCGGTGGTACTTTAGCACATATCATTGGACTTAAAGAGCTTGCCGATGTTGTCTTATTTGATATTGCCGAGGGTATGCCACAGGGTAAGGCTCTTGATATTGCCGAATCTTCACCCGTTGATGGTTTTGATATCAGTTTAAAAGGTGCCAATGCTTATGAGGCAATTGAAGGGGCTGATGTTGTTATTGTAACAGCAGGAGTTGCACGAAAACCTGGTATGAGCCGCGATGACCTTTTGGGTATTAATCTGAAAGTGATGGAGCAAGTTGGGGGCGGGATTAAAAAATATGCATCTTCAGCGTTTGTTATTTGTATTACAAATCCTCTTGATGCGATGGTATGGGCATTGCAAAAATTTTCAGGTCTTCCTACACACAAAGTTGTTGGAATGGCTGGCATTCTCGATTCAGCACGGTTTCGTTACTTCTTATCTGAAGAATTTAAGGTCTCTGTTAAAGATGTGACAGCATTTGTTTTGGGAGGGCACGGTGATTCGATGGTCCCTCTCGTGCGTTATTCAACGGTGGGTGGCATTTCTTTGCCTGATCTTGTGAAAATGGGTTGGACAACACAGGAGCGGATTGATCAAATCATTCAACGTACCCGTGATGGTGGTGCGGAGATCGTAAGTTTATTAAAAACAGGATCTGCTTTTTATGCACCAGCAGCTTCTGCTGTTTCTATGGCTGAAGCCTATTTGAAGGACACTAAGCGTGTTGTTCCTGTTGCAGCCTATCTTTCAGGAGAATACGGGGTGAATGATACATATGTTGGTGTTCCCGTTATACTTGGTGCAGGTGGTGTGGAGCGGGTTATTGAAATTGATCTTGATAAAGAGGAAAGAGATGCTTTTGAGCGTTCAGTGAATGCGGTGCAACAACTTTGTGAAGCTTGTATCGCTCTTGTACCTAGTCTCAAATAAATATTGAGCAAGGTTCTGTTTATGAAAACAGAGTATTTAGAATATAATAATTTAAGGATTAATGAAGTGATCCGTAAAAGAAAAGGACAAATGCATGAATATCCATGAATATCAGGCTAAGCGTCTGCTTCATGAATATGGAGCACCAATTGCAAATGGTGTTGCTGTTTATTCTGTAGAGCAAGCTGAAAAATGGGCAAAAAAATTGCCTGGACCACTCTATGTGGTTAAAAGTCAGATACACGCTGGTGGTCGTGGTAAAGGAAAGTTTAAAGAACTTGGTCCTGATGCAAAGGGTGGTGTTCGGCTTGCAAAGTCTGTTGAAGAAGTTGTTGCACATGTCCAAGAAATGCTCGGTAAAACTTTGGTAACAAAACAGACCGGACCAGAGGGCAAGCAGGTCAATCGCCTTTATATTGAGGATGGTGCCGATATTGAGCGAGAGCTTTATCTTTCACTTTTGGTTGATCGTACCGTTGGTCGGGTTGCTTTCGTTGTTTCAACGGAAGGAGGTATGGATATTGAAACGGTTGCTGAAGAAACACCAGAAAAAATATTAACTCTACCCATTGATGCTGTACAGGGTGTTACTGCTGCCGATTGTACAAGGCTTTGTGATGCACTAGATTTGCGCGATAGTGCAAGAGAAGATGGTGAAAAACTTTTTCCCATTCTCTATAAGGCGTTTTGTGAAAAAGATATGAGCCTTCTTGAAATCAATCCGCTTATTGTGATGAAAGATGGCCATTTGCGCGTTCTTGATGCAAAAGTTTCTTTTGATAACAACTCTTTGTTCCGTCATCCAGATATTTTGGAATTGCGCGATATCTCAGAAGAAGATCCAAAAGAGATTGAAGCATCAAAACATGATCTTGCTTATGTTGCTCTTGAAGGCACAATTGGTTGCATGGTCAATGGGGCAGGTCTTGCTATGGCCACAATGGATATCATTAAACTTTATGGGGCAGAGCCCGCAAATTTTCTTGATGTGGGTGGTGGAGCTTCAAAAGAAAAGGTAACGGCTGCTTTTAAAATTATTACCGCTGATCCAAATGTTAAAGGGATTTTGGTTAATATTTTTGGCGGTATTATGCGTTGCGATGTGATTGCTGAAGGTGTGGTTGCTGCTGTAAGAGAAGTTGGTTTAAAGGTTCCCTTGGTTGTTCGTCTTGAAGGCACAAATGTTGAGCAAGGTAAAGCAATTATCAGTGACAGTGGTTTGAACGTTATTCCCGCTGATGATTTAGATGATGCTGCTCAAAAAATTGTTGCAGCCGTGAAGGGAGCTTAAGTTATGTCGATTCTTGTGAATAAAGATACAAAAGTTCTGGTTCAAGGGCTTACGGGAAAAACAGGGACGTTCCATACAGAACAGGCGCTTGCTTATCATGGCACGCAAATGGTTGGTGGTGTTAACCCTAAAAAGGGTGGTGAAACTTGGGAAGGTTCAAAAGGTGAAACTCTTCCTATTTTTTCTAGTGTTGAGGAAGGAAAAGCGAAAACAGGAGCAGATGCTTCCGTTATATATGTTCCTCCCGCAGGGGCTGCAACTGCTATTATGGAAGCTATTGATGCTGAAATCCGTTTAATTATCTGTATTACGGAAGGCATTCCTGTTATGGACATGGTTAAAGTAAAGGCGAGATTGGAGAAATCAAAATCACGTCTCATTGGTCCTAATTGTCCTGGTATTCTCACACCCAATGAATGTAAAATAGGTATTATGCCCGGTTCTATTTTTAGAAAAGGTTCTGTCGGTGTTGTTTCGCGGTCGGGAACTTTAACTTATGAAGCAGTCTTTCAAACTAGTCATGAAGGTCTTGGGCAAACTACAGCTATTGGTATTGGTGGTGATCCTGTTAAGGGCACTGAGTTTATTGATGTGTTAGAGATGTTTTTAGCTGATGAAGAAACCCAATCTATTGTTATGATCGGTGAAATTGGTGGTTCTGCTGAAGAAGAAGCAGCACAATTTCTCAAAGATGAAGCAAGAAAAGGTCGTAAAAAGCCGGTGGTTGGTTTTATTGCTGGTCGTACAGCTCCTCCAGGACGTACAATGGGTCATGCTGGTGCTGTTATCTCTGGTGGTAAAGGTGGAGCAGAAGATAAAATTGCTGCTATGGAAGCAGCTGGAATTCGCGTTTCTCCTTCACCATCGCAGATAGGAAAGACTTTGATGTCGGTTTTGAAGGGGTAAAAAAATTACCTGAATAAGAATTTTTTCTTATTCAGGTGAAACATTAGGTATAAAAAGGTGAAGCTTTTTTGAATTTTCTGATCTTTTTTTGCTTTACAGGCATTTAGGGGTCGAAAAGAGATATAAGGAGACGGAATAAAATGTTCCGGAGAGGTATATGGCAAGGCAGGACGAAATAAATAGTCTTTTTGCACAAACGTCTTTTCTGTATGGTGGAAATGCGGATTATATAGATCAGCTTTATGCCCAATATGAAAAAGATCCCACCAGTGTAGATTCGCAGTGGCGTACTTTTTTTGAAAACCTTCATGATAAAAAAGAAGATGTTCTCAGAAATGCTGAAGGGGCAACATGGCAACGTGATCATTGGCCGTTAAAGGCAAATGGTGAGTTAGTTTCTGCTCTTGATGGCGATTGGTCTGCTCTTGAAAAGCGTGTTGGTGATAAATTAAAAGAAAAAGCAGCCGCGGGTGCTGTGCAAAAAGGAAAAGCCTCTAGCGAACAAGATATTATTCGAGCAACCCGTGATTCTGTCCACGCACTTATGATGATTCGTGCTTTTCGAGCACGTGGGCATCTTCATGCAAAGCTCGATCCTCTTCAATTGGCGGAAAAACTTGAAGACTACAAAGAGCTCTCTCCAGAAGCTTACGGTTTTACACCTGCTGATTACGAGCGACCAATTTTTATTGATAATGTTTTAGGGTTAGAATACGCAACTATTCCGCAAATGCTTGAAATTCTCAATCGTACTTATTGTTCAACGATTGGGGTGGAATATATGCATATTTCCGATCCTGCTCAAAAAGCATGGCTTCAAGAGCGTATTGAAGGACCAGATAAGCAGATTGCTTTCACACAGAAAGGCAAGAAGGCTATCCTTAATAAGCTTGTTGAGGCAGAAGGGTTCGAACAGTTTCTAGATACGAAATATAAAGGAACAAAACGTTTTGGACTTGATGGTGGTGAAGCGCTGATTCCTGCTCTCGAGCAGATTATTAAATGTGGTAGTGCTTTGGGTGTGCAGGAAATTATTTTAGGAATGGCACATCGTGGTCGTTTAAACGTTCTTTCACAAGTACTAGCAAAACCCCATCGGGCTATTTTTCACGAATTCAAAGGGGGATCTTATAAACCCGATGATGTAGAAGGGTCAGGTGATGTCAAATATCATTTGGGAACTTCAGCTGATCTTGAATTTGATGGTAGAAAAGTTCATTTGTCGCTTGTGGCTAATCCATCTCATCTTGAGATTGTTGATCCAGTTGTTATGGGAAAGGCGCGGGCTAAACAAGATCAACTTATGGGGCTTACGCACACTGATGCACTCCCATTAACTGAACGTTCAAAGGTTTTGCCATTGCTTATTCATGGTGATGCTGCTTTCGCTGGGCAAGGTGTTATTCAGGAAACTTTTGGTCTTTCAGGTCTTAAAGGTTATAATGTTGCAGGCTCTGTTCATGTCATTATCAATAATCAGATTGGTTTTACAACGGATCCACGTTTTTCGCGCTCCTCGCCTTATCCATCAGATGTAGCAAAAATGATCGATGCTCCCATTTTTCATGTGAATGGTGATGATCCTGAAGCTGTTGTTTTTGTTGCAAAAGTGGCGACAGAGTTTCGTCAAATTTTCCATAAACCCGTGGTAATTGATATGTTCTGTTATCGCCGTTATGGACATAATGAAGGAGATGAACCCTCCTTTACACAACCGCTTATGTATAAAGCAATTCGTAATCACAAAACGACGCTACAGCTTTATGGTGAACAATTGGTAGCCGAAGGGGTGGTTGCTTTAGAAGAAATTGAGCAGCAAAAGAAACAATGGCGCGATAAGCTTGAAAGTGAATTTGAAGCTAGTGCTTCTTATAAACCCAATAAGGCTGATTGGCTTGATGGAAGCTGGACGGGTTTAAAGGCTTGTAGTAGCGCTGAAGAGCAACATTGTGGGACAACTGGTGTTGCGATAGAGACTTTAAAGGAAATTGGTCAGAAACTTGTAGATATACCAGCAGATTTTCATGTGCATAAAACGATACAGCGTTTTTTGAGTAATCGCGCTAAAATTTTTGAAACCGGAGAAGGTGTTGATTGGGCAACCGCTGAAGCTTTAGCTTTTGGTTCACTCTGCTTAGAAGGAGCGCCGGTGCGTCTTTCCGGTGAAGATGTAGAACGTGGGACTTTTTCACAACGCCATTCGGTTCTTTATGACCAAGAAAATGAAGCGCGTTATATTCCTTTGAATCATTTACAGAAGGGGCAAGCTCTTTATGAGGTTGTCAATTCTATGCTCTCTGAAGAAGCTGTTCTTGGTTTCGAATATGGATATTCCCTTGCTGAACCACGGGGGTTAACGCTTTGGGAAGCGCAATTTGGCGATTTTTCTAATGGAGCACAGGTTATTTTTGACCAATTTATTTCTTCTGCAGAGCGCAAATGGCTCCGTATGTCTGGTCTGGTGTGTTTGTTGCCTCATGGTTTTGAAGGGCAAGGACCTGAGCATTCTTCGGCACGTTTGGAACGTTTCCTTCAACTTTGTGCCGAAGATAATATGCAGGTTGCTAATTGTACGACACCTGCAAATTATTTTCATATTTTGCGTCGCCAGATTAAACGCGATTTCCGTAAACCTTTGATTTTAATGACACCAAAATCACTTTTGCGTCATAAGCGGGCTGTTTCTCTTCTCAGTGAAATGGGGACGGAAATGAGTTTCCAGCGTTTGTTACTTGATGATGCAGAATGTCTCAAAGATTCTGCTGTCAAATTGCAGAAAGATAGTAAAATTCGCCGTATTGTTCTTTGTACAGGTAAGGTTTATTACGACCTTTATGAAGAACGTGAAAAAAGAGGCATTGATAATGTTTATTTGCTGCGTGTTGAACAGCTTTATCCTTTTCCTGCGAAAGCTTTGGTAGATGTATTATCGCGTTTTTTACAGGCAGAAGTTGTTTGGTGCCAAGAAGAACCAAAGAATATGGGGGCTTGGTCATTTATTGAGCCTTATTTAGAATGGGTCTTGACGCATATTAATGCTCAATATTCACGTGCACGTTATGCAGGGCGTCCTGCAAGTGCATCACCGGCCTCTGGGTTGATGGTGAAACATCTTGAACAACTTGCTGCGTTTCTTGAAGACGCATTAGGTTCTTAATTTATGACTACTCTGATGTATGGAAAAATATTATGACTACTGAAATCCGTGTTCCTACTTTGGGAGAATCAGTTACTGAAGCAACAGTTGGCAAATGGTTTAAAAAACTTGGCGAAGCTGTTGCTATGGATGAGCCCTTGGTTGAATTAGAAACTGATAAAGTAACAGTTGAGGTTCCTTCGCCTGTTGCGGGAAAATTATCTGAAATCATTGCAAAGGAAGGCGATACGGTTGAAGTGAATGCGCTTTTGGGAGCAGTTGAAGCTGGAGCTGCTGGTGTTGCTAAATCACCGTCGTCTTCTGATACATCTGTGTCTGTAGTTCCGTCTGAATTGGAGCAGCCTTCTTCAAGCAATACAATGCCCCCTGCTCCTTCTGCTGCAAAATTAATGGCTGAAAATAATATTGCAAAAAGTGATATTTTGGGTTCTGGAAAACGGGGACAAATTCTCAAAGAAGATGTTCTTAATGTTTTAACACAAGGGGTAAAAGCGCCACCTCCTGCTGTTTCTGCATCTAGCTCTGCATCTGTACCTGCCTCTGTATCTAGTTCTTCCGATGCTTCTGTTCAGGAAATGCGTGAGGAACGAGTCCGTATGACGAAATTGCGTCAAACAATTGCACGCCGTCTTAAAGATGCACAGAATACAGCGGCAATGTTAACCACATTTAATGAGGTTGATATGTCTGCGGTGATGGATTTGCGCAAGCGTTATAAGGATCTGTTTGAAAAGAAACATGGTGTTAAGCTTGGTTTTATGGGATTTTTTACCAAGGCTGTTTGTCATGCGTTAAAAGAACTGCCTGCTGTTAATGCGGAAATTGATGGGACAGATATTATTTACAAAAATTATGTTAATGCCGGAATTGCTGTTGGAACAGATAAGGGGCTTGTCGTTCCTGTCGTTCGTGATGCAGATCAGATGTCGTTGGCAGAAATTGAAAAGGAAATCGGCCGGTTGGGTCGTCTTGCTCGTGATGGAAAATTAGCAGTTTCTGATATGCAGGGTGGAACTTTCACTATTACCAATGGTGGGGTTTATGGATCATTAATGTCAACGCCGATTTTGAATGCTCCACAATCTGGTATTTTGGGAATGCATGCTATTAAAGAGCGGGCAATGGTTATTGATGGCCAAATTGCTATTCGCCCTATGATGTATCTAGCACTTTCTTATGATCATCGTATTGTAGATGGCCAAGAAGCTGTGACTTTCCTTGTGCGTGTTAAGGAAAGTTTAGAAGATCCGGAACGCCTTGTTCTTGACTTGTAAAATAGAGTTTTCAGAATGAAAGGAAAAACGGATGTCTTATGATGTGGTTGTGATTGGAGCGGGACCAGGTGGTTATGTCGCGGCAATAAAAGCAGCGCAATTGGGCCTTAAAACAGCAATTATTGAAAAGCGTACAACGTTGGGAGGTACATGTCTTAATGTTGGTTGTATTCCTTCTAAAGCGTTGCTCCATGCCTCGGAAGTGTTTGCTGAAACGCAGCATGGCTTTGAAACACTTGGTATTTCTATTGCAAAATCGAAGCTTAATCTTAATCAAATGATGGCGCATAAAAAGGCTGTTGTTACAGCTAATACCAGTGGCGTTTCTTTTTTGATGAAAAAGAATAAAGTTGATACTTTTTTTGGTACAGCCAAGATTTTAGCCGCGGGTCAAGTTGAAGTCGTTGCTAGGGATGGTAATAAACAAACGATTGCAACGAAAAATATTATTATTGCTACAGGTTCAGAGAGTTCGAGCATTCCGGGTGTGAATGTTGAAATCGATGAAAAGGTTGTTGTCTCTTCTACAGGGGCTCTTGCCCTTGAAAAAGTACCAACACACATGATTGTTGTTGGGGCTGGTGTTATTGGTTCAGAGCTTGGTTCAGTTTGGAGCCGCTTAGGCGCTAAAGTTACTATTATTGAATATCTTAATAAAGTTTTAGGATCAATGGATGGTGAAATTTCACGGCAGTTCCAAAAAATAATGGAAAAACAGGGAATTGAATATAAGATTGGCGCGAAAGTGACAGCTATTACGCAATCTGGTTCAGGAGCTCAAGTGAGCTTTGAAGCGGTCAAAGGTGGTGAATCTGAAACTTTAGAGGCTGATGTTGTGCTCATTGCTACTGGACGTTCTCCATACACGGAAGGTCTTGGTTTGGTAGAAGCTGGTGTTAAAGTGGATGAGCGTGGTTTTATTGATATCGATGCGCATTGGCAGACGAATATTCCAGGAATTTATGCAATTGGTGATGTTGTTAAAGGACCAATGCTGGCGCATAAAGCAGAGGAAGAAGGCGTTGCTGTAGCAGAAATTTTGGCAGGTCAAAAAGGGCATGTTAATTTTGATGTCATTCCTAGTGTTGTTTATACACAGCCGGAAATTGCTAGTGTGGGAAAGACAGAAGAAGAACTAAAAGCTGCCGGTATTGATTATAATGTTGGTAAATTTCCTTTTATGGCCAATGGTCGTGCACGTGCGATGCAGAAAAATGATGGCTTTGTTAAAATCCTTGCGGATAAAAAGACAGATCGGGTTTTGGGTGGACATATTCTTGGATTTGGGGCTGGTGAAATGATCCATGAAATTGCAGTTTTAATGGAATTTGGTGGCTCATCAGAAGATTTAGGACGTTGTTGCCATGCACATCCTACTTTATCAGAAGCAGTGCGAGAGGCAGCTTTAGCAACATTTGCTAAACCACTACATATTTAATATCTGGTTTGACGCTTTTTAGCGCTTTATAACTCCTTCTGAAAAGGGGAAAGATGCTATTTTCGAATTTACATGTTGTGTATTTTTGAAAAAACCGCCTTTTTAAAAGGGGCGGTTTTTTTGTATTTGTTTCTAGTATTGGAAATAAGTTTAGAATTGTAATTTCTTCTCTTCTTGTTGTTCTCTTATCCAAGTTGAAAGCCCCATATGATCAAGGTATTTGAGGAAAGGGCGTGAGGGTAATTCTTCTACATTGACCATGGTTTTAACATCCCATTCGCCGGTGGCAATAAGAAGAGAAGCAACTGCTGCTGGTACACCAGCGGTGTAAGAAATGCCTTGTGCACCGGTTTCATTAAAAGCTTGTTTATGATCAGCTATATTATAGATAAAAACTTCTCGTGGTTTTCCATCTTTTTCGCCTTTAATGAGGTCTCCAATACAAGTTTTTCCTGTATAGTTTGGTGCTAAAGAAGCTGGGTCAGGTAAGACGGCTTTCACCACTTTTAAAGGAACAACCTCTTGACCCTCTGCTGTTTTGATGGGCTGTTCGGATAAAAGTCCGAGATTTTTTAAAACGGTAAAAACAGTGATATAACGTTCGCTGAATCCCATCCAGAATCGAATATTTTCAATATCGAGATTCTTGGATAATGAATGAATTTCATCATGTCCTGTCATATAAGCTTTTTGTTTTCCTACAACGGGAAGATCCCATTCATGGCTGATTTCAAACATTTGATTGGAAACCCATTTTTTATTTTGCCAAGACCATACTTTTCCTGTAAATTCTCGAAAGTTAATTTCTGGATCAAAATTCGTGGCAAACCAGCGTCCATGATTTCCGGCATTAATATCAATAATATCAACATCAGTGATTTTATCAAAATAACATTCACGCGCTAATGCTGCATAAGCATTTACAACGCCTGGGTCAAAGCCTGCACCTAAAATAGCTGTTATACCAGCCTTTTCACATTCTTGACGTCGAGGCCATTCATAATTGCCATACCAAGGAGGTGTTTCACAAACTTTCAAAGGGTCTTCATGAATTGCAGTGTCGATATAAGCGCATTTTGTTTCGATACAAGCCGAAAGAACAGACATGTTAAGAAAAGCCGATCCAACATTGATGACAATTTCACATTTTGTTTTTTGGATGAGTTTTATGGTCTCTTCTATATTCATTGCGTTGAGCGCATGCCCCTTGAGAACTCCTTGTTCTTTCATTGCGTTTTTTTCTTTTATGGAAGCAATGATGGCTTCACATTTTTTGAGTGTTCGTGAAGCAATATGAATGTCACCGAGAATATCGTTGTTTTGAGCACATTTGTGCGCAACAACTTGTGCAACACCTCCAGCACCAATAATGAGAATATTTTTCTTCATTTTAGATTCGTCTCCTTTTTAATATTGTTGTAATGACGTTTCTTGAACGGTGATTTTTTTATGAAAGACTTTTCAGATAGTCATTATAGCTAAATTGGCGTTGAACTGTTAGTGTACCATCAAATTCTTTAATAACAATGGCGGGCATTGAAACGCCATTAAACCAATTCTTCTTAACCATTGTATAGCCTGCTGCATCTTGAAAAGATAATCTATCACCTACTTTAAGGGGTTCTGGAAAATGAAATGTTCCAAAAATATCACCAGCAAGACAGGACTTTCCGCAGACCATAATTTCATGGGGCCCCTGATTTGGTTCTAATTTGGCATTTTCACGATAAATGAGAAGATCAAGCATATGGGCTTCAATTGAGCTATCAACAATAGCGAGCTTTTTTCCATTATATAACGTATCAAGAACACTTACCTCTAGTGTAGTGCTTTTTGTTATAGCGGCTTCTCCTGGTTCTAGAAAAATGGTGATACCATAGGTTTTTGAAAAATGTTTTAAACGTTTTGCAAAAGTTTCTAGAGGATAATTTTCAGCGGTAAAATGAATTCCACCACCAAGGCTTATCCAGTCAACAGCAGCAAAAAGTTCTGCAAAATTTTCTTCCATATGATTCAGCATTTGATTAAAAAGATTAAAATCAGCATTTTCACAATTATTGTGAATCATTAACCCATTGATAAGGGGTAAAACTTCTTTAATGGCGCTTTTATTGGTTTCTCCTAAGCGGCTAAAAGGGCGAGAAGGATTGGCAAGATCAAAATTGGATGCGCTGATTCCTGGATTTAATCTGAGCCCTCGTTGAATGGTTTTTGTTTTATCAGCAAAACGTTGAAGCTGTTGGATGGAATTAAAGATAATTTTGTCTGCATAACCACAGGCTTCATCAATCTCATGATCTGCCCAAGCAACCGAATAAGCATGTGTTTCTTTGCCGAATTTTTCTCTTCCCAAACGCAGTTCATAAAGGGATGATGATGTAGTTCCATCCATAAATTCAGACATTAAATCAAAGACACTCCATGTGGCAAAACATTTCAAAGCAAGCAGAATTTTCGCTCCAGATATTTCGCGTAAGCGAGTGATAATTTCCATATTTTTTATGAGTTCAGATTTATCTATAAGATAATAGGGAGTTTTTATCATTTTTTATCCATTCTCTTTTGAAGGATCTTATTGCCAAGACTAACGTTTAATACAAAGAGCAACAGAATGTCTCAAAAAAAAGAGGTCTGTTTTTCTTTAGCAGTAGAAAAATTTTCTGTAACTGCGTTTTGGTTTTGTGATGATGAGATTTGCGTTATGCGTGTGAAAAAAAAATTATATTATGCTTTAGCTCTTATATCTGTTGGTAGTTTTTTCATTATAACAATCAATATTGTTCATTGGGTGCAAAATAAGAGTGATGTTGAAGCCAAAGTGCTTCCTCAGACTTTTGTTCAAGAAAATACGATGCCTTTGGTTTTTACGGGACGTAGAGAACTTAACGGTTTTAAAGGGTATCATAATTATCGGCGTGGTTATCGTAAGTATAGAGATAATTGGTGGTATCCTGAAGCAGCCTTCGTTGTATTACCAAATCTAAATGTAAAACACATGCTCTTGAAAGGTGTATCAGATGCAAAAAAACTGCCTCAAGAGCATATTGAATCTTGCCGTGCGCGTTATCGCTCTTATAATAAAAATGATAACAGTTATCAACCTTTTTATGGACCTCGTAAGCAGTGTCTTTCGCGCTTTTTAAAAGGGTAGAGGTTGTTAAACATGAAAAACGTCTGTCGAATCTTATCGTATTCGTTCCTATTTTAAAATTAAAGAAGGAATTTGTATGATGCGTATTTTTTTCACGCAACAGTTGTTTTTTTTAAATTTTAAGTACTTTTAAGTTTTATTAAATCTTATTATCGTAAGTGCGGGATGAGGGGGTGACAATATAAATTATAAATTTTTATTTTGTTTATGACAAAATATTAAGGACTGTAGGGAGCTTAAAGAATGACAATACGGGAAGCAATGTTGATATTGCTCGTTTTGCTCCCCTTTGGTGGAAGTGCTGTTATTGGTTTCTTTCGTTCGACGGCAAAAAATAATGAAGCATGGTTTGCTGGTGTCATTGCACTTTGCAGTCTTCTTTTTACAATAATGCTTTATCCAGTGGTACATGGAAACCATGTCTTGCGTTTAGATATTTCATGGCTTTCAGAGTGGGGCGTTGATTTGATCCTCCGTATGGATGGTTTGTCGTGGCTTTTTTGCTTGCTCATTACAGGAATTGGGCTACTTATTGTTGTCTACGCACGTTATTATATGGATCCAGCGGATTCTGTACCGCGTTTTTTTTCTTTTTTTCTGGCCTTTATGGGCTCAATGACGGGAATAGTCTTGTCAGGAAATCTCGTCTTTTTGGTTGTTTTTTGGGAACTCACCAGTATCTTTTCTTTTCTATTGATTGGTTATTGGTATCACAATGCAAGTGCGCGTGAGGGAGCGCGTATGGCTTTAACGATCACAGGTTTTGGTGGTTTTGCTCTTTTTATTGGGGTTTTATTGATTGGGTTCATCGTTGGCAGTTTTGATTTGGATAAGGTCTTGCAGTCTGGAGACATGATCCGGTCAAGTCCTTTTTATAACCCTGTTCTTATTTGTATTTTATTGGGAGGATTAACGAAAAGTGCACAGTTTCCTTTTCATTTTTGGTTGCCCAATGCTATGGCTGCTCCAACACCCGTATCGTCTTATTTGCATTCGGCGACAATGGTGAAAGCGGGATTGTTTTTGCTTGTTCGTTTATGGCCTGTACTTTCTGGGACAGAATCTTGGTTTTGGCTTGTTGGCTTTTCAGGTCTCTCAACACTATTGCTTGGTGCCTATTTTTCCATGTTTCAGCAAGACTTAAAAGGTCTGCTTGCTTACTCAACGATTAGTCATCTTGGATTGATTACCACCCTTTTAAGCCTTGGTAGTCCGCTTGCATGTGTTGCAGCAATTTTTCATATGGCCAATCATGCTACTTTTAAAGCTTCTTTATTTATGGCTGCTGGCATTATTGATCACGAGACAGGAACACGTGATATGCGTAAACTGACAGGTCTTTATCGTTCTATGCCTATTACAGCAACTCTTGCTTTAGTGGCAAGTGCGGCGATGGCTGGAGTTCCTTTGTTAAATGGTTTTTTATCGAAAGAGATGTTTTTTGCTGAAGCAGTTGAAATGCATATGGATTCATGGCTCGATTGGATTGCACCTTATGTAGCGACACTGGCGAGCTTGTTTAGTGTGACTTATTCTATACGCTTTATTCATGGTGTCTTTTGGGGACCAAAACCTCTTAATTTACCCAAAACACCACATGAACCACCGCATTTTATGCGTTTACCAATGGAGCTTTTGGTCTTTATTTGTTTAGCAGTTGGTATTTTTCCTAATGTAACAATAGGGCCTATTTTGGATAATGCAGTTGTGTCTGTTTTAGGACCAATGACAGTTCCTTATAGCTTAGCTGTTTGGCATGGAATTAATACACCATTAATGATGAGTTTTGTGGCTTTATTGGGGGGCGGATTGCTCTATGCTGTCGGGCATCGTTATTTTTTATCCTGTGATGATGGACCTCCATTCTTTCGTCACTTGAAAGGACCACGTATTTTTGAACGCGTTCTTGTGATTATTTCTTGGAAATGGGCGCGTACTGTGGAATCTATTTTATCAACACGCCGTTTGCAAATGCAGTTGCACTGGATTTTTGGTGTGTGTTTTGTCTTTGTTGGTTTTTTGCTTTGGTGCGATGGTTTAATTTCAGCAGGTTCCTTACCGCTTTTTCCGCTTGATATTCCTTTTCTTGCTCTTTGGTTGGTAGGTGGATTGTGCGCACTTTTAGTTGCTTGGCAAGCAAAGTTTCACCGCCTTGCTTCACTTATGCTGTTGGGGGGAGCCGGCTTGATGACTTGTGCAACCTTTTTATGGCTCTCTGCACCTGATTTGGCAATAACACAATTGGTTGTTGAAGTGGTAACAACCGTCTTGTTATTGCTTGGTTTGCGGTGGTTGCCTAAACGTTTGTATAATCCTGCTCCAACTTCTGTTCATTTTTTTGTGCGTTTGCGTCGTATGCGTGATTTCTTTATAGCTCTTGTCGGGGGGGCAGGGGTAGCGTGGCTCTCTTTTGCCATGATGACACGTCCTCAAGGGACAACAATTTCTGATTTTTTTCTGACAAATTCTTATTCTGCTGCAGGTGGTCACAATGTTGTGAATGTGTTGTTGGTTGATTTCCGTGGTTTTGATACCATGGGAGAAATTGTCGTTTTAGGGGTTGTTTCACTCACTGTTTTTGCTCTTTTACGGCGGTTTCGTCCTGCCCCTGAAAGTATTGATGCACCTTTTCAACAACGTATTCAAAAAACTTTTGATATGCAACAGCCTGATCGGGATGTGGGGGATACAGTATTGAATTATCTCACTGTTCCTGCTGTTATGATGGGATGGCTCTTTCCGATTATTATTGCTTTTTCGATTTATTTATTTCTGCGGGGGCATGATCTTCCAGGAGGTGGATTTGTCGGTGGCGTGACGTTAGCAATAGGCTTTATTTTGCAATATCTTGCTCGTGATATTCGTTGGGTGGAAAGTCGTTTGAGGGTTTTACCTTTGCGTTGGATGGGGTTTGGCTTACTATTGTCAGTTGCCACGGGAGGGGGAGCTTGGTTGGTTGGCTATCCTTTTTTAACCTCCTTTTTTCAATATACTGATCTTCCGTTGATTGGTAAGATTCCTGTAGCATCTGCTTTTTTATTTGATTGTGGTGTATTTTCTCTTGTGTTTGGAGCAACTGTTCTCATTTTAATTGCACTTGCACACCAGTCCATTCGTAGTTACCGAATCGGTAGGAAACCTCTTTTAAAAGAGAAGGGGGATTAATGGAAATTATTCTTTCTTTGGGTATTGGTGTTCTTGTTGGATCAGGTATTTGGCTGGTTTTACGTCCACGAACTTTTCAGGTCATTCTTGGGTTATCTTTGATTTCCTATGGTGTTAATCTTTTTATGTTTTCAATGAGTAGACCACGTAGCAATGCTGCACCGATTGTTGATCCTTCCACTCTGATCAATCCAGAGAATTATGTTGATCCTCTTCCGCAAGCGTTGGTTTTGACGGCAATTGTGATTGGTTTTGCAACAACAGCTTTATTTTTGGTGATTCTTCTCGTTTCACGCGGATTAACAGGCTCAGATCACGTTGATGGACGTGAGGTGCAGTGATGAAATCCTCCATGCAACATCTTCTTATTTTGCCTATTCTTTTACCATTAAGCACAGGAGCACTCCTTCTCTTTTATGATGAACGGCGTTCAAAACTTAAATCTCTCATCAGTCTTTTTTCTGCGGGATTGTTGGTTGTTGTTGCTGTTTTGTTGATTATGCGTGCTCTTGAAGTTACGCCGGCATCGGAGGTTTATCGGCTTGGCAATTGGCCTTCTCCTTTCGGAATTGTTTTGGTCCTTGATTGTTTAAGCGCTATGATGCTTTTACTTTCTAGCTTGTTGATGATAAGTGCGTTGGTTTTTTCTCAGGCGCATTGGTACAAAGCGGGCCCTCATTTTCAGTCACTGATGCAATTTTTCATGGTTGGAATAAACGGCGCTTTTTTGACAGGTGATTTATTCAATTTATTTGTATTTTTTGAAGTGATGTTAACGGCTTCTTATGGGCTAGCATTGCATGGTTCTGGTCAGTTACGTGTGCGTGCTGGGTTGCATTATGTTGTGGTTAACCTTGTAGCTTCGCTCTTTTTTTTACTTGGTACAGCACTCATTTATGGAGTCGTTGGTACACTTAATATGGCTGATTTGGCTGTAAAAATGAAACATATAGCTTCTGGCGATATTGTTTTATTCGAAATAGGTGCTGCGCTTTTGGGTATCGCCTTTTTACTCAAAGCGGGTATGTGGCCACTTAATTTTTGGGTGATGCCAACTTACAGTGCAGCGGCAGCACCTGTTGGCGCATCTTTTGCACTTTTGAGTAAGGTGGGTATTTATATTATTTTACGTTTAACACTGCTCTTTTTTAGTCCTGAAAGTGGATATTTTAGCCATTTTGGTCATATGGTTTTGTTTTATGGTGGGCTTGCTACTATGGCTTTTGGTTTTATTGGAGTTTTGGCTAGCCAAGTTTTGGTACGTTTAGCAGCTTATAGTGTTCTTGTCTCTTCCGGTACATTGTTGGCTGCAATTGGTATTGGCAGTACAGAGCTTATAGCAGGTGCACTTTTTTATATTGTTTCTTCAACTTTAGCACTTGGCGCTTTTTTTCTTTTGGTAGAGCTTGTTGAACGCTGTCAGGATGTGGCTGCGAATGTTTTGACTGTTACAATGGAAGTATATGGTGATGATGAAGAGGAGGAAGACGATGAAGTCGGTACTTATTTGCCAGTAACTTTGGCAATTCTTGGGGCTTGTTTTGGTCTTTGTGCTATTTTGATTATTGGTCTACCACCTTTTTCAGGTTTCGTTGCAAAACTTATGATGTTCTTGGCAGTTTTAAACCACATTAAGGAGGATTTATCTGCTTCTCTGCCGGTTTATCATGATTGGCTCTTTATGATTTTTGTCACCTTCTCTGGTTTTGCCGCTCTAATTGCTCTTACACGAACCGGTATCCGTACTTTTTGGGTCTCTCTTGAAGAGAGAATTCCGCGTGTGCAGGTGATTGAATTTGCACCTATTGTTGTTCTTCTTTCTTTGTGTTTTCTTATAACAATTGTTGCTGCTCCTGTTGGTCATTATATGGCTGAAACAGCTAAAACTTTATATGAGCCTCAAAATTACATTGGAAGTGTTTTGGATGATTTTTCTCTCAAAAAGAGGGAGATGAAACGATGAATTATTTTTGTCCTTTCCCTTTTTTTAGTGCGGCAATTGTTTTTATGTGGTTGACCTTAAACGGTTTTAATTTAGATCAATTGCTTTTAGGGATTATAATTGCTTTGTTTAGTGGTTGGGTGATGCAGTTTCTTGAGCTGGAAAAAATCACTCTTAAAAATTGGCGTGCAATTTTTCGTTTGGTTTTTCGCGTGTTTATTGATTCTATCACGTCAAATATTTCAGTAGCTTTTTTTGTTTTTACAAAAAGGCTTCAGAAACAACAATCTGGTTTTATCGTGGTACCTCTTTTGCTTGAGAGTTATACTGCTTTGGCAGTTTTAGCGTGCATCCTTGCAATAACTCCAGGAACCGTTTGGATTGCCTATAATAGAAAAAATGGTGAACTATTGCTTCATGTTTTAAATCTTAAGGATGGGTATGATTACCAGAGATTGATCAAACAACGATATGAACAATTACTTTTGGAGATTTTTTCATGAGTATGGTTATTCTTTATTGGGGGCTTTTCATCTCACAGTTTTTTTTAAGTTTAGCGATGCTTCTCGCATTGTTTCGGTTGATTTATGGACCGCGGGCGCAGGATCGTATTGTTGGTTTAGATGCTCTTTATATAAATACTATCCTTTTATTTCTCACATTCGATATCCGTTCAGGAACAACCATTTATTTTGTAGCAGCTCTTATTCTTGGTCTTTTAGGCCCTGTATCGAGTGTTGCTTTGGCAAAATTTCTTATGCGCGGGGAGATTATTGAATGAAAGACGATGTATCACTTGTGGTTGCTATTATTGTTACAGTTTTTTTAATATTAGGGTCTGGTCTCACATTGATTGGAGCAATAGGGTTGGTGCGTTTTTCCAATTTTTATGAGCGTCTGCATATGCCTTCATTGAGTACAAGTTGGGGCGCAGGGAGTATTCTCATTTCTTCATTTCTTTATTCAATATTTGTAGACCACCATTTTGTTTTTCATGAATTCTTGCTGGTAATCTTTTTGTTTGTAACGACACCAGTATCCTCTATGTTGCTGTCACAGGCTGCAGCTTATCGAAATTATTCAGAAAATAAATTAAAAAAGCCGCTGGCTCTTTTATCGCATCAGACGGATGAAAAATTGTCCGCAACAGAAGAAACATCATAAGATTAAGAGCCAGCATAGTTTTGAGTGTATAAGAACTTTCTTATTTTGTATCTTTTTCTTCTACACAGTGGAGGGGCTTTTCCTCCTTTGGATCATTAATGAGGTCATACAATGAGGCTTCGTTTTGTTTTGTCCACCAAATATATTCACCTCCCGCATATTTTGCGCCTGAAGCGGCAATGACATTGGCAGCGATAATACGCTTTTCATTCCATTTGAGATCAACTAAAGCAATATCACCGGTATTATAGTAGGTTGCTTCAACGCGCTCTTTTTTTGTTCCCATATTGCATTGGTAGGTAACAGATTCTATTGTTGGTTCTGGAGTGTCTGGTACCTCAATGACTAAAGAACCAGCAAAAGCACTCATTGCGCTAAACAGTGAGAAAGTTAAAGTGGATAAAAACTGTAAATTAAAAAAAGTTTTTTTCATAATGTTTACCTGATTATTTAGAATAATAATGTTGATTCATCTTTGCAGCGGATGAGTTTTTTTCCTTCTGGATCACGAATACGATCATGAAGTGTGACTTCGTTGTTGTTTTCCAACCAAATGTACTCTTCTCCTTCATATTTTTTTCCTATGTCGGCGATTACATTTGCAGCAATGACACGATCACCTTTCCACTTGAAATCAAGCAACGAAATGTTGTCAGCATTGAGATAGACTGCTTCAACCCGTTCTTTACTTGTTCCAGCATCACATTGATAGGCAACCGTTTGTGTTTTGGGTTCTGGAGTGTCTGGTACTTCAATGACGAAAGAACCAGCGAAGGCATTCATTGAGCTGAAAGATGATAGAATTAAAGTGGCGAAAAATCCCAAAATTCGTAAAGTTTTTTTCATAATGCTTCCCTGTGTTATGCAGAAGAATGATTTGACTGATAGAATGGTGTCTACGGCAGGATTCGAACCTGCGGCCCCAGGATTCATACCACTTCGATTTTCACCGCCAGCTTTACAGGCTGTTTGTGGTCTGGACTGTCTCTTCACCTTGAAGCTTGTGCTCTTTAGGTGCTGCCCGTTCAGTCTCTACACCTTCCTTTTGTTTTAAAAAAGGCTTGGCTCGGGATTGGCATATAGTCTCCTATGAAGCTTTCCCCGAATTTGAGCAGATCCACTTTAAGGATTTCTCCTTAAGGCGCCCAATTTCTTTAGGAATCCTGTGCTCTATCCTCCTGAGCTACGCAGACATCATCATACTTTATTTCTTTAATAGAAGTATAAAAACGAATCAATTATATTCAATATGAATTAACGAATTTCTGCTATTTTTTGTTCTAGAAAGGTTAAAATTGCCTCTGAAGGGACATTTTTTGCAATAAATGATTGCCCAATTCCGCGTGTTAGGATGAAGGTTAGGCTGTTTTGCGAAACTTTTTTGTCTTGAGCAATAAAGGTGAGCAGTGTTTTAGCATCTGGGAGTTTCCCTGGAATATCTTTCAATTGTGTAGGCAGCCCTATGGCTTTGAGGTGTGTTTCAACACGTTGTGTGATTGTGGGGTCTGTTAAATTAAGTTGAGCAGAAAATTGATGGGCTAAAACCATCCCAATTGCTACGCCTTCACCGTGGATGAGGCGGCTTGAGTCATAGGCTGTTGCTGTTTCAAGCATGTGTCCAAATGTATGGCCAAGGTTTAAGAGTGCACGTTCTCCTCTTTCATATTCATCACGTGCGACAATGTCAGCTTTAAATTGGCATGAGCGGACAATCGCTTCTGTTCGTATGGGGCCATTGGAAAAAACTTCTTGCCCATTTTTTTCAAGCCACTCAAAGAAATCAGGTTGGTTAATAAGGCCATATTTAACCATTTCAGCGTAGCCAGCGCGAAATTCGCGCGAGGGTAATGTATCAAGAACAGATGTGTCGGCAATAACGCATTGCGGTTGATAAAAAGCACCAATGAGATTTTTACCATATTGGCTATTTATGCCTGTTTTTCCACCAACAGAGGAGTCAATTTGTGCAAGAAGCGTTGTAGGCATTTGAATGAAATTCATACCGCGGCGTATTATACTTGCGGCGAATCCTCCCAAGTCTCCAATGACACCACCACCAAAAGCAATAACGCAGTCACCTCTTTCTAGACGTGCAGCAAGAATTTTATCGATGACAGTTTGCAGAGTTGAAAATGATTTTGATTGCTCTCCTGCTTCTACAACGATTGGAACAAAATGGATTTCATTTTTTGTTAATTCTTCCTGCAATTTAATCAAATGAAGATGTGCAACATTTTTATCTGTAACAACAGCCAAACGCGTTTGAGAACCTTTTTGGTTCAGAGAATGCTTTATGTGTGAAGCAGCTTGTGCAATCAGGTTTGAGCCGATGATGATATCGTAGCAGTGTTTATTCAGTTTAACGGTGACAGTCTTGGCTTGCATTCTTGTTGTTCCTATCGTTTATTTCTGTGTACAAGTAGTGCTGTACGGACCGTATAACATTTTGTGCTACAGTATGACGGCTTTCTTTATGACTGTTAATTGTTAAATTTGCTTTTGCATAGACCGGATTGCGTTGTTCCATGAGTTTTTGCATGGTTTCTTTAGGGTTGGCTGTTTGAAGGAGTGGTCGCGTTGGGCGCCGTAAAACACGTTTCATGAGGATATCAAGATCTACTTTGAGCCATATGGATATACCATTTTGATGAATGGCTTTTCGAATATTTTCGTTCATGTAGGCACCACCGCCTGTTGCTAAGATAAGAGGACTTTTTTTCATGAGGTTGAGAATAACGCGCTGTTCAAGAGCACGGAATTCTGCTTCACCATAAATTTTAAAAAGTTCCGTGATTGTCATTTGTGCGGCTTTTTCAATTTCCTGATCGGAATCATAAAAGGGTAGGTGAAGCATAGTGGCTATGCGTTGTCCGATTACAGATTTACCTGCTCCCATAAGACCGACAAGGACAAGGGCTCGTTTATCAAGAACGGATAAGAGTTCCTTCTTTATTTGTGCTATCGGAAGCTGCTTAGATCGATGACTGTTCATAACTTTATTTCGGCATTTATCTGCCTTAAAGTCAATTCCTGTTAATCTTTGTAAGGCATAATAAAGGATAGAGTGTTTTTAGAGTATTTATTGTTTTATGCCAACATTGTTCAGATTTTTAAAGATTCTTTTCATTTCACTTATTGTGCTTTTCAGTATAATGGTTGCTCTCGTGGTTTGGGTAGAACCGGTAACTGTGGATATGTATATCGACGTTCCTTTAGATTCATTGAATCTTTCTTCGAAAGTGAATCAATAAAATGAAAAATAGTGCTATGATAGATCATTTTCTTGAGATGATGAGTGCTGAAAGGGGAGCTTCTCCACATACACTTACGGCTTATCAGCATGATTTACAGTGGGCACAAGATGAGCTGTCTTCGCATTCTGTTTCACTTTTTTCAGCGCAAAAGGAAGATTTAATTGGTCTTTTGTCACTTATGCACACTCTTGGTTTTACAGCATCTTCGCAAGCGCGTCGTTTATCGACATTGCGTCAATTTTATCAATTTCTTTATGCAGAAGGGTTGAGAGCAGATGATCCCTCTTATGATATTGATGCACCTCGTCAGGGACGCCCTTTGCCTAAAATTGTCAGTGAGGATGCGGTAACAAAATTGCTTGATTTAGCGCAGTTGGAAGTGGAACAAGCAGATTATGGATCAAAGAATCATTTTCGCGCATTGCGTCTTCAACTGTTGATTGAAATGCTTTATGCAACAGGGCTACGCATTAGTGAATTGGTAAGTCTTCCGGTGCAGGCTGTCCGAGGGGAGGGGTACAGTATTTTAGTGCGTGGTAAGGGCAAAAAAGAACGAATGGTGCTTTTATCAAAAAAAGCACATCAAGTTCTGTCGCAATGGTTAGATTTGCGTGATCAAGGAAAGGATGCGGAAAGTCTTTATCTTTTTCCTGCACACTCAGAGACAGGATATATTGCTCGACAAGTTGTGGCACGGGAGTTGAAAAGTCTTGCAAGCAGAGCAGGGATAAGTAGTGGCTTTTCTCCCCATGTGTTACGCCATGCTTTTGCTAGCCATCTTTTGCAAAATGGCGCTGATTTACGAGCCGTTCAGCATTTGTTAGGCCATTCTGATATTGCTACCACTCAAATTTACACACATGTGTTGGAAGAAGGTCTTTATCGTTTGGTTAATGAGCATCATCCACTTGCAGATAAACAGAAGGCTGGGTAAAGAAAAGGTGTTGTTTAAAAAAACACTTTATAAAGCGAATTATAAGTTTATAAGTCACATCAAATAAGTTGAGGACAATGTATAATTATCTTGATTTTGAAAAACCAGTTGCTGATCTTGACGGGAAAATTCTCGAATTAAAACAGATTTCTCAACAAGAGGGAAGCCTTGATATGAGCGATGAAATCGCGCGTCTTGAAGTGCGTTCCCAAACGGCATTGCGTGATATCTATAAAAAATTATCGCCATGGCAAAAAACGCAAGTGGCTCGCCATCCTGATCGTCCTCATTTTATGGATTACTCTGCACGTTTGCTTAGTGATGTGACTCCTTTGGCGGGAGATCGCAAATTTGCGGAAGATGAGGCTATTCAAGCCGGATTTGCACGCTTTAAAGGAGAAGCAATTGCGTACATAGGTCAGGAGAAAGGTCATGATACGCAAACCCGTTTGCGCTATAATTTTGGTTCTGCACGGCCAGAAGGATATCGCAAAGCAGTGCGTATTATGGAAATGGCTGATCGGTTTGGTTTGCCACTCCTCACTTTTGTTGATACGGCAGGGGCTTATCCTGGTGTGAGCGCTGAAGAGCGGGGTCAAGCAGAAGCAATTGCTCAATCAACAGCGGCGACTTTGCGCTTAAAAGTTCCTGTCGTCTCCGTTGTGATTGGAGAAGGTGGTTCAGGAGGAGCGATAGCAATTGCTGCAGCCAACAAAGTTTATATGCTGGAACATGCAATTTATTCTGTTATTTCTCCAGAAGGCGCAGCTTCTATTTTATGGCGTGATCCAACCCGTGCGAAAGATGCCGCAACGAATATGCGTATTACTGCTCAGGATTTGTATCGATTAAAGATTATTGATGACATTATTCCTGAGCCTTTAGGAGGTGCGCATCGCGATAAAGAAGCAGCGATTGATGAAACGGGCAATGTGATTTCTTCTGCTTTAAAGTCTATGGCTGGAAAAACTGGTGAAGTTCTTAAACGAGAGCGTTGGGAAAAATATCTTCAAATTGGTAGATCTCTAGCGTAATTGATTGTTGTGAGGGGATAAATGGGAGTTTTATTTTATGACATTCAACAGGTTCCTCACTGTATGTGTTGTGTTTGCAATGGGTATATTAACGGCATGCGGAACAAGATTGCCAGCATCTATTCGAGCTAAAGTTGAGCAGCCACTTCCACAAGAAATCCACAATAGAATGGCTCTCTATAATATCGATCCCTATGCACCAATTATGATGCGGTTTTTTAAAGAGGAGAATGTTGCCGAAATTTGGAAGCAATCTCGTTCGGGGCCTTTTATGCTGGTGGCTCGCTATGGTATTTGCAAATGGTCAGGGCAGCTTGGACCCAAATATAAAGAGGGGGATTTACAGACACCAGAAGGTTTTTATACCATTACTGCAAATCAAATGAATCCTTACTCAAAATATTATCTTTCCTTTAATATAGGTTTTCCAAATCTTTACGATCAGGCACATGGTCGCACAGGAAGACATCTTATGGTGCATGGTTCTTGTTTCTCTGCGGGTTGTTATTCCATGAGTGATAAAAATATGGCACAAATTTATGCTTTTGCACGAGACGCGTTTAGAGGAGGACAGAGAGAATTTCAGTTGCAAGCTTTTCCTTTTCGCATGACTGATGCTAATATGGAACGTCATCGCACTGATCCACATTATCAATTTTGGGTAATGCTTAAAGAAGGCTATGATTTTTTTGAGGAGAATCGTAAGCCTCCAACCGTTCAAGTTTATGAAAAACGTTATGTTTTCAATCATAACGCCGATAAAATTTCTGCTTCTTTAATGCGATAAAGGTATTCTTATGTAAACGTAAATCTCTTTGCTTGTTTGAGAATGCTTTGTTCTTGACTCATGGTGTGTGAGTGTTTGTGGTGAGATGGGGTGGAGTGTGTTTAAAAATCCGCTCTCTCTCTGTTAAAAATTGTCTTATTGAATATTACAGGAGAAATTAAAATTTCATTCCTGGAATGGCTAGGGGATTGTCTAATATAGCAGTTTTGTCTGCAGTATCTATTGCTGGTTTGTTTAAAAATGCATCGAAGAGTTTTTGTATCGCTTCTTTTTCAATTCCATCTGCAATGATGACAAATCGGGTTTGTATGATTCCTTGTGGCCAAGCTGAAAGCCTTATAGGTGGATGAAAAAATGTCTGCACACCGTGCAATACAAGTGGGCGGTGTGGATCATCACGCAATGCTATAATTGCTTTAAGACGTAATAATTTTGCGCCATAAAGGTCTCGTAGGAGATCTAAAAAAGCTTCAATAGTTGTGTAATCAAGAGGCTCCTCACAGTCTAATAAAAAGGTGCGAATGGTCCAAGGATGAGCATGATCATGTGGAGTACTGGTGAGGCATTGTTTAAAGTGTCCATTTTCTTCTTTTTCATCCCATAATGTCTTACCTATTAAGGCATTTGAACAACAATGGTCAGAATGGACATCGATGATTTGTGCTGTGGGATTTATCGTTTTGAGTGTGTTGATAAGCGTATTTGAAAGCGTTTTTTCGTCAATAAGATCTGTTTTTGTAAGAATAATTTTATCAGCAAGTGCTAATTGTTTTTGTATTTCAGGATAACGTTTGAGTATGGAAGGCGTGTTTAATATATCAAATGTTGCAAGAACAGCGTCGATAGAAAATGCTTGCGTTAAAAGTGGATGGCTTAGAAGAGCTTGTAAAATAGGGGCGGGATCAGCCAGGCCTGTTGTTTCAATGATAATGCGGTTGAGTTGTTTGAGTTCTCCTCTATCAATGCGATCAATTAAATCAGTTAATGTATCAATAAGATCACTGCGCAAATTACAGCATAAGCAGCCATTTGTGAGTTCTATGATTCCTTCGGTCGTTTTTTCAACCAGAAGATGGTCAATTCCCACTTCGCCAAATTCATTGATGATAACAGCACACTCAGCCAAAAGAGGATCGCGTAACATACGATTGAGAAAAGTTGTTTTGCCAGAGCCTAAAAAGCCGGTAATAAGCGTGAGTGGAATGCGCGTTGTTTTCATATTTCATCATCAACCATGATTTGCTGCTTTTGTTATAGGGCGTTTTTCTAGCTTTTTATAGGGAATATGAAATTTTTTTAGTGGTTTTGTTTTTGCTTTATATGTTTGCGGTGTACTAATGAGTCGTACTGGCAAAGGGAGAGCAGAAGAAGGTGTAGAAGTAATAAAAGGTGAGGTGAAGATAATATTTCCTTGCTCATCATAAGAGTTTGCATGCATTTTTACCGCTTCAGGCGTGCATGTTTGTTGTTTCATATTGCTTGCTTGTGTCATTTTAGTGCCATAGGGTTTTAATGTGGCTAATGTTGATTGAGGCAATCCTTGGTGGGAAAAACCTGTTTCAAGAAGTTGTGCGGCTTTTTCTTCTCTTTCACTTACGTTGTTAGATCCTAGAATGACAGCAATAATTGTGCGTTTGTTGCGGGTTGCTGAGGCAACAAGATTGAAACCGGAGGCACAAATAAAGCCCGTTTTCATGCCATCAATCCCATGAAAACGACCAATAAGATTGTTTGAGTTGGGTTGAATTTTTCGTTTTTTTCCAAAATCAATGGCTGGAATAGAAAAATAATGGACATATTGAGGAAATTCTCGACGAATCTGAACCGCTAAAAGAGCAATATCACGTGCTGTAGAATAATTATGGGGATCTGGTAGTCCACTTGCATTAGCAAAATGCGTTCCAAACATGCCAAGACGTTGCGCTTCAGCATTCATTTTTTGCACAAAAGCTTCTTGTGAACCAGCAACTGCTTCACTCATAGCAATAGCCAAATCATTAGTGGAATTAACCAGAGTAATCGTTAAGGCTGTATCAAGTGTAAGAACGGAACCAGCTTTATAACCTGAACGGTGTGCAGGAGCTTTTGCTGCATATTCGCTGATGGTGATGTGTTGCTTTGGTGAAATTTCCCCTGCTTTCATGCCACGAAAAATAATATAAGCGGTCATTAATTTTGTTAAAGAGGCAGGATACCAACGATCAAAGGCTTGATTGTGCTCTAAAATACGTCCAGTTGTAACATCAACAGAAATAAAGGGCTGAGCAAGAGTAAAGGTACTCATCAAACTCATAACGAAAGATAAAAATAAATTATAAAAAAGCTGCCGCATTAAGTTTAAGTCCAATTTCTACTTATCAGTAACTTAGAACTCTTTTAATGTAGCACATAACACTTTCGAATCCAGAACCATGAGAGCAGATGGTTAATTACGTCTCAATTTCTCTCAATGATTGAAGCTCTTGAAGCCTTTTTACAGCGGAAGGTGGCAGTGGGGGAGGGCTGGGATCTTTAGATGCTCGTAGAAGCAATTCATCACAAGCTTTTTCTGTTTTTTGAACGAGTTGGTCTAGAAAATCACGTTTACTTAAACCGGCATCTATGGGGGGAAGAATACGAATACGAATTGTTCCAGGATAACGGCGAAAATTGTTGCGTGGCCAATATAAACCGGCATTGTGTGCAATGGGAACAACTTGAAGGCCCAATTCATTGTAAAGCGCAACAATCCCTGATTTATAATCAGGTTCTTGACCTGGTTGTCGACGCGTTCCTTCAGGAAATATCAGAATTTGACGCCCTTGTTTTGTTTTTTCTTTTGCTTTTTGTATGATGGTTTTTAAAGCTTTAATGGGGGTGGTTCGGTTGATGGGTATAATTTGTGTTTTTGCCATGTACCAGCCAAAAAACGGAATCCATGTCAATTCACGTTTTAGGATAAGAGCAGGGTCATCAAGATAGGGCACAAGGCCAAAAGTTTCCCATGCAGATTGATGTTTGGGAGCGATAATATAGGATCCCTTTGGGAGATTTTCTAATCCTTCAATTTCATAGTGTGTGCCTACAATGTATTTTTGTAAAAAAAGTGTAACACGCGCCCATGTTTTAGGTACAATCCACGCTTTTTTGCGTGGCATTAAAAAATAGATGGGGGCGTAAAGAATCATTTGTATGAAAGTCGTTGTATAAAAAGCGAATGTGAAAAGAAGAGAACGAAGAATAAGCACTTATATTTTCCATTTTATATCTGCAAAGAGACCATGTATATAACGTAATTTACATGAGAAAACATCTCTCTTTATGTTTTTTCAAATATCTCTTTTTTCGATAACCTCTTTTCTGATATTTAAAAACATAAGGAGATAGGCTGATGAAACTACAGAGTAGCCAAAACACTCTTTTGATTCCGCGTATTTTATCTATTGCGGGCACTGATCCTTCTGGTGGCGCTGGAATGCAAGCTGATTTGAAGGTTTTTGCAGCCATGAAAACCTATGGTATGAGTGTGGTGACGGCTGTTGTTGCACAAAATACACAAGGTGTACGTGCTTTTAAGGCTTTGGATGCTTCTTTTGTTGCTGACCAAATTGATTCCGTTTTTGAAGATATTCATGTGGATGCCGTTAAGATTGGTATGGTGGCAAATGCCCAAATTGCTCAAATTATTGCAGAGCGTTTGGCTTATTATAAACCCCGTTTTATTGTTTTTGATCCTGTTATGGTGGCAAAAAGTGGCGATGTCCTTTTAGAGCCTGATACGATTGAAGTGATGCGTGATGTTCTTGTTCCATTGTCAACTTTGATCACGCCAAATTTGCCTGAGGCAGCACTGTTATTAGGATGTGAAGTGCAATGGTCGTTAAACGCTATGTATCAATATGGTCCGCAGCTTCTGGCATTAGGTTGTCATGCAGCTTTGTTGAAGGGTGGTCATTTAAGTGCTCTTGCTAGAACAAATCCAGCAAATCACGATGATTTAAGTCCAGACCTTTATTGCGATTCTAAAGAACTTGTTATGTTGGAATCTTCTCGTTTCATAACCACGCATGATCACGGTACAGGTTGTACTATTTCAGCTGCGATTGCAGCTTTGTTGCCAACGCAGCCTTTGGTTTGTGCTGTTAAACAGGCAAAAGACTATTTGAATGGCGCTTTATCTGCTTCAAGCGCTTTGCAAGTAGGAAAAGGACGGGGACCACTTCATCATTTTTATGAATTATGGAAGAATGGATGAAGCAATTGAATATGAAAAAATTCTATTTTAAAGGCTAACTGAGTGGCTCTTGTCGTTTGTTTGGTAGGAGTTGTCTAAGAAGTGGAATGAGAAGAAAAATATTATAATTCTTACCACCTCACGCACTTTTTACAACTTGGATTTTAGAGGCAGAAAATAGAAAAAATCAAAATTTGATAACAAAAAGAAGAGAGAGTTTTAAAAATCTGAAAAACTACCTTTGCAGGATTTTTGAAAAAAATAAATTGGTATAAAACTTCACAACAAATTATACAGAATCTGCTGACAAGCTACCTCTATATAACGAATAGATATGAAAATACTGAAGTGAAATTCATGGAGCGGGCGATGGGATTCGAACCCACGACCCCAACCTTGGCAAGGTTGTGCTCTACCCCTGAGCTACACCCGCTCACCGATTCGAAACATATTTTGCTTCAGATGTTGTCTGTATGGCGTAGGCTTTTACGAATTGCAACAAAAAAATAACATTTCAGTTTGATTTATTTTGCTTACCTCTCAAAAAAACAAATAAAGATTGATTTTGAAAGATTCTTCAGCAATAAATTATTTACTTTTAATTGTTGCAAAAAAGGGGCGGAGTCGAATGTCGAAAAGAATAAGCTTATTGGGGATTGCCGTTGCAGCTGTTTTTGCCATGAATAGTTTTGCAAAAGCAGATGATCATATTAAACATGTTAAAGTTGCGATTACTCAAATTATGGCACATCCTGCTGCAGATGCCGTGCGCAAAGGGGTGGAAGATGCACTAACGGAAAATGGCTATAAACAAGGTGAAAATTTCGAACTCACTTTTTTATCCGCACAGGGAAATATTTCTACAGCAACACAAGTTGCACGTAAATTTGTTGGTGATAAACCTGATGTCATTGTCGCTATCAGTACGCCTTCAGCACAGACAGTGCTTGCAGCTACGAGAACAATTCCTGTTGTTTTTGCTGCGATTTCTGACCCAATCGGAGCAAAAATCGTGTCTTCGCTTACTAAACCCGGTGGTAATGTGACGGGTACTTCTGATCGTATAGATGTTGCACAAAGTCTTAAGCTTTTGCAGGAAGTAAAACCAGATTTGAAAAAACTTGGTTATCTTTATAATGCTTCTGAAGCAAATTCTGTTTCAACATTGAAAATGTTACAGGACGTGGCAGATAAAGCTGGAATTGAAGTGATACCTTCATCAGCACCTAAACCTTCTGATGTTCAGGCTGCGACACGGGCTTTAATTGGTAAAGTGGATATCATTTTTATTCCTGCTGATAATACCGTTCTTTCTGTTTTAGAAGGAGCTGTAAAGGTTACAGAGGAAACAAATACGCCTTTATTTACTGTTGATTCTAACTCTATTGGACGTGGTCCTTTTATGACGCAAGGCGTGAATTTCTATGATGTAGGCCTTGAAGCTGGAAAAATGGTTGTACGTATCTTAAAGGGTGAAAAACCCGGCGATATGGATGTTATGCAGGCCGCTAATAATGATATCCGAATTGATATGAAAGCAACTAAAAAAGCTGGTATCATTATTCCACAGGCAATTATGGAACGCGCAACGAAGATCATTCAGTAAACTTTCATTGATATGATATCGTCACAATAAAAGTACGTTAGGTTTTCATGAGGTTGGTTCTGGATGAATATATTTGCATTTTCTGGTGCTGTAGAATTAGGTCTTATTTATGCATTCGTTGCTCTTGGGGTTTATCTCTCGTTTCGCGTTTTAGATTTTCCTGATTTAACGGTCGATGGTTCATTTCTTCTTGGTTCGTGTGTTTGTGGTGTTTTGATTCTTTTAGGCTTCAATGCATGGACAGCTATGGCGTGTGCTTTTTGTGCAGGTATGGCGGCAGGTTTATTAACGGCTTTGCTGAATTTGCATTTTGGCATTTTAAATCTTTTGGCTTCCATTTTAACAATGTCGGCACTTTATACGATTAATCTCCGTATTATGGGAATTATGGGAGGGTCTAATGTTAATTTGGCACTTGCCGATACTGCTTTAACACCTTTTTATGGTGCGTTTGGCCTCCCTGATATTTTTGTGCGTCCTCTTTTTGTCGGTTCAGTCTTACTGATTGTAGCATTTTCCATTTGGCGCTTTTTGGAAAGTGAAATAGGACTTGCTATGAGAGCAATGGGCGCTAATCCACGGATGGCTACAGCGCAAGGGGTTCATACATCAGCGTTAATTTATTTTGGTATGGGTCTTTCAAATGCATGCGTTGCACTTGGAGGATCCCTTTATATTCAAACCGCTATTGCTACGGATATTACTGGTGGAACTGGTACTATTGTTTTCGGTTTAGCAGCAGTGATTATCGGTGAAACTCTCTTTCGTACACGAAATATTTTCTGGATTATTATCAGCTGTATCGTGGGATCTGTTCTTTATCGCGTTGCAGTGCAGTTTGCTTTTGAGGCACAGGGGATTGGTATTAATACATCGACGGATCTTCAATTGATCACTGCGCTTTTGGTTGCTTTAACACTTATTGTGCCACGTTATTTGGGGAGGCGTAAACATGATTGAGTTTTCTCATGTTGGGGTTACTTTTAAACCGCGAACGCCTTTGGAAAAACAGGCCCTTATTGATCTTAACCTTAAGATTGAACAGGGGAGCTTTGTTACGGTTATTGGTTCAAATGGTGCTGGCAAATCAACTTTGCTGAGTGTTTTAGCAGGTGCAATTCTTCCGACAGAAGGAAAAGTGATCATTAATGGGCAAAATGTTTCTAGGCAATCAATAAGCGAGCGCGCTGGAAAGGTTGCTTGTGTTTTTCAAGATTCATTAGTGGGAAGTTGCGGTTCCTTAACAATTGAAGAAAATTTGGCTCTTGCAGCTCTTCGTGGTAGTCGTCGTGGTTTGCGTTCAGCTTTAGATCATAAAAAACGACAATTTTTTCGAGATAAAATTGCCCAATTAGGTATTGGTCTTGAGTCGTGTATTCATAATCCTATGGACAGTTTATCAGGAGGTCAACGTCAGGCTGTTTGTCTTATTATGGCTACTTTGGCACATGCAGATGTTTTATTGCTTGATGAACATACTTCAGCATTAGATCCAGGAATGGCTGATTTTGTAATGCGGTTAACTGAAAAAATTGTTGAAGAGAAGAAATTAACCACTATTATGGTCACGCATTCTATGCGTCAGGCTCTTGATCATGGAGATCGGACACTGATGTTGCATGGTGGAAAAGTGATTTTAGATGTGCATCAAGAAGAACGTAAAGGGTGGGGTGTGAGCGATCTCATAGGTATGTTCCAAAAGGTTCGTGGGGAGGCTCTTGATGATGATGAACTTTTAATGGATTAATATTTTGGCTCAGAAAAAAGCGCATGAAGTTGATCCTTTTCTAACGCGTTTTTCGCGTGCCTTTCCTATTGTTCTTATTTATGGACCAGATCGTGGTCTTGTTTGTGAACGTGCACAACGTTTTGCTAAGCTTACGCAGGTGGCAATAGAAGATCCATTTTCAACGGTTCGTTTGGATGCTGCTGAGATTGATAAAGATCCTGCTCGTTTGGAAAATGAAGCACGTACTTTATCACTCTTTGGGGGGGATCGTTTGATATGGGTTTCTAATGGGGCTAACCAGAAAGGTTTTCTTACAGCCTTAAAGCTTTTAATTGAGGAACCGCCAGAAGCGTGTTTTATTCTCATTGAAGCGGGGGATTTGAAAAAAGGAACAGGACTGCGCAATGTCGTTGAAACGGCATCAAAAGCAATGGCTTTACCCTGTTTTGCAGATGATGTTCGTTCTCTTGATGGATTGATTGATGAGGTTTTGGGACATTTTAAGAAAACCCTTTCTTTAGATGCACGAAAGTGGTTGCACGAAAGTTTGGGAGGGGACCGTCTTGTATCACGTAGTGAATTGGAAAAGCTTTGTCTTTACGCTTCTGATATCCATATTACTCTTGAAGATGTGAAAGCTATTGTAAGCAATGTGAGTGCTCTTTCTCTCGATGAAGTGGTTGATGCACTTCTCTTGGGAGATATTGCGGGATTTGAGGCCCATTTTAGCCGATATGCAGCACTGCACGGTACAGTTTTTTTTATTTTGAGTACGGCACAAAGGCACTTTCAGCAATTACAACTCTTGCGTTATCAAGTGGAGGTTGAAGGGAAATCTCCTTCTACAGTAATCTCTCAGGCGCGCCCTCCTATTTTTTTTCAACGCAAAAGAACAGTGGAGCAAGCTTTAAAATATTGGAAGTTGGAACATATTTCCTATGCAATGGAAAGAATTCAAACTGCTGTTTTAGAGAGCCGTAAAAATTCGTCTTTAGGAGAAGCTATCATTCGTCAAGTTTTGTTGGGACTTACAATTGCTGTACGGCGCCAAATGGCTGCTTAAGATCTTCAGTTGCATTTGTGAGGTCTTATTTGAAGACCTGAAAATTTTATGAAGTAAATATCGTTCTTTTATAAGATTTGTTTGTTTTTTGAAAAATAAAAGCGGTGCTCTTAAAATGGTAAGTGGGGCATAGTTTTCTTCTATCATTCATTTTTTGTGCATTTTTCAGGTAAAAATAATCTGTTAGTGATTTGCTCAAGCGATTATTGGGAGCGTGTGATTTTCATTATTTGTTCTTTTGCCGGTTGTGGTTTTTTAAATGTTTGATACATAGATCTTGAATAAACAGAGAGGCAAATTGTGGTTTTGTTGCCATTAAAGGTCTTTAAAGGTGAAAGATGCTCCATATCCAATTTGAAAAAATAGCACTCATAGGGATTGGTCTTATTGGCTCTTCTTTGGCGAGAGTGATTAAAAAGAAAAATCTCGCAGCTCAAATTTCTATCGCAACGCGGCGAAAAGAGACGTTGAAGAGAGCACGTGAGTTGGAACTTGGGGATTTTTATACAACCGATAATGCAGAAGCTGTTGAAGGAGCAGATTTAGTGATTATTTCTGTTCCCGTTGGGGCGAGTGCAGAGGTGGCAAAAAACATTCGTGATCATTTAAAGTCTGGAGCGATTGTGAGTGATGTTGGTTCCACGAAGGCGTTGGTCATTGCAGAAATGGCACCTTTATTACCAAAATCTGTTCATTTTATTCCTGGTCATCCGATTGCTGGAACAGAATATTCAGGACCAGATGCTGGCTTTGCTGATTTGTTTATGAATCGCTGGTGTATTTTAACACCTTTTGCTGACAGTGATGCTACGGCTGTAGCACAATTGACAGCGTTTTGGGAAGCTTGTGGTGCACGTGTCGAGAAAATGGATGCGAAACATCATGATCTTGTTTTGGCTATTGTTTCGCATTTGCCGCATTTGATTGCTTATAATACTGTTGGGACAGCTAGTGATTTAGAAAAAGTAACGAATTCCGAAGTGATTGCTTATTCTGCTTCAGGGTTTCGTGATTTTACACGTTTGGCTTCTTCTGATCCTGTTATGTGGCGAGATATTTGTTTGCATAATAAAGATGCTATTTTAGAAATGTTGAGCCGTTTTAGTGAAGGGCTTGCTTATTTGGAACAGGCAATCCGGTTGGGAGATGGTGAGACATTGTTTAATTTTTTTACGCGTACACGTGCTGTGCGTCGTAGTATTATTGCTGCTGGGCAAGAAATTGATGCTCCTGATTTTGGACGCCAGAATGTTCCTCAAAAGGGTGAGTAAAACAAAGTTTTTATTGAATTTGGCTGATTTCTTTTAGAGATATGTTACCTATTTTATCGACATATTGATAATTGCATGTACTCATCTTTATTATCTTTGGCTTTTGATAAGGAGGATTTGTTGCATTGTTCTTTTCAGTTTCTCTACAGAGTGAAGCTTGACTGTATTGATCATTGCCTTTTATAGTGGGAAATGGTTTTTTTCAGTTTTGATGTTTTTTGTAAAGCTTGGAGTGATCAAGAAAGGTTGTTACCAGAAAGTATTGAGATTTGTTAAAAAATATCTTTTGGTATAGTTATCGCATTTTTATTGATGCAGTAAGTCATTATTGGCGTGATAATGGAAGTGCTTTTGCTAGTCATATCGCACTTTCAGGACTTTTAGCATTTTTCCCTTTTTTTATTTTTGGAACATCTCTTGCAAGTTTTATTGGTGCTTTTACATACACACCGCAAAAAATCAAAGCTTTGCTACAATTATTGCCAGATGTCATTGTAGAGCCTTTGACTCAAGAAATTGTCAATGTTTTAACCATTCAGCGTGGGGGAGTGTTAACAGTTTCTGTCATTGGAGCGGCTTATTTTGCCTCTAATGGGATAGAGGCATTACGGACAGCCTTAAATAAAGCTTATCGTGTTGTTGAACGGCGTAGCTTGTTGTTTTGTCGTTTTCAAAGTTTGTTTTTTGTGATCCTTGGAGCTATTGGTCTTGTTGTGATCAGCTTTTTGTTGATTTTAGCTCCTTTGCTCCTCAAGATTATGCAAAATCATTCTTTTTTTATGACTGAATATATTGGTATCATTCGTTTATGGCGTTATATAATCGCAGCAGTTGTTCTTTTTGTAAGTCTTTTGATTGTTCATAAATGGCTACCAGCAGAGCGACGGAAATTTATAGATATTTTACCAGGAATCGTAGTGACAATGTCAGTGTGGTTTGTGGCTTCCATTGCTTTTGCGCAATATTTGACAATGTTTGATTATATTTCTACCTATGCGGGGTTAGCATCTATGATGGTTGCCATAATATTTCTTTACATATTAAGCGCAATTTTTATTTTTGGAGCGGAAATAAACGCGGCGATAATGTTTTATCGCAAGCATTTGCAACATTCAGATGAATGAAAGAATTTATGATTGCGTGAAAGTCAAGGTACAAATATTCCCATAAAGCCTGCCATTACTTTGTTGATTGATGCTGATGCTTGCCCTGTAAAAGATGAGGTTTATCGTGTGATGAATCGTTATCAGCTTAAAACATTTGTTGTGGCAAATCGGTTTTTCTCTCTTCCAGATGAAGCCCTCATTGAAAGGGTGGTTGTTTCTGGAGAATTCAATGGTGCCGATGATTGGATTGTAGAACATGTGCATGAGGCTAGTGTTGTTGTTACCAGTGATATTCCTTTAGCTGCGCGGGTTGTGAAGGCGGGAGGTTTTTGTCTTTCACCAGTGGGGCGTATTTTTGATGTAAATTCAATTGGTCAAGCTTTAGCCATGCGCAATTTGATGGAAGATTTGCGAGGACAGGGTAATATAACAGGTGGTCCGCGTCCTTTTTGTAGCAAGGATCGTTCGGCGTTTTTGTCAGCACTGGATCTCGTTATACAACGTTTAAAAAGGCGCGGTTATTAGGTTAGAGTGCTTCTTTTATGACAGCTCTTATAAGCGCTTTTGCATCGTCATTAGCCCATGGAGCTGCACCGTTGAATGAAGCAATGAGATGCCCATTTTTATCAATAAGAAATGTAATAGGTAGTCCTAAAGCAAGTCCTTGTTTTCTAACATTGTTGAAAATATCCATTGTTTCATCACGATAGTAAAGCAAATTATTGGCATGAACATCTTGTAAAAACTTCTGAATTTTTTCAGGGGAAGCAGTTTTATCAATATTAATAGCTATAACATCAAAGTTTTCTCCACCAAGTTCACGTTTTAACTGCGCCAATTCTGGCATTTCTGTACGACAGGGTGCACACCAAATAGCCCATAGATTGATCAGCATTGGTTTTCCAGTAAAGTCGCTAAGTTTGTAGTCTTTTCCTTGAATATCTTTGAAAGAGAGTTCTTTCATATCTAAGAGCGTATCTGCAAATCGCATGTGGGTAAAAAATCCTTTGGCTGCTTTTTGGATCGCCAACATTTTTTCCGCTCGTGCTTTATCAGTGTTTATTGCTTGTGCTTTCTTATGAGAGTGGGCTATTGTTGCGTATATATTTAAGGCAATAATAAAAGAGAGAAGAATAATAGAAAATAGAAGGAAGCATTGCCTTTTTTTGTTGTTATTTTTTGGACTTATAAAAATTTGAGGAAACATCATTTTATCCTTTTCACTGGGTGCTTTTAGAGTATGACGAATGAGAAATTAAAAAACCAGATGTGGGGTGGTCGTTTTATAGCAGGACCTGCTGCAATTATGGAAGAAATTAACGCCTCAATTGATTTGGATCAAAAACTTTATCGGCAGGATATTGAAGGTTCACTTGCTCATGCCGCGATGTTGGCACAAACAAAGATCATTTCACAATCAGATTATGAAAAAATTGTTCATGGTTTAAAACTTATTCAACAGGAAATTGAGGAAGGTACATTTGTTTTTTCACGAAAGCTTGAAGATATTCATATGAATATTGAAGCGCGATTGAGCGAATTAATTGGTCCTGTAGCAGGACGTTTGCATACAGCGCGTTCCCGCAATGATCAAGTTGCTGTTGATTTTCGTTTGTGGGTGCGTGAGACATCACAGAAAATCGCGCAAACTTTGAAAAAATTGATAGAGCAATTGCTTGATCAAGCAGAAAAACATGTTGAGACTTTTATGCCAGGTTTTACGCATTTACAATCGGCACAGCCTGTAACATTTGGTCATTACATGATGGCTTATGTTGAAATGTTTGGTCGAGATTTATCGCGAATGCGTGATGCGGTCGAGCGAATGAATGAATCCCCCTTGGGAGCTGTTGCTTTGGCAGGAACAAGCTTTCCAATTGATCGTTTTATGACAGCAAAAGCACTCAGATTTAGAGAACCAACACGCAATTCGATTGATAGCGTTTCTGATCGTGATTTTGCCTTAGAATTTTTAAGTGTTGGTGCTCTTTGTGCAACGCATCTTTCGCGCTTAGCAGAAGAAATTGTCCTATGGTCAAGTGATCAATTTCATTTCATTCGTTTGTCGGATGCTTTTTCAACCGGTTCATCTATTATGCCACAGAAGAGAAATCCCGATGCTGCGGAACTTGTGCGGGCTAAAAGTGGACGACTAAATGGTGCATTGATGGGTCTGTTAACGGTGATGAAAGGACTCCCTCTTGCTTATTCAAAGGATATGCAAGAAGATAAGAAATATGTGTTTGATGGGGCTTTGAGTTTAGAATTATCACTGGAAGCAATGATAGGGATACTTGGTGATTTGCAAGTTAATAAAGACGCTATGAAACAAGCAGCTGATTTTGGTTATGCTACCGCAACTGATTTTGCCGATTGGCTTGTACGTGAATTAGGAATTCCTTTTCGTGAAGCACACCATATTACTGGGCGGGCTGTCGCACTGGCAGAAAAAAAACAATGCGGTTTGCATGATTTATCATTGGTTGAACTTCAAATGATCTGTCCAGAGATTCATGCAGCACTTTTTGATGTTTTGACGGTTGAAAAATCCGTTAAAAGCCGTAAAAGTTTTGGAGGTACGGCACCTTCAGAAGTGCTTTATCAAATTGCTTATTGGAAAAAACGCCTTGTAACTGCCTGAGTGGTCAATTCAAAAAAATAAAAAGAAACTATCAATAGGAGGGATAGGGGCGTATGAAAATCATTGTGAAGAATTTAACAATTGTTCTTTTGGGGAGTGTTATGATCGTTGGGTGTGGACGCAAAGGGGCATTAGAATTGCCTCCTGCAACAGTGGGAGATTCTTTGAAAAGCGCCTCCGTTTCTCAAAGCAAAGCAGATAAACCTTTTGTTCTCGATCGGTTGATACAATAGAGGTTTCTATGCATTTTTTTTCTTATCATCAGGATGTACTCCACGTTGAAGGTCTTTCGCTTTTGGAACTTGCGCGGAATGTTGGAACACCTTTTTATTGCTATTCAGCTAGTGCACTTCTTGCACATCTTAAAGATTATCAAAATGCATTTCGAGATATGCCTAGTTTGATTGCGTATGCCGTTAAAGCGAATTCCAATCAAGCGGTTTTAAGGCTTCTGGCGAATCATGGAGCGGGAGCTGATGTGGTTTCAGAAGGAGAACTACGGCGTGTTCTTGCTGTTGGTATTCCTGCTCATCGCGTTGTTTATTCTGGTGTGGGTAAAAAAGTTGAAGAGATAGATTTTGCGCTTGCACAGGATATTTGTTGTTTTAACGTTGAATCAGAACCAGAACTTGAACAATTATCAGCGCGAGCTGTTGCTCTTTCAAAAACAGCGCGTGTTTCTTTGCGTATTAATCCAAATGTAGATGCTAAAACCCATAAGAAAATTACAACGGGTAAGTCCGAGAATAAATTCGGTATTCCGCTGTCGTTGGCATGGGATGCTTATAAAAAAGCAGCCCAATTGCCTAGTCTTGATGTTTGTGGTGTTGATCTCCATATTGGTAGCCAAATTTGTGACTTAAAGCCCTTTGAAGATGCATTTATGATTGCCGCAGATTTTGTGCGCCAATTATGGAATGATGGTTATGCAATAACCCATATCGATATTGGCGGAGGGCTTGGTATTCCTTATGGTCATGAGCAGCATCCAATACCCTCTCCTTTTGATTATGCGGAACTGGTAAAAAAACATATTGCTCCCTTAGGGATTAATATTATCTTGGAGCCTGGGCGCAGTATTGTTGGGGAAGCCGGTGTGTTGGTGACATCTGTTTTGTATTTAAAGAAAGGTGAAGGACGCAATTTTGTTATTGTTGATGCGGCAATGAATGATTTTATGCGTCCCACACTTTATGATGCGTGGCAGGATGTGATACCGGTGGAGAAAGCATCGATGAATGCTCCATTGATCCGTGCAGATATCGTTGGTCCTGTTTGTGAAACAGGTGATTATTTGGCATTAAATCGCTCTATGCCGGTTGTTGTGTCAGGTGATCTCCTAGCGATTACGGGAGCAGGTGCTTATGGTGCAGTGATGGCAAGTACCTACAATAGTCGACTTTTGGTGCCAGAAGTTCTCGTTCAGGATATGCGTTATGCAGTTGTTCGTCCGCGGCTTGATTATGCTCAATTAATAGGTTGTGATCATATTCCAGATTGGATTGAACATTGTTAAGCCTTCTTGGTCTTATTTTTACTAAATTTTAGTGAAACAGTTTCGTGTCTAAAAATTATTTTATGTGTGGTTTATCCGTAGTGTCATAAAATATTTTTCTTTAGTACAGTGATAAGGTGCATTGATGCAGAGTAAAAATCTATTTGATTTCAGTTTTCTTTTGCGTCAACCAAGTGTAAAAGCATAAAGTTGAACGTAATATTCAGGGTAAGATTTGCTCAGAGGGACTATGAATCACATAAGTGATCAGCAGGTAGGACTTCTTTCGAGAGAAACCAATCTGATTACAGATGGGTGCTGGTTAAGAATCTTCATCCTTTAAAGTGAGGAGGAGATTAAGATCTCAGTTCATCGTTGTAAAAGGGGACACATGCTTGTCTATGAGAAATGAAAACATCAAAAGTTTTGCAAAAATAAAACTTTTGTATGCGCGCGTTTTGATGTGGTTTATCCTCTCATTTGAGCGGATATGGATACGGTTGTTGCCGTTTTTCTTAGTTCTCAGTCTCTTTTGTTCGCTTAGTTGGTTGGGACTTTTTGGAATTCTGGGTTATTGGCCACATTTGCTTTTACTCGGGATTATGCTTTTTTTTGCTGCAGGGAGTTTGTTTTTTCTTATTCATTTTCGCTTTCCTACAATAAGAGAAGTTGATCAGCGTCTTGAACAAGCAAACAGCCTTAAAAATCAACCTTTAAGCGTTCAAACAGATCGTTTGTGTCTTGAGAATGATGAAGATTTTAGTGTTCTTGTTTGGCGTGAACATCAACGCCGTATGGCAAAACAATTACATTCTTTAAAAACCGGATTTATCTATCCTAATAGTGCAATTTGTGATCCTCTGGCTCTCAGAGCTTTATGTGTTCTCCTTTTTGTGTGTGCTTTTAGTTTTTCTTTTGGCTCATTAGGAGGACGTTTGGCAGATGCGTTTGATTTACGCCCTATGGTTGATGAAACATCAATGCGGATTGATGCGTGGGTAACGCCACCTGCTTATACAGGCGTCGCACCTCTTTATTTAACACAAGGTAAAGAAAAACAACTTGCGGTTCCTGAAGGAAGTAATGTGGTTGTACGGGTTGTTAATGGTGCCGGCATTACAGTGAAAGCGAATTCTGAGGAAGATGCACGGGAAATTCTGTTTTCTAAGAAAAACGAAAAGGTGGCTTTGGATGATCCCATTGTTCAGTTTGAAACACGTTTAGAGCGTTCAATGAATTTAGAAGTGTCATCGCGGCATAAAAAACAGCAATGGCATTTACAAATGATTAAAGATCAGATCCCGACAATTCGTTGGTTAGAAAAACCAGGGCGGATTTTGACGGGTTCATTAGAACTTCAGTATGAGCTGGATGATGATTATGGAGTGACAAAGGCTTTTATTGAAATAGAGCCTCTTTTAAATCAGCGTAAAGGCGCTTCTTCTCTTTATAAGGCACCTGAAATAGAGCTTCTTCTACCGCGTGGTGGAAAGGGCAAAATGCGTACGGTAAAAGATGTATCGGCGCATCCATGGGCTGGTTCAGAAGTCAAAATTACTTTGGTGGCAGAAGATGGTGCTGGACAGAAAGCTTACAGCAAAACTTTTGTGATGACCTTACCACAACGTGTTTTTTCAAATCCTGTTGCTCGTGCAGTGAGTGAATTGCGTCGTTTGCTGGCTCTTGATGCTTTAGCACAAGAGCGTGTACTCGATATGCTTTCTGCTTTACTCGTGCGTCCAGAAGAGGGGCTGAAAAATATCACACATTTTCTTGCTCTACAGAGTGCGTGGACAAGACTTTCTATGGCAGAATCAGAGGATGATTTGCGCGATGTGGTTGATTATTTATGGCAGATTGCTTTGGGTATTGAAGATAATCAGCTTGAATCCGTTCAGAAAAATTTAAAACAAGCGCAAGCTGCTTTACGTGATGCTCTTCGTTATGGTGCTCCAGCTACAGAAATTGAACGGCTTATGGCAGATTTACGCCAAGCTATGGATGATTATATTCACGCTTTGGCTGAAAAAGCACAAGACAAAAGCAATAATAGCAATCCTAACAATCACAATCTTAGTCGTCCCAACCTTTCTGAGGATTCATTAGAAAAAAAGCTAAATTTAATCGAAGAAATGGCCAAGATGGGTTCCTCTGTAGCAGCTGAACAGCTGTTGGCTGAAATTGAACAGACTCTTGATCATTTGCAAGTTCAAAAAGGTAATCAAGGTGCCAAGCAAAATCAGAGCCAATCTGCGCAAATGAAAGAAAAGATGGATAAGCTTGGAGATTTAATACGTCGTCAACAAGAAATTCTCAATGAAACACATCAATTGGAAATGGAACAACGACGGGGAGAAAATGTACCAGAAAAGCAAAGAAAATCTTTAAAAAAACATCAAGCTGAATTGCAGTCTGAATTATCAACGTTAGAAAAAGAATTATCAGCCCAAGGGATTGAAGCAAATGATGCATTCAAAAAAGCAGAAGAAAAAATGAATTCTGCAGAAGATGCTCTTGATCACGGAAATAATCAGAAATCCATACAGGATCAGTCAGATGCTTTAGAATCTTTGCGGCAAGGTGCACAAAATGTTTTAGAGAAAATGCGTGAAATGCTTAAAGAATCCGGCGATAGTCAAAATGCTATTCGTGATCCTAAAGATCCATTAGGGCGTTCACTTTCTTCAAAAACAGATCAAGAAGGGCAAGAAGGTGTGGCACTACCACAAGAAAGTGATCAAATGCGTGCGCGGCAGATTTTAGAAGAAATTCGCAAACGCCTTGGTAAGGAGCATATTTTGGAAGAAGAAAAAAACTATCTTGAAAGGTTGCTTCATTTTCACTAATCGTTTTTTTCTTTTGTCTGATGTTGAAGAGAGTTCATGAGAAACTTTTAGGGTGCAAGGTTGAAAGATAAAGAGCGAGGGGAAAGCAGCTTTCATGAAGGGATTATGAAAAATATTCTGTGCCGTTTTTTGTTGTTTGGGTTTAAGAATATAAAATGAGAATTTTTGCCATTGCGAAGAAATGGCAGAAGTCCATATAAGTGGGGGATATGAAAGCTTGTGATGTTTGAAGTTTTTTTCTACACGGTATGTTAAATTGGATATAGTCACACTGAAAGATTTTTACGATTCTGCTCTTGGACTGCGTGTTCAGGGAACAGTGTGTGAGCAATTAAATTTATGGTGGCCCGATCTTTCTGATAAACGGGTTATGGGGTTGGGGTATGCACTTCCTTATCTTTCTGCGTTGCGTACACGCGCACAACGATGTTTCGCTTTTATGCCAGCAGCTCAGGGTGCTTCGCCTTGGCCTTGTGATGAGAAGGTTGCTACAGCTCTTGTTTTTGAAGAAGATTTGCCGCTTCCTGATGCTTCGATTGATTGTATTTTATTGGTTCATGCACTTGAATATACAGAAAATTCATTTGAAACACTGAATGAAATATGGCGCGTTTTAGCACCCAATGGGAACTTAATTGTTATTGTTCCTCATCGTCCTGGATTTTGGGCGCGCAATGCTTCTACACCTTTTGGTTACGGTGAGCCTTATAGTCGGCAACAAATCGCTCGTTTGTTTGAAAAAACAAATTTTATTTCTGGGCCAGTGCAAGAAATTATACATTATATGCCTTCTTCAGGTTCTGCTTCACGGTTATTCTCTCTTTTTTATGAGCCGTTTGTACGCTATCTTTTGCCTTATTTTGGTGGGCTCTTAATGTGTCAGGCGCAGAAACGTGTTTATCAAGGTTTGCTTGTACAGCGTCGTCAATCACGGCGTGTTTTTATTCCTGCATTATCGCCACAAGCTTATGAAAAGGCTTCTCATTTTGTTTCTGCTTCTATTTCACAACGCTGCTTGTGAAAAACTTTTCTTTATATAATGGTCAAGAGGCATTCTCATTCTCTTTAGCTCGCGTTTTATATTTTGCTTCTTTCTTGTGATATGCAAAGCAAGCAAGCCTTTATTAAGCCATTATAAGATGGGTATACAATGAGAGATTTTATTCTCTTCAGAATGCTCATTTAAAGTGAAAATAGTATAAATCCAAACATTTTATTTTTTGGCTTCAGAGTGAGAATTGAGGATATAAAAATCGTTTTTAAGGCAGATCATGGGAGAGAAATTTTAAAGGTTTAAGCGATAGCCATTTTGATCGGTAATGAGAATTTGTGCGTTGGAAGGATCTTTTTCGATTTTTTGTCGCAAACGATAGATATGGGTTTCTAAGGTATGAGTGACAACATTTTCATTGTAGCCCCAAATTTGTTCTAACAGTGTTTCACGGCTCACGATTTTATCATGGGTGGAAGAGAGATATTTAAGAATCTCAGCTTCCTTTTCTGTGAGGTATGTTTTGTTATTGTGTTGATCAATGAGGAGTCTTTGTTTTGGTTTAAAGCTATAGGGACCAATATGAAAAACTGTATCGTTGTTTTTCTCGTATTGGCGCAATTGAGCGCGAATTCGTGCCAATAATACTGCAAAGCGAAAGGGTTTTGTCACATAATCATTGGCACCTTTTTCAAGATCTAAAAGGGTATCACAATTTGTATCATGATTACCAATCATGATAATGGGCGCACGAAATTCTTGGGAGCGTAATTTTTTAACAGCTGTACGACCATCAAGATCAGAAAATTCAATACCAAAAATAGCGAGATCAATATTTTTCTCTTGGATTGTTGTGATTCCTGCTTCAGCTGTTTTTGCTTGGAAGACTTCAAATTCCTTATGCATTTGTAATTGTTCTACCAAAATAGGGCGCAGATCATCATCTTCTTCAACAATTAAAAGGGTATAGCAGTTCATTTTTTTCCTTATAAAATGTGTTGATGCACCAATCGGTGGAGAGCAGTTTCATGAAAAATGGCATCTCATGCAAGAGAAATTAAAAAAGAAAGCTTTTTAAAAATAAACTTTTGTTGTTTCTCTGGTCATTCGCTGACAGGAAGGGAAATGCAGACGGAGTATTTTGTACGTTGATTAGAAAAATTTTTTTGTGTTTTAGGGCAAGACGTATTTCTGTATTTAGCGCGAGTAAATGATACACCAATAGGAAAATGTCTTGCGCTATGTTCTTTACGAGCGCGTTTGTGAAATGGAATTAGGAGCAACAAGAGATCTTTCTTTAAGATTGCCCATCAAACAGATTTCTCTCCATTCCTCTTCTGTCACGGGTTGTACTGATAAGCGAGAGGCATTAACCAGTACCATATTTTTCAGTTTTGGATTTGCTTTAATCTGTTTTAATGAAACAGGTGTTGGCATATCGCAGAGTGCACGGATATCTACACATTCCCAGCGTGGATCAGAGGTAGTAGAATCAGGATGTGCTTCAGCACATATTTCTACAATGCCTACGATTTCTAATCCTTTATTTGAATGATAAAAAAAACCTTTATCACCGTATTTCATAGCGCGCATATTATTACGGGCTTGATAATTACGTACACCGTCCCATTGTTCACCAACAGTACCTTTTTGCTTTTGCATTTCCCATGACCATTTGTGGGGTTCAGATTTAAAAAGCCAATAAGCCATGAGATCTCCTTTTCATGAACTTTGATATTTTTCACATGTCATGTACATCTTTTTATAAGCCTCTGTATAACACACCATCAAGAGTGATTTTTAAAATGGGGTAAAGAATTGCATTATCAATTTGTTTCTTTTTCAGTGGAGAATTGAGTTAAGTAAAGATGTTTCAAGTAAATTGGTTTAGCATGTGAACATTTGATTATTTTTTTGGCTTTGGTCTAGAAGGGCTGATTGATTATGTTGCGTTGAAAAAATGATGCGAGAAAATTAGTGTCAAAAAGTTCAAGGCTTACAATGATTATAACAACCGATAAGATATTCAGTAATTGTAGCGCATATTGTGCTTTGTGAATAACAAAAGCAGCTATTTATTTTTCTTATGCTTTTGTTCCGCGGCGTCCCATTCCAATCAAGGGAGGAGATTTTTCATCTAGTGGCCAGCGTGAACGAGGAGCAATATCAAGGGAGCTTGTTTCTCCTCGTGCAAGTTTTTGTGCACCAGCAAAAGCAATCATTGCAGCGTTATCAGTACATAAGGAAAGAGGTGGAGCTATAAATTCAAAACCATGTTGATGTGCGAGTTCTTGCAATGTCAATCGAAGAGCTTGGTTGGCAGCAACTCCGCCTGCGACAACTAAAGCAGGAGGACGGCGCCCTTGATAACCAGAGAGCGGATACTGGTGGGTAAAGTGTTGTAGAGCCAAATGAACACGATCATGCACTGTATCAGTAACTGCTGCTTGAAAACTTGCTGCAATGTCAGCAACATCGCTTTCTGTAAGAGGAGCCATAGCTGTTGCGGCTTGACGGACAGCAGTTTTGAGGCCGGAAAAAGAAAAATCTAACCGTTTTTCACCTTTTAAAGGTCGTGGAAGAGGAATACGATTTTTATCACCCAAGAGAGCCATTTTTTCAAGTGCTGGGCCACCAGGGTAAGGAAGTCCTAAAAGTTTAGCTGTTTTATCAAAAGCTTCTCCCAATGCATCATCAATAGTGGTTCCTAAACGCTGGTAATTGCCTATCCCGTGAACAAGAATTGTTTGTGTGTGGCCACCTGAAACCAACAGCAGTAAATAGGGAAAATGGACATTATGCGTTAGCACGGCTGTTAAAGCATGCCCTTCTAGATGGTTTACGGCAATAAAAGGTTTTCCTGTGGCAAGAGAAAGTGCTTTTGCACTCATAACGCCTACTAAAAGTCCTCCTATCAAACCAGGGCCACTTGTAGCGGCAATGGCATCAATATCTTGTAATTGTGTGTTTGCTTCTGTGAGTGCTTTTAGAATTAAACTATCGAGAATTTCAACATGAGCTCGGGCGGCAATTTCAGGAACTACACCACCATAGGGTGCATGATGATCAGTTTGACTCCAAACAATATTTGAAAGAATTCGGCTGTTTTCTTCATTGTTGTATTCAACAACAGCAGCAGCAGTTTCATCACAACTTGTTTCTATTCCCAACAGACGCATTTCAGACAAAACCTTATGTTGAAGATTCTTTCTTGTCTGCGTACCATGGATAGGAAAAGATGCAAAGAAATTCTCTTGGAGTTGATACCTCTATAACAAATCTGTTGTAATGCTTCCCTGATATGAAAAGCACTGTTCACCAAAAAGGGATACTGTGTTTTTTAGTATAAAATGTTGATACTTTTCTAAAACTTTGTTGGTTAAAGTATATATTTATAAATGTTGCGGATAAAAATGTGGCGTTGAAAATTACTGTAAAGTTATATTCTTTATAAAAAGATTGTAAAACAAGCTATGATGTTTGAGAAAAGCTTCATTTTTAAAACTTTTTTCATTTTATTATTTTATCGTTTAAGTGAAAATGTGCACAAAAAGTGACTAAAATGGTAGATTCTTCAAAACCAAAAACTAAACCGCATTATGTTGGTACCCGCCGTAAAAAGCCTGTGATTGAGCATGAAGCTGTGCATCCTGATTCAGAACAAGTAAAAAATTTAGCAGAATTGGATGCTATAGACAAACAGAGCAACAATATGCTGTTTCAATCCATATCTCCTATGACTTGGCTGTATTTGTTTCTTTCAGGAATTTTAGGTGGTCTCATTGCTTTAGGTCTTTTCATAGGGTTGCAATGGGCGCGTGTGCTTCCTTCTTCTTTCGTGGAAAATCGCGTTGGAGGAGAAAAAGCTTTGCAAATTGCTGAAATTGCAAAAAATCAAGGTGAAGAAACAATAAAGCAATTAGCACATGTGCTTCAAGAAATTGATACATTGAAAACAAATTTTTCTTCTTTTTCATCACATCAGGTTGAAACAATTCAAACTGATGAAATATCGCAAGAAGAAAGCAGAAAAGCTTTGACTGCTTTGGAAGAAAAAGTGAAAAGTCTTGAAGAATCTATGCAATCTTTCGTTGAAGTATCAAAAGATATGGAAACAGCTTTATCCGTTGGACAGAATAATGCAAATGCTCTTGCTATTTTAAAACAACGTTTAGAAACTCTGCAAAAAGATATTGTTGTTAAAAATAGTGAGAAAAACGAAAACAACACTGCACTGTTTATTGCTATCAGTTCTCTAAAAAATGCTGTAGAGCGTGGGGGATCTTATATCAATGAATTGAAAACAGTACAGCAATTATCTCCTTCATTTGATGGACTTGATTTGTTACAAGAAACAGCCACTATAGGTCTTTCAAGTTCTGCACAACTTTCAGCTCTGTTTGCCAATGTTGCGGATGAGATTGTTCGTGTACAAAATACTGTTGCCTCAGATGCTGGTTTTTCTGAGCATATTTTGGCATGGATAAAAGGTTTGATTGTTTCACGACCTGTTGGAAATGTTAAGGGCATGACGCTGGGAGCAATTGCAGCGAGAATGGAAGTTGCTATTCAAGCAGGTGATTACGAAAGAGCTTTGAGTGAATGGCAAACATTGCCTCAAAATGCAAAAGATATTTCGGTGGACTTTGTTCATCAACTTGAAAGACATATTGCTGTTCATCAACTTCTTCAACAGCTGCTGGTCTCTGTGCAACAGGGATCTCTTAAGGCAACGAAGAGGTAAATAGGCTCAAGATGATACGTGTTTTTATTTATAGTTTTGTTGTATGTGTAATCGGACTGGCTTTTGGGTGGGTTGCTAATCATAATGGTGTTTTTGTCATAACATTTTTGCACTTGCGATTTTCTGTTTCATTGCTAACAGTTTTATGTGCACTTATTTTATTTCTTGGAATTTTAGCGCTTTTATGGTGGCTTTTATCTGTCCTTTTTTCCGTACCTAGTGCCTTATCTCATTATTTTTATCACCGTCATAAAAAGCGTGGTTATCAAGCTCTTTCACAGGGGCTTCTTGCTGTTTTTGCGGGCGATGGTATTTTAGCGCAACAAATGGAAGCACGTGTTGCTAAATACCTTGCAGGTAAACAGGAACCGTTGGCAAAACTCTTACAAGCTCAAACCTTGTCTTTGCAAAATAATTCTGCTTCTGCCATCAGTCTTTATGAGGAGATGAGAAAAGAAACACCAACAAAATTGGCGGGGCTTTATGGATTGTTTCGTGAAGCTCTTAAGAGCAAAGCTTATGAAGCAGCGCAACAATATGCAGAAGAAGCATTGGCTTTATCACCAGCACTTTTGTGGGCGCATCAAGCTGTGCTTGATCGATTGAGTGTTGAGGGGCAGTGGGATAAAGCACTGGCTGTTTTTGAACGCGCGCAAAAAGCTTTACCGCGCTCAACCCGTTCAACTGTGGAGCGTCAACATATACAGGCTTTGCTGTTCAGTGGGCAGGCTCTTCATCTGCTTGAAACACATCCCGTAGCAGCGCGTGCAGCTATTTTGAAAGCACATAAATTGGCACCTGATTTTATTCCAATTGTAGTCATTGCTGCTGATATTCTTTATAAACTCAATGAAATGCGCAAAGCTGATAAAATGATTATTACAGCTTGGAAAAAGGAACCTCATCCTGATTTAGCGGCGCTTTATCTTGAAAGAGAGGAAGGAGCTGTTGGGCGATTGAAAAGGGCTAAAACACTTGCTTCTTATAATAAAGATACATTTGAAGCGGCTTTCCTTATTGCCAAAGCTGCTTTGGATGCTGGTGAAACAGTATTGGCAAGGGAACAGGCCGAAAAAGCACTTCAATATCATCCACGGGAAAGTGTTTATTTATTGTTGGCAGACATTGAAGAGGCACAAGGAAATAATCAGGGAGCAGTGCGTCAATGGCTTTCTTTGGCACTTCGTGCTGAACGTGATCCGGTGTGGATGTGTGATGGGACTGTCTTCCCTTCTTGGTCAGTGGTTTCTCCAATAAGTGGTCGTTTGGGCTGTTTTGAGTGGAAAGCACCACCCTGCCTTCCTCCTCTTACATTGGAGGCTACCGATATTGTGTCAAAAAAACAAGATAAAGAAAATATTGTCGAAAAAAGTGCTGATGTTGAAGCTAAGATACTTGAAGAATTACCTCCTGTAGATGATGCTTTTTTGCATCATGCACAAGTAAAAAAACAAGATACAAAAGTTCATGATGTCAAGATATTTAGTAAAACTCACTTAAATGTTGATGATCCGGGGGTTAAAACAGAAGAAGAAGGTGCATTTTTGTCGAGAAAGAAATTTCGTTTCTTTTAAATAAAGAAAGTTGTAAGGAATATTGTTCGCCAAAATTATTTTCTTGTATTTGAGAAATAAAATTTTACTTTGTTGCAGAAGTGATTGGTTAAAAAATGTTTTTACATCAAAGGTGTCTTGATAAAAAGCAAAGAAAGTGCAAACCAAGAATTGCGGTGGTTATGCATCGTCGCTCTACATATACTGGTCGTTTGGGAAAATTCTTGCAACAAAGTGGTTTTGTGCTTGATGTTTATCGCCCTCTTTTTGGACAAAAGCTCCCCTGTACATTAGAACACTATGCTGGTGTTGTTATTTTAGGGGGGCCGATGAGTGTGAATGACAAGGATGCCTATATTGGTGAGGAAATTGATTGGATTTCCCTATCGCTGAAAGAAAATAAACCATTTTTGGGTATTTGTCTTGGTGCACAAATGTTAGCACGAAATCTAGGGGGACGTGTTGGTACAAGAAGTGATGGAACTGTTGAAGTTGGCTGGTATCCATTAGAAGCAACCTCACAAGGAAAGGCATTGATGAATTGGCCAGAAATGGTTTATCATTTTCATGATGAAGGGATTTATGATTTACCTAAGGAGGCGGTGCTTTTAGCAACAGGACATACATATCCTACACAAGCGTTTCGTTATGGGAAAAATGCGTGGGGTTTGCAATTTCATGCTGAATTCACACGTGCTATGATGCGGCGTTTAGTGGTTCGTTCAGCACATAAATTGACCGAAAAAGGGGCTCAGCCTGCTTCTGCACATTTGAAAGGTCGTTTAATCTATGATCAGGCTTTAAGCCAATGGTTTGAAAATGCATTGCAAAAAATCTTTTGTGTACCTGTTACACAGGCGTGAAAATTAAGAAATTTGTTCATCTGAGATAAGGAAAGTTTTCATTTTGTCTATGTTCTCTCAATTGACATCACTACGGAAAAGTCTTTCTTTGAGCACTTTGCTTTGCGGGCTATTTTGTCTTGTTCTGGTACTTATTTACAGCTCACTCTGGTTTTTTTTTCACGTAAAATAGAGGATCATATTTCCAATCTATTCGCTAAGGCCTCTGCTCATGATATGACGCTTGTGTGCGAGCATTTGGATAAGAATGGTTATCCGTTGCGTATTGGTGTTGTTTGTGATCAATTTCAGTTCGTTTGGCCTTTGCACGGGATTTCCCTATCAACGGAACGTTTAACGGTTGGTGCACCAATTTATGCTCCTCATTTTGTAGAGTTTAATGTTCATTCCCCTACATCAATTGTTTTTTCTGGAAAAACGCCTATCGCATCACACTGGCGCAATCTAGTGATTGAAACAGAACCTTATTGGAGAACGGGGAAGACATTTAAACTGATGGTTGAAGGGCTTGAAATTTCCACCATCGCCTCTTTTGAGGAACAAAAACCTCAAGAAAAATTGGAACCACAAACGAAAAACAAAAATACAATGCAGGAAAAGGCTGGAGAGCAAACATCTTTAACAGATGTTCAAGATGTGATTGTGCCTTTATTAAATCAAGAGAATGTGCCCCAAAAAATAACAGCAGAATTTTTTCGACTCGATCTTAAACATGAAAAGAATCATTTATCGGGGCATATTACTTTCGATGATTTTGATTCTTCTCTGTTGTTTGCACCTTATTTTGTTGATTTTCCAAAAATTGATGGCAATTTGAAATGGATTTTCAATGATATGGGTCATTTATTTGAAAATGGAAAAGACAGTTGGAAAAAGCACTTATATGGGAAAAGTGGACTTTTAGAGCACGGTGAGTTGATTTTTCATACAGGTGGCGTATTGCGTGTCAGTGGACCTTTTTCCTTTGATGATGAAGGATATTTAACAGCAAACTTTGAGCTTGTCTTTGTGAAGCATATGGAGCTTCTTACGACTCTGCAGCGTTTGTTTCCTGAGCAAGCTAACAATCTGCAAGCTTTATTTTTTGTTTTGGGTGTGATGCCTAAAAGTGCAGATGGTAACCCCGTTCTCCCCTTGGTGATTACCCATGGATGGGCAAAATTAGGGTTTTTAAAACTAGGACGCATTACTCCACTTTAAGTTTAAGTTGTATCTTAAAGTTATGCCATCAATCTACCTGCTAAAATAAAGTCTTTTAAGTTCTCTGCCTCAAAATGTAAATGGCAACCAGATTTTCCCCTTGGTTATTCCCCCATGGATGGGAGAAATGAGGGTTTAAAAACTTAGCTGTCTTGCTTTATTCTAAGTCTGAGGTGTATTTTAAAGTTGCGCAATCATCCCTGCTGCGAAAGTAAATCGAGAAATATTAAGATCATTTTCAATGAGAGCACCAATGCGATTTGTTACATTGTGAATTTGGTCTTCTTTTGTTTGGCTCCAAGCTGCGAACGGATCTTCCTTTGCTCCATAATCTTTCAGGATTTTCATAACAATTTTTCGTAAGCTTTCAGCAATGTTTTCTTTAGCTTGGCTTAAGGCCATACTATCATAATAATCAAGTACAGGAATTGTTCGACTTGCTTCATTAATGCGGTTTATACGGATGATTTGAGCAAGTGAGAAATAAATCTCTGCGGTTTTAATAAGATCACTGTTGCTTTGTTTTGCAATAAAAGAAATGTCACAAATTATGGGAGCAGCTTCCAAGAGAGCCAATTGTTTTGCTAAAGCTTCAGCTGCTCCTTCTTCTCTATAATGTATCGTTTTTTCTCTAATTTTTTGATTAATATCCTTGTCATTGGAATATGACAGCAGTTTTTCAATAACAGTACGGGCTTGCTTCATTGTTTTCACAAGTTCTTCTAATGGAATCGAAAGATCCATATTACGCAATCCCCAATTTGTTGTTTCAAAAAGCATTGACGTAATGGCTGCGTAGAATTTGTTTTGGACAAGACCCGGTATTTTATTATCCAGCTTATCAATTTGATCAGATAATTGAGATATTTCAAAACCATCGCACAGTGTGATGAAAACGCGAATAATATTTTCAATCTTTTGTTCTGTTGCATCTTGGAGGCGATTAACAAAAGTAGGTCCACCGCGATTCACAATATCATTGGCGATGAGAGTTGCAATAATATTACGACGTAATTGATGATGAATGATTTCTTTCTCAAAGTTTGTTTGAGTTTGCGTTGGAAAATAGTGCAACAAAATTGTATCAAAATAACGCTCATCCACAATGGGGCTGTGGGCGATTTCTTCTTTGAGGGTTAATTTAGCATATGCCAAAAGAACGGCGAGTTCTGGACGCAGAAGTCCTTGGCCTTGTGTTGTTCTTTGCCGCAAAGTTTGTTCATCAGGGAGAATTTCAACTCTGCGATCTAAAAGTTTTTTCTGTTCCAAATCATGCATAAAGCGTATTTGATAAGGCAAATCCGAAACACTTTGGCTTTCAGCTAAAGAAAGAGCAAGGGGTTGTAGATAATTGTTGCGTAGAACTAATTGTTCAACTTGTGGAGTCATTTCTTTCAAGAGTTCATTACGAGCTTCGCGTGTAAGCGTTTTTGCTCGAAGTGCTGATGCTAGAACAATTTTGATATTGACCTCAACATCTGAACAATTAACACCTGCGGAGTTATCAATGGCGTCCGTATTGCAACGCCCTCCATTTAAGACATATTCAATCCGACCACGTTGTGTAACACCAAGATTAGCTCCTTCACCAATGACTTTTGCACGAACTTGGTCACCAGTAATGCGTATTGCATCATTTGCACGATCCCCTACTTGTGCATCCGTTTCTGTTGTTGCACGGATATAAGTGCCAATGCCGCCAAACCACAAAAGATCAACGGGTGCTTTGAGAAGTGCAGAGATAATTTCAAAGGGGGTTCCGGTTTGTTTTTCAAAACCAATAGCTTGTGCGGCTTCAGGTGAAAGAGTAATGGTTTTCATTGTGCGTGAGAAAATACCACCGCCCTTTGATAATTTTGTTTGATCGTAGTCCTGCCAACTTGAACGAGGAAGTTGAAAGAGACGCATACGCTCTGCATAGCTTTCAGTTATGTTTGGATTTGGGTCGATAAAGATATCGCGGTGATCAAAGGCAGCAATAAGTTTTGTTTGTTTGGAAAGAAGCATTCCATTGCCAAAAACATCACCAGACATATCACCAACACCAATACAGGTGAAGGGAGTTGTTTGAATATCATGATCAAATGATTCTCGAAAATGTCTTTTAACCGCTTCCCACGCACCTTTCGCTGTAATTCCAATGGCTTTGTGGTCATAGCCTGCTGAACCTCCAGAGGCAAAAGCATCATCAAGCCAAAAATGATTCGCTTGGCTGAGAGCGTTGGCTGTATCAGAAAATGTTGCTGTGCCTTTATCTGCAGCAACAACAAAATAAGGATCGTGTCCATCATGACAGATGATATTGTGTGGATTGCTTATTTTGCCATTAACCAGATTGTCGGTGATGGAAAGCAAAGCCGTGATAAAGTCAATATAAGCTTGTCGTGCAGCTTCTATTACGACAGCACGGTCATTCGTTTGAGGAAGGCGATGAGGATAAAACCCCCCTTTTGCGCCAACAGGAACGATAACAGCATTTTTAACCTGTTGAGCTTTGACTAAGCTCAAGACTTCAGTGCGATAATCGAGTGCACGATCAGACCAACGAATTCCGCCACGAGCAATAGGACCAAAACGCAAATGAACCCCTTCAACTTCTGGTCCATAAACAAAAATTTCCCGATAGGGACGCGGTTCAGGCAAACCTTCAATTTGGCGAGGGTCTAATTTGGTTGCTAAAATACGCCGTGGGGTGCTATCTTGAAGGGGGGTAAAGGCATTGGTTCGTAAACTTGCCTCAATAAGATTACGATAACGGCGTAAAATGAGATCATCATCTAGCCCTGATACATTTTGTAATTTTTCTTCAATGCGTTGTTGAATGATCTGTTGATTTTCTTCCCGCTCTTTTTCTGTATGGCTTTGATGAAATTTCAAATGAAATAAAGAATAAAGATCTTGGGTAATATCAGGGTAAGCGTTTAAAGTTTGAGCAACGCGATCTTGTGAGTAAGGAATTCCGGCTTGTTGGAGATATCGTCCATAATGGCGCAAAATGACAATCTCACGCCAATCAAGCGCTGCTGTTTGGGTTAAAGCATTAAAGGCGTCATTATCAGCATTCTGAGACCAAATTGCTTCGAATGTTTCGGCATGCTTTTGATTGTTTTTGTCAAAATCGATACAGAGTTGGAAAGCGCTTTCTAGTTGCATATCATGAAGGTACACAGAGTGTCCGTTGCTATCTGGTAATTCAAGCGTTTGTTCAGCAATGACCCGAAAACCCATATTTTCAAGAAGTGGTACACGTTTGGAAAGGGCAAGAGCTTCGTGGCGGTGAAAAAGCCGCAGAGAAATATTTCGTTTTTCTTTTTTGTGTGCATAATAAAAAGTGACGAAAAGAGGCTTTTTATCATTAAGACTTAAAATATGACCTGCATCTTCAATGGCGTCTTCAGCGGAAAATAAATCACGGTAGCTGTTGGGAAATTGGCTAGCCAGACGCATTTGTTGGTCTGTCGCTTTGCGGGTTTGAGCTATGGTTTGAACACTGTCTTCCCAACTTTGTGCTATGGAACGAACGTTTTCCTCAAGTGTCATGCGCTCAATAATAGGGGCACTTTCGCTTCCTTTACGATGGATGATATAATGGACGCGGATGAGTGTGCTTTCTAAAAATAGCGGATAGGATTCAAAAAAATCACCTTTATAAGTTTCAACAAAATATTCGCCAATTTTTTCGCGAATGTTGCTGCTATATTGATCACGGGGCACATAGACAAGGATAGAAACAAAACGTCCAAAAGAATCAGTATGTGCAAGAACGCGTAGACGAGGACGTTCGTCTAATTGTAAGATCAGTTTGGCATTTTCTGTTAATGTTTCAACGTCGGAGCGAAACATTTCGTCTCTTGGATAGGTTTCTAAAACACTGATGAGTGCTTTCCCAGAATAGTCTGCGCGGTTGTATCCAAGGCGTTGAATGATGGTTTTGGCTTTTTCTTTTAAGAAAGGAATTTGCAAAATAGAACGCGTATAAGCTGAGGAGGTAAATAATCCTACAATACGTAATTCTCCACACAGCTTGTCTTCTTTATCAAAGATTTTAAGACCAATATAATCGAGCCAAACAGGACGATGAATTTTTGAGCGACTGTTCGCTTTTGTTACAATAAGCAAATTATCGCTTTCCATAAAGGATAAGATTTCTTGGGGGGGTTCTTCCACGCGTGCATCACCAATAATGCGGATAGAGGCATCTGTAAGAATACCAAGCTCAACATCACTTGCTATAAAGGCTTTTGTGGGTTCTTGGTTTTTGATAAAATGATAAGTGCGCATGCCAAGAAAGATGAAATTATTGTCCATCAACCAGTTAAGGAATTCAATGGCTTTTTCGCCCTCTTGTTTGTAGTGCTGTGGGAGGCTTGTTTGATAGGCATGAATATGCTTTTCGACTTCTTCAAGCATAGATTTCCAGTCTTGTACAGCGGCATTGACCTGTTCAAGGACGAGGGCAAGCTCCTCTTTGAGTTTTTGTATTTGCTGTTCGTTTAAAGACTCGATGTGAATTTGCATCAGGCTGATGCGCTGTCCGGAGACACAATCAAGAACGGGGTGCGCAATCAAATAAATATGATTTTTGTTCTGATTGAAGACATTCAAAATAGAATCGAGCAAGAAGGGCTTGTTATCGTTTACGAGCGTGATGACAGTTATAGGTTTATTGTTACGGGTCAAATTTTGTTCAAAACAAATGATTGTTTTTCCTGCTTGGTGGAGATTAAAAGCCTCAACAGCAGAGGTTGCGGCTTTTTGGAGTTCTTTGTTTTCGTAACAAGCGATATCTTCTTTATCGGTATGAGCAAAAAGGATTTGTTCTATTTTATCTTGATTGTTTTTTGTTTCTGATGCTTTTTGTTGTAACACAATAATCTTCCCTTTTTGCTCTTAGGGGTCTTTTCTTCATGGAAGTAGACCATTATATCATTTTTTGCACTGTAACACCTTCTGCCTAAAGAGAATAGTTATTTATTCGGGGAAAGGTAAACTTGTTTCTTCTATTTCATAGTAATAATTTGTTATCTTAAGGGAGTAATTGTGCATGGATGAAAGGATATTTTTAGTATTTTTATATGTTAAGAATCTATTTTATATAAAGAGACAAAATGAAAGTAAGTAAAGAATGACGCATTTGCCAGAAAGACTTTTAAGCGGTTATCGGTCCTTTATAAAAAATCATTTTTCATATAAAATGGCACATTATCAACAATTGGCGCTTGAAGGGCAGAAACCTGAAGTTTTGGTTATTGCATGTTGTGATTCGCGCGCAGTGCCAGAAACGATTTTTGATGCCAAGCCTGGTGAAATTTTTACACTGCGCAATGTGGCAAATTTAGTCCCGCCTTTTTCTCCTGATAACCAATATCATGCAACATCTGCAGCTCTTGAATATGCTGTACAATTGCTTGAAGTTAAGCATATTGTTGTTTTTGGTCATGCGCATTGTGGAGGGGTGAGTACTGCTCTTAAAGAGACGTGCAAGTCTTTATCATCAAAAGATTTTATTGGTCAATGGATTGACCTTTTAGCACCAGCAGCGCAAATAGTTGTGAGCAATAAATCATTGACTGTTCCAGAACAGCAGATCGCATTAGAGCAGCTTTCTATTTATCATTCGTTGAGAAATTTAGAAACATTTCCATGGATAAAGACCCGCAAAGATCAGGGTGTTTTGACATTACACGGAGTTTGGTTTGATATCTCAAGCGGTGAATTGTGGAGTATAGAACAAGATACAAGTTGTTTTGTGCGTGTTGAGGTTGGGTAATTTTTAAAGTGTAAAGTTCTCTTTCTTTTAAAATAAACTTTTAAAAGTAAAACTATTATATGATAAATCTTGACAAAGGTATGGTTTTATTGTTTGAAAGAACAAGCTTTCAGTGACCAAATTAATTTGGAGCAACCGACTGAGACCCCGTTTAAGGGTATAAAGAGATCTCAGAGGTCAACATCCGACGGCGCGATGCGCTCTTGGATGTCATTTTTGTTTGTTTGTTATGCAGCTCTGTTTGTTATGCAGCAATGAGGTAGAGAATGTTTGAATCCTTACAAGAACGGCTTGGTTCCATACTGTCTCATTTGACAGGGCGTGGAGCTTTGTCGGATCAGGATGTAGCAGAAGCACTGCGCGAAATTCGTCGTGCTTTGTTAGAAGCCGATGTTGCGCTTGATGTCGCTCGTTCTTTTACCGATAGGGTTCGTGAAAAAGCTGTTGGAGCCGAAATTGTTAAATCAATTAAACCGGGCCAAATGGTTGTTAAAATTGTTCATGACGAATTGGTTAATGTCCTTGGAAATGAAGGCGTTTTGAGTGATTTAAATGCACCGGCTCCCGTTGTTATTATGATGATTGGTTTGCAAGGTTCCGGAAAAACAACGACAACAGCAAAGCTTGCAAAGCGTTTCACTGACAAACACAATAAAAAAGTTCTTATGGCGTCATTAGATACACGCCGTCCTGCGGCGCAAGAACAACTGCGCCAATTAGGAGAACAGGCAAAACTTGCAAGTTTACCTATTATTGCAGGGCAGTCTCCCGTCGATATTGCATCACGTGCAGTACAGGCAGCAAAATTGGGCGGTTATGATGTGCTGATTCTTGATACAGCAGGACGTAACCATATTGATGAAGCTTTGATGCTTGAATTGGCTGAAATTAAAGCTTGTTCCCTTCCTCATGAAATTATGTTGGTTGCTGATAGTCTTACGGGGCAAGACGCTGTTCATCTTGCTCGTTCTTTTGATGAGCGTGTGGGAATTACAGGAATTATTTTAACACGTATGGATAGTGATGGCCGGGGTGGTGCCGCTCTTTCAATGCGTGCTGTTACAGGAAAGCCGATTAAAGCAATTGGAATCGGTGAGAAAATAGATGCTTTGGAGGAGTTTCATCCTCGTCGTATTGCTGATCGTATTCTCGGAATGGGTGATATTGTTTCTTTGGTTGAAAAAGCTGCTGAAACAATGGATCATGAAAAAGCAGCTGCTTTTGCAAAAAAAATGCAGGCTGGAAAATTTGATCTCAATGATCTTGCAGAACAATTGCATAAAATGAAAAAACTGGGTGGAATGGGCGGCATTATGGGAATGTTGCCGGGTTTAGGGAAGGTAAAAGATCAAATTGCTGCTGCGGGACTTGATGACCGTTTGTTTAATCGTCAATTGGCTATTATTTCGTCTATGACACCTCTAGAGCGCGCTCATCCTGAAGTTTTGAAACATAGCCGCAAGAAACGGATTGCTAAAGGGTCTGGTACAAGTGCTGCTGATATTAATAAGCTTTTGAAAATGCATCGCCAAATGGCTGATATGGTCAAAGCCATAGGAGGTAAAGGCAAGAGTGGTTTGATGGGGAAAATGTTCGGAGCACTTGGTTCTAAGATGGGACTTGGTGGTATGGGAGCGGGTGGCGGAGATTCCGGAGCACTCCCTGATTTATCAGGATTTGATTCAAAGCAATTTTCAGCATTTCAAAAAAAAATTGAAAGTGGTAATGGGGGCAAGGTCTTACCTGGTCTTCCAGGGCGTGGACTTACATTTCCTGGTCTTTCCAATAGCAGTGCCGATAGGGGAAATTTTCCTCAGCATCCCAAGAAAAAATAAGATGCGGAGAGGGAAGGAAAGATAATGCAGGAAAAAATGTTGGATGAATTGGCACATTTGCGGGCGTCCATTGATAATTTTGATGCAGCGTTGATTCACATTTTGGCAGAACGGTTTCGTTGTACAAAGGCTGTGGGGCACTTAAAAGCCCGTTATGATTTGCCTACAGTTGATCCTCTGCGTGAGCAGAGCCAAGTCGCACGGTTGCGACAATTGGCAAAAGAGAGTCATTTTGATCCCGATTTTGCTGAAAGATTTTTGAAGTTTGTCATTAAAGAGGTTGTGCGGCAGCATGAAATTATTGCTGAAGAACAAAAAAGTAAATCAATTTAAACGAAAGCCAGGACTGACAATAGGAGATAAAATATGGCATTAAAAATTCGTTTGTCCCGTGGAGGTTCAAAAAAACGTCCTTACTATCATATTGTTGTTGCGGATGTTCGTAGTCCGCGCGATGGGCGGTTTCTTGAGCGTGTTGGTGCATGGGACCCAATGTTGCCTAAAGATGGACCGCGTGTGAAACTTGATGAAGAACGTATCCAATATTGGCTTGGCCAAGGGGCGCAGCCAACAGATCGCGTTTTACGATTTTTGGATGCGGCTGGATTGAAAAAGCGTCCAACGCGCAATAATCCGCACAAAGGTGAGCCTGGCAAAAAAGCACAAGAACGTATAGCTGCTGCAAAGCAAGCTGCTGAAGAAGCTGCTGCTGGAGCAGAAGAAGCGTGATTGTTGTTAGAATATAATCAGTTGTGCCTTTAAAAGCTTTATAAAGTAATAGTTGTTGTCCGTTTTTGTTTATCAAAAACGGAACTTCTTTGAAGGGTGTTTGATTTTTTAAAGTCAATCTTGTTGATTTAAAAATCAATAGCGCGGCCTTTAATTTCCCAGTCTCCATAGCGTGAAGGATCTTTGCCGCCGCGTCCACCGTTTTCTACAGGCTTTTCTTCGTGAGTTTCACTTTTACGTCTTTCTTCAGCTTCATGCAGGGCACGTTGTGCTGCGGAAGAGAGGGATTGCTGCTGCTTATCACGCATTGCTTTTTGTTGACTTGTTTGCTCATCTTTTTTAGTCATTTTAACCTTATTCCATTGAAGAAGCAGAAAGAAAACCCCATCATATAATATAAATTGTATTTTATCATGGAGTTTTTTGAGTAATGAACATAATGCGTACAGCCATGCTTTTGGCTTTTATGACCGCTCTTTTTATGGGAGTTGGTTATCTTGTTGGAGGGGGCGGGGGTATGATCATTGCACTTTTGATGGCAAGCGGTTTAAATTTTTTTTCTTATTGGAATTCGGATAAAATTGTTTTACGCATGTATGGTGCGCGTGAGGTTGATCAGCATTCATCGCCGATTTATTATAAAATTGTAAGAGATTTAGCTAGGAAAGCTTCTCTTCCTCAACCAAAAGTTTATGTTATTGAGAGTGCACAGCCAAATGCTTTTGCCACGGGACGCAATCCTCAAAATGCGGCTGTTGCTGCAAGTACTGGATTGTTAGAGCAGTTGAGTGCAGAGGAAATTGCCGGTGTTATGGCACACGAGTTAGCACATATTGAGCATCGTGATACGTTAACAATGACGTTGACTGCAACGATTGCGGGAGCAATTTCAATGCTTGGGAATTTCGCTTTTTTTATGGGGGGAACACGTAATTCTTCAGAACATTCTCATGGTGGAGGGCTTGGGGGTGTGATTGCTTTGCTTGTGGCGCCTTTTGCAGCGATGCTGGTGCAAATGGCTATTAGTCGCACGCGTGAATATGCTGCCGATCGCCGAGGAGCTGAAATATGTGGTAATCCGTTATGGTTGGCTTCTGCGTTGCGTAAAATTGCTGATGGCGGACATGGGGTATATAATGAGGAGGCAGAGCATAATCCAGCAACAGCACATATGTTTATTATCAATCCCTTGAGCGGTGAAGGAGCTGATAGCCTTTTTTCTACCCATCCGGCGACGGCAAATCGTATTGCTGCTCTTTATCAGCAAGCAGAAGAGATGAAGGGAAAAATGGTCAAAAGTATGGGTTGGAATGAAGAAGGCAGCTTGCATGAAAAAAGCAAGGGCTTGGATTATGAAGATTTCAGTCAGAGTGCTCCAGCCGATATTTTAGATAGTCAGGGAAAAAATGCTTTTCAGCGCGTTACAAAACGTCCTTCTTGGCTTCGTTACGAAGATAAAAAGAGATCTTGATTATAAAGCTCTTAAGAGGGCAAAGACGTAAAGGTATTGTTTTGAAACACAAGAAAGCGGGGCATGTGTCCGAAAAAAATGTTCCTGGATTAGCTGTTCGGCAGTTGTGTGTTCGTCTCCTAGGGGCGGTGCTTGATAAGCATGCATCTCTTTCTGGTTTAACAGATAATGAACATGGACATCCACAATATTTGGGACTTTCACATCGAGATCGCTCATTGTGTCGAGCCATTTTGATAGCGGCATTGCGTCATAGAGGGCAGATTATAGCTGCTTTATCACGCTTTTTAAAGCGGCCTTTGCCCTCTCAAGCCCTTTCACTTCAGCATCTTTTGCATGTTGGTGTGGCACAAATTCTTTACCTTGATGTCCCGGATCATGCTGCTATTGATTTAGCTGTGCGTGTGGCTAAACTTGATCCCCGTATGCACCGTTTTTCAGGGGTGGTGAATGCTCTTTTACGAAATGTTGCACGTGAGGCAGATTTTTTACGTCAACAAGTCCCTACCATTGAAGGGGTGCCGGAATGGTTTGGACAGCTTTTGGTTTCAACTTACGGAAAAGAAAAAGCTGATCAAATTTTGACAATTCAAAGTCTTGAACCTCCTCTCGATTTGACAGTTAAATCCGATAGTGTTGAGTGGGCTAAACAGCTTGGGGGTATTGTTTTGCCCAATGGTTCCATTCGGATGAGTGGTTTGGATTGTTCTGTTAGCGATCTACCAGGCTATACAGAGGGGGCTTGGTGGGTTCAGGATTTTGCGGCGGCGTTGCCTGCTTACTTACTTGGCAATATACGGGGAAAAAAGGTTGCTGATCTTTGTGCGAGCCCTGGGGGAAAAACAGCACAATTGGCTTTGCAAGGGGCTGATGTGACAGCGGTTGAACTCTCTGCTAATCGGGTAGCGCGTTTAAAGGCAAATATGGAGCGGCTTCATTTTACAGTCCGCATTTGGCAGGGGGATGTAAGAAATTTTCAACCCCAACAGCTTTTTGATGCTGTTCTTCTTGATGCTCCTTGTTCTTCTACAGGAACAATACGTCGTCATCCGGATATTTTATGGACAAAATCAATGGGCGATATCGCCAAGTTAGCAGCGTTGCAATATGATTTGCTTTCAGCGGCAATTGCTTTGGTAAAGAAAGGGGGGCGTATTGTTTTTTCCAATTGTTCCCTAGCAAGGGAAGAAGGTGAAGATCTCATTGAGAAAATTTTATCGGAACGTGATGACATTGTTTTAGAGCCTATTGGCAGGGAAGAAATGGGCGCTTTGGCGCATTTGCTCTCACTTCAGGGAACTTTACGAACAACACCTGCGGATTTTTGTCATCAAAGCTTTGATGCTGAGAATGATCTGTTTTTAGGAATGGATGGTTTTTTTGCAGCGCGCTTGCGGAAAGTGGCTTAATTAACGGTTCATTTACTAAAATGGCTGAAATTGTGCACGATTCGGTATGTACGGAGATGAGATTGTGGCGGTTGCGTTAAAAGGTCCTCAGACAAAGGCGTCGGACTTTGTGTATATGATACACCAATTTATACGGCGTTTATCCGTTGGTCCTCTGTTTCGTTGGCGATTTTCAGGATTTCGTCCCCATAAGATTTTAGCGCATCCCATTGATTTGCATCTCGCGAATCCGATGATGGCGCATGAATTTTATCATGGTCGTTTTGCTTTTGCTGGTCATGTTGTTCACGCTGGTGCGGTTTCACCTTTTGCGTTGGTTTCACCAACGCCAGAATGGGAGGCGGCTCTTCATGATTTTCATTGGTTGAGACATATGGCGGCAGCAGAGAGTGATTTAGCTGTAGCACATGCACGTTCTCTCTTAGAAGATTGGCTTGACCATGGTGGCAAAAAAGTTAAGGGGCTCGCTTGGAGTGCTCCGGTTGTGGCGCGGCGTTTAATGTCGTGGATTTGTCATTCGAAAATGTTGTTGCAAGGAGCAAGTGAGCGGTTTGAAAAACGCTTTTTACGCGCACTTGGTTTTCAATTTCGTTATTTGCGCATAACGATTTATAGTATGGAAAACAATGAACAACGTTTACAAGCTGCTGTTGCTTTGACATTTGCCTCTCTTGCTTTGCCTGTTTCTGCAGCAATGAAAAAGAAAGTGCAGACCTTTCTTGTGGAGGAACTTTCGCGTCAGATCTTGGTTGATGGTGGTCATATTTCACGGAGTCCAGCTATCTTACTCGACTTGTTATCGGATTTGTTGTCTTTACGTCATCTTTTTGTACATAGTTATGAAAAAGCACCACGTATCCTCATTGATTCTGTTGAGCGTATGTTGCCAGCTTTACGGTTTTTTATTCATGAGGACCAAACATTGGCGCATTTTAATGGGGTTGGACCACTTGTCTGTGAACGTTTATCAACAGTTTTAGATCTTGATGAAACAGCTGGACATCCTTTTAGTTATGCACGTTATTCAGGATTTCAGCGTTTACAAGCCAATAAAACGACAGTGCTTGCCGATACAGGAAAATTTCCACCACGCTCTGTTGCACAACATGCTGGGTCTGGATGTTTATCTTTTGAAATGTCTTCTCGAGGGAGCCGCTTTATTATCAATACGGGTGTTAATCCTTATGGGCGTGAAGAATATCGACATTTCGGACGTGTCACTGCAGCACATTCAACGGCAACGGTTAATGATTGTTCGGTGGGCATTTTTCATAAAAAAAGGAAGCGGGGCGCCTCACTTTTGCTTGATGGACCAACGGATGTTAAAGTACGCCGTATAGAGGATTCAGAGAAAACTGGTTTTATTGCAAGCCATGATGGCTATGTGCAAGCCTTTAATCTTGTTCATGAGCGTGGTCTTATTTTAGCAACAAATGGAAAAATGATCGAGGGTTTTGATCGCTTTTTTATGCCGCCCAGAGGGCTTTCAAAAAGACATAAGGCTGATCAAAATGAACAGAATAATGTTGCTGTTCGATTTCATCTTCATCCGCAAATTGAGGTTAACTATGATGGCAACGGTGTATGTTTAGCTGCTAGAGGTGGACAAGAGTGGTATTTTATATCACCTGACGCTGATATTTTTCTTGAAGATTCGATTGATTTTGCTGAACTTAATGGTCCGCAACGCACACAACAGATCGTTTTGTATTTTCGTCCTGCATTCCAAGAAAAAGTTCGTTGGCGTTTTACATGCCGTCAATGAAACAATGATTGGATTTTTTTATAACACAAAGAAAGATAAAATCATTCTTTGTGCTTAAAAAGATGTTCTCTTCTTTCAGTGTATTTTGATAAAGGCATGTGCTATAAAATGCATAAGCGCGTTTTCTCAAATTGTTACCGTTTTTATTTTTAGGATTTCTTTTTATGGGTATTGTTGCAAAAAATTTTCCCGTACCTGATCTTCATCGGGTTCGTCGTGTTCTTCTTTCTGTATCGGATAAAACAGGTTTGGTTACATTTGCACAAACGCTTCATGCTTATGGTGTTGAATTGATTTCAACAGGAGGAACAGCCAAAGCCCTAATGGCGGCTGGTTTGGCTGTCAAAGATGTTGCTGAAATTACAGGATTTCCGGAAATAATGGATGGGCGTGTTAAAACACTTCATCCTTTGATTCATGGAGCTCTCTTAGGTGTAAGGCAGGATCCTAGCCATGCCGCTGCTATGGAAAAGCACGGTATCCATGGAATCGATCTTCTGGTGGTCAATCTGTATCCTTTTGAAGAGACTTCTCAATCTGGAGCTGATGGACAAACAATCCTAGAAAATATTGATATTGGTGGACCAGCAATGATTCGCGCTGCCGCAAAAAATCATGCTTATACGGGCGTTGTTACAGCGGTGAGTGATTATGATGTGGTTCTTGCTGAATTAAAAAAGCATGAGGGATGTTTAAGCTTATCTATGCGACGTCAGTTAGCAATGCGTGCTTATGCACACACAGCTGCTTATGATACGGCGATAGCGGCATGGTTTGCACAGGATTTAAAAGTTGAAACTCCAGCGTGGCAAAGTTTTTCTGGTCATCTTGAAAGCGTTATGCGCTATGGGGAAAATCCGCATCAACGGGCGGCATTTTATCGCAGTCGTGAGAAACGTTTTGGCGTTGCAACAGCCAAACTTTTGCAAGGTAAAGAACTCTCTTATAACAATATGAATGATACAGATGCGGCATTTGAACTTGTAGCAGAATTTGATCCTCAAAAAACTGCTGCTGTTGCTCTTATTAAACATGCAAACCCTTGTGGTGTTGCAGAAGGACAGAATTTGAAAGAGGCTTATCTGAAAGCTCTTATGTGTGATAATGTCTCGGCATTTGGTGGAATTGTTGCGTTAAATCAAATCCTTGATGAAGAATGTGCAGAAGAGATTGTCAAGATTTTCACGGAGGTCATTATTGCTCCTGATGCAACAATGGCAGCACGTGAAATTATTGCGAGGAAGAAAAACCTACGTTTGTTGGTAACAGGGGGTGTCCCTGATCCACGTTGTGGAGGGCTTATTGCTAAAACGCTTGCGGGTGGGATTTTAGTACAATCGCGTGATAATATGGTGGTTGATGATCTCAATCTGAAAGTGGTGACAAAGCGGGCACCAACTCAAGAGGAAATGCGTGATCTGCAATTTGCTTTTCGGGTGGTGAAACATGTGAAGTCAAATGCTATTGTTTATGTAAAAAATAGCGCAACTGTTGGGATTGGTGCCGGCCAAATGAGCCGTGTTGATTCAGCAAAAATTGCTGCGCGTAAAGCTGAAGAAAGCGCTGAAAGAGCAGGACTAACAGAATCTCCTGCAAAAGGGTCTGTAGTTGCATCAGATGCATTTTTTCCTTTTGCAGATGGTCTCTTGGCAGCGGTTGAAGCTGGTGCAACAGCTGTTATTCAGCCGGGTGGATCAATGCGTGATGAAGAAGTTATTGCAGCAGCCGATGCCCACGGTTTAGCTATGGTTTTTACAGGTGTGCGGCATTTTCGCCATTAATGTTTTGTAGCTTGCCTTTTTTGAATGAGAAAAGTTTCTCATGTGGTAAGCGCATATCTGTTATGAAGTTATAGCACGACTCTTTTTTGTAATTTGCTCTACATTATATCCCAGTGAGAACCAATTGAGGTTTGGGGTAAAAAGTATGAGTATTCTACGTTCTTATAGTAATTGGCGCCGTTATCGGCGGACAGTTAATGCGTTAAGTCATCTCTCAACAGATGAATTGAATGATCTTGGCATTTATCGTGGTAATATTAATTCAATTGCGCGGTATTATTCCCGTAAGTCTTTTTAAGATTTGTTTATAATAACATCTAAGAGACTGTTTTAGTGAGCACAAGCGGTGTCTTGTGGTCGAGCGTTTTTTTCATTTTGGGTATATTTAAAACAACACTTGTAAGAAGGCACTTATGTGCTTGAGTGTTGTTCGCGTGTGCGCTTTTTTGAAAAAGGGAGTGGTGAGTGTAATTTTCAACGCAACAGGTTTGTATTTTGTTGTGAACTGCGTGGTTCTTAAAGAAAAGCCATTTAACTATACATGTTTCATGAGGCGGGGATTTTGCTTTGTGTTTTTTTAGCTTTTTTGTCGTAGCAGGAAAAGAGAGCCCCCTAGAACACCAGCAGCTAAAGTAAACCACGTAAGAGCATAGACAAGGTGATTGTTTCGAAAGTGTACAACAGTTAAGCCAGCAATCGGTAAGTTTTTTTGCGGAGCTGTTTTTTTACCGGCGTCAATAAAATAAGGGGCAACGCTAGATAAACCAAGCCTTTGTGCCATAGCAGGGAGATCACGTGTATACCATAAATTGGTGTCCGGATTGTTTTTGCGTGGAAAAAATCCATTTTTTTCGCTCATCCGTAACAAACCTATAATCGTAGTTTGCTCTGTGTTTGGAACAGAATATTGTTGAGGAGTGGCACCAGTGTGTGATTGCTCTGCGTTTTGGAAGTCATGGCGTGCATCCATGGGAATAAAACCACGATTTACAAAGGTCAGTGTGTTGTCGGCTGTTTGTAGAGGGGTTAAAACCCAGTAGCCCGTGGTATCTTGAGTAACAGCAGTGACAAAAATATTTTTATCTGTCAAAAATTTTCCTGTAATGATAACAGGGCGGTATTCATCTTTCTCAAAAGTAACGTACTTCCATTGATTTTGCGGGGGTGCTTTTATGGGAGGCAAATGAATACGCTGATGAGCACTGGTAATAAGATTTGTTTTCCAGTTTAATCGTTGTATTTGCCATACACCCAATGCACTAAAGAGAAGAAAAAAACACGTACATAAAATACCAAACAAAAGTGAAGAAAAACGAGAGTGTTTTTGTTGAAGCTCTGTCATGGAGGAGATGGTTTTGCTCATGATTAACGCTTCCTTCTAGAATACTCATATTCTTTTAACATGATTAAGTATTAAAAAAAATATTTTCTACATCTTTCATGGGAAATGATGCAAATTAGTGAACATGAGATGCAAAAGGCTTTATAAAAGACTTGACCTTTTGTTATCGAAACCCTATTAGAAAAACAACTTCTCAGTAATGCCGTTCAAGGGAGTGTAGTACGCTTTTTGCGTTTATTCTATTTTTCGGCTGTTGAGATTTAAGAGTTTCTTAGAGTTTAAAGGTGAAGTTTATGTCTCGTGCCTGCGAATTGACAGGGAAAACTGTTCTTTATGGTAATAATGTTAGCCATGCGAACAATAAAACCCGTCGTCGTTTTTTACCAAATCTTTGTAATGTGACATTGATTTCTGAAGTGTTGCAGCAAAGTTATCGCTTGCGCGTTTCGGCAAGTGCTTTGCGTTCTGTTGAGCATCGCGGTGGCCTTGATAGCTTTTTGATCAAAGCTGATGATAAGGAATTGTCGCAACGTGCGCGTTTGTTAAAACGCCAAATTATTAAGAAAAAAGCTGAACATGCGGCTGAGCAAGCAGCTTAATCCTCTTTGTCTATTATAAAGTTGGATCAACCTCTCTTTATGCTGAGGGGGTGTTGTTTTTAAGCTATTTGCTCATTTGATCGCTGTATTTTATTGGTTCCATATCCCAGGTTAAAAAAAATGTCTTCAGCGCCCGATCTTTTATTTCCACAGCAAGAGAGAAACTTTATTGCTTTCTCTATCTTTGCAATGTGTCTTACTGTTACTGCTTCTAATATTTTGGTTCAGTACCCTGTCTATTGGTTTGATTTAAATGAATTGTTAACCTACGGTGCTTTTACTTATCCGATTGCTTTTCTGATCAATGATTTAACCAATCGTTTTTATGGTCCAGCGGCAGCGCGGCGTGTGGTTTACGCTGGTTTTTGTTCTGGTGTTTGTGTTTCTTGGATTTTGGCAACACCGCGGCTTGCAATTGCCTCTAGCTTAGCATTCTTATTTGGACAACTTCTCGATATTGTTGTTTTTACTCCTTTACGGCGTAAAGCATGGTGGAAAGCACCTTTAGCAGCAGCATTGGTTGGTTCAGCTCTGGATACCGTTTTATTTTTCTCTCTTGCTTTTTGTGGCCTTTTTACTTTTATCGATCAGATGACGGGTTATACGAGTAGTTCGCTCTTTGGAAGTGTGGTTTTCTTCGGGCTTGAGGTTCCAGTTTGGCTCTCACTTGCTTTTGGCGATTTTTTAGTAAAAGTTGTTATGAGTTTTTTGATGCTCATCCCTTATGGAACAATTCTTAAAACTATGAGACTTCCTCTTTATCAAAGTCATGTAAAAGATAAACCTTCCTTTGTGGAGAGCGAGTAGAAACCTTTATCTTTTTATTTTTGCAGATGAATAGATTGCATGTTGTGTCTTTTGTGAAAGCAGCGTTTTAGCATTACGTTCTGAGACATTTTTGATAGATGTATTTCATGGCTAAACATGATCTCGAGCTTTTCATTGAGAAGGTTTTTTTAAAATCTTTTATGAGAAGGAGATTTTTTATTGCTAAAGAGCGTTTCTAGTTGTTTTGTGATAGCATTGCCAAGCTCTTCGGCATTCATAATTGTGACAGCGCGTTGATAATAACGTGTGACATCATGGCCAATGCCAATAGCAATGAGTTCTACAGGAGAATGAGTCTGGATTTCTCGAATTACCGCGCGTAGATGTTTTTCCAGATAATTGCTGGAATTAACTGATAGTGTTGAATCATCAACAGGGGCTCCATCAGAAATGACCATGAGAATGCGGCGTTGTTCACGTTGTGATAAAAGGCGTTGATGCGCCCAAATCAATGCTTCTCCATCAATATTTTCTTTTAGCAATCCTTCCTGCATCATTAGACCTAAATTGCGTCGTGCTCGGCGCCATGGGGTATCTGCACTTTTATAGATGATATGACATAAATCATTAAGACGCCCCGGATTATGGGGTTTGTTTTGGCTAAGCCACTGTTCGCGTGATTTTCCGCCTTTCCAAGTTTTTGTAGTAAAGCCTAAAATTTCAACTTTGACACCACAGCGCTCAAGAGTTTGTGCTAAAATATCTGCGCAACTTGCTGCAACAGTAATTGGTCGTCCACGCATTGATCCCGAATTATCAATGAGGAGTGAAACAACCGTGTCACGAAATTGCGTGTTGCTTTCCATTTTGAAAGAAAGAGGTTGCATTGGATCAATAATAAGGCGTGAGAGCCGCGCTGTATCAAGATATCCTTCCTCAAGGTCAAAATTCCAATTGCGGTTTTGTTGTGCCATAAGACGGCGCTGTAAGCGATTTGCTAATCGCCCAACAATGTTTTGCAGATGGTTGATTTGCTTATCAAGATAATGACGCAGGTGATCTAATTCGCTTTCAGAACAAAAATCTGTTGCTTCCAAAATTTCATCAAACTGTCTAGTAAAAACCTTATAATCATTGAGCTTTTCCATTTGTTCTGAAACAGCGAAAAGGCGTGTGGATTGGCTTGATTTTTCTTGCCAAGGACTTCGGTCTTGTCCTTCGTCAGCTTTATCACTCTCTTTTGGTTGTGTTGCTTGTGTTTTTCCTTCGTCCTGCGTATCATTTTCTTGTTCTGTCGTTGTTTGTTCGTCACTTTGCGTTTTTTTTTCGTTGTTGCTTTCTTCTGCTGATTGATGTTGAGGTTCACCCTCGTTTTTTAATGTTTTATTGTTTTCACTGTCAGAGGTTTCTTCTAGTTGAACTGCCATTTTTAAGGCAAAAAGCATTTTACGAACAATTCGTGCAAAAGCATGTTGGTTGTGAATATGATGTGTTAGTTCGTTCAGTTCTGCTGCGGCTTTTTGTTCGATTTCTTGACGCCATAACTCTAAGACAGATCCAGATTCTTTTGGGGGAGGGCGTTTTGTTATTTTTTCGCGCAATAAAAGTGCAATTGCTTCTTGGATAGGGGCTTCACTTTGACTACTGATCTTTTGATAGTGCGCTCTTTGATATTTATCAGCAAGCATTCCATCAAGATTTTGTGCAATTCCCTCCATGGCTAAAGTGCCGATTGCTTCAACACGTGTTTGCTCGAGAGCATCAAAGACAGCACGTGCTTCTGATTCTTGTGGAGCAAATTGTGTGTGAATGCGGTTATCATGCCATGCTGTGCGTAAAGCCATGGAATCACCTAATCCGCGCGTAATCGTTATATCTTTATCTGTTGCTTGTTGGGGTAATTCCGGTAAACGTGCATCATTTTCGCTTAAAGATGGTCTGTTATGACTAAAAGAAACCTCAAGCTTGGGTGTACCAGCAATAGCACGCATACAGGTGGAAAGTGCTTTTTTAAAAGCTGCAGTATCAAGAGGAGTGTCAGGAGAATCATTTACGAGATTTTTGCTATTGTCGCCAGCTTCGGTCGTCATGATTGACATATTCCTTAAGGCAAAACACCATGAATGAGTGATTCAGGAAGTTCTTCTCCAAAGGCACGTTGATAAAACTCTGCGACAGTAGCACGTTCGAGTTCATCGCATTTATTGAGAAAGGTTAAACGAAAGGCAAAGCCCACATTTTGAAAAATGACCGCATTTTCTGCCCAAGTGATGACTGTGCGTGGGCTCATGACGGTTGAAAGATCTCCATTGATAAAGGATTGACGTACCATATCAGCAACATGGACCATTTGTGAAATTGTCTTTTTTCCCTCTGTTGTCTGGAAAGATTTGACCTTTGAACAAACAATGTCAACCTCTTTATCATGGGGCAAATAATTGAGTATCGTCACAATAGACCAGCGGTCCATTTGAGCTTGATTTATTTGTTGTGTACCGTGATAGAGTCCCGTTGTATCGCCAAGACCAATGGTATTTGCAGTTGCAAAAAGACGAAATGCGGGATGAGGAGTAATGACACGACTTTGGTCAAGCAAACTTAGTCGTCCAGAAGCTTCAAGGACACGCTGAATAACAAACATAACATCGGGACGGCCGGCATCATATTCATCGAAAACAAGAGCAATATTGTTTTGATAAGCCCATGGCAAAATGCCCTCTTTAAATTCAGTAATTTGTAAGCCATCTTTTAAAACAATGGCATCTTTTCCTACCAAATCAATGCGGCTGACATGACTGTCGAGATTAATTCGTATACAAGGCCAGTTGAGACGTGCAGCAACTTGTTCAATATGTGTTGATTTTCCTGTACCGTGATAGCCGGAAATCATGACACGGCGGTTAAAGGCAAAGCCTGCTAAAATTGCTAAAGTTGTTTGTTGATCAAAAAGATAATCTGGATCTATATCGGGAACGTGAGGGCTTCTTGTACTAAAAGCAGGGACTTTCATATCCGTATCAACATGAAATACATCACGCGCGCAAAGTGTGATATCGGGCACATTTTCGACTGTAAGATTTGTTTTTGTCATACTTTTTCTGGAAGGGAAAGGATGTATTTTATTTTCACTCTTTAAAATAACGATACAAGAGTTAGCACACTTATGCAATGCTCTATAATGAGAGTCTTGGATATAAAAGAATCTTTTACGAGGTATTCTCTCATATGTTGCAAAAACAATAATGGCTCAAACGAGAAAGTTTTTATGGGGATATGTTTCTTTAGCACAAACCAGACTTTTTGAGCAAATTATAAGCGTGTAAAACATCGCGAAAGCGCTCTTCTGAAGAACGGTTGCCACCATTGGAATCAGGATGGTGTTTTTTTACCAGTTCCTTATATTTTGCTTTGATATCCTCAGACGAAGCGTTTGCTGGTAATCCCAATGTATCAAACGCTTTAGCTTCTAAAGGTTTTAATTTCCGTGAGGAAGTTCTGGTTGCGTGACGTTGGGTAAAGAGCGTGAATGGATCGCGCATGCGATTTTGGTAAGCCGCTGTTCCAGAGCGAATTTGTGCGTAATGTGCTGCTGTCTTTTTTGATGTGCCATTGCTAAAATCAGTAGGCCATGTCGGACGATGTCCTGTGAGGGCATCCTTTTGGAACTTTGCAATATCTTTATCGCTAAGACCAGAAAAGTAATTAAAATTTTTATTATAAGCACGCACATGCTCAATACAAAAATACAGATATTGGCCTTCGTGATTTCGACCTGCTGGTGCTTTATGGGCGCCGGCTTTTTCACAACCTTCCCATTGACATTGTTGTGCCTGTGATTCAGCCTTCCCTTTTTTTTGAGAGCTGATTCGAATTGAGTCGAATAATTTAGATGTTGTTACCATGTCCTTAGGTTTATGCAAAATCAATTGATTTGACAAGAATTGACTTTTGAAAAATTTGTTTTCACACTTTCTTTGCTGATCAAAAGGCTCATTTCAGTGTTTATTTTGTTAGGGAACAAAAATGTCTACTCCGATTGAAACAACAATCAAGATGAAGCTCCAAGATGCTTTTCATCCGAAAAAACTTGAGGTGATTAATGAGAGCCACCTTCATGAGGGGCATCCTCATAAAGAGCATGCTTTTGATGGGAAAGGGGAAACACATTTTAGGGTGAAAATTCTCTCTTCTTCTTTTATTGGCATGACGCGTGTGGAGATACATCGAGCGATTTATCAAGTCCTCCAGAAAGAGCTAGCCACTTGCGTTCATGCTTTGGCGCTTGAAGTTTCCTCGGTTTGATTTGCTTTTTCATTTAAGTTTTTTCAGAGCGAGGATGTGCTTTTTGATAAATTTCTAATAAGCGGTCTGTATCAACATGGGTATAGGCTTGGGTCGTGGAGAGGCAAGCATGACCAAGAAGCTCTTGAATGGTGCGTAAATCTCCTCCACGGGATAAAAGATGGGTGGCAAAAGAATGGCGCAAGGTATGAGGTGTCGCTGTCTCTGGTAAACCAAGGCTTGCACGTAAATTTCGAATGGCTCGTTGAATAATTGCTGGCTGCAAAGGACCGCCTCGCGCACCACGAAACATGGGTTGGTTGTTCACTAAAGGATATGGACAGCATTTGAGGTAATTCTGTACTGTTTCGTAAACAATTTTTATGAGGGGAACAAGGCGCGTTTTTTGACCTTTTCCAGTGATAAACAAGCTTTTTTTTTCAGGATCAGAAAATTGCTCTGGTGTGAGCGCTAGAGCTTCTGATATTCGCATGCCACAGCCATAAAGAAGCATCAAGACAGCAGCATTGCGGGCGATAATCCATGCTTCATTTTCTTGTTGATTTTCTTGTTTGACGATATGAAGAGCGGATTTTATAGCCAAAGGTTTTGGAAGCGATTTTGGCTGTTTTGGGGTTCGAATAAGCTTAGCAGCAGGGACATTAACAATCCCTTCGCGTGATAAATATCTGAAAAAAGAGCGCACACCCGCCATACCACGACTTAAAGAGCGGGCGCTTATGTTATTTGCTCTGCGGTAGGCCAAATAAGCGCGCAAATCTAGGACGCGCAAATTGGCAAGATCATCAAAAGTTGGCTCAACCCCTAAATGTTGACAGAGAAAAAACAAAAATTGTCTTGTGTCACACTCATAAGCTTGTGCTGTTTGTGTGGACATGCGACGTGTTTGCACAAGACCATCTAACCAGTTTTTCCTTGCGGTCAAAATGGCATGGTCTGCTGGAATCAGGAAGACATTTTTGCCTTTTCTACCGTCTTTTTTTGTGGGCATTTCTAGTTGAGAGTTTCTTTCTTTTTCGGGGTGTCACTTTCAGAGCTACTATTTTTCTTTTGTTGTGGCTCTTCATGATTCATAACGCGCTTTTCGCCTTTTAAAGAGAGTATTTTTAAAAGATTATGTGTTGACATAAGATGCGCGAAAATCAATCCTAAAAAGCCATTTTTATGAAGTTTTGCGAGTTGGCTTGCAGAGAGTTTATTCAGTTTTTCTTCATCAACAACCCAAAAATGTTCTAATTGTGCTGAAAGACCTTTGTCATTTTTTACATTGATCGATTTTTGGCTTAGAAGGTCCATCTCCACAAGGGCATCAATAAATTCAGCGGTTTTTTCCATAGCAATTTTAAAGCTTTCTAGAAAATGAATCCGCTCTTCCATAAAGGGTGAAATAGACCCATCTGAATTAAAAAGTTCTGTTCCTGCAACTTCATTAAACATGCCTGATTGCTGATCAAAGCAAACAGAAAGCTCTTTTTCATTTTGAAGTTGTGCAAGAACGAAAGGATAGCGACGAACAAAAGCGGGGACATAAGTATTTCGTTCCCAATTTTTATCGGAGGTGATGTAATCATTTTCGTCGTTAGAAAGACCTACAAGAGCAGCAGATGTATAGTGTTTTTTCTTTTGTTCATCTTCTGCACACATAAACAAGATAGGATAATCTAAAGCAGCTTGAAAATATTCACTACTTGCTAAAGGAACCCAGTGGGTGTCTTTAGCAAAAGACATATCACTTGGAGGAGAAAATTTGAGGTTTTTATGGGTAACTTTATTAATTGGGGTGATATCTTTGTAAAACAGCATAATATTTGCCATAAGACTTCTCCTTTTATTCATTTATTTTTGTTACCAAGAAAGGTCTTTTTGGAAGATTTTGATATGGCAACAAGATTTAATAGCAAAGTTATGAGATTCAGGGAATCATTTTGAAGAGATAATATTTTTATATGAAACATACTGGAAAAAAGCTTAAAAATAAAGTCTATCTTGCCATTATTGGTTTACCTCATGGTATAAAAGGGGACGTTTTGGTCAAAGTTTTAAGTGCTGAACCACAGCATTTAAAAACTTATGGTGCTCTTTATGATGATATGGGGCGCTCTTATGAAATTGTAACACTTCGCATGCAAAAAAAGAATGCGATTGTGCATTTTAAAGGGATTGAGGATCGCAATGCTGCTGAAAGTTTAAAAGGGATACGCCTTTATGTTGCACGCGATCAATTGCTGGATGATTTGGGTGAGGATGAATTTTATCAGTTTGATCTCATTGGACTTTGTGTTCAAGACGGTGTTGGTCGAATCTTGGGGGAGGTGAGTGGTTTTTTTAATTTCGGTGCTGGTGATTTGCTTGAAATGCGCTTGAATACGGGCAAAACTGTGCTTATTCCTTTTAGTAAGGCAGCCGTGCCAGAAATTTGCATGGCTTCTGGTTTTCTTGTTGTTGATCCAGTCGCTGCTGGTTTGCGCGATGAGGAGGAGAATGTGCTAGAGGGTGATGATTTGAAGCAAAAATAAAGGTGTAGGCTAAAACTGAAATTAGGAAAACACAAGAATAAGCTTCTGAACACATGTGTTGGTGTTTTATTCTGAAATGTTTTTTGGATTTTTAGAGTTTCTTAAAGTTTAGGCAGGTTTTAAAGTAAGGATATGGGGAGACAGTACAAATGAAGGATTTTGCTTTAAACCATAGCATTGAGGATACACCGGTTGGTGGTGATTGAGTATGGCTTGAGATATAAGGTGAGGATGAATGAAGTTTCAAGCACGCATTTTAACACTTTATCCTGAAATGTTTCCTGGATTTTTAGGGCATTCGTTAGCGGGGCAAGCTTTAAAGCGAGGAATATGGTCGTTGGAGACAGTGCAAATTAGGGATTTTGCGTTGGATAAACACCATAGCGTTGATGACACACCAGCTGGTGGTGGGGCAGGTATGGTGATGCGTGCAGATGTATTAGCGGCTGCGCTTGATAGTTGTCCACATGATTCGCCAAGATTGTTAATGAGCCCACGAGGGCGGATTTTTAACCAAACCGCTGCGCGCTCTTTGGCAGGTGAATCGGGCGTGACATTGGTTTGTGGGCGCTTTGAAGGTGTGGATGAGCGGGTAATAGAAGCGCGACAATTAGAAGAAGTCTCTATAGGGGATTATATCCTTTCAGGGGGAGAAACGGCGGCACTGGTTCTGTTGGATGCTATTATCCGTCTGCTCCCTGGAGTTATGGGCAATGCACTTTCTGGGAAGTGCGAAAGTTTTGAGAATGGTTTGTTAGAACATCCGCATTACACGCGTCCTGCTCTTTTCGAAGGACGCAGTATTCCACCCGTGTTGACATCAGGTCATCACAAAGCTATTGCCGAATGGCGTCAAAGCCAAGCCGAATTGCTCACACGTCAACGTCGCCCTGATCTTTATGCGCGTTATAATAAAAATCGTCAGAAAACTTGATTCATGTTGTAAGGTGGTGTATTGCATGGCTCTCTTTATACAAGAGTTTTTCTGTGAAGGGTTTTCTATCGTTCCAAGATAATGAAGAAATGGTGTATTCGCTCCTGCATAAAGCATAGCCTAAAGAACTCTTTTCTTTGTAGACAAGGTTTTTTAGGTAAAAGTTGAGCGCTCTGACTGTTCGATAAAGAATATGAAGGATAAAAGAAATGAATATTATCGCACAGCTTGAAGCTGAACAATGTGCAAAAATTGAAGCAAAACGCCAATTGCCTGCCTTTCAACCAGGGGATACAGTCCGTGTTATGGTGCGCGTGACGGAAGGTACACGTACCCGTGTTCAGGCTTATGAAGGAATTTGTATTGCACGTTCAGGCGGTGGATTGAATGAGACCTTTACTGTGCGCAAAATTTCTTATGGTGAAGGTGTTGAACGTGTCTTTCCGGTTTATTCTCCCTTGATTGAAGCTGTTGAGCTTGTGCGCCGAGGTAGAGTGCGCCGTGCAAAACTCTATTATCTTCGTGCTTTGAGAGGTAAAGCTGCGCGTATTGCTGAAAAGAGAGATTATCGGAAAAAAGGTGAAAAGCTTGCTAAGAGTGTAGAAGCAACAGCTGTTGCTTCAGATGCAGAAACGCAAGTTGCTGAGTAATTCAGTCAATACTGCATCCGCTATAGGATTTATGCAAAAGCACTTTTCTGTTGTCCTTCGTGTCTCTTGTGATTCGTGTTTACACTTAGAAAGGTGCTTGGCATGGTTATGAAAATGTTAAGTCTCTTAAAGTTTCGGCATCTTATTTCTCTTGTAATTGCGGCTGAAATCTGAAACTATAGATCTTAGGAGACATACCATTTATATTGAAAACAAGGGTGCCTATACTTGAAAAAAATGTGTTTTCCTCTTTGAGAAAAGATGTTAGGCCTTTGACGTGAAGATAAAATTGTATTAGATAAAGCGGGTTTTATAGCTTATATCTGTAGAACAATCGGTTTTTTTATGCGTGACCTTTAATCCGTTATTTGAGATAACCGACCTGTAATATTGGCATCTTGAGATGCCAAATAAATTGGAAATATAATGCACTTTGTTATTTTGTGCGGATCTTATCGTGCACGATGCAGTTGCATAAAACCAGGTCAGGATGTTTTATGACAGAGACAATTAGGAGAAAAGAGCGCCCTCGTTCCCCCCATGTGAGCATTTATCGTTGGACTATCACAATGGCGATGTCCATTGCGCATCGTATCACCGGTATGGCTCTTTATTTTGGTATAGTTTTTCTCGCTCTTTGGTTAATGTCAATTGCTTGTGGAGCTGAGGCGTTTAGAACAGTGAATGAGATTTATAGTTCTTTGCCTGGGCTTTGTATTTTATTTCTTTATACCCTTGCTGGGGTTCATCACATGGTTGGTGGTGTTCGTCACATTGTTTGGGATTTGAAACCTTGTCTTTTAGCGAAAGAAAAGGCAACGGTGACTGCGTGGGTTACAGTGTTTATTTCTCTTATTGTTACTTTTGCCATTTGGATTATTGGATATAGCATTGTTTAGCTGGGGGTGGAGAGGGCTATGAAAAAAGATTTTCGAACAGAACTTGCAAAAGCACGTGGACGTGGAAGTGCGCATGAAGGAACAGAGCATTTTTGGTTACAGCGTTTGACAGGTTTTATCAATCTACCGCTTTTGATATTTTTTATTGTTCTTATTCTCTCACTCGTTGGAAAGGACTATAGCATTGTGCGTGCACGGCTTTCACATCCGATTGTGGCTGTTTTAATGGGTTTAATGACTTTCTCAGTTCTTTATCATATGAAACTTGGAATGCAGGTGGTTATTGAAGATTATATTCCACGTGAAGGTTTCCGGATATTCTTTTTGGCATTAAATGTTTTGTTTTGTTTTGTTTGTGGGGGTGTCATCATTTTTGCTCTTTTGAAAATTGCATTAGGGGGTTAAACATATGGTGCGTACAGGATCATCTCTGGGTGCTAAAGCAGGTAATGCCCCTTATCACTTTGTGGATCATAAATTTGATGTTGTTGTGGTGGGGGCAGGCGGTGCTGGTTTGCGCGCTACGCTTGGTATGGCAGAGCAAGGATTAAAAACAGCCTGTATCACAAAGGTTTTCCCAACCAGATCGCACACGGTGGCAGCACAGGGGGGCATCGCTGCTTCACTTTCCAATATGGGACCTGACAATTGGCAATGGCATTTGTATGATACAGTAAAAGGGTCTGATTGGTTGGGCGATACCGATGCAATGGAATATTTGGTCCGTAACGCACCCGCTGCTGTATATGAATTAGAACATTATGGGGTGCCTTTTTCGCGGACACAAGAAGGTAAAATTTATCAACGTCCTTTTGGGGGACATACCACACAGTTTGGTGAAGGTCCACCTGTTCAACGTACTTGTGCAGCAGCTGATCGCACGGGGCATGCAATTTTGCATACGCTTTATGGACAGAGCTTGAAACATAATGCGCAGTTTTTTATTGAATATTTTGCGCTTGATTTGATTATGACGGATGGTGTGTGTACCGGTGTTGTGGCGTGGAATCTCGATGATGGTACAATACACCGTTTTTCAGCAAAGATGGTTGTTCTCGCAACTGGTGGTTATGGACGGGCTTATTTTTCAGCAACATCAGCACATACTTGTACCGGTGATGGGGGAGGAATGATTGCGCGTGCTGGATTACCTCTTCAGGATATGGAATTTGTTCAATTTCATCCTACAGGTATTTATGGTTCCGGATGTTTAATCACAGAAGGAGCGCGTGGTGAAGGCGGTTATCTGATCAATTCTGAAGGTGAGCGCTTTATGGAGCGATATGCGCCGTCCTTTAAGGATTTGGCTTCACGTGATCTTGTTTCACGCTGTATCACGCTTGAAATTCGCGAAGGGCGCGGTGTTGGTCCGAAGAAAGATCATATCCATTTGGTTCTCAACCATATTGATCCGGCTATATTGCATGAGCGTTTACCAGGAATTTCTGAATCAGCACGGATTTTCGCAGGGGTTGATGTCACAAAAGAACCTATCCCCATTCTTCCAACGGTTCATTACAATATGGGCGGGATTCCTACCAATTATTATGGAGAAGTTCTTAATCCAACACCTGATTCGCCTGATCGTGTTCAACCAGGTTTAATGGCTGTAGGGGAAGCTGGATGTGCCTCAGTCCATGGTGCTAATCGTTTGGGGTCAAATTCATTGATTGATCTTGTGGTATTTGGTCGTGCTGCTGCAATTCGTGCTGGTGAAGTCATTGATCGTGATGCCGAAATTCCACCTCTTAATGAAATAGCTGTTGACGAAATTATAGCGCGTTTTGATCGTTTGCGTTTTGCCCAAGGGGGAACACCAACCGCTGTTTTGCGTGAGAAAATGCAACGGACTATGCAAGAAGATGCTGCAGTGTTCCGTACAGAAGATTCTTTGCAACAAGGATGTCAGCGGATAAGCAAAATCTGGGATGAACTTTCTGATCTCAAAGTGACAGATCGCTCATTGATATGGAATTCTGATTTGGTTGAAACATTAGAGCTTGAAAATCTGATGGCCAATGCAATTACGACTGTCTATTCCGCAGAAGCGCGTTTAGAAAGCCGAGGCGCCCATGCGCGTGAAGATTATCCAGAACGTGACGACAAAAATTGGCGTAAACATACACTTTCACATTTATCAAAAGATGGAAAAGTTACTTTAGCCTATCGGCCTGTTCATGTTGATCCGTTAACATCTGAGGCAGATGGTGGTATTGATTTAAAGCGTATCGCACCTAAAAAGCGTGTTTATTAAGGGGAGAATGAATTATGGTACAAATTAAGCTTCCCAAAAATTCTCAAGTAAAACCAGGAAAGGTTTGGCCTAAACCTGAAGGTGCTACGCGGTTAACAGAATTTCATGTTTATCGTTGGTCACCTGATGATGAAGAAAATCCTCATCTGGATACTTATTATGTAGATCGTTCAGCTTGTGGACCGATGATTCTCGATGGGCTTTTGTTTATCAAAAATCATATTGATCCAACTTTGACACTGCGTCGGTCGTGCCGTGAAGGAATTTGTGGTTCATGTGCCATGAATATTGATGGAACCAATACCTTGGCTTGTACAAAAGGGATGGATGACGTAAAGCACCCCATAAAGGTCTATCCTCTGCCTTCTATGCCCGTTGTTAAAGATTTGGTTCCTGATTTGAAGCGTTTTTATGCGCAACACCGTGTAATTGAACCTTGGTTGCAAACCGTCTCACCAGAACCTGCAAAGGAATGGTTACAAAGTCACTCTGATCGCCAAAAAATTGATGGTCTTTATGAATGTATTTTGTGTGCTTGTTGTCAAACATCTTGTCCAAGTTATTGGTGGAATGGTGATCGTTATTTAGGGCCAGCTATTTTACTCCAAGCTTATCGTTGGATTGCTGATTCACGCGATGAAATGTGTGGCGAGCGTCTTGATAATTTAGAGGACCCTTTCCGGCTTTATCGCTGTCATACAATTATGAATTGTACACAAACTTGTCCAAAGGGATTAAATCCAGCTAAGGCAATCGCTGAGATTAAAAAACTCATGGTTGAACGTCGCCTTTAAAAACTTACTAGTTAATGAGAGACATGTGAAAAAAGAGAAGGTGTGCTTGTTTTTTAGCTAATGCACAAGATCCAGTTTGTAAAAGCATTGGCTTTGTATGAAACTTAAAAAAACACTTATCATTTTTTAAAAAGAGGTATGTATTTGCTTAAAGCAAAAGAGATATCCCGTTAAAAAATACATTTTGAATGTGCATAAAAACTGTAACAAATTGATATCTTAGACAAATTCAACCGTCATAGAAATTATACCTAATTTTATGGGCCTTTATGGATGCTTGTTTTACACTCTTTCATGTTTATCCATAAAAATAGATGTTTACGGTAGTTTTCGTTTTTGCTTTATCGTTGAGTTTTCTTGTTGCTTGCGGGCAAGTGCAAGAAACTTGTTTGAGTAACAAAAAATGTCTCGTTCCTTTTCAACATAAAAGAGGGAACTCTATAGCAACTGTAGAGAGCATGGTTTATCACTTTTTGTTGTTTGTTTTTTTCAAGGCAATGAAGATGTTTTGCTTATTTTATCGCATTTACTTTCCTATGTTGTTTCGTGGGGAGTGTAAGCTGTGTGTGATTTTATGGAAAAAACTTATATGCACAATTATTCCAATGGGTCATGAATGGTCTATCACTACAAAATTTTGCTAAAAAAGAAGTGAAAATGGGAGGAGTTTACATCAATCAAAATATCGTAAAATTGCTTTTCAAGGTATTTTTAGATGAAAATTTGGCTTTTTACAAAAAATGAACTTTTGTGCAAAGAACGTTTTAGTAGCAATTCCTCATAACTACGCAATAATGAGGCTTCATATGTTATGCTGTTTATGCATTTCCATTACCGAAATTGGAATATAATTTGTTTTTGTTAAATTTTCAATTTAATACGTTAAGCTATCCGTATCGATAGACTGTATAAAGGTTGTTTGCTTTAAAAACATATGCGTTGATAGCTTGCAAATGAAATGAAGAGTTTTTAACGCTAAATTGTCTTTATGACAACAATTATTTGTAATGAACTCATGTAAATATTTCATAGAACTTTTGTTGATATGCAAATCAAAAGCTTTTCCTTTTGCTAACATATTTATTTTTTAGTGATTTTGTTCTTCCATTGAAGGAATGATCATCAATTTTTCCTTTGCTGTAAAAGTGAAAGGTTCAACAGATCAAAAGAGGTAGGGAATGTTTTAAAAAGGTTAAATAAAAAGCCGCAACAATTTGTTGCGGCTTTTGTTGTTTTATGTAATCTCTCTCAGAGAAAAGTCTTATTTAGACTATCTTTGATTTAGAAAAAATTGGATCATAAAAGACTTCAGAAAGCTTTCTATCCTTGAAAAATAATATCACATCCACTGTCGTGTAAAGCACTATCTTTATCATTTCGATATCAAGTTGACGACCAATTTCTGACCTTTTTATCAATGTTGCGCATCGTTCAAATGTCTGCAATGCATTGTTGGCGTGCGTTGTTGTAATTGACCCAGGATGACCAGTATTCAAGGAATTCAGATATTCCCATGCTTCATTACCACGCAGTTCAGCGAGAAAAATGCGATCAGGTGATTGGCGCATACAGGCATCAAGACATTCCTCAGCTGAAACACGTCCCACTCCATAACCATACAGCATATGCACATGATTAGGATGATTGGGAAGAAAAAGCTCATGGACATCTTCAATCGTGATAATGCGCTCTTCTACAGGCACCTTTTCAATTAAGGAACGGGCAAAGGTTGTTTTACCTGATCCTGTTTTGCCGGAAATGATAATATTTCGTTTGTTCAGAACGCATTTTTCTAAGAATTCAAGAATTTTACCTTCACGCTTTAATTGCAGGAGTTGCACTTCAAACGGTTCTAATCGTGTGAAATCCTGTTTTGAGAGTGAGTTATTTGCTTCCTCCTCTGAAGGTTTATTAAAGCTCACATCGGTAAAATTACTAAATGTTCCTTCACTGTTGAGTTCATCTAGAGTTTTAACCGTAAGAGAATGCTTACGAATCATAAAAGAGAGTGAACCATCGATGACAGCTGGTGTTTGTATAATGGTGCCTCGTTGCCCTCCAGGTAACCGCACGTAATTTATGCATTTGGGAGCCATACCATTATAAACAATAATAGCTGTTATAAGCGTCTGTAAAAAAGCAGGCGTTAACTCTGGTACGCTATGTACTTGCCATCCCCCCACGCTTTTTGTCCATACTTCACAGGGACGGCAGATTGATAATTCCGTGATTTTTGGATCTTCTAAGAAATGATCAAGTGGTTGCAAAAGTTGTGCAACTGCTTGATCTTTCTGTATTGGGTTAGCGTGTAACGAGACTGTAGACATCACTAAAATCCAAATCACGAGCAACAAAAATATTCACTCTTTCACCTTGGTTTTTGTAGAGTGTCGGCGTGATATTAATGGAGTGTTGAAGAAGGTCGGCCACCACAGATTCAGCACCTTGCATATTTTGAGATTGCGAATTTTCCTTATTTCCTCGACCAATTTTGCCTTTTGCCCATTCTCCTAAATCACCGATTATGCTCACCATGATCGCTCCACCAAATCGTTGCCAAAAATGTGTATCGACCCAACCACCAATGCCCGATTCACCAAGTGGACCTGTGCCAGGTGAGTCAAGATTGACGATAACACCAGAAGGTGTTTCGATACGTGACCATTGTACAAAAACACGCGTTTGCCCTTGTTGTATGCCGCTTTGATAAAAACCAACGACCTTAGAACCACGATCTAGCAAGACAACGCGACCACTCGTAGAATAAACATCACGTGTTAAATGACATGTCGTCATGCCCGGTTGTGTTGTGATAATTTTTGTTTCTAATGTGCAGTCTATTTGCGTACCCTGCGTAATCAAGAGATCACGGTTATGAAGTTGAACCGCATGCGATTGGCCTAAACGCACAGGCTGAAGTTGGTCGAATAATACACCACTGTTTCTATCATTCTCAGATGTTTTACTTTTTGAATTTTCTGAAGAGCCTTCGCTACCACCACCGTTGTTAAGACCCGAACTGAACATACGCTTGCGTGCTAATTCTTCAGAATCTTTGAGTAAATGTGGCGGAATGGTTGTTTGAAGAAGCTTTGCTAAGGTTGGTGGAATTTCAAGTGCTGAGTCTTCTGTTTGTGTTGGTTTGTCTACCTCTTCTACAACTTTAGGCTCTTCTATGGCGCGAGGAGTATAGCTAGGGATAATTTGTTGCACTGTTTGTTGTGGTTTTTCTTCCTCAACGTCTACGGCATTGCGCATTTTTAAAGCCTTCCATGTCAGAGCAATTGGCACTGCCACTACGACAATGAGTCCTACCATTAATAAAGCACGTGCACCAGGAACTGTTGGACGGCGTTCTGTACCTAATTCAGAGCTACCATAGGCACCTTCAATATTTTTTTGTTCGATTTCGTCAAGTTTTCTGCCTTGGTTATTCTCATCTCCTTTCTTATTGTTGAACATCACTTTCCTCCTTTATTGATGCGGTGAACCACCGAAGATATTGTTCCAGTTGTGTTTGGTATACCATTGGGGTCATAGGCTTCATTGAAAACAGCTAAAGCACTTTTGCCAAGCCGTATGAGCCACTTGGGGTTGACCTTATGAACGGCGATGATATCATTAGCACTACCTACAATAGTACGTGGTATAAGGCTTTCATTGCCTTCAGCATCCACTACGTAGATTGATGGCATATCCATGTTGGTAGGAAATTTGAAATAGGTAATACGTCCATTATCCCAAGCGTTTATCGGGGCAATATTTTGGTTGCCACTCATGGTGTAGCTCAGATTATACCCGTTCACAACTTGGTGAAAACCACGTTCAATGGCAAGGCGTTGCTTGTTTTCATCTAACTTTTGAGAATCGGTGCTGGGATAATGGAAAGCTAATTCATAAGTAGCTCCAGCACGGTCATTTCGAAATTGTAGTCGAAATTTGTAGCTCCGTTTGTCAGTAACAACAATAAGGTTTGTATTGGCGAGTTCTGCTTTGGGTTTAATAAAAATATGCCGCCCTTTATGGGCAAAAGCATAGGCTTCCGAATCACCAAAAGCATGGGTGATATATTGTTCACCTTCTTCAAGGATAATATGTGTTGCTACACCAAGAACCGTTTCAATTTGCACTACATCAGCCACGTTATATGTTACATAGCGTATGCGGTGATCGTATTGTGAATTGGATGGAGTTTTGAGCGCCTGCACGGGTAGCGTATAAAGAGAAGAAAATGAGGAGAGTAAGACAACAAATGCAAGTTTTTTCATAATAATCAATTCCTTAATTATTCAACAGTATTTCCGGGTCAGTGCGGTAACTTGTTACTTGGAAACCAAGGGGGTTAAGCAATCGATCAGATGATTTCATTGGTGCACCGACATAGGTGTAGCCAATTGTTGCGATCTGGTGTTGTTTAGGTCCAACGGCACCAGTAGTGTCGTGCTGTTGCGTTGTAAAGCGCACTGTTGCTTGTCCACGTCCATTCGGTTGGATTGATCGCACTTTCACGGTAATGCGTGCTTTGTTGGAAAGCACTTTGTCACGTGCATCTTCACCTTCATAGATCTTATAAAATTCTTGTTGAACCGTTGGTGCGCTTAAAAGTGCTGCAGTGTCATAGTTTAGCTGAATGGTGTCGTAGTCATAAGTTTCACGGTTAAGGACATATTGATTGAGCCAATATCTGTCCACAACTTCGCCATAGCTGGTTTCATGCTCGCGCATTACAGAAATCACATCGACCGCACCTGTTGTATTATCAACGCGTAGCACTAAAGGTGTTGGAGCTGGTTGGGAAAAGCCGACAACTCCACACATCATTCCGAACAACCCAAAAATTCCAACAACACCTGCTACACGCCACGCTGTTCTACGCGATCTTATAAATTCGCTAATGAGATCACGCTCTAATCCTCGGCTTTCTTCATAGTAACTGTTAAGTTGTTCGGCTTTTACTGGTTTAGCTTGCTTTTTTCTCATATTGTTTCTCGCTGAATTTCGGCAGGGACTGTTTTATTCACAGGTATGCGGTTCCAATTACTTGGCTTCTTTAGCTGTGGTGCCGATGCACAAGCTGTTAAAAGGCTTGCAATCAAAATTGCAAAAACGATGTTTTCCATTTTAACACTCCTCTTTTTGCCATGATATAAAATTCTAACATTTTTGTCATTATTTAAATTTTGATTAAAAAGTAAAGCACATAGTTTGCTGTCGTTTCTCTTTTCTTAATTTCATTTTTATTTATAGAAATACTCAACTGCAACATAGATGTTTTCTGTTTTGCGATTAAGATATTTTGATTATTTAATTGTGCGATTGTTACGTGAAGGTAGACTTCCTGCTGCATTTAATCTCCAGAGATATCCAAATGTAACGCCTTTTGCTAAAGCATTGGCAATGCTTGATAGTTTGAGCAACATTATGATGGAGATAATAGATAAGATGAGAACACCACCAAGTGTAAAACCGACATTCTGTTTTCCATCAAATTTCAGATCGATCATATAATTTGCAAAGATATTCATCATGAGACTAAATACAGTGGCTAGGAGTACAATGAGAATTGTATAGCTCAAAATTTGAGATATCCATTGTTCAAAAAAGCGATAAGTTGGTTGCCAGAGCAAAGCAATAATAAAGAGTGGGCCGAGGCCTACGAGGAGTACAAGTGCGATTTTTGCCATCAAAATAAAGGCGCCACCAATTGCAGCTAGGAAGCTTGTTGCAAGCAGAATAAGGATACCGAAGAGTCCGTACAGCAAACCATTGGTATCCAAGAAAGCAGATTCTTCGAAAGCTTCACTTGCACGTATAAAGCCATTTTCAGCTACTTTATCAATCAAACGGATTAACTCACTGTTTTTTGGTGCATCTTTCATCAGTGTACTTAATAAATTATGCGGCATTTCTATTATCACATTTGCAATTTCTTGCTGATAAAGTCCTACAGACAATGCCATTGAAGTAATAATGCTTATCCGCAAGCAACGGCTTAGGAATTCAGAGGCAGGCATATCTATTGCACCGCGAATAATAAGCCATCCATATACAATAAAAGCGATGGTAAGACCGATTGATACGAAAGGTGTAATTGTAGCAATTGCTTTTGAGGAAATATCTATGACATGTGTTTTTGTTGCTTGATCAATGTGAGCGAAAAGTTGCGTAAACATTTTGAAGTCCATGGCATTCCTCTTTAGCGAATTTTAGTTTTCCATTACTTTGAAATATGGGTACATGTCGTATATTTTATTTATATTTATACAATTTCTCCCAGTTTCATCGGATTGTGATGGATTAAGTTTCCATGTATTTTTTCAGAATGTTGAGAGTCCTCAATATGACGTCTAGGCTTTTACCGAGAGAGAAGGTAAAAAATAACGACGTAGAATTCAGTCTGATATAAAAAACTTATCTTATAAATCTTATGGTAGGCATTTCTTTATTTTTACTGTTAAGAATTCTCATATTGCGTTTTTGCTTTTGTTGACTAATAAGTGCTTGTTCAGCATTGCGCGAATGTGCGACCATTTGTAGTTTTGCTGTTTCATTTTGAATCATAGCAAGCATGCCTTTTATGCGTGCCTGTAATTCCGCAATACCTTTTAGATCAGTGGTTACATTTATTTGTTCTACGAGTTCAGAGATTTGCTTAAAACGATTTTCTGATTCTTGAAAAGTTCGTAAACTGACAACTTTATCGATAATCGCTGCATATTGTTTACGTCCTTCGATAGATTTGCGTGCCTCATCAATAGAATTAGAAATTTTTTCCTCTTTTATAATGTCATTGAGCGATTTGAACTTAGATACAAAAATATCATAATTATTTTCATTATAGATTGATTGTGGATCTTTAAGAAAAAAACTGGTGTGATCTGTTTTTATAGCTTCAAGTTGATTAGTGCCTAATTTCCGATTTTGTGTTACGGACTCATGAGTTTCTTCTGTTTTCTTGAGTTGCTGCTTATTTATCTCAAGTTGTTGTTTTATTAATTCAATGAGGTCTACATAGTGCTGCGGTGGAGTAGGCTTTTTAGGAGCTGCATTTTTAGGAGCTGCATTTTTAGGAGATGATCTCCAACTTGGCCATTCTAAAGGCACTACTCCTAATCCAAAATTAAAAGCTTTTGCTGCATTTGTTGTCCCTAAAACTGCTGTTATTGTTAGTAAAATAATTACTTTTTTCATGTTTCCCTCCTATCATTTTTTACATGTTGTAAAAAAACTGGCAACCATATTGCCGGATCATCGCCTACTTCAGCAATAATGCTTTCGGCCAACTCAGCGTTGTCAGGTGTCCCTGATAACACGAGAAGTTCATCACTAAAGTCGCGTTCAATAGTTTTTCCATCGATTGTTACGTGGAATTTGCCGAGATTAAGCTCCGCAAGTGCGGATTGGTCACCCTGTTTTATGAGGAACTGACGACTAAATTCACCAAGTCCTTTGATCAGTTCAAATTCAGCATCTGTAAGTTTAAAACCTTGTGTATAATCTTCATAATTTGCTTTGGGATTAGCTAGAAAAATATAGGTTGCGCACTGTTGAATGAGTGTTTTGGCAATATTGCTTTCTAGGGCATCACTGGGCTCTTGTGTAGCATAAACAAAAATACCATTTTGCTTACGGATAGTTTTTTGTTTGTTTTTTGCTAAATCTTCAAAGTACGGATCTTGTAAAGGTTTCCAAAACTCATCAAAGATATACATAAACCTTTGTCCACTAATCATTCCTTCTGTACGATAAAGCAAATACATCATCACAGGAGTGCGAGTCTCTGGATTATCTAAGAACTCGGTAATATCAAAGCCGTAAATTTGGTGTGTTGAAAGATCAAGAGCATCACTGGGATTGTCAAATAACCATCCATAATCACCACCTTCACACCATTTTATTAAGCGCGCATGAACAGATGGCGATGCGTTATAATCGCTTAAATGCGGATTTGGTAGGAACTGCACTAGAAAAGACAAGCGACGCAGGGATCTATCGATGTTGCTGCTCATAATAGATGTGACAGCTTGGTTAATTTCTTCTTCATCATGGTGCGTGACTTCACCACCAGCTTCAGCCAATTTTTTAACAAATTGTTTCAGAAAAATCAGATTTTCTTGTGTGGGTGGGAGTTGAAATGGGTTGAAGCCGCTCTGTTTGCCAGCTTTAAATGACAGATATCGACCTCCCATCGCCCGAATAGCAATTTCCATGCCACGATCTTTATCAAAAACAACGGTTGTTGGTTTGAATTTTTGCGCTTGCGCTAATAAAAAACCGAGAAGAACAGTTTTACCGGAACCAGATTGCCCGATGAGTGCAGTATTACCAAGTAATCGCTTGTCCGTTGAATCTTCTTCAATTTTCGAGGCATGAAAATTAAAATAAAGTGGCGTTTTACTGGTGGTTTTAAGAATTGTAACCGCAGGCCCCCATGGGTTTCCAGTTGGTTTACCTGACATAAAATTATGAAAGGATGAGAATGACAAAAAGTTCAGCGATGTAATTGGTGCAGGACGTGGCCGCCATTTCCAATTTCCAGGAAGTTGTGCCCAATAACCAGCCTCTATGGCTAAATCTACAGGTTTTGGTAATACCGCAACATCTAGTAATGCTGCACTCGCTTTTGCCATATGGTCACGAACTTGTTGAATTGTATCGCCGTAAAGTGTTAGTGTGCAATGATGCTCACCCATGACAAAATGTCCACCGACAAGCTGGTTAAGTGCTTCGTCAATCTGTTCAATTTGACTCGTCGCCACATCGCGAGCGTCGATAAGATTACGCTGATGCCGCTGTAAATAATCCTTGGCAGCATGTCGTGAAAGTACCGAAAAGCTTTGTGTCAATATGAATTCAAAATCACTTTCCAACAAAACATTTAATTGGCCTGGTTTGGTTGTCGTATCATATTCCTTAATTTCCAGCATTCCAAATCGACGCATGCCACTGGTTGTGCGCAGCTCACCAAGAGCACCCCATTTTGAAAAAAAAGGCCGATTGATAGACATATAATCAGCAAAACGGTCATGGCATATCGGCATAGGACGATACTCGCCATTGACAAGCGTTCCAAGAAACTCAAGTGCAGAAGAATAGGCATGCCCATTTTTTTCATAAGCACCAAGAAGCTCCGCACCGTAACGTTTTAATGATTGACCTAAGGTGTTGTTGATATCATTAAGAGCCTTTATACATGATTCCTGCCGCATCTTTTTTTGATCAAGCGTCTCGCTTTCATGCTGGGAAAAGAATGACATAATTTTATCAGCTATAGGTTGGTAAACAACAGTTAAATACAGGTCATTGACCATCAGATTATAACCAGTAAAGCTTTGCTGGTATTTTTCATCAAGCTGATAGCAAAACATTTGATCAAATGTTGAATCAGGATATTCATAAACGCGCCGGCGTACGATATGAGTCCATAGTGATAAGTTGGCTGATGCAATGCCGCGTAAGGTATTGTTTAACTCTTTTGTCCACTGAAAAATATCTTCTTCTGAAGCGCTTTGATGTGAACGTCCGTCAATCTTCCAAACTGACAAGTACTCCGCATTTTTTGTAGAGATGATCGTGTCTGTAATGTGGTGCGAATAGGGTATAAACAGGCTTACTGGTGTCTCTGATACAAGTCGTTTGCTGCTTTCAACAACCGTCATATTTATCTCCTTTTGCGGTAATTAGAAGGACTGTAACTTGATGCGCCCCAAAAGCCCTTGTTGCGGTTGCGAAATTTTGTATCAATCCACAACCACCAGATACGAAATGCTTTATCATCGTTCTTGGTAATTTGAACCATAATGAACCATAAGGGTGGTGCAATTACCCACAAAAAGATATTTATAGTCATAGCAACAGTCGCAACACCAACAACCATAACGATAAGCGGCATCATAGGCACACCCCAAATTGTTGGAACACGGGTTGCTCCTTTGAATAAAGGAAATGCTTCATGTTTTTGTGGTTTCATGGGCAGCTCTTCAGTTAGTGAATGTAAAACAAGAAAGCGCTAATATAAAATGCTGCGCCTGCAACGATAACACTGAACGACCACCGTATAAATGTAGCTCTTGAAATGATGCGAAATAGATAAATAAGCAATAGAAAGAAAAAAATAACAGCACCAACAATGGGAATAATCATACTTAACCCATATTGCATACCTATAAAAATATCTATAGCTCTGGTTTTTGTTTGAGCATAGGCAGGTTTGTTCATTAAGAATATAATTAATGTTATAATAAAAGTACTGATCTTTTTACCAGTTTCCGCTTGAAGAATAGTTGATTGTTTCATGCTTCTCGTCCTCATTATGAATGAGTTTACTATAAATAATATTTCCTATTTCTATGCATAAGAAAAATTATTACAGATACATCTGCAACCAATTGATATAATGTTAAAAACATTTCGTGCATTTTCTAATTTCATATTTTTCTTCATTTCGGCGCAAATAACATCGCAGTAAGTTGAACTGCTGACCCAGCAATGATAACACCAACCGCCCACCGCACAAATGTATCCTTTTCGATATAGCGCCCTGCGTAACCTATGGCTAAGCATAAAAGTATGACAGCAGCGGCTATAGGGATAATTTTTTCAGTAAGTTCACTCTGTAGCTTGGTTAAAGCGTCCTTAGCATTTTTCAGATCCGCATATGCAGGGTGAGACATAAAAAATGCAGTTACAGCTGCAGAAGTTGCGATAATTCTACTGTTAATTTTTGATTGGGAATTATTAAATTGTTTCATATTTTACTCTAACGTTTTTATATTCTTGATATCGGTAAGATATTCATTGGTTTCGATGCAACTCATGAAAAACCTTTACCTTTAAAAAACACCTTGTATTTCATTACATGATAATTAACGTCATTGTGGTTTAAATAGCATCATGGCAATTTGGGTTGCTGACCCAGCAATGATAACACCAACCGCCCACCGCACAAATGTATCCTTTTCAATATAACGTCCTGCGTAACCTATGGCTAAGCACAAAAGTATAACGGCAGCTGCAATAGGAATAATTTTTTCGACAAGTTCTTTTTGCAAACCGTCTAAAGCTTTTTTTGCATTACCCAGAGTGTTTTGAGCATATACAGGACTGCTTAAAAAAAATACAGTTATAGCTGCAGCAATTGAACTGCTTGTATTATTATTTTTTGAACGGAAATTAATTAATCGCTTCATATTGTTTAGCCTATTAGATTGTAATTGATATCAAAATAGTTTTTGTTTGCAAGATAGAACAAACGTCTCTTGATATGGATGAAATTACTGGATCCCGAACTTTTTTTATATGAAAGAAACATTTCATATCTCAATAAATTCACCCATTAGTTTTAAATAATAAATTCGCAAGTTCGACTGCAGAGCCCGCAATGACAACGCCGATTGCCCATCGTACGAACGTATCTTTTTCGATGTAACGTCCTGCATAACCAATTGCTAAGCACAAAAGTATGACAGCAGCGGCTAGAGGGATAATTATATCTAATTGTTTTTTGAATTCATCTAGAGCTTTTTTTGCATTTTCTAAGCCTTTTGCTTGAGCATACGCATTATGAGTCATAAAAAATACACTTGTTGTAGCAATAATTACGTTAATTCTATTGCTCATTGTTGCTTTAAGAGTATTGAATTGTTTCATATTATTTACCTTTATTCAGAGTATAGTTTGGCATAAAAACTTTTTTCTTAGTTATAAGTAATACCTTATATTGATTGGGTAAAATCACTGAAATTTATACTTCTGTTTGAATAAAAAAGGATACTTCATACTATCAACTTTATGATTCATTCTCACTATACTTTTGTAAACAATAAATTGGCAAGTTCGGCTGCAGATCCTGCAATGACGACGCCGATAGCCCATCGTACAAATGTATCTTTTTCAATGTAGCGGCCTGCATAACCAATTGCTAAGCACAAAAGTATAACAGCAGCTGCGATAGGAATAATTTTTCCCAATTCTGTTTGGAATTTGGTTAAAGCATTTTTTGCATTGTCTAAATTTTGTGCTTGGGCACATATAGGATGAGCCATAAGTAATACAGTAATAGCTGCAGCAGTCTTAATAATTTTATTATGAGCCTTTGTGGGGAGAATATTTGATTGTTTCATGTTTTTTCATCCTGATTAAGTTTAAAATTGCCGTAAACAACACCTCTTTCATGAAGAAATTTAAAGAGATATTTTGGATCAGCCCAAGTCCTTAATTTTCCTCTTTGCGTAAGAAGTGTGTATTTATTTGCTTTTCCAGTTAATGGATCATCTGCAACAAATGTAAAATACCATTCCCTCTCGGAGCGCATCACAACCGTAATTTCACGTGCTGCTTTCTGAGTGAATGCCATATCAACACTGTTTTGTTCTATCATTTTCATTATTATGCCCTCAATTAGAAGAGATTTTATCTAATCTTACTAATTTAGAGCTTTAACATTTCTTTATCTACCTTTCATTCTTGTTGTTTTCTAAAAGAGGCATCTTCTGCTGTAAAAACATCACGAGCACTACTTACCTTATGTGCAAATGCGTCCACTAGTTCTTCTGAAGAGGAAGGAAGAGCTTCTGTTTCTACTGTTTGATCTGACTCTTCTGTATGAAGTTGTACAGGTTCTTGTGATTTGTCACTTGATAATGCAGAAGTTTCCATTGTGATATGGGAGCCAACTTTCCTTACAGAAGTATCAATAAAATCATTTTCGAAACTTTTGGGCTTGTAAAAACTTAGCACAGCTCGCAATATTGTTTTTTTATAGAGACCCGTTAAAGTAGTTTGTACAATTTTAAGATCTTTGCATGAATTATACGTACTCGAACGAGAAACATGGAACCATTTTAGATTCTGAACATCAATTTGTTCTAAAGATATGTCAAAATCATGTCCATTTTTCTTAAGTTGTTCATTTGCTGCGATGGTTTCTCTAAACCTAAATGACTGATGTAATAATTCATCACGCGCATTTATTGCACAGATATCACCCAACGGCTCTTGCATAGCAACAGTTGAAAATGCTGCAGGATGTACAGAAGACGCGCATACAGTAGCAAGCGTTATGAAGTTTGAAATAGTCATAAGCAACACACCTGATGATGAAAAACTCTATTGAGGTAAGCATAAATCCTGCATGGCTCTTTTGATTGCTGCCACACTACATTTCTATAGATCTGTGAAATGAGATTATTTAATTTAAAATGTCTGCCACTAACATAGATTTGATTTCTTTCAAGAACATGTTTAATGCATGACAATACTTGGACAATTATGTAAATGTACGAAAAAAAACCGAATATATTAAACCAACCAATATTATAATTATTACGTTTATAAAAAGAGAGTTTGCTATAAACTGATAACTGTTTTTGGAAGTTTATCGAAGTTGATAGTGTAATATAATCTTCTGATTGTTCAAATCTTTCTGGAGAACATTGATATGAAGGCACAGTCCCCTGTATGCGAACGTATTTTTCATTGTTAAAATAGACTGCACTCTCATTATTTGTGGAGGGCTTGTTCTTTATTGCATATTGCCATAATTTATAGAATGGCGATTTATGTTCACTTTTTACTACTGATTCACAAGAGTCAGAGAGATATGATGGAGTTTGTGCACCCCATTTAGCAATCTCAGGGATTAAACTGAAAAAGGATACAATTGTGACAGCTGAGATACAAATTAATAACTCTTCGTTGTTCAAAGCATATCTCCGTCAAAGTGATATATTCATCGTAATTGTAATTTCGATAATAAATAGACAGAAATTGTCTATAATTGTGTTTAAAATATGGCAAAGCACAATTCTTTTTTGCAAGGGGAGTAATTAAGGTGAATGATCTCAAAAATATGAACTTTGATGAGTTACAAGAGATGCGTGCCCAAATTGATATGGAATTGAAAAAACGACAAGAAAAAGAGAAGCAGAATGCGCGAAGAAAAATTCTTGAAATTGCTAGCGCACATGGAATTAATATCGCTGATCTTGTAAGCAAAGAACGTCATTATAGAAATCCGAACAACCAATGGGAATTGTGGAATGGACGGGGGCGTAGACCTAAGTGGATTAAAGAATGGTTGGAGAATGGTTATGCGCTTGAAGAATTAGAAGTAACATAGTGCATAGGCAATATTTGCAAGCTACGAGCATACCAAGAAATATGAACTTGAGGCATATATTTTTTAGTTTGATGCGTAAAAATGCTAAGCTGATGTGTGAGAATATTGCGTTATTAATAAAACTATAGCGAATACGAATGCGTTTATTCAGGTATGAAAATACGCCATTTTTCGCAGAGCTTTGTATTTTTGCCATGTTGATCTGTAGAACAGTGACTTGGTGCTTTTATGGGTTTTGGTTTCATTCTTGTAAGATTATAGATATCAGGTATTGCTTTTTTCTTTGTTACCGTTTGTATGGTCTAGATGAAAGGATATTTTGGAATGTTTATTGTCAGCGTTCATGATGTGTATCATTAAAAAGAGCACGTTGAAGGACGAAAAAGTGAGGCTATTCTTTAGCCTTTTTCTGTTTTTTTTGTATTGCGCAAGAAGAGGGGCATGCAGTATTCATAAACACCATGATGGTAGAGTGTGGATCACTTTAGAATATATCATACATGGATTTTTCCAGGACATTGGTATTTTAAAATAAATAAAGGAATTCTCTTTTTAAGAAAGAATCTTAATTCATAAATTATAAAAAGTGAAATGGTATGACTTTCGTTCAAAGCGGGAGGCCATGAAGAAGGCGTGGCGCATTGGGAGTGAGGCCGGAAGCTTCTTGAATGAAATATTCCTTTATTTTGGGTGCCTGATTGATAATTCCAAGACCGGCATCTCGGAGTATGCGTAAGAGGAGATTATCATTAGAAAAAAGATGATTAAGCCAATCATTACTCAAAGCCATACGGACAATTTCAAAACGTCTCCAGCTTTGATAGCGCTCTAAAGCAATGAGGGATCCAATATCAAGACCTAATCGCGCTGTTTCAATAATAACTTCGGAAAGTGCGGCGCTATCGCGTAATCCTAAGTTGAGTCCTTGTCCTGCAATCGGGTGAATTGTGTGGGCTGCATCACCAACGAGAGCAAAACGAGGTTTAATGCATTGGCGTGTTAAAGAAAGGCTCAAGGGAAAAATTTGTCGCTCTCCATTCCAAGAGAGTTTTCCAAGTCTATGGCCAATGCGTTTTTTAAGCTCTGTTTCAAAAATAAGAGCATCAGCTTTAAAATAATATTGTGCAGTTTTATGGTGTTCATTCCATACAATGGCAGAGCGATTGCCTTTAAGAGGGAGAAGAGCAAAAGGTCCAGCAGGTAAGAAATGTTGAATTGCTTGACCATGATGGGGTTTTTCATGCTCAATCGTGCAAATGATTGCTGTTTGTTTATAGGAATGAGAAAAGTTTTTAAGACCTGCTTTTTCGCGTAATTTCGAATGTGCTCCGTTGGCAGCAATAAGCAACTTCGTTTGCCAAATTTCTTCATTGCTTAAAGTGACAGTTGTATGTTGATCTTCTTGATGAAAATCAATGACCTGCATGTTTGCAATAAAAGTGATCTCTAGATCTTCGACACGCTTTTTTAAAGCCTTGATAAGGTCTCTATGTTCCACCATAGCAGCAAAGGGTTCGTTAGGAGTAACATCACCTTCAAAGGTTAAAAGCGTTGGCTTGACAGGATCATAGGCGCATGCATCTGTGATGATCATTGAATGAATGGGTTGTGCAGAGGGGTTCATATGCTCCCAACATTGTAGTTGTTTTAACATACGAATAGAAGCAGCAGAAAGGGCGATGGTTCGTATATGAGAAGGGGGAAGTTCTTCTTGAGAAGCAGCATCAACAATATTGATATTTAGATTAGGGGCTGCTTGCTTGAGCGCTATTGCTAAGGTGAGACCAACAGCTGCTCCCCCTGCAATAAGAAGATCGCATTGCCTGATATTTTTATTGGATTTTGTTTTTTTATTAGGTTTTACATTTTTATTGGGATGAGGATACACAACACTTCGTTCCATTGTTGGCAGTTTGTTCGCTTTTAAACAGAATATCTTTTTTAATATCACCTTTTCTACACTATTTCGATTCCTCTTTTTTTTAAAGGACGAGGTTTTCTTCTCACGCTGATCTATAGTGGGTAGGTACTTGATTTTCCTTTTTTTTAACCATTTGTGTGTTTCATTTAGTTTCTCTGGGAAAACTTTGCCCTTAATATTCAATATCGACTTTACACTTTATCAATGCAAAAGAAAACTGAAATACAACAGAAACGATGTGGTCTTTTAAAGATGTAATGAAAGTCTTTTATGTTACGGTCTTAAAGGATCATGTTTTATAAGCATGGTAGAGAAATTGTTATGATTACGATGGTTAAAACTGTGTTAATATTTTTCGGTCATAATTCTTTCATGCGAAGATTTTAATTTGGAATTGATGGATGCACCAAAGTTCTTCTCCTTATGATTCATTAAAAGCACAAAAATCTTACAGTTCACGGCTCATTGAAATGTTTTTGCGCCAGATTGGTGTTTTTATTGGGCTTGGGCTTTTGGGCTTCCTTATTTTTTGTGTTTTTGCTTTGGCAACTTGGAATGCTGCAGATCCATCATTAACCCATGCAAGTACAAATAAAGTTACAAATTTTATGGGGTGGCCAGGTGCAATTTTTTCAGACTTTGTTATGCAATTTTTTGGTTTAGCAAGTCTTGGCGTTTTGTTACCACCATTATTTTGGTCGTTTCTTTTGTTGGCACAAAAGGATATCCATCATTTGATTTTTCGCCTTTTTTTGTGGGTGATATCAACAATTTGTTTTTTAATTTCTTTTGCCCTTATGACACCTGTTGCTTCTTTTACGTATTGGCCGTTGCCGATGGGGTTGGGAGGCGTTTTGGGGGATAAAATTTTAAGTGCTGTTTATTCACTTTTTCCTGTCTTTTTTTCTCCATTTCAGAATGTACTCTTGGGAATGGCTCTTATCCTTTTAGGTTTTTTAATAGCTGCTTTTGCGGGAAATGTAGTATGGAGACGGCGTATAGATAAAAGGAAAATAAAAAAGGTCCAAAAGAAGGAAGCCGTTGATCCTCTCTTCGATATGACAGAAGATGCAGAAGATACGGAACATGTTGAAGAGAGGGGACGATACAGTTTTTTTGCTACAACTTTGGGAGCCATTTTACATCTTTTTTATTTTTTACAAGCGCGTTTTTTTTGTTTCTTCTCTATTAAGCGCTCTCAGAAACAAGGAAAGTCGTTTGATCGGATTGAACCAATTTTCGTGGATGAAAAACCAAAACGTCAGGGAAATCAAGAGAAGGGTCCTCCCGTTAAAAACCGTGTTTCTAAGTCTATAACGGCTTCTTCAAACGGTAGTTTTCTTCTTCCACTTTTGGAGTATCTTTCAGTTTCTCCGCCAGCTGCAAGGGATGCAAAACTTTCACCTGCTGCTTTAAAAGCTAATTCTCATGAACTTGAAGGTGTTTTATTAGATTTTGGGGTTAAGGGAAAAATTATTGATGCACGCCCTGGACCGGTGGTGACCTTGTATGAATTTGAACCCGCTGCTGGTATTAAATCTTCTCGTATTATTGGGCTATCAGATGATATTGCACGATCTATGCGTGCGATTTCAGCACGTGTGGCTGTGGTTCCAGGGCGCAATGTGATTGGAATAGAATTGCCCAATGCAAAACGTGAGATGGTTTATTTGCGGGATATGTTGCAAGCGCGAGAATTTGTGGAAAGCAAAGCAAAATTAGGGCTTGCTTTGGGTAAGACAATTGGTGGGGAAACGGTGATTGCGGATTTAGCAAAAATGCCGCATCTTTTGGTGGCAGGTACGACAGGCTCGGGGAAATCTGTTGCCATTAATACCATGATTTTGTCCTTGCTTTATCGGATGACACCTGAACAATGTCGTCTCATTATGGTAGATCCAAAAATGCTTGAACTTTCCGTTTATGATGGCATTCCCCATTTGTTAACACCCGTGGTAACGGATCCTAAAAAAGCTGTCATTGCACTGAAATGGGCTGTGCGTGAAATGGAAGAGCGCTACAGCAAAATGTCAAAAGTGGGTGTCCGCAATATTGATGGCTTTAATGCGCGTCTTAGGGAAGCAGAAGGGCAGGGTGAGACAATGACGCGCACAATTCAAGTGGGGTTTGATCATGAAACCGGTGAGCCCCTTTATGAGACCGAAACACTTGATTTTAGCCCTATGCCTTATATCGTTGTCATTATTGATGAAATGGCCGATTTGATGATGGTTGCTGGTAAAGACATTGAAGGTGCCGTGCAACGCCTTGCACAAATGGCACGTGCTGCTGGTATCCATGTGATTATGGCAACCCAGCGCCCTTCAGTGGATGTCATTACTGGAACCATTAAAGCCAATTTCCCTACACGCATCTCTTTTTCTGTCAGTTCAAAAATTGATAGCCGGACAATTCTTGGCGAACAGGGGGCTGAGCAATTGTTAGGGCAAGGAGATATGCTCTTCATGATGGGAGGAGGGCGTATCCAGCGGGTTCATGGGCCTTTTGTGGCCGATGATGAAGTGGAGCAGGTGGTAGCCCATCTCAAAGCACAAGCGCGGCCTGATTATTTGGAAACCATTACAGAAGAGATTGCAGAAAATGGCGCGGATGCTTCTTTGACTTCTCCAGCAGCAGATGATCCCTATAGCCAAGCTGTTGCTATTGTTCTTCGTGATCGTAAGGCTTCAACTTCTTATATTCAACGCCGTTTGGGTATCGGTTATAACCGTGCTGCTACATTAATTGAGCGGATGGAAGAAGAAGGCATCATTAGTGCTGCAAATCATGCGGGGAAACGAGAAGTTTTGATCCCTTCTGAAGAAGAACGCTTTTGAAATAAAAATCTTTTGATAGTCTTTGAAAACAATATCTTTACCTTTTAAAGAAGGATATTCTTTTTATCATTATTATGAGATAAATGAATATTCTTTGGGAGCATTTTCTATGAAAACGTCTTTTTCACCACAAAAAAGAGTCATTGGGTTTGTGGGAATTCTTGTCTTTTGGTGCTTAACTTTTCCTGCTTTTTCGCAATCATTTAATAAAATGGCATCCAGTAAAATAGCAAGGGCACAAAATATAGCTAATCACTTTGCCGCAATTAAAACAATGACAGGTGATTTTATTCAGTTTAGTCCAAAGGGGAAAATGTCTCAGGGAACATTTTATTTAGAGCGTCCAGGGAAAATTCGTTTTATTTACAAAAAAATACCCTTACAGATCATTGCAGATGGCCAATTCGTAGGAGTTAACAATCGGGCTCTGAATACTTGGAATTTTTCACAACTTTTTCAAACACCGATGAAATTTTTATTAGATAATAAAATTGATATATCCTCAGGGCGTTTATTAGCATTTCGTGAAGATCCAGGGGCCGTGACAATTGTTCTGCGTGATAAAACTATTGGGGCTGGGCAAATAAGAATGGTTTTTGATTCTAAAAACTATGATTTACGCCAATGGACAATTGTTGATCAACAGAATTTGGAAACCACTGTTCAAATCATGAATGTAAGGACAGGTGTTCGGTTTGCTGATGGGATGTTCACACTTCCCGCTAAGAAATAATGCGCTACCTACAACATTGGAATTGAAACAGATGTTCTTTCGTCTTGCTACTTGGAATATTAATTCTATTCGTTTACGTCTTGCACAGATTTTTCACTATTTAGATCTATTTCCCGCAGATATTTTATGTCTTCAAGAAACAAAATGTCCAGATACTCTCTTTCCACGGGAGGCTTTTGAAGCAGCTGGTTATCAGCACATCGCATTGAGTGGACAAAAGTCTTATAACGGTGTGGCAATTGTTTCACGATTGCCTTTTAAGAGCGTTGAAAAACGTTTCTTTTGTCAAAAACAAGATTGTCGTTACATTTCGGTGATTGTTGAAGTTTATGGAAGAGACATACAAATTCACAATTTTTATGTTCCTGCTGGGGGGGATGTGCCTGACGCACAGGTGAATGAAAAATTCCGTCATAAACTTGATTTTTTAGAAGAAATGTCTTCCATTCGGGCGGATCAGGGAAATGGTTTTTCTTCTCTTTTGGTGGGGGATTTGAATATTGCTCCTTTGCCAGAAGATGTTTGGTCTCATAAGCAATTATTGAAGGTTGTAAGCCATACACCCATTGAGACTGAGCGTTTACAAGCTTTATGTTGCCAAGGAGGGTGGGTTGATCTAATGCGGTTGCATATTCCCGTTCCTACAAAGCTTTACACATGGTGGAGTTATCGTGCACGCGATTGGGCGCTTGCTGATCGTGGGCGGCGGCTTGATCATATTTGGTCTTCTCTAGATCTTGCGCCTTTTGTTATGGATCTTGCAATTTTTCGTAGCTCACGGGGGTGGGATCAACCCTCAGATCACGTTCCTGTACAAACTATATTTGATTTTTCACAATAAGTTTGAAATAAGAACATAGTAAATGAAGTATTAATGGATTGATTCTGAAAACATATGGGAGAATGGATGCAGATCAAAAGTCTAGAGTGGGTTACTTCTAACAGATTGCTTTGTAGTGTTTTGTTGTGTTTTTTTATCTTATCAGGATGTATGGTTGGTCCTAATTACAAGAAAACATTTTTTCGTGTTCCAACAAGTTGGGGAGAGCAAACTGCACAGACTGCAGGACGTCCGGTTGTGCTTGCTGGATGGTGGCGGCGTTTGAATGATCCTGTTTTGAATACGTTAGTGGATATTGCAATTTCTGGAAATAATAATGTGGCTATTGCTAAAGCACGAATTCGCGAGGCGCGTGCGAGTTTAGGGCAAGCTAGGGGAGCTCTTTTGCCGAATATAACAGGTTCAGTTACAACAGATCGTTCTGGTTATCTGGTATCACCTAGTATTATGAACAAATATATAAATCACTCTAGTAGTGTTTTTGATGCGAGTTGGGAGCTTGATTTTTTTGGTGGACATAAAAGAGCGATGGAGGCCGCGCGTTATGGCTTTGAAGCCGCTATAGAAGATATGCGTGCTACCATGGTGACATTACTGGGAGATGTCGCAACAAATTATGTTCAAATGCGTGGTTGGCAGCAAAAGTTGCTCATTGTGCGGCAAATTGCTGTATCACAACGTAAAACATATGAATTGATGTGTGCCAAATTGAAGGCTGGTGATGTTTCAGAACTCGATGTTTCCAATGCGCAAGCGCAAATGGCTAATACAGAAGCCGATATAGCACAGATGGAAGCAAATGTGGCAATGAGTATTCATCGTCTTTCTGTCTTGACGGGTCATTTTCCTATGGCTTTGAAGGATCTTCTGCAAAAAAATGCAAAACAAGCAAAAATTCCGCAACCAAAATGGCCAATACCAGCAGGAATTCCGGCCGATATTTTGTTAACACGTCCAGACTTACGGCGGGCAGAGCGTCAATATGCACAAGCAACAGCGCGGATTGGTCAACGTGAGGCAGAACGCTATCCGTCACTCACTTTAACGGGTAAGATTTCAACAACACCGGAGACAATTCATGAATTATGGAAGACGTCAACAATTTCTTGGTTGTTGGCATCCGGTCTTCGTTTTCCTTTTTTTAATGGGGGACAGATTGAGGATTCTATTGCGATAGCGCGGGCACAACGTGATCAAGCTTTTATTACTTATCGGGCTGCTGTGTTGGAAGCGTTAGAAGATGTGGAAAATGCGCTTGTGAGATTAACGAAAGAACATCAACGTCTAGAGAAGCTTATTGTTGCAAATAAAGCTTCTTTGCATTCTTTAAAACTTTCTCGGAGCCTTTTTGAAAATGGAAATACCAGCTTCCTTGAATTGTTAAATGCTAATCGCTCCTATTATTCTGCACAAATGGCTCTTAAAGATAGCCGTGTTTCTTTGGTTACTCAATATGTTGCGCTTATGAAAGCATTGGGTGGTGGTTGGGATGGCGTTGTGGATGTATATCGTCCAGAAGTTGTTGATGGTGCACCGCGTTCGCGTGCAAAGGTAGGGCAATGAAAAAAAGTTTATTCAAAAATTTTATTATAAAACGCAAAAAGCTTTCCTTATTTTTAACCGTTATATTTCTTATTGTTTTGTTATGGCTGCGTTCTGTTTTTTTTGGAACATCAACACCAGCTTATATAACCGCGGTGATAAAACGTGGTGATATCGAGGAAAGTGTTTTGGCCTCTGGTCTTGTCCGCCCTTACCGGTTGGTTGCTGTTGGTGCACGTGCGACAGGGCGGGTGGTGTCAATGCGTGTTTCCCCTGGTAGTGTTGTGAAGGAAGGGGATCTCTTGGCAGAAATTGATCCTATAGATCAAGAAAATGATCTAAAGAGAAAGAAAGCAGCATTATCGCATTATGAGGCGAGTTTGATAGAACAAGAAGCTTATCTTTCTCTTGCACAGAAAAATTTAGAACGTCAGAAAAAAATGATTGAATCACACGCGATTTCACGCGCTAATCTCGATGATGCTGCAACACAAGTGAAAATACGCGAAGCGCAAATTGCACAACTTCGTCAGCAAATTGTACAAGCACAAATTGATGTGGATAGTGCAGAGGTTAATTTGGGTTATACGCGGGTAACTGCTCCTTCAGCGGGAACAGTTTTAGCAACGATTGTAGAAGAAGGGCAGAATGTCAATGCGGTTCAGTCGGCACCGACAATTGTGATTTTAGGTGATTTATCAAAGATGACTGTTAAAGCGCAAATTTCAGAAGCTGATATTCTTAAAGTTCAAGCTGGACAACCTCTGTATTTTACAGTTTTCGGTAATTCGCAGCGTCGTTATGAGGGAACTTTAGAGAGGGTGGAGCCAGCTCCTGAATCCATTCGTGCGGATGTGAGTATTAATCCTGGCGTCATGGATTCTAGTGCTCTATCATCATCGGCTATTTATTATAATGGGATTGTTCATGTTGATAATAAAGACAATTTTCTGCGGACTTATATGACTGCGCAAATTCATATTATCTTAGGTCGTGCTCAAAATGTTTTGTTGGTTCCAAGTGATGCTTTACGGGACGAAACACAAGACCGTAAAGCATGGGTTTCTGTTTTGGAAGGGCGAAACAAAGTAGTTACCAAACAGGTGACGATTGGACTTAATAATAAAGTTGTAGCAGAGGTTGTTGCAGGGCTAAAAGAGGGTGATGTGGTTATCACGGGTGTGCGTGATGGTGTGATGCCAGATGTTCCTGATGTACACAGCAAAGATGAAAGCTAAAGCATGAAAGCAGACAAAGCAGATGCTGTCCTCGTTTTGGAAAATATTGTGCGCAAATTTCCCGCAGGGGAAACATTCGTCACTGTTTTGAAGGGCATTAATCTCACGATTAAACGCGGTGAAATGGTAGCGATTGTGGGAGCTTCCGGTTCAGGAAAATCCACATTGATGAATATTCTAGGCTGCCTTGATCGACCAAGTTCTGGGCGTTACTGGATTTCTGGGAAAGAAACAGCCTCCCTTTCTCCCGATGAATTATCGGCTTTGCGGCGCAATCATTTTGGATTTATTTTCCAGCGTTATCATTTGTTGAATGAATTGACAGCTTTGGGCAATGTTGAAATTCCAGCTATTTATGCAGGTTGCCCTGTGGCAACAAGAAAAAAACGTGCACAAGACCTTTTAACACGCTTAAATATGGGTGATCGGATAAATCATCGTCCAAATCAGCTTTCGGGCGGTCAGCAACAACGGGTTTCTATTGCGCGTGCTCTCATGAATAATGCAGAGGTTATTCTTGCCGATGAACCAACGGGTGCATTAGATAAACAAAGTGGCCAAGAAGTGTTGCGTATTTTGGATGAGCTTCATCAAGAAGGACGCACCATTATTATTGTAACCCATGATATGCAGGTGGCTGAAAGAGCAGATCGTATCATCGAAATCAGTGATGGGGAAATTATTGCTGATCATATGACAAAGGATGCAAAAACAAAAGCAGTAGATGCAAAAACAAAAATCGATGAGCAATATGGAGAAACAAATCTCAAAGATAAACAACAGCTAGGTTTTTTTCGTTCTTTTTTCGAGCGTTTCCGTGAGGCATTTGTCATGGCTTTGTTAGCTATGAATTCCCATAGGATGCGGACTTTTTTAACAATGCTTGGGGTGATTATTGGTATTGGTGCCATTATTGCAATGGTGGCTTTAGGAAATGGGACACGAGAGAAAATCCTAGAAAATTTTAAAAGTTTAGGGTCTAATACATTAACAATTTTGCCTGGAAAAAGCTTTTCTGATCCACAAGCAGACAAAATAACAAGCCTTGTGGAAGCGGATGCAGAAGCGCTTTCTGATTTGCCCTATGTTTCTGGTGTAACACCTCAGGTTTCAACAAGCGCAAAGGTGCGTTTTGGTTCTGTTGAAGTCAATGCTGTCATTATGGGGGTGGGAGAACAATTCTTTCAGACACAGGGGCTCAAGGCTGTCAAAGGGCAGTTGTTTGATCAGAACAGTGTGCATGAGAGAGCGGTGGATCTCGTGATTGAAAAAGAAGCACTCTCTGTTCTTTTTCCTCATAGCCATGAGAATCCACTTGGGAAAGTGGTGCATGTGGGTAAAGTTCCAGCGCGTATTATTGGTGTTGTAGATCCGCAAAATCAAACAAATGGTGGTGTATCAAATACGATACAGGTTTATTTGCCCTATACAACTGTACAAACGCGTTTTCTTGGAACAACGCAGGTCCGTGCCATTACAGTTAAGATTGATGATAATGTAGATGCACATTTGGCTGAAACCATGGTAAAGCGCTTTCTTACAATGCGGCATGGTGAAGAAGATTTTTTCATTAGAAATTCAGAATTCTTTCGTGAACGCATCATGGAGAGTACACATATTTTAACTTTGTTAGTCTCTTCCATTGCAGCTATTTCACTGATTGTGGGGGGAATTGGGGTGATGAATATTATGCTGGTCACAGTTTCTGAGCGGATTAATGAAATTGGTGTGCGTATGGCGGTTGGGGCACGTCAGAGTGATATTTTGCAGCAATTTCTCATTGAAGCGATTTTGGTTTGTGTCATTGGTGGTGGTTTAGGAATCCTGTTTGGATTCTCCATCGGTGGTTTGTTTTTGCTCTTTAAGGCGCCTATTCACCTGATTTATACGGTTGATTCCATCATCCTCTCTCTTACTTTTTCGACTCTCATTGGGATATGTTTTGGTTTTTCACCAGCTAGACAAGCTTCACGGCTTGATCCTGTTGTTGCTCTCTCACGCGATTAGGCATCAACCATTGCAGTGAACATGTTTTCTTTCGTGTGTTTATACTGGATAAATATGTCTTACGGTGTAAGGAGCCTTGAAAGATTTTAAGAAAATCAACGTGAAAAGCTTAGAATACGGTTCTTATGTATACTTGGATTGTTTTGATGTATTGGAATAAAAGAATGCGTATTTGATTGATCTGTTGTATCGTGCTTTCATTGCTGTTCTTTTTAACAGGATAAGCAATAAAATTGACCTCAGGCATTAAGTATTTAAGCTCACGTAAAGAGCGCCACATGTGGTAATCATGGGTAACGATATAAAGTGTTTGATAGTGGTGTTTTTTAATCCAAGCTGCGCTTTCTTTGGCATTTCCTTTTGTGTTTGTCGCTTTATGTCCGAGGTCAACGCAACAGGTAAAGAGCTGTGGAGTAATATGCGTGTTGTGCATCAAACTCTTCAGATTGGTTGTTGTGTGTACGCCACTGATCAAAAGTCGTGAACCAAGTCCTTTTTGGAGGAGGCTCAGCCCTGTCTCTATTCGGTTTTCTCCCCCTGTCAGAACGATAATTGCATCTGCTTTTGGCAAAGGAGTTGGGGGTTGAAGCCGTTCGGTTTTTTCAGCAAAAAGAATGAAACCAATACAAAAGAGGAGAGTGATTATTAAAAGAGAAAGTGCTGTGGGTGGAAAATAGCGAAACAAGCAGCGTAGAGTCCATAGATTGCCTCTGATATGCTTTTGATCAGAATGCTCTGGATTGCATTCTATGAGTGATTTGGAATCGTATAGGTTTTTGGTCATAAATTAAAATAAGCCGTTTTCACATTGATCAATTTTTTTAAGTTGTGCTAAAATAGTCATACGGTTTGTAAGCATGGTAAGAAGAGAAACAAAAAAAATAAGACCAATGATTTTTCCATAAGGAATGGAACTTATGGAAAGATGTCCAAACATAGCGGTGATTTGGCTGGTTGCTATTCTCCCTAGGTTATAGTTTGTCCAAAGGATAAAAGCAGCAAATAGAAGTATGCTTGTGATACCACCGTATAATGCACCACGCAGTGCAGTTTTAAAAAAATGCCAGTCGAATTGTCGTGCAATAAAAAGTGTTTCAGTTCCAAGAAAGTATAAGACATTGATAATATGCGCATTCTCTGCCAATGCATTGCGTGTGGAAAAAATAACCGTGAGTATCAGTGAACTGAGAACCAACATTAAAATTGAAAAACCAATGAAAACAGTTGTATGTGCCATTGTTGTAAAACGGTCTATCCAAACGCGATGATCATCAAACTGGCCTCCTGGAATTTGTGTTTTGATGGCGTTATTAATGGCCTGAAAGTTGATGGCTTCTTTCTCGTTTAGTGTGACGATGATAAGGCGGGGAAGGGGCAATTCATTAAGACTTAAACCCGTACCTAGCCACGGTTCGAGTAATTTTTCAGTTGCTGTTTGGTCAACAATTTTGGCATCTTGTACACCATGAAATGTTTTAACCAATTTCACGGCGTCATAAAGAGCTTTTTCGATATCAACGTTTTCTATAGGGCGTATTTGAATCGTTGCTTCATAGCTAATTTGATTACTCCAACCTTTAGCGGCACGCTGTACAAGATCAACCCCGATCAAAGTAAGGCTTGAGAGAAAAGTCATAATAGCAATCACTGCAACCAGTGCTCGGCCAGAAATATTGCCGCTTGGAATAATCGGAGTTGTATATTTTTGATTGCTTGTAAAAATTGGGAAAGACTTATTCATGAATTGTCATCCGTCCATTATGGAGAAGCATACGCCGTGCTGCGACCTGTTCCATCAGTGCGACATCATGGGTGGCAATGATGACAGCTGTTCCAAAACGGTTTAATTCAATAAACAAACGGAGCAAGCGTTTTGCCAAAGGTGGATCAACATTTCCTGTAGGTTCATCAGCAAGTAGAATTTCAGGTTGGTCAATCAGTGCACGGGCAATTGCTACTCTTTGTTTTTCTCCTCCGGAAAGAACGGGAGGTAAAACATGAATATGATCTCCAAGGCCTACCCAACAGAGAAGATCTTCCACTTCACTGCGATAAGTTGCTTCTTCTTGTCCCTTAATGCGTAAAGGTAAAGAGACATTTTCATAAGTGGTCATGTGATCAAGCAGACGAAAGTCTTGAAAAACGACACCTATACGCTGTCGTAGTGCAGGAAGCTCTTGTCGTTTGAGCAATGCGGTATCGTTTCCAAAGAGATCAATATGACCGCGGGTTGGTTTGAGTGCCAAAAACATTAGACGCATCAACGACGTCTTCCCCGCTCCAGAGGCGCCAGTGAGAAATTGAAATGATCCGGCAGGAATATGAAAGCTAATATCACGAAGGACCTCAGGGCCCATTCCGTAGCGCAGACCAACGTTTTCAAAATGAATCACTTTTTGTTACCACTTCTGCTTTTATAGTGCATCATTCTAAGGACTTTTGCTCTCATTGCTTTAAGCTTTTGGTTGAATTCACATTCTACAGTTCTCTCTTTTTTCACTGTTTTCAGCTTGTGCTTGAGAAAGGATATCTGTGATAATATAACCAATGATTGCTTTTCCTTATTTTACCTTTATTTGTGATTTTAGCAGGAATTCCAAAGTGTTTCTAGCAGAAACATAAAAGCCAATACGCCTGTTTTTTGACAAGAGATTTTCGTATTTTGCGGTTGAAAAAGGTTATTTTGCCTTTACTTCTCCTATTTTTTGTTAAAGGTCATACTTCTTGGAGTGTTTTTTTTAATCTTTCCTTGTTGGCATTGAGAAAGAATATCTGTTTTTAGAAAGATTAAGTAACTCCATAGCCATTTTCCTTCACCGGTGACTTGAACAAAGAGTGTTCATTTTAGCAGGGAAGTCCAAGTCACCGTTTTTGTTTTATATTACGTTGTGGGCTCTATATTTTGGCGGTTAGCAATGAGATCTTCAACGACTTGTGGTTCGGCTAGAGTTGAAATATCTCCCAAATTATCAAGATTATTTTCGGCGATTTTTCGCAAAATACGTCTCATAATTTTCCCCGACCGTGTTTTGGGCAATTGAGGGGCAAATTGAACTTTATCCAAAATAGCAATGGAGCCTATTTCCTTTCTGACATGTTGAATAAGGTCTTTTTGCAACTCTTCACTTGGGGTTTTGCCTTCCATTAAGGTGATAAAACTATAAATGCCTTGTCCTTTAATGGAATGAGGATAGCCAACAATCGCAGCTTCTGAAACAGCAGGGTGAGAAACAAGTGCTGATTCAATTTCGGCTGTACCTAGCCTGTGTCCAGAGACATTGAGAATGTCATCAACACGTCCTGTAATCCAATAGTAACCATCGCTATCGCGTTTACAGCCATCTCCTGTGAAATATTTTCCTTTATATGTCGAAAAATAGGTTTCAATAAAGCGTTCATGGTCATTGTAGAGGGTACGCATTTGACCTGGCCATGAGTCAATAATACAGAGGTTTCCTTCTGCTTCACCTTCCAAGATATCGCCTTGTGCATCTACGATTTTAGGTTGAACACCGAAAAATGGACGTGTAGCAGAACCCGCTTTAAGTTGTGTTGCACCGGGTAAGGGGGTGATCATATGTCCTCCCGTTTCCGTCTGCCACCATGTATCGAGAATGGGACAGCGGTCATCTCCAACCGTATGGTAAAACCATTCCCATGCTTCTGGATTGATCGGTTCACCTACCGTGCCTAAAAGACGCAAAGATGTTCTTTTCGAGTGTTCAACAAAGGAATTTCCTGCCCCCATTAACGCACGAATAGCTGTTGGTGCTGTGTAGAGTGTGTTTACTTTATGTTTATCGACAATTTCCCAAAATCTGCCTTTGTCTGGAAAGGTGGGTGTTCCTTCAAACATTAAAGTCGTAGCACCGTTGCACAAAGGACCATAAATCAAATAAGAATGTCCAGTAATCCAGCCAATATCGGCAGTACTCCAGTAAATTTCTCCAGGATGATAATCAAAAACATATTGATGTGTCATCGATACATAAACAAGATAGCCTGCTGTTGTATGCAAAACACCTTTTGGTTTGCCTGTTGAGCCAGAGGTGTACAGAATAAAAAGTGGGTCTTCAGCGTTCATGTGTTCGGCTGGACAGCTTGTTTTGGCATGGGAGACTTCTTCATGGTACCAGAAATCACGCCCCTCTACCCAATGAATGGGTTTACTGGTGCGCCGTATGACCATGACTTGATCCACATGCACATGTTGGCGTGCTGCAATCTCAATAGCATGATCAACATTGTCTTTTAAGTTAATCTGTTTTCCTCCACGCAAGCCTTGATCAGCGGTAATGATGAAAGTTGATTCACAGTCAACAAGGCGTCCTGCTATTGCCTCAGCAGAAAAACCAGCAAAAATAACCGAATGAATAGCACCAATGCGGGCGCAAGCAAGCATGGCATAGGCTGCTTCAGGAATCATCGGTAAGTAAATGGTCACCTTGTCGCCTTTTTTAACACCATGATCCTTCAAAATATTCGCAAAGCGACAGACATGTTCATAGAGTGCGTTATAGGTTATTTTTTTATCATGATAAGGGTTATCCCCTTCCCAAATCAGCGCGATTTTCTCACCATGGCTTTTTAAATGGCGGTCAATGCAATTATAGGCAACATTTGTTATTCCATCCTCGTACCAGCGAATGGAGACATCATCATTAAAAGAAGTGTTTTTTACTTTTGTATAAGGTTTAAACCATTCAATACGTTGACCATGTTTTGCCCAGAAGCTTTCTGGATCATTGATACTCTCTCGATACCATTGTTGATAGGTTTCTTCATCAATCAGAGCATTTTTTTTAATATTCTCTTGTATTGGATAAATTTTTTCAGTCATAAGTCCCCTCTTTAATCATTTTTTGTTTGGAAAAATAAGCTATTGTCTTTTTGCTTTTTAGCAGAATTTTCCCAAAAGTTTTTTCTTATACGAAAATTTTCATTTTGAGATTAGACTAAATGACAAAGATTTGCATTGTCAATTTTTAAAATCTGGCGCAATTGTTTTAAAAGGGGTCTCGTGCAGTCTTTTGATATCTAAAAGCAGAAAAGTTACTCATAATAAAATGATGTAAATTATATAAAAACATAAGAACTTCTTGTTGGGGATCATTTTTTATAAGCTCATCAAGAAATTAAAGTTTAAAAAACTTCGTATAAAAAGATAGAGGGGAAGAGGGCGATTTATAGATTATCGGCATCATTCGTAAAGTTATCTACCAAGTGCGAATGAAGCGCGAAGATTGCGATGGTATAGGTTTGTTGCTTCCGTAAAAGGTAAAAAGTGTGGTACGCAGTGCGTTGCATTATACTTTTTAAGGAATAATACGAGGGGATGATGCTAGGAGAGAGAAATGGGAGCAAGGAGAAATGTTTCTTAAAAAATACATAAGCTAGGAATGAATTGAAAAGCTAAAATGAATTTTTTGCTTGTTTTTTAGAAAAAGGAAGACAAGCAAGTGAGCTATCAGATTATGAGCACACTCAAAACATCCTCTTTTTGTCCATCTTACGCCATTAGCAATGGGGTGATCCGTTTGTGCGGATTGGAGAGGTTGATGCAATCTGTGGTTTACAAGAATCTTCGCAATGACTGTGCGCACGGTTTTTTGCGATCATTTGATTTCGCAGTTCTTTTTTCCCTACGTGTGCAATGCACTGTTATCATCTTCTTATGACAAAAGGATTCTTTTTTGCAGCATTGTTATTAGTAAGGCAGTTAGGTTGGGCGGTTTCCAAACAAAGCAGAGCCAATACGAAGGATATTAGAGCCAAATTGAAGCGCTGTTTTAAAGTCATTGGACATGCCCATTGAAAGCTTTGGAAGACCGGCTTTTTTTGCTAGTTTTGCTAATAGTACAAAATAGGGACCGGGGTTTTCTTGTACTGGTGGAATGGCCATAAGACCGATAATATCAAGTCCGTAGTGATTTTTGCAATGAGCAACAAAAGGAACCACTTCTTGCGGTGCAAGTCCACTTTTTTGCGGTTCTAAGCCAATATTGACCTGAACATAGCAGGGGAGGTGTTTATTTTGTTTTTGCATTTCTTCAGCTAAGCTCTTGGCTATTTTTTCACGGTCAATCGTTTGAATGACATCAAAAATTTTAACAGCTTCTGCTGTTTTGTTTGACTGTAAAGGGCCGATAAGGTGGAGTTCAATTTTTTCAAATTGTTGACGCAGGTGGGGCCATTTTTCGGCAGCTTCTTGCACGCGGTTTTCTGCGAAAAGACGCTGTCCTGCTTGCAAAAGGGGGGATATGTTGTCTGCTGGGACAGTTTTTGAAACAGCGATAAGTTGGACGTCTTCTATGGAGCGGTTATAGTCTTCACATGTTTGCGCAATGTCTTTTTGAAGACTTTTCCACGCTTCAATGGAGGGGTGCTGTTCTGTGTTCATAAATTTCTTTCTTTCTGTTCTTATTGAGAAACGAGATAGTTGTTTATAGTAATTGCTTATCAAAGTTTTGTAAGATACTTAATAAAATATTGGTTGAAAATATTGACGATGGAGTTAATCCATGGTGAAGCATAAAAACAAGTTTTTTAGTTCAATTTTATAAAGAGTATAATGACAATGACAATTGAACGTTCTCATTTAAGCGAACGCTATAATCCACGTGCCCGCGAACAAAAATGGCAAGCGATTTGGGATGAAAAAAAGATTTTTCAAACCGCTCAAGAAGACTGCCGTGAAAAATATTATGTTTTAGAGATGTTCCCTTATCCTTCTGGGCGCATTCACATGGGGCATGTGCGTAATTATGCCATGGGAGATGTTGTTGCGCGCTATAAACGTGCAAAGGGGTTTAATGTGCTTCATCCTATGGGATGGGATGCTTTTGGTATGCCGGCGGAAAATGCCGCACTGCAAAATAAAATTCATCCCAAAGCTTGGACTTATCAAAATATTGCGGTAATGCGTGGGCAATTACAAAAATTAGGGCTTTCATTGGATTGGTCGCGCGAGTTTGCTACTTGTGATGTGGATTATTACCACCGCCAGCAAATGTTGTTTCTTGATTTCTATCAAAAGGGATTGGTGACGCGTAAAGTGGCCAAGATCAATTGGGATCCCGTTGATCAGACTGTGTTGGCAAATGAACAGGTTGTTGATGGGCGGGGATGGCGTTCTGGCGCGTTGGTTGAACAGCGTGAATTGACGCAGTGGTTTTTTAAAATTAGTGATTTTAGTGAAGACCTTTTGGCTGGACTTGAAAAGCTTGATCAATGGCCGGAAAAAGTCCGCACTATGCAAAAAAATTGGATTGGGAAGTCACAAGGTTTACTCATTCGTTGGGCTTTGAAATCAACAGAGCCTGCCCATGAGGCTTGTGAGACTTTGAAGGAAGTTGTCTGTTATTCAACACGCCCTGATACGCTTTTTGGTGCTTCTTTTTTGGCGCTCTCTGTTGATCATCCCATTGCGCAAGCTTTAGCGCAAAAGGATAAAGCGCTTAGCGCTTTTATTGAAGAGTGTCGGTGTGGTGGGACGACAACTGCAGCACTTGAAACAGCGGAAAAACAAGGTTTCCTGACACCTCTTTTGGCTGTTCATCCCTTTGACTCAACGGTGCATATTCCTGTTTATATCGCCAATTTTGTGCTTATGGATTATGGGACAGGAGCTGTTTTTGGGTGTCCTGCTCATGATCAGAGAGATTTGGATTTTGCTCGTAAATATCATCTCCCTGTGCAGCCGGTGGTTTTGCCAAAGGGGATAAGTCCAGAAGATTTTGTGGTTGAAGAAACGGCTTATACGGGCGATGGTGTGATGATCAATTCAGACTTTTTGAATGGTTTGACACCACAGCAAGCTTTTGAAGCCGCAGCGAAAAGGCTTGAGGGGCAAATGCTTCATGGTCAACCGCAAGGGCAAAAAACGGTGCAATTTCGATTGCGTGATTGGGGAATTTCGCGGCAGCGTTATTGGGGATGTCCGATTCCGATAATTCATTGTGACGCTTGTGGGGTTGTTCCAGTGCCTCGCGCTGATTTGCCTGTTGTGTTGCCTGAGGATGTGACTTTTGATCAGCCAGGTAATCCTCTTGATCGCCATAAAACATGGCAAGCCGTTGCCTGTCCTGTCTGTGGGCAACAGGCTAGACGTGAAACCGATACTATGGATACATTTGTCGATTCTTCTTGGTATTATGCACGTTTTACCGCGCCTTTTGCGCAAGAACCAGTCGACAAAAATGCGACAACTGAATGGTTGCCTGTGCAGCAATATATTGGCGGAATTGAACATGCAATTTTACACCTTCTTTATGCACGCTTTTTTATGCGTGCTATGAAAATGGTGGGGTATGTGACGGTGGATGAGCCATTTAAGGGGCTTTTTACTCAAGGGATGGTGGTTCATGAAACCTATCGGGATGATCAGGGTTGGGTTTCACCAGAAGAAATTTCCATTGTTGAAAAAGATGGAAAACGTCAAGCTTACAAATTGTCTGATCAAAGTGAAGTGACAATTGGTTTGATTGAAAAAATGTCAAAATCAAAAAAGAATGTCGTTGATCCTGATGATATTATCGCTTCCTATGGCGCTGATACTGTACGCTGGTTTGTGTTGTCGGATTCTCCTCCTGAACGGGATGTTATCTGGACAGAATCTGGTGTTGAAGGGGCGCATCGCTTTGTGCAACGTGTTTGGCGCTGTGTGGCTTTAAGTGCTCCAGTGTTAAGAGAAATTGCACCATGTGCAGGGCATCAGGGAGCAGCTTTGGAGCTCTCAAAAATTGCACATCGCACCCTTTGTGCTGTGGAGGATGATTTGGAAAAATTTGCCTTTAATCGCGCCATTGCACGCCTTTATGAATTCTTGAATATTATGGCTCCGTTATTAAATAAAGTGGAAAGTGTTGAAGATGAGATGAAGGCAGCTTTGCGTCAAGCGATGGATTTTTTTCTTGCATTGATTGCACCTATCATGCCTCATTTAGCAGAGGAGTGTCATGCTGTTTTAGGAGGGAAAGCTTTGATTTCTGAGCTTCCGTGGCCTGTTTATGACCCCGCATTAACTGTTGAAGAATGCTATAGTTTGCCGGTACAGATTAATGGTAAAAAACGTGGTGAGGTGACTGTAGCAGCAACAGCAAGTGAAGAGATGATTAAAGAAGCTGTGTTAGCTCTTGATTTTGTCCAAGCGCATTTGGTGGAAAAATCAGTCAAAAAAATGATTATTGTTCCCAAAAGGATTGTAAATGTCGTTGTTTAGAAAATTTGTTTTTGTGGGTTTAGCTGGTTTGCTTACGCTTTTGTGCGGGTGCATAGTGGAGCCGCTTTATCATGAGGAAACACAGATTTCGACGACAATACGTTCTGTGGATTCCGTTTTTGAGGATTCGTATGTAAAACCAAAAGCTTTGAGTCTTTCCCAAAAACTTGCTTCCATTGTTGTTGCAGAACCGTCAGATCGTTTTGGTCAAATGGTGCGCAATCATTTGTTGTTCCTTCTTTATGGAAATGGGCGGAAACCTTCTGCTCCGGCTTATCAATTAGCGTTGCAAACATCCACATTTACACGAAATTCTGTACAAATAGAGATGGATCGCGCTAGGAAAAGAGAGGGACGCCCTTCTGTTGGAACCGTGATGGGAAAAGTTTCCTATATCTTGCAAGATATGAAAAATGTTGTGATTGCCGAAAGTACGGTAAGCATGAGTGCATCTTTTGAACGGCTTCGCCAAGAATATGCAACCTTGCAAGCAGAGGAAGATGCGCAAAAACGTGTGGCTGAAGAATTAGCTGAAGAGATTCTCCTGCTGCTTTCAAAAGATCTTTCACATCATTAAGCGATATTTTGTCCGGTTTTTTGCCAATCTTCTAGAAAGATTTGCAAACCTTTGTCGGTTAAGGGGTGTTTGACTAGTGCTTTTAAGATTTTGGGTGGGACGGTTGCAACATCCGCACCACTCAAGGCTGCTTCTTTGACATGATTCACGGTGCGGATTGAGGCTGCTAAAATTTGTGTTGCAAAACCGTAGTTATTATAAATTGTACGAATTTCATGAAGCAGTTTAATGCCATCCATTCCGCAATCGTCGATTCTGCCGATAAAAGGTGAGACAAATGTTGCGCCTGCTTTTGCGGCTAAGAGAGCTTGATTGGCGGAAAAACAAAGTGTGAGATTTGTTTTTAATCCCTGTGCTGTAAGGGCTTTACAGGCTTTTAATCCATCGAGCGTTAAGGGAAGTTTGATGCAAATATTATCAGCAATTTTTGCTAAAACAGCTGCTTCTTCCATCATGCTTTCAAATTGAGTTGCTGCAACTTCGGCCGAAACGGGCCCATCAACGAGAGTACAAATTTCTTTTGTAACTTCAAGAATATTGCGTCCCGATTTGAGTATAAGAGAGGGATTGGTGGTAACACCATCAACAAGGCTTAAATTTTGTAATTCTCGAATCTCTTCAATATCAGCACTATCCACAAAAAATTTCATATTCAGCCTCCTTGTTTTTAAGCTTTGTACTTCAAAGCCTCTGATGTTTTTCCTGCGTCTGTTATGCGCTTTTGTTTATCGCAAAAGCAAGAGGGAGGATGTATGTTATCCTATGATAAGTTGGATTATAAAGAGGGCAAAAATGGGGGATCAGGAAAGCACACAATGTGTGAAGCATTTTGTTTCAATGTTAGTACTTATGGTGTTCTTATGAAATGCTTATAATGTATGAAGCTTATAATGATAGAGTTCCATTTGTTATGGAGGAGAAGGCACTCTTTTTTGTGTTTGAGGGGTATGATGAAGGACTTCTTATTTGCTAGCTGTTGTTGAAGGGCATGCAATGATAAGGCATGCAAAGGCTTTTTCATAACGCTGTTAAAATAAATTGTAGAGGCGTGGTTTGGATATAGGGGCTATCGTTGATACAAAACTAGTTGGTAGAAAAGATAAAGATGGGATCAAAGGTGACAGAGGACGTGACAGAGAAAAAGATTGTTTCCGTTTTGGTACCTCTCCCCGTTTCTCAGGCTTATAGTTATAAAGTTCCCTCTTCATTGGAGTGTGAAATTGGCAGTTTTGTTCGTGTTCCAGTGATGGGGCGCCAAGTTTGTGGTTTTGTGGTGGATGTTGAAGAGCAGATCACACAAGATGGGGGAAAAGCTACAGCTGTGGCGTGTAAAAAACTACGCTCTGTTCTTCATGTTTTTGATTGTCCGCCCTTAAAGGCAGAGATGATGACATTTTTGCGTTTTGTAAGCCGCTATACGATGACGCCTTTTGGTCTTGTTGCCCGATTGGTTTTATGTGTGCCGGCTGCTTTAGAACCCGAAGCACAAATGCTGGGCTTGCGGTATTGTGGAGGAGATGTGGAGCGTCTCACACCAGCGCGGTCACGGATTTTGGAGTTGGTGCGCGATGGTGGAATTTGGACCCGTTCTGGTTTGGCGCATGCGGCAGGAACTTCTGTTTCTGTTGTTGAGGGGTTGAAAGCGCTTGGAGTGTTTGAAGATGTTATGGTGCCGGCTCCTGCTCTTGTGGCGTTGCCCAATCCTGATTTTTGTCCCCCTCAGTTGGAAGGAGAGCAGAGTGAAGCAGCACGACTTTTGCGGGAGGGGGTTTTGTCTTCTCAGTTTCAAGTTTTTTTGCTTGAGGGTGTTACTGGGTCAGGAAAGACAGAAGTTTATTTTGAGGCGGTTGCTCAGGCACTCACAAGTGGCAAGCAGGTTTTGATTTTGTTGCCAGAAATTGCTTTAACACAACAATTTTTAGATCGGTTTCATGCACGTTTTGGGGCATCCGCAGCAGAGTGGCATTCAGATTTGGCACCACGGCGTCGGGAACGTGTGTGGCGGCAAGTTGCAGAAGGACGGGTGCGGGTTGTGGCTGGAGCGCGTTCGGCGCTTTTCCTCCCCTTTCCAGAGCTTGGCTTAATTGTTGTGGATGAAGAACATGATAGTGCTTATAAACAAGAAGAGCGCGTTTTTTATCATGCACGTGATATGGCGGTTGCACGGGGCTCTTTCGAGAATTTTCCTGTTATTTTATCTTCAGCAACACCATCGATTGAAAGCCAAGCAAATGTTTTGTGGGGACGTTATCAACGGGTCCATTTACCGTCGCGTTTTAACGCGGCGGCACTTCCGCAGTTGCGGGTGGTTGATATGCGTAAAGGAGGAGTGCAAAAGGGACGTTTTATTTCCTCTGCTCTTGAAGGAGCTCTGACAAAAACGCTCGAGAAGGGTGAACAGGCGCTGCTTTTTCTCAATCGACGTGGTTATGCACCTTTAACTTTGTGTCGGATTTGTGGACATCGTTTTCAGTGTACAGATTGTTCTAGTTGGTTGGTTGAACATCGTTTACAAGGGCAGCTTAAGTGTCATCATTGTGGGTATCATCAGCCAATTCCAGAGGCGTGTCCTGAATGTGGGACTTTAGATCATCTCGTGGCTTGTGGACCAGGGGTGGAAAGAATTGCTGAGGAAACACAAAAACTTTTTCCACAGGCGCGGTTGTTGATTCTTTCAACCGATCTCAAAGGTGGAATTGGTCAGTTGCGGCGTGAATTGCAATCGATTGCCAATGGTGAGGTGGACATTATTATTGGTACGCAGCTTGTCGCTAAGGGACACCATTTTCCTGGGTTATCTCTGGTGGGAGTGATTGATGCTGATCTTGGTCTTGCCAATGGTGATTTACGGGCCGCGGAGCGCACCTTTCAACTCTTGTCTCAGGTTACAGGAAGAGCAGGGCGTATGGGATTAGAAAGTGTAGGATTATTGCAAACCTATCAACCTGATCATCCAGTGATACAAGCTTTGCTTTCTCAACAATGTGAGGATTTTTACACGCATGAAATTGCTATGCGGCAACATTATCATTTGCCACCTTATGGGCGGCTTGCTTCTTTGATTGTGTCTTCGGAAAAACGCCAAGCCGCGGAACATTATGCACGTGCGTTGCGCCAAGTGGCTCCACGGGAGAAAAATATCTCGGTCATGGGACCAGCAGAAGCACCGTTAGCTCTGATTCGAGGACGTTATCGTTTTCGGCTTTTGTTACAGGGACAGCGTTCTTTTGATGTACAAGGATATATTCGTACAATGCTTACAAGTGCCCCTAAAATGCCTTCTTCCGTTCGAGTTCAGATTGATATTGATCCGCAAAGTTTTCTCTGAAAACACTGCAAATGTAATAAGACAATAAAATAATGGGGAGGTTTATTTGCAAGATGCTTGAAGGAGAGAGAATGAAAAAGTCAATTTCCTGCTTTTTTAAGGGGAACAGAGGTTAATTATTACTCGCTTATATGTTTGAATTAATACATTTTTTTGTGGCGACAGCTCTTTTGGTGACGAGCGTTTTGCTTTTATTATCAGTCCGTTTGGGAAATAAAGATAAAGAGACTTGAAAAATCTATCAGGAAATGTCAAAAGAAAATACAAGAGAAACTGTGGTTTTGACCTGCATATCTAAGAAACTGTTTTTAAAAATATTTTGAATATTTTATAAGAAATTTTCAGAAAGCATCGATTTGGAGTGTTGCGAGTCGATTGTGTCTATGCTAGAAACCAAAAAGTTTTTTGTTCCGCGTTTTAAGGAGAAGATTCTTAAAGTTCGGAGTGTCTGATTTATTTCATCTGATAATTATCAGAGAGTCGCTCAAGGGAAAGAGGCGGTATTTCGTGTCGGATTCATTTTCTCTTATACCGCTGCCATTGGTAGATCAACGCTATGCGCAAGCACTTTTTGATTTCGTTCAAGAAGCGGGAATCGTTGAAAAGGTTGAAAAGGCAGTGGCATCTTTTTTACTTGTCTTGGATCAAAATGAAGACTTAAAGCGCTTTGTGCAAAGTCCATTCTTTTCGGTAAAAGAGCAGGTTGAAGTGATGCGTTCTGTTTTTGAGTGCATGAAATTTGATGATAAGGGTGCTGGTCAGATTTTTGGTGATTTTTTGCGCGTTGTCGTAGTAAACCGTCGGCTTGGTGCTTTGTCTGGTATTTTACATGCTTTTCAACGTCATGTTGCTCTCTCTCGTAAAGAGAATTCAGCGCAGATTGTTTCTGCTCGTCCATTGAGTTCTCAACAAGAACAAGAATTGCGCGTGGCTTTGGAAGGTGTCGTTGGGGGAAAAGTTTTGCTACACACCCTTGTGGATCCAACAATTCTCGGTGGATTGATCATTCGTGTGGGGTCGTCTCAGATTGATACGTCTCTTGCAACAAAATTATCTTCACTTAAGCTTGCATTGAAAAAAGAGGTCAGTTGATGGATATTAGACCATCTGAAATTTCAAAAATTCTCAAAGAGCAAATCAGAAACTTTGACCAAAAGGCTGAAGTTTCAGAAATTGGTTGGGTTTTGTCTGTGGGAGATGGTATCGCCCGCGTTTACGGTTTGGATAATGTCCAAGCAGGAGAAATGGTTTCCTTTTCAAATGGTGTGCGCGGGATGGCGCTGAATTTGGAAATCGATAATGTCGGTGTGGTTATTTTCGGATCAGATCGTGATATTCGTGAAGGGGATACCGTTAAACGGTTAGGTACTATTGTTGATGTTCCTGTTGGTCCTGCACTCCTTGGCCGTGTTGTTGATGCATTGGGAAATCCTATAGATGGTAAGGGCCCCATTAAAGCAACAGAGCGTCGTCGTGTGGATGTTAAAGCACCAGGAATTATTCCACGTCAGTCAGTGCATGAGCCAATGTCTACCGGATTGAAAGCTATTGATGCACTTATTCCTATTGGACGGGGACAGCGTGAATTGGTGATCGGAGATCGACAAACGGGAAAAACAGCGATTTTGCTCGATACATTTTTAAATCAAAAGCCATTCCACGAAAAAGGTGCTGGAAAAGACCAAGATAAAGTCTATTGTATCTATGTTGCCATTGGGCAAAAACGTTCAACAGTGGCACAGTTCGTTAAGGTTTTGGAGGAACGTGGAGCTCTTGAATATTCCATTATTGTAGCAGCTACCGCTTCTGATCCTGCTCCACTACAGTTTATCGCTCCTCTTGCTGGTTGTGCAATGGGTGAGTATTTCCGTGATAATGGTCAACATGCTTTGATTGGATATGATGATCTTTCAAAACAGGCAGTTGCTTATCGCCAAATGTCTCTTTTGCTCCGTCGTCCGCCTGGTCGTGAAGCTTATCCTGGTGATGTCTTTTATCTCCATTCGCGCCTTTTGGAACGGGCTGCAAAGCTCAATGCTGAAAATGGTTCCGGGTCTTTGACAGCGTTACCCGTTATTGAAACACAAGCAAATGACGTTTCTGCTTATATTCCTACCAATGTGATTTCAATCACCGATGGGCAAATTTTTCTGGAAACCAATTTATTCTATCAGGGAATTCGTCCTGCTGTAAATGTTGGTCTTTCTGTCTCGCGTGTTGGTTCTGCTGCACAGATTAAGGCGATGAAGCAGGTTGCTGGTTCAATCAAAGGGGAATTGGCACAATATCGCGAAATGGCAGCTTTTGCGCAATTTGGTTCCGATTTGGATGCCTCAACGCAGCGTCTTTTAAATCGTGGGGCGCGTTTGACAGAGTTGTTGAAGCAGCCGCAATTTTCTCCGCTCAAAACGGAGGAACAGGTTGTTGTTATTTTTGCCGGTGTGAATGGTTATCTTGATTCCTTGGCAGTTTCTGATGTTTCTCGATTTGAGCAGGGGCTGTTGACTCTCTTCCGGAGTGATCACCAAGATCTTTTGAAAGCAATAGCAGATCAAAAGCAGATAACCGATGAGCTTAAGGAGAAGTTAAACACTGTCCTTAAGAGTTATGCGAAGAATTTTTCGTAATGAATTGATGGAATGCTTGAATGGCGTCGTTGAAGGATCTGAGAGACCGTATCGCCTCGGTTAAGGCAACCCAGAAGATTACAAAAGCTATGCAAATGGTTGCAGCAGCGAGGTTGCACCGTGCGCAAGAAGCAGCCGAATCTGCACGCCCTTATGCTACGCGGATGGCTGCTATTTTAGCCAATGTTGCTGCTGATGTTGATGGAATCGATGCTCCCCCTCTCATGTGTGGGACTGGTCGTGATGATGTGCATCTTTTGGTGGTCTGTACGGCTGAGCGCGGATTGTGTGGTGCTTTTAATGTGCAAATTGCCCGTTGTGCTCGCGAAAAAATTAAGGCACTCCTTGCTGCCGGTAAAATCGTCAAAATTTTGACCGTGGGTAAAAAGGGAGCAGATATTTTATCACGCGATTACAAAACGTTGATGATTGATCACATTGATTTGCATTCTGTAAAGCGCATTGGTTTTACAGAAGCAGCGATGATTAGCCAGCGGGTTATTGATTTGTTCAATGAGGGTGCATTCGATGTTTGTACGCTCTTTTATTCTGAATTTGTTTCGGTGATCAATCAACGTCCAACTGCTTTTGGTTTGATCCCTATGATTTCTTCCAAAGAGTCTCTTGAAACAAAAGAGACTGTTGAGAAAAATGATAAAAACGCAGATTTACAATCGATTGTTTATGAATATGAGCCCGATGCAGCTTCTCTTTTAGAGACACTCGTACCGCGCAATCTTTCAGTACAAATCTTTCGGGCTTTGCTTGAAAATGTCGCGGGTGAGATGGGTGCAAAGATGACAGCTATGGATAATGCATCTCGTAATGCGGGTGAAATGATTAATAAATTGACGGTGGCTTATAATCGTCAGCGTCAGGCACAAATCACAACAGAGTTGATCGAAATTATTGCGGGCGCAGAAGCGCTTTAAACGGAAAAGGTAAGAATTGATGGTAAAAGCAGTGACGTCAAGCAAGGGAGCAGAAAAAGTTACAGAAAAAAAATCAGCTGCTCGTTCAGGCGTAAAAAAAGCCGCCTCAAAATCTCAAACGAGCATGAAGGATGCTTCTGGTTCTGTACCTGCTTCTTCTCAAAAAACTACGCGTGCAAGTTCTAAAGAGGTGCGTGGAAAAGGCGCCGTTGGTGAGATTAAACAGGTGATTGGTGCTGTTGTTGACGTGCAGTTTGAAGGTGCATTGCCAAATATTCTCAATGCATTAGAAACAGAGAATTTAGGCAATCGGTTGGTTTTAGAAGTTGCGCAGCATTTGGGTGAAAATACGGTGCGCACAATTGCTATGGATACCACAGATGGCTTGACGCGTGGGCAAAAGGTCTTTGATACAGGAACACAGATCAGTGTGCCTGTTGGGGAAGCAACGCTTGGTCGTATTATGAATGTTATTGGAGAGCCCGTTGATAATGTTGGACCAATTGCAGCAACGAAAATGCGCTCTATTCACCAAGATGCTCCTGAATATGTGGAGCAATCAACCGTGTCGGAAATTCTTGTCACGGGTATTAAGGTGGTTGATTTGTTAGCACCTTATTCTAAGGGCGGAAAGATTGGTTTGTTTGGAGGCGCTGGGGTTGGTAAAACCGTTCTCATTATGGAGCTGATCAACAATATTGCAAAAGCGCATGGAGGTTATTCTGTCTTTGCTGGTGTGGGAGAACGTACCCGTGAAGGAAATGATCTTTATTATGAAATGATCGAAAGCCGTGTGAATGTGAATCCCAAAGAGAATAATGGTTCAACAGAAGGATCGAAATGTGCACTGGTTTATGGGCAAATGAATGAACCACCAGGAGCGCGTGCACGTGTTGCTCTTTCCGGATTGACTATTGCAGAAAGCTTCCGTGATGAGGGACAGGATGTTCTTTTCTTCGTGGATAATATTTTCCGTTTTACGCAAGCTGGTGCTGAAGTGTCAGCCCTTTTAGGACGTATTCCTTCTGCTGTGGGATATCAACCAACTTTGGCTACGGATATGGGCGCTTTGCAAGAGCGTATTACCAGTACTAAAACAGGATCTATTACCTCTGTTCAGGCTATTTATGTTCCAGCAGATGACTTGACGGATCCAGCACCCGCAACTTCTTTTGCCCATTTGGATGCGACAACAGTTCTTTCACGTTCTATTGCTGAAAAGGGAATTTATCCAGCAGTTGATCCACTCGATTCTTTCTCGCGTATGTTAGATCCATTGATTGTCGGTGAAGAGCATTATACCGTTGCTTGCCAAGTGCAAACCATTTTACAACGTTATAGAGCGCTCCAAGATATTATTGCTATTCTTGGAATGGATGAACTTTCTGAAGATGATAAGCTGCTGGTAGGGCGGGCGCGTAAAATTGAACGTTTCCTTTCGCAACCTTTCCATGTGGCGGAAGCCTTTACTGGTTCACCTGGAAAACTCGTCTCTTTAGAAGAGACAATCAAAGGCTTTAAGGGGCTTTGTGCTGGTGATTATGATGATTTGCCAGAAGCTGCTTTTTATATGGTTGGTGGGATTGATGAAGCCATTGAAAAAGGAAAGCGTCTCATTGCAGAAGCTTCTTCTTAAGAAGAAATCTGTAACGAATGCTTGTTGTAGAAAGGACAAGAGGTCTTTGTATCGAGCTTCGTGGAGGTTACTGTGGAAAACAATAGAGTAGAGTGTTTTTTATTTGAGCTTGTGGCGCCTGAAAAACTTGTGTTTTCAGAACAAGTGGTATCTGTTGTTCTTCCTTCTGCATCAGGGGCTCTAACAGTTATGGCGCATCATGCGCCCTTGGTGACAAGCATTGTTTTGGGGAGTGTTCGTGTTCTCACTTCTTCAGGGGAAAAGCTGTTTGCTGTTTGTGGGGGCGTTGCAAATATTACCTTTTCGGGCTGCTCGCTTTTAGTAGAGAAAGTGGTGGCGGTTGAGCATCTTTCTTTTGATACTTTGGAACAGCAGATTTTGCAGGTTCGAGCAATATTAGAAGGCATTTCAAGTGATGAGGCAAATCGTAAGGTAGAAGAGTTTTTCCATCAACTAGCAGCTGGCGCTGGAGTGACAGAGGCGTAAAGGATTATACAGGAAAAGGCGACATGAGCGGAAAAAAAAGTACGGTTGTGTCTGCTAAAAAAGGAGGGAAGCCTTTCCCTCATCCAGGTCGTGTTTTTGCGGGGCCTTTACCAAAATGTTTTGTTTATATTTTTGCTTCTCTTATTCTGCAATGGGCTTATGGTTTAGGGGCTAATGTTGTTCAGTCTAACATTGTCCATCTTACTGGCGATTTTCACGCAACTCTGACTGAGACCACATGGTTGGTTGCTGCCTATATGGCACCAAATGTGAGTGTTGCGATCATGTTGATCAAAATCCGCTACCAATTTGGCCTTCGTGCTTTTGCCGAATTATCAATCCTTGGCTTCGTTTTGGTTTGTGTTTTACAGCTCTTTGTGACGGATTTGCGTTCTGCGCTGATTATTCGCTTTTTTGCTGGTATTGCTGCCGCCCCTTTGGCTTCGCTTGCACTTCTTTATATGATGGAAGCTTTTGCACCAGCAAAAAAGTTTACTGTTGCTCTGAGTTTGAATTATATGAATGCGGCTTTAGCTGTTCCTCTCTCGCGTTTGATTTCACCTGATTTACTGGAAAATGGTGGGTTTTCTAGTCTTTCGGCACTCGAAATGGGATTGGTTCTTATCAGTTTGGGCTGTATTTTTTCTCTTCCACTTACCCCTGTTGTTCGTAATAAGGTCATTCAGAAATTAGATTGGCTAAGCTACAGCTTGATTGCATTTGGCTTGGGGCTTAATGCAGTGATTATGTCTGTTGGTATATTATATTGGTGGTATGAAGCACCATGGATTGGTTGGGGATTTGCGCTTGCTATTTCCTCTTTGGTGATTGCGATTATTATTGAACTGAATAGAGAAAAACCGTTGATTGATTTACGTTGGCTATTCAGTAAAGAAATGCTACAATCTGTACTCATTTTATTTGTTTTTCACGTGTTCTTATTAGAGCGATCAAATTTACCAGCAAGTTTTTTTAGCCTTTTTGGTTTGTTAAATCGTGAGATGGCACCCATGTATCTTGCGGTTATAGGTGGCGTCCTGTTAGGGGGAGCTGTTTGTGTCTTTTTTTTACGCGAGGGACGTGAGGATTATTTTTATCTGTTATCTTTGGGGTGTCTGGCGCTCGGCGCTTATTTAGATAGTTTTGTCAATCATTTAACGCGTCCGCAAGATATGATGTTTAGTCAAGGGTTGGTGAGTTTTAGTTATGCGCTCTTTTTACCTCCTGCTCTGTCGAAGGGGTTTGTGATAGCTGGTGCGCGAGGACCGCGTTACGTTTTGAGTTTTATTACTGTTTTTCTGCTGACACAAGTGACAGGCGGGTTGATGGGGTCAGCTTTTTTTGGCAGTCTGCAGTTTTTTTTCGCTCATAAGAACTTTGAGTCTTTAACACAAAATATTGTTATTACGGATCCGCTTATTTCAAGGGAGGTTAATACCTTATTTTCGCCCTCTTATGGTGTTTCCCTTCCCAATATTTTAGCGGATGGGCAAGGAGCAAATAAACTCATTGAAAAGTTTAAGTTAACAGCAAATATTTTCGCTTATGGTGATGTTTTTCGACTTTATTTTTATATTGCAATGGGTGTATTTGCTGTTTTCCTTGTCAAAATATTTGTCAAGTCATGCTCTTTGCCTAGATGCAAAAAATAGGGTAATGCCATAGTTGGGTAATACCATAAAAAAGAGGGTTGCAAAAAATGATAAAATTACTACGGTCAAAAGCGACGCTTATTGCATTCTTCTCTGGGGTTACTGGTGTTTTGTTGATTTTATGGGCTTGGAAACTTCCTCCTTTTGTCAGTACCATTCAAATGACCGATAATGCTTCCATTAAGGGTAATGTGATCTTGGTGAGTTCTCGGACTTCCGGAGTGATTTCACGCATTTATGTGCAAGATTATCAACGCGTTGAAAAGGGAATGCTTCTCTTTGAACTCGATGATTCTCTCTTTCGTCAACAGCTTGCAAGAGCACAGGCTGTTCTGGATGCAAAAAATGCAAAACTTGAAAGCATTGTCTTTCAGGATAAGCTTTTGCAGGGAGAAATTAATACAGCAGAAGCAGAATTGGCACGCTCACGTGCATTCTCCAATGTTCTTTCTGAAAATAAGAAGTTAGGTTTTGGTGATGCTGGCAATGCCGTTTCTCGTCCTCTTTCCCAATTATTGGCAGCACTTGAAACAAAACGTCAATTGCAAAAACAATTGGATCTTGAACGGAAAAACTTGGAGTCGGAGGTTGCAGAAGCAAAGGTTGGTGTTGAATTGGCTAAGCTCAGTTTGGAGCATACGAAGATTTTATCTCCTAGAACAGGAACTGTTGGATTGGTTGGTGCACGGGTAGGACAATATGTTTTGCCTGGTACGCAATTGGTGTCGGTTATTTCTAATGATGTTTGGGTGATTGCCAATTATAAGGAAACACAGCTTTCTCAGATGCGTGTGGGACAACCGGTTATTTTCTCTGTTGATGCATTGGACAATAAGAAATTAACAGGGCGTGTGGTTCGTTTCGCACCCGCAACAGGTTCAGAATTTTCGCTCTTAAAAACAGATACAACAATTGGAAATTTCATTAAAATTGCGCAACGTATTTCGGTGCGTATTGCTTTAGATCCTGGACAAGAGGGGGTTGAAAAACTCATTCCTGGAATGTCCGTCGTTACCTATGTGGATACTTCACAACGCGCTTCTGGAGGTTAAGATTTTGGGCTTTTTGACTTTGATTTTTATCCCTTTTAATTATAGTAAATGGGCATTTACTTTAGAAGATTTTGTTTGGTATGTCATGATTCATCTCTTTAAATTCTTATCTGCTGTGCTGTAAAATATTGTCCTTTAGGGCCTTTAGGCACATTCATGCATATTAGAGACAGTGCCTTTTTTATTTCATGTCAGTTTTATATTAACTCTGTGCAGAACTGTACAGTTGTAGAGAAGATGTCAGGGCTGGGTTTGCCTTATAAATCTGTGAAGTGAATTTACTTAGTGGTGTGTGGAATCTACAAGGAAAAACCAATTTGTCATAAGATTGGTGTTAAAATATTCTCGTCTTTATAGAACGGGAAGGAGATTTATTTCAGACAAAATGAGGATGGTGTTTTGTCACGTTGTGTTAAAGCTATAAAAATGCCCGACTCAAAGCGGGCATTAAAAGGCTTAGCGGCATTAAAGAACTGGTTGTTGGGTGTATTGTTAATTTTTGCGTATTAGCAAGAAACTTGCTAAAATTATCCCTGCGGTTAATGCAATGGTTTTTTTAGGATTTTCTTTGGCTTTTTTCTTCAATTGTGTAGCATGTTCATTAAGGTGGTAAAGTGCATGCTGGCCTTTTTGTTTCCATGTATCAAGCATATCAGAAATGTTCTCAAAGCCGTTGTTGTTGGAATGCCATGGGCTCGTGGAGCTGAGTTCATTTTTTAATTGTGCAATACGTTTTTTAATTTTAGCATTTTTGGCATGGGTCGAAAATAGACACATCTGTTGACTCCTTCATATTTTATAGTGTTGTACGACAGTTGAAATTATGTTTGGGGTTTTTGTATAACGGCTTGATGATGGAAAGGTTGCATTGATTGCATTGCTTGTTAGCATGTGAGAGCAGGCAAAATTTTTGGCACGATGTAGCAATTTTCTTTTATTCCTTTTTAAAATTGTACTATGGCGGGCGTTGCCGTAATAATGATGATCAAGAGCGCTGTTTTTGAAAATTTGAGGATTTGATGAGCACAACCTATTCTTTCTCTAAACCTCTTGAGCGTCGCCGGTCTGTTGCGGTTGCGGTTGGCGATGTGGTTGTTGGTGGTTCGAGCCCAATCGTTGTGCAGTCGATGACCAATACGGATACTGCTGATGTTGATGCAACGGTTGCTCAAGTTGCTGCTCTTTGGCAAGCAGGTTCACAATTGGTTCGGATTACCGTTGATCGTGATGAAGCTGCTGCTGCTGTGCCAAAAATACGAGAACGATTGGAGCGGTTGGGCTTTTTTGTACCATTGGTGGGGGACTTTCATTATATTGGTCATAAGCTCTTATCAGATCATCCTTCTTGCGCTGAGGCGCTTGCAAAATATCGTATTAATCCTGGAAATGTTGGTTTTGGTGCGAAAAAGGATCGGCAATTTGCGGAAATTATCGAAATTGCCTGTCGGTATCAAAAACCTATTCGCATTGGTGTAAATTGGGGATCTCTTGATAATGCCCTGTTGACACGCCTTATGGATGAAAATGCACGGCAGGAAAATCCCTTATCTGTTGTTGAGGTTATGCGGGAAACAGTTGTTCAGTCGGCTTTGCTTTCGGCTGCTTTCGCTGAGGAGTTGGGTTTGGGACGTGATCACATTATTCTTTCTGCTAAAGTGAGTGATGTTCAAGATCTCATTGCTGTTTACTGCTCTTTAGCAGAGCGTTGTGATTATGCGCTCCATTTAGGATTGACAGAAGCAGGGATGGGAACAAAGGGGGTGGTTGCTTCTTCTGTGGCTTTGGGGATTTTGTTACAGCAAGGAATTGGGGATACAATTCGTATTTCATTAACACCTGAACCCGGTGGAGATCGGACACGAGAAGTGAGGGTGGGGCAAGAACTTTTACAAGTGATGGGGTTTCGACAATTTTTGCCTGTTGTGGCAGCTTGTCCTGGATGCGGTCGTACAACCTCTACAGTGTTTCAGCAATTAGCACAAAAGATTGAAGCGGATTTATACAAAAACATGCCCCTCTGGCGTGAAAAATATCCTGGGGTTGAAAATTTAAAGGTTGCAGTGATGGGATGTATCGTCAATGGACCGGGAGAATCAAAACATGCCGATATTGGAATTTCACTGCCTGGAATGGGGGAAAGTCCAGCGGCGCCTGTTTTTATTGAAGGCCAAAAGGTAAAGACTTTGCGTGGTAATCATATTGCTGAGGAATTTGAATCTCTTTTAAGTGATTATATTCATAAACGCTTTGGGCAAGAGTGAAATAAACCGCTGCTTATCATTGGCAACAAATTGATCTATCATGGTCATTCCTCGTTTTTTAACTTCAATAATAACGCCGAAGAGACGAAGATTCTCTTAATCTTAAAGCCTCTTATCTGGAATCACTGAAAATCATTTCCTTGCATGTTATAAGCGGGGTTCATGGGGGTAAAATACTGAAAAAGAAGTAAAATGTTTCTCATGAAGGCTCATGAAAGGGATGCTGTAACATTGAGAGCTAGCAAATAAAATAATGGAGACCAGTTTGTTTCTTCACAAAGGGAAAGATGGTGGTGCTCAATGACGGTTATACTCTTCATAGATTCTATGGTGAGATGGGCTTTGGGGCCTTAAGAAAGGTCTCTTAAAAATAAGAAATGTTTTTTAAAAAGTATGTGAATTGACACAGAAAAAGGCTCTTGTTTTGCAAATCCTTCTGCTGGTGTTTTGCTATTGGTGGAGCAGGGCACTTTTAATTTTTGCGTGTTACACTAAAATGGGCTGCTTGTTGGAGTGGTTTTGCTTTTTCACCAAAAGAGTGTAGAAGTGATTCTGCTTTAGCAATCAGTTCGTCCCGTTTTTTTTGCGTTTCTTTAATGCCATAAAGACGAACAAATGTGGCTTTTTGGGCCGTTTCATCTTTACCTGCAGTTTTGCCTAAGTCTTCACTGCTGGCAGTCACATCCAGAAGATCATCCGTCAGTTGAAAGGCTAAACCAAGATAGGTTCCAAAAGCAGCAAGTTTTTCTGTTAATTCTTGAGAGGCATTGCTGATGATTGCTCCTGCTTGGCATGCAAAGCTTATAAGGGCGGCTGTTTTCATGCGTTGGAGAGTCATAATGTTGGTGCTCTCTTGCGGTGTTTTTTCTGCTTCAATGTCAAGCATTTGACCGCCTATCATACCACCAAGTCCTGCGGATTGTGCAAGAGCTGTAATCAGTTTTATTCTCGTTTCAAAAGAGAGAGCAAAAGCTTTATGAGCAATGATTTCAAAGGCAAATGTCAAAAGAGCATTGCCCGCTAGAATTGCTGTTGCTTCATCAAATGCTTTGTGGACGGTGGGTTGTCCACGTCGAAGTGTGTCATTATCCATGGCTGGGAGATCATCATGAATGAGCGAGTAACAGTGTACACATTCTAATGCACATGCAACATCAAGAGAGTGTTCAGGAGGGATATCAAAAAGTGCTCCACTTTGAATGACCAAAAAAGGACGCAAGCGTTTTCCACCATTCAAGACACCATAGCGCATGGCTTTGAGGAGAATTTCAGGACGGGCAATTTCACCATTTTCTATTTTGTTGTTTAATAATCCATCAAGGCGCTTTTCAACGCTGCGCCCATGTGTTGCAAGAAGGGTGGTAAATTCGTGCATTCTTGCTTCCTTTATTTTTGCAAAATGAGACAAAAAAGAAAAGTGTCGTTTTTTCTTATTTTAAACAATCTGCCTAGGTTTTTTATTAAAAAGATCAATGTCTTTTTTATCTTTAAGGCATACTGTATGTCCGAGTTGGGTTAAAGCCAAATAAAAAATGAAGTGAAAGTTTTATTAAAAATTTTTCATCAATGTATAAAATAGTCAATTTTGTTCGTAACTTTATCATTTTTGCATCTTTTTTCATGAAGGTACGGTCATTTTGACATTGCCTCTTCTTTCTTATCAGTGTATAAGACGGCTAGATTTTCTGATGTTACGGATAAAGGCTGTATCATTTTTGATACTGCCTGTTCTTTTTTAGTGGATTTGGAGTGTCTCTTTATGGCTGTACCTAAACGAAAAACCTCTCCATCAAAGCGAGGTATGCGCCGTTCGGCTGATGCCCTTAAGGCGCCGACTTATATCGAGGATAAAAATTCTGGTGAATTGCGTCGTCCCCATCATATCGATTTGAAGACTGGGATGTATCGTGGGCGCCCAGTTTTACCTGCTAAAGATTGAAATTCTTCTCTCTGGCAGTGGTAAGGTTTGTTTGATTCCACAAATAAGTTATATGCATAAATAAAGCATGCTGTTTGATAATTCATCTTCGATGAGGATTTAAAGAGTGGCGTTGTTTGGTCACACAGTGATCTTTCTTATGGCTTTTTTGTTTTCTTAAGTGATAATTTGAATTGTTGTGCACGCGTTTTTCTTTAGACCGTATGCTGGGGAATACTGGGAGCTTTCTCTTCGAGTTTGTTAAGAGAGCCCGTTTTTATCATCTGATAAATGACTCGAAGGATTCTTGTGCACTATGGCATGTACTGGGAGAGAGTGGTGAAGCCTCTCTCTCGAGGGGATAATCTTAGCGGGTATTTTTTTCAATCACGCATATACATTGAGAGTTCCAAAAAGATAGTCGCAATACCGATTTATCACGAGAAAATTATGATACCACTTATTTCACCAATATATTGTTGGATGGGAAAATAGGGGGGGCGGTATAAATTTTTTTTGTTACTGCACATGTATACAGCACAAAATAAAACCAGCATAGTGCTGGTTTTACTTTGTATTCAAAATATCTTGGCTTTTTTATTATGCAGCGTAAACATTACCGTTTGCATTTGTTTCATCTCTCTCAGCTTTAAATTCACGTTTTGGCTTGTTCGAGAGATGCATCTCTATAAGATTGATGGCTTCTGTTTCAGAAAGATTATTAATAACAGCAATTTCACGCGCCATCCGTTCAAGTGCAGCGGTATAAAGTTGACGCTCAGAATAAGATTGTTCAGGCTGCACGTCCGAGCGAAAAAGATCACGCACCACTTCAGCGATACAAATAAGATCTCCCGAATTGATTTTAGCATCATATTCTTGTGCACGGCGTGACCACATGGTTCGTTTAACGCGTGCTTTTCCGTGTAAGATTTTTAAGGCACGTTCGACGGAATCACCAGCGGACAATTTACGCATTCCAACGGAAATGGCTTTAGCAATTGGTACTTTGACATCCATTTTATCTTTTGCAAAATGAATGACAAAGAGTTTTAATTTATGTCCTGCAACTTCTTGATCTTCAATCGCGATAATTTGCCCTACTCCATGGCTAGGGTAGACGATGTATTCAGAGGTTGCAAATCCTTTAGCATTGGAGGACGTTCCGTGCTGGGATGCCATATCTTAGTTTACTCCCTTTATGACCAATAAATGTACCGGAAAACAGGCTATAAACCTGAGGGTTAAGCGCTCTTTAACCAAGTATATTATACTAATTGAATGAGCATAAAAGCTGAGTACTTTTAAATCCAACAAAAATACATTGCTTTATAACAATAAAGCAAAAAACAATACTTAGAAAGATGATCACGTTAAAATAACATTAACATCAAACTTTAAAAGAATCAATCATTTCGCTTAAGAATTTTTCTTTTTAAAAAAGAATGTTTTCAACTTTTTGAAGGAACATGAAAGGGTTTATAGGGTTATTCGCCACTTCCTGGATTTTCTGAAAAATACTGTTCTAATTTGTTTGCAACGCCATCCATTTCTTTTGCTTGAGGAAGCGGATCTTTTCGGGTGGTTAAGTTAGGCCATTTGTTCGCATAATGAAGATTAAGCTCTAACCATTTTTCTAGGCCTGGTTCTGTATCAGGTTTAATAGCTTCCGCTGGGCATTCTGGCTCGCAGACACCACAATCGATACATTCATCGGGATGAATGACAAGCATATTTTCACCTTCATAAAAACAATCAACGGGGCAAACTTCAACGCAATCCGTATATTTGCAATGAATGCAGTTATCCGTTACTACATAAGCCAAAATCAAACTCCATCTTTTTTAGTGCTCTTTGGAAGAAAGTGTATGGGTGTCTTTATCCTTTGTGAGTTGATCGCGTAGCGCAGCTAATTTTGCAAAAGGGGAATCAGGATTAGGGCGTTTCTCTTTTTGAAAGGATTTATTATTGGTACGTTTGGTATGAGATCGGTGAGACTTATAAGAAGGTTTTGCGTTTGATACGGTTGTTTGGGGGGTGTTTTCATTCGTGTTTACCCCTTTTTTGAAAGCCTTTTTCTGTTTGTTTTGTCCTTTGTACCCAGATTTATCACGATTTTTGTATGCATGGTGATGAAACTGAGGTTGATAACGCCACAGTAAAACAACTTTCTCTTCTGCTGTAGTGCGTTTTTGTTTGGCAAAATCACCAACAGGTTCAGCCGCCGGTAAGCAATTTGTGTTCCCTTGCTGTGTTTTAACACAAGGAGATAAAGTTTTTTCCTCTTCTGCTGTTTTGGAGGCTTTCATTGTTTGCCATTGATCGCCAACACATTCTGCCGCTGGAATATCTTGTTCACTCATATTTGTATGAGAAGAGCTTTGCTCTGCAAGAAGATGTTGTTCAAGAACAGTACTGCTTATGGGTTGAGATTGATAGCCAAGCCCTTTAAGAATTTCTTCCATATCGGTTCCATTGGCTCCAAGAATGGACATCATTGCGGATGTAACAAAAAAACTTTTGCCATCATAGGCGCCATCAGGCTTTGGCTCACTCCCTTGTTTCCAATGAAGCGTGGGGCGGATCAGGTTGGAAAGGCGTTCTAAAATATCAATGCGTACAGCACGTTGCCCTAAGATTCGATAACCGGCTAGTTGATAAAATTGGCGATTATAGGTAGGAACAACAGCCAAGGAGGTTCGTCCAGCAGCCAACGCGGAAAAAACTTCACCCATACCCGTTTGATCATGCCCCTCATTTTGAAGGCTCCACAACAGTGTAATTGCTTGGACCGGTGCTGGTTTAAGCATTGCTGCAACATAGATGTGAAAAGCGCCAAAACGAACACCAAGTTGCCGCAGAACTGCACGCGATTCTTGGTCAAGATTTTTAACAATGGTGGCAACTTCTCGACGCGGTAATATTCCTAAAGCGTTGACAAGTTTTAAGGAAAGATTGCTTGTTGAATCCGTCAAGCTATCACTATTGCGCAAATCAAATAGTGGCTTTAAAGCTGTTTCAAAATGAAAAGTAACAAAACGCTCTAACCGTTTTATCACATTATCTCGAGCTTCTCCCATTAATTGCGTATCTGCTAAAACAATAAGTTTGGGTTTTAAAAAATCTTCCGTTGCAACAAGTTGTCCTACAGGTTGGCCAATCCAGCGCACAATTCCATCAGAACTGAGTGTAAAATCTCCATTAGCACAAGCACAAAAACGCGCTGCACGTTTGGAAAAAGCAAGAACCAAATCTTCATTATCAGCTAAGTTTTGTCTCTCCGTAGTTTGATCTATCTTGTTTTTATTGGCATAAAAACGAAAACCTTCAAACTTACCATTTCCATGTTTTTCAATAAGAATATCATCTTGAAGAATATCATTCTGTGGAACAATCTTGCTATCCATGATCAATTTCTTTCTCAGTGCAACACACTGGTAAAAAGCTTATCCTCTACAATCCTATCATTGTGTTGCTCCTTTAACACGTTTGTTACGTTTGCTTCAATCATTCTTGTTGTTTTTTGATACTTTAATTTGAGCTATTTCCTTTTTTATTCATGTTTTATTCATTCGGTATGCTTTATACGCACTACACTTATTGGTTGTATTGCGTTGCTGGAAGCGTAAAATGACTTCTTCATGAAAAAGGCAAGATGAGTCGAAATTTAAACAAAACAGTATTTGGTTTGGCGGATCCTTTTATTTTGTGCTGTTCTGTCATCAAAATGTAAGGAACGACATTTCTCTTATATTTGCGCATTTCTTACCGGTTTTTGCCAGTTTTTTGCCGGTGAGGAGGCATATAGCAAAGCGTCTTTTGTTAATGAATCTGTGTCTTTTAACAAGAAGTTTTACAATTGCCATAAAAAAACAATTGCGATTATAAAATTACACGCTAAAGTAGTGGTAATGCAAGCAAACAACTTTTGCGTTCTTTTTAAGAAAGAATAATGATGTCGTTGCCAAATCAATTTTGATATTTTTAATCGCAAGGGGTTATTATGGGTAATCTTTCAAATGCTGTTTATAAAAGCAGCAAAAATTATAGCGACGCAGACAAAAGCTTGGGACGTAATATGATGCGTTCCGCTATGCAAGCGCCTTATCTTGAACGAGAAAAAGAACATGATTTGGCTCTGCGATGGAAAGACAAACGTGATGATGAAGCTATGCATCAAATTGCAGCAGCGCATATGCGTTTGGTCATTGCGATTGCTAACCGTTTTAAACGTTTCAAAATGCCATTGGGGGATCTGGTGCAAGAAGGGTATGTGGGCCTTTTAGAAGCTGCTGCGCGTTTCGAGCCTGATCGGGAGGTGCGTTTTTCGACTTATGCAACATGGTGGATACGCGCTTCTATTCAAGATTATATTTTACGAAATTGGTCTATTGTTCGAGGAGGAACCAGTTCTTCACAAAAAGCACTTTTCTTTAATCTTCGGCGTTTGCGGGCGAAATTGGTGCAGGATGATAGTGCTCTTTCAAAACAAGATATCTTTCGCACAATCGCTGAAAAACTCGGTGTTTCCGTGCGTGATGTTGAAACTATGGATTTTCGTTTTTCTAGTGCTGATAATTCTTTAAGTGTTTCCGTTTCTGAGAACAGCGATAATCCTGTTGCTAAAATGGATGCTCTTGTGGATGATAGTCCTCTTCCTGATGCGTTAATTGAGCAAGTGATTGATGGTCAACGGCGCACACAATGGCTTTATGATGCATTGCAAATTCTCAATGAACGCGAACTTGAAATTATTCGTTTCCGTCGCCTGAATGAAGAGGGAGCTACCTTAGAAGTTTTGGGTGAAAAGTTAGGAATCTCAAAAGAGCGGGTGCGCCAAATTGAAGCACGGGCTTTGCAAAAGTTACGCTCCGCCTTGCTTACAGTCAATCCAGCAGATGCTTATGATGTGTAAACATTTGAGAGTTTCTCAAGAAAATCTGGATTGGGTATGGAACATTAGGGGAAGAGAAGTGCACGAGTAAAGCTGGTTTTAAAGGTTAAGCAAATTTCTGTAGAAGATGTCTCACCGAGCCAAGGGATAAGGGGGGGGAGGAGGGAAACAAGAATGCAGAAAATCATGAAGAAGGCTAAAGCTATTCTGTGACAATTTTAACGTTTGCCCCTACCCGTAAAGTTTGGGTGGGGGAAAGAGCATTGAGAATGCGAAAGAATTTTTCTTTATCGGGTGTATTTTGCATTTGATTTGCAAGGTTTGCAACAGTTTCTCCCTGTTTAACGCGTACAATACGGATCTTTAAGGGTTTCAGTTTTTTTAACTGTGATGAGGAAAGAAAATGAAAACTTTGTACGGTTTTTTCAGCAACCTCTTTAAAGTTTTGAGAATCATGCGGAGCAGCTGTCAAAAAACGAAACACGTGATTGTTAAGCAGAATAACAGTTACATCAAATTGCCATTGCTCATTGGCTGCGCGGGCATGAGCTCCAGAGAGTCCTTGAATGGTGATTGGCTGAACAGACGATTCATCTAGTCCTGCAATCCATCCACTTTTCAAATAATCATGCGCAGACATTTCATTGGGGCGCGGGAGGGCATCAAAACGAATGGCAATTTTATCTGGTCCACTTGCCCAAGCTGTGTGCGCTGAATTTTCTATTGTAAAATTGTTTGGAACGGAAAAAGTTATGCGCAGTTGCGGGTGAATAAATCGATTTCCTTGCACAAAGCCCGTATGAAAACTGCCCCCAAAAATCATACCATCAATGCTTTTCAGAAAAGAATCACGATCAGTGGTTTCCATGGGAGTTGTACTGATTTTACGTGCTTTTTTTGTTGCGAGGCGAATCCGTTGCGGGGTGCTTGGATGGGTTGCTAGAAAGTCTAAGGAGGCGTTTGAAGTGCCTGCGGTATTACGAAAAACTCTATATGCTTCCATTGTTTGGAGAAAACGCGGGGAAGCAAAGGGATCATATCCTGCTTGTTTAAGCATATCGAGTGCAAGTGAATCGGCTTGTAATTCTTGATTGCGTGAAAATTGCGCAATTTGTTGCTTGTTTTTAATGGGGGATTTTGTTTCTGCGTGAGAGAAAAGCCGCGGTGACGTATGATTTGCTCTTTTCAATTCGGCTTCTTTTTGCAAACGTAAAATACCGTGTTTTGCGATAATATGGGCTATTTCATGGGCTAAAATGGCTGCAACTTCTGAAGAATCATTGGCTAATGCCAGCATACCACGCGTGATATAAATAAAACCTCCTGGGAGCGCAAAGGCATTGACACTTTCGGAGTTTAAAATTGTTACAGAATAGTCTTGCTGAGAATTGTGTGACACAGCAGTAAGTTTCCGCACAATTTTTGCTAATAAGCGATCAAGTTTTGCATCATAATATGCGCCGCCATAGAGTTGCAAAATACGCGGGTGTTGTATCGTGCTTAATGTGACATAAATATCGTTTTTGTTGGTACGTTTGATCGTTTCAGAAGAATCTAAAGAAGAAAGCGTATCGTTTTTGGAAAGATTCGTATGACAAGCAGAAAGGAGGAGCATAAAGCTTATGAGAGTTGCTTTATACATTTTGCTGTGAAAAGAAAAATCGCGTTGAAGAATGGAGTACCGAAAGATCTGGTGTCTTTGACTATTTTTCCCCTTATTTTCTGCGTGTATTTTGGCGACGTTCATTGGTGTCTTTGTATGTGTTATTTTACAATAAAGAAGCTTTTGAAAAGGATTCTTTTGCCTATATCACGGTTATTGTCTATAAAAAACGGCTATTTTTATAATAAAGGGAAACAGTACGAAAGGCAGAGTATGGCATGACAACATTTACAATATTGTTAAATGGAGATCTTTGTGTCACTGATCGTTTGCGCAATCAAATTCGCAACAGTCGCGTGATTGCTGCTGATGGTGGAATGCGTCATGCCGTAGCGCTGAATGTGATGCCTGAGTTGTGGTTGGGGGATTTTGATTCCTCTGACCAAGCTTTGAGAGACAAATATTGTCATGTTCCCCGTGAGGTTTTTCCCTCTGATAAAGATATGACCGATTGTGCTTTGGCATGTGAGAGAGCACTGCAAAATGGTGCTCAAAAGCTTATTTTGTGTGGAGCTTTGGGAGGGGAAAGAAGTGATCATAGCCTTTCACATATGACACAAGCTGTGATGATGGCAGAAAAAGGTATCTCAGTGTTATTAACCAGTGGTCTTGAAGAAGGATGGCCGCTTTTGCCAAAGCCTTTTTCATGTGATTTTCCTGAAGGATGCTTGTTTAGTATTATCGGTTTTTCTGATTTACAAGAATTAACGCTCACAGGGGTGAAATGGCCACTTTGTGATGAGAATGTGTCTTTTGGGTCATCTTTAACACTTTCTAATCGTATTTGTGGAACCTTTTCTTGCCATTTAGGTTCTGGAAAAGCTATATTGTTGGCGTCTGTACCTATTCCATGAAGCTCTTCCGGTATATTTGAATAAGGCAGAGGGGGGCATAGTGAGGAAGTGCCGGCATAAAATATATTTATGTATTGATCTTGAGAAGGAAAGGTTTTCATATGTTGAAATCAATTTTGAAAATAGCAGTTGTTTCTGCCATTGGTTTAAGTACGGTGGCATGTACTACAACTGATGAAAGAGTTGCGCAGTATGGTGTTGGGGGAGCAGCAATAGGCGCTTTGGCAGGAACAGCAATTGCTGGAAGCTCACCGGAAGCAGCTTTGACCGGTGCAGCATTTGGTGCACTTGCAGGAACAGTAACAGGTGCTGCTGTAAATCAGAGAAAACAGCAAAAACAGATGGCTATTCAGCAGTCAACACTGTGCGCATATCGTGATTATAGAGGTCAAGTTTACCAAGCACCTTGTCCTCAAAGAGTCCGCACGCCACATAAAACACATGCACCGCGTTTGTGTGCCTATCGTGATGGAAGAGGTGTGATGTATAAGGCGCCTTGTCGTCATCGTTATGGGCGTTAATGGTGGTGCCGCTGCTGCGGCTTGACCGCATTTTCCTAACCTTTGGAACAACTCCTTTGCTCAACCAAGCTTGCTTATCGGTTGAGCAAGGGGCGCGTATCGCGCTGGTGGGCCGGAATGGTTGTGGGAAGTCAACGCTGTTAAAAATTGCCGCGGGAATAAGAGAACCGAATGTTGGCGAAATTTTTCGCCACCCTCGGGTTACTGTGCGTTATGTTTCGCAAAATCCTGATTGTTCAGGTTTTGAAAATGTTCACTCCTTTGTGGAAGCTGGTCTGGACAATATACCTGATGTACAGTGGGTAAATACCCTTCGCACAAATCTTGGTTTTTCAGGAACAGAAAAGTTAGCAACACTTTCTGGTGGGGAAAAGCGACGCGTTTCTTTGTTACGCGCTCTTGCGGCCAAACCAGATATTCTTCTCTTAGATGAACCAACCAATCATCTTGATTTACCAACTATTGAATGGCTTGAAGGCGCTTTAGGTGCTTTGCGCTCAGCTATTGTGGTGATTTCTCATGATAGACGCTTTTTAGAAAATGTCACACGTTCAACGCTCTGGCTTGATCGCGGTGTAACAAAAAGATTGGAAATGCGGTTTTCGCAGTTTGAGAATTGGCGTGATAAGGCCCTTGAAGAAGAAGCGCAAGAACAACATAAATTGGGACGCCAGATTGTGCGTGAGGAACAATGGTTGCGTTATGGGGTGAGTGCACGGCGTAAGCGGAATATGCGCCGTTTGGGAGAGTTAAAAGAACTGAGACAGATTCACCAAACCTATAGAGGGCAACCGGGAAGTGCACTTTTCACAGCTGCTAAAAGCCATCATTCTGGTCAATTGGTGATTGACGCAAAGCGTATTTCAAAATCTTATGGTGATCGCGTTATTGTGAAAGATTTCTCTTTGCGTGTTCAGCGTGGAGATAGAATCGGTTTGGTTGGTCCCAATGGGATTGGAAAGACAACATTGCTTTCTACTCTGATTGGTAAGGAAGCGGTCGATAGTGGAACGGTGAAGCATGGATATAACCTTTCCATGGCGCTGCTTGATCAACAGCGTATTTTAAATGAAGAAGAAACATTAGCGCAGTATCTCACCGGTGGAAGGGGCGATACTCTTTTGATCAATGGGCAAGAACGCCATGTTGTTTCTTATATGAAGGACTTTTTGTTTTTACCTGAACAAGCGCGCACACCTCTCAAAGAATTTTCAGGTGGAGAAAGAGCCCGCCTCATGCTTGCTCGACTTCTTTCACGGCCAGCAAATTTTTTGATTCTTGATGAACCGACCAATGATTTGGATATGGAAACATTGGATTTGTTACAAGAATTTATCGCTGATTTTGCTGGAACGGTGTTGTTGGTGAGCCATGATAGGGATTTCTTAGATCGAACTGTAACCCATATGTTGGCGCCTCAAGGGGATGGTCATTGGGTTTTATATGCTGGTGGTTATAGTGATATGATCGCACAAAACAAGCAAGCTGCATTGGTGCAACGAAAAGATAAAGAATTACAGCACAAAGCGTTATCAAATCCTCGTGCGCGGGGGCAGGGAAAACAGGTTTCAACCACAAATCATGGCTTTGGAGAGCGGGGGAAAACAACACCGCGTAAATTGTCTTATAAGCAGGTTTATGCACTGGAAAAATTGCCGGAACAAATCGCTGTTTTGCAAAATGAAATAAAAAAAATTGAACAAGAGCTCTCTGATCCAGAACTCTATAGCAGCGATAAAGAGCGTTTCGAGCGTTTGTCAACAGCGCTGGACGAAAAGAAAAATGCTTGCGCGCAAAAAGAAGAAGAATGGTTGGAACTTGAAATTTTACGCGAAGATATAGAATGCGTGAAGTCATAAAATGCTATAGCGTTAATTCCTCTCAAGAAGATTTTTATAGTTTTTGGTGAGTGTTTTTCTTTCACTTTCATATTTGTTTTTTGCAGCATTCTTTATGAGATGTGTGCGTATATAGTGGAAGAAAAAGATTTATGCGTAAAGGCCAAGAAGAATATTGGAAGAAGAAGAATATTTGGAGTTTGAATTTTTGCGCGAGGGCAGTGAACGACACTGAATGTGCAAAGACAGTGAATTTTTTGAGTTTCCATAAAATGAGGGTATTACATTTTAATATCCGGTAAAAAATGCCTTAGGACGCTTTATTCTGGTTGTTGGGCGGATTCATATGAATGGTGAATTTTAGAGGTGAGAATATGGTCCCTCCATTTGCCGGCAATCATCAGATAATCTTTGGCATATCCTTCTTTTTCAAAACCAAGGCGCTCCAATAAAACGCCACTTTTGATATTTTCGGGCATATAGTTTGCCATCACTCTATGCAGGTGAGTCACATGAAAGATATGGGGTATCAGAGCAGATAAAATCTCGAACATTAAGCCTTTGCCTTGTTGCTTTTCATCCAGAGAAAAACCAAGATGACAGGCTTGAAAAACACCACGCACGACATTTGTAAAATGAACGATGGCGATGATTGTGCTCTCATTTGTCAGTCGTACGGCATATCGGTATGCTTGATCTTGTCTGTTCTCATGAGCAAATACATTTGCGCGGGTTTTCCAAGCTGTTAGGGTGTTATAATCGTCAGATTTTACTGGTTCTAAAGGACGAAGAAAGTCTGCATTGCGTAGCGAATAGGAAGACAGTTCTTCAGCATCTTCGACACTGATCAAGGTGGAAATTGTTCGTTTTGTTTTGATTCCCGTAGTTCCTTCTACATATCTTGTTGATTTTTTAATGAAGAGGTTCATTCTATGTGTGTCAAGATCTTCTTTTTACTGTAGGCTTTCTTTATGCTCGTTTTGTCGTTAACCACAATGTTAAGGGTATGATTTCACTGTTGCCTATGCACGTAAATTGAGAATGTTCAATATATTGGTGCCTTGATCAGCATTTGAATTTATGCAAATATCGCATGGTAAATGTATTTACACCCATCTGTTGTTCTCTTCTCATCTCTCGACAATTGCTTCTCTCAACAATTGGTTGAAATATCAGAACACTTCTGGGTGTAAGAGATATTATGCTCTCTCAAGGGGGCATTCCCAAATTGTGCAATGTTTTCAAATTGGCTCATGTCTTGCAGATATTTTCATCACAAGACAAGTTGCATGAACCGCTAACATTTTTGGCAGAAATGCATGGGGATTCTTTATTTTTTGCATTTTCTATTCTCTCTACATTTTGAGAAAATATTCAATGTCAAAGCTATTAACTCATACCAAGCGCATTTTTATAAAGCTGGATGACTGCTTCTTCTTCCATTCGTTCATGTTCTTCTTTTTTACGTAGTCTTATAATGCTCCGAACAGCTTTACTATCAAAACCAGAGCCTTTAAGTTCGGTATAGACATCTTTAATATCATCAGAAATGGTTTTTTTCTCTTCTTCTAGCCGTTCAATACGTTCGATAAAAGCACGTAATTGGTTGACGGATATAGCGTGTGTTTGATCAGTCACTGTATTATTCATTGCATTTTTCTCCATACTTTATTTAAACTGTTTTTCGACGATAAATTTGGTTGGGAAAGCTTGAAAAACAAAAAGTGACTCAAGCTGTATACTTTTTTTACAAATTGACTTTAAATATTTTGTAAAAGTTTAAAATAGGGTCATTAATAAAAAAGCTATAAGAAGCAGAAAAAATAAAAATATATCTCTACACACTTGAAAGGTTCTTGAAAAAGAGAAAAAAAGGAATGTATGTTTTGTTTTAAGGGCTTACGTTATATGGATGGTTTTGTGGTTTCTCAAAAACAGCAAGGGATGTTTTGCAAAGGACTGAGGGTTTTTCTTTTGAGCATTCTGCTCTTGTTTTCATTGGTTGTTTTTGCAAAAGCTGACTTTAGGGTTTGTAATACGACTCAACAATCTGTTGGTGTTGCGCTTGGTTATCGTACGCTTTCAGGCTGGGTGAGCGAAGGATGGTGGACGGTTCCGGTAACAGAGTGTAAAACCTTAATCGAGGGACCTCTTGCTTCACGCTTCTATTATTTTTATGCGGAAGGAGCGCAGAAAAAAGGCAATTGGGCGGGCTCTATCACTATGTGTGTACAAGATAGTCAATTTACTATTCAAGGCGTTCATGATTGCTTTCCCCGAGGCTATCAAAAGGCTGCGTTTAAGGAAATTGATACAGGCAATCAAACCAGTTGGATGGTGCAGTTGACCGAAGAGTCTTTGTTCAATGATTCGGCTGCCAATTCTCCTCTTCTTTCAGGAGATCCTTCACCGTGAAGCGTGCCCGTAAAGTAAAAATTATTGCTACTCTTGGACCTGCTTCTTTTTCATCTTCGATGATTGAAAAGCTTTTTATGGCGGGAGCAGATGTTTTTCGTCTTAATATGAGCCATACTGACCGTGAAACAATGGCTGATTTGGTGAAGCGTATACGAGAAGTTGAACAAATTGTTCGTCGCCCCATTGGTATTTTAGTAGATCTCCAAGGACCTAAATTGCGTATTGGCTGTTTTGCTAATGGGCAAGAGGATTTGCGTGTGGGGCAAAGCTTTACATTAGATAATCGTGATGTCCTTGGTGATGCACAACGTGTTTTTTTTCCGCATGAGGAAGTGTTTGCGGCTGTTAAACCAGGGGATCGGTTATTGATTGATGATGGAAAGCTGGAACTGCTTGCTGAAGTGTGTGATACGCATTTTATTCAGTGTCGTGTGGTTTCTGGAACCCATATTTCTGACCGAAAGGGGGTTAGTTTTCCCGATACAATTTTGCCCTTTGGTTCAATGACACCAAAGGATAAGGCTGATCTGCAGGCTCTTTTGGAACAACCTGTTGATTGGGTTGCTCTTTCATTTATTCAACGTCCAGAAGATATTATGGCGGTGCGCCGGTTGACAAAAAGCAAAGTGTCTTTGATGGCTAAAATCGAAAAACCTCAAGCTTTGGAGCACATAGAAAAAATTATTGATATTGCTGATGGTATTATGATTGCACGGGGAGATCTCGGTGTGGAAATGCCCTTAGAAAGAGTTCCTGCTCTTCAAATGGAGTTGATTAAAGCTTGTCGTTTAGCGGGAAAACCTGTTGTAGTGGCAACACAAATGCTCGAATCAATGATCACATCGCCTGTTCCAACGCGCGCAGAAGTGTCTGATGTTGCTACAGCGGTTTATGCGGGAAGCGATGCTGTGATGTTGTCTGCTGAATCGGCTTCTGGTCGTTATCCTGAAGAATCAGTGCTTATGATGGACCGAATTGCGCGGCAGATCGAACAAGATCGCACTTACGCTGCTATGGTTGAGGTACAGCATCCGGCACCACAATCAACGGGGACAGATGCGATTTCTCTTGCTGCACGGCAAATTGCTGAAACACTTCAATTAGCAGTGATTGTTGCTTACACGGCTTCAGGCACAACGGGTGTGCGTGCATCACGGGAGCGTCCAAATAGACCCATTATTGCTTTATCTCCTATTGTGGAAACAGCACGGCGCTTGGCTTTGGTTTGGGGGCTGCATTGTGTGGTCGCGCAAGATGCACGAGATTTAGAGGATATGGTTGATCGTGCGGCGGCAATTGCTTTTCAAGAAGGCTTTTGCCAAGGAGGGGACAGTTTCCTTGTGACAGCAGGTGTTCCTCTTGGTACGCCTGGTGCTACGAACTTGTTGCGAATTGCTACTGTCTCTCAAGATGGAACACAGGCGGTTTAATGTTTGTGCACAAAGCGCTCTTCTTCTGTTCTTCTCTGGCAAGAGTGTTTTTGGGCAAAGTGTTGAGTGTTCTTTAACAGTTTAGACTGAGAGCAATATGTGGTGAGAGAGCAATGCTGTAATATTCTCTGCTAAATCTGTATCCGCATCTGGTCTTTATCCTGAAGAAGCTGTGTCTTTTAAAAAACGCTGTGTTTTTCAGAAAAACTGTAAATTACAGAAACTTTTTTAATTTTATTGCAAACCCCTGAAATTCCTTTATTATTTAAAAAATGTTTTGGTTGTATACGCAACGATCAATAGGGACCTTGAAAACCCGAAAACTTAAACATTAAAAACTTAAACATTAAATGAACCCGCTTTGCGGGTATCATAGGGGTCTGGGAGATTTTGCACTGTCCAAGTGCGATAAGCACTAAAAGCAAAATGCTGAGTTAGGTTCAGTGTTTTCAAGCTCTCGGAATCCCAGTGCGAGGGCGCTCGCAACCGGCGGGGGCATGAAATGCAAACCAAAAACCTTTTTCACGACATTTTTATAGGTAAAAAAAATCGCTTTAAGCGAAAAATGCTGAAAATGTCTCAGAAAGAATTAGGAAACCATTTGAGAGTAAGCGCACAACAAATTCAAAAATATGAAACAGGATTAAATCGCGTAAGCGCTGGGCGTTTTAAGGAAATTGCCGATATTCTTAATGTACCACTTTCCTTTTTTTACGCGGAGATTTTTACAAAACAACAACCTCCATACCAACATGATGAAATCATCTCTAGCAGAGAAGAATATCTGCTTTTAAAAAGCTTTAGAGTTCTGAATTCTGTAAAACAAAAAGCAATTTTACAGTTAATCTCTGATCAGAGTTAAAAGTTTTTTGTCACAAGAAGGCTTGAGGTATGAAGGAAAACAGTTTGAGAAATATGTTAGCTTGTCTCTCATAATTGCCTCAATGCAAAAGCGGTTGTAAGATTGTGTCCCAGAATAAGAGAATGACAGTGCTGTTTCTGCATGCATAAAGAGATGGCTATATCCAATGGACTTTTATCCATTCATGGGGAAAATGCGATAGAGTAACAGCAGTTTGTGAGGAATAGGAGCAGGGCTTTTTCTTGAAAGATACTTTTTGCTTATTGTTGTTGTACTTTACACAATTCTTTTAAAATGATGACGCTGGGATGTCGCTATTTGGTTTAAGAACTGATGTGCCTTTATGAATTTTCCTGTTCCGAAACACCAAGGCTGTTTTGGTCATCTTTAAGCAATTGATTGGTAAGTTTTTCAATGCGTTCTGTTGTGTCTCGCAGTATCTTTCCCATGGCGCGCTCCCTTTCATTGTGGATTCGTAAAAGAGCTTCATAATCTTCTTGTAGTTTTTTATTTTCTCTTTTTATTTCTTCCATTTCATCAAGAATCATAATACCGGCCATAACCGATAAACGGTGATCACCCATTTCACCAAAATTGTTTTTGAGGTGTGTGATATATTGGTCTAATTGAGCGGCAAGCGCAATAAGATGGTCTTCTTGTCCTTTATCGCAAGCCATGCGATAAACTTTACCATCGATGGTGACGGAAACAGTTTCCATACATTCAAACCTTTATCTATCAATTACGACACGAATTGTTTCCATTGCTTTAATTAAACGTTTAGAAACTTCTTTGTTTACCGCCTCTAGCCGCTCAACTTGGGCTTCGGCTTTGTCAAGTGCTTGGGCAAGATGACTACGATCAGCGTTCATTCTTTGAATTTCTTCTTCCCATTCGTTGTTTTTATCAATAACGGCATTGCGGTTTATAATAGTAACCTCTAGAGTTCTTAGTGCTTTTTCCAACCGCTCTAAAGCCTGTGGTAGAACCGTATTTTCTTGGTTCATGATGCTTTATCCTTTGGCTCGTTGTATCCCTTATCAGTTTTTTATGCAAAAACGAATCACTTATTTTCTTTTCTTGCGCGAATTTTATTTTTCAATATGTAGGACATTTTAGCAAGCAAAGCAGGGGAGGTATGTGAATTAAAGGCTAGATTTTTTAAGAGTATTGGCATAAATGATTATGATATAAAGAAAGTGTGAGGGGAATGTTGTTTACACAATAACAAGAAATTTCACGCTGATGGTTTAAAAATTGAAAAGTATTTCTCAAAAAATGAAGAGAATACAGAAAAAGCAACCAACGAACGTGTTTAACGAAATGGTTTATCATTCATGACAAATACTGAACAACAAAATCAGATGGCCAATGCTATCCGTTTTCTTGCTGTTGATGCAATTGAAAAAGCAAATTCTGGTCATCCTGGCTTGCCAATGGGGGCGGCTGATATTGCCACCGTTCTCTATACAAAGTTTCTTGCCCATGATCCTAAAAATCCTCGTTGGCCCAATCGTGATCGTTTCGTGTTGTCGGCTGGGCATGGCTCTATGTTGCTTTATGCTTTATTGTATCTCTCTGGTTATGAAGATATTTCCCTTGAGGATCTCAAAAATTTCCGACAACTAGGCTCAAAGCTTGCTGGGCATCCAGAATATGGGCACGCTGCCGGAATTGAAACAACCACGGGGCCTCTCGGACAGGGGTTGGCAAATGCTGTGGGAATGGCACTTGGGGAGCGCTTACAAAATGCTCGTTTTGGCGATCTCATTAATCATTACACTTACGCGCTGGTGGGGGATGGGTGCCTTATGGAAGGAATTTCCCAAGAAGCGCTTTCTCTTGCTGGTCATTTAAAACTTAAAAAGCTTATCGTGCTGTGGGATGATAATAATATTTCTATCGATGGAAAGATTTCTCTTGCTGACAGTACAGATCAGATAGCGCGTTTTAAAGCTTCTGGTTGGAATACACACAAAGTCGATGGACATGATCAAGCCGCAATTGCACATGCCATTGAAGCAGCACAAAATTCCGATAAACCAACTTTAATTGCGTGTAAAACAACCATTGGCTTTGGAGCGCCAAATAAAGCCGGAACCAATAAAGTTCATGGAGCACCTTTGGGGGCACGAGAAATTGCTGAAACCCGTATCGCTTTGGGGTGGGAAGCGGAGCCTTTTGTTATTCCAGCTGATATTCTCGATAATTGGCGTTTGGCTGGTTTGAATGCCGCTAAAAAACGACAAAAATGGGAAACAAAATTGGAAAATCTGCCTGTGTCAGAACGGCTGGAGTTTGAAAGGTTGATGCGGGGTGATCTGTTGGGTGGATTTGATGGCGCTATTGATACTTATAAACAGCAGCTTATTGAAGAGCGCCCTTGCGTTGCTACGCGTAAAGCTTCAGAAATGGCTCTTGAAGTTATCAATGAGGTTGTTCTTGAGACTATTGGTGGTTCGGCTGATTTAACGGGATCTAATAATACAAAAAGCAGTCAGATGAAAAGTATTTCTGCTGAAGATTTTTCAGGGCGCTATCTGCATTATGGAATTCGCGAACATGCCATGGGTGCTGTGATGAATGGTCTTGCCCTTTATGGAGGCTTTATTCCTTATGGCGGAACCTTTTTATGCTTTTCTGACTATATGCGTCCTGCAATGCGTTTGTCTTCTCTCATGGGATTGCGTGTCATCTATGTTATGACGCATGATTCCATTGGTCTTGGTGAGGATGGTCCAACCCATCAGCCCGTAGAGCATTTGGCTTCTTTGCGTGCAATGCCCAATCATTTTGTTTTCCGCCCCGCGGATGCTGTTGAAACTGTCGAGTGCTGGCAATTGGCTTTAAAAGCACGCAATACACCTTCCACTTTGGCTTTGAGCCGACAAAATTTACCTCTTTTGCGTCAGGAGCATGAAGAGGAAAATCTTTGTATGCTGGGTGCTTATGAGTTATTGACCGCAAGTGATGATGCGAAAGTGACGCTGTTTGCTTCTGGTTCAGAATTACAAATTGCCGTAAAAGCACATGCTCTCTTAGAAGAAAAGTCTATTCCAACGCGTGTGGTTTCTGTTCCTTGTTTTGAACTCTTTGCACAGCAATCTCTCTCCTATCAGCGTGCTCTTATTGGGGATGCGCCCATTAAAATTGCTATTGAGGCTGCCATTCGGCAAGGATGGGATCGCTTTATTGGTTGTGATGGACTGTTTATTGGCATGGAGGGATTTGGGGCAAGCGGGACAATGGATGCGCTTTATGCGCATTTTAACATCACTTGTGAGAATGTCGTTGCGACTGTTGAAAAAGAGCTTGAAAAGATCAATAAGGAAAATGTGAAATGAATTTTCGCATTGCAATGAACAGGTTTTATTGTATTGGGTATACTATTTGCGCACCATTGTGGAAAGTCATTGATCAAGATAGTGAAGGTTGTCGGAGTTCATGATTTGGGATTGGTGAAAACAAAAGTCCATTTGTTGCGCTCTCAAAGATCGATAAGGAAAATATAAAATGGCTGTTCGCGTTGCAATTAATGGGTTTGGTCGTATTGGGCGCAATATCTTGCGTGCCATTGTAGAAAGTGGGCGAAAAGATATTGAAGTTGTCGCTCTTAATGATTTGGGATCAGTGGAAACAAATGCCCATTTGTTGCGCTACGATTCAGTTCATGGGCGTTTTCCTGGGGCCGTTAAGGTTGTGGGGGATGCACTTGATGTTGGGTGTGGTTTGATAAAGGTGTTGGCAGAGCGCGATCCAGCACAATTGCCTTGGAAAGCTTTGGATATCGATATTGCTTTGGAATGTACGGGCATTTTTACTGCGTGTGACAAAGCAAGTGTTCACTTGGAGGCTGGGGCAAAGCGTGTGCTTGTTTCTGCACCTTCTGAAGGCGCTGATCTTACCGTGGTTTATGGGGTTAATCATCAGTCTTTGAACAAAGAACATCGGGTTGTTTCAAATGCTTCTTGTACAACCAATTGCTTGGCGCCTGTTGCGCAAGTTTTGCACAACACCGTTGGCATTGAAAAGGGTTTTATGACCACAATTCATTCTTATACGGGTGATCAACCTGTGTTGGATACAATGCATCGGGATCTTTATCGTGCACGGGCGGCGGCTCTTTCTATGATCCCTACATCAACAGGAGCAGCGAAAGCTGTGGGACTGGTTTTGCCAGAATTAAAGGGCTTGCTCGACGGTGTGTCGATTCGCGTTCCAACCCCTAATGTTTCCGTTGTTGATCTGACATTTACGGCTAAGCGTTCGACAACAGTTGAAGAAATTAATACAGCTCTCTGCACCGCTGCTCGGGGACCGCTTAAAGGGATTTTAGACGTGACAGAGGAAAAGCTTGTCAGTTGTGATTTTAATCATAATCCACATTCCGCTATTTTTCACAATGATCAAACTAAAGTGATTGATGGTCAGCTCTGTCGTGTTTTGGTTTGGTATGATAATGAGTGGGGTTTTTCAAACCGTATGAGTGATACAGCTGTCGCTTTTGCCAAGACAATATAAGAGGGCCTTTGGGTCCTCTTTTTTGATAAAAAGACAAATTTTGTAAGAGTGTTAGGGCATATTCTTTTTGAAAAAAACTAGGAGAGATTGTTCCTCGTTGAAGATTGTTCTTTGTGCGCTAGAAAAAGAGATTGTCTCAAGGGATGAGGGTGTATTCTGTTTTGGTATGGATGGTTTTTTCTCAATGCGTGAGCGAAAAAAATTTGCAAGAGTAACACCTGAATGAGACAAAGCTTGGTGCAAAATAGAAGATGTGGGTTTCTTTGCTTTTATGCCAAAGAGGTGAATGGAGCAAAAGTTGAGGTAGTGCAATTTTGTTTTAAACAACGGAAAGTGAAGAGGGAGCAATGATGGGTTTTCGGACACTTGATGATGTTGATGTTACGGGAAAACGTGTTCTTGTGCGGGTCGATTTTAATGTTCCAATGGCGCAGGGTAAGGTTTGTGATGAGACGCGACTTGAACGGCATAAAGAAACATTGCTTGAATTGCAAAAGCGCGGTGCTAAACTTATTCTTCTTTCTCATTGTGGGCGTCCAAAGGGACAGGTTGTGCCAGAATTCTCACTGCGCCCCGTTGTGACAGTGCTGGAAAAAATAATCAATCAACCCGTGGCTTTTGCTTCAGATTGTATTGGTGTAGAAGCGCAGAAAGCGGTTGAGGCATTGCAAAATGGTGGTGTTTTGCTACTTGAAAATGTGCGTTTTCATTCAGGGGAAGAAAAGAATGATTATTCTTTTGCTGAAGCTTTAGCCCATCATGGTGATCTCTATGTTAATGATGCTTTTTCAGTTTCTCATCGTGCGCATGCTTCTGTGGAGGGAATAACACATTTGTTGCCCTCTTATGCGGGGCGTTCTCTGCAATGTGAATTGCAGGCATTAGAAAAGGGGCTTGGCAATCCAACGCATCCAGTGGTCGCAATTGTTGGTGGGGCAAAGGTTTCTAGTAAGCTTTTTGTGCTCAACCATTTGGTTGAAAAAGTTGATCATTTGGTCATTGGTGGGGGCATGGCTAATAGTTTTTTAGCAGCGCAAGGTGTTCATATTGGAAAGTCTCTTTGTGAAGATGCGCTCATGGAAACGGTAAAAAAAGTGATTAAAAAAGCGCAAGAGTGCCAATGTACAATTCTGCTCCCTGTAGATGCAATCGTTGGATTTCGCTTTGAAAAAAATACCCCGCATCGTCTCTATGATATTGGAGATATTCCCGAAGAGGGTATGATTTTGGATATTGGAACACGTTCTATTGCCCATATCAATGCCGTGATTGATAAGGCTGCTACTCTTATTTGGAATGGTCCCCTTGGTGTTTTTGAGATGTCTCCCTTTGATCAAGGAACAATTGCTGTTGCACGCTATGCAGCAGCACGCAGTTTGACAGGGCGATTGGTTTCCATTGCTGGAGGAGGAGATACGGTTTTTGCACTCAACCATGCTGGTGTTGCCAATGATTTTACGTATCTTTCGACAGCGGGAGGTGCTTTTTTAGAATGGATGGAAGGCAAAGTACTGCCTGGTATTCTCGCTCTTATGCCAGCTTAAAGGCTTATGTGGAGGGAAAATTTATATTCATTTGGTGAGTGTGCTGGTCATGCTGCTCACTTTTGGAAGTTAAGACAGAATTAAAGAGGAATTTTTTATGAATGCACGTCTTGAAGATATAGCACTTGCGCTGGTTTGTGCAGGTAAAGGTATTTTAGCAGCAGATGAAAGTACTGCAACGATTGGAAAGCGTTTTGAAAGCATTGGTGTTGAATGCAACGAGGATAATCGTCGCGCTTATCGTGAAATGCTTTTTAGTGCAAAAGAAGCCATGGAAAGTGCCATCTCTGGTGTCATCTTATTTGATGAAACCATTCGTCAAAAAGCATCATCTGGGAAAATGTTGACAGATCTGATTTGTGATGCAGGTGCTTTGCCTGGTATTAAAGTCGATAGCGGTGCTAAACCCTTGGCAGCTTTCTCTCAGGAAATGATTACAGAAGGATTGGATGGTCTTCGTGAGCGTTTAAAAGACTATTATGCCTTAGGAGCCCGTTTTGCCAAGTGGCGTGCGGTGATTGCAATTGATGGACATACTTTACCAACAAGAGGGGCACTAAGGCAAAATGCACAAGCTCTCGCGCGTTATGCTGCTTTGTGTCAAGAAGCTGGACTTGTGCCGATTGTTGAACCAGAAGTGCTTATGGATGGGGTTTCGCGTCAGCATTCCATTGCGCGCTGCTTTGAGGTGACACAAGCTGTCTTAAACACCGTGTTTAAAGAATTGTTTGAGGCACGTGTTGTTTTTGAAGGCATGATTTTAAAGCCCAATATGGTGATTGATGGAAAAGATGCCCGAAACGCTTCTGTTGAAGAAGTGGCTGAAAAAACACTTCAGGTTCTTAAACAAACTGTTCCTGCGGCTGTTCCAGGAATTGCTTTTCTCTCTGGGGGACAGTCTGATCAGGAAGCAACGGCACACTTGTCTGCTATGAATGCTTTGGGAAAAAATCCTTGGAAATTGACCTTTTCTTATGGACGGGCATTGCAAGCAGCTGCTTTAAAGGTATGGGGTGGAAAAGCAGAAAATATCGCTGCTGCACAAAAAGCTTTTTATCATCGTGCACGGATGAATCATCTTGCTGCTTTGGGACAATGGACAAAAGATCACGAAAAAACTTGTGCTTGAAGGATAAGCTCTGTGCTTGAACGCGGATAAATTTTGTCTGTTTCTGCTTGATTTTTGATGCCCTCATCATGATAAAAATGGTGGGGGCGTTTTGGTTTTGAAAGTTTACTCAGAGACTTTTTTTGTTTGGGCATTTTTAAAATCTTTATGGGTGCCATTGAGCGGTGTGTTTGGGAAGGGGAGATGTTGCTTTAAAGGAAATTTGTAAATGAGTAGCACCATGGGGTGTTGTTGTTCATGAGGCGGAGGCGGGCATTTGCTTTTTCAGTGAAAATTATAAAGTTATTGCCATATTGAAGAGTTTGATATTATGATATTTTTTTTCATGACACCATTGCTTGTCATCAGACCAAAATCGTGACATCAAATCCACGTTAAACGAAGTGGCTAGCTTTGCTTTCTTGACGATTAAGGAAATTCTTACAGCGCGCCTAACGGCGTTCTTGACCTAAGAAGAAAAACGGTTTGTTTTATCTTTCTTACACGGTTTCGAAATTATAATATAAGAGTATCGCTTCTCATGGTGCCTAAATAGCATTTTATACTAAGCTAAAGAGAAAAATATCTGATTTTCTACAATGAATAAAATTTCATTATATCTTGTAGTGGCACACAAAACGCCCGTTTAAAGCAGGGTACTGAATTATATTTGAGAGAGCTTTCTATAAAAGCTTTAACTCTACAAAGTACATTTTTTTCGAGGGTTATAGTAAACTCACCTCTCGAACGACTCCTCACTCTACAAGAGTTTTTGAGTCGTTCACAATCAGAGGAGGTTTTTATAGTCCCAGATTCCCAAAACGATTTTTGAATTTAGAAACACGACCACCACGATCTACCAATGTTTGGGAGCCACCTGTCCAAGCTGGATGGGTTGTTGGATCAATATCTAGATTCAGAATGTCTCCTTCTTTTCCCCAAGTGGAGCGCGTTGTATATTGGGTGCCATCCGTCATAACAACGGTAATCCTGTGATAGTCGGGGTGAATATTCGTTTTCATGTGGCAAACCTTTTGCATCTCTAAAATGAAATAGCACTTTTTCACTTTTTTAAGTGCGTTTCTGTTGTCTTTTTGATAAATTGGTTAAAGTACCATTCCTATAACTGAGCACGCATCAAAAAACAAGTGTTCAAGATGCATCATTGCATCAACGGTTATAGACAACCTCATAAGTGAGCAAAATCCTATGAATTTTTTCAATCATTCAGAAAAAACTGTAAAACCCTCCAATACGAAGCCTTCATTGTCTTCTCTTTCAACTTTTGTTCCTTATTTTGTGCGCTATCGTTGGTTGTTTATTTTTGCTTTTCTTGCTTTGACTGTTGCCGCTGCCGTTACGCTGGCTTTGCCTGTTGCTATTCGCCAAATGTTTGATCATGGTTTTTCTACTTCAAGCCATGGACATATCAATTTTTATTTTTTTATTTTGTTTGTCTTAGCTTTGCTTCTCGCACTTGCTTCCGCTTGCCGTTATTATTGTGTTATCACCTTGGGAGAACGCATTGTTGCTGATTTACGACGCGATGTTTTTATCCATATTACGCAACTTTCTCCTGATTTTTTTGACCGTTCCCATTCTGGTGAACTTGTTTCGCGGTTGTTGACAGATACAACGCAAATAAAATTGGCTGTTGGTTCAACTGCTTCTATCGCTTTGCGTCATATAATCGTGGTGATTGGAGCGGTGTTCATGATGGTGATCACCAATGCCAAACTCTCCTCATTGGTTTTGCTCGCTATCCCTTTTGTTGCTATTCCATTGGTTGTTTTTGGGCGAAAAGTTCGCACACGCACACGCGCTGCGCAAGATCGGCTCGCAGATGCCAACGCTTTGGCAAGCGAACAGGTTGGGGCTATTCGCACTGTCCAAGCTTTTACCGCTGAAAAACTTATTTCTGCGCGTTTTTCACAGTTGATTGAACGTGCTTTTCAAACAGCGCGTGCTTCGGTCATTTTGCGTTCCTTTTTTACCGGTTTTGCGATTTTTTTGGTTTTTAGCAGTGTGGTTGCTGTTTTATGGATTGGATCGCGCGATGTTTTGGATGGCACTATGACGGGGGGGACATTGGGGCAATTTGTCCTTTATGCCATTTTTGGAGCTACAACCTTTGCGCAATTGTCTGAAGTTGGTGCAGAACTCATGCAAGCGGCAGGGGCCGCTGAACGGCTTGCCGAATTGTTGCAAGAACAGCCTACAATTGTAGCACCCAAAGCTCCTGCACCATTGGCACAACCTGTGCAAGGAGCCATTGTTTTTGATCAAGTTGATTTTAGTTATCCTTCTAGACCAGAGGAAAAGATTTTGCGCTCTGTTTCCTTTTCTGTCAAAGCAGGAGAAACAGTTGCTTTTGTTGGTGCTTCGGGGGCTGGAAAAAGCACACTTTTTTCTTTGATTCTCCGTTTTTATGATCCAATAAGCGGTAAAATCCGATTTGATGGCGTGGAAGTTAACCGCCTTTCTCTTCAAGATTTACGTGGCTCAATTTCTTATGTTCCGCAGGAGGTTGCTATTTTTGATGGCACATTGCGTGATAATATTGCTTTTGGGAGCGAAAATGTTCATGAAGAGCAAATTATTGCTGCCGCTCAAACTGCCAATGCGCTCGAGTTTATTGAAGCTTTACCAAACGGCTTTGATACGCAAGTGGGGGAGCGTGGTACTATGCTTTCTGGTGGGCAAAAACAACGCATTGGAATTGCACGGGCGATTTTGAAAAATGCGCCCTTGTTGCTGCTTGATGAAGCAACATCAGCCTTAGATGCACATAGTGAAAAATTGGTGCAAGAAGCTTTAGAAGGGTTGATGCAAAACCGCACAACATTGGTGATTGCACACCGCTTAGCAACGATTTTGAAAGCAGATCGCATTCTTGTTATGGATAAAGGAGCTCTTGTTGAAGAAGGAACACATACACAACTTGTGGCCCAAAATGGGGTTTATGCGCACCTAGCCAAACTACAATTTGCACATGAATAAGCTCTCTCAATAAAGATTAGTATTTTTATTGTTTTACTATCAATTGCACGTCCCCTTTCGGCTTTTTATGGGGGGCTGTTGTTGGTAAAAACACATATGTCGATGATAAAGATACGTACAGTCAGTGCTATAGAAGGAATAAGTGGCAGCATGGGTGTCGGAATGAGTGGTGGGGGATTTATAATGAATGCAAGTCGTGGCGTTGGTAGTAATATGAGGGGTATGGTAGGAGCGAACAGAAGCATTTATGCTTCTTAAATGACAGAGAATTCTTTTAGAGACAGTAGTGGTAGCTCTCAATTGAGTGAAAATCTATGTGTAGTTGGAGGGAAAAGTCGTTCAGTTGGAACTAATCAATCAAATTCTCAATCTATTGCTCCAAAAATGAGAGATATTGCCAATATAGGAGTAAAAGCTATGGGAACTATGGCTTCTATTTGTATCCCCAGAATGGAAGGAGCAGAAACTCTTAGCTTAAACACTCCACCTGTACCACCAAAAAATAATGATATTCAGTTTTCTAATGATCATAATCCTCAATCTAATGAAGTTGAGACAAATAATATTATTGCGAATACGATTTCTGGATCATCATTTGGAATAAACAAAAACTAAAGAAGCGACGGTTCAATAAATAGTAGCTTCTTTAATTAGTAAGTTATATATTCACATTTATTTATTGTTGAGTAGTGTGTTTCAAAATGCATGTCCCTCATCTGTAGAAGACAGTTTTTAATTAGTGTTGTTAGTGGTAGAGTGCAAGAAAAATTCAAGACAGATACCGTAAGAGTTTGTCATAAAATATCATTAGAAGGAAGGAACAAAAACTGAAAAAAAACGAAAAGATCATAAGATGTACTAAGGATTTTGTCCAATCCATTTCAAATATAGACAATGAAATAGGAATTGCTATGAGCGCTAGAAATCCTATAATCATTACAATACTGAGTATTACCCTGAATGGACCACGAAGCCATAAAAGAAAAAGGACCAATGCTTTTTTGCTTATTTGTATTTTGCTCACTGTTTCCCCCCTTTAATTTTTTACACTTTATTATTTTAAAATATACAAAAAATGAAAAACGACACAAGTCATTTTTCGTAAAATTTTTGAGATTTGTTTGATATTTATCAGATGGAATGTTCAGTTTAGGAGAGGATTGTTTTATTTGATATTTTTTATGAAAGCTCTTTTATTTTCCTTTAAGAATAGAATAGGCTTAAGCTAATATTGATTAGGTAATTTCGGTTTTAAAATTCTTTTTTATATGAGTTCTTTTAGATCTGGTGTGCCAGACTGTTTGGATTAAAATGGGGAAAATAGCATTATGGACAGTATAGGATAGGGGGCTCGAATATCTGAGAGATAAATGCCTTGTTGAGGTGTTTTTCCCGTTTCATGGGAATATGTTTATTATTTGCGATGATATTTCTTTTTGCGAAAGATAGCGTTTTTTCCTTCTTTATCCGTGTGAAAATTACCAGCTTTGCGAACCAACAACATGTTGGTTTAGAAAGTGGAGAGTGATGCTCTCAAATCTTGGTCTTTAGGGAGACTCTTCTTTTGAGGTTTAAATGCCTTTTTTGAGGGCTTCTTCCAATTTGAGGCGAATGCGTTCATTGCCCGCGATGATATTTTTTTTGCGAAAGATAGCGTCGCCTCCGTCTTTATCGGTAACAAAACCACCGGCTTCGCGAACCATCAAAATTCCAGCAGCCATATCCCAAATTTGCAAATTGTCTTCCCAAAATCCATCGGTTCGGCCAGCTGCAACATACGCCAAATCAAGAGCAGCAGCGCCAAAACGGCGAAGCCCAGAAACTTCCGCCATTACATTGCGCAATTCGATAAGATATGCTCCATGATTTGGGCGTCCAAAATGGGGCATGCCCGTTGCAATAACACAATCTTCTAATCGGCGTCGTGCGGAAACGCGACAGCGCCGGTCATTAAAAAAAGCACCACCACCGCGTTCAGCAGTAAATAACTCATCACTTACGGGATTATAAATGACAGCAGCAACAATTTTCCCCTGACTTTCCAAGGCAATGGAAACAGCAAAAAAAGGAATACCATGGAGAAAATTTGTTGTGCCATCTAATGGGTCAACAATAAAACGATGTTGTGAATCCTCTCCAATAATTTCTTCAGATTCTTCCATCAGAAAACCAAATTTAGGCCGTGCTTTGCTTAATTCATTGAAGATAATTTTTTCAGCTTTGCGATCTGCTTGGCTTACATAATCTGCTGGTCCTTTCAAAGACACTTGCAAATTTTGTACTTCACCGTAATCACGCACCAGAGAGCGTCCAGCTTTCATTGCGGCTTGCACCATGACATTCATGATTGCAGAATGGGCCATCTGTTCTTCCTTTATTTATCCTTTTTCATTCGCACGACGCAAATAAATCAATTCGTTGGTGTCGACAATGATACGTTCACCGGCATTAATAAAAGGTGGTACAAGAATCCGCATACCATTTTCAAGAATGGCAGGCTTATAAGAAGATGTGACCGTTTGCCCTTTGATAGCAGGATCCGCTTCTGCAATCGTTACAGTGACTTGATCTGGAAGCGATATGCCAATAGGTTTTTCTTGATAAAGTTCAACGGTAACAGTCATCCCATCTTGGAGAAAAGCAGCGCGCTCACCAACAAAGTCTTTCTGCAATTCAAGTTGTTCATAAGATTGCGAATCCATAAAAACCAAAGCATCCCCTTGTTCATAAAGAAAAGTAAAATCCTTTTGTTCAAGGCGCACGCGTTCAACCGTTTCAGCAGCACGAAAGCGTTCGTTGAGTTTTGTACCATCAATCAAATTCTTCATTTCAACTTGATTAAAGGCACCACCTTTTCCTGGTTTTACAGCATTGCATTTCACAGCAACCCATAAGCTTCCTTGGTGCTCAATTACATTACCAGGACGAATTTCATTGCCATTAATTTTCATCGTTTCTATCCAATTCCATTCTTGCAAAACGAACTCTCTATCCTTACGGCAATCCCCCTCGTTGTCTTGCGGCGAGCTCTTTTGCTGTTTTTGTGGTAAGCCCCTTTGTTATCCTTGCGGTAGGCTCTCTCACGGTTTTTATGGAGCGCTTTTCATTATCCCTGCGCTGGGCGTTCTCATGCTCTTTACAGAGAAAAAAGCTTTGACCAAGTGCTCCAAAAAAGAACCTCTTTGTGTTCTTACTTTTCAACTCTTTGCAAGACCATAAAAAATGCGAAGACGCAAGCTTTTTAAAAAATTGCACAAAGCTTTTCTCTGTTTTTTTTAGGGATTTTGGGGATTTTATCTCTTTGAAGGTAAAAACAGCATTGCTCTTGAAGCATTCTTAAAAAATAGGTAGGAGTTTTATTGCCTCTTTTTTTGCTTTTTCCAATTGTGTATTGTTCATCCCTTGGAGCATCATTTCAAGGTCAGGCGCTTCCATTTTCGCTTGTTTGGCAAGTATATACCATGCTGCAGCCGTTATGATATCACCTTTTGTGCCTATTCCATCCCGATAAAGCCTTGCAAGAGAAATCTGTGCTGGGGGGATCATGTCGTGTGCATGACCGAGAAGCAAATGAAAAGCACGTTGAAAATCGGTTTCTCCTCCACGCCCTTGTACAAGCCATTGTGCCAAAAGAATTTGGGCTTCAAAATGTTTATTTTGCGCAGCAGCTTCCATGAGTTTTCGTGCATTACGATCATCCTTTGGCCGTGTTAATGTGCCGGTGGCAAGTATTCTGGCGGCGGCAAAAGCAGCGTTAGCATCACCAAGGGCAGCACCTTTTAAGAACCATTTTAATGCTTGTTCTTTTGCTTCACTTTCACGATTTTGTAAGGAAACACCAGGAAGAGCCTGCTTTTCACGTGAGGCTTTGTAGAGAACCATTTGTCCATAATAAAAATAGGCTTCTTTTACACCAGCCTCTACGGCTTTTTGAATAAACTGTTCACCAAGTTCTTGATTTTGTGTAATAAAATGACCATCAAACAACATAAGTCCATAGCGCAATTGTGCTTGTGGTTCACCTTGTTTTGCGGCACGTCCATACCACAAAGCGGCGCGCGCACCATCAACAGGAACGGCGCATCCTTCCATGTAAATGCGTGCAAGAAGTGTTTGTGCAAAAGGATCATTTTGCTCTGCACGTCTTAGTGCTTCACGAAAAGCATTTAAATAATAGCCTTGGATGTAATAGTCATAGGCTTGATCATATTGTCCTGCTTGTAAGGGTTGGAATGGTTCTTTTGTCTCTGAAGATTCTTGAATAGTGTTGAGGGAATTTTCAAGATTTGAGGCTTCTTCGGTGAGGTTAGCAGAGCTTTCAACAGTGGTTGCAAGCCAAATCCCTATCAGGATGAAAAAGCTTCTTTTTATTATGGCTTTGTTTATCATGGATGCTTTCTCCCCATCACAAGTGGGGATTTTGACACTTTTTCTTCATCATTTCAAGCTTGATCAAAGGATGGGCAAAAATGATTTTTTCCATTGTCATGTATGAAGAGGGGAGTGCTTTTCCATGCTTGTTCAAACTTTTACTTCTGATCAGAGATTAACTGTAAAATTGCTTTTTGTTTTACAGAATTCAGAACTCTAAAGCTTTTTAAAAGCAGATATTCTTCTCTGCTAGAGATGATTTCATCATGTTGGTATGGAAGTTGTTGTTTTGTGAGGATCTCCGCGTAAAAAAAGGAAAGTGGCACGTTGAGAATATCGGCAATTTCTTTTAAGCGCCCAGCGCTTATACGATTTAATCCTGTTTCATATTTTTGAATTTGTTGTGCGCTTACTTTCAAGTGGTGTCCTAATTCTTTCTGAGACATTTTCAACATTCTTCGCTTAAAGCGAATTTTTTTGCCTATCAAAATGTCGTGAAAAAGATTTTTGGTTTGCATTTTACTCCCCCCGCCGGTTGCGAGCGCCCTCGCATTGGTATTCCGGGAGCTTGAAAATACTGAATCCGAGTCAGCCTTTTTGCTTTTAGTGCTTGATAAGCACCTGGACATAGCAAAAACTCCCGGAATCCCGGGATACCCACAGAGTGGGTTCATTTTTACGCTCGGATTTCAGGGTTTTCAAGGCCCCTATTGATCGTTGCGTAGACGACCAAAACACCTTTTTAGTCATAAAGGAATTTCAGGGAATTTACAATGAAAATGAAAAAAGTTTCTGTAATTTATAGTTTTTACAAGTAGCACTGCGTTTTTAAATGAGAGGCTCTGTGTTGCGCATCAAATCAAAACTGGTGAGAAAAGTGGTGGCACTTTTTTGGTTGATCTTGCTGTTTAAGTTTTATTTCTGAAGTGATTTTTTTTGCCTATAAATGTCGGTTAAGAAGATTTTTAGTTTGCATTTTATGCCCCCCACCGGTTGCGAGCGCCCTCGCATTGGTATTCCGGGAGTTGAAAGAACTGAAGTCTGAATCAGCCTTTTTGCTTTTAGTGCTTATCGCACCTGGACAGAGCAAAATCTCCCGGAATCCCAAATACACGCATAGAATAGGCTCTTTTATAAAGGGCTCTTTTTGCGTTCGAACTTTAGAACCTTCAGTTGTCCTATAGGGCGTTGTTTAAATTTAACTGAATGCATAAGCAATTGCTTTTGGATCAATATTAAAACCAGAGGCTTGTAAATGTTGACAAAGCTCTGGAATTGCCTCTTTTACGTGCTTATTGAAACCAATGTATTTAATTCCACTAATATCTGAAGGGACTTCAATATCTTGTTTTTTTAGAATAGCAACATTTTTGCGAGAAAGTGCGGACATTAACATACCCATTTCGAGAATAACATTTTGTCGCGCACGAGGTTTTGCTGCTGTTTCACCGTCAGATTTGGCATAGCCCATGTCATCGGGAGTAAGCAGAACAATACCAAATTTTATTGAACTTTTTTGCGTATTAATTTCTTTTTCTAAAGCTTCAATGATGGTTGAACCATTGCCACTCGTATTTTGTAAGATGTAAGGTTCAAGATTAAGTCTGCGAAGAATAAGTTCAAGTTGCTCTAGAGCAGTATGATCATGACCGTGAACGATAAAAACTTTTGGAGAAACAGAGGGAGAGACATTGGAAGTATTCGGTAGAGAAGAGGGGCGTGATTTTCCTGTATACTTAGCTACTCTATACTTAGCCAGCTCTTTTTCTAACTTTTTTTTAACGGTTTTTGCACCGTGACAGTAGACTATTTTTGTGTTTGTAAAAAAAGTAATGTATTTTCCCTTAGAAATTTCAATATTATACGCGCTCCCAGTGCGCATTCGTGGGGACCCAACGAAAGTTGGTTCGCATGTAATGTCTATAATTTTATATCCAATTTTGCGAACTATCTCTTGAAGCTCTTCAAACGTTCCATCGTGTCTTGGGTGATCCTCATCCATTTCTGTCCCCCTCAGTATCATCAATCGCCCATGATAGTCTCTGCGTATCACAGGGGGGATTTTTTACATTTTTCTTGCATCATTTCAAGTATCATCAAGGGATTGTCGTGGGCAAAAATGATCTCTTCAACAGCGATAAATTCACAAGTGGTTTTGAGTACTTCATCAAAACTTGCAAAATCGCTCCCCGCTTGAACAATGGCAGGGATTTCCATCACTTCTGCCCACCATTGTCCTAACTGCACATTGCGCGGGTGCGCATGTGGTTTTTTATCAGCACCAAGTTTTCCAAACAGCAGATAGTCCACGCCGGCTTCTCCAGCAAGCATGGCGCTATGGCGATTGCGCAAATTTCCAAAACCTATGATTTTTTGCTCCCTTTTCTGATTTTCAAGGTTTGCAAGAGTGTTAAGATCACTCTCTACATGCAAGCCATCAGCCTTTACTCGTCCTGCAATGCGGCTGTCACCCGCGATGAGAAGGGCGATATCATTTCCTTGAATATCTTCTCCATAGATTTGCGCGCGTTTTTGTAAAAAAGCTTCATCATCTTGGGAATCATAGAGAATGACGCATGCAAAAGATTTTGTTTGCAAACTTTGGGTTTTTGTACTTTGGGTTTGCGAAGTTGGGGTGTGCAAGAGTTGGCGCAAAAGCTCAGGCTCTAAAGACCGTCGAACATCTAATGTCAAAACCAATTGAGGATAGGATTCCGTTTGAGAATGCGATTCAAGATGCGATTCGGGCGGTTTATTTTTCTGTTTTGTCATGCAAAGTCCTTGATTTTAAAAATAAACTTGACTTTTAAAAATAAAATTTCATCATATAAGCGCGCTTTGCTAAAAGCGAATGATCTCTTTTGTTGCGTATGGAGGTCCGTTTATGAGTACCCAAACCGGTGTTAAGTATAAAACACATCCTTCTTATCGTGATACACGCATTGATGTTTTTCGTTCTTTAGCCTTATTGACGATTTTCATCAACCATATTCCTGGAACCTTATACGAACATATCACACATAAAAACTTTGGTTTTTCCGATTCAGCAGAAATCTTTGTTTTGCTTTCAGGTGTTTCGCTTGGATTAAGTTTTCATGCGTATTTATCTCGAGAGTCTTTTGTTTTTATTGTTCGCAAACTTTGGCAGAGGGCTTTGCAACTTTATGGAGCCTATCTTTTTACAACTTTTGTAACGCTCAGCCTTTTTTTAGGAGCCTTCTTATTATGGCGTACAGAGCAACTTTTAACGATGAATAATGTGGGTCTCTTTTATACCCAACCTTTTGTCGCATTTTTTAGCATCTTAAGCTTGGGGCATCAATTGGGATATAACAACATTCTTCCCCTTTATATGACTCTGATGTTTTTTGCACCTTTTTTCCTTTATTGCAGTTGTAAGCACAAAGGACTGCTGCTTTTGGGTTCATTCATACTCTACCTCATTTGCGGATTTTATGAGATTGCTCCACCTTCTTACCCTTTAGAGGGAAAATGGTTTTTTAATCCTTTATCTTGGCAATTCTTGTTTGTCATAGGATTAATAAGCACTTTGTCTCTTAAACAAGGAAAAACAATCGCCTTTCAGCCTTTTTGGATTATTCTTGCTGCTAGCTATCTTTTGCTTTCGTTGTTGTGGGTTCGCTTGAATTGGTGGGGTGTTGTAGAGTGGCTTGGATGGTCTTCTTCCCCTTTGATGAATTTTAATAAAACTTTTTTAAGCTTGCCTCGTCTATTCCATGTTATTGCGTTATCAACATTGATCCTTTGCTTGCCACGCTTGAGCCAGTGGTTTTATGTCTCACCACAACATCCCTTAGCTATCTTAGGAAAACACAGTTTACCTGTCTTTGTAACAGGAACGGTGTTTGCCATGTTTGGACAAGTTTTAAAAACAGTGATGACAGGAACGTTTTTTTCCGATACTCTCCTTATTATAAGTGGTATTATAGCGCAATTTGCTGTTGCCTATTATTATGAAAAACGTCAGTCTTTGCGGTGGTTTTCTGCAAAAAAAACTGTTAGTTTGTAATGCTGTTCTTAGACGCGTTAACCTTAGCTTAAGAAGCGCATTGCGCAAGCGTTTTAAAAGAGGTACTCAATTAAAAAAATTATTCACTACAAGAAAATAAAGAAACTTTTTAGTTCTCACTTCGTTGAGTATCGTAGTCTTTGTGAGGATATTTGGAGTATAAAGCGTGAGTGCACCTAAACATTCCGATGATGAGCCCATCATCATGATTGAACATAGTGCGTTTGAAAATGCCTTTAATCGCCTCTATGAAGAGACGATGACATTGATTGAAGAAACTGCAACCTATATCGACACCGAAGGAAAATTGGCTGCACGGACTCTTTCAGCAGAAATTTCTGCACTTTATGCAAAAGAAGCTATGTTTCTCAGTACAAGGCTGATGCAAATTGCTTCTCAACTCCTCCTCCTTCGTGCCGAGCGTGAAGGAGAAATGACACCAGAACAAATACAAAAAGAAATAGCAAAAGTATCACTTCATACACCAACACTGGAATTAGAAAGTGCACATTGGCAAGAATTACCAGAAGTCTTCCGCAATTTTGTTGCACGTTCCCTTCGTCTCGAAGCGCGTATGCACTATATGCGCACCGATAAAGAAGACGGATCTCCTCATATCCTAGAAGAGGAAAATCCAGTAGGAAAACAAATCGAATTCCTGAAAACAGCATTTCGGCGTTCCTAGAGAATTCTGTAGCGCGTTTTTTGTATCCGCATCACATTAAAACTTATGAGAAAAGCGGGGGCACTTTTGTGCATCGATCTTGCTTAGGTTTTACTTCTGATTGGAGATTAACTGTAAAATTGCTTTTTGTTTTACAGAATTCAGAACTCTAAAGCTTTTTAAAAGCAGATATTCTTCTCTGCTCGAGATGATTTCATCATGAGAGTATGGAGGTTGTTGTTTTGTGAGGATATCAGTGTAAAAAAAGGAAAGTGGTACGTTGAGAATATTGGCAATTTCCTTCAAACGCCCAGCGCTTACGCGATTTAATCCTGTTTCATATTTTTGAATTTGTTGCGCGCTTACTCTCAAGTGGTTCCCTAATTCTTTCTGAGACATTTTCAGCATTTTTCGCTTAAAGCGAATTTTTTTGCCTATCAAAATGTCGTGAAAAAGATTTTTGGCTTGCATTTTATGCCCCCCACCGGTTGCGAGCGCCCTCGCGTTGGTATTCCGGGAGGTTGGAAGCACTGAACTCAAATCAGCCTTTTGCTTTTAGTGCTTATCACACTTGGACATAACAAAAGCTCCCGGAATCCCGGGACACCCGCAAAGCGGGATCAATTTTTATGTTTGAGTCTTAGAGCTTCCAACACTCTATTGATCGTTGCGTATACGACCAAAACCACCTTTTTAGTCATAAAGGAATTTCAGGGGATTTACAATAAAAATGCAAAAAGTTTCTGTAATTTGTAGTTTTTCATGAAAGGCTCTGTCTTCAGCTCTCTGCCGGCTCTCTCGAACGTATTTCAATCCATTTCTTCTTTTCCCTCTGTGTTATTGGTATGTTCCTTTGTTTACTTTGCTTCCTGAATGCTGTCCACGTGTGGAGAAGGTATAAAGACTTTGAGCTTATGACAGACAATTCCTCTTGAGGTCTGATCCTCTTGAAGTCTGGTTCCTTTCTCCATTGAGACATGTCTATGGGGTTTATGCGCATTGCTAAAGAAGGTGTATTTTCTCTTTGTTTGTAAGCGCATCTGTTCAAACACTGCAAAAATGTATAGAGTTCGAATTTATGGCAGAGACGATTCGTATTATAGGCATTGATCCCGGACTACGGCATACAGGATGGGGTGTTATCGATCTTTTAGGAAATCGTCTTCAATTCATTGCAGCAGGGACAGTTTCTTCTCATGTGAAGTGTGACCTTGCTTCCAGACTTTGCCAGCTCTATAGGGGACTTTCAGAGATTGTGCATCAATTTATGCCTCATGAAGCGGCTGTGGAACACGTGTTTGTTAATAAAGATGCTACGGCTACTTTAAAACTTGGACAAGCGCGCGCTGTTGCTCTGCTTGTTCCTGCGCAAGCAAATCTTCCCGTTTTTGAATATGCTCCAAATAAAGTAAAAAAATCGGTTATTGGTGTTGGTCATGGTGCTAAAGAACAAATTCATATGATGGTAAAAGTTTTGCTCCCTCGTGCTGAATTTGACAGCAATGATGCGGCTGATGCACTTGCTCTTGCTCTTTGTCATAGCATGCACCGCAGCAGCATTTCTCATCGTTCAAGGATTATGGTATGAGTGGAATTATGGCATGATCGGTAAATTAAAAGGTGCTTTTGAACATATCTTTGATGCTTTTCTTATGATGGTAAAAGTTTTGCTTCCTCGTGCTGAATTTGAGTGCAATGATGCGGCTGAGGCAATTGCTCTTTGCCGTCGTGTGCATCGCAGCAGCATTTCTTATCTTTCAAAGATTATGGTATGAGTGGAATTATGGCATGATCGGTAAATTAAAAGGTATTCTTGAACATATCTTTGATGATCATATCCTTGTGAATGTTCAGGGCGTGGGTTATGTGGTTTTTGTGTCAAATCGGCTGCGTCCCTCTTTACCAGCTCTTGGTGAGAGTATAAGCCTCTTTATTGAAACACATGTTCGTGAAGACGCTATTCGCCTTTTTGGTTTTGCTACAAGAGCAGAACAAGAGTGGTTTTGCTTGCTGCAAAATGTGCCTGGTGTGGGGGCTAAGGTTGCTTTGGCAATTTTGGGGACTTTATCACCAGATGAACTTGCACAAGCCATTGCATTAAACGATATTGCCATGATTAGTCGTGCTCCAGGCGTTGGTAAAAAAGTCAGTGAAAGAATTGTTGGGGAACTCAAAAGCAAAGCACTTCCCTTCAATGACAGCGCTTTCCATTCTGCTCCCATTCCTCATTTGGATGGAGCGCAACAATCAACCAACGAGGCACTCTCTGCTTTGATCAATCTCGGTTTTGAACGTGATAAAGCTGCTCGTGTTCTTGCTTTAGCGATGAAGGATCTTGAAGGGGAAAATGTTTCCTCTGCTCTGCTTATTCGCCATAGTCTCAAACTGCTTTCTCCTTCCACTTGAGTAAAAGGTAACAATGCATAAAGATGAAGATCAACGCCTTTTAGGTGCCATTCCTCTCCCCAACGATCCAGATCGTTCTTTAAGACCACAAGTGCTCGATGACTTTATTGGTCAAGAAGCGGCACGGGCAAATCTGAAAATATTTATCGAAGCAGCAAAGGCACGCCAAGAAGCACTCGACCATGTTTTGTTTGTCGGTCCCCCAGGATTGGGAAAAACAACACTTTCACAGATTATGGCAAAAGAATTAGGGGTGAATTTTCGCTCTACTTCAGGACCTGTCATCGCTAAAGCAGGGGATTTGGCTGCTCTTTTGACGAATCTAGAAGAACGGGATGTCCTTTTTATTGATGAAATTCACCGTTTAAGTCCGGCAATTGAAGAAATTCTTTATCCAGCTATGGAAGATTATCAGCTGGATCTTATTATTGGTGAAGGTCCCGCGGCCCGTTCGGTGAAAATTGACCTTGCTAAATTTACCTTGGTGGCTGCAACCACGCGTTTGGGATTGTTAACCACCCCATTACGAGACCGCTTTGGCATTCCAATTCGTCTCAATTTTTACACCATAGAGGAATTGGAATATATCGTTCAACGCAATGCGCGGCTTTTTTCGGTCCAGATTAGTGATGATGGCGCTCATGAAATTGCGCGCCGTGCACGTGGTACACCACGCATTGCCGGGAGGCTATTACGACGGGTTTGTGATTTTGCTCTGGTCAAAAGGGCGGAAAAAATTGATCGTAAAGTTGCCGATGAAGCCCTTTCTCGTCTTGAAGTTGACCATCTGGGGCTTGATCCTCTTGATCGTCGCTATTTGTTCCTCATTGCAGAAACTTTTTTAGGAGGGCCGGTGGGGATTGAAACGATTGCTGCTGCTCTTTCAGAACCGCGCGATGCCATTGAAGATATTATTGAACCCTATCTTCTTCAGCAGGGTTTTATTCAGCGCACTGCTCGTGGGCGAATTCTCACAGAACAAGCGTGGAGCCATTTGGGACTTTGTGCTCCAGCTTCCACAACTTCAACACAAAAACGTACTCTCTCTGATATACAAGACAATTCATCCCTCCAAAAAACTTTATGGGATGGAGAAGGTGACTGAAACATCTTTTTAAGCGACAAATGTTTTTCAACAGATAAAAATACACTGTGTGGGGGCGAATGCTTATAAAACAAGCGCAGGGGCATTGAAGATTTTATGCTTTCACTTCCACGATTTTAACACAAAAATGCGGTCAATTGTCCGATATATAAGACAATTTACCCCTCTAAATGGCTTTATGGGATGGAGCAAATGATGGAAACATCTTCTTTTAAAGATCATGAAAACGCGTTTCATGATTTTCAAGTGCGTGTTTATGTTGCTGATACAGATTTTTCTGGTGTGGTTTACCATGCACGCTATCTAGAATTTTTTGAACGGGGACGGTCAGAATTTTTACGGGATACAGGTCTTAATAACAAGATGCTAGCTTCAGGTATCGAGGGCGAAAAACTGTTTTTTGTAGTCCGTCATATGGAAATTAATTTTTTACGACCAGCACAAATCGATCATCTTTTAACCATTAAAACACGGGTTAATCGCATTCAGGGAGCACGTTTTTTTATGGAGCAATGTATTGTGCGGGGGGATATGATATTGGTAACAGCAAAGGTTGAAATTGCTCTCATTAATGAGATAGGAAAACCACGGCGTTTACCTAAAGGGCTTTTTTCAACAATTCCTGTTTAAAAATAGTCGCTGTTCAAAAAGTGAGATTGTATGGGCTCTCGTCTGAAGAGGCATTGAATTTTTTTTTCGAAATTTAGAAACTATAAAACAATCTGCTTTATTAAACTTTAACAAATGAACCTTTAAGGGGACAAAAACGATGCCACATATAGAACTAGCGAATCCAGAAATGATGGGAATGCTGCATTTGTTTATGCAAGCAAGTTGGATCGTTAAAGCTGTTATGATTGCGTTGCTGCTCGCTTCTGTATGGAGCTGGGCAATTATTTTTGATAAAGTCTTCACCTATCGGAGAATACGGCGTGAAATAAAACAATTTGAACGTCTATTTTGGTCAGGTAAGGCACTAGAAGATCTTTACGCTGAATGTAAAAGTCAGCGCACCAATAGCATCTCTGCAGTTTTTATGGCAGCAATGGTGGAATGGAAAAAATCCCTTGAAAAAGGAATTCATACATCGATAAGTCTACAGAGTAGGATTGATAAGGCTATGAATCTCACGCTGGGGCGTGAAAGTGCAAAAATAGAATCAAAATTAGGTTTTTTAGCAACATTGGGATCGGCGGGGCCTTTTATCGGTCTTTTTGGAACGGTCATTGGGATTATGAGCTCCTTTCTTTCTATTTCAGCCTCTCAAAATACGTCATTGGCAATTGTTGCTCCAGGTATTGCTGAAGCACTTTTAGCCACTGCCATTGGCTTATTTGCAGCAATTCCAGCGGTTATCGCTTATAACAAATTAGTTCATGAAAGTGCGCGGATTATTGCACAAATAGAAAATTTTGCTGATGAATTTTCAACCATTGTCTCACGGCGTATTGATGAAACCCTCACAGCGCATTCACCATTATAAGAGGAATACTCCATGGGAATTTCTGTTGCTTCTTCTTCAAAAAACACACGCAGGCGGCATTATTCACATCGCCAATTGATGAGTGAGATCAATGTGACACCATTTGTTGATGTCATGCTGGTGTTGTTGATTATTTTTATGGTTTCTGCTCCCCTTTTGGTTAACGGAGTTCCTCTTGATTTGCCGCATAGTCAAGCTGGACCCGTGCAAACGAAAGACACCCCTCTCACGGTTTCACTTGATGCACAAGGGCGCTTCGCTATTAATCAAGACTATTACGAGACAGCTGAAGCTCTCATTGCCCAACTCAAAGCCAAATTGGAGTCTGAGCCTGAACAAAAGAACAGGCGTCTTTTTGTGCGGGCCGCTAAAACTGTTGAATATCAACAAGTGTTAAAATTGCTCGCCGATATTCAAAAAGCAGGTTTTTCGCAAGTGGCTTTAGCCAGTTTGGTACAATAAGATGATGATGGTGAACTGTCACATGTTGTATGTAAAATACACTTTGTCTGCAAAAAAACAGGCAGTTTTAAAAATACGTAAGGTATGGAGATGAACAAAGGCTCTTATCATAGTATGAAACGAGGCTTGACTTTATCTCTTGCAGGACATGTGGTTTTGCTTGGTTGGGCGGGGATTCATTTCATCAGTCCTGTTTCCCTTCCACAACAATTGGAAGCAATTCCAATCACTCTTGCTCCTTTAACGCAAGAGCTGTCTTCTCAACAAGGAGCAGTGAATGCCCCTGTGCGTGAAATTCCAGCAGTGAAACCAACCACAAAACCACAAGAAAAAGAAGTCGCGCGTCATTTTGGAGAAGGGCTGCTCGATAGTGTCTCACCCTTTAGACAAAATGAAAAACCACGACTCATTGAAGCAACACCTACGCCATCAGGAGAAGAGAACCCGTCGGAAAAGCCTTCACTAGAATTTACAGAGAAAGAAGCATCACAAGAAAATACACAAATGCCTCCAAAAATAGAAACCTCTCCAGAGGATGCTCCAAAGATTATGCCAGAGGTGCCTTTGGAGATGCCCCAAGAGGATGCCCCAAAGGTAACGCCAGAGGTGCCTTTGGAGACGCCCCAAGAGGATGCCCCAAAGGTGATGCCAGAGGTGCCTTTGGAGACGCCCCAAGAGAATGACTCAAAGGTTATGCCAGAGGTGCCTTTGGAGACGCCCCAAGAGGATGTCCCAAAGGTGATGCCAGAGGTGCCTTTGGAGACGCTTCAAAATAAAGAGGAAACATTGCTGCAAGAGCCGGCTTCAACGCTTTCCCAAACATCTGTAGAACAAACACCAGCACCCCAACAAACTCCCAAAATAACGCTGCCAGATAAGTTTCCTCTTCCACAATCCAAACCAAAATCACCTAAACAATCCACACCCCAAAATGCGCAAGCAGTAAAAAAACAAAACCAGCAAATAAAAGACCAAACAATTGAAGATATTTTGGTAAGTGAGGAAAATAATCTGCTGAATCGTGCACGCACACAAGGAGGGGGGGCAAAACGCTCTAGATCACCAGAAGCTTTGGGGGCAAGAAAAAATATTGGTGATACCACAAAAATGGCACAAACATTGGTCAGTATTGCTGGGGGGTGTATTCAACAGAAGCTTAAACTTGTAGCGCTTGGTGGTGATTTAAAAAACCGTCCGGTTGTGCGTTTGCGGTTTTACCTAGATCGTCAGGGAATGGTGATGGGAGATCCCATTATTGATCCTTTAAGCGGTGCAGAGAGCCAGCAAGCCATTATGGTAAGACAGGTGTATGCGGCTGTTTTTTCATGCCAACCTTATGCTGATCTTCCACGTGATCAATATGATTTGTGGGGGCAGGGTTTCGATTTCAATGTTGATCCCCTTCAAGAAATAGCGCGATGAAATACAGATATGTTTTGTTCTTAATGAAAGGATACATTCCATGATGACTATAACGAGACATCATTTTTTTTCTTGGTTTATTGTCACTGGTTGTTTGTGGCTTTCGAGTTTTTCATCGGTTCAGGCACAGCTGAAAGGGACTATTTCTAGTGCTGACTTTAATCCTATTCCTATTGCTATTACGGATCTTATTTCTAATGATTCAATAGGGTTGAAAATAGCAGCTGTAGTTAAAGATGATCTTGAACGGTCAGGACTTTTTTTACCGCTTGATAAGGCGTCTTTTTTTGAAAAAATTATCAATCCCAACAAGCAACCGCGTTTTACGCATTGGAAAAAAATAAAAGCGCAAGGGTTGGTCACCGGACAAGTTATAAGGGAAGTTGATGGCCGGTTAAGAGTCGAGTTTCGTTTATGGGATGTTTTTGGACAGCGACAGCTCAAAGGACGGCGTTTTTATACTGCTACAGAACATTGGCGGCGTGTTGCACATATGATCGCCGATGAGATCTATAGTGAGATGACGGGGGAAAGTGGTTATTTTGATACGCGAATTGTTTTTATAGATGAAACAGGGCCCCAAAATGCGCGTATTAAACGCTTAGCAATTATGGATCAAGATGGAGCAAATTTTGTTTATATTTCTGATGGTCGTGAGTTGGTTTTAACACCGCGGTTTTCACCAAAACGACAAGAAATTACCTATATGGCTTATCCGCATAATCAAGTGCCTCACGTTTATCTTCAACAAATTGAAAGGGGGCAAAGAGAGTTGATAGGAACCTTTGACAATATGACAATTGCTCCCCGTTTTTCTTCTGATGGACAAAAAGTAATTATGAGTTTGTTACAAAATGATGGGAGTGCAAATCTTTACACTATGGATTTACGTACTCGTACGATGACGCGGCTTACAACAACTTCGGCCATTGATACATCAGCTTCTTATTCACCCGATGGGACACAAATCGTCTTTTCATCTGATCGTAGCGGAAAGCCGCAAATCTATACAATGAATGCGGATGGGAGCAACCTTCAGCGTATTTCCTCAAATGAAGGGAGCTATTCTACACCCATTTGGTCCCCGCGGGGTGATTATATCGCCTTTACAAAACAATCAGAGGGACAATTTTCCATTGGTGTTATGCGTCCTGATGGACAAGGAGAACGGATTTTAACGACAGGGTTTCACAATGAAGGTCCAACTTGGGCTCCTAATGGGCGCGTGTTGATGTTTTTTCGCAAAAATCCGGGCATGGGTCCCAAACTTTATACCATTGATATTACTGGACGCAATGAACGCCAAGTAGATACGCCCAATGATGCTTCTGATCCAGCATGGTCACCATTGCTTAATATGCAATAAAAGGAACCGTTGAAGAAAAAAACAATGCGAAAATCTATGCAAGTATAATCATCTTTACAGATAAAGAAGGCTGATTTGTTGCAATTTATAAGTGGTTGATCTGAATGTATTGTAAGCTCTACACACCATCTGCTGTGGTTTGGTGGTATTGGAATTTCTTGGGGAAAATCCTTTCAGAAAAGGGGCTGTTGAAAAAATTGACAGAAGTTTTTGTATTTTTTGAACCTGTATGAGATGCCCCGCTTCAAGAGCGGGGATTTATTTTTTGTGCAGCAACAATGAAAGACAGTAACAGTTTTGTAAGCAGCGCAGAAGGTTTTCTGCTCAAGAAAACACACGCCATCATTGTTGCATGTGGGATAATTGCATAGGGTTATATAGAGATTAACCAGAGAGTTTTGCTAAAATCTCTTCGCTGACATCAAAATTGGCATAAACATTTTGTACGTCATCATCTTCTTCTAATGTCGAAATAAGCCGCAAAACGGATAAAGCTTTTTCTTCATCTATTGGTGCAAGGGTGGAGGCTTTCCAAACGGTTTTGATCGATTCTGCTTCACCAAGTTTTGCTTCAAGCATTTTAGAAACTTCACCAATATCTTCAAAGGCACAAGTAATATGGTGTCCCGTTTCTTCTGTTTGCACATCTTCTGCACCAGCTTCTATCGCGGCATCCATGATGCTGTCTGCTGTTCCTGCTTCGGGCTTATAGATAATTTCACCAATGCGCTGAAACATGAAGCTCACGGAACCTGTTTCGCCCAAAGCTCCGCCTGATTTCGTGAAGGCCGCCCGCACATTTGAAGCAGTGCGATTGCGGTTATCAGTTAAAGCTTCGACAATGACTGCAACACCACCTGGACCATATCCTTCGTAGCGCACTTCATCATAATGTTCGACATCGTTGCCGGAAGCTTTTTTAATAGCGCGCTCAATATTGTCTTTCGGCATCGATTGTGCTTTGGCATTCTGGACGGCGAGCCTTAAGCGTGGATTCATGGCTGGATCAGGTGCCCCTTGTTTGGCTGCAACTGTAATTTCGCGTGCAAGCTTAGAAAAAATTTTCGAGCGCATCGCGTCTTGACGCCCCTTACGGTGCATAATGTTTTTAAATTGTGAATGGCCTGCCATAGTTTTCTTTCCAGTTTAAAGGCTTGTCTTCCCGTTGGGTTTCTCCTGATTTAAGGCAATTAAAAACCCATTTTCTCAGAATAAATGTGCCGCAACAGAGGGTAAAATGATCAAATAAACCCTTTATAAGAAAATTCACCTTAAAGGTAAAGACACTCTGTTGAGGATCATTACAAGACAGATGTCTTGTCGTTCATTAAAAATCAGGCTATAAAGAATATAATTTCATGGCAAAAATGGTTTACTCCATGTCTCGCTTTAATTGAAGAGTGGGTGAAAAAGCCTGACGTGTAAGAAAAAGTTCTAATGCTCTACAGGGAGCAATAACCTGCCTCAAGAATGCTATAAAGAGGCAAAGTGAGAGGATATTATAAAGATGGCAACGCAACTTTTGATGCCCAAAGCGACAGCTGTTTGGCTGGTTGATAACACTGCTCTTTCTTTTGATCAGATTGCAGAATTTTGTAAATTGCACGTGTTGGAAGTAAAAGCTATTGCCGATGGCGAAGCAGCGCATGGTATTAAAGGTCTCAATCCCATTAATTCTGGCCAATTGACGCGCAGTGAAATTGCACGCGTGGAGGCTGATAAAAATGCACGCTTAAAAATTTCCGAATCCAGAGTTCACATTCCGGAAAAAAAACGGAAAGGTGCACGGTATATTCCTCTTTCTCGACGTCAAGATCGTCCGAATGGTATCTTGTGGTTGGTAACAAACCATCCCGAGTTGAAAGATGCACAGATTGCACGGTTGATTGGAACAACAAAAGCAACTATTGAACAAATTCGTCATAGAACCCATTGGAATAGCGCTAATTTGGTTCCGCTGGATCCTGTAGGGTTGGGACTTTGTTCACAAATTGATTTGGATCTCGAACTTCACCGTGCTGCAAAAAATCGCCCTGTTTCTCCAGAGGGAGATCCGTCTTTGCTTCCAGCATCAGTGACAGAAAATCCTGTTTTCGATGAAGAACAGCGTGAAGATGATCCTCACAAGACTTTTGATGCTGATAAGGTTTTTGCAAAACTGAATGCTTTGCAAAAAAATCAGCAGGATGACATATAACAGGGTGATACAGAGACAGTATAAGCGCGATTGTCGTTGGTGCTGAAAGGCTGAGATGAAGAAAAACAACGAAATTTAAAAATGATGAATGGTAAAGAATGAGAGAAAATTTCTGTTTCATTAGGAATTAATAACTATTCTTAAAGCGCTCTTGAAAGAAGTTATCCTGTCAATATTTAGTAATTAAGGAGAATCCAATATATGCGCTCTATTAAAAATGTACTCTTTCATCCCTTAGCTGTTATCTTTTTTTCCTCATTGTCCTTGGTTGGTTGTGGCAAAAGCCATGTGGGGGGGCCAAACGGTATGAACAGTTCTTATTTGAAGGATGGTTTTCATCAATCCGCTTCAGGTTCGGGGCAGGAATTTACTGTTAACGTTGGAGATCGCGTTTTCTTTAGTCTTGATTCTTCTTCAATCGAGCCTGATGCTGAACGTATTTTAATGCGCCAAGCAGAATGGTTGCTTCGTTATCCTTATCATTCTATTATGATTGAAGGCCATGCTGATGAGCGGGGGACGCGTGAATATAATTTGGCACTTGGACAGCGTCGTGCTGTTGCTGTGCGTAATTATTTGGTTTCTCTTGGCGTATCTGCGCAACGAATTCAAACGATTTCTTATGGAAAAGAAAGACCTGTTGCAGTATGTGATGATATTTCTTGTTGGAACCAAAATCGGCGTGCTGTTACAACTCTTAAATAACATGAATGATAATTAGAATAGATGGTTTTTCAAAACCATTGGATTGACTCTTGAGGGGAGAAAAATATGGGGTTGTGTTATAAGAAAAATTGGAAAACTCTCTTTTGTATGGCGGTTCTTATAGCCTGTTTTACTTCCTCTGTTCAAAGTGCAGCGCGAAAGGCTTCTCAATACTCTCCATCTGACAAGGCTTCTGAGGCGGTGAAAGAAGTGGCGCCTGCTGCGGAGAAGGCTGTTGAGGCGGTGAAAGAAGTGGCGCCTGCTGCGGAAAAGGCTGTTGAGGCGGTGAAAGA
>NZ_JH725037.1:624687-642655 GCF_000278235.1 Bartonella vinsonii subsp. arupensis OK-94-513
GAGGCGGTGAAAGAAGTGGTGCCTGCTGCGGAAAAGGCTGTTGATGCGGTGAAAGAAGTGGCGCCTGCTGCGGAGAAGGCTGTTGAGGCGGTGAAGGAAGTGGCGCCTACTGCGGAGAAGGCTGTTGATGCGGTGAAGGAAGTGGCGCCTACTGCGGAGAAGGCTGTTGAGGCGGTGAAGGAAGTGGCGCCTGCTGCGGAGAAGGCTTCTGATGCGGTGAAAGAAGTGGCGCCTGCTGCGGAGAAGGCTGCTGAGGCAGTGAAAGAAGTGGCGCCTACTGTGGAAAAGGCTGTTGATGCGGTGAAGGAAGTGGCGCCTGCTGCGGAGAAGGCTTCTGATGCGGTGAAGGAAGTGGCGCCTGCTGCGGAAAAGGCTGCTGAGGTGGTGAAAGAAGTGGCGCCTGCTGCGGAAAAGGCTGCTGAGGTGGTGAAAGAAGTGGCGCCTGCTGCGGAGAAGGCTGCTGAGGCAGTGAAGGAAGTGGCGCCTACTGTGGAAAAGGCTGTTGAGGCGGTGAAAGAAGCGGTGCCTGCTGCGGAGAAGGCTGTTGAGGCGGATGAAGGTCCTTCTTTTCAGGGGATGATTCAAAGTCGAGAGGTTATTTTAGAAAATCAGAAAGCTTTCTTTAAAGATTATGATTTGGATAAACTCTTGCAAAGAATACGTATAGTGCTGGAGCATAATGATTTGAAAAATGTCGAAAAGCAATTTCATCAGCTTTTTGATAAAAAAGATTCTTCTGTTTATTCTTGTGCTTTTGAGAGTGCTGCTTTGGATGAAAATTTGCAGATTGCAAAGGAAGGGAAGGTTCAGGAGCAGAGCACAAAAGAGGTTCAAGATAGTGTTGCCAATGCGAAGAGCTATGAACATGAAAGCCGCTTGCAGGAAATTTATGGTCATGTGCAAAAAACAGGCGAAAATCTGAACGAAGAGCATAAAGATGCAAAGGAAACAGGGGAGCGTTTGAAGGAAAGCCGTTTAGAGAAGACTCATGAACAAGCAGAGAACTTGGAACCCCATCAGGGTGAAGATTCTTCGCTTCTTTCTGCTAAAGCATTGTATAAAAAAGGCTATAATTTACTTCTTTCTGCCAACTATGTGGATGCTGAAAAAGCTTTTTGCACTTTTCAGCAGCACTATAAAAAAGATCCTTTGAGTGATGATGCTTTGTTTTGGTTGGCAGAAGCTTTGTTAGGACAAAAACGCTATCATGAGGCAGCACAAGTTTATCTTAACGCATGGTATACAGATAAAAAGCAGCTCTATACTTCTGAGATTTTGCTGAAATTAGCAATGAGTATGGTTGCTCTTGAACAGAATAAAGAGGCTTGTACGTTTGCTGCGAAAAAAACAAAACGTGATGAAACGTTAGAGTCTATCTTTTGTAAACCCGTTAAAAGGAGCGGAGTCGGTCACGGTGGGCATTAGACTAGCAGGAAATCTCTTTAAGACATCGGATTTTATTCAGTGTCCAAAGGTGATTCTTGCAGTTTCAGGAGGAAGTGACTCTCTGGCTTTACTGTTTTTGGTCAAAGACTATTTAAAAACGCTCTCTGTTCCTCCGGAAATGATTGCTGTTACCGTTGATCATCAATTGCGTAAAGAATCAGCCCGTGAAGCTTCCATTGTTGCGGAAATTTGTCGTGACCATCACATTAAACATATCATTGTGCGGTGGGAAGGCAAAAAGCCAAAGACGCATCTCGCTTCAAGCGCCCGTATTGCACGCTATAATCTCTTGTTTAAAGAAGCGCAAAAACAAGGTGCAACACTTATTATGACAGGCCATACGCTTAATGATCAGGCGGAAACCTATCAAATGCGCTTCCAGCGACTTTCAAAAAGTCTCAATGTTATGCAATATGGCGCCTTTGAGGAAGTGAGGGATGGGGGAGATGCTCGTAAGACTGAGGGTGTTTTGCAACGTGAGGCCTTTGAGGGCGTGTGGGATGGGGGAAATGCCAGAGACACTGGAGAAAATATTGCGCAAAGGTGTCTTATTGGTGAAAATGATGGGTTAATCTATGCGCGTGGTTTATCCTGTATTCCGCGTGAGGCATTGTTGCTTCGAAAAATACGCTTGATTCGTCCACTCCTTGGTGTAAAGCGCGAAACATTACGGACTTATTTGCGTTTACAGGGAAAAACATGGATTGATGATCCAACAAATGAAGATCTCAATTTTGAGCGCGTGCGGGTGCGTCACTCCCTGCATTCCCAAAAGCTTACCGGTATTGCCCAAAGGGTGCATGAAGCTGCACTTAAACGTCGTCAACAAGCACAAATTGTTGCCGATTTGATTTTAGCCCTAGATATCGCTGTTGAATATGGACGGTGTTTTATTGCAAAGCCTGCGCCATTCTTACAACAACATCCAAGTTTTTCCTTCGTCGTTGGGCTTTTTGCCGTGTTAATGGGAGGGAGCTCTTATTTGCTTCCTGCTCAAAAATTGATCACTCTTGTTCAAAAACTTTGTCTTCATTCTCCTCAGAAACAGCGTTTTACTCTGGCTGGATCTGTGATTGAATGTAATAAAAACGGAATTGCTCTTTGGCGCGAATCTCGAAATATGAAAGAGGCGGTTGTCGCACCAGGTGAAACTTTTTTATGGGATGGACGCTATCAGATTACCAATCATGGAGTCGATGCCATAAAAGTTGGAGCAGCCGGTTTGGAACAGCTAAAAGATTTACTGAAAAACAGCAATTTTGATCTTAAAAATCCCCATTTCCCCTCTTTACAGTCGTTGCTGATGCTTTCACATGATAAAGGATGCGATATTCCAGAGTTGACTTTGCAAACCGTTTCTCATCAAAATGTTATGGTAAGACGGATTATGGCTCCTTTTGATTGGCTTTTTTCGTGCGAAGATGCTGCTCTTGTGCGTGTTGTGGAACCTTTTTTTAAGATTGAGGTGAAAAGATAAAGAAAAATCGCTCTAAAAGACAAGAAACATTCTCTCATCCCTTGGCAAGGGGCAGACAAGGTTATATGTTAAGAGGAACTATTTAAAATCTAGATTTGATTAAAAGTGTGGGCCGAATATGAATTCCAATTACCGCTCTCTCCTCATTTGGGGAGTTATTGCCTTAATTTTGATTGTGTCATTTTCTCTCTTTAATGGAGATAGCCAACGTTCTGGAGGGGGAGAGGTCTCCTATTCTGAATTTTTGCGAAAAGTTGAGAGTAATGAGCTGAAATCTGTGACCATTCAAGGGCAAAAGTTAACAGGGAAAACCGTTGAAAACAGAGTCGTTTCAACTTATGCTCCTCGAGATCCAGGTTTGATAGAAAAATTGGAAAACAAAAATGTCAATGTCAAAGCTATTCCCGAAAGCTCTGGCAATAGTATTTTCCTCAATCTTCTCTTTTCTTTGTTGCCTGTGTTTATTATCGTTGGGGCGTGGGTCTTTTTTATGCGACAAATGCAAAATGGATCACGAGGCGCCATGGGATTTGGCAAATCAAAAGCGAAATTGCTTAATGAAGCACAAGGACGTGTTACCTTTCAAGATGTGGCTGGCGTTGAAGAAGCAAAGCAAGATCTACAGGAAATTGTCGAATTTTTACGTGAACCACAAAAATTTCAACGCTTAGGTGGGCGTATCCCTAGAGGTGTTTTGCTTGTTGGTCCTCCAGGAACCGGTAAAACCTTGCTTGCACGTTCGGTGGCAGGAGAGGCTAATGTGCCATTCTTTACCATTTCAGGTTCCGATTTTGTCGAAATGTTTGTTGGTGTGGGTGCTAGCCGTGTGCGCGATATGTTCGAGCAGGCGAAAAAAAATGCACCTTGCATTATCTTTATCGATGAAATTGATGCTGTTGGACGCCATCGTGGTGCGGGACTTGGAGGGGGAAATGATGAACGTGAGCAAACTTTAAATCAGTTGCTGGTTGAAATGGATGGTTTTGAACCCAATGAAAGTATCATTCTTATTGCTGCAACAAATCGTCCCGATGTGCTCGATCCTGCTTTGTTAAGACCAGGGCGGTTTGATCGACAAGTTGTCGTGCCAAATCCTGATGTTTCTGGCCGCGAACAAATCTTAAAAGTGCATGTGCGCAATGTGCCTTTGGCTCCTAATGTTGATCTAAAAGTTCTTGCAAGAGGAACACCAGGGTTTTCTGGGGCTGATTTGATGAATCTTGTTAATGAAGCTGCTCTCATGGCTGCTAGCCGCAATAAAAGAGTCGTGACGATGCAAGAGTTTGAAGATGCTAAAGATAAGGTGATGATGGGGGCTGAACGTCGTTCAACCGCTATGACACAAGAAGAAAAAGAACTTACCGCTTATCACGAAGCAGGACATGCTATCGTAGCACTCAGTGTGCCTGTTGCTGATCCCGTCCATAAAGCAACAATCGTGCCAAGGGGACGTGCGCTTGGAATGGTGATGCAATTGCCTGAAGGGGATCGATATTCCATGAGTTATCGGTGGATGATTTCTCGTCTGGCTATCATGATGGGTGGGCGTGTGGCAGAAGAATTGAAATTCGGAAAAGAAAATATCACCTCTGGTGCTTCTTCTGATATTGAACAAGCAACAAAGTTAGCGCGCGCTATGATTACACGGTGGGGATTTTCTGATCTCCTTGGAAATGTTGCTTATGGGGATAATCAGGATGAAGTCTTTTTAGGGCATTCCGTTGCACGGACACAAAATGTCTCTGAGGAAACCGCACGCATGATTGATATGGAAGTGCGTAAGCTTATTGATGATGCTTATAAAAATGCTACAAGAATTCTGAAAGAAAAAAAGAAACAATGGTTTGCGCTTGCTCAAGGCTTGTTGGAATATGAGACTTTAACCGGTGCTGAAATTAACGAAGTTATCGCAGGAAAACCTCCTTCACGAACACAAAGAGATGAGACTGCTTCTCCCCGCACGTCTTCTGTTCCAAAAACTGGAGCAATGAAGGCGGAATCTCCTATGAAAACGACAGAGGAGACAGACGCTGGTGACGTTCATAAGATGAATGCCGGTAAAGGAGAGATGGGAAAAGCAGAGGAAAAAGTTGTAAAGCAAACAACAAAATCCAGTGAAGCTAAATCTCAGGATGCACCGTTGAAAGAAGCACAATCTCAGGGAGTTGAGAAAAAAACACAAAGCACGAAAAATACCACAAAAGTAGTAAATCGCTCTAAAGGTAAAGCAAGCACTGATAAAAAATCAAATACTATCGGGCCTGATAAAGAAAAGCAGGAGCCTTCTAACGACGCTTGAGCGATTATGTTTTGGGAAAAAATCTGAAGAAAAATTCTTTGAAAAGGCGCAAGCATTGCTTGCGCCTTCACAGCAATATTGGGGAGAATATGGAAATAGAGGTTTGATGGCTGGTGAGCTTGTGGTGTGTGAGAGTAGAGGCGTTGATGGTTGGTAGGCTGTAAGTATCTACAAGCAGCGGTGTTTGGGAGAAGGATTGTTTTTAAATGGTCTTTTAAAAAAGCACTTTTTAATTTTGTTTAAAGAGTTCGTTTAGATAAAGCCTGTAAAGAGGATACTATTGCTAATCTGTGGGATGTAAAAGCATAATTGCGTGGTTATTGGTAGAACCAAGATTTTTTCTGGTTTTTTCTGGGCAGTGGATATGGTCGTGTGTTTTGATTTTCTGAAAGTCTGCAAAGGATCGATAGGAGCGATCTCGCTGTATAAGGGTTTCGGCTCTGTCAGGACGGTAAGAGAAAATGTGTGTAAAGGAAAGAGGGATGGCACAAAAATATTTTGGTACTGATGGAATTCGAGGGAAAGCCAATTCTTTTCCCATGACACCAGATTTTGCCATGAAAGTGGGGATGGCTGTGGGGGTGTTGTTTCGTTCACAACGCCAATCCCGTCGTGTGGTGATTGGAAAGGATACCAGATTATCTGGTTATATGTTGGAAAATGCTTTGGTTTCAGGATTTACCGCTGCTGGGATGGAGGCTTTCTTGTTGGGGCCTGTGCCAACACCAGCTGTTGCTATGCTTTGTCGCTCGTTGCGCGCTGATCTTGGCGTGATGATCTCTGCTTCTCATAATCCCTTTTATGATAATGGAATTAAACTTTTTGGTCCTGATGGTTTTAAGCTTTCCGATGATATGGAAGCAAAAATTGAACAATTGATCGATACAGATCTCTCAAAATCTTTAGCAAGTTCTGCCGAAATTGGTTATGCAAAACGGGTCGAGGGTGATATTTATCGTTATATCGAATATGCAAAACGAACTTTGCCACGCGATGTTCGGCTGGATGCTGTGCGTATCGTTGTGGATTGCGCTAATGGGGCTGCTTATAAAGCTGCTCCACGGGCTTTATGGGAATTGGGAGCAGAGGTCTTTGCTATTCATGATACCCCAAATGGGACCAACATTAATCAAAAATGTGGTTCAACCGATTTGGCTTCTTTAAAACAAAAAGTTCATGAAGTACGTGCTGATGTGGGAATTGCTCTTGATGGGGATGGTGATCGTGTTCTCCTTGTTGATGAAAAAGCACAAACTATTGATGGTGATCAGTTGATTGCTGTGATTGCTGAACATTGGCATAAAACAGGACGCTTACAGCGTAATGGTGTTGTTACAACCATTATGTCAAATCTTGGACTCGAGCGCTTCTTAAATAGTAAAGGCTTGGACCTTGTTCGGACAAATGTGGGGGATCGCTATGTGGTCGAAGCTATGCGCCAAAAAGGATATAATGTTGGAGGTGAAGCTTCTGGGCATATTGTGCTTAGTGATTTTGGCACAACGGGTGATGGGTTGGTGGCTGCCTTGCAAATTTTAGCCTGTATGCAAGAAAGTCAAACCCCTATGAGTCTCCTTTGTAAGCGGTTTGAGCCTGCGCCACAAATTTTGAAAAATGTCAGGGTTAAAAACAAAAATCTTTTGAAAAAGAATCCGGTTAAAACGGCAATCGATCAGGCAACACAACGTTTGGGAAAAGATGCACGATTGGTTATTCGTGCTTCTGGAACCGAGCCTGTCATCCGCATTATGGCTGAAGGCGATGAACGAGGAATTTTGGATACTGTCGTGACAGAATTGATGGATGTGATTATACATCATGATGTTCTTTCAAAGGTCAATGCTGCCGCTGAGGAAGCCTGATCCCTTTTATAAAATCTGTAGAATTATGACGGGACATTTTTGGCAATAGAGCACGGCTGATGCTCCTTTCTAAAAAGGATGGCGGGGATTTATGGTGCCTGAAGGCAAGAGTAAAGAGAGAGTGTGTGTTTGAAGAGAAAGGCTGCTCTTGAAAAAAGAGGATTTTGCAAATTGAGAGATTTTTGCACTTTTGGTGATTGAAGAGAGGCTCTTGAAACAGAGTTTTTTGCATGATGCCTGAAGGATAAGATCGTTGAAGGACACAATGTATGAAGGGGAGGGGAATGAAGAGAGGAGTTAAGGAGAGGGGCAAAAAGTTTTTGAGGTTCTTGTGACGAAGAGGGTGGATCTTTAACCTTCATGATATTGATCAGATATTTTAAAAAAGTGCGGGCGAGAAGTTTGGCTGTTGACGCGTGTCATCTTTGTTGGAAACATCAGATGCCACATGATTGTTTATGAAATAATCTCTGAGATTTGCTTTTAGTTCCCTTCTCAAGGCGTTGAGAAAAAAACACAAAGCTGCTCTCGTATCGGATATTCGGATTATTTTATCGCGCTTAAATAATACAAAGTGTAAAATGATGTGGTTTGGTTGTTTCCCCTTCAGCTGTAAGGATACCTCCCTTAAGAACAAAAACTGCTCTTACTTTGTGAAGAGGGAAAAGTGAATGGGAGAAAAGAGAGAAAGGTGTTTTCTCTCAAATTAAGAGAAAACACCTTGGGGGTTATGAAGTGCACAGTTGCATATCTTAATCTGAAAGGTGGTCTTTTTTATCTTTTTTCCACAGAAAATAGGTTGCAAGCCCAAGGACTGGTACGCTCAATTTGGCAAAGGGAAGTTTCCGACCTAAAAGCGCAATGCTGGAAAGTGCTGCGTCTGTCATAAGTTCATGACGTTGTTCTTCCGACTTCTTTTGTTGATCATAGTGTTGATAAGTTTTAAGAATACGGACAATAACAAACCCTAAGCCGGCAAGAACAAGCCAAATGAAAAACATTGTGGTGGCTGCTGCAAAGGGATTCATAATCCAACATAATGCAATAAAACCCATCATACATAAAAAAAGCAACGACATGAACAATGAGATGCCTATAATACTACAGCAAATTGCTTGAAGGCGCATTTGCTTGACGGTGCTTTTCAGCCCTCCACCGACAAGATGGTTTAAAAGAGGCGTGATAAATTTATACATTGCTTAACGACGCAATAATTGAGAAAGAACAAAACCAATACCTGCTGCAAACAGAACACTTTTATTCGGATTTTTACGAACATATTGATTCATGTTTTGTTCAAGATCACCGATTTTTTCTTTTGCTTGAGAAAGAATATCTTCACTGCTTTCCTTTGCTGTTTTATACAGTTCTTCGGCTTTGTTTTTGGCTTTGTTCAATTTGTTTGCACCAAGATCTGCTAGTGTTGAAGTGACTTCTGAAACGTCATTGCGTAACTTGTTTAATTGTCCTCGTGAGTCTTTTTCTGTTGTCATTTTGTGATTCTCCGTTTTTTTATTGTTTACCATGATGTTCTTTCCCTCTCTGACTCATCATGACTTAAGTATCTGTGTTCATAGTGATCATTTGCATTGGAGTGAAATTTTCACTGCTTTTGTAACGCCAAACGGTTTTTTTAGTTCCCTCTCTTTTTCAATTTAAAAATGTTTTGAAGTCATAAATCTTTATTTGCCTCTCAAACTCGTTTTGCCTGTGAATGATTGTGACTTGTGAGGGGTTATAGGATGTGAAGGATTAGAAAAACCTTATTGGGAAAAAGTCCATGGGCTACTTTTTTATGGTTATGAAGAAGAGATACCCTCTTGATTTTCTAGCTCTTCATCGTTGTTTGGTTTTGATGAGGGTGGTTTGGCCGTTAAATTGTTTCGCGTAATAAACGCATTTTTCTAGTAAATTTATTCTCATTCGTGTGGAAAAAAAATTCTTGAAACATTCCTCTTGAAAGAGAAGTTTTTTGAAATAAAACTATACTTGATTTATCAAGTTTTATTTTTTAGACTAAACACGAAGTGATGTTATAGAGGCACGTGGCATTGTGGAAGGGTAATGCTGCCGAGTTTGATGACGCAGCTGTAAGACACAAGTGAAGTCCATAACGGTGTGAGACAGAAATGGAATCTGAGACAGTACCCTTAGAAAGCACGTCTGCTGTATTTTCAGCGCATGATCTTTCCCCTTTTTCTATGTTTATGGCGGCTGATTTTGTTGTAAAAGCCGTTATCATTCTTTTGTTGTTGGCTTCTCTTGCTTCTTGGACAATTGCTTTTGTAAAAATCATAGAGATTACTTTGGCAAAACGAAGAGTGCGCCAAGAACTTCAATTGGCTCTTAATGCTCAGACTCTTACGCGTTTGGCTGCTAGCTTAAAAGAAAGCAAAGGAGCTGGTGTGTTCTTCCTTAAGCAAGTTTTACAAGAAGTCTATCTTTCTACGCAGCAGGTGCGTTTTATGGGCTCTGAAGGGGAGGGTGAAAGAACCGATGCAAGACAAGAGACACCCGCCATTGCGCACGAAGAACTCCTCTTCTTTGAGGAGATTGATCGCTATGATGAGGAGGGGCACGATATTGATATGAATGAGGGCGTAAAGGAGAGGGTGCATTCGCTTTTGTCACGCTGCTTGTTGGCTGCTACGCGCCGTGTTGCATGTGGGAGTGCTGTTCTTGCAACCATTGGTGCCATTGCTCCCTTTGTTGGTCTCTTTGCGACCGTTTGGGGAATCATGAATTCTTTTATTGGTATAGCCCAATCTCAAACAACGCGGCTTGATGTGGTTGCTCCTGGAATTGCTGAAGCTTTGCTTGCAACAGCTATCGGGCTGTTTGTGGCTATTCCCGCCGTTGTGATGTATAATAGCCTTATGCGTGCTCTGAGTGGTTATCGCAATGATTTGGGTGATATTGCCGCGGCAATTGAAAGGCTCTTAAGCCGTGAACTTGATAAACACCGTCAACAGAAAAGTCGTAAAAAATGAAAGTAGACTTTCGTGATCATTGGGAGACAGATGACAGTGGGTTGCACAGCGAAATCAATGTAACCCCTTTTATTGATGTTGTTTTGGTGTTGCTTATTGTTTTTATGGTCGCAGCACCTTTGGCAACATCTGTTATTCCGGTTCAACTTCCTTCTATAACAAAAGCGTCCTCTGTGGTTCAACCTGATGAACCTCTTTATGTGACTTTGCAAAAAGATCGCTCGCTTTATGTGGGGGACAATCTCATTGGTCAAACAGCGTTTGTCGACACTTTGTTAAAGGCAACAGAGCAAAATCGAGAGACAAAGATTTTAATCAAAGCCGATAGCGAAATTGATTATGGAGCTGTCGTGGATTTGCTTAATCAAATACGAATGGCTGGGTATACTAAAGTGGGTCTTATGGGGTTGCAAAAATCTTCCAATGTTGTCGCAAAAGGAGCTACAAATGAGAAGGGTATGAGCGCTACCGATGCGGGTGGAGTGAAGGTTAGGGGAGATGCCAGTGCGGTGGTAACGAGTGATGTAACAAACACCAATCATTCTGTGATGGGAACTGTTTCTCCTGTAGAGTAGAGAGATGTCTATAGAGCTTTGCCGCTTATTTCTCTTTCAGTCTTTTTTATTGCGCAAAAACCACCGGTGCCTCTGCTTTTGATAGCTTGATTTTCTGTATTGTTTTGGATGCTCTCTGTTCCATCCAGTTCAATTCTATCTAGTTTAATTCCATTCAGTTCAAGGGCACAAATATTTATTTGATTTCTTGGCATTTACTTGAATTTCTGACATTGACCTGAATCATTGATGCGATGACTGTTTATGCAATGCGCATGCCATGCTCAATAAAAAATCTTCTTGCTCCAAATGGGTGAGAAGGCCTCTTCTTTTACCATCGGCTTATCACACTCTATTGTTTTTGAGCATATAGCATGTGATCGTATGCTTTAAGATTGCAGAGCGTGAGGGTATATTTGTGCTTCATCCCTGAGCTGAAGATGAAAAATCAGACCTGTTAAAATAAGGGCGCATTGCTGCTGTGCGAGGGCGCCCATTGCTCTTTTTTCTTACACTGAATGCTGTTTAAATTTGCCCTGTTGAACCAAAACCACCAGCACCTCTGCTTTTGGCTGCTTGGTTTTCTGTATTATTTTGGCTGCTCTCTTTTCCATCTGCTTCAATGGCACAAACATTGACTTGAATCACTGGTGCGATAATGGTTTGCGCAATGCGCATGCCACGCTCAATAGAAAAATCTTCTTGCCCCAAATTGATGAGAAGAACTTTCACTTCACCACGGTAATCGCTGTCAATTGTTCCCGGTGTGTTTAAACATGTAATGCCGTGCTTTAAGGCTAAACCAGAACGTGGGCGTATTTGTGCTTCAAAACCTGGTTGAAGATGAAAGATCAGACCCGTTGGGATAAGAGCGCGTTGCCCCGGTGCGAGGACCACGGTTTCTCCTTCACCAAGCGCTGCACGCAGATCAAGACCAGCAGAACCGGCGGTGGCATAGTGAGGAAGCTCTAAGCCTTGTCCATGTTCAAGGCGTTGGACCGATAAGGTCACTTTTTGTGAAAGGTGCGGAGATGGGTTGGGTGAAAAAGAGCTCTTTTGGTGGTTGTTCAGGTGCGTAGAAGGCATGGTCAAAGCATCTCCAAAATATAAAAAATAAACATAGCTCTAACAAAAGAATCTTTTCAAAACAAGCAGTGAAAGACCACTCGATGGGGTGATAATCTCCACTGCTTGTTTTGTATGGTAAATGCTTATTTTCCATAGTGTTTGTTAGATACTACCAATGAAGATACCCGTAGCAAAAACAAGCGCTCCACCAATAATAACCTGTAAAGATGCACGCCAAAAAGGAGTCGACATAAATCTATTTTGAATCCAGACGATGGCCCATAGTTCGAAAAAGACAATGATGAATGCAATGATTGTTGCAACGTAAAAAGAATTGATCAAATAAGGAAGGGCATGGCCTAATCCCCCTAGCGTTGTCATAATGCCGCTGGCAAGACCCCTTTTAAAGGGAGAACCACGACCGGATAATTTTCCATCATCATGGGCTGCTTCTGTAAATCCCATCGAAAGACCCGCGCCAATTGAAGCTGAAAGCCCTATCAAAAAAGTTTGATGCGTATCACCCGTTGCAAAAGCAGCAGCAAAAATGGGAGCAAGAGTCGAGACAGAACCATCCATTAAACCTGCAAGACCAGGTTGAACCCACGTCAAAAGAAATTGTTTGTGTGTTTTTGATGATTCTTTCGGGGCTTGCTTTTTTTTGGCTGTTGTTTGAGTGGTGGCGGTGGCAGCCTTGCTTGTTACAAGAGCAGGGTGGTTACATAATGAACCTACCACTCTAGCATGATTATTACTGGCATAATCATTATTTGCACGATTATGGCAAGAAAGGCAAAGAAGCTCCTTATAATTCTCAAGTTCGTGCATGCCCATGGCTGCGAAAATCGCTGCTTGCTTGGGAGAATAAGATTGAAGAGCTTTTGCGTATTTTAAATAAAGAGAGGCATGTCTCTCTTTTGCTTTGAGCGTACGAATTATCATTTTTTGTGCTGAACGAAAGGACAGAGCTTTACGTTGTACAAATGAAAAAAACGATCTCAACATTTTCTGTTCCTTTGCACTTTAGAATAATTCTAAGATATAAGATAATAAAAACGAAAGTCAATCCAAAATTTAAAAATTGGTAAAAGACAGTGTTGAGAAAAGAAAAACGTGGGGGCCTAAAATTGGTGCGTAAAGCAAATAAAATGAGGGAGAAAAAGTGATAAAATTCTGGCTCTTAAAAATGGTATTGATCGTGTTGGTCGTTCATATTGAGTTGATTATGCTTAAGAATCCTGTCAAGAAATTAGGTTGGGATGATCTCTCTTCCTCTCTCAAAAGAAATTTGTGAGAAGAAAATAAAACAGTTGCAATAACTCAATTCTATGGGGTTCATATTGGCATCCATGCAGATCTTCTCTGATTTTTAAAAATAACGCATTTGTTATTCTCTAGAAGTATAATGGATAATAGGGGAGATTGTTTGAGTAGAGAGATCAATTTTAATTTATATCATTAAAATACAGTCAAAGAACGCTTAATTTAGAGTATTTCATTTGGAAGAATATAGTCGATTGAATTTTATTCATCATGGCGAGGCGAGAAAAAGACAATGATATATATTGAATATAAAAAACCATAAACTGTAATTTGAATTACAGTTTATGATGTTATACTGAATAAGCTTACTCTTCAAAAAGCGTCAAATATTCTTTCATACCCTGGATGAGTGGAGTTTAGCTTTCTCGTAAATGAATACACAAAATACACGATGAGGCCCAAAACTTCTGCCTCTATTCCTGTCAAATCTGATACTTTTATAACACCTTTATTTTCTTCTGAAATTATAGAAGTAAAATGAGACTCTTGAGAAAGACTCTTCAAGGAATGCGCATTAGCTCCTAAAACTTGGGAAAAGAAAAAGGCTATTACAACAGTATATAAAGCAAAATTTTTAAATATTTTCATATAGTCACCTAATTTAAAAACTTTAATTAAAGGTAAGTTTTTTCATTTCACCGTCTAAACAGAATAAAAAGGATAATATGGCATTCTATGATGCATCTTTTCATTATCTGTCTAATATGTTTTTAATACAAAAGACTCAATTACACACTCTGTATTATTACATCTCATTTCCATAGTTTATCTACTTTGTCAACTACTTAATTTTTGCTGTTAATTTGAATGCTTAATCTATAAATTCTGTTTTTAAATTAAAAAGTATTTTAAATTATCTTATTGTTTTTATTGTATTTATTATGGTATATTTATGATAAAATAACATTACAAATATACATTGTTATCTGATAATTTTTAATATATAAAATGTTTTTTATAAAAATACACAATGTGATTTTAAGGTGTTGTAAAGAGCATAATTGTGCATAAATTTTTCCTATTCTATAATTCTCTATAAAATTCTCTGCATCAATGATACAATTTTTGAGATATATTGCTGTGTGGTGTAATAGCTTTATTTTACTCTCGTAAAAAGCCGTTCTTTAGAGTGGTGATATGAGGTTTTGTTAAGTGTTATATTTGTGCATCAGTTATAATCTACTATGCAAACTGATATTATTTAAATTCTCTAAGAATTTTGGGCTCTCTCCAAAATTGAAGTGTTCAAGGATGGATGAAGGTCTCTGTGTCGTTTTTATCTCAAATATTAATGCTCATTGCTCTCTTGTTATTTTCAAAAATGAGAGGCTTTTTCATTCGTATTGAGGGAAAGAAATGGGTAAATTGTAAGGCTGAGTTTCTTTTGGTGAATTTTAGCAATTAAACATTTCAAGTGTTGTAATGATCAAGAAGGTACGTCCTGTAGAAGTGATAAAAGTAGAGATTATAAAAATGGTATTTTAGCCTTGAAAAGATGTTCTATTATAGAAAATCATATTATGCGACGGTATCGCAACTTTTTGTGTAATGATTTTGTGTAATAATCATGGGGATGAACATTACGGTCATTTTCCTTAAAAAATTTTACCGGATTAAGAATATCAATATCGTTCTTTATTCAGAAAACTTATGGACATTTCAAAAAACAATAAGAGTAGAAAATGAATATCAAAGGCATCTTTGAAGAGCTTGGACATTTTTGAAGAGTTTGTAAGGAGTAGCTAAAAACTTCCTAAAAAAACACTAAAAATGACGAAAGGAGCAGTTGCCCACTCCTTCGTTCCTGTCTCCCCTTGCGGAGAAGCGGCCACCATTTCTGATGCCGTATATGTTGATATATATATGCTTATTTTTTTAAAGTGTCAATAGTCGTGGTAAATGGGTCTGGGTAAATGTTTGAGCATCAGAGCGACAATTTTATGAAATTCTTCGCTGGATATTCTTGGAATAGTCCGTGAGCAACTTAAACGACTTACGGAAACTGTCGTGACATAATTACAGATGATCCACGCCTTTTTATTCTCTATAGGAGATTGTAGCGGATAAGCAGCTGGATTATTGGGCTGTGATTTCGTCGAAAAAGGCAAAACTGTGACATTACCATATAATTTTGCATTCTTGGAGAGCACTAAAACAGGCCGTTTTTTCCAAAATTCAGGTAAGAGCGCATCATGAGGAAAATCACACCAAAAAACTTGCCTAATGCGGGGTGCCGATTTAAGGCGTGGTTTTATATGAAGTGGTTTTTTATAAGGAGCATTCAAATCTCCTTTTTGTGTGTGTTCCCGCCATGCGTTATAATCATGTTCCATCATAACACATGGTTCTTCAAGTTGGCTTATATCGAAGGGAGGTGGTGAGTGGGGAGAAGGCGTTGTATTCTTATCTTCAGCCATAGTAGATTATTCATGTTTATCTGTCCCCTCACTTATTGTCTTATCGCTTTTCCATTATAGGTTTGTATCAAAATGTTTTTAATAAGTATAGGGAGGCAAAATCATAAAATGCACGCGTCGACACTTTTTATTTTTATGGGGACGCTCTTGGAAAAAGAGGTTTGTGTTAGGCGATGATGTCGGTGCTGAGAGAAGGGTGCTTGAGGTATGGGGGTGCCTGCGGCTTCACTCTTATTTTGCTCTTACAGTTTTTTATAACTGAGGAGCCCTTTTGAAGCGATATAAAAACTGACAAGCATGTAAAACAGACTCGCAACAGCATTCCAACCGGCAAATGAGAGAAAAAGAAAGCGCATGGGCGCTTCAGAGCAAGAGGGAGGATGGATATTGTTCAATCGATTGAACAACTGGTTAACGTCCATTGTTCTTCTTATTGTTCCTACTCCGCAACTGGGAGGAGCTGGCCAAAAATCATATTCAACACCCGCATGATACATCCCTAAAACAAGACTTATGCTCATGAGGACAAAAACACACCAAAATAAGAGTTGTACCCAAGAAAACATGCGGGAAAATTGTGCTCCAAAACCTGCTAAAATCAAAAAGGGGAGTGCGCCATAATAGGGCAAACGTTCAATGAGACATAAATCACAAGGAAGATAGCCTCCAATATGTTCAAAACAAAGAGCTAGGATGAGCGTAGCAGAAATGCAAAAAGCGAGAAAAAAAGCCCATAAAGCTAACTCTTTTCTACTTGGTTCAAGATGAAGATGCTTGCTCAACATATTCTGATAAGAAAAAATGTGTGTCATTGAGGGTGTTCCTTAAAATAAAAGGTGCTTATTCACAAAAGCTATAAAAACTCCATAGACCACCAAAAGAGTAACACAACCCATGAAGACAATCCATTTGAAATGTCGGACCATAAAATTCATTGCTTGTTGCCCAAAACGCTGAATGAGCCATGCAAGAAGATAAAAACGAGCTCCACGAGCAAGAATACAGGTAACAATGAAAATTTCAAGATGCACACCTATAACCCCTGCCAAAATCGTGACAATCTTAATAGGAGGTAGGTGTAAAAAACCTGAAGTAATCAGTAAAATGATAAGAAATTGCAGTGTTGCACTGTTTTTTAGCGCGTGAAAATTTTCAATTTGACCGTAAAACTCTAAAATCGGTTTGGCAAGTGTGTCATAGGCAAAATGCCCAATAAACCAACCGGCAATCCCCCCTAAAACAGAACATATCGTTGCAATAAAGGCATAGCGATAAACCCGCTTGGGATGGACAAGAAGCATTGGAATATATAAAACATCTATCGGAATTGGGAAAACAGAACTTTCAATAAAGGCAATAAACCCAAGCCAATGGGGGGCTGTACGCCGATTTGCTAAAGAAATCGTCCAAAGCTTTAGTCTGTTTAATATCATGAGGGCTTTCATACCTCTTAGAGGTAAAGACTTTACAAATGATACTCCAAAAATGAAGTGGGGCAAACATTCCCCAAAAAATTAATGGAACAAAATAATACGAATTCTTAAAAAAACAGAAGTCTAGTGTTGACGAATCTGTTTCTCTTCATATAGAGCAAAGAGATAATGGGCAAGTCTGTTCTTTATGACAGTCCCGTATAACAGTGTGCGGGTGTGGTGGAACTGGTAGACGCGCCAGACTCAAAATCTGGTTCCGAAAGGAGTGTCGGTTCGAGTCCGACCACCCGCACCACTTTATGTTCTCTCGTATTTTCAGGTGATACTTCCTCATCCTATAAGATGTCGTTCTTCAAAGTGCTGACATAAGATCTTCTTCACACATATTGAAAAACTCTTCACCTCTATTAAAAAAACAATGTCGTTTTTGTTTTATTTCAGTCCTCTTTTGCAGCAACAAAAGAGAAAAATGTGCGTTTGAAGAGATATTCGATTTGAACGGTATATTTAAAAATTTTGTTCTGTGCGCCTATTAGGGATCGCATTTTATGGTGAGCAGCTGTTTCCCCTTGGAAAATCCCATCTGTTACCGGATTTCTGGTGATTTAAAAAACTTTATCTTTTAAGGAGAAGAAGGGGAAAAATCACCAAATGAAAAAAACTACAGCTTTATGTAAATGGCGCTCTTCTTGGCAGGTGAAGCTGTGACTGATGCAAAATTGTACCGCAACTTCTTTTTCAAACGATCAGGCCAAGAGAGAGAAAACTCAAAAGTTTAATGTATCCATTCTCATGATGTTTTCGAAGTTTATGAGGATTTTTGCTTAGGCTTATGAGAGGGAAGAGCAGAAGCAATATCAATACCATTTTTGAAAATTATCAAAGCTCTTCTTGCTCATCGAGAGGCGTTTTTGACTCCCAAAACGTTTATAAAAATGGATTTTTAAAAAACAATATGCTTCTTTAATCATGGCATCATACCTATATCAGATATATCTTGACAAGCTTTAAATGTCATATTGTTTATTTCAATCGCACAATCGCACAATCGCACAATCGCACAATCGCACAATCGCACAATCGCACAATCGCACAATCG
>NZ_JH725037.1:642755-661163 GCF_000278235.1 Bartonella vinsonii subsp. arupensis OK-94-513
CAATCGCACAATCGCACAATCGCACAATCGCACAATCGCACAATCGCACAATCGCACAATCGCACAATCGTATAAATTTATTTGCAGATTTGATTTAGTGCTCTTTTTCTCATCGCCATGAAGGCAGTTTTACAGCTAACAAAATAAAAAACCCCGCCTGAGTCGGGGTTCCTTAATCGTTTTATTTTGTTTTTAATCTTGTAATAAATTAAAATTTATATGCTAAACCAACACGGAAATTATTGATCTTGGAGCTTATTTCAAGTTTATCGTCTGCAAATTTCTTCTTACCAAAATCCGAATAACGATATTCTGCACGCATGATAACATTATTTGTCATTGCAAAATCAAGTCCACCACCCACTGTATAACCAATCATGGTTTGTGTTTCATCAAACACCTTGCCAGAAGCAAATATAAAAGATGGATCTTCCTCTGATTTTGACAAAATTGACATGCTATATTGCATCTTTGCATAGGCTATACCACCTGCAACATAGGGCATTATACGATTTGAAGCAAATCCAATACGTACACGTGTCGCACCAGACCACTGTTCTTCTAAAGAAACACTGCTCTCAACAATGTCGCCAACATTAGGGATTGTTTCATCAGCAGATCCAGGTCTATTAATAGGAAGTCCAGCTTCTTTAAGGACAGCGTTAATAGAATCTAACTCTTCGTCATTTGAAATTTCTTTTTCATTACCCGTTTTTGTGTCTTTCTTTCCAGACCACATCAGATCTGTATCAATACCGAAAACAAAGTTATCCCCAAGATCAATATTAGAACCTGCATAAAGACCCGCACCAAATCCTGATGGTTTTGGAGATAAATTTTTATCAACCCAAGCCCATTTCCCAGTTGTCGCATCTTTAGAGTAATCTAAAGAATTTTTAGTTACAAAATTACCGATCTGTCCTCCAAGATAGACACCGGTCCAAGAAAAAGGCGGAGCAACAAGAGTGGGTGAAACATGTGGCTTTTGTTGTTGAAGAAGCACGGTATCCGCTGCTTGCACGGATGAAGTTGCAATTAAAGTAAGAATTGATACTGTTGTTAAAATTTTTGTTTTCATAAAAATCCCTCTATTTCAAACACATAACGTATTATACATAGCGAAGTTAAAAAATCCATAATTAACACCATTATAGAGAAATTAAAATATTATAAAAGCTTATTTGTAGCGTAATTAACCACAAAAAAGATTATTGAGCTCTTCGAGAATATTATCTCTCTTGAATATCCCAAATATTTTACGGCATATGTTTTGCCGCATAGCATAATAAATAAGTTTTGGAGGATAAGTTTTTAGTCTTTTGAAAACCACTGTTTTAAATGTACATAGATATTGTCTACCGCTTCCATAAGGCGGGCAAAATCGAGGATAAGCAAAAAAAGAAAAAAGGCTATCCACTTCATAAAGCGAGACATCATTTTCACACTTTGATAGGTGAGTATCATTTCTTGAAGCATTTCTTTTTCTACTTCTGTAAGCTCGGTGCTTTTTTCTGTACTTTTTCTAGCCATGTTTCCATCCACACAAGCGTTCACCTTGTTTATTATGCTTTAAGAGATCTCTTGCTAAGGTTGAGCTGATGACATTTAAATCTTGCTGGCTTAAATAAATAGGTATCCAACCAACGCAAGAAGAAGCAATTTTATTTGTTGCGCAACCAGTGAGAGAGAGCAGTACGCACATCATCATCACTTTTCTGATTAATTTCATTTTCCACCTCAAGCCGTGTTGTTGCTGCCTTTAAAGTTTTTTCTATTTGCTTTTGCTGCTCTGTCTTTTTTCCAAGGGTAAAAGCTCTTGCTAAAGCCATAAAAAAAGCGGCTAAAGCCGCACTTGTTACCATCACATTTTTTTTCATCCACCACATCATAAGTATTCCTCCTGAAAGCGTTTAGAGACAAAGACAATACCAGCACAGGCTGCTAAAATCATAATGGTTGCCAAAGCCCATTGCAGTAGACCATTGCCTGTTAAAAAACCACCAAGTTCCGAAAAAGAACCTATGATCGGAGCTAGGGGTTCTGCTTTAAGCCTTGTTGGCTCTTTTGTTTGCGTCCATAAGATCATAAGCGTTGCTCTCGAAAGCGTTTAGCGACAAAGACAATAGCAGCGCAGGCTGCTAAAACCATAATGGCAGCGAGAGCCCATTGAATGGGACCATTGCCTGCTAACAAACCTCCAAGACCTGAGAAAGAGCCAATAATTGGTGCAAGTGCTTCTGCTTTGAAAAGCCCTGTTGGCTCTTGTGTTTCTACTGTTTGATAATTGGAGGAAACATAAGCCCCTTTCGCCCACAACCCTGCTTCTGCGGCGCGCCGGTGTGCGAGACCTTCAAGACGCTTACCGCCTGCTTTGGTCCATTTCTGTAGCTCTGCTGGGACAGCTTCATATTCACCTTGATTTAGTTTTTTTAACAGTGTCGAATTGCAAAAAGCTTCCGTTCCTACATTATAACAAAAGGATACCAACGCTGCGAATTGCGAATTGTTTAAAGAAACAGCGACAGCTTCTTCAACGGCAATCTCAAATTGTTTTAAGTCTTGACAAAGAAGCTCTTCGGCTTGTTTTTCAGTGACTGTCATCCCTTTGTGCACAAAAGGTTTTCCAGCACTGTTTGTATGTCCATAACCTATTGTCCACACACCAATAGCATCTTTGTAGGCGTTTAGACGCAAGCCTTCCCATTGTTTAATGAGTGCAAGCCCTTCTGATGATATTTTTCTCATATGCTTCTCCATAAAAAAAGCCCCACTTGATGTGGGGCTGACTGACAACTTAAAAATGAACTTTTCTTCGTCTTTCAAGGAACAGAAGAAAAGTGAAAGAGTAATAAAACGAGCAGATTGGCTGCTGGTGAGACTGCCAATGATTGATTGTTGAGAGATTGGTTAAAGGTAGTGCTTTGGTGATGTATTGTTTGAGCGGTGGTAGGGGGGGAGATGGAATTTATGGCATGCTAACGGTACTTATAAAGTTGGAATTGTTCATTATTCTTGATGTATAGCAGCTTGAGAGGGAAAGTTGTCACTCTGAAGAGTTAGCGAGAGGATTTTTTTTAAAGCATATACTTTTGCAAAATATTGAGGTTTTGTATCTCTCTGGAAAGGTGTCTTGTCTTTAAAAATAACTCTAGAATTTATGAGAGAGCTTTAAGAGGTACCATTTTTAAGACAACAGTTGCATGTTATTTTAAGATGTAAGTTATGCTGTTTGTATCTTGTAAATCACAAAATCAGGAGAATTTGCAATATGAATTAATTCAATTTCTAAACATGCAGTGCTTAACTTTCCACCACATATGTGCAAAAACACCATATTATATCATCAGAGATTTATATTCCGTGATCCTTTTTTTATGTAATGAAACGGAGACAGCTTTTCCTTCTTTTGTCACTAAGTTCTTTTTAAATCTTTCACCAAGAGTTTCGCCTTTTTTGTTTACTTTTTGATTTTCAGTCTCCGGATTTGATTTTATATATTCTCTAAGACGTTTTGCCCCTTGCGTGTGTTTGTAAAAACGCGCTGGAAGATAGGAGTCTAATTTATCAGGAGGTAAATGCGTATCAGGTTCGCATAAAACACCCCTCACATTATCTTTGTGCATTCTTGTTAATTCCTCAGCTTCGGTATGAAACTTTTTGGCAAGAGCTAAACTTATTATTCCACATTCAGAGGGGCTTCGTTGAATATCCATTTCAGCCATGGAAAAATAACATTCAGGCAATTGACACTCTTCAATGGCTTGTTTTATTCTTAGTCCTAATAAAGTCGCATTTATATTATTCATAAATGTTGTTGGTTCAAAAAATATCACAGACGCTTTATTCTCGATAGTTTGATGATCAATTACCGCAAAATGGTTGCCCTTTTCCTGCGTGTTTACTATATATCTGGAACACTGAACGTTTCTCCCGATAGCTTCTTGCAGTGAATGAGCAAAGTCTTGAGGGGTCAAGGCAAATTGAAGATTCATTTCTGGATATTTCTTGTTTGCTTGCTTTACCAGAGCAGGCATCATTTTAAGATCTATATTTTCATAATAGGCAATGATCCAATAACCACTGGTGATGTCGTTTTCTAAACTCGTAATAATTCCTTGCAATTTTTCACGCTGGAAGGAAATATTTTTTTCTTTTTCAATGGTGTGTTGTTCTATAGATGTGGAAAGACCTTCTACGGGTTCATTGGCGAGAGCACCTTCTTGTGTTTGTGATGAACTCTGCGCTGTGTTTGAATCTTGTGGTTTCATACTCTGAAGTTCCATATTAACAATCAGCATGCTATGTTTCTATTTTGGCTGAAACATGTTGTGCTCTCGATTTCTTCTCTCCCTTGAGAAGAAAAGAAATGAGGTCATGGTTTTTAAGAAGGCTTTGCAAAGCAGGGCGGCATCTCAGAGCCTAAAATTCAGTTATCTTCTGAATCTCAAAATCTGTGAAGATTGTGAGAGGTGTGCGTGCTGTTGCAACTTGTTGATGTTTTTAAAAGAAAAATTCGTTTGTTCTTTGATTTATCATGTTTGCATTGGAAACAATAAACTTTTATGTGGGGCATGCACATGTTGAAGAGAGATGTAAACCAGATGAAAATGTCCAGATAAAAATGCGATGATAGTTTGCTTAGTTGTCGTTTAGAATGAATGATTTGAAGGTTTTAAACAAATGCTATGAATAATGGGGCTTTTGTTGTATTAAGAATGTATATTGTTTTCGTGGTGATTGCTTTTCTCCTTCTTTTTTTACAAAAAAGGCTTTTGTGACAGGTTGAGCCCATTCCTTATTTTGTGGTCAATGCTTTCTTTGTTCTTTGAAAGATGGCTTTATTTTTTTGCGAAAAAATCATTTTGTGGAAAAATCAGATTCTTCCCCTTGATCTTCTTCCTTTGAAAATTTTCTTAAGATCCCATTGAAGGCTTGCTCTTTTGTTGTGACAAGATGAAATTTTTCTTCCGCACAGAGGGCAAAGATTTTTAATACTGATTTTTCACGCCTTTGATGACAGATTGGTTTTTCTTAAGAGTACATTCGCTCTGTTAACACTGATGTGATTTAGAGGTTTGGACAAATCCATCCTTGAATATCTTCAAAGTTACGCTTCTCTCTTGGATTAAGGCTATTTGGGGGATTAAGGCTATTTGGGGGATTAAGGCTATTTGGGGGATTAAGGCTATTTGGGGGATTAAGGCTATTGACGCGAAGCAAAATCAAATAAGAGTGCGTGTATTCCTATAGATGAATATATACTACCGTCCTCAAAAACAATGTTTTATAGGTTTTACAATCTTATAGAGGAATAAGGATGAAATATAGGCGCAAAAAAACCATCCCCGCACCAGTCATTAAATACGATTTTTCATACGCTGTCAACAAGAAAAATGCGCTCTTATGTTTTTATTTTGCCAATGGTTGGTACAACAAAAATTGCTGTTTCATTGGAGAGAGTTTTTGGGGAGAGAGTTTTCGGATGTGGAAAGAATAACTTTCAATTTTTTTAAAAACAACATTGTCTCTCTCTATAGGAGGGCATCACGTGATAATGGTGATACAGAGGTCATGAAAGTGATGATGTTATGCGTCATCCTATTGATTTATCATGATAATTTATTGTTATTCCTCTTGAATGAGAACCCCGAATACTAGCCGAATATTGCCCAAATACTGTAAATTTCTCTCATTTCCAATCTATGTATTTTGAATCAATCAAAATCACTTGCTTGTGACGAGCAAGCAAGGTTGGTGTGGGGCGAAAAACTATAAAGGAATAAAGACTTTTTATGAATTGTCTTAAGTGCCAAGGGTTGTTACAACATTGGGGCTGGTAAAGAGAATCTGGCAAAAAGAATGAGGATGCTGGGAGAATGAGGATGCTGGCTGGCAAAAGTGCATTCTTTGTTTAGCCGTCAAAATGTTTATGAAGCGCATTCAGAATAATGCGCAATGAACTGACAAGAGTGGGGAGCGGCTGGTCTTCTACAACAAGATATTGTAACGCAGCATGAAAGTTGTGTTGGCGATGCAGATTTTGTGCTTCTTGAATCGCTTTTTTCATGTCCTCATAGTGATCACTTGCTCTTTGAATCCACTGTTTGTGTGCTTTTTCATCGGATGCGTGCGTAAATTCATCATAATAGCCGCTTGGCAAACCTTTTGCACATAAATAGTCGTTTCTAATTTGTAGATACCTTTGCGCAGTATCATATTGCTCTTTACTGATGCCTGAGGGATCTTGTTTATATCCAAGTAAACAAAGGCGCCCAATATAAGTGCTCGATAACGGATTTTTGGCTTCCTCTATGGTCAAACCAAAGTGTTTCGCACGCATTTCAATCGTAAGGAGAGGAGGCGCTTTGCGTGGTTTTTTGGCGCGTGAAATACGGCCATTGGGCTCTCTGAGCTTTCCTGTTATTCTGGGTCTACCGCGTTTTTTACCTATTTTCATGAACCTACCATTTGAATTTAAAAGAGATTTCCTGTTGAACAAAAGCAGTGACACGTTCTTGAGAAAATGCTCTCACTGGGTGAGCAGAAGGCTGTTGCCAATAAAAGCATGACAAAGTTGTTTTTTATCTCATGTTGAGAGTAAGGCTTCTTGCAGGGTAAAAGAACTCTTGTAGCTGTTCATCACCATTTTCTTGCTCTTGATAACTGATGATTTGCCTTCTACAGAAATTTTTGAACATATCTTGAAAAGGATGTGCGTTGAGAAATTCAAGAGCGATTTCTGCCAAAGGGGAATGAAAAAATACAATGGGATACTTGGAAAAATACCTAGGAAGATATTTTGGGGAGCTAAGTGTGCGTTTTCTGATGGGGTGTCTTATTTGTCTTTCTGCTTGAGAAGGTGTGGTGGGCATTTTCAACTGCTGTTTCAAAGGTTGTTATTTTGTTGTTGAGCACAGTATGAGGATGCCTGATGCATCATTTTATGAAGCCTCTCTTTTGTCCTTTTTAGAGGAAGGTTTGTTGTTTGTTGAAAAGAATACCCTTACAAAAAACAAACTTTATCCCCTATTATCATACCACATTTTATCTTCTCTCTTCAAATAAAATATCTATCTTACCAATCCATGCAATGGTAATGAGTAAGAGGTCCGTAATAAAAGAAAGGAACAAAATTATTTTCTTTTAGTGATTTTTTCTTTTTATAAATATCCTTTATAGAATATAAAATAAAATGTTATCTCTTTCTTTTTTCGTTCTGCAAAAAACGCTTCTTATCATCGGATTTTTCTGAAATGAAGAGAGGCAATCTTTAAAAGAGTTGTTGTTTCTTCTGTGCGAATATTCATTTCTCAAGATATGGAGTGTGTGTGCTGCATAATATATGTGCTGCCATTTTAGAGACACACATTTTTAGATACACTGTGGATCTTTTTGATGGAATCTTGTAAATAGGGAGAAAATTTTCATTGAGACTATTATAGCTGCTCTTTATACAGAGAGCTATCAAGATTTCCGTGTACAGTGTGTGTATTTATCAAGGCGTAGAGAGCTATCATATCGTTGGTGCTGCTTTGAGATTTTGTAACAAACATGCGGTTTATGACGGCTGGGCTTTTTCTTCTCTATCTCTATGTTGAGGCGTGCTTTTTTATACGTCTTGAGATATGGGGGAAAATCGCGGGAGAGCTCTATGAGAAAGCTTTAGGCCGGTGCCTCATAAGGGGTGCTTAATATTTAAGAAGTGGGGGGATATTGGCATGACCATAGATACATCACAACACGACTCTGCTCAAACACAGGGTATGAAGACTAAATCACATTCAGCCTTTGATAAGGGATCTAAACTCTTGGCCTTTAAAGGCGCTATGATCCTTTCAATGAGAGATTATAAAATAATCCTCTGTATCGCTTTGGCTCTGTTGATCTTAGGGACCCTTCGTGCAGTGTATCTGCCTGTATTTTTCCTAGGGTTGTTTACTGGTGAAATTTATGGTGGGGGCGGAGGCTTTTTTGATTTTATCATTTTCTTGCCGGTTTTTATCTGGGGATTGTCTATCATATTCTTACCGGTCGTTTTGACGCTTCATGTCTTCCTCGATCGTCGTTTGAAAGCAATGTTGCAGAAATTGGAAAAGTCGTCTGAACAACAAGACAAATCCGTTTTTGCACAAACAAAATAGAGAGAGGCAAAATAGGGGAAAGAAATGTTTATTTTTACAATATTGTTCGGTATTCTTGCGTTTTTTGGTCTTATCATCATTACTATTTTAAACAGTATGGTTCTTGTCGGAATTTATTACTTTTTTTTCAAACGTGCGAGATTGTATCTTGACATGCAAAAGGAACTAGAAGGGTTAAAAAAGTAATAGGGGCTCTTCTAAAACGCATGGTGAAGAGAAAAGCAGAAAAAATTAAGCAAAGGTTGTTACTCCTTTGCTTAAAAATCTTCTTTTATAAGCTGTAAGGGATTTTTATATTCCTGTTCTCTCGATCTTGAGCTCTAAGCATGTCTGTTCTGATAATCGACATTGCTATTCATAGCTACGATTCATATAACAAAACTTTTTCCCTCTCTCTCTCTAAAATCCTCTGTTTTCCTTGGTTTTGGTGCGTTTTCCGTTGAATCATTTCTTTTATGCATCATTTAATTCTTCTGTAGAATTTATAAATCAATAAAAGTGTTTCGCATTCTGATGGGTACAGTGAAATTTATCTATAAGAACAAAAATGTTTCTTTCTGAAAGAAGAGTGTGCGTGTTCCCATTACAAAATGGCTTTCGACAGGAAGAAAAAGAGATTAAATCATTCCACTTCGTTTTATACCACAATTTTAACAGGGTTCGATTTGGTCAATTGGCAAAGAAGGCCGAAGGAGGTATGCGTGGTTGTTATGACGTGCTTTGCGCGTTTTCTCAAGAGATTTCTGACTCTGTGCTGTTGTCATTTGGAACTACGAGGTTACTTTCTTACTTGAAAAGACTCTCTTAAAAGACAGGGCAGCATTGGGAAAAGCAATCCGATAAAAAATGACGATATGGGGCAATCAGTGTAGAAAAGGCGATGGGGATAATGCGCCAGTTTTATATTTAAGGGTTTTACTTTTCCTGTTTTGGATGTTAAAAGCACTTCCGTTTACTGTACAAATTTTTACACTGTATGATTCTTTTATCAGCTGTGCGAAACTGTGCTTCGTTATGTTTAGAAACTGCAAAGTTTAGAAACTGAAAAGTGTGGTTGAAAATATGATGAAGAAGGCGTGAGAGGGTTCATACACGTGAAAAAGTTCGTACAATTTGTGAAAAAGCTTTAGGCTGGTGCCTCATGAGGGGTGCTTAATATTGAAAAAGTGGGGGGATGTTAGCGTGGACATTGATAAGTCACAGCACGAATCTTTTCAAAAACAAGGGGATACGGCTTTTGTGTCTCAAGGCGTGTTGGGTAAAGAATCGCGGCTTTTTTTCTTCAAAAACAAGATGGTTCTTTCAACAAAAGATTATGTCATCATCTTTTGTCTCGCTGTGTTAGCATTGATAGCGGTAGCCGCTACAACCTACATGAATCCTTTGGATTTCTTTCACGTGATATCAAATGAGCAGCTTCAAGCCATCATTCAGCAAAAGCCTCAAGGAACGTTTCTGGAAAATCTTAAAAAATTAAGCCAAGGACAGTTTTTATCAAATGGAATGGATATGATAGAGATGTGGCGTGCTGCTGGGTGGAATGGCGTGTGGGCTTTTCTCTGTCTTTTACCAGAAGTAATTTTGGGATATTTTATAGTATTTTTTCCAAGCATTCTTTTCTTACATATCACCTTGAAGCGGGATTTGAAACAGTTGATTCAGCAATTGGAAAAATCACCAGAGTAATCAGATAAATCAATGATTTTATAGAATGTGAGAGGGGAAAAAGGTGACTGTTTTTGTTGTGTTAAATGCAATATTGTCCTTTGTGACAGCGTTTGTGGCATATATCATGATTGGTGTTTGTAGCGTGATGGCAATCATTGCAATTTATTACTCTTTTATTAAGCGTTTTAGCCGTTTAAGTGCATTTTCAAAAGTCTTTAAGAAAATAAAAAAACGTGAAGCACAGGGTTTGAGCCTTTATGAGGATGAAAGAAAGGTGCTGCATACAATATGTGACATGGGAATGAATCCTGTTTCGTTTAAAGAATCTCTGTTTCTTTCAGGAAAAGATTATAAAAGAATATTCATCATTTCTTTTATTCTTTTTCTCATAATGTTTGGACCCATAGTGGGGACGATTTTCTGGGGGGCAATACAGCATCTGAACGAAACAAATGCTCAACAAGCGATGCAACAGTTTATACATAATCATCCTGGATGGTTTGTTATTTATAGCTTTATGGCTACTTTAATGGCTGTGGTCTGGGTTTGTCTTGCCTTCTCCTTACCGGTGATTTTGATATTTTACACTTTTCTCAATCAGAGAGTGAAAAAAATGATAAAAAAATTAGAACAGTTTGCTTCAACTACGGCTAAACCAATAAGTCTATAAAATGTGAGAGGGAAAAAAGTGCTTTTTTTTATAGGATTTTGGGGTCTTCTCGGACTCATTATAATGGCCATTTTATTTCATATGGTCGTTGTTGGGCTTCCTTACGTTTTTATCAAACGTATGAGATTATATTTCAGTTTGCTTCAGGAACTAAAAAATACACCGCAGCCATTGCATTCTCAAGAAAGAAAAGGGATGGGGCAAAATTCAGTACTTGATAAAGGTGTAAACTCTCTGTCCTTTACAGAGGCGATGGGTTTTGGGCCAAAAGAGTGTAAAATACTCTTTTTTATCTCTCTCATCATTGCGGTTTTACAGGCTACGTTCTTTATAGTAAAGATGATAGGCTGGGAAAGTGGTGACAGTGTTTTTATATCTCTGTCATCAAGTTTCATATCGACATATCTTCTTTTCTTCACACCGATTATTGGAATACTCTGCATAAAATATACGGGCAAACTGAGAATAACACTTCAACAACTGGAAGAAGCCATTGAACAACGCGATAGAGCACTGCGTGTGCAGGACGCGATAGGAGAAAAAGATGACCAGTAGTTTTGTAACATTAATGGGACTCTCTTTTTTCTTTTGGATAATAATGAGCGTTTTAATAACTCTGCCAGCTTTGCTGCTGTTTTACCTGTTTATCAAGCGTGCGCGGCTCTATTGTAAAGTGAAAAAGGAACTGCAACACGTGCTTAAAGAACGTGATAGCGTGCTGGAGCAAAGAGCAAAAAAAGAAAAGCAAAATGAAGCAGGATGCAGCGTTGGATAAAAAACAGCTTGCCCTTTCTTGGCAAGATTATAAAAGAATATTTTATATCTCGACGGTTATGATAACCGCTCCAACGGTTATTTGCCTCATCTTAAAATTTGCATGGTGGGGTGATTTCCTCTCTTTTACCGTCTTACAGCCGTTTGCATGGATGCTTGCCTTTGCCATTTTTTTCTTACCAACCATTTTGCTGCTTCGCATCAGAGTGACGCGTAAGTTGAAAACAATGATTCAACAATTGCAAGAAGAAACGCAGTAACCAAGAGCAACGAATGTGCTTACACACTCTCATTCACAGAGGCGTGAAGCTTTTTATCGCATTCTTTCTATTCTTCCTATTATTTATGCTGTTGGCTCTTGTGTTAAGGGGAGGTCGAAGCCCTGACTGCTCTATAAAACTCTTTGTATCTTGCGGATATATCATCTGTATCAAAAATGTCTTTTGCCTGAGAGTTGCACCCTCTTCTTCTTTTTGAGAGTAGGAAAGTCTCTTGGGTTAAGGGGAGGGTCGCTTGCCAATAAAGAAGAATGCAAAAGAGTGCTCAAACACGACAGAGCGTTTTATCCTCCATGGGAGAACTCAACAAGGAGAACCTAACAAGGGAAACCCGTGAAAGGAAGCCTGTTAAGGGCAAATCCGTGAAGAGTGAAACAGGCAAGTTTGAAACAGAACAATGTAGAGTTGGGAAGAAAAAGTGCAACAAGAGCTTTGTGAAGATTATGATGATCATGAAACTTTAACCATGGAAGGCCCATCAGCACTTGATGAAAAAACACAACAACACTTTTTATAAAGATGAGAGAAAAGACTGTCTGCAATTGTGACCTGAAGTGTTATTATGGCGCTCTTTTGATCTAAGAGGAGGTGTTAAGCTTTATGGAGAGAAAAACGTGTGTTTAAAAACAATCAATTGTTGAGAAAAATAACGTGCTTCTTTATACGAGATAAAAAACAGCTTAGAAATTTAGAAAAGCGGGGGAAAATGAGGGAAAATCCAACAGTTTATAAAGAAGCACGTTCTTTTTTGTTTGAAGAAGTTTTGCTTTCAGGAAAAGAGTACAAGGTTCTTTTTTGTCTCTCTACTATCATTGTGGTGATGAGAATAGGCATTTTGGCAGCAATGCTGTTGGGATGGGTATCGCTAGGATGGCAAAATAACACTCTTTCTATTGTCTTAGAGGGTTGGGATATTGTAGCAGTATGCCTTTTTGTTTTTATACCGGTGATGTTTGTGCTTCGTATTCTCTTGGAGTATTTGTTGAAAAAAAATATTCAGAAGTTGGAAGAAGCAACGCGGCAACGAGAAACAATAAGTTGGGAGCAATAGGGGAGAAAGATGAGCAGTGATCTTAAAATCATCATTATCATAGGAGTCTTGTTTGCGGCGGTCTTTGCTATTTTCATTGATATGTTCATTTTTGCACTTTATTATTCTGTCTTTAAGCGGGCGAAAATCTATTGCAAGATAAGACAAGAAATCAAAAGGGAGCGGAAAGAATATAATACACCGCTTGTGTTGCCATATGGGGGACAGACAAGTTTAAGTCAGGCAAGTTTGAAACAGGCAAGTGGAAAACAGGTATGGGAAGAAGCACAACAAGAATTTTATAAAGATGGTGATGATGAGAAGTTTTGACCATGGAAAGCGCAACAGCGCTTTTAAAGAGCTTGGGGTGGTTGGTTGAAATTGAAGGACAAGGTGATCATTTGGCGACTTACTCTTTGCCCGATCGCGAAGTGCAGGTTCTTTATAATGATGAGAGAATAAAGAATTGTCCGCAATTTGATTATGGACTTTTAATTACGACTGGTATTTTGCTGCTGTTTGTCAGACTATAGATCCTTATAATTCTGAACCTTTGTTAGCGATACCACTGAATTTTGAGGCGAAGGGATGAGAAATTTTTGAAGAAAGTGTTTGTGCTGGGCGCTTAAAGCAAGCGCTTGATGAAGCTTTGGAAAAAGCGATAGGAGATTTTGGTTTTTATGAATTGCTTCGTTGCCAATATGCACTTCCATCTTGGGAAAAGGATACTTCATTTTTGGGAAAAGGGCAGAACTAAGGAGGCTTTTTGTGCCTGGTGGCATCTTGGAGCTTTTGCATTGCTTGGCGATTTTAAGATTTTACGCTTTTACAGAAAAATCTTTGCAGAAGCTGATCAACTTGGTGGTGGGGAATGTTGCTTCTATACAAATATCTTCTGTGTTAGGCATCGAAGAAATCCATTTTGAATGTGCTGTGGTGATGGCTCAAGAAGGAGAAAAGGCAAAACAACTCAGTTATGGATGGCTTGAACAGATGGGTGAAAAATTGTCCATGAAAGTGGAGAGCACTCAGTATTTTAGACCCAGAGATTTAGAGTTGTGTAACAAAAGGGCTTTCCATAAGAAAGCTGTTGAGGAGAAAAACAACAATTAAGGGAACAGGGTTTCATTGTGTATGATGAGGAAATAATGGGTGGAGTGGATGGAAAAAACGATCGCCATGATATTCTCTTTATAAGTGATGGGGAATTGAAATTTATGGATATAAAAGTGCGTGTTTGAAGTAATCATTCGTTGAGAAAAACAAAGGGCTTCTTTATATAAGATAAAGAACAGCTCATAATTAAAAAAATAAAGGGTAAAAAGCAGGGGAAAAAATGAAGGGGAAAAATTTAGCGCGGGATAAAGAATCCCAGTTCTTTTCATGTATAAAATTTGTGATTTTTTCTTTAAAAAATTATCAAAGGGTGTTGCGCGGCTTTTTTCTTATCATGTCCTGCGCATTTTCCATCATGATGGCTTTAGAGACACCTGTTTATGCCAATCCTCCGATACAACCGTTGCAAGGTTGGTATGGTGTGGAGCATGTTATTTTTCTTCTACCAGTTTTGATCTGGATTTGTTTTCTCATACTTTTCCCTATCCTTTGGGGGCTCCATAGTCTTCGAGAACGTAAATTGAAAAAAACAATGCAGCAAGGGCAAGAAATAACAGAGCAGCAAAATAAATCGGACAGAGGATAAGGTGTTACCATGGAGGGGGTTGCTTTTCTTTTTCTCATACCGTTCTTTTTTTTCCTTCTTCTCACGATTATGATCTTGGCCATTTTGATCACTACGATCATCGTGGTGCCTTATTATTCTTTTTTCAAGCGTTTGAGGTTGTATTACAAGGTAAAAGAACAAAAACGCATGAGGGAAGAGCATCCGCAGCGTTTTTTTGATCTGCAAAACAAGGAAAAAGAGAGAGAACAACAAAGTTTAGGAGCTGACACAAAGGCCAATACCTTTCTGTTTAAAAAATGGCTTACTTTTTCTCGAAAAGATTATGTCATTATATTCATCATCTCTTTCATCATTATGGCTTACAAAGGCTATGTTTATAGCGCGTTCTTTCAACAGATGGGTCATAATGGAGATCAAATGAAAATTGCCAATGCTGTCATTGCCTTTTCGCTGTTGGCTTTTCTTTCGGTCTGTGTTTTGGCAACGGTTCCCGTTATTTTAGTATTTCGCGCAGTCTTAACCTCTCAGTTGAAAAAAAAGATCCAGCGATTGGAAGAATTAACACTGCAACAAGAGCAATCCAGAGAACGCGAGGGGGTGAAAAATGGATGAGATGTCTGCGTTTGCGTTTGCTATGATGAAATTAACCTTTCTCTTGGCTTTTGGGGGTGTCATATTTGATGTTCTCTTAACCATAGCAGTTGTTGCGCTATATTATTCTTTTATCAAGCGTTTGATAGCGTCTTACAAGGTGACGGAACAATTGAGAACAGTGATGAAAAAACGTGTGTGAGGCTTAGAATATCACGGAGAAAATTGGGAAGTTCATGGGGAAAGCAATGTTACAGAGAAGAAGAGACGAAAACTGCGGAGAGGCGCAGAGGGGCATTTCTTTTCTCTGGATAATCTCTAGATGTTTTTAAGAAGAGGTTGTTGCACTGTCTTATTGTTCTCAAAGTGTTTGACATAAGATTGTAAATCAATGGACAATTGAAGTGGTCAAAAAGTGTGCTTGAGGCTTGGTGCGTCATTGTGTGTCATTAAAATGAGGGCGGTCATTAAAAATTGCGCAAGTGTAAAAAAGGGCACGGGAAAATGAACTGGATCATGAAGTGGAAAAATTCAGCATTTCGTAAAAAACTACGCTCTTTTTTGCTCGAGTACGGGCTTCTTTCCCCGAAAGAAACGATAGTTATTTGTTCCCTCTCTCTCATTCTTGAGCTGTGTTGCTGGATGCTCTCTATACCATCCTTTGAACAATGGGAATTGACAGTGAAGCAGGATACTACTCTTTTTTCTCTTCTCGTGATCTGGGAAGTTATGGCCGTGTGTCTGTTTGTCTTGATACCGGTTTTGTTGATAGTCTCCATCATATTGTGGTGTTTATTGAGAAAAAATTTTCGGAAATTGAAAAAAGCAAATCAGCAACGGGGAAAAACAACCTCTCTGCAAAATAATCCGTTTAAAAGGAGAGAGAGCGGGAATAAGTTTATAACACTCTTTGTCCCCGTGCTTGGAATCGTGACGTTGTTTATGGCTTGGTCTTTCTTGTTTCTTTTCGAATGTTATTATGGTGTCTTTAAGCAGGCGAAAATGTATTACCAGTTGAAAAAACAACTGAAAAGCGTGTTGCAAGAACAAGATACAGCGCTTGAGAAGCCATGAGGGGGAAAAATGAATGGCGGAGAGGGGAGAAAAAGAAGTCTATGAAAACTGTGATCATGAAGTTTTGAGTATGAAAAACGCTGTTGTGTTTTTAAAGAACTTTGAGTGATCGCTTCACTGAAGGACAGGTTGGTTGTTTTGTGAGAAGATTCTCATCTAAGTGCGCAGTGTCAATTTTTTTTAAAGTAAGAGAGTCCGTAAAGAGTATCCGCATTTGATTGCGGATTATTTCATTATGGCTGGTATCGCTGTTTGGCTCAACGCCTCATCCTTAGAATTCTCAAACTTTGCCATTGGTACATCTGAAGTTAGTGATTTGTGGACTGGAAATTTTTGAAAAAAGAATCACTGAGGATTTTTTGCGAGCGCTTGATGAAGCCACGAGGGGGAAATTTTGGGTCTTCAAGAAATGTTTTGCTTTCATGAGAGCATTTTCTTTGGGGAAAAGGACCTTTTGATTCGGTGGATAAAAGGCAAAACTAAGGTAGCAGTTTTGCTGCATCTTGGTGCTCTTGCATGGCAAGGTGATGGGAAACCCATTTCTTACAGAACAAGCTTGGTAACAGGAGAACTGCTTGGCTGTGAAGAAAGGACCTTTGATACGAAGTATCTTCGACACGAGGTATCTTCGATGTGCTGCGATAATGGCCAAAGAAGCTGCTGAGATTAAGCAATGCAGGGATGCGTTGTTTGAACAGTTTGCGGAGAAATTGCCCATAAAAGACGAGAGTTATTGTTGATTCGAATCAGGGACAAAAGATTGCCTCTCAAAAGAGATCTTTGCAGAGAAAACGCGTTGAGAAAAAATAAGAAGAAGGAAACAGGGCTTCTATGATGTGTAATAAACTATATTTGAAGCTGATGGGGAGGAAATCTTTTCACTCTTGAAGATGGAAAATGCGCCTTTATTGAGACAACAATTGATGTGTTTTGAATGCCTCATTTTTGAAAAAAAGAGCCCTTTTATACGAGATTAAACCCTCAATTGAGAGAAAATAAAGAATCACAATACATTTCTCAGAGAGTAGATTCAAAATTTCTTGAAGCAATGCGTGGAAGAATCATCAATATCACATGTGCACTTCTCTGTTCTTGAAAGAAAAGACCGCTGCATCATCTTAAAGTCTGATCATTGATTTCGTGCTGTGAAATATTGTTCTTGGAAACGGTGATATAAATTTACGTGTCTTAAAAATAAAGACGTTGGCTCTCTCTGCTTTTGGCTTCTTGTGTATCCATGAAGTGTAAGAGTGAGGGAGAACTGAAGTCTTTAGGGCAAGGCGCTAGCGGCTCTGTCTGTGAAATTAGATATACAAGTTGTTAGCGGGCAAGGTGCTAGTGGGCAAGTTGTTAGCAGGTTTTTCTTGCTCGAGGGGAGCGAATCCCATGAAAAATTAATCCCATGAGAAAAAAATTAGAAATTTAGGTGGAAATCCACCACGAGCCGGAATCGTACGCGTGTAGGGGGATTTCTTCTGTCTAATGAAATTAATCCCATGACAGATTGGTGAAGTTTAGGAATCTGCTCCCTTTAGAGTGAAAAAAAATCAAGCAAGGATAAAAGACGTTATAGGAAACAGAATAAACGGTTCGTTGATAAAAAGAACAGCTACATAAAACCAAGGCCCCAATAAAGATGGGGCCTTGTTAGCTTTCATTTTGTCTTATTCCACAATATGTGGGGCTTCCTTTAGGAAATTTTAGCTCCTCTCTCTTCAGTGTGTTGCGAAAAGCGTCTTGACAAAAAACGTGATAACAGAACACAAAAATCCAACCAATGCGTCCAGTAAAGTTTTTCCTTTATTGTATAAATCTTCTTCGTAGCTACTTCTTGAGCTATAGTTACTATGCGTTACTAGTATATCTAATGTATCAAATGTGCCACTTGCTGGTTCAAGAAGGTTTAAATCATCTTGATCAACTTCATCAACAGTATAAGGAGTAACAATAGGTGCTTTTTCTTGATTGACTATACGATCAGATTCTTGAATCGCAAGAGCTAAACCACATGTAATTGCCCCCGCTATGAAAAAATATCTGATATTCATAGTTTTTCTCCTATATTTATTTACAGAAATAAATATCAAAATGGATCATATATAAATTCACTTTAAATAACTATAGTAAAAATACAACAATCATAAAAAAGAGTAAATTTTGTCTAGAAAAAGACAAAATTTGCTCTTAATTGCCTTAATTAATTCTTTCATAATAAATTTTATATATTCCATAAAAGTGGTTTTGAGGGTTTTTACAGAGGGTCATACGAAAATGGGCAACAAAAAGAATAGCTGGCAAACTTCTTTTTTATGCCATGGGAAGAAGGCGCTCATAAGAGCGGGCTATTCATGAGGGCTGAAGATACCCCGTAAGGGGTTGGGGTGCATCCCGTGAGGGTTGGGATGCACCCTATGAGATTAAGGGTGTGTTCTATGAGGGTTGGACACACCCTGTGAGGGGTGGGATGCATCCTATTGAGGGTTTGGGGTGCATCCCAT
>NZ_JH725037.1:661263-707491 GCF_000278235.1 Bartonella vinsonii subsp. arupensis OK-94-513
GGTTGGACACACCCTGTGAGGGGTGGGATGCATCCTATTGAGGGTTTGGGGTGCATCCCATAAGATTAGGGTGTGTTCTATGAGGGTTGGACACATCCTGTGAGGGGTGGGATGCATCCTGTTGAGGGTTTGGGGTGCATCCCATGAGATTAGGATGTGTTCTATGAGGGTCGGACACATCCTGTGAGGGGTGGGATGCATCCTATTGAGGGTTTGGGGTGCATCCCATGAAAGCTAATAGATCTCTGTGAGAAAAGGAGAGATAAACAGTTTGTTTTAAATATTGATGTTATCTTTACTATAAATACCGAGCTTATATCCTTAATATTTGAGATGATTGTATGATAAAATTTGTAAGGTTTGTTTCATAGCAGAAGAAATTGAAAAATCTATAGTCATTTGAATATTTTTATTCTGTTGTTTTTTTGTTTTATTTTGTTTGCAAAAGCTTCATAAGGACTGTGACTATAAAGTTTTTACCTTGTAAAATAAACATAATGAAACACTCTAAAAAAGAGTTATAGTGACCATTCTGTCTTAAAATTATGTAGAGAATATGTCTATATTAGATATTATTTTTATTCAAAATGTACTCTGTCTAAATTATTTTAGAATGATATAGGTAATATATTATTGTTATAAAAGGCACACTTTTAACAAAATGTAATTTTTATGGAAAGAATAAATCTGTAAATTTGCTTCTGTGTAAGTAAAATGCTGAAAGTGATGCTCGACTAGTTGATGGGTAAAAACCTGAATAGACACATCGTGTCAACCAGCCTGAAAAGATTATAAATTTTTGTAAGAGTGGAAGAATTATGAACGTGTTTTGCAGAGTAGAGGTCTGTGATGGAGCGATTGGGTGAGAGTGTTTTTTCGGTGTGGTGGTTGTTGGAAGAATTGAGTGGCGGGTAGAAGGAATACAATAAAATTGCTTCCCAATGATATGGGGTTTAAAGGAAATTGGTTCCTAATGAAATGAGTTTTTGGTGTTTTTGCCATTCTTTTGATTCGTTTCTGGTTTTCGCACTCTTGCCCTATATGTTTTTTTTGTTTTGTTTAATCTTTTATAGGGTTTTTATTCGTTTTATGGGGGGACTGATGTTGTGAGAGGATGAAGTTCTCATATGCTCTCTTGTTGTTTGGAGCGGGTCTTGTTTGAAGCGGGGAAGAATTCAGCGCTCTTATGGTTTGCATATCCCCACTGAAATGCCAATAAGTCTAAACAATCTCGTAAATGATCAGCAAGGGAGTTTTGTTTGCGTTTTGAGGTGCTTAACTCTTTGATGGCTTGATCATAACCAACAACTTTTTCTACAAGTGAATAGCCAAGAATACCAAGGATGATCTTGATCGCTTTTAAATGATTGGATGCCTCTATTTGACGTTCAATGGGGTGAGTGTACCCTTGGCTACCTTCAACCTTTTCCCGCGTGTAGTCAGGACTCATGTGGAGATCTGCTTGGCTTTGACGCCAATAAACATAAAAACGTTCTGCCGCTTTATATTGTGCTTTGCTGATATGCCCTTTTGCATATAAAAGCGCAATGGGACGGCTTTGTGCATTGGCAATGGCTTTAATAGTGCGCGGGTTGCTGGAGCTTTCTGGATGGGTGGGTTGAAAATAAGGATTGCTCGTTTCAACAAAAATTTCTTGCGTTTTTAAATGGCCAATATGTTGTTGTTCGTTCCCTTGATGCGCAAGAACAGATGTTTGTGTTTTTTGTTCATGTTGCTGTTCTTTTTTCTTTTGATGATTCATCTTCATCTCCTCAAAAATTATCGGTTCTCTATTCAAAAAAAGAGAATGTCAGTTGGTCTGGGTGTTCGGTGGGGAAAGCTTTGCTGGGGGACGTTTCTCTTTGATTGGAGTCTGCATGAGGGGTGAATGGAGCCTGAATGGAGCTTGAGTGTGGAGGATTGGCAATAGGGCAAAGAGGGCGTGTGATGTGTTCCGCTTGCCGAGGATGATGTTTTGTTGCATTGTGCGCATTGTTTTTTAAAGGGGCGTTTTTTTATAAAGGAGCGGGGTGTATGGCTGTGACGTGGGGCGTGTTGTTAAAAGCAGTGGTGTTTTGTTGCATTGCTGGAGATGTCCTGTTTTTTGCACATAAGGGAGCAAAACGTATGGGGCTTACTTGGTGGGAGCTTTTGATTGGGGTGGCGCTTTTGGCATTGCTGGAAGTGTCGTTGGTTTGGCTTATCAGGGAGCAGGATGGGCAGATATTGCGTGCTTTGTTGTTCTTGAAGTGGGTAACGTTGCCTTGCATGATAGGAATTGTCCTTGGTTTTGCCTGTAACGGAGGTTTTGTGGGATTTGCCTATAATGGAGCGAAGAGTAAGGCGGTGCGTAGGCGTTGGTTCTCGAGGGATGTTGTGTGTGCGGGCATTTTGGGAGGTACCGTTCCTTTTATTGGTGAGGGCGTAAGGTGTGTTGGTGTTCTATGGAATTGGTTCTTGAATGCGGTGGGGTTTTGAGGCATGGTGCGCATTGGTTTTGCATATAAAGGAGCGGGGTGTATGGTTGTGACGCGGGGCATGTTTTTAAGAGCAGTGGTGTTTTGCTGTATTGTAGGCATTTTCTTTGGGTTTTCGTATAAAGGAGCGGGGGGTGTGGTTGATATGCGAGAGCTGTTCTTGCGGGTGTTCGTGTTTTCTTGCTTTCTTGGAGCTGTTTTTGTTATTGGCTGTGTAGGGGTAAAGAGCACGGCTGTGACGTGGGGCGTGTTTTTAAAAGCGCTGTTGTTTTGCCTTGTTGTTGGAATTGCTCTTGTTTTTGCTGGTGTGGGGGTAAGGCGTTTGGGTGTTTCGTGGGCGATGTTTTTGATGGGGGGCGGATTTCTTGCATTGTTAGAGCTGTTCTTGGTTTGGCTGACAAAGGGGGGCGACAGGGGGGGGCGCCAGGATGGGGTGGTGTTGCGGTGTTTGTTGATTTTGAAGTGGGTGGTGTTTTGCTCCATTGTTGGAGGGTTTTTGTTTTTTATGCGTGAGGGTGCAAAGCATATGGGAGTGAGCTGGCTTTGGTGTTCGAATGATTTTGGGTTTTATCTCCTTTTTGGATTTACCTTGCCTTTTATTTATGAGGGAGCAAGGTGTGTTGGTGTGCTATGGGATTGGTTTTTGGAGAAGGGATTTTTGCTGGGGTCTTCAAGATAACGTCTTGGAGGGAGGGGGTGTTCTTGTGAACAGCGGTAGCGGTAGGTTTTTTGGTCAAACCAGAGACCAATTTTGCCTTCAAAATCACCTGAACGTTGTTTGGCAATGTTCATAATAACACTAGGGCGTTTTCCTAATTCTGCTTTTTCTTCTAGTCTGGGGGCGGCAAAGATTTTGTCTTCTAATGACCGATTGCGCCAGATGGTAATGATGTTAAAAGCATTGGCACCAATTTCTGAGGCCCCTTTAATATCTTCAGTGCCGGGGATGTCTTTGTCTAAACCCCCTTTGCGTGCATGGGCAACAAGATGAATATGTACCGCGTTTAAAACAGCCCAATCAACCATTTTATAAACCGCTTGTTCTTGTCCCGCATAGTCATCTGAACAAATGCCAAGCCGCATGAGACTGTCGATGATAAATTGATCACAGCCATAGCGCGCACGGCAATAGTCAAACACATCCAGCAATCTGTCGACGCTGGATTTCCCAACATGTTCGTAAAGAAGCAGTCCGTCATCTAAAAAGGAGAGAATCCGTTCAATCATCTCTCTTGTTGGTTGTTCTATGCCTCCCGTTTGTTTTGTGAGACGGCGCAGGGATTGTTCTCCTTTCATTTCCAGTGAGGCTAAGCAAAGACGACTCTTTTGAGAAATCCAATGGGGAATACAGTCTGATAACAATTGACTCTTTCCTGCACCACTTGCTCCGCTCCATAGTGTTAACTCCGCTGGACGAAAATAGAGCTTGCCGTTGAGTTTAGGATAGGGAACCGTGTAGCCAAGATGTTGCTCGGGCGTTGGCCAAAAGAGCCCTATGATTTTGTCTCTATAGTCTGAGGCGTGGTGTAATCCTTCTGGTGCAAAGCTTTTTGCTGAGGAAAAGGCTGCTTTTATGGTGGCTGCGTCAATACCAGCGGTTAAACAGTCATTTGCGTCCTTGCGGGGTAAACGTACACGGTAACAGCGATGGCGACCAAGCCTGTTGGCAATTTCACGTGCCGCTTCTTCTCCAGGCTTGTCCATATCGGTGGCTAAAAAAATGGTCTCAAAAGATTCTAAATGATCAAATTCATTTTCAATCCAGTTGTGTTTGCCTCCACTCCCGCCTCCAAATGGTACGGAAACTGCTGGATATCCGTAGGCTGCTAAAGAAAGCGCATCAATTTCTCCTTCAGTGATGACAATTGTGCGCTTTGTCGAAGAAAAATCTTGGGTTAAGGGGATGTGGTCTGTGGATGCGGGGGGGCGGTCTGTGGATGCGGGGGGGTGGTTTGTGGCTGTGGGGGTGTGGTTTGTGGATGCGGGGGGGTGGTCTGTGGATGCGGGGGGGTGGTTTGCGATTGCGGGTGTGTGGTTTGTGGCTGTGGAGGTGTGGTTTGTGGATGCGGGGCTGTGGTTTGTGGAGAAGAAAGCTTGCCAGCCAAACAAAATCGGTTCACACTGTGCCGCTGTTGGTTTTGGTTTTGCTCCCGCTTGTGCGCGCCGTTCTTTCACCAAAGCAAGCGTGCCATCGGGTTTATAAAAAGGGAAAATGATTTTTTCGCCTTCTTCTCCTATGCGGTAGCGTTTTAAAATTTCAAGAGGAATGCAGCGCTCTTTGGTGAGGTAAGTTTTCACTAAATTTTGTGGTGTGCCCCCTATGGGATTGGGTGGACGATGATAGGAACGATGTGGTGCCATAAAGGGTTTGGGGCGTGTAAGATTGAGAAAAGCGCGGGCTTCTTCGAGGGCTTGAGAAAGATTAATCCCTTTGACTTCACACCAAAGGTCTAAAAGGTCACCCCCTCTACCTTCGGCAAAATCATACCAAAGCCCCGCTTTATCACCGCTTAAACAGAGCGATAAACTTTGACCCGCTTCACCGCGCGTGTTGCCTACAATCCAGTTATTCCCGCGTTTGTGCCCTTTTGGCAAAAGCATTTCTGCGATTGTGCTCGACTGTGAGAGTAGGTGCTGTTTGATCTCAAAAATTGTGCTCATGTTCATCCGTTTTGTCGTTGAGAAGATTTTGGGCGTCCTCGTTGCTGCCGTGTACTGTGAGGGAGGGGGGAGAGAAGAAGGACTTTGTTGAGGCTTTTTTATTCGCTTAAAGAGACCGATAAGCTTTGACCTACTTTACCGTGCGTGTTGCCTACAATCCAGTTATTCCCGCTCCATCTCCATTATTGCTGCCTCTGTGTCCTTTTGGAAAAAACATTTTTGCTTTTGCACTTGGCTGTGAGATACTTTGATGTTTGATCTCAAAAATTGTGCGTATGTTCATCCATTTTGTCGTTGAGAAGATTCTGGGCGTCCTCGTTGCTGGTGTGTGCTGTGCGGAGGGGGAGAGGAGCAGGAAAGTCTATTCTGATTACTCCGTGTGGTAGTTGATAAGACTGGCATAAAGCGCATCATTGTTGCTGCTGTGTGCTGTGAGAATGGCGTGACGACTAAAAATGGCAAGTCTCTCCTGTTGTTCTTTTATGCGTTCAATTTCTCGGCGAAACCAGTTACGCCATGTGGCTTGCCAATCGACTTTCAGAGCGTCTTTGCCGCTTTTGGCATGCCAATAGTCACGGAATTTCTTTTCTTGCCAACGCGCTTGCTCTTCACTCAAACCTTCTGAAATTGCCGCATTCATGTCCGCTTTCCAATCGGTTGGAAGACGGTGTCCCCTAGGGTTTGCTCTTTTGGAGGGGGCTTCTTTGGATGTGGCTTTGGAGAGGATTGGGGATATGATTGGGCGGCTCTTGGCTTGGCTGCTCGAATCAGATGCATTTTTTGTGGTTGTCTCTAAGCAGGGCAAGGTTTTTGCTGGGGTTTCTGCTGTGTTTTCTTCTGGGTTTTTTGGCGCCACGTGAGGGGAGAGCAAGGGAGAAGATCCCTTCGCAATGGTGATGTGCTTTGCCTTTCCCTCAGAGATTGGTTCATGGAGAACTGAACCATGGAGCGCTGTTTCACCAGAGGTTGGTGGGAGAGATGTGAGAGCTTGTTTATGAGATGTCTCTGGTAAAAATTTCTTCGAAGACTTACTGGATGTGGGGGCAGAATGGAGACTCGTTGCCGTTTGCTCCTCCTCTGGCTCAGTCAAAAAAAATTCCTTTTTTGAAACACCATTAGGTGTTTCTTTTTCTTCTCCCTTCTGAGCTTTTGAGTTTTGTTCATCATCTCTTGTACGCGCGTTTAGCAGGTGTTGAATCTCCGCATTGATTTCTTTGCGTTTTTTTGCCGAAGAATGTCCCGCAAAGGATTTCTGTTCAAGCAATTTTGCTCGCTCTTGAAAGATCATTTCACAACGCTTATTCCATAAGCCATTGGCTAAATTTAAAATTTTTCCCTCTTCTATCAGCATTTCTAAAACATTAACAAAAGTTCGCTTGTCACAACCACAAAGACGCGCTAAACGTTCTACCGATAACTCTAGAGGACGTCCGCGGGCATACATTTCATTGAGGAGAATCGTATAAATCCCAATTTCATGGGCACGCATTCCACGTACTCCTCCTAGAAAATCATTCTGATACCAACAAACATAAGGAAGTCTAGACGATTCATAGTGAGGAGTTTCTTGGTGATTGGCGTGTTTCATACTTCAATTCACTTTCTTCTTTTATATATTTCCATTCGCAATAAAATCAGGAACAGCGGTTTTGTGTAATGATTGACATTCCATGAAAGGTTTTATGCTTTTAGAAAAAGTGTTGCGCTTTTGTTGCGATTCGTTCTGTTAATGATGATTCTTGAGGTGTTTCTTTATGAAGTCTAACAAATGATTGGCTATGCCAAAATGCATGCAATTTTACAGTTTGAGAATGCGTAGATGACAAATAGAACATGGGAAAAAATAGAATAAAATTTCTGAATGCATGGGCTTTTGGGGGGCTTTTCAGGGGGAACGCCTGTTTGTATCCTTTAGGGTGGTACGCTGTTCTTTTGACCCGAAAATGAACTTTTATCCCCCCTAAAAATAAAATTTGTTTACTTCATTTTATCCTTTTTAGAGGATAATGCAAGCCCGTTTTACAAAAAGGACGTGTTTTTTTAAAAAGACGCGCTATATGGTGAAACTATGAATATCGATGGTTGGCGTGAAAGATTAAATGCTGCACTTGAAAAAAGTGGACGCTCAAAAAGATCTGTTTCCCTCGCAGCTGGTAAAGGGGCTGGGTACCTCCATTCTATCCTCACTGAAGGAAAAGAACCTACAATCGAATCCCTTTCGCGCATTTGTCACGAAATTAATATCAGTATGAATTATATCCTCTATGGTCAGGGGGCGAGCCCTGAAGATAAAGAATTTATCGAGCTTATTTCAAAGCTCTCTCCTGAAGAGAGACAGGCTGTTTTGACTCTTTTGCGGAGACCATCAGTCGAAGCTTCAAAATAAGTTCTTTCTGTGTTTTTAAATCAAGAGTGCTCCAGTATTCTATCAATTTTAAATCACTCATTTTAGCTCTCCTGTCTGTGTGGGGTTGTGGTGGGTAAGAACAAATAGAGAACAATACAAGGACACCGGGCAAAAAAAGAGAACAAGTTTCTGTTCATATAGGTCCTTTGAACTTCGCAAAGACTAAAAATATATCTTTTATTAAGGATAAAATAATTGACATCTCTCCCATAGAGGATATAAGGGTAACGCTATATTCAGCCTTGTCAAGACAAAGCTGTGCTTTATCAACTATCGAAATGGGGGGAAATCATGAAAAATGTTCCATTCGTTAAAGAGGATGAAATTATCATCATCCTTTGTGAAGATGAAAAAAGTGATGCCTATGAGGGGCCTCTCGAGCAAATCGAAGAAGTGCTCGAAATTATTGAAGAGTATGAAACGGTTCAAAGACTCTTGCGTCTTGATCTCACCACTCTTCATGCAGAGGATGTCACTGAAGAACTCGCGGATGTTTATGTCGCAAATCATGAAATCGACGAAGAAAATACACACCTTCAGCCATTCATTCTCAATAGTGATGCTTACCATATGTGTTTAGAGGAAAAAGTCGCGCGGGATTATGAAGATAATCGCTATGGGTCTTACGAAAAACAGCACCGTTTGCGTCCATGTGATGTCTTGAACGATTACTGGTGGTGAAAAGCATGGGGGGGTATCTCAGGACTTTTTATCAAGGAATTCCACTTTACTATGCTGGAAACACCAAAAACACAATCAGACTCGATCCACAAAAACACAACGCTGTCTTCTTCATATCGCAGCAGGCTGCGGAGTGTGTCGCGAAAAATTTGGCGGAACACTATCTCCGAAATGATTTTTCCCTTGTGCTAGAGCACCAATAAACATTGTGCCAGAGTACGATTAGACAGAGTACGATTAGACATTGTGCTTTGGTACAAGTGAAGATTGTGCAACAGTATGATTGGAAAGAGACTTTGAATCAATAAATGTGGGGGGGGAATGTAATCTGCTTTAAGGTTTTTAGAATGTTCATGGGAGCTGGAAAGTTTCCATGAGCAATTTTCAAATCCAGATGCTTAAAGTTATTCTGCTTCAGCTGCTGTATGTTGGCTGTTTTGGCAGGGCAAAGCGTTGGTTTTCTGGGGGATATATGTGGGGAGATTGGGGGAGGAGGTTGATGTTTCATGATGTTTCAGGCGTGTAGCGCAAAAGACGTAACGCAAAAAGAGCCGATGTTACAAAAAGAGAATGTGCAAGCAAAAAATGCAATAGAGATTGGGGGTAAAAGGTTATGCCAATTATTGTCGATTGTATTCAGGGAACAGAGGAATGGCAGCAGGCGCGTAAAGGTTTGATCACTGCTTCTTTATTTGAAATGGTGATGGCACAAAAAAAACAGGGGCAAAAAACCTCAAAATATCATGCCGTGATGATGAAACTCGCTGGAGAAAGAATCACTGGGAAAATCGTCGATGAGGGGACAACGTTTGCTATGCGACGCGGAACAGAATTGGAACCACAGGCACGACAGCTTTATGGGACTCTCACGCACACGCAGCCTGAATCGATAGGATTCGTTCTGGCAGATGACCGTATGAAAGGTTTTTCTCCCGATGCTTTTATTGGAAAAGAGGGTGTGCTGGAAATTAAAACCAAAAAACCCGAAATCCTGATTCCGCACTTCACACAAAAAGGTTTTCCAGAAGAGCATAAAGCGCAATGTCAGGGAGGGTTATGGATCGCCCAACGTGAATGGATAGATTTAATGCTTTATTGGCCGGATATGCCGGTTCTCATTAAGCGCGCTTATCGTGATGAGGTTTATATTCGCAAGCTGGAAAGTGAAATGAACCGCTTTAATGACGCTTTGGAGAGGATGGTACAGCAAATTAAGTCTGTTGGTGTGAGAATGGAAAATATCGTAGAGGGGAGAAAAAGGCAAAAGCATATAAGAGAGGAACGCACAAGCTGACGGGCTTATGGCTAAGAGTGGGGATTTTTGAGTGTAGGTGTCTGTGTTGGGTGAGTGTGCTGGAGGTTTTTGGGGAAAACGTGGAGTCAAGAGGTGGAGGTGCGTTGGTGGGGGAGCGTGTTGGGGGGTGTTGGAGAGAAGTACAAGAAGGGGATTTTGGAGAAGAATCAGAATAAACTAGGAAAAAAGAAGAGGCGGATCAGTTTGATGTTGAATCCCAATGTTGAAGTGTTGTGACATCCCCTTGATGTCACTTAAGGAATTGAAAATGCTAGCACGGAGAAAGTAACAGAGATTTAAAAAAATGCTGCAACAAATGGTGCTGCGAGAGAGGATTGAACTCTCGACCTCTCCCTTACCAAGGGAGTGCTCTACCACTGAGCTACCGCAGCCCTTTTCAATCTTTGCGCTGTCTTGTGCCATATTGTCATAAAATAGGCAAGAGAACATTTGTGTCTTCTTGAAAGAAAACACCTTTTGTGTCATGACAAAATATTTCTTATAAAAAGCCCGTGAGTTGCTTTAGAAAAGCTCAATACTGCCCAAAAGGTCGCGCAATGACAGAAATGAATCAAAAACAAAAACAACTTCATCAGCAAGACGAAAAGGCAAAACGCCGACAAGAAAGACTGGCTCAACAATTGCGACAAAATTTGAAACGTCGAAAAGAGCAAAGTCGGAAAAGAGCGCAAACAGAGACTTAAAAAAATGCCGTATAAGGCATCTTTGCAACTAAACCTCTCACTGATTGTTTTAAGAGGAAGAATTCGTTTCAAAATCAGCGAGTTCGTTCGGAAACTATAACAGATAACTTCTTAAGGGAGCAAAACCTTTGGAGGGGAAATCAAAGGGAAAGAAAGCACGATGGATTCTATTCAAATTGTTGGTGGGAAAAAACTTAAAGGCACTATCCCGATCTCAGGGGCAAAAAATGCTGCATTGCCTCTCATGATTGCGTCATTGCTCACCGAAGAAACACTCACTTTAGAAAATATTCCTCATCTCGCGGATGTCGAATTGCTTATTCGACTTCTCAATAACCATGGGGTTGGATATGCTGTCGATGGGCAAGAAATGAATGGCGATTATATGGATTCAAGAACAATCCATTTTACCGCTCAAAATATAGCCACCACACGCGCTCCATACGAATTGGTGAAAAAAATGCGCGCAAGCTTTTGGGTGATTGGTCCCCTGCTTGCTCGATGTGGAGAGGCTTATGTCTCTTTGCCTGGTGGATGCGCTATCGGAACCAGACCGGTCGATTTTATCCTAGAGGGACTCAAAACTTTAGGGGTGCATATTGCACTCGAAAATGGCTATGTTCACGCGAAAGCCCCGAGGGGGTTAAAGGGTGCGCACTACAGTTTTCCTAAAGTCACTGTTGGGGGAACACATGTCATGCTTATGGCCGCAACAATGGCAAAGGGGACAACCGTTCTCGAGAATGCAGCTTGTGAACCAGAAGTGGCAAATCTTATCCGAACCCTCAATGCCATGGGGGCAAAAATCGTTGGTGAAGGAACAACAACACTCACCATCGAAGGCGTGAAAAAACTCCATGCTGCTCGAATCCGTGTCATTGCTGATCGAATCGAGGCTGGAACCTACGCTATGGCTGTGGCTATGACAGGGGGGGAGGTGCTGCTCAAAGATGCAAACCCTAACCATCTGACCCAAGTGCTCAAGGTGTTGCAAAAAACCGGACTCGATATCGAAATAAAACCTCAAGGAATTTACGTTAAACGAAATCCACTAACAACAAAAATCATGCCCGTCGATATCACAACAGGACCTTATCCCGCTTTTCCAACTGATCTCCAAGCTCAATTCATGGCACTGATGACGCGGGCTCAGGGAATTTCCCATGTCACTGAAACAATTTTCGAAAATCGTTTCATGCATGTTCAAGAACTTATCCGTTTGGGGGCTCAGATCAAGCTTGATGGGCAAACAGCAACCATCTACGGAACAGAACAACTGCAAGGGGCTCCTGTGATGGCAACGGATTTACGTGCTTCCGTTTCTCTTGTTATTGCTGCTCTGGCTGCAAAGGGCGAAACGATCGTCAATCGCGTGTATCATCTTGATCGCGGGTTTGAAAGATTAGAAGAAAAATTAGCCCATTGTGGAGCTGACATTCAACGTGTCACAATTTAACCCTGTTCGAGGGGAACTCTCTTCGGGGCAACCGCCTTTGGGGAACCTCCTTCGCGGGTGGGCCCTTTGGGGGATTTTCTGCTGTTTGATGAAGGCGGTTGGGGGGGGGGATCTTCTGGGCTCTCTTTTTTGGGGGAGCTTGACTTTTAGAGTCAAGCTTTGTTGGCCTTCTCAAGGAAGGTGGGGCTGGTGTGGTGATTTTTCAGAGCGGGCATAAGAGGGGCATAAGAGTTTGAGAGGCAGATTTCTTTCATAAAAAAACAAACAAAGGCTCTTTTGAGTGCCAATCTTTTGAAATTGCCTTATGAGTAAGCTTTGTGATTTTGTTTGTTTATACAAGCGATCAAGAGGAGGGAATTGAAGCTTTCAATTTTCACATAAAAATGTACCTACTCTGTAGATATTCCTCAGATTCTGAGGGCTTTTGCTCTGTTCAGGTGTGATAAGCACTAAAAGCAAAAGGCTGATTAGAGCTCGGTGCTTTTAACTCCCGGAATACCAATGCAATGGTGTTCATATCCGGTGGGAGAGTTGACCAGTGAAATCCAATAAACCGCATTGCCATGACATTTCTATTGGCAGAAAAATTCGCTTCAGAAGAGAAATGTTGGGAATGTCTCAATAACAATTAGAGTACCAGTTAGGCATAACCTTCCAACAAATCCAAAAGTACGAAAAAGGATTAAATCGTATAGGTGCTGGACGCTTGCAAGAAATTGCCGATATCCTCGATGTTCCCATTTTCTTTTTTTATACCGATCTCTCAACAAAAGAAAATGCCCCATACCATTGTGATGATGCAATATCCAGCAAAAAGGGATACCTGCTCTTGAAAAATTTTAAAGAGCTCAAACCTCAAAAACAAAAGGCTATTTTGTGGCCTCAGGACACTAAAAAATTTTAAACTCTCTTGCTCAATCGTAAATTGTTATGTATGAAGCTTTTTAGGGAGGGGGTTATTCATGTTTCCCCGCAGAAATATCCTAGTGGTAGCCTCCTTCTCTCCATGTTAAAAATCATAAAAAATTTCATCATTCATGAGAGTTTGCACGGCATATTGACTGTTTTGCAGGCAGGGCGGTTTGTTACTGGTGGGAGCGGTTTGACGTTGGTGCGGTTTATTTCTGGCGCTAATCTTGGTACTGCTGTGTTCGCATCTTTTTCATTTGTGTGAGGCAAATTGGAAGGCTTGAGAAATCCTCTTTGCCAAGAAGAGTGTTCAAAAGGAAACAGCCGAGAGTGATGAGCAAAGGAGGCGCTGAAAAAAGGTTACCAGAAATCTGGAATCTCAGGCTTTAAATGAGGACCAATCCGTACAGCCGAAACTTTTTCCGCTAATCCTGTGCGATCTGAAATTTCAACCGCTAAACCGCAAAGTGTCGCTGGTCCTTTGGCTGGTTCATAACGACCTTGCTTCTTCTTATAAAGAAAACGATGCAAAGGTTCTTCCTTATCCATGCCAAGAGACGAATTATAATCTCCACACATCCCTGCATCCGTTAAATACGCACTGCCACCTTCTAAAATTTGTGCATCAGCCGTGGGAATATGCGTATGCGTTCCAACAATAACACTCACACGACCATCAAGAAAATGTGCAAGACATTGCTTCTCACTCGTCGTTTCTGCGTGAAAGTCAAAAATAATTGCATCCGCTTGCTCCATCAAAGAGCATGCACAGACAATCTTTTCAGCCATTTCAAAGGGATCAGTCACTTTGCACGGCATAAAAGCGCTCCCCAAAAGATTCGCAACAAGCACACGTGCACCATTCTTGGCTGTAAAAATTCCAGAACCTTTGCCGGGAGTCCCCTTCGTAAAATTGCTTGGCGCAAAATTAGCGGGACGTAAAAAACGATCGCTCTCATGCGCATAATGCAATGTCTCTTTGCACGAAAAAGCGTGATTGCCCGTCGTTACAACGTCAACTCCCACCATTAAAAAATCTTGATAAGTCTCTTGCGTGATACCAAAACCGTGAGAGGCATTTTCACCGTTCACCACGACAAAATCAAGTTGCCATTTCTCTATCAGTTGCGGAAGCTGTTCAAAAACAGCGTTACAACCTGTCATTCCAACAATGTCACCTAAAAATAAAAAACGCATAGGCGTTTTAATCATACTTTAACGCTTTAAGAAACCCTTTTCTGTAAAAATTCCTTGCACAACAAGATCATGCTTTGCGTGAGGAATGGATTCAACTTCTTGACACGAAAAACCCATACCTAATAAAGTGACTTTATTTTCTTGTTTTTCAAGAGTTTCAACTGCGCGATCATAATATCCCCCTCCATAGCCAAGACGGTGACAGTGTTTGTCAAACGCGGAAAGTGGAACAAGAATAATATTGGGTATAACAACTGCATTGTCTGCACTAGGACCAAAGGTGCCAAAGCGCATCGGCTCTAACTGTGTGCTTTGTGAAAAGGCACGAAAAACCATGGTGGTGGAATCAAGCACGACTGGTAAGGCTAAATGTCCACCACGGAACGTTATTGCATCAAATAAAGGACGGGGATCAATTTCTGATTTAATCGGCCAATAGCCCGCCAGAACTATGCGCGAAAAATCTTCCCCCTTTGCTTCAAAATGTTGAATCACATGTGTACAAGCGCGCTGGGAAAAAACAGCCCGCGTCTGTGCGGTGAGGGCATCACGTTTCGATAAGCCAATTTTACGGAGTTGTGCACGATCTGGTGAAGCAAGGTCTTTGGTGCCCATTGTCTTCTCAATTCCATTATTAATTATTGGGTCTATTGCTGCAAGTGTGAACAGGTGTCGTATGAGCAGACAGGGTACTCTTATGCGGTGAGGGCTGCACCTTGCGATAAGCCAATTTTGTGCAGACGCGCGCGAGTCGGTGAAGGAGACTGGCTTTTGTGCGCCTCTGTCCCGTTAATTCCCCATTTTCTCCTCGTGTCGTATGTTGTTGTTGCAACAAAATAAAGGTCCCCTCAATTTTTAAAGTTTCTCACAAATTTCTTGAAAAATATCATTTCTTGAAAAATATCAGTGCAATTTGCTTTATCACTCCGCAGAAAAAGGTGATCCACAACAGCCGATGGAAAAAGTTGACCCCGGGAACCTAAATTAATAGGTGGGCGCCATATGAAAAAGCCCACGGGCTTTATCAGGGACAGCTCCCTAGGAGATCAGTAAGGTCTCAGGAATACGTTATTTCCTGTCGAGAAGCGCAGAACACCCTCTATCACTATAAAGCAGTTTGTGATTTTCAGCTAGAGATAAAATGGAAGCTCTCATTTTTATATTATTTTTTGAGGAATAATTTTTGCTGCAATCTCTCTACGGGTGTTTCTCAATTTTTAAAGAGCTTGTGGCGCGCATAGTTCATGTTCGAGAGCATGGTTGGCAAGTCTGACACTGTGGCATGTGAAGCTATGCGCATTTTTTCTCCACACTGCCGCATGTGTGTGGGCAAGGGCAAGAGAGGCAAGTTGTGGCGACTTTGTTGCTTCCATGGTGACTCCAAGCTCAAAAAACGCAAGGTAATTGCGGGGCTTAAGCGTGAAAGCATGGTGAAGGTTTCTCCATGGAAAGTTTAAAATCACTTAAGTGAATGTGAAGCTATACACATTTTCCTTGGGTTTTGCCATGTGTGTGGCAAGGACGTTTCAATGTTCATTAAGGGAAAATTTAAAGAGCTTGTGGCGATTGTTCCTCTAAAAGATCTTCAACGCGTTTTTGAAGCTTTTGCATTTGCGGATAATATTCAAGCGCTTGTTGATACGCTTTAAGGGCAAGTTGTGGACGTTGTGTTGCTTCCATGGTCACGCCAAGTTCAAAAAAGGCAAGATAATTGCGGGGCTCAAGCGTGAGAGCATGATGAAGGTCTAGCATGGCAAGTTTAAAATCACTTAGTTGAATGTGAATCCATGCACGCCTTACCCATGCTTCAGCATAGTTAGGCTCAAGCGCAAGGGCATTATCAATGTAATCAAGGGCAAGACCATAATTGTCCGTATTGATCGCGTTCTCAGCCCATGACATCAAAAGATCAACCGTCTCACTGCCCGATTGTGACCATAAACCTTGAAGTTGTTGGCTGATCTTTTTTGCTTCATGAACATTCGCACAAAATTTTAATTCTTTCAGTAAACGTAAAATTTCTGCCTCTTTACGCTGCTTCGCTCTGGTGCTCTGGGGAGGGGCGTTTAAGTCAAATTCCTCAAGAATGGTCGCAGACGAATCAGAATTTGCTGATGGAGGTTTGCTGGGTATCAATTCATCTAGCGGCAAAAGCAATTGCGGAGAAGGACGATCTTCAGGAAGAGAAGGAGGGTTTTGCCCAACCACAACAGAAATAAAACAAAAACTGCTGAAAAAAGAAAGCAAATACGCAAAAGAAAACAAAAAACTGCGCTGAAAAAAACAAAAGCTCCGCAATCGCAGAGCTTTTAAAAAAATACAACACATAAAAAAAGTTTCTCTAAAAATACCAAACATTGGATTTGTAATCCAAAAATAAATGCTCAAAAAAAGCTTCTTGAGACAAAAAACCTTTATGCCCGCAAAAAAAGCAGGCACAAAAACCTTAACCTTGACGTGCTCTAAAACGAGGGTTCGTTTTATTGAGAATATAAACACGACCTTTACGACGCACCAAACGATTGTTACGGTGGCGCTCCTTCAATGCTTTAAGCGAATTCTTAATTTTCATTATACTCACCGTCTCTCTCTACATATAAATGTCATAACACACATGAATGCCATAACTTCAAAATCACTTCCCCAACACCTTATTTGGCAAAACTTTACTTAGCAAGCTTTCCCAAATTCTCCAACATAAGAACCTTAACATCCTATTGCCATTCAATATGACGTCAGCTTCTTGGCAACATGATATCCGTTTCTTGACTGTGTTAACCTCTTGTGATTACGCTACAGCACCCTTCACTTCTCTACTGCAACACAAAAAGAAAAACGCACTTCAAAAAGGACGTTTTTACACACTTTATGCACACAACAAATAAGCGAAAATTGCAAAAAAATCTGCCGATCTCTTAACAAAAGCTCTTCTCCTTGTCAAGTGCATATCCCTCTGGCGTATCCCTCTGGCGTGTTAAATGAAAGGGAAAATGAGAGCAACAAATGCGATAATGCGATAAAGATTCTCTGGGGATGTGTTTTACATCGAGTATATATTTTACAACTATATATTTTAGTGGGGCTGAAATTCAGACGACAATTAAAGTGGGTAAGTTGATAGGTGGGCAAGTGGGTGAAAAATTGTCTAATGCATTTGGGGGGCGTTGCTTAAATTAGTGCTAGAAGCAATATAGGGGGCATCCATCCATCGGCATGGAGGATATTCTAAAGGAATAAAAAAGAGGGGAGAGCTGGTTTACCTGTAAAAGACAAAAAGAGTTGTTGTGAAGAGAAGATACTTGCGCATTTTCATTGCTTATTAAGACCGCGATATAGCTTACAGAGTATTGGCATTTCACGAGAAGAAAACTCTGTATAGAAGCCTTTTATTGAGACACTTCTGTCATAATTTGGGGTTGATTGCAAGATTTGGTGGATGGTCCTGTGAGTTGTATAACATGCCCCATTTTGCGGAGCGGTTGAACAGAGCTTTTGCCATATAAATGGAGCGATGTGTGTTCTTGCCTGAGAAAATATTTGATCTCATTCAGATTATTGCCAAGAAGATTTGTCATTTGACAATCACTATGGCGGTAGGTGCTGCCTAGCGGAAGCCCACAAATAGCACGGATATGCTGTTCAAACTGTGATGTTACACACGCTTTTTGTGTCCAATGACCAGAATTATGAACACGAGGCGCCAATTCATTCACTAAAAGACCCCCATCTATCAGGACAAAAAACTCAATGCAAAGAACGCCTACATAATCCAATGCATCCATCACTGTGACGCTTATTTCTTGCGCAGCATTTTGTACGTTAAGCGGAATCCGCGATGGAACAAAAGATTTATGAAGAATGCCATTTTTGTGCTGATTTTCAGGACAATCATAAAAAATATGCTCTCCCTGTTTCGTGCGCGCGGAGATGACCGAAATTTCCGATAAAAAAGGGACAATTTCTTCTAAAATCGAGGGTTGTTCTTTAAAAGCCTTGAAGCTCTTATCAAGAGTCTTTTCATCTGGATGATCCAGCATTATCTGGTTTTTTCCATCATAGCCAAAACGACGCGTCTTTAAAAGACCACGCCCCTTTAATGCGGAAAGCCCTGATTGCAGAGAAGCGACATCATCTACAGCATACCACGATGCTGTGCGGATGTTTTGCTCATGTAAAAATTGCTTCTCAAAAAGCCGATCTTGCGTAATCTCCAACGCCTTGGAAGAGGGATAAACATTTTTGGCATTCTCTACGTATTGAACCGTTTGAAGCGAAAGATTTTCAAACTCATAGGTTACAACATCACACAGAGAAATAAAATGATCTAATGCCGAAATATCATCATAGGGTGCAACAATATGGTCATTCGCTGTTTGTGCCGCTGGGCAATCCGCTTCAGGACAAAAAACAACCGTTCGAAATCCTAATTCCGCTGCTGCTATGGCTAACATACGTGCTAATTGTCCTCCACCTATGAGGCCAATGACGCTTTTCGGAGGCAATGGAGTGGATGAACAGGATGTGTTAGATGCGCTGGGTGCTGTGGATGCGCTAGGGGTGGCGGTTGTGCTGGGTGCGGTGGATGTATCGGGTGTAGTTGATGCGCTGGGTGTATTGGGTGTGGCGGATGTATCGGATGCGCTAGAGGTGGCGGGTGTACTGGATGGATGAGAAGATTGTGTCATTTTAAACCTCAGTGACCGGAATTTGTGCAACATTAGCCGTTTGTTGTTGACGCCAATCTTCTAACCGTTGTGCTAGGTTATCATCATAAACTGCCATAACTGCTGCCGCCAAAAGCGCTGCATTAATTGCACCGGCTTTGCCAATCGCTAATGTGCCAACGGGAATGCCGGCGGGCATTTGCACAATCGAAAGCAAAGAATCTTGACCCGATAAAGCCTGTGAATGCACGGGGACACCAAAAACGGGAAGAGGCGTGAGGGCTGCTAACATACCAGGAAGATGCGCTGCACCTCCTGCGCCGGCAATTAAAATCTTAAAACCTGCTGCTTTAGCTCCTTTCGCAAATTCATAAAGCCGTTCAGGGGTTCGGTGGGCTGAGACAATCTGCGAAATGTGAGAAATACCAAGACAGCTTAATATATCCGCACTATGACGCATCGTTTGCCAATCCGATTGGCTGCCCATTAAAATCGCTACATCACATGATTTTTTCGTCATTCACCAACCCCTATCTTAGGTATTTACTGCGATTCTTACTCTCTCTTCTTGTAAGAGTTTTACATTTTCTTTGCAAAGTCAATTAATGATAAAACAACAGTTTTTTAGTGTGTCACAGATTTCATAAATAGAATGTTTCCAGAAGTTTGGTAGAAAGATGACAGATAGTTCTTTATCTTCTTAAACAGTGCTCTTTTGCAGAAAATCTTTCATGATGGATAAGAGAAAGGCATTTCTGTTTTGGCTTGCAGTTTATTCCTTTGGAAACTTTTTATTCAAAATAAAGGATGCCTGCTAGTGATACTTGTATTGCTTGTTGGAAAAAAGGAAGAGCAGGAGTAAGAGTATAGTAATATAAACTCTTGCTTATCATGAAAAAGAATTTTTTATGGCAAAACTGCGTTCAATACAAAAACTAAGTCTTTCTAAAAAATCAGAGATATAAAAAGCGGGACATTTGTCTGGAATGCTTACTTTGTTGCTTCAATGATTCTTCCATCTTTAGAAAAAAAAGAGCTTCTTTATTCTTCAGTGTTAAAGGAAAAGACACAATCAAATACTTGTGTTGATATTCCTTTTTAGTGCTCTACATACCCCTTTGCTTTCTCTACTCTTGTAAAGACAATAAAAGAGAAGGGTGAATTGTGAATAATAAGTCCATGGTCTCTTTTTTGCCCAATTTTGTAATATCTTACACATCGATAATAAGAAAGGAGACTTTAAAGCCATGTTTCTTCCATTTTTAATTGCCTTAGGTGCAGCCGTAACAACAGTGTGTGGGAAAAAAAATATAAGTTATGCTTTATGGGCAATTTTGCTCGTTGTCATTCTTCTCACTTTTAATCATCACGCAACATCTACTTTAAATTTGTCTTTTTGAGAGAATAATCATGGAAAATGTTGAACAAAAAAATCCTCATTTCGTCATATTTATGAATACCTTAGGGCTTATTGGATTATCTATTGTCTTGTTGGTGGCTTTTTATTATCAGTTGGTAAAGTTCGAATTACCTTGTCCTCTTTGTCTTCTTCAACGCGTTGGTTTGATGCTGGCAGGCTGCGGGTTTTTGCTTAATATTCACCATAAGGTGAAACATACCCATTATGGTATGGTGATTCTGGGCTGTATGGTAACCAGCGCTGTTGCTGTTCGGCAGGTGCTTTTGCACATTACACCAGATGATCTTGGATATGGTTCAACATTCTTTGGATTGCATTTTTATACTTGGGCACTCATTATTTCATTGCTTTGTATTCTTGGAGTGTCTGTCGCCATGATTTTAGGTGAATTGGCACACAAAGTTAAAGTGTTTTCTCCTTTACCAATTTTCAATAGAACGGCAAGTTTCTTGTTTGTCTTTTTGATTGCAGCAAACTTGATTTCTACTATACTTGAATGTGGAAGTGGCCAATGTGCCGATGATCCTGTAAGATATGAATTGCTGTCAAATTGGTCCTCTTCATCATCCTAAAGCGTTTTTTAAATAAATTATTTTAATTTTCCGAATAAACATCTTAACAGTTATAAAGAGACGGAATGTTCACTATTTCCGTCTCTCTTTTTTGCAAAAAACTCTTGAGAGTTCCATTCAGATTTTTCATCTCCTCTACAGAAATGCACTTTTTCGCTCCGTCTGATTGCTCTTCTGTATCCGTTGTGCCAGAGAGTCTTGTGAAGTGACAAAGATTGCGCCAAAAACAAAAAAAAATAAAAATGCTAGCTTTTAAATGATCTCTTCTATGGTAATCTTGATCATGGGGATGTAGTGTCGATGGAGACATAATAGTTTTAAAGACAACGGGGTTTTCTTTGGTATATTGGCTTGTGCCAAAAATCCTTATGTGTGTTGCTCTAAGCCAACTTTTATATTTGTTGATTTAAGCCAACAGTTCAAAGGCGTAAATATTTTCAAGGACAACAGTAAAGAGAGGCGTTGTTTAAAAGGTGATAGAGGGCTGCAAAACAGTTGTTGAAAACACTGTCGTAAATGTCTTTTTACAGATTTATTGTTTTCTGTAAAACTGTAAAACTGTAAAACTGTAAAACTGTAAAAGAGTGAAAGTGTGAAATAAAAAACAGAGTGGCGATATGGGGTGCGTGCTTTTGTGACGAGAATGTCCTACAGGGGAAGGGTATCTAGAGCGGTGAAGAGTTGCAAAGGGGGAAATAAAACATGCAGAGCCGTGTTAGAGGAGGTTGGACGTGTGAGAAGAGGCTAGAAAATGGCTGGAGGTGCAGGCTTGGAGAATGGTTTGGATGCGTGGCGGAAAAGGGGAGCTGGCCAGAGAAAATAGGCTATCAGCCTTTCATGAACTTTTATAAAAGGGCGTTAACATATCGGTTAAAGCTTTTTGAAAGCATCAGAAAACAAATATAAATTTTCTTTATACTTTTTAAATTTTCCATAAATCTTGAAAAATTATAAAAAAGAAAGGTCTTTTCAAGAGTTTTATAAGTAAATTAAAAATATTTACATAATAAGGACATTTATATTCAATGTAAAACTTGAATTAATAAGGTTATATAATAAAAATTTATTGAAAATACTTATTAATACCTTATAAAAAGAGAAAGTTATAATAATTATGTTAAAATAATTATATAATTCTTTATGAAAACGAAATTCATTTCATTAAAGAACACTTATGATGTATCCTTTAAAAAGAAAAACCTTGTTCTTTTTGTCGAATTTTTGTTCACAAAACCAAGAAAATAAGGTATGAACACTGAAAAATAACGCACAGCTTGAAGGATTATGTGCATATAAAGGAATTACTTGTTTATGTCAAAAGAAGAAGTTTTGGAATTTTCTGGTATCGTGACCGAACTCCTCCCTAATGCAATGTTTCGTGTAAAACTGGAAAATGATCACGAAATTATTGCCCATACTGCTGGAAGGATGCGCAAAAATCGTATTCGTGTGTTAGCCGGTGACAAGATCATGGTGGAAATGACCCCTTATGATCTGACAAAAGGACGTATTACATATCGATATAAATAAGTTATGGCTGTTTTTTGCTTTCTGGAAAAGCAGCGTTTTTGCTTCTAAAACATTTTGATGTTTGTTCCAAAATGAAAAATAAAAAAGGAGAAGCAACAAATGAAAATGATCCTAAAGAATACCTGAAATAAATGAAAGGTGTCAGTTGTGCCAAAATGAAGGGGATGGTGGCTTAAGATCATCTTGAGGGGAGAGAATGCAAAATTTAAAGGAAACCTGCTTAGGAAAAACGCATTTGGGAAAAGATCTTCCTGAAGAAATCCAGTTGGTACTTGCTTCTGCTTCGCCGCGTCGCTTGGCGCTTCTCGCGCAAATAGGTCTTGATCCTCATTATGTGCACGCAACCGATGTGGATGAAACACCAAAGTCAAGGGAACATCCTGCAACTCTTGCAAAACGTTTGGCAAAGGAAAAGGCACTTAAAGCGCGAGAAACTTTGCTGTGGTGTAGTAAAAACAATAAAGGAGATGCAGCAGCGGAAAAAACGGTGATTTTAGCTGCTGATACTGTGGTGGCGGTGGGAAACGTTATTTTGCCTAAACCAAAAGGTGAAGACGAAGCTTATGAATGTTTGCGTTTTCTTTCTGGACGTTGTCACAAAGTGTATAGTGCTGTTTGTGCACTCAATGAAAGCGGAAAAATAGGCGTCAAATTGGTCGAAAGTCGTGTCCGTTTTAAACGTTTAACTGCTCCCGTGATGAGGGCTTATATCGCTTCTGGTGAATGGGAAGGTAAAGCCGGTGGTTATGCTATTCAAGGAAAAGCAGGGGCTTTTGTGGTCCATATCGTTGGCTCTTATTCTAATGTGGTGGGCTTGCCATTGGCTGAAACAATGGATCTTTTGTTGGCTTATCGCTATCCAATTCTTGCAAACTGGTCCAAGGAAATTTACTAGATGGGGAAATTTACTAGATGAATGCGTGAATGGGTAAAGCCAATGGAACAGGATAAAAAGCCACAAAAAGGGGAGCGGCAGAATGAACAAAAACAAACAGTGAAAAAAAGCAATAAGGTGGGCGAACAAAAAATAAAACAATGGGAAGAAGCGCACCAAACGCTCATAGAGCCGAATGTAACACAAACGCCCAATTTAACACAACCAAAGACATCTCCAATGCGTCCTCCGCACCCTTGTCCCATTTGTGGTCAAAAGGCGCAACAAAATGCTTATCCTTTCTGTTCAACACGATGTCGCGCAATTGATCTCAATCGATGGCTTTCGGGTGCTTATATTTTACCACCACCACCGCAAATCAGTGATGAAGAAGAATAGATAAGGCATTAAAAATACGAAAACTGCGCTCCCCATGATGGAAGGGTGGTGGATGAAAGTTTGATGCTGGAGTTTTGGCGGTGGGGTTTTCAGAGGGGCATTCTTCGGGGGCATTTTGTGTATAAAAGTACTGGTCTTTTTGAAAAATCAGAGCGTGTTCTCTGCTTCCTCTTGCTATGGCGTTGCTTAAGACCCATATTCATTTTAGCACTACGACTCTTCTTTCATGCTGTCTCTTTTGCTGTGTTTTGCGTGCTTTGATGAAGCCTTCTAGGGTGCTTTGGGAGATAAGTGCGGTGGTGCTCCAAGAAAGGAAAAAAAATGAACTTGGAAAAATATAGTGAACGCCTACAGGGGTTTCTTCAAACAGCGCAAAATAATGCTCTTTCTTCTGATCACCAGCAGTTTTTGCCGGAGCATTTCCTTAAAGTCTTGTTAGACGATTCTCAAGGATTGGTAGCCTCACTGATCCAAAGAGCCGGTGCTGATCTCTCCCTCATTCAAAAAACGCTTAAAGCGGCACTCGAGACTTTGCCAAAAGTGCAAGGCGGAAATGGGCAACTTTATTTGTCACAACCATTGGCAAAGGTTTTTGCCATGGCAGAAGATCTTGCGCAAAAAGCTGGTGATCAGTTTGTAACTGTGGAACGTATGCTGCAAGCGCTTCTCATGGAAAAAACTGCAAAAACAGCCGATATTTTAACAAAGGGAGGTTTAACCCCTCAAGCACTTAATCAGGCGATTAATGCGCTGCGTAAAGGAAAAACCGCAACAAGTCCTCATGCTGAAAGCCAATATGACGCTTTGCAAAAATATGCTCGCGATTTGACAAAAGATGCACGAGAAGGAAAACTCGATCCTGTCATTGGACGTGAAGAAGAAATTCGACGCACGATTCAGGTGCTTTCACGGCGGACCAAAAATAATCCCGTGCTCATTGGTGAACCTGGAGTGGGAAAAACCGCTATCGTGGAAGGGTTGGCGCTGCGCATTGTTAATGGCGATGTGCCAGAAACTTTGCGTGATAAGCAGCTCCATGCGCTTGATATGGGGGCTCTTATTGCTGGAGCAAAATATCGCGGCGAATTCGAAGAACGCCTTAAGGCTGTGCTCGCTGAGGTGCAAGCCGAAAATGGACAGATCATTTTGTTTATTGATGAGTTGCATAATCTCGTGGGAGCTGGAAAATCCGATGGTCCTATGGATGCTTCTAATTTATTAAAGCCTGCTCTAGCACGTGGTGAACTCCATTGTGTGGGGGCAACCACTTTGGATGAATATCGCAAATATGTCGAAAAAGATGCCGCTCTTGCACGGCGCTTCCAACCTGTCTTTGTGCCTGAACCAACCTTGGATGATACAATCTCTATTTTGCGCGGTATTAAAGAAAAATATGAACAACATCACAAAGTACGCTTGGCTGATAGCGCTTTGATTGCAGCAGCGCGGCTTTCAAACCGTTATATTACCGATCGTTTCTTGCCCGATAAAGCCATTGATCTCATTGATGAAGCGGCGGCGCGCTTGCGGATGCAAGTCGATTCAAAACCAGAAGAATTGGATGCCATTGATCGGCGAATTCTCCAGTTGAAAATCGAGCGTGAAGCTTTGAAAACAGAAGTGGATCCAACAGCAAAAACTCGCTTGCAAGCTGTCCAAGACGAACTGAAAACATTGGAACAGCAGTCTGCGGAAATGACAACAGCTTGGCAAGCCGAAAAGCAAAAATTAGGGCATGCTGCCGATTTAAAAAAACAGCTAGAAGAAGCACGTAATGCTTTGGCTATTGCACAGCGTGATGGAAAATTTCAACGGGCTGGAGAATTGGCTTATAGTGTCATTCCTGAACTCGAAAAACAATTGAGCATGGCTGAAAATGATGATCAGCAAAATCATTTGGTGGAAGAAACCGTTACTGCTGAACATATCGCGCGCATTGTTTCACGCTGGACAGGTATTCCCGTTGATCGGATGCTCGAAGCTGAACGAGAAGCATTGCTGCGTATGGAAGACGAAATTAGTACTCGCGTTGTGGGACAGGGCGAAGCTGTTCAAGCTATTGCGCGGGCTGTTCGGCGTGCGCGTGCAGGGTTGCAAGATCCCAATCGCCCCATTGGTTCTTTCATGTTTTTGGGACCTACCGGTGTGGGAAAAACCGAATTAACAAAGGCACTCGCAGCGTTTCTTTTCCAAGATTCCAATGCAATGTTGCGCATTGATATGTCTGAATATATGGAAAAACACGCTGGAGCACGCTTGATTGGTGCGCCGCCTGGATATGTCGGATATGAAGAAGGAGGGGTGCTAACCGAGGCTGTGCGCAGAAGGCCTTATCAAGTCATTCTGTTCGACGAAATTGAAAAAGCGCATCCTGATATTTTTAATCTCTTGCTCCAAGTGCTCGACGAGGGACGCTTGACCGATAGCCAAGGGCGTACGGTCGATTTTCGCAACACCTTGTTGATTATGACTTCAAATCTTGGCGCTGAATTTTTGACCGCTCTGCCTGAAGGACAAACAACTGATCAGGCAAAAAATGATGTTATGAATGTCGTAAAAGCCGCTTTCCGTCCCGAATTCCTTAATCGTATTGATGAGATTATTCTCTTTCAGAGATTGCAACGCAAGGATATGGAAGCTATCGTTGATATTCAGATACAACATTTGCAAAATTTGCTCAATGAACGCAAAATAACTTTGCAGATCAAACCAGAAGTGCGCGAATTCCTCGCCCATAAAGGCTATGATCCGCTCTATGGAGCGCGTCCTCTCAAACGTATTATCCAAAAGGAAATTCAAGATCCCCTCGCAGAAAATATCTTGTTTGGAAAAATTCATGATGAAACAACTGTGACAATTGCAAAAGAAGGAGAGCAGTTGGTCTTTTTGTCTGGAAAACAAGAAGAAACCTAAGCGCCTTGAAAAGAACGCACTTGTAAAGAATGAAAAGGAAAGGCTGCGTCAAAGACTGTTTTAAAAGGGCGGTCCTTTAAAAATGGCACTCTTTAAACAATGATGCTCTTTAGAGAATGGTGAATGTCAAGAAAAAGGGCGGGCAACAAAAAGGATAAAGATAGACAGGGATAAGGACAGGGTAGAAAGAAAAAGTTGACAAGGTAAATCTAAACGAGTATCATAATGATACAATCGGAATTGTGCGTTTTTTTCATCTGCTGTAAATTAAGGATGGGGGGAGATGAAAAAATGGACCGATGAGATCTTCTGATAAGATTCTGTGAAAGTGGTGGGATGTCTTCCAAAGGTTTTGGTGCCAAAGGTTTTGGTGTTTGTTGTCCTATGATGTCGTAAACCGGTGCCGTAAACTGTTTTTTGAGATGTGGTGGTATCAGGCGGGCAAGGCTTTAGGCAGAGGGGAGATATTGGCAAATAATATTGATGAGTGCTCTTTTGCCTAATCAGAAATCAACCACAGAACTGCTTTTTGTTTTTTCGCTTTGAGCTCTCTAAAGTTTTTCACAAGAGCCTGTTCTTTTTCGCTGTAGGTTTCTTGATTATGGTGTGAGGTATTTTCTTTTGTAGCAATATCGGCATAAAAAAAGCTCATGGAAACTTCTAGTTTTTGAGCGATTTCTAGTAAACATCCTGCGCTTACACGATTGAAGCCTTTTTCGTATTTTTGGATTTGTTGGAAACTGACACTCAAATGGCTTCCTAATTCCTTTTGAGAAAGCCCCATTGAAATGCGTCTATGGCGGATTCTTTTACCTATCAACATATCGATAAAATGTGGATTTTTGGTTTGCACTTAAAGTCCCCCTCCGGTTGCGAGCGCCCTCGCATTGGTATTCCGGGAGGTTGAAAATACTGAGCTCAGTCAGCTTTTTGCTTTTAGCGCTGAGAAGCACCTGGACAGTGCAAAAACTCCCGGAATCCCGGGATACCCGCAAAGCGGGATAAATTCATGTACTGAGCGTTCGGGTCTTCAACTCCCTATTTGACCGTTGCGTGGACGATCAAAAACACAAGCCCGTCAATAGAGTAGTTTCAGGAGATTGGCAAGAAAAATTAAAATATTTCTTACTCTGTTATACCGTAAAATAGGGTTGTTTGAGGGGCGGTAATCTGATGTTAGTAGGGGAATTTACTGGGTAAGAGGTTGGACTATAGTTTAAAATCGGTGCGGGGTGGAAGCTTTATTTTGCAGAGGAACATTTGCTTTTTGAAGTCAAATTGTAGATCAGAGCTTACCTGGCGTGTTTTATGAAACACCATTCGTTGAAGTGTAGGATAGCCGTAGAAATAATCAGCAGAGGAATGATTATTGACAGACCAGTGTTGATAGAGCGGCGCGGGGTGGTGGTATGGGGGGCGTTTGGCTTTATTCTGTAATGGCGTAAAAGCGTAAAAACGTTGATCTGTAAAATAATGCGGAGGATTTGTGCTTTGTGCGTGTTTTTTATCTTTTAGGCTATGTCCCATTTTTTTAAATGGCTGATTGCTCTCGAAATTTCCTTGCTGATTTTCATGTCATTTTTTGTGCCTGAGGCTTGGATTTCTCTTTAATTGGGGTTTCTCTTTAATTGGAAGGAATATGATGATGGCAGAGGAACATTGTCTTCCCTTACGTCGAAGAGGGCGGAAAAAAGGGGCTTTGAATAAAACAACAAGGCGGTTCAATGAGGCTCTTCTTACAGCTGCTGAACAAGCCGGATATCACTATGGTGAGGATGGGCTGGTTTCTTATCTGCAATATCATGCTCTCAATAATCCTGTGCCTTTTTTTTCGCTTCTTGCAAAGGTTCTGCCTCTGCAAGTTACCGGAGAAGCTGGGGGCGAGGTTAAAGCCGTTTCACGTGTCGAAATTGTGCCGGTGGTTTCAAAAGGTGTGGTGCGTGAAGAAGATTCATAGTGCGCCTGTGTGAATGTTGTGTGAGGGTGTGGGGGACTTGGAGGGCAGATCCCTGAGGTTTATGCTATTTGGGGGCTGGATGTTTGAGGACGTGATGTCTGGGAGTTTTTGAGAATTCATGACAACTGCGCAAATTGCTCTCATTCCAAAGCTCTTGCCGGTTTTTGCTGGAAAAGCAGATGTGCGTGCTGCTTGGGGAGGACGGGGATCTGGAAAAACGCGTTCCTTTGCTCTCATGTCTGCTGTGATCGGATATCGGCATGGAAAGGCGGGGGAACGCGGTATTATTCTTTGTGCACGACAATTTCAAAATTCACTCAATGAAAGCTCGTTGGAGGAAATTAAACGGGCAATTGAAACATATCCTTTTCTCCAAGATTATTATGAAATCGGCGATAAATTTATTAAGTCAAAAGATGGACGTATCGTTTATGTGTTCGCTGGGCTTGATCGTAATATCGCGAGTATTAAATCCATGGGGAGGGTTTTTCTCTGCTGGGTTGATGAGGCAGAGCCCGTTACTGAAACGGCATGGCAAACTCTTATTCCAACACTGCGTGAAGAGGGAAAAGATTGGAATGCCGAATTATGGGTGACGTGGAACCCTTGCCGTGAAAATGCCCCCGTGGAAAAACGTTTCCGAAATGTCAATGATCCTAATATCAAAGGTGCTGAAATCAATTGGCGTGATAATCCTCAATTCCCTGAAAAACTCAATCGAGATAGAAAAGCCGATTTAGAACAACGACCCGAACAGTATAATCATATTTGGGAAGGTGATTATCTCCAAGCTGTTCAAGGTGCTTATTATCAAAAAGAACTTCTTGATGCTGAGCAGGAGGGGCGTATTACTACTGTTCCGCGTGATCCGCTGATGCAGGTTAAGATCTTTTGGGATATCGGAGGAACAGGGGCAAAGGCGGATGCTACCTCTTTATGGGTGGCGCAATTCGTGGGACGTGAAATCCGTGTGCTCGATTATTATGAAGCACAAGGACAGCCCCTTTCAGAGCATATTGGCTGGGTCTTTCAACGCGGATATGAAAAGGCTTTGATGGTCTTGCCCCATGATGGCGCTACAAAAGACCGTGTTTATAATGTTAGTTTTGAAAGTGCTCTCCAACAAGCCGGTTTTCAAACAAAAATTGTTCCTAATCAAGGGGTGGGGGCTGTCAAAATGCGTATCGAAGCGGTGCGACGCTTGTTTCCTGCCATATGGTTTAACCGTGAAACAACAAAAGCGGGGCGAAAAGCACTCGCTTGGTATCATGAAAAACGTGATGAGCAGCGCAATATCGGTTTGGGCGCTGAACATGATTGGGCTAGCCATGGCGCCGATAGTTTCGGACTCATGTGTGTGGCTTATGAACAACCACATAATCGACCGCAAAAAAATGCTTATCGCTCGTTTCACCATTCTCAAACTTCATGGATGGCTTTTTAATGAATATTTCTACCAATTCTTTTGATTCCTTAGAGACGCTTGAAGATCAGGCGCTCTTTAAAAAACTCGTTGGCTGGTATCATGATGATATTGCCCATGTGGAGCAATGGCGAAAAAATGCCCAAGAAGACTATGATTTTTATAATGGGCGCCAATGGAATGAACAAGATCTCGCCGTGTTGCGCGAACAAAACAGACCAGTTATGACTTTTAACCGTATTGCTCCTTTGGTCAATGCTGTCATTGGTGCAGAGCGCAATAATAAACGACAAGTGCAATTCATTCCACGACAAGAGGGCGCTGCTTTTGCCAACCAAATCCTTACCGGAGCAGCCGAATGGTTTCGTGATGAAGCCGATGGTGAATATGAGGATTCCGATGCTTTCCAAGATGCTATCATTTGCGGTATGGGATGGACAGATACACGGCTTGATTATGAGGAAGATCCCCAAGGAAAACCGGTCATTGCACGCTTAGATCCCATGAAAATGGTCTGGGATGCAAGTGCTGTGAAACCAAACCTTATTGATGCGCAACGCGTCTGGTATATTGATGAAAAACCTCTGCATGTCGCGAGGGAAATGTTTCCCAATGTCCATTGGAGTGATCTGAATGCCGATTGGGTGAAACAGCCTGCCTTTTTGCATCAAACAAACAGTGATGACAGGAAAAATTATGAAGGAGAGGGAGAGGATGGGATCAATTTTCAGAGCCCTAAAATGGTTACCTTGGCGGAATGCCGGTGGTTCGAACGTGAAGTCGTTTATAAAGTTCTTGATCCGCAAAGTGGTAAATATACCGATTATTCGGAACAAGATTTCCAAGTTTTGTGCAAAGATTTCCCTTCTCTTCAAGCAACAAGATTAACCAGAAAAATTGTCAAACGTGCTTTTTTAGGGAAAAAATTACTCGAAGCACCGGATAAGCCCTTGGTGCCACCTCATCAATTGGGGTGGGAATGTATTACCGGATATTTTGACAAGTTGAGCCGCCAATTTTATGGTATTGTAAAACCAACAAAAGATCCACAACGCTGGGCAAATAAATATTTTAGTCAAGTGATGCATTTGCTGAATAGCCAATCAAAAGGCGGGATTATGGCGGAACGAGACGCTTTCGATGATGATCGACAAGCTGTGGAAAGCTGGGCGCGAGCCGATAGTATTACGTGGTTGAAAAGTGGTGCGGTTTCGGGGGGGAGAATCCAACCAAAACCCGTGGCACAATTTCCGCAAGGCTTTTTTCAACTGTTTAATGAAGCAAAAAATGCCATTACACAAGTGACTGGTTTGTCCTCTGAATTTGTGGGAACACGCGCCGTCAACCAACCGGGGATTCTTGAAGAACAACGCAGACAATCATCACTTAATCTGTTGGCTTCCTTCTTTGATGGTTTGCGTCGATATCGGCAACGACAGGGAAAAATTATTCTCTATCTCATTCAAAATTATCTCTCCGATGGGCGCTTGGTGCGTATCGCTGGTGACGAAAATGCCCAATATGTACCCTTAACACGGGAAATGATCACCTGTTTGGAATATGATATTGTCGTCGATGATGCACCTACTAGCCTTAATGAAAAAGAGCGCACCTTTGCTCTTATTATGCAATTGCTGCCTTTGATGCAAAATTTCGCAACACCAGATATTATGCTCGATCTGTTGCGCTATTCACCTTTGCCTGCTTCGCTTATCCATAAAATTGCACTCAAAACGCAAAGGCAAAATGCTCTGCAGGAGGCGGCGCAAGATGCTGCTTTGCTGAGTGGGAATGCTGGAGAGGGGATAAGTGGAAATGCTGATGTAGAACGCATGGTCCAGACTCTTTTGCAAATGGCAAAGACCTCAGAATAGATACAAGTATAAAGGCAAGAATAAGCCGCTGTATTTGAAAAAAAACATCATTTTATTGCCCGAAAAATTATTATCCGAAAAGAAGGCTAACAGTATGGATCAAGAACACTTAACGCCCGCAGAACAAAACCAATTGAAACAGGATTTTCTTTCAGGAACTGAACAGGAAGAAAGTGGAATTGGGGGAGAAGAATATACCAAAACCCGTGTGGGGCAAGTTGAAGAGCGTCGTGAATATCAACAACAGCAGTCATTACAGCAAAATGGTGTGCAACCACAACAACCACAACAACTGCAGGGGGGGGTGCAAATAGCGCAAGAGGGGGATGCTCCTCCAGATCCGCAAAAAGATTTTATGGGCTATATGCAATGGTTGGGAAAAACACTGCATCAACAGGGCTTGTTGCATGCCAAACAAGCCACCATTCCTGAAGCAGAACAGTTACAGAATTTTTTCCAGCAATCTGTTGCCAGCGTGAAACAAAAATATCATGATTTTGATCAGGCGGCCGATTTTATTTATGAGACGCGGGCAAAACAATTGGCTGCTTTTGCTTCGCTCTATCCCGAAATGGCTGATCCAAAAGCTATTGATGAAGTGATTGGCAATGAGTTGAAGCAGATCTTGCGCGATTGTGCGCGAAAAAATCAAAACCCCGCTGAAATGCTCTACACTCTTGCGCAAAAAAATGGTTACACAAATGTTTCCAATCCTATGGGGGGGACAAACTATAGGGAGGGGATGAAGTACGGGGGGGAGAACTTACAGGAAAGGCAAAATTCTGCACGCACACTTGCGGCTTATAACGGTTTGACTCCAAGTGGTCCCATCTCTTTGGAGATGCTGGATAAAATGACAGAGGCAGAATTTAGTACTTGGGTTTCTGACCCCAAAAACAAAGCCGCTTTTAACCGTTTAATGGGTGGGGGAGACCTTTAAACAACCAAAGAGGGTTTCTCAGGTGCGTATGGGGGCTCTTGAAGCGGACTTTTGTGGGGGAATAAGCAAAGGGGGAATGAGGTTCTCTTTGAATGCGCAAGCCCATGGGGAGAAGATCTAGGGGGAGGGGACGTTACTAGGCAATATCATCATACAAAACATGCAACGAATGTACCACTCTCAACCGTGAGAAATGTGGAGTTTTAACAGCCGGCGCTTTGCCGGTTTTTTTATGTCGATAAACTTTTAGAGGACAAAATGACAGTAACTTATATCGGAATCAATGACCCAATGGCAGTACGCACATGGTCTAAATTATTAAACCAAGAAGTTTCAAAAGCAATTCCTATTGCACCATTGATTGGGAAAGATTCCAACAGTATCGTGCAATTAAAAGATGAAACCAATAAGGAAAGTGGTGATGCCATTAGCTTTGGCTTGCGCGTACAGTTGCTTGGTGATGGAGTGAGTGAAGGCCAAGCGCTGGAAGGTAATGAAGAAGCGCTTCAATTTCTCAATGACCGTTTGGCTATTAATGAACTTGTTCATGCTGTGCGTGTCAAAAATGAAGGAACTATTGATCAGCAACGTATTCTCCATGATTTGCGTACCGAAGCCAAAAATGGCTTGGTCGATTGGTATGCTGATCGGCTCAGTATGATGTTCTTCATTCAAGTGTGTGGCTATACCGCAAAATCCATTAACTTTGAAGGGCGCTCTATTGCTCTTAAACCTGTCCATTATGGGTTTAATGCGCCAACTGCACCAACCGATAAACGTATTGTGCGCCCCAATGGAAAAACAAAAGATGAAGACTTGAAAGAAAATGATGTCTTTGATCTCAAGTTGATCGATAAAGCGGTCGAACGCGCTAAACTGGCTAATCCCAAAATTAGACCAGTACGCATTGATGGAGAAAGTGTCTATGTGCTTTATCTGCACCCTACCCAAGTAACACAATTGCGTACCAATACAGATGCCGGGCAGTGGCTCGATATTACCAAGGCAATCTATAATGGAAGCCGGCTTAAAAATCCGCTCTATGATGGATCTCTTGGCATGTATAATGGCGTTGTCTTGCGTGAAGCCGAACATGTCACCGAAGGTGTTGAATCTGGTACGACAAACAAAGCTGTGCCAAATGTACGACGCGCTGTTCTCTTGGGAGCGCAAAGCGCTGTCATTGCTTTTGGTAAAGACCGTGGTGCTACACGCTATAAATTGGTTGAAGAGCTGTTTGATTATGAACGTGAGTTCGGTGTTGCAGCCAAAACCATTATAGGAATGAAAAAAACCTGTTACAATTTACCAGGAAGCGCCCAAGGGAAGCAGGATTTCGGTACTATCGTTATCCCAACCTATGGAGCACCCGCTTAAAAGCGTGGTCTTAAAGACTTTATTTGAAAATTTGCAAAGTATGCAAAATTTGCAAAATCTTCCCCCAACAAACTCTTTTGTTGGGGGGATACATGCTGCTCATCTCAAAGGATTATGATTGCTTATGACAGTTTTATCCACTGATGCCAATGATCTTCATCTCTCACCCTTGGACCATTCTCAAAGTTTTTTGCGCATGATTGCGCTTATTCAAGATGAAATTGATGATACAACGGCTGAATATTCTACGCAAATTCAAGATTCCATTTTGACTGCTTTGCGTTTGTGTGAACGAGAACCTTTCTTTTTTAATGAAAAAAGAACACTCACATTCAAAACGCAACGGGGTAAAACATGGTATGGACAGGAAGAGGGGATTTTTATTGAATCAGAAAGAGATGTCGAAGCCGTCCTGTTAGGAACCCATGAAACACCCCAAGAAAAAACCTTGGTAACACAATTGGTCTTTAAACCTAGAGAGGTATTGCAAAAACACTATGGGGCGCAGTTTCTACAATTGCCTGCACAGGAAATACCTCAAAGAATACCGCAAGAAACACCCCAAGGAGTACCACAGGGAAGACCCCAAGGAACATCCCAGGGAAGACCGCTTTTTTATACCTACCATGATCAAAAAATAGGGCTCTTTCCAACACCTATACAGGTGGAGACCGTACGCGTTTTTTACGCGCCTGCCCCCTTTGGGGAGGAATGCCTGCGTGAGGAAGATAATCCTTGGTTTACCCATGCCTTTGATCTTATTAAAGCACGGGCAAAATATGAGCTCTACAAAAATATCCTTAAAGATCCTGAATATGCTGCTGTGTCTTTCAGTGATTTTCAAGAACAGCTGCAAGCTTTGCGGTTTGAAACATCGCGACGCAAAGGGGCGGCAAATATTCTGCCAATGCGATTTTAAAAGAGCTCTTTTTTCTCCATTTTCCATTTGGGACAAGCGTTGGTGGGAGGGCGTTGGTGGGGGGCGTTGTTGGGGGGCGTTGTTGGGGGGCGTTGTTGGGGGGCGTTGAAAGGTGATAGTTGAGAATCTTGCTTCATGAATGAAGGTACTTTTCTCTGTTCTCTATAAGCTTGGGCCTTCTGCATTTTTTTAGAGTCTGCTTCCCGTTTGAGGGGCTCTTTTGCTTAAAACTAAATAAGCCTTTGCGGTTTGAAATATCAACCCCAAGGTTCTGCAAATATTCTTTTCATGAGATTTTAAATGGCTTTTTTTCCAATTGCTGATTATCGGCCTGATGTTGCGGATATCAATGGCATCTTTACGGATGAGCTGGTCAATGTGTTGCCGGCCGATGGTTCCTATATCCCTATGCCAAGCTTTCAACCTCTTTCAGAGCCTTGTCCTGATCGAATTTTAGGGGCTCTTGCTGTTAAAACAAAAAATGGGGTGTCTATTCTTGTTGGAACGGCACAAAAAATCTACCTGCTCAACAACACAACAATGCGCTGGCAAGATATGAGCCGAAAGGGAAAACCCTATTGTGCCAATGTTGACGCGCCTTGGTCTTTTGCTTTGTTTGGTGATTATGTCATTGCTGTCAATGCCAATGATAAACCACAAGTGATCGATATTAATCATGACAAAAAATTTAGAAATTTAGGAGGAAATCCACCACGAGCCGGAATCGTACGCGTGTGGGGGGATTTCGTTTGTCTGATGAAATTAACGGAATATCCAAGACGTGTGCATTGGTCGGGGTTGAATGATGCCGAATGTTGGACTGTTGGAAAAAAAAGCTGCGATTATCAAGATTTTCCCGATGGCGGATTCGTCCAAGGGGCTACAGAAACAACAAATCCCATCATCTTTATGCGTTCTGCAATCTATGCTGGTTCTTTTATCCCTGGTTCTAAAATTATCTTCAGTTTCCAAAAAATACACGATAAACGCGGCGCAAAAAATGCTGAATCGATTGTTTGTCGAGGGGATCTTGCTTTCTTTGCTGATGAGGGCGGTTTTTATCAGATGACCAATGAGGGACAGATTATACCCATTGGCTTCGAAAAAGTTGATCGAACTATGACGGCTAAATCAAGCAGTAATAATCTCTACACGCTTTCTGCCGCTATCGATGGGGTGTATAATCGCGTCTATTGGATGATCGATACCGATGATGATACTGTCCACAAACACATCTTGCTTATTTATGATTGGGGTTTGCAAAAATGGACCAAAGCCGCCGTAGACCTCAAAATGGTTTTGCCCATTTTCCTCGCTGGAACTACTTTGGAAGCACTGGATCGGATTTCACAAAATATTGATGATTTATCCTTTTCTCTCGACAGTAAAGCTTGGAAAAATGAAGCGCCTATTCTTGGGGCTTTTGATCATCAGGGCAGGCTTGGTTCGTTTTCTGGTTCCCCTATGGCGTGTGTGGTCACTTCACAAGAAATGGGGCAAACAAATGGGATGATTACACGCGTCAAAAATATTATGCCTCAGGTCAATAGCGCTGAGTTCTCTTTGTCTGTGGGTATGCGGTTGCGTCAATCACTGGAAGAGGAAACGGTTTGGTTGCCCGAAAAAAAACCTTCTCACAATACAGGGCAAATTCATTCTCGTGCAAGGGCGCGATTTTATCGCTTTAAATTGCGTATTCCAGAAGGGATGAATTGGTCCCATGTGACAGGATTCGATGTGGAATTGAAGCCTGCCGGCATGCGGTAACGCGTGCCTATGATAAAGGTGCAATGCGGTAACGCATGTCTGTAGTGAAAGAGGATGTGGTAAAGCATGCCTTCTAATAAAGGAATGTGTAGGAACGTATGCTCAAGAAGCATGTGTTGGCATCTGTCGTGAAAAAGCATACTTGTTGAGATGCCTCTTTAAAGAGAGAATATGAGGGCTGCACCGCAAACATTATATAATTGGCATTATATAATTGGCATTAGGCGATCTTCTTACTCCAAAATGACATGATAAGAACAGTGTGTGAGCCAAAAGGTTTCCTCGGTCATGGATCATTGGGGGCTCTTTTCAAGAAGGGGAGAAAAAATCATGACAGAGCAAAAGGATGGTCAAAATCTTTATTCTGCTCATTTCACAGAGCAATGGTCATGGGAAAAAATAGCGCCTCACAAAGAGGCACTCAATGCGGCTCTCAATAAATATGCTCAACGCTTTCCTGATGATGTCTGTTTGGCAACAATTGCTAAAGAATTGGCTACTGGGCAAGCACAATTGTGGCTTGTCTTAAAAAATAAAACTCAATTTAGTGCCTTTGCACTCACTAAAATTGAAAAAACCCAAAGGGGTAAAAAACGCGTCGTCCTTTCAGATCTTGCCGGAGAGGGAGGGCTGGAATTGGTTCCATTGATTGAAAAGATCGAACAGTGGGCGCTCTCAATCCATGCGGAGGAATTGCATCTGTTTGGAAGAACTGGATGGGCTAAAATGCTCGCTCGTCACGGATATTCTCGTGATCTTATTCATTATAGAAAGGTTCTCGTCCCATGAGAAAAAAAACAACACCTCAAGTGCAAACAACAACACAAACAAATGCACCACCCGCTTGGGCAGCAGATATCTTTAAAAAAGCCAGTGCGCAAGCGCTCGATCTTTATAATAAAGGCATAGGCAGCAATGTCTATCAAGGAGAGCGCACTGCTGGCTTGGGTGATATGACAAAAAATGCTCTTACCGGTTTAGAGGATGCTGCGCGTCAATATAACAATCCCGCTCTGACACAATGGTTTAATGCTCCAACGCAAAGCGCTACCAATCTCTTCAATATGGCAAAGGGAGACTGGATTGGAGGCAATAGTAAATTTAATGCTGCCTTGCAAAATGCTTTGAGCAAAACTTCTGATGCTATTAATCAATCGATGTCTGGAGCAGGGCGCTATGGCTCTGGGGCACATACCGGAGTGCTTGCCGATGAACTCGGTGCTTTGGCTACAAATGCTACTGCGCAACAGTATAATCAAGATGTCAATAATATGATGAATGCCAATCAGATGATTGATCGCTCTTTGCGGGACCAAGTGGATGCCGCTAACAGCTACTATCAAGGGCAAAGCAATGCACAAGCGAATGCTTTGAAGGGCGGAATGGTTCAAGATATGAACCGTCAAAATGCTTTGGATGCAGAACGGCAAAAATGGATCGAACAAGATAATCAAGGTTGGAACCGGTTGGCGCAATTGTTGGGTGTGGGGACGCAAGCCGCCGGAAATTACGGAACAAAATCAGGAAATTCAACAACTATGCCTTCCGTTACAAAAGATCCATTACGTGATGCTCAGCAAGTGCTGGGATTGGTGGGCGGAATCTTAGGGCTTTGTGATGTGAGAGCTAAAGAAAATATCACCCCCGTGGGTGAGAAAAATGGCTATCCGCTTTATCTCTTTAATTATAAAGGAAATCCGCAACGTTATCGGGGCGTTCTTGCCCAAGATGTACTGCGTTTGAACCCCGATGCTGTTTTTATCAATGCAAAGACAAAACTTCTGCATGTTGATTATGGTAAAATTGGCTTTCATATGGAGAAAATCACAACGCCTCAAAAGAAAATCGCTGCTTTCTTTTCTTGGCTTTTTGCTCGTCTTCGCTTTTTGCAAAAAGGATATGTTCTATGAGTTCGATTTATGATTGGTCATTGTTAGCATTGGAAAATGCTTCCGCCGATGAAGATATAAACTGGGCAGAAGGACAACCTCCAAGTTCGGTCAATGATAGTGCGCGCGCTATGATGCAACGTATCAAAGAATATCTCTTTGATAATGGGGGGGGAATTGAAACAGAATTTACCGTTGATGAGTATACCAAAAGAACCTCTCTTCGTTTGACCACGAAATCTCCTTTTGAGTCTTATATGAATGGGATTGTTGTGCGCTTTAAAGCACAAGGGGTCAATAAAGGAATCACAACTGTTGCCTTAAACAAATTACCTGTGCGACCCGTTTATAAGATAACCTCAGAGGGTATAGCCCCTTTAAAAGGGGGAGAGATCCAAAAGGGAGGGCTTTATGAGTTGGTCTATACCTGTGATGTTGCGGGAAAAAACGCCGATGGTTGGTTTTTAACAAATCCTACTATGAACTTTTCTAAAAATTTTCCGACAGGTTTTATTGGCTCTTTTGCTACGCAAAATATACCTGAAGGTTGGCTTTTATGTAATGGTAAAGAATATTCACGAGAGAAATATAAAAATCTCTTTGATGCACTTGAGAGGGGGATGATATGGGGAATGGGAGATGGGAAGACAACATTCAATGTCCCCGATTTGCAAGATTCCCCTAATTCCAGTCTGCACCCAAAACCGCCGAGAGTTAAGCTTCTTATGCCTCAAATTGCTGCAATTTATTATGCTGTGAAAACATGACAAACACACTCTATTTTGTATAGCTTTTTAAAAAAGCTCCAAGCGTTGTTTCATCAAATGCTTTAAGATACTGCGTGTGTTGCTGGAAAACCTTCCCCAGAAAATCTTTCATTGTTCTCTCTTTTATAATCAACAAGAAAGACTTTTAAAAATCTACCAATATGCCCTATGGCATAAAACCTGCCGGTATCAGTGCATCCAAATGCCCTGCTAGCATGCATCATTTATTCTGTAACCAATAGGAGGGCATATAATGGCACTCTTTCCTTTTTCTATCTCTGACATTGATGATCCTGAACATATTCGTGTGGTTCTTTATGCCAGTGGACGAATGGGGCATGCTCCTTTGAATGCATTGTTGAAACAAAACTGTCAAGACATTGAGCGCTTTGATAAAAAACAAAGCAAAAATATCACGCAACTGTCGCAGCGTATTGATTCTTTAGAACAACAATTGAAAACAGTGATGCAAGATCTTGAGAATCTCAACAAAAATACCAAACAAAGTGGTGAAAAGAATGACAGTGAGCATGAAGATCTCAAAATAGAGAGCGATGGATATATGGAAAGCCCTCATGTCAGTGCATCTGCAGGATTATCTTTAGATTTATCTGCCAATTTATCTGTAGCTTCACATGCCGGATTATCTGTAGGTTTTGCTGCTAAGCAGCCCATCGGGTCTGATTTTATAGTGTCTGGAAAGGATATTAAGTTTTAAAAATACGATTTTTTAAAAGAGTTTGCGCTTACTCGTGAGAAGGTTTTCGTTGGCAAGCTTCATAAGATTGCCTTAGTGTGTGTGTCATTGGTTATGGTTACGAGCGCATAAAGGGAACCTCTTTTGTGGAGGAGGAAAATGTCAATTATGCAGAAAGGGATGAACCAAAAGTAATGTGGAAATCCTTCGATAAAGAAATTTGGCACAATTTGAGAAAATGATTGAACAGATGCAGGACGGGGCTTTAATCAATAAACAGTTCGTCGCTTTTGTATCTTCTTACCATAATTTAGTAATCTCACGGTCATGCGAGGATAGAAGTCTTTTGCAATTTATATAGCGGGGCGTTGATCTTTATTCAAAGTGTATACCTTTTTATTCACAGGAGTCGTGACATATATTGTTCTTAAGGATAGTGATATAAGTCATATTTATACAGAGGAAAAAATACGGTTATTTCTGTTTTTTTTGCGTAAACCACTATAAAAGTATCAATTTATAAAGGAACATTTGAGGTAGGGATTGCTTGGTGAGAAAAAGTGTTTGATATAAAAAATTGATCGTTTGGTGCTAGAGTATGATTTTGTGCATTGATGCTTCTCTCACTTTTGCTGTAAAAAGCTTATTTTGAGACGCTAAAGGATACAGTCTTTATGGAAAAAAGAATCCGCGCGCGGCAAAACGCTTATTTCAAAAAATTATCTCGCAAGATCATGTTTGTTTGTCTGTTACTTTTTTGTGTTTTGGCGTTGTGTTTTGGCGTTGTTAAAATGATTGGTTCTTTTTCTTCTAAAAAACAATTAACACAACAAGCCCCTGTTGCATTAACTATTCCGGTCTTTGACCTGCGCGTCTATTGCAAGGAAATTTCTGCCTCAGTGATCCCTGATATGAAGAGGGAAATATATCAGCGTTGTCTTAACTTGGAAAGTGAAGCCTATTTTACTATTCGTGAAATGTGGGATGCACTTTCTGATACTGCAAAGAAACAATGTGTGAAAATAGTGCGGCCGGGGGATGGAAATTATTTTCTCTTACGGGATTGCCTTCTCAACGAAAAAGAGCGTGAAAAAAGTAAAGTGCGTAATCACTTTTAAGTTTTTACAAGAAAATTTAACATTCCACAAACTTTTGTAAAAAAATACAAAAGGTTAAGCTTCAAAGAAGAGCATATTTTGTAATGGTTATGCCGTTTTAAAAGAACGCTTTATGAAAAGAGCAGATATGACAATGAAAGCTTGATAAAAGATTCTTCTTACTTAAGAATTTGAAGATATTATCAAAGTTCACAAAAATAAAAAGACAAACACTGAGCGTTGTTTGTAGTCTTTATAGGTCTTGTCTGAGAGAGAAAACAAAGACAAAAATCATACTTTTACCATTGGTTTTCGCAAAGCAGAAAAATCATTGATTTTTTGTATGATGGAGTATGTACATGTTTAATATGAGAAATTTTATCAAGATAAACCATAAAAAAGACGTATTGTTATTGATAAATAAGACCATTCTAACATGCTTTGTGATGCGTGTTAGGTAACAAAGGTTTTTTGTATTTCTCTGTGATAAAATCCATCTTTTTTTAATCCTATGTTACCACTCCATGGCTTTCCGGTAGCTTTCCTTTGCAGCTACCGGAAATGGAGTTTTTAGAAAGATTTTTGGCATTAAGCTGTTTGGTTGTGAGCTAAGCGGATTATCTGATGCTTCCTGCTCAGGAGCTGTTGGAATTTTTGTCCTTAAAAGGAGCTCCTTTTCTAAAAAATGTGGTGGGGATGTGGTCGTTAGCCAAGACATCCTTTGAGTGTGTGATAATTTGAGTGTGTGATAATTTCCGTTGTCAGCAATGCTCTATATTTTACAACTTTTAAATAAAATGCTGTCGGGGTAATTGGCTCGCTTTGGCAAGAGACCGTTCTGCTGATAATCAAAAGATTTGCAGTGTGCTTTTTGTTAAACACTTTATAAAAAATGAGAGATTTGTGAAGAGAGAGTGGATATCGTTCACAAAGCTCTTGCTTTAATGCAAAAGAAAGACTATATTCAAGAAATAAATACGTTCATGCAATGACTCGTGGGGGTGTAAGTGCTTGTGAGTTAAGTGCGATGTGGGGCAGGGAATATCGGCGTTTTTAGAATCAATCGATCATTTTAGAGCGAAAAGAGAGCTTTTCTTTATTCTCTGATGGAATCTGTTTTTTTGCCAGGGGTATTATGTGCATGTTCTTGTTTTTTGTTTTTCCACAAGATGGTTATTTTTTTAATAAAATATGGTCTATTTGAAAAAAAATACTTGGCATTTTAGATGAACATCACTAGGTTTTTGCTGGTTAACAGAGAAATAGGGAATCTTAAGTTTACGACTTCCCTGCTGTTTTTGTGATATTTCAAAAAATATATGTTTTTATCAAATATCAGTAGGTATCATTTAAGTAAAATAAAACGCGGATGGTCTGATAACCGTATTGTAAACGTGACGAGCATTATCGGAAAATAATGCAATGAAGAAGAGTCAATTAAGACACACATACTCCAAAAAAAGGGATAAAGATGAGGCCACAACAGAATAGACGGGTACGCGGTCGTAATAATAACAATAATGGTAATAACAATAATAATAATAATCGTCGTGGGCCTAACCCGTTGTCTCGAAATTACGAAAGTAGCGGTCCAGATGTTAAGATTCGCGGAAATGCTCAGCAAATTGCCGACAAATACATAAGTCTCGCGCGCGATGCTCAGGGGGCGGGTGATCGTGTTATGTCAGAAAATTATCTCCAACATGCGGAGCATTACTTGCGTATTATTCTCGCAGCGGTTGGTCAAAACGCCCAATCTGCCAGACGTGATGAGAGCCGTGATGAGAGCCGTGATGAAAACAATGAGCAAGAATACGGTGAAATAAACACTGAAGGTGACAGAAAAGACACTGTCAGTTGCGATACGGACGTATCACAAACACAGGTGCAAGAAAATGGTCATGGTCAACATACTAAGACAAAAAATGGGCGTGCGCATGGAGAGTCCTTAGAGGCCCATGCTTTGCCAGATGAAGAAAGTGATCAAGCGCAATGTGCTGCTGAAGAAAGTGTTGAACCTGTCAAAAAAACACGTCGCTCTTCACGTCGACGTTCTGTGCGTGTTCAAGAAAAAGTTTCTCTCGAACTTCCTGGTTTTGAAATTTCAAAGGCAGCATCGGAAGCTTCGCAAAATGGTGATGCGTCGACAGAAAAAACGGTTTCTTTTCCTGTCTTGGGTGAAGAGATACAGAGAAAACCGCGCCGGCGTCGGGTAGCAGCATCTTCGGCAGAGGAAAATGTTTAAACCGAAGAACGCTATTTAAGCGTTTGTGAAAGGTCTTATTGCCTTAAGGTGTTCTGTCGTTCAAGACGGAATCTCTCTTGCACTTGCCGATTTTGAAACTTTGCTGGGAAGCGCTGGACAATTCTCAAAATGGTGATGCGTCGAAAGGAAAAGTTGCCTCTTTTCCTCTTTTAACGGAAGAAATACAGAGAAATCGTGTCGACATTTCAATGATGGCGTCTATGTATGGTATAACGGTAAAGCCATTGAGCACCACCATCTTGACATTTATCAAGGTGCAAGTTGGCCCCACCATACGCTGCCTTTTAATTCATAAAACCTATTTTTTTTCTTCCCAAAAACACTTTCCTGAGAAAAACAGCTGCAAATATTTGAATGATTATCTTATTGATCATTGTTTTCACAACAGCGCCTTCCTCTAAAAGCGACAATCTATCCTCAGAAGCCCCCTATCTTGCAAAGAGCTCCTCTCCTCTTCATAGGGAAATGAACCCTACTACCTCTTTATGAAGCCTATCCTCTCTCTAGATGCAACAAACAAATGCCATCAAGATATCAAGCGCTTATCAGAAAACAGGCAGTTATGGAAAACGGAGGAAACGTTGGTCTATTGAAAAGATCACCGATAGGAGAACAAGCGTGATGCGCTCTATTGCCCCTCAACACCTGAAAAGAGCAAAACCAGACAGACTTGAGAACCTTGTGATAAAGAACGCAACAACACCAGCAACAGTGCTGAAGATACTCTCTATCCCTCACTATCCCTCAATTTGATAAAATATCAAATTGCAAGAAAAGTTAAATACAATTTAAGTATTATGTCATGCCATGTTATCTGAAGATGCATTCTCATTATTACAAAAAAAGCCTTTTAAAGCTAACAAATTATAAACACGTATTTATAAAATTATAATATTTATTTAATATATTTTATACTTAATGTATTTTATGTATTAAATACCACTCTTATAATATAGTATTAATACTCAATTTGACAAATTAAAATAAATTCATTAATTGTAGTTAATATTTCAAATATCCATTGTTATTCTTCTACTAATTTATTTAAGCGGGGAAAACAGTGGGGGGCTATAAGTTAGGAAAGCATAATGTCTAAAAAAACCCTTTTATCCTGCACAGCTGTTGCAGCAATTGTGCTGTTTGGTACGCATCTCAACGTACAAGCAACTGAAACCCTCACAGCGGGTCGTGGAGAAGTAAAAACCCCAATTTCAGGAACAACCTATCAACAGCTTCACGCGCTAAATGGTGGAAAAATCTATGGCACGGATGTAACATTAGAGAAAAGAAGTGCCGCAAATGAATCTTCAATAGTAAGCAATGGCTCTGGCAGCATAATCGAATTAACAGGGAATAAAACAACCATTAAAGACACAGCTGAAATTCTCCCTACTTTGAAAGATATTCCCTTTATTTGGGCAAGTAATGGTGGAAAGATAAAAATAACCGATGGATCGATTCATAAAGAATCCAATAAAAAAGATGAGTTTGCTGAAATAGATTTAGTACGCGTAGATAACAATAGTACCCTTGAACTGAACAATGTTGATATAACTGTAACTGCATCTACACTCCGATCTCGTGACATAATGCGCGTAATAAACGTATCCTCTGATGCTACATTCAATATGAACGGCGGTTCCATTGAGGTTTGTAATGTGGCTACAATTATCACTGTAGAGGGCGATGAAGAAGGCGACGTAGGCGGTAATAATATTAACGTGAAAAACGTGCACATTTATGGAAATTCTGATAAAACTCATGGTAAAAGTGCTTATGGATTAGACGTCTTCTCTGCTAGAGTTACTCTAAAGAATACAACTATTGAAGGCATGAGCTCCGGTATAAACGTGGACGGAGAAAAATCTCAAGTAATAATGATAGGTGGCTCAATTAAAGATAGTGAAAAGGCAGTAAAGGCTTATGGCGGCTCTATTTCTCTTGAGTATGTTGAAATTAATGCTATTGATGATGGAATTTGGCTTTACGGCGGTGATCATTATGTCCAGATGACAGGAGGGAAAGTAACTGCAAACACTGCTTTTAGTGTGACAGCCCCATCTTCAATAATTAGTGCAACAGATGTTTTTGCAACAGCAAAAGAAATCGGTATAAATCTCGACTGTTTTTTCGGAGAAAACGTATTATGCAACAGCAGTGCCAATTTAACCAATACAAAGCTTTTTGTTGAAGATGGAATTGGTCTTAATATAAATCGGTCAGTTGGCTCTAAAATTAACCTCAATAACTCAGAAATCCACGCCGATGTTTTATTAAAAGGAATAATGCTCTCAGCAGTTTATAAAAAACCTAACATGTTTACATTGGCTGCGGATCACTCTCTTCTGGAAGGGAGAGCAGACGTTTCACGAGATGCAAAAACCGTTCTTGATCTTAAAAATGGTACAAAATGGTTCGTAAAAACCAGTACAAAAGAAAAAGATAGTGATGGCAATCCGCTTGATATTGTTCCAAGATCACGTTCCGATGTTTCTGTGCTTAATCTCAACAACAGCTCCATTGTTTTTCAAGGACCAGTAGAAGAACGTTATCATACCTTGCACATAGGATCTGGTAAACCTGAGACCACAGCGGTTTACAATGCCTCTGGTGATGCCAAGATTGGCTTTAACATGGCATGGAGTGATGGCAATGCAAGTGCTGATCAAAAAACCGACAGGCTGCTCATTCATGGTGATGTATCAGGCACAACAACAGTGTATGTCAAAAGCGACTTAGGAGATAAAAAAGGAACGAATACTGATCCCTCAAATACAGGAGGCATTTCCCTTATCCAAGTCTCTGGAAAAGCAGGAGAAGATTCCTTCAAATTAGAAAATGGCTATACCACATTAGGAGGGCTGCCTTATAAATACATACTCACCGCCTATGGTCCAACCTCAACCCATGGTAAAGCCGATATTGAACAAAGCCTGTTTGATGAACAAGATAAAAACTTCTGGGATTTCCGTTTGCATAAGGCATTTCTTGAATCTGGCTCCGGTGGCTCAGGTTCTGGTGGCTCAGGTTCTGGTGGCTCAGGTTCTGGTGGCTCAGGTTCTGGTGGCTCAGGTTCTGGTGGCTCAGGTTCTGGTGG
>NZ_JH725037.1:707941-717941 GCF_000278235.1 Bartonella vinsonii subsp. arupensis OK-94-513
GGTGGCTCAGGTTCTGGTGGCTCAGGCTCCGGTGGCTCAGGTTCTGGTGGCTCAGGCTCCGGTGGCTCAGGCTCCGGTGGCTCAGGTTCTGGTGGCTCAGGCTCCGGTGGCTCTAACCCTGGTGGTTCAGGTTCCGGTGGTGGCATAGCTGCCCTTGTACCGCAAGCAGCAAGCTATATCGTGATGCCCAATGCTCTCTTCTATGCGGGCTTTACCGACATTGCTAAACAAAGTGCACTGTTAGCTGACATACGCACAACACAGAATTATTCTTTCTTCTTTTCACCCTATGGCAGCACTGCAACCTTAGCTTCCCAACGCGGTTCTCTCAAATATGGTTATGGCGCCGATATTCGCTATGCGGCCGCACAAGCAGGGGCTTCTTTGCTAGAAATAGAAAGCCAAAACATTACCACGCATTTTGGTCTTATAGGTACCTATGGGCAAATCTCCTTCACCCCAAAACAGATGGAGGGGGCTGATAAGAGCACACTCAACAAATGGGCGCTCACAGCTTACGGTAGTCTAGAACATAACAATGGCTTGTATGTCGATCTCTTAGCATCCTATGGCATGCTAAACGGAGATATCGCCACGGCTCTTATCAAAAGCACCGCGAAATTGAAGGATACCACAACCTTGAGTGCTTCTGCCACCGTTGGTAAAAAATTTGCGACAGGAATGGCAGGAATAGAGCTTGAACCACAAGCACAACTTGCCTACCAACATTTGATGTTTAAACCCATTAATGATGCCAATGATCTAACCATTGATATGAACAACCCTTCGCAATGGTTAATCCGTGTTGGGGGACGTTTCACAAAAAGCATTGCCACTGAAAACAACCATCCTCTGTCTTTCTATGGGAAGGTAAACTTTATCAAAACCTTTGGTGACGATGGAAACATCACAATTGGCGATAACTTTGACCTTGATCCTATGGGATCTGCTCTTGAAGGTGGGCTTGGCATCAATGCGCAACTTTCACATAATTTGTCCCTTCATGGTGATGTTAGTTACCAACAAAAGCTACAAAAAACCGGCATCTCCGGAGCAAGCTTTTCAGGAGGTATCCGCTATCAGTTTTAAACCAAGGCGAGCAGTCTTAAGATAAAACTATCAACTTTAAGATAAAGTGGCTCATGCTCCGGTGGGGCAAGCTCCGGTAGCTCAAACCCTGGTAGCTCAGGCTCCGACTGTAAATCTTAAAACAGAGCTGTAAATTGAATATGGGGCTGTAAAAACAAGCATCCTCTATCCTATAAACAGAAGCGCCAAAAAACTTGGCGCTTCTGTTGAAAACAGCCTTTCTCTGTCTTTCTATGGAAAAGTAAACTTTATCAAAACCTTTGGTGACGATGGAAATATCAAAAAGAAAAGGCAGTATCGTACGTTGCCTGTAAAGAGATATCTCTCAGTGCACCTAAGCCCATTTCACAATGCCGCCCGTGGATAGTAGAGCGTAAAATCCACGAACCACCACCATCTTTACGCTTATCAAGGTACAAACCGGCCCCATCATGTTTTTTACCGCCCCCAATGTTGCAAAATCCCTGTTGCGACAGCCCTTGGTATTGAGACGATACATTACAGGCATTTTTACGCCTTTCTTCTCTCTTTTTTACCCATACGACAACCCTGCTTATAACATACAAATAAATGATTTTATTTGATTCAACATAAGTAGGCTTGCAATGAGAGAACCTTACAATATTCGGGGGACTCATTTGACATGCAAAAAGATAAATTATCATTATAAATTAATATTTTGACATTGAGTGGTCATAACTTCAACAGAGAAAAATGTTTAAACCGAAGAGCAATAGAGCGCTATTTAAGCGTTTGTGAAAGATCTTATTGCCTTAAGGTGTTCTGTTGTTCAAGACGGAATCTCTCTTGCACTTGCCGATTTTGAAACTTTGCTGGGAAGCGCTGGACAGTTCTCAAAATGGTGATGCGTCGACAGGAAAAGAGGCAACTTTTCCTCTCTTAACAGAAGAAATACAGAAAAAACCACGTCGTCGGGTGGTAACAGCTTTGGCAGAGGAAAATGTTTAAACCAAAGAGCGATATTCAAGCGTTTATGAAAACTGTTGCTTGTTTAACGAGAGGGAGAAGCGGATGCCCCTTCTGTTGTTTCAACAGAGAGGACAGCAATCAGTGTACCGGTATAATAATTATAAATCATAAATTTTGTCTGTCCTTCTGGTGTTAAGATTTTCAGCACAATATTGTGATCTGAGAGACTTTGCGACAAAATCTGCGTCTTTTCCGGTAAGGAGAGTGTGTGGTGAACAGTTTCTTGATTTATCCTGTGAGAGGAAAAAGGAGGTGTTTGTTGGGGCGCTGAATTTGTTGCTACAATTTTATAGATAACGCCAAAGAATACAGCAAGAATAAGAATAAGCGTTATTGAAATAGAAATAATCATTAAACGCATAAGCTTTTTTCTTACGCGTTCCACCGCTGGGTCTAAAGCTTGGTCTTGAGGATGGATATCTTGCTCTGCGCGATGGTCTTTTGAGGTCTGAATCTGTTTCTTATCCATCATGCTATACTCTTTTCCGTTATTTTCTTAAAGCCCGATGGGTTTATGCTTTTAAGGCGTTTTATGCAAGAGGTTGGTGGAAGAAAGATTAAGAGGAAAGGATGAAGGTAAAATATTCGTTTCATACTCTTCAGGCGTTTTATCATCGATATTTTTGCTTTTAAGCAGAAAATTGCCTCGATTCGTTACAGACCAGATCAACTTGACTTCTTGTTGCTGTAAGTTGGCCCGTATGCTTGTGCATTGGGCAAAGATTTGTTGTCCATAAGAGGAAAATTTTTTTGTGGATGGTATCATGGCTTGTTCACATGCCTGAGCTGTTGGGTAGGTTGTAACCATTGTTTTGTTAGAATAACAGCTGTTAAAATCATCCGTACACGAAACCAAGAGAAGAAGAAAAACCAGGGTATTCATAAAATATTTTCCAAATAAGAGGCTGACAGTATAAAATCTGATATGTCAGCTTTTAGGCGTTTTCTTTATGAACAAACGTTTTTAAAGGTTTTAGGTTCCGGTGAGGTTCCGGAAAACTCAATTATAGGCTAAATGCTCAAAAAGGTGTTGTGCAGAAAAATATCTTTGTGCTGGATAGGGAAGTGTAGGAGAATAATAACATCCGTCTTTGGCTTTCCCATTTTGTAGTCTGGTAATCGCTTTTTTAAAAATTTTTAAAAAAAAGTATCAAAATATGTATCAGGAACACATAAGCAATAAACAATCCCTGTCTCTGTTAATTTTAAAGAAGCTGAACCATTCACTGAAACAGGGACAATCTTTTCTAAGACAGTACTGCCAAAACAGCGTTGCTTCTTATTGACAAGAAGTGTTTGTGCTTCAAAACGCTCATTCCAAGTGATGAGAAGTTGCATTTTTCCATTTATTTTTGTGTGGAGTTCACAGCCTACACAAATACTGCCCTTTTCTTGGGATAAGGCGCCGAAAGAAAGTGAATTCACAATCAGTTCATGAAAAGCCAAACCAATATGTAAAGCGGCATTGGGAAAAAGATAAGGATCTATACCTTCAAGTGAAAAACGTTCTGTCTCTTTCATCAAATAGCCTAAAGCTTGCGTTTGTACCAATTCGCGAAATTGGGCACCACGCCAATCGGAATCGGTGATGAGATCTTGAGAATGAGAAAGAGAGTGAAGGCGTCCTTGAAATTTGCGTAAGAAAACCTGAAGGGATTCAGTATAGCGTGCCGTTTGGCTGGCAATACTTTGAATGATGGCAAGAAGATTTTTAGAACGGTGACTCACTTCTCGAAGGAGTATTTTCAGCACTTGTTCACGTCGACGTAAGCCTGAAATATCAACACCAGTGGTGATAATACCGATAATGTCTCCATGATCATTGCGGTGGCAATCAATAGAAAATTTGTACCACATGGCTTGTTTTGCCATATCTTCAAACCGGGCTTCAATGGTTTGCATTTTGCCAGTAGCTAAAACTTGCAATTTGATTGTTTCCATATTGTCTGCAAGATCAAGCGAAAAAAAATCACTGTCACGACATCCTACCCGCCATTTATTATGCAAATGCTGTGGAAGGTTTTCAGCCCATAAATAAACCAGATTTGTTGTTTGGTATAAAACAAAAATATCTGCACCACGGATCGCTTGCATGAGAGCGCTAAGATGGGATTTATCCATAGGGGGGTTTGGAATGGGCGTAACGATCATTTTGCAAAATGTTAGTCTGTTTTAGGCCGCTTTAGAGGCATTCTCTTGAAAAAATAAAGCCTGAGAAATAAGCGCTTTCACCATATCAGTATTAAAGGGTTTGGTGACTAAAAAAGTGGGTTCTGGGCGCTCTCCGGTTAATAATCTTTCAGGAAAAGCCGTGATAAAGATCACGGGTATCTGGTCATTTTTCAAAATGTCATTAACCGCATCAATGCCCGAACTGTTATCAGCTAATTGAATATCTGCCAAAATCAACCGCGGCTTTTTCTTATGATACATGATGACAGCCTCATCACGGGTGCGCGCTATTCCTACCACCTGATGCCCTAAGCTTTCTACCATTTGTTCAATGTCCAGTGCAATGAGAGGTTCATCTTCAATAATCATAACTTCTGTAGCAATTTGTTGAGAAATATCCGTCGAGGCTTGGTTAAGAAGTGTGCGGAACGCTTTCGCATCAAGATCCATGACTTCACGGGCTTCTTGTTCATTAAACCCTTCAACCGCAATCAATAAAAATGCTTGGCGTGCACGAGGGGTAAGATACGATAATTTGGCATTGGTTTTTTGTTCAAGACCAAATTGTGGAAGTGGTTCAGGTATATTAGAGGTGGTTTGGTCAAAAAGATGACAAAACAACCAATAGGTACCAATGCGATCACTGGATGTTTTGGGAAAAATGGAAATATCTGCAATAAGCGCCTCCAACATCGCTGACACATAAGCATCACCAGATGATTGGCTGCCTGTCACAGAGCGGGCAAAACGCCGAAGATAAGGAAGATGCGGTGCTATACGCGTTGATAATGACATGTTCATAACTCCTTTGACCTTTGAAGCACTTTGTTGATTGAAATTCTCAAGAGATGAAAAAGTTCCTCTCTTCGTATGGAACTTTTTGCATACAACCATATTTACAACCATGAGGCGAAAAATTCTTCTCGGTGCTACTGATATTATATGGATTAGGGGGATAAAAAATGAACGACCGTGATGAAAAAAATCTCACCAATCATTTCACAAGTGAGGATGATCTTCTTGGGGTCAATTGCGAAATAGCACGGAAGTTACGCCAATTTTACACGGAAATTCAAGAAGAAGCCCTACCAGTGCGTTTGTTGGAGCTTTTAGACAGGCTGGAGCGCGCAGAGCAGTTTAGCTTAAATCATGTGGAAAAGGCTTGAAACCACCATGGCAGAGGGCGTAAAAAATTTTAAACAAGAACTCCTTTTAGTGTTGCCAGCGTTGCGGGCTTTTGCACTTTCTTTAAGTGGTAGACACGATAAAGCTGAGGATTTGGTCCAAGATACCGTTATGAAGGCATGGGCAAAACAGGATAGTTTTGAAATGGGAACCAATCTGAAAGCTTGGCTTTTTACGATTTTGCGTAATGAATTTTACAGCCAAATGCGCAAGAAAGGAAGAGAAGTTCAAGACACTGATGGTGTGTTTACCCAAAATGTAGCGGTTCATCCTGCTCAATATGGATCACTCGATTTGCAAGATTTCAAAAAAGCCTTAAATATGCTCTCTGCTGATCAAAGAGAAGCCATTATTCTCATTGGAGCTTCCGGTTTTTCTTATGAAGATGCTGCAGCTATTTGTGGTTGTGCTGTGGGTACAATTAAAAGCCGTGTGAGTAGAGCACGCAATCGCTTACAGGAACTTCTTAAAGTCAATGGTGAATCTGATTACGGCCCCGATGCTCATTCCGCTGGAAGCACATTGTGTTCATTTAACGGCTAAAAAAGCATAATAATTATGGTCAATAGCCTTGTTTTTTTTATTCCCGTTATAGCTATTAAGGTAAAAGTCAGCATCTGAGGAAATTCAGAGTGTTTAGTATGACTCCTTAGGAAAAAGTGAGGAAAGCCTGTATGAAACTCTCCAGCGGGCTTTTTGTGTTATGTTTCATAAGGGCGTTTTCCTTTGTGCTGAAAAATGACAATTTTCAGGTTCGCCAATGGAAATTCTATGACAACAAAGACGAATTTGTTTTCTCATAATCCTTCTTCTGATTCAAGCATATCAAGCTGGCGTTGGGGTGCAATTGTTGTTTCTCTGATTATGGCTCTCTTTGCTTCAGTCTTTATTATGCTGCTCTCAAATGCCGTTGATCGAGAAGTTGCACAGTTGAATACCAGTTCAGAATTGCGTGAACAGGCTGATTTGGTGCTTATTGGTTTGATCGATATGGCTGTTGCTGACCGGAGTTATGCAAAAACCCGAAAGGCAGAAGACAAAGCACGCTTTGAAAATGCCGCACGTGAAATTGATGATATTCTCGATTATACGGCGCTTATTGTTTATGACCATCCGCAATGGTATGAATGGTTTGCTGCTTTTAAAAAAGAGGTCGAAACACGCAAAGCTTTTATGAATGCTCATATGCATGCGGTGGATGTGCTTCCTGATCAATCTTCTCAACCCTCAGTCTCTTTAGAAGTCCCCAAGATTCAAGTGGCACGTCTTGCACAATTGATGACAAGCTTTCTCAATGGCGATGATGCGGTGCGGCAAAAACAGCGCGAGGGTATAGCGCTTATGCGGGCAGCTTTAACATTGGCAGCAATATTTTCTGTCGTCAGTACTTTTATTTCTGCCTATTTTGTTGTTAATCGGTTTCATCGAGATGTGCGCTCCTTAAAGATGTATCAATTACTGCTTCATAGTGAAAATATAGCGCTTGAAGCACGTGTGAAAGAACGGACACAGGAATTGGAAAGGGCACGCAATCACGCCGAAAAAGAACGACAACGGGTTGAAATGTTGCTGCAGGATGCAAGCCATCGTATTGGCAATTCCCTTGGTACGGTGTCTTCTTTGCTTGGGCTACAGTTAAACCGGAGCAAAAATAAAGAAGTACGTGCTGTTCTTGGTGCGGCACGTGATCGCATCCAGACAATATCTACAGCCCACCGCCGTTTGCGTTTGAGTGATGATATGGAAACAACTTTACTCGCAGAATTTCTCAGTTCGGTGGTGCATGATGTTGAATTGGCAGTGCCTTTTGAATTGCGCGAAAATATCACCGTTCACACGAATTTTAAAGACTGTCGACTGTCTTCAAGAGATGCAACAACGCTTGGAATTATTCTTGGTGAATTGCTCACCAATTCTTTCAAACATGCCTTTCCTGACCAGCGCGCTGGACATATTTATGTCTCCTTTGGTCCCCAACAAGATGGACAATTCATGTTGATTGTGGAAGATGATGGAGTGGGCATGAAGAGCCAAAGTGCGGCGCAGAAAGCAGGTCTTGGTCGTTTGGTTGTCGAACAGCTTTGTATGCAGTTTGGTGAAAAACCACTTTTTGAAACTTCTGCTTTGGGAGGAACAAAGATTGTGATTCCTTTACCAAAACTCAGCATGAATGATGCAAAAGAGCTCTCTTAAAAGGGGATGTTAACATCCCCTTTGTTCGTTAAGGTTAAGAGTAATAAATGCCCTTATAAATTACTACAACTGTTCCATTGGTCTGTGTTGGCTCCATTTAGCCCTAAATCTTTGACCAAAACTGGTTGCCCTGTTTTCCCATTATACGCTTTAATGTGAATGTCTTGTCCTTGCACATTGACAAGATAGTAGTCTCCATTGAAGAGTGCTCCTGCTGTGTATACAGGGATATTTCCGAAGACTTTATCATTTTGTGCACGGCAAGAGACTTGCTGATGCTCGTGTCCTACAAAGATTGCTTTGACATTATGACGTTTAATGATTGATTTAAAGGCAGTGAGATCTTTCGTATTTTTGGGATGAAGAAAATGCGAATCATTGTCTTTAAAATAGGGACGAGCATCGTGGAAGTTGAGAATTGTAGCTTTTCCCCTTCTATCAGCAGCTTCTAAATCTTTTTTCAACCATTTCAAAGCTTTCGTTATTTTTACCTGAGTCTCACCGTTATATAAATTAGCTGTATAAGTTGGATAATTATGAAGCTGCACATAGTGAATATCCCCATAGTCCCATGAGTAACTTAAACTCCCAGTTATTATATAGCGCTTTATATGAGGGTGAGGGTCCTTACGAAAAGTGATATCTGTATTAAATCTAGGTAAAGCATGGCTGTATTTATTGATTTCTTGGATCATTCTTTGAACAGCACTCACCGCACATGCATCCTTTGAAAGATTTTTTAGTGGTATTGTACAATCATTAACATTATTATAGTAATCGTGATTTCCTAGTCCTTCATAGACAGGATAAACAATGCTTTTATATACATCTGCATAGTCTTGATAGGTTTGTTCCCGGCCAAATTCAGTTAAATCGCCGTTGACTATATAAAATGTAGCGGCGTGTGATTCTATTGCATTTGCAACTTTTCTATTGGCTTTTAACCATGGTTCTCTATTGCTATTTGCGTTAGGATCACCAGACTCTAAGCGCCAAGCTTGCGGATCTGCTGCTATGACGACAGAATAATTTTTCACTCGCTCTCTTCTTTTTACGTACCAAATTACTCTCGCATTTTTACCTTCTTCCACCCTTCGTTCAAAATAATATTTTTTTTTGCTAGAGGTAGCAGAGTATTCAGGGGAACCAATATATGGATTATACCAACGGAATGTTAAAATAGTTCCGTCGTTTTGTACTCTATATTTAGCCCAACCACCGGATCCAACAAGCCAAGCATTCGATGTGGTCGCTACTTTTCCTACAAAGCCAGACGCAATCATAACCGTAGGTCCTGCGGCTCTCCAGTGTCCTCCTGTTTTCCACTCTCCACGCGTTATACCTTTACCAATTAAAGCCATAGAAGTAGGCGGATTGGTAAGCTCATTGACGATGTAGACATCTGTTGAACGATCATCGAACGTACTTTGTTGAGGCTTAGGTAATTTTTCGATGAAGCTTCGTCTTGTTTTGTGTGTCACAGGAAGATCTTGAGCGTGAGAAAAATAAGGTTTTATACACACAAAGATGGTAAAAGAAAAAATAGCAATTATCGTGTATTTGTATTTCATAAAATTATCACTCGAACAAAATAACTCTATAAAACATTTGACAGGGGTGATCTTATAAGAGCTGTTAAAATTAACGTTTAATATACATTATATTTTTTAGCTCTCTTTTAGATGAGACCATGTATCTGAAAAATTGTTTATAGTGACAAAAGTTAGATAAAATTGCTCATAAAGCAGTGCTCGTTTTTACGTATTTTGTTTTTTTAATTGATATCTCTGCTCTTCTGCAGCAATTTATGAAGAAAAAGTCCAAGATCAGAGCTTTATGACTTTTATATGATGGCTTTGAAAATAAGGCAATTGATGATAGATTTCATCATCAATTGTGCAGTTGAGAGGAGGCTGTAAGCTTTAACGTGAATGTCTTTTTCTTATACACTCACCAAGATTATTACAGTAATTGTGATTCCTTAGCCATCCTCCGTATCTGGAAAGCCAAGATTAAGAGATGTTATCGCTTTTTTTAAATGCAGTCAGTTGCAATCTTCTTCGAAGATTCGACATTGCTTCAGATCCATAATGTGAGTTTTGTGTAAAGCTTGGAGAACAATAAACACTGAAAATTTTATGCTTTTTGCTTTTATAAATTTAGGACGTTTTTGTTTTCAGAAATATTAAAAAGTTTTTGGCTGTCCATTTTATGTGTTGTTTAAGAAGCATCTTCTGGTGGTGTTGGGCTGTTTAACAAAGAATCAATATTGTGTTTTTCGCGCAAGAATGCTTGTAAGTCCTGACTGGTTAATGCTTTACTGTCAGGTATACGAATGCGCATGGGATCGACCTTTACACCGTTGACAATG
>NZ_JH725037.1:727941-762388 GCF_000278235.1 Bartonella vinsonii subsp. arupensis OK-94-513
GTTGGTCTTTAGATATTTTGCTCCAAGGGCTAGAGCCAATAAAATAAGTGGAATATTTATAAAAAATAATAAACGCCAAGAGACATACTGAGCAAGTGAGGCGCCCACCAGCGGACCAAAGGCAGGAGCGAAAACCGTTGGTACGGCTATGGTGCCCATAGCTTGGCGTACCCGTTCTTGCCCAAATTGTAAGGCAATAATGGTTTGGCTAAGGGGCAGTAAAAGGCCTGTTCCAAAACCTTGCACGATACGAGCAGATATAATGGTTTGAAAATTATAGCTTAATCCTACTCCCAGTGATCCAAACATAAAAATGAAGCTTGCAAGGAACCAAGTCTTTTTGATACCTATTCTCCCTTGCACAAAAGCTGCTATCAACAGTCCCGGCACGGTGGCTAGAAAATAAGATGTTACAACCCATTGTATATCATTTTCTTCCACTGAAAAATAATGCGCAAGGTTAGGAAGAATGACATTCACGATGCTTCCGTCCAGCAAGGGGAGTATGCTGGAAATAATGACGGTGTATATTACATATCTTTCTGATTTCGTATAGGAATCTCTTTTTTGCATTATCATTCTCTCTACAGATAGTCTTTACAATATTGGTTCTGCTCCCATAAATTTTTGAGCCTTAAGAAGGAATACTTGTTTGTGATGGCCCCAATATCGGGAGGAATGTGATGGGAAGTGCTGATGGTTTTGCCGATGGTCCCCCTTGTGTACAACCCCTCTTCCTCTAAAAAGAAGCCATCGATTAAGCTGATCTCAATGAATTTATCGAGGAGTCTCTTCACCGTCAACACTCTTTGCATGAGAGCAAAAACAGAACCTAGGAGTGTATGTCTGCTCCAAAGGCTAAGTGGTTATCAATCACAACCACATCTGCTTAAGGAAAAGCAGAAAGTTCTAAAGCGCATGATTGTTGCAGCCAATTATGATCAAAATCTTTTAAAAGTTCTGGTGAGTTGAAAGGAAATTCTTGCTGTTGTCAGCTTGTGCGGAAAATATCCTTTCTCTTTTAAAGTTATCAAATCCTTGTTTTTTGTCCAGTGCTATTGAATATAAAACCTAACATGCCCGCCAGCATTGTAGCGATACCGATCAGAAGGAGAGTGCTTTGGGTATGATGCACACTCACAAAACCCGCTGCTATGAAGCCAATACTCACAGATATTTGTATGATAAAGATATAGGCGGGCATTTGGTTGTTTCTGTCTTCTTTCCGAATAGCTTTCATCATAAAACTTGCCATCAGGGCGTTTTGCACGCCGTTGGCACTCCCAAGGATAAAAAATGACAGCATCATCAACCATACCATATCTGTTAGGGAAAAACAGAAAACTCCAAAGCCGATGATTGTCGCAGCCAATGATGCACCAGCGGCATTGCCAAAGTGATGGAAAAGGCTAGAAAAGCAGAGTGGACCAACCACGAGGCCAAGACTTATCATGCTTGTGATTACCCCATAGGTCTCAGCACTTAAATGAAGATCAGTGCGAAGTCGGACGATAGATAAAACGTTGAGAGCAGAGGTGAGTATGATGGTGATAATGAGTGGAGCAAGAGCATAGATAACATTTTTTTTACGCAACAAACCTATGACATCCAATCCCTTTTTGGTTTGCTGCACTGTATTTGTCGTTTGCGCATGAACTTTTAAACTTTTAAAACAAAAGAGAGTGATAAAGGTTGCACAAAGAACCATGATTGAAAGCACAAACAATCCTCTTTGTCCATTTGATAAACCATATAATACACCTCCCAAGAGTGGTCCTGCAATATAACCAAGATTACGGACCGTTTGGGTAATACGGTTTAGTCGGTCTAATTGCTGATCAGTTTTTGCCAATTCAGGTATAGAAACAATGATTGCCGACCAAAAGAGTGAACCAGCACAGCCCAGCGCGAAAGAAAGTGCAATATAAACCCAAAATTGGTTGGCGATTGCAGCTGTGGCTATAAAGAGTGCTTCAAATAATAAAACAAGAGCAACTGTTCGCGCTGGTTGGAAGCGATGTAAGAGGCGTGGGGCAATTGGTCCGGCACAAATTGCGCCGATAAGCCCTGCAAAAAGCAGCATTGAAATAAAGGCTGTGCTCTCTGCTAAGTGGAGAGCAAATGTAACTTGCGCTGTTTCATCGGCAAAGCTGCTAAACCCCAAAACAAGGAAAAGTCCCATTTGAGTGAAAATAGTAGATTTTTTCTTTGTCACAACGCCCCCCAAGACGCTAAAGCTTTTACGGTTTTTGAAATTTCTTGCTGTGTCATGTGGTTTATCCTTTAATTTTGATAAGCCCACAAAACATGTTTAAGTCTTTTTTACTAAATGTTATGAAGGAGTATGCAGGTTTGCATCAACATTAGTATTATAAGGCTTTTATACGAAGCATCTCTCTCGGGTTGTTTTTACAAATCTTGTATGATTTCGTGCTGAGCGTATTTAGTAGCGGCTAAAACTGGTACGATTTCATCAGCAGCTAATTCAATAATGTTTTCTACTTCATTAAGTAAAATATTTATATATCCCCACTTATCATTGATAAAATGAGGAACCTCAAAAGTTCCTCTCTAATGTTTCACTGTAACATGGATTTTATTGTTGTCAAACACAACGCTGATTGAAGGGGGGGCTTGCTCTTTTGAAGGGCAAACGTAAATTTTTTTATGAGAGAAATCATTACAAATGGGGGCGTGTAAAGCCCTATTTTTGTATAAATGAGATATTTTTAAACACGGATTTTTGAGTGTTTTGTTCCGAGAAAATAAGCGAAGGGAAAGAATGCCTGAAGGGCATGAAGGTGTGATGAGGGATTATTTAAACAAGAGATGGCTTTTAAAAAGTAAAGTAGTTTAGAAAAGCAAAGTGAATCCAACACAATTTGCAAAAAAAAGCTGTACAGTTAGTTGTACAGCTTTTTCTTTGTTTTATGCTTTATGTAGTTTTAGTTTTAAAGCATGAAAGTGTCCTTACGGCTTCTATAGCCATAATAGCCAAAGACACTGGAAATCACGGCGCCAATCAGCCCTCCAAAAAAGCCCCACCATCCCATGTAAGAAGCTGTTTTAACAACTTTATTTGCACTGTAATGCACATCCTTTGTTGGCATGTTGAGCTTTTGAGACAGGGTTTCAGCCTGTTCTTCAAGAGTTTTGAGGGCCTGTTCAATTTTTGACTCTGCGCTTTGATAGACATGAAGTGCATGGTTGGCGTTTGTTTGTGCTTCAGCACGTGTCATGCCATCGTGCATAAGAGCATTGATGATATCGCTTCGATCAAACTTTGCTGTTATCGCTTGTGCACGATCAGATAGGCGGTCACCTAGATCTTTTAAGATGGTGCGCGTGTGTGAAGGATCCTTTTTGAAAGCCGTTATCGCAGAACCAATATCGTTGAGGGCTGCTTGATAAGATTGCTTCAATCGTTCAGGATTGAGAGCAGGAATGTCGCTTTTATTGAGAAGTGTGCGTAATTCAGTGCGCAATTTGTCAAAATCAATGCCCTTGTCTTTTTGGTCACGCAAAAACTTTTCAAAAGTTTCGCTGTTTAATTTTGAAAGCAGCGGGGAAAAGTTTGTTTTAAAGCTGTCCATGGTTTGCTGGATGGCAGAAGTGTTTTCGAGAGCAGCTTTAGTTGTTAAGCTTGCTGTATTTGAAACCACGTGGATGGCTTGGAGGGTCATGATAAGGGTTAACAGAGCCCAAGTGAGAAAGCCATGAAGTACGCCTGAGGATTCTGCAAAACGTCCGGCGACAAATCCTCCCAAAGCAAGACTGATCAACATGACGATAAGAGATCCAAATCCGAAGGAGAGAAAGGTTCCTTCAAAAGGGGTGGAAGAGGTGAAGTCCATTTGGCTGAAGCCTAATGCTGCAACCAGAAAAGAGAGACAGATCGAAGTTGCAAGGGCTGTAACCAGTCCAGCAAAGATTGCGGACCATGAAATGGGTGTTTGAAAAAAGGGATATTCTGTTTCTAGAGATGTTTCTCCTAGAAAATGGGTATCGAAAGGTGTGTCTTCAGGAATACGGGTTTCCATGTTTTTATCTCCTTGAATTATGCTGAAGATAAAATGCCTCTTTCTCCATTATGTTCCCAAAGAGACAAAGATCTATGCAAGATGGGGAGATCTATGCAAGATGGGTGGGGATGTACGCAAAATGGGTGAGAATGCACCCAAAATGGAGGGGAAAGTCTGAATAACAGAAAGGAATGATCAGGTTTTTTTATAATGGGAGGTATTACGTTATGATAGGGGGCACGGATTTTTATAACGAGACCGTTATGGTGATACCCCTTTCTTGCGAAATTCTGATCGAGAGAGCTGTTAATGGAGCATTTGCCTTGCCGGACGAATGTTCTGAAGGAAAGGCTAGAGAATGTTCTAGAGGAAAGCAGAAGAGGCACAACGGGAGGAGGGGAAATGATCGCTTGTTTTCTTGGCGATGTCGTGGAACGTGTTTGGTTCTTTCTGTCGTGGAATGGGAAAATATTTTCTTTTTTATGAAATTATCTTAATGCTTATTATTCGAAAATAATATATTTTTACTTCTTTGAGAAAGTCTTATAAAGGTTATATTTAGCCAGTTACATCTGGGAATAAAAAGTAAAATTCTGTAGCCATTGTTTTGATTTTTTACAGAATTTTGGAGTGGGAATTTAGAGCAATTTAAAGTTCATTAGCGGGTGAAAGGTGAAGCGCGCAGTGTATTTCTATATAGCATTGAGCTTCTTGATTATAAATTATAAGATTTTTTCTATCAACAAGATGATAAAATCTAATTTTTATTAAATAAAGTAAAATTTTTAGTTAAATCATTTATATATTATCTGTTTATAAGTATAAAATAGAATTATATTTGTAAAATAATAATATTAAAGTAAATAATATTTTCAACATATAAAGTGTACTTTCAAATGAGTCATAAATATACATTGCCATTTATTATACTTATCGTCTTTTTATCAACAGGCGGTCTGATTTCTACAGATATTTTTCTTCCTGCACTTGGTGAAATGCGCCAATACTACCAAGTGAGTGAATCTCAGATACAGAGTGCTGTAGCGATTTTTCTGTTTGCATTAGCTCTTGGACAGCTCATTTATGGTCCACTGAGTGATAATTTTGGACGTAAAAAAACACTGCTATTTGGCTTGTTTTTGTGGTTATTCACCACGATCAGTGTGATTTATACGGTTAATATTCACGCTTTTCTTGCGTTACGTTTTTTACAAGGTCTTGGAGCTTGTGCAGGGATTGTTTTAAGCCGTGCTATTATCAATGATTTGTTGGATAAAAAAGCAGCAGGAAAACTTTATTTGATTGTTTTTCCCTTTATTGGGATGTCACCAGCACTTGCGCCGTTAGTGGGAGGGCTCTTATTACAAGCTTTTAATTGGCAAGCTACTTTTATCTTTTTAAGCCTTTTTATATTCTTAACTATTTTGCTCTGTTGTTTTATTCTAACGGAAACGTTGCCTTCTCAAAAGCGGCATCGTTTTTCTTTTATAGGGTTTATGAAGAGCAGTTTAGGCGTTCTTAGAAACAAACAATTTATTTTTTATGCACTCCTTCCGTGCTTTTCTTATGCAACCTATTTTGCATATATTGTAGAGTCGCCTTTTTTACTGACTACTCTAGGTTTGCCACTGACATACATTGGATATAGCTATATTGGTGTTTCTCTTCCCTATATTATAGGTAATCTCACAGCACGATGGCTTTTTAAGCGAGAATCTATGGAGAGAACGGTATGGCGTGGGTATATTATTTTTGTTGTAGGGGGAGGGCTCTTTGCTCTGCAAATGTATGTAAGTCCATGGCCACTTGTGACGAGTTTTGCGGCTATCGCTGTTCTTACCTTTGCTAATGGTTTTTTATTGCCGTTAGGAACAGCATTGGCTATTTCTTCGCATCCTCAAGCAGCTGGGGCAGCTTCTGGTGTTATGGGCGCTTTACAATTAGGGAGTGCAGCGTTGAGTGCGGCGGTTATCGGAAAGATATCTGGACATAGTCCACAGGCTGTGGCAACCTTGTTGGCTCTGTGTTGTCTGCTAGGGTTTATAATTTATATTCGAAAAGCCCATCATTTTATGACTTCGGAAATGGACTGAGTAGGATAGCAAGAGGGGGTATCATGCGTAAGTGTTTTGGTATTATTTTTCTTGAATGTAGGTAACCTTAGTTGAAAATTAATTCTTATTAAGCTGGTTGCATTGAAGGTATCTAAAATCTGCCGTAGCTTAACTTAATTTTGGTACAATTGATTATTCTTAGCCGTTTTAAGGGGGGAAGTTTATGCATGATAGCGATCTACATTTTTAGGTTTTCATAGTTATCCTCAGTGGGGATGTTGCTGCTACAATCTATATTTTTAAATAAAGTGGGGTGGGAAATAAATAATGAGCCTTCGTGTTGTCATTCTTTCTCCTGTGATGCCAATTTGGGATCATGGCGTTTTTTGTTCTTCATTTACAAAGCGATGTTTGGCAAAAGGATTTCAAATTACTTTATTAGATACACTATCCCTTTTTCCCCCTCACTCTAGTTTTGGTAATAATTTTGCTATAGGCATTTTACCTTCTATGTTAGAGAAACTCGAAATATATTTTAGGGAGCCTTCAGTTCTTGTCGGTTTTTCTATGGCTGGAATGTTAGTACAGATATTGGCTGCGCGGCTTCCAAATGTTCGAGCTGTGCTAGCCGTGAATGCACCAGGCTATCCAGATATGCTTTTGCAACGGCGCGTTGGATATATTCTCAATTTCTTGAAAAACAAAGATTTATCAGGAGCTCTAGAAGCACTGAATGCTTTTATGCATCCTCGTGGAGTTATGAAGAAAAGAGCCTTATTGGAGATTCCTGAAGAGCAAAAAAGCATGGCCATTGAGCGTATGACAAAAGGATTTAAGTTTTTGTTGGGAATGGATGCTAGAGGTGAGATTATCAAGTACACTGGAAATTTTTTAGCTTTAATAGGTGAAAAATCACAACTTGCAACCGTAGACAATCAAACGAAGAGTCATTGTGTGAATCATGAATATAAGATTGTTTCTGATGCTGGCGCGCGTTTATGGGAGGACAATCCTGCTATGACAAATGCAATCCTTGATGAATGGATAGAGAGATTATGAAAAAGAAAGTTCTTGTATTACCTGGTGATGGGGTGGGACCAGAAGTTTGTGATGCTGCGCTGATGGTCTTAGAGCAATTTCAGTTACCGATTGAATTATCTTATGGCGCTATTGGTTGGGAATGTTGGAAACAGGAAGGAGATCCTGTTCCTCAAGCGACTTGGCAAAAAATCAATGATTGTGATGCTGTTTTGCTTGGTGCTGTGACTTGTTCAGGGAAAGAAGCTGCTTTAAAGGAGCTTGCACCACATTTAAGGGAGAGGCAACTTCCCTATGTTTCGCCTGTTGTTCAGCTTCGCCAAAAGTTAGGCTTGTTTGCGAATATACGACCTGTAAGATATATTGTTGGTTCAAAAAGACCTTTTCATTTTTGTGTTATCAGGGAAAATAGCGAAGGTCTCTATGCGGGGCTTGATTTCCGCGGTGTTTCTCCTGAAACAGCAACATGGTTAAAGCATCCCAATTTGACAAAATATGGTCTTGAAGAGGCCGCATGGACAGTACAGCTGCAGACACGCTTTGGTTTAGAGCGGCTCTTTGAATATGCTTTTTCTTATGCACGGAGATACGGTTTTAAGCGGGTTACTTTTGCTGATAAGCCAAATGTCATGAGAGAAAGTGGTCAATTTGCTCAAGAAATTTTTGAGAAAGTGGCTCAAAATTATTCCGAAATTGAAGCAGATATACACAATGTTGATGCGGTTGCTTTATGGATTGTCACCAAACCAGAGCAGTTTGGTGTGATTGTTGCTGAAAATATGTTTGGTGATATTCTCTCTGATCTTGGTGCTGGAGTGATGGGTGGATTGGGATTGGCTCCTAGTGCAAATGTGGGAAGCAAGATTGCATATTTTGAGCCTGTTCATGGCAGTGCACCACGGCTTGCTGGGCAGAATAAAGCTAATCCTTCTGCCATGCTTTACACTACAGCCTTACTCTTGGAACATTTAGGTTTTCAGGATGCAGCACAACAACTGTCTGAGAGTGTTGATCAGGTTATTCGCGCTGGGAAAACTGTAACTTATGATTTGGGAGGTTTAGCCACCACGCGTCAAATGGCTGAAGCTGTTCTTCATTCTCTTGTAAATCCTGTCTCTGTTTGTCGAGCGGCGATTATTACGGTTGGTGATGAACTTCTTTCAGGACAATATCTGAATACGAATTTGCAGGATTTGAGTCAAAGCTTGAACAAGAGAAATATTCAAGTCACACGCCATTTTGTTTGCGCCGATCAATTACAGCAAATAAGTGAGACAGTGATTGCGTGTCTTGGACAAGAAGATCTGATCATTATCAGTGGAGGATTAGGACCAACATCTGACGATAAAACGCGTGATGCGATTGCTCAAGCTGTGCAAAAGCCGTTGGTTCATCATGAAGTGGTTTGGCAAACGATAAAAGGTCAATTGCAACGGTTAGGAATTGCGCCGGATAGCAATAATGCGCGTCAAGCATTGTTTCCTGAGACGGCAAAAGTCCTTGATAATCCTACGGGGACAGCACCTGGTTTTACCCTCTCTTGTAGTGGGAGTTCTCTTGTGGTTTTGCCTGGTCCGCCTACACAGGCTCTTTCGCTTTTGGAACATTATTTAGAACACGGTGAGAAGAAGTACCCTGCTGTATCGCGCGCTCAATATGCGTGGACTTTAATTGGAGTTGATGAAAGTACGATTGCGCATTGGGTTGATGGTCATTTCGCCAATGAACCATTTGAGCGGCATTTTTTATGGAAAAGTCCCTATGTTCTTGTGCAACTGGTTGGTCAGTCATCAGCGCCTTTGGCACAGCATTTAATCGAAGAATTTGAAAATCATTTTCGTCCATATTTGGTTGGTGCAGAAATTACCACTGCTCGCCAACAATTAGCGATGTATGCGGAAGTTCACTGGTTAGCAAATGATCCCATGCTTTTAAAATATTTTCAGCCCATGGAAAAAAGTGAGAAAAATATTCCACAGCTTGAGGTTGAGGTTAGCTTATCGCCTTCTTTGGAGGTCTTAGAAAACCAAAAAGAAAGCCTTGGACATGCTACAATGACTGTACGAATTGACGGGTATGGTGATGATCAACTTACTTTTCCCTATACGCGACCGCTGTTAGGCGTGGTCTTACAGGAATATGCAGCTTGGTCGGTTTTAAAGAGATATTTGAAAGCAGAAGATTACAAATGATATTCTGTAGAGATGTAGAAGTATTTACTCAATCATTGTTCTTACTTAGATTAAGACAGTGCTGTTTTGATGCTTTAGAGCGGTTGTATTGCTAGCTCGTTTTTTTGATATTAAACAATGGTCAAGTGGTAATAAATAAATGGGAAATATTTTATTCTAAACGGTTTTGCAGGATAATACGGGACTTATTATTCAGATTTTGTTTGGGATATTGTTGAGGATAACAATTCTATATTACTTTTTTGAAATAAATATTTATAGAGTTTAAGATAAAAATTACATGCATATATTGAGTATGGGGAGAATTATTATTCCATAATGAAATTACAATGACTCTTGGCGTTTATTTTCAGCTCAGGGAAAAAATCTCGACGCGTGTTGATTGAAAGCTATCTCTTCAAGAGGGTGTTGGTTAAACCTTCTTTACGAAAAAAGAATAAGGCATTTTGACTGTTGCGAATGTATAGATTGATTATTATGAATCTATAGAAAAAATGTGCAAATTTTATTGAAAAATATGCTTGTGAAGAGTTCATACGCAAAGTGTTGTTCATTTTTTTGTCAATAAATTGCCACAACATAACAGTATTTTCACAAGACTGTGATGCCGCGCAGAATGGTTAGGCATTGCCTCTCGTGTGTGCGGTGGTCTCTCACTATTACTCAAGTGCATAAAAAAGTATTACTTTGCATGCAAGATACAAAGAAATATTTTTTCAGCGGTTTTGCTATGTTTTTATTGGTTTATTGATGGGAAATTTCAGGCATTTTTGAGTAAGAGCTTTTTTGCTGAGTTAATTTTAAAGCGTCATTCTTAGTATTTGGGTGTTTGAAAATTTTCAAAAATTGCTCAACACTCGTTTCATATACTGTCTATTATAATGTGCGATGGTACTTGTGAATGAGAAAAAAGAAAGGATTTCCATGTATCAGATTGATTACAACAGTTATCGTTCTGTTAAGAGCTTTAATCGTCGTGTTCGTTTTCTTGTGATGCATTATACTTCACTGAATTTTAAAGAGTCGGTTATGGCTCTTACAGGAGAAAAGGTTAGTGTTCATTATCTTGTTCCTGATCCTTCAGAGCAGACATATCGTGAGGCAGGATTTAAGGATATGCGTATCTTTAATCTGGTTGATGAAAATGAGCGTGCATGGCATGCAGGTGTCAGTTCATGGGCAGAGCACAGTAATTTAAATGATACATCTATTGGAATTGAAATAGTTAATTTAGCGACAGGCCATTCTGCTTCTTCAGAAAAGATGTATGTTGAAACATCTTTAAAGGATATGCGCGTTTTAAAATCAATTGATAAAGATGAAAATGAATTACAGGTTGGTTCATGGACTAAAAACAGAAATGTGAGCAGTACAGTTTTGCCTTTTGAGAGAGATTATTTTTTTACTTGTCAGAATGAAGATTTGATATTTCCTCCTTATAATCCAACACAAATTGATGCAGTTAAGGAGCTTGCGTTGAATATTCTTCAACGATATCCAGATATTACGCCAACCGATGTTGTTGGACACAGTGATATTGCCATTGGAAGAAAAATTGATCCAGGGGCTGCTTTCCCGTGGAAAGAACTTTATCTGGCAGGCATAGGAGCATGGTATGATGAGGAACGAAAGCAGCACTATCAGGAACAGTTCTGTAAGAATTTTCCATCTAAAGAAGACGTTTTGGCTAAGTTGAAATGTTATGGATACGATATTTCTATTGCATGTAGTGAAATTGGATATAAAAATTTGATCCGAGCTTTTCAGCTTCATTTTCGTCAAGAAAATTATGATGGAATTCTAGATGTTGAAACCGCAGCGATTGTTTATGCTTTGGTAGATAAGTATTTCCCGTCCGATTTATCCAGTTTATCTTGATTTTAAATAGGGGGAGTGGCGACAATATAGTTTTTCTTAATGGAGTTTTTTGGTTTTTTTCCGATTAAGCCCCTGTGAAAAAAATTGTGATTGTTATCGGAAATAAAATGACCTTGCAAAAGAATGAATGAAACAAGAAAAAAGTAATGCGGTTTTGAGGGATAAGCTAAAAAATCTTTTTTTCAATTCTTTACGCATCACTTACCTTTAAAATTGGCTTTAAGAAATATAAAAATAAATGCTTCTGCAGCAGTATAAATATATGTTCATAAGATAGACAAGGAGCATATAAAATCAGAGTATTTGCGCATGGAAAAATGTGGTGCTCAAGAGTTTGTGTAGAAGAACAGACGCTTCAGAATGAACTTATATCCACCATATCTAATACAAAAGACTATATAGGTTATGTGTATTGTTCTTGTAGTATGCAAGTAAAGATTAACAATAATTGAAATAAAATAGTAAATAAAGCGTACATATGACTTTAAATATAAGTGGAATGTTTTTCGTTTTTTTTAATGTATATCGCTTCTACTCTTGGGAGAATATTTTCAGCCTATCTCCAATTACTGAAATTTCCCAAAAAGCTTGCGATGCATTTTAGGTTAGCCATTTTTGTTGAAAGCATTGCTGCAATTCATTGTCTAACATGTTTAAGAAATATCTCGTCGTTTTTCATTGCTTTTGAGGATATCTAGTCAATTTGGAAACAAATCACCTTGGATTAAAATCCACGTTATTTGAATTGAATGTGCAAGATTTGTGAAGGCACTTATCAGTCTTTATCTGATTTATTTGCTTGGAATATTAAGCAGCTTTTTACAAGGGTAGTCATCCATAAAGAGTATGAGACGGCGTTTTGAGCATCACAGAGAGCTTCAAAAACAAAAAACTGGCAACGTGTGTTGCCAGTTTTTAAAAGTATCATCTAAGAAGATTAGAATGAGCGCTGGAAGCGAATCATACCTTGTAAAGCACTTTTTCCTTTAAGAGCATGTGTATGTGCAACGTCATTTGCGCCCTTGAGAGTGCGATCATCATTCCAAGAAACATAAGTCAATTCAGGTGTAATGACGAAGCCTGGAACCAACGTGTAGGCAATATTTACAGAAGTTGCAAAAGTTTTTACAGCGCTATAAGAAACTTGAGCGTTCAAATTTGCTTTTGGAGTAAGCTTATAAGTTGCACCAGCCCAAGCAGCCCATTTGCCTCCCCAGTTTGCATAAATTGTTGTGTTTTGCCGTGATAAAACGTTGTTTCCATCCTTTGTATAGTAATCGACGCTGTTTTTATAGCCACCCATTACCCATAGGTTCAAACGATCATTGACATTGAAATCCATGCGTACTTTCGCTGCCCACTTTTTGTAATAAGCATCGTAAGCTGCTACTGTTGAAAAACCACCCCATTTTTGCATAAATTTCATACCCAAAACGATATTAGGAGTGTATTTTTTTATTCTTTTACTTGGAAGACCATCTACAGGAACGTCAACAATTTTATCATCTTTATCTATGTAATAATATGTATCTTCGAGAGGGGTAGGACCATCAGCATTGCCTAATTCAGCTCCGATAATGGCAGAAAAGCCAGTGTCACCACTAAAGGTGTAAGAAATAAAATTGGTGCGTGTCACACCTGCTGGTGCGATGCTATCATCGTTTATAACGTTTCCATAACCACCAGTCCAACTGTTAAAAATTGTGTCATCAAGACCTACACGAAAACCACCAAGTTCAATGTAAGCAGCTGCAAGTTTTGCACCAGCGTTGTCTCTTCCATTGCTCCAGTTAGAGTAGATCCTTGCATAGGAACGAAGTGTTCCCAATTCGGTTTCAGAAGCAGCTTGGAAAACAAGTGTCAATCGTGATGATGCGCCATAGGTTTTTCTTTTCTTGTCTAATTCAGCGTCTGTTGTTGCATCTACGTTATCACCGCCTACAAAATTAGCACGGACATTTCCTGACAAACGCATGCAGGTCTCTGTTCCAGGGATATAGAAATATCCTTTACCATATGCATCGCAAACGCGAATATATTCTACAGGCTCTGGTTCTGCAATTGCTTTTGGAGCTGCTTGTGCTCCAGAAATTGCTAAAAAAGCCGCTGTAGAGCTCAAAAAGAGGGATTTAATATTCATACTGGATCTCCAATGAAAGGTAATTTATTCTTCGTTAGGAATATTATTTGCTCAACTTATTAAAGGCAAAAATACGCGATACTTGATCTTAGCTATACTGATCTTTTTTCAATATACAAATATGAAATCACCTTCTTGAAGGATATTCATATACTATTCAAGGCAATGTGGTAAAAAAGGCACAATTTTTGTTTTGTTAACTTTTTGTCCTCTTGGATCAATAAACAAGAAAATCTTAGATATTTTTGAAAAAAAATCGAAAATGTCTTGAACTTTCTGTTGATACCCTTTATGCACTCCCTTGGAGAGGTGGCCGAGTGGTCGAAGGCGCTCCCCTGCTAAGGGAGTAGGGCTCAAAAGGCTCTCGAGAGTTCGAATCTCTTCCTCTCCGCCATTCATCAATAAAAAATATTTCATAAATATAGTTAGAAACTTTGAGTGCTTTGATTCATTTAATGCACTTTTTGCTTATACGATTTTGATGATTTTTTAATGCGTCGAGAGCAGGTTTTCTTAATGATGAATAGTTTTAGTATAGAATAGCGCTCTATTCTTTGGAGGCTAGTCCAAAAAGTGCTCTCATTTCTCTCACTATAGCACTATCATTTCTATTAATTTTTATACCCCATGTGCTGTTTATCTCTATCCTATTACACGGTTTCTAAAACAAATTGTCAAAGTTTTCTTTAATTGTATTTTGGGTACTCCTATCGCGGAGGATGTTGCATTTGATAGATTCAAATATTATGATATATTTGGGTGAAAACAGAGAGCAAGCTACTTGTGTGAAGTGTACTGTTTCAAATGCTGTCCTCTTTTATGTTTTGCTTACGATATGAAGTATCAAAATTTAATTCTTTCACTAAAATTGGAATGGGAACATTGCTCAGTTCTTTCGTAATTTTCTGCAAATGAAATCTCAACAGGGGTATCTGCTTTAGATCTTGTGGGATGTCTCTCTGTAACTTTAAAAGTGTAATTTTAACTCTTATCGTCCATAAGCTTTGTATATCTTATACTCTAGTTTATGACTGCTACATATATGCCATAGAATTTTACGGTGTTTCCTGATTTTTATCACAAGATAAGCTGGATGAAGGCACGTGTTGCTTCATTTATGTGTGATGTCAAAGTTATAATGACTTCATCTGGTAAAGCCAACCAACATGTCTGGATTTTTTTTACTGTTGTTTGAGATACTTCAATTCCGATTTTATGATAGAGCTCTATTTTATTGTATTCCAAAAATGAAGGAGCGCAAAAGAAAATTTTGTTATTAATCTTCATTTAGGCTAATGAATGCAGAGTGTTCGGGTACGTTTTTTCTGATGATTTTGAAAAACGGTATATCTTTCTCAAAAGCAAGTTTGCTTTAAGTCTGTATGATTGTAATGCGGTAAGAGAGACTCAGAGATTTTATTTTTTGGAAAACGCAAATATTTTAGGCATCTTGAGTGCCTAAACAAATGCCTTCATAAAAGATCTTGATTCAAAAAAGCTGATAGCAGTGTGTTTAGAGGTCCTATTCTCTTACTTTTATTTATGCATCCCATACCTTTAAAAAAATATATGGAGAATCAATACGTTATTTGGGATAAAAAAGAGCATGGTGCCCAAAAGAGGACTCGAACCTCCACGCCTTGCGGCACAGGTACCTGAAACCTGCGCGTCTACCAATTCCGCCATCTGGGCTATAAAATTCATCTAAGCTTGTGAAACAACTCTGTCAATAAAATTATAGAATTTATTCTGTAGGGCAAAATGATAGAATTGGATTCTTCGGACTTATCGCAATTTTAGAAATTTAAGGTGTGATGATTGTTTTTGCCGCAATTGTTGAATCGGAATGAAATCTATAAATAATAGGAATGCCGGTTGCTAATTCTTGAGAGATAATTTCTTCACCATTTAGTCCTTCAAGTGCCATCATAAGAGCACGAAGTGAGTTGCCATGCGCTGCAACCAAAACAGTTTGAGAGCGTAATATATACGGCTGGATATGATGAAGATAATAGGGTAAAACGCGAGCACAAGTATCGCGTAGGCTTTCTCCATTTGGGGGCGCAATAGCATAGGAGCGACGCCATATTTGCACTTGCTTTTCTCCCCATTGTTGGCGAACTTCATCTTTATTCAAACCAGAAAGATCACCATAATCACGTTCATTCAATGCAGGAGTTTTTATCAGTTTTAAATCTGATTGTCCCATTTGGTCTAAAATGTGCTGAGCCGTTTTTTGTGCACGCTGTAAGGCAGATGTATAAGCAATATCAAACTGTAAACCAGCTTCTTTAAGTTTTTTTCCTGCTGCTTTTGCTTCTGTATTTCCTTTTTCTGTTAAATCAGGATCTTTCCAACCAGTAAAAAGATTTTTAAGATTCCATTCACTTTGTCCATGACGAATGAGTACAAGCGTGCGTTCCATTACGAATTTCCTGAATTACATTGATTGTTGACAACTATCGTCTAGTCCTAAAACATCAAGCATTGAATAAAGACCATTTTTATGGCCCTTTGCCCATAAAGCTGCTTTTAAGGCACCATTGGCAAAAAGAGAACGTTTTTGTGCTATGTGTGAAAGAACAATGCGTTCATTTGGACCAGCAAAAGTAACAGTGTGATCGCCAATAACTGTTCCACCTCGTGAACAGGCAAAGCCAATTGTGCCTTTTTCGCGTTTACCTGTATGCCCATTGCGTCCACTGACACTCACATTTTGGAGCATAACATTGCGACCTTCGGCTGCTGCTTGCCCAAGAAGAAGAGCTGTTCCAGAAGGGGCATCAACTTTACCAGAGTGATGCATTTCGTAAATCTCAATATCAAAATCCTCAGATTCTAATGCTTGTGCAGCCTTTTTTATAAGGTTTGCTAAAAGATTTATTCCCAGGCTCATATTCCCAGATTTGACAATAGTTGTATATTTCGCAAAATCTGCAATTTTTTCTTCTTCTGTTTTACTAAATCCCGTTGTGCCAATAATATGGACAAGACCTTTTTGGGCAGCATAATTGGCATAGAGCATACTGGCTTCTGGCTGAGAAAAATCTAAAATACCTTCTGTATGAGAAAAAGCGCTTTCAGGATCATCAGTGATGCGGATATCAAGAAAATCTGAACCAATGAGTGTACTTGCATCTTTGTTTACAAAAGGTGACCCTTTGCGCACAAGGACAGAGCTCAGTTCTATATCTTCTCTATGCTGGATAGCTGTAATGAGCTCACGTCCCATTTTTCCATTCGCACCAACAACTGTAAGGCGCATATTTTTCTCCTTATGACACTTTACTTCTTGTAGTATAGGCAAATTTTCATCTTCTTTCCAATGGTTCTTTTTCTCCATAGAAGAAAAATTTCGCTTTTTTAGTGATGGGATTTCTAGTTTATAGAAATGCAGGACGGGAAATCTTTGTTCTCATTATACATTATAGAAGTCAAAAATAGGATGTTCCTCAATATGTTTTTTATATGTATTAGGTAGAATGGACGACCACGATAGCTCTATTCTTCTCTTTGTTTGCATTGCAGTTTTTTATCCATATGCCAATCTTGCTTGTGACATATAACAAAACGCTTTCTGTTTTACTATAAGTCGTGGACTCTAGATGAGGATAAAATAAAAGGATATTCTTGTATTGGTGATATTCATTTACGTTATAAATGATGCATTATCCTTATAAGTGAAAGTCCTAATAGATGAGTATAAAATCATTGAGATCTTATTGGTGAAGCAGTATATTCTCTACAATGTTAAGAGTGTTTTCCCTTGTTTAAAAGAGGTGCTTAGAAATCAAGATCTGTATAATGAGGACTTGCAACAATTCCTCGTATGCGATCTGTTAAAAGAGAGCGAAAAGAAGGTCGCGATTTAATCCGCATATACCAGTCTTTGGCAGCGGGTGTTTGTTCCCAGTCAATTTCTCCCAGAAAATCAAGCACAGAAACAGAAGCAGCAGCTGCTAGATCTGCATAGGATAATTCAGAGCCTACTAACCAGTCGCGAGAGGCGCAGAGCCAATCGAGATAGTTCATATGAGGAAGAATATTGGCGCGCGCATTGCGTAAAATTTGTGAATCAGGAGCGCCACCACCAATGGCAAGGGGCATTTCACGTTTATAGATTCGTTCCCGTACAATATGGCGTATTGCTTCATTTTCAAATTTATTTAAAAACCAGTCATTAAGACGACGCACTTCGGCACGGCCTAAAGGATTTTCTGGAAAGAACTTATTTACTTGTCGTAAACTTCCGTGTGTTTCATCTAAGTATTCATAGATAACAATGGCTCCGGACAATGGAACTTCGTGTTCATCAAGAAGAACAGGAACTTGACCAGCTGGATTAAGTGCAAGGAATTCGTGTCTTCTAGCCCATTCATGTTCTTCAATCAGTTGAGTGGTTACACCATATTCTCCAAGAATGAGGCGTATGAAGCGGGAGGAAGAGGATAGGGGAGAGTGAAAAAGCGTCAACATAATCTACACTATCAGATAGAGTTAAGGAAAATTCTTTCAAGTAAGTGGAGATTTTATAAAGATGCTTTGTTGGAAGTACAAGATTATTAGTAAAAGCTCACAGTTATGTTTAATAAGCTCTTAAGAACAAGAATATTATATTGCAATTGCTTGCAAAATGGCAGCACGCAATTCTTCTAAACCGAATGCTTTTTCTGAAGATGTCACAAGAAGCTCAGGATAAGCTGCTGGACGTTTAAGAAGTTGTGTTTTTGTCGTTAGTATTAATTTTTCAAGGACATTCGATTTTATTTTATCACTTTTTGTTAAAACGATCTGATAAGATACGGCTGCTTTATCGAGAAGATCTAGAACATCAGAATCATTCTTTTTGATCCCATGACGTGAATCAATCAAGACATAAACACGTTTTAGGGTTGTGCGACCCCGTAAATAGCTAAAAATCAGTTGTGTCCATGCATCAACCAGGTTTTTAGGTGCTTTTGCAAAACCATAACCTGGCATATCTACGAGTGCAACAGGGGGAAGATCTCCTTGCTGCCCACTAAAACCATCGGGTACAAAGTAATTCAGTTCTTGAGTACGCCCTGGTGTATTTGAGGTCCGTGCCAAATTCTTTTGTTGGACGAGTGCGTTGATAAGGGAAGATTTCCCAACATTAGAACGTCCCGCAAATGCAATCTCAGGTGGTCCTTCCGGTGGAAGGAAGTGTATTGCTGGCACACCACGAATAAAAATCCAATTGCAAGAAAAAATTCCAGAAAGAGAAGAACTTTTTGTCATTCATGTATTGCTTTTTTGGGGTGACTTTCGCCACATAGCTTTAAGATTATCGAAAAGCTCAATTTTAACACCTTGACGTTTCATCATGATACTTTGTTGAATGATCGATAATATATTGTTCCATGCCCAGTAAATAACAAGACCAACAGGGAAGGATGCCAACATAAAGGTAAAGATGACGGGCATCCATGCGAAGATCATAGCTTGCGTTTGGTCTTGAGGGGCTGGGTTCATACGCATTTGTAAAAACATTGTTATTCCCATGATTAAAGGCCATGCACCAATCATAAGAAACGTTGGAGCTGCGTATGGCAAAAGACCAAACAGATTAAAAAAGGACGTTGGATCGGGCGCTGCTAAATCTTTAATCCAGCCAAAGAACGGTGCATGCCGCATTTCTAGGGTAATATACAGAACTTTATAAAGAGCAAAAAATATTGGAAATTGAACCAACATAGGCCAACAGCCCGCAAGAGGATTAATTTTTTGTGTTTTATACAATTCTATTATTGCTTGTTGTTGTTTGGTTCTATCCTCGGGATATTTTTCTTTTATTTCCAGCAACATTGGTTGTATCAGCTTCATACGCGCCATAGATTTATAGGATTTATTTGCTAGCGGGAAGAGAAGCGTTTTCAAGAGCACTGTGACAAGAAGAATAGCGATACCGAAATTGCCAGTTTGCTTATAAAGAATATCGATGAGAGAGAACATTGGTTTTGTGATGAAATCAAACCAACCCCAATCGATTAAAAGAGCGAATTTTTTAATTTTCAGGTCATCTTGATAGTAATTAATGATCTCAACTTGTTTTGCACCAGCAAAAAGACGATTTGTAACAGTTTTTGTTTCATTGGGAGCAATCGTTAAAAGCGACCCGAGCAAGTCAGACTGATAATGCGTTTGCAAGCGATCAAAATAAATAAAGCGGCTGGTATATTCTTTATCTTGTTGAGGAATAACCGCTACAGCCCAATATTTATCGGTAATGCCAATCCATCCTCCCGTTACTTTAGAAAAAGTTACACTTTTTTGGCCATTCGCAGGATTAGGATCAAGTTCTGCTAGTGTTTTGTATTTCTCAGTTTTAAGTGAATCACCTGCAATACCTATCATGCCTTCATGGAGTAAATAGGTTGCATTTGTGTGTTCTGGTGGAGCTGCACGTGCAACGCGGGCATAGGACGAGAGATATATCGGTTTATCTCCTTCATTGCTGATAGAATCTTCAATGGTAAACATGTAATGATCATCAACAGAAAGGGTACGACGGAAGATCTGTCCCTGTCCATTATTATAAATTAAAGTAATGGGTGTTGAAGGAGTTAGTGTTGTATTGTCTCCCTCTATTTGCCATTGGGTATCAGATTGTGGCAAAGCTTCTGCTGACAAAGATGAACTTGTAAAACCAAATTCGGCAAGGTAGGTCGTTGTGAACCCCTTGGGATTCAACAAAGCAATTTCCGGCGATCCCTTTTCTACTGTCAGACGGTATTTTTTGAGATGAAGGTCATCAAATTGTGCACCAACAAGATTAATGGAGCCCTCTAGTTCATTGTTTTTTATGGCAATACGGTTTGTTTGAGCCAAAACAACCTTCCGTATTTCAGGAGTCATTTTTTGGTCAATGATAGATGCTGATCCATGCGCCGGAGTAGTATCAGAGAAACCTGTCGTAGGAGCGGAAAGGGCTGATTGTTGTTTTGACAATTGCTGTGCAATGATTTGTTGTTTTTGTAACTCAGCTTGTTTGGGAAACACATGAAGAAATTGCCATGCAACAAGCACTACGAAAGATAATCCAATGGCGATAAAGAAATTGCGGTTATATTCCATTCGTACACCCCTGTTGGCATTGCTGATGTTTTGTTTTTGGTTTTATTCGTCGGTTTAATTCACTGATCAAGGATGTAAAAGGTGCATGAAGCACATCAGGACGCGCTACAATGACATAGTCTGTTCCTGCTTCCATGTTATCTGTTAAACCCACTCTCACGGCTTCTCGTAGACGCCTTTTAATACGATTGCGTTTAACAGCATTACCGTTTTTACGTGTAACTGTGAAGCCTACACGCGCAACAAGAGGAGTTTTTATTTCTGCTGTTTGTTCATGAGACTTAACTTCCAGCAGAAATAAAGGACCACGTCGCTTTTCTCCTGTGCGTACAGACAAGAAATCCGCTCTCTTGCGAATGCGGCAGGGATGTTTTTTCTTCATAAAAAGCGTTTCGCAATTTTACTAAACGCCTGCAAAAGCAGGCACTGGAGGTTCATAACGAAAGTTTCACAACGAAGAAATGACGAATACTCTTCAACTCTTGTGAAAATTTAAATGGTTAAGTTAAATGCTTAAGCAGATAACCGCTTACGCCCACGAGCACGTCTTGCAGCGATAACTTTACGTCCACCAGCTGTTGCCATACGTGCACGAAATCCATGGCGGCGTTTACGGACCAATTTAGATGGTTGGTAAGTACGTTTCATTTATTTAAATACCGCGGAGTGCGGCCCTTCTTAAATTCTATGGGCAAAACTATGCGCTAGATGAACAGTCTTATCCTATCATACGATTGCTAACCCATAGGCAAAAACATAAAAAAAGTCAATCTCAGATTATTTTTCTCTCTTTCAAAAATATAAAACTCCCCTAAAGGATGTGAGTTTTATTCGTAATACTTTTAAAAAGTTAAGGAAAATAATTGCTGCTTACAACAACGCATTTTACAATTATTTCTTTTGTAACACAAGTGGATACTCACGATGTTAAAAGAGTAGAAAAAGAATCACGATTTGCTATTATATCATTATGATGCGTGCGTTTATATAAAAAAATTGCGCGGTTTTGCCTCTTATAAGACACTAGAACATTGGTTAAAGAGAGTGCATGATAACGATCATTTAAGAATATTTTATACTCGAGTTTTTTATTTGAGGTTTGTTTCGTGTTTGGAAAGAGATAGAGTATAAGGTAGTTTACATTTTGTCATTCTCATAAAGTGAGAAGTTTTAGATGCTTAAGTTGAAGTACTGTTCGTCCTTATTGTTCTATTTTTTGAATTTTATATAGAGAGGAAAGAGTGTGTGTCCTATCACAAGTGAGGCTGTCCGTAACGCGTTACATAAAATCAAAGCACCGGATTTTGAAAGTGATATTGTCTCATTGGGGCTTCTTTCAGAAATATTGATTGCTCAGGGAAAAGTTTTCTTCTCCATTACCGTCCCAGATGGACGCGTACAAGAATGGGAGTCGTTGCGTCGTGCTGCTGAAGAAGTTGTGTGTGTTATGGATGGGGTCGAATCTGTTGTTGTCACACTTACTGCAGAAAAAAAAACAACGATATCTTCTCAGGTTCATAAAGATACAGTTTTTTCTGCGCCAAAACGAAGAACACATGCATTGCCTGTAAAAATGCCAATAGAAGGTGTTCGGCATGTGATTGCGGTTGCTTCTGGAAAGGGGGGCGTTGGAAAATCTACAATGGCAATCAATATCGCTCTTGCTTTACAAGATTCTGGTTTGAAAACGGGGTTGATGGATGCAGATATCTATGGTCCCTCTTTACCACGTTTGACAGGGCTTGTTAACAAAAAACCACAGTATATCGAAGGGAAAAAACTTCAACCTCTTGAAAAATTTGGCCTTAAATTGATGTCGATGGGATTTTTGGTTGAGGAGGAAAAGCCGGTGGTCTGGCGTGGACCTATGGTAATGGCGGCTGTGACACAATTGCTAAGAGATGTTTTATGGGGACCTCTTGATGTTTTGGTGGTTGATATGCCGCCGGGAACAGGGGATGCACAATTGACTCTTGCTCAACAAGTGCAGTTGACGGGTGCGTTGATTGTTTCTACTCCGCAGGATCTTGCTTTGGTTGATGCACGCAAAGCAATAGAAATGTTTATGAAGGTGGATGTTCCTATTTTAGGACTTATTGAGAATATGAGTTATTTCATTGCTCCTGATACGCAAAAACGCTACGATATTTTTGGTTATGGTGGTACGCGTGCAGAAGCGGAACGCCGAGGGGTGCCTTTTTTGGCAGAAGTGCCGCTTGATGCAGCTTTACGGTCTTCTTCAGATGATGGTGTGCCAATTTTCGTTGCTAAACCTGATGGGGAGCACGCTAAGCTTTATCGTGCGATTGTTGATCAAGTGAAAAATAGATTTTTTTAAATTTACGTTTTTCTTAAGAGGGGGAGGATACAATATTAAAAAAAACATAAGAGGCTGTTTTTTCTGAGGGAAAGGAATTGGTTAAAGACTTTGTTCAGGTACGAGGAAGTCTTTTTCAATATGAAATTGTTGGATGTTGATCGTATTGTTGCGAAAACCATGGAGAATACTCCAAAATAAGATGTGATAATGCGAACGATCTCTGCTTATTCAAAAATGGTGCAGGATGTTGTTATTATGAGAAAACAATTCATGTTTGCTTGGAGAATGGTTTTTTCATTGGTAAAAAAGCTGATTTTAAAATACTGGCGCTATGAGATCATTTAGAACATTGCGCTTTTAAAAAGACGGAATAAGACTAAAATCTGGATGGATAGAAAAATTATTCGTCACTTGAAGAAAAAAGTTTGCGGAGAATTACAGAAGCTCATGTGCTGTCAGATGGGGGAATTTATTCTACTAGAAGCCATGATAATGATCACAAACGCGTTATCGCACTAAGAAGATATTGGAGTAAGCACTCTTGTTATGGTACGAGCGATTATTGAAGCTGTTGCTCTTTTGGTGGTGGCAAAAAAATGGCAGAAATGGATGATGTTCACGCGTTTAAGATTTTAGTAAAATCTGATGGAGAGAGGTTCTTTGATGATGAAAGAAGAGCATGTGTGAAAAAGCATATTTTATAGGTGCTCATGCTTATTGTGCGCCAGTCATAGAACCAGCGCTTTATCTCGTGTCAACACCTATCGGGAATCTTGGAGATATTACTCTTCGTGCTTTGCAGGTGCTTGCAGGCGTTGATATTTTAGCTTGTGAGGATACGCGGGTAACACGTGTTCTCTTAGAACGCTACGCTATTCAGAAAAAATTGTTTCTTTATCATGAACATAATGCACAAAAAGCAGGACCAAAATTATTAGCAGCTTTGGCAGAAAATAAAAGCGTGGCACTTATCTCAGATGCTGGAACACCGCTTATTTCTGATCCTGGATTTCGATTGGTAGAAGAGACGCGTAAAGCTGGTTATAAAATTGTTCCGATTCCTGGAGCATCCGCTCTTTTAGCTGCTCTTGTCACGACGGGACTTCCCACCGATAGCTTTTTCTTTGCAGGTTTTTTGAGTGCGCGCAAGGTTCAGCGTCAAAAGCGTTTAGAACAATTAAAAGCTATTCCTGCGACTTTGGTTTTTTATGAATCACCCCATCGTCTTGTCGAGACTTTACAGGATATGATTTCTGTTTTTTCGGCTGATCGTCCTGCGGCAATTTGTCGTGAATTAACAAAAAAGTTTGAAACAATAGATGTTTCCAATTTAGGAAATTTATTCGAAAGTTACAGAAAACAGGACCATATTCGTGGGGAAATTGTTGTGCTTGTTGGGGAGGCTCTTTCCTCTTTTGAAGTGATGAGCAATCAAGAAATTGATGAAATGTTATTGGAATTGGCACGTACACATTCTACAGCTCAAGCTGCTGCTTTAGCGGCTAAGAAAACGGGTTTAAAAAAGCAAGAACTTTTTCAGCGGTTGATTTTTTTGAAGGAGGCATAAAACTTTAAAGGATGCGTAAGTTTATGCAAAAAGAGCGCAGAAAAAAGTCTTTTTATCGAGGCGTTCGTGCAGAAAAATGGGCCGCTTGGTGGCTGCGACTTAAAGGATTTCATATTGCTGAAATTCGCTTTAAAACAAAGTGTGGTGAAATCGATTTAATTGCACGGCGTGGAAATCTTGTTTTAATTGTGGAGGTCAAAGCACGTTCAACCTTGGCTGAAGCAATGGCTGCGGTTTCTCGGGTAAATGAGAGGAGAATCGAAGCAGCAGCCGATATTTGGCTTGCACGACAAAAAGATCATGCTCTTTTATGTGTACGCTTTGACCTCATTGCAATTTTGCCGTGGCGTTGGCCACAGCATATTCCTGCTTTTTTTACATCTGATAAATAAGAGTTTCTATATCATTTTAACCATGGTAGATGAAAAATATTTCGTTTTATACAGATGGGGTAGGGGGAGTGCGTCACAATTTGAGCGTTATGAGGAGCAAAATATGGACGATTATGAAAAATTTGCAACGGGTTTGTTGATTGTTTTTGGAGCACTGATTATAGGCGGTTTAATGGCAATGCATATTGTCCTTATGAACAAGCCAGGTTTTTTATTTGCATTAGCGGCTGCTGTCGTTGGTTGGTTTTCTGCTTTTGCGGTTCTCTTTGATAAGCCTAAAGTCTATTTGGGATTGATTATTCTTGCCATGTTATGTGTTGCTTCTTCAATTACTATTTATGTGAGTTAATTCGTTAAAATGTATGAACTGTTGGTTGAATCTTCCTTTAGTAAGAGAAAGGAATAAAAATGAAAATTGGTTTTTTGGGAACAGGTAAAATCAGCACTTCAATGATTGATGGCTTAATAAAGAGCAATTTTGATGTTCCTTCTCTTATCATTTCACCGCGCAATGCGCAAAGTGCAGAGCGTCTTTCGCACAAGTATGATAAGGTTATCATTGCTGAAAATAATCAAGCATTGCTGGATATGAGTGATTGTGTTTTTCTTTGTTTGCCTAACCAAGTTGCTAAAGAAGTCTTAAGTTCTCTTCGATTTCATTCCGAACAGCTTGTTGTTTCTGTACTTGCTATGGCAAAAGCAGCAGAAGTTGAAGAGTGGATCAACCATAAGGTTTATCGTGCTGTTCCGCTTCCTTTTGTAGCAGAATGTAAAAATTTGACGCCAATTTATCCTGATCATCCCTTTTTACGTCGTTTATTTGATGCATTGGGGGGCACATTGGTGTTGGATGCAGAAGAGCAGTTTAATCTTTTCATGACTGCTGGTTCACTCATGGGCGTGTATTTTAATTTTATAGAAACAGCACATCAATGGTTTATAACACAGGGGTTAAAGAAACAGCAATCAGCCGATTTTCTTGCTATGATGTTTGGGAACCTTACGGATGAAATGCGTAGAATTACAGAAATAGATGGTCCTTCCTCTCTTGATTTTGCATTGCTTGAGAAAGAGTTTTCAACAAAAGGAGGTACGAATGAACTTTTATCGAACTGTTTTTCTCGCCAAGGGGGAAGGGACGCCTTAATAACAGCTCTTGAGACCACTTTACAAAAAATGAATGCTTCATTTTCCCATTAAAATGTTGGTTCCATATTTTTTGATCTCAATGAAAGAGGTATTAGGGCAGTTTGTTTAGAGTGTGAATATCTACCAAATTATCTGCTATAGACATTTTAAAAGAAAGCAGATTGATTTTCAGGATTTATTCTCTAGTCGTCAGTTGATTTATAAAAATAATGCATTGGATAAAGTAAGTTTGTGAATAAGCAGCGTAATGTTGGTATGCTGTGCTTCATAAAAAAGAAATAGTGGGGAGAGGCGGTAGTTTGCGTCTTTAGAGCAGAATAGTGAAAATATCTTCGTCATTACCTTTTTGTGGCAGTGATGATAGAACTTGTTTTATAGAGTGAAAAAGTGCGCGCATTGAAAGACACAGAAGAAGTTCTGAACAGAAGAAGTTCTGATTTGAAAAATACTCTCGTTGATTGAGGTTTTGTACACTCTCATTAATGCGGAATGATGATCACATATTCAAATACAAGGGGCCCTCACTGCCTTGTGGACAGGTCCAATTAATATTTTGGTTGGGATCTTTGATATCGCATGTTTTACAGTGTATACAGTTTGAAGCGTTAATAACATAGGTTGGCTGATCATGGTGGTTTAGCCATTCATAGACAGCGACAGGGCAATAGCGGGCGGAAGGTCCTGCATAAATTGCATATTCAGAGTCTTTTTGTTTTTCTAATGAAGATATTTTTAAATGGCATGGTTGATTTTCTTCATGGTGCGTATTGGAAAGCGCAACACTGGAAAGGCGATCAAAGGTGACAATGCCATCGGGTTTTGGATAAGCAATGGGGTTAAATTTTGCTGCTGGTTCAAGACATGCATAGTCTGCTTTTCCATGGGGGAGTGTTTTAAATAAAGAAAAGCCAAAAAGCTGTTGCCACCATATATCAAAACCAGCAAGTTTAATCCCATATTTTGTACCATATTTTGCCCAAAGTGGTTTGGCATTACGCACTTTATAAAGATCTTTGCCAATAGGGCCTTTTCGCCAATGTTCTTCTATTTCTTTGACTTCATCATGGGCGCGTCCTTGTGCAAGAGCTATAGCTATTTTTTCGGCTGCTAATATGCCAGATAAGATGGCATTGTGTGAGCCTTTGATACGAGGCACATTGACAAAGCCGGCAGAACAACCAATAAGTGCTCCTCCGGGGAAGGTCAGTTTTGGTACAGATTGCCATCCTCCTTCGCTAATAACACGTGCGCCATAGGAAAGGCGCTTTGCGCCTTTGAAGATTTCATAGAGTTTGGGATGTGTTTTAAAGCGTTGAAATTCTTCAAAGGGAGAGAGATAAGGATTTTTATAATCTAAATGGACAACAAAGCCTACAGAAATTAAATTATTTTCCTGATGATAAAGAAAACCTCCACCGCCGGTGTTATCGTCTAAGGGCCATCCAGCGAAATGTTGAACTAAACCAGATTTATGTTTTTGGGGATCAATTTCCCAGAGCTCTTTGAATCCGAGACCAAATTTTTGTGGTTCACGGTTGTTACTAAGATCAAATTTCTTGATGAGTTGTTTGGCAATAGAACCACGAGCTCCTTCCGCAATGAGAATATATTTTGCTAATAAAGCCATGCCAGGCATATAATTTTTTCCGAGAGTTCCATCTTTGTTAATACCCATATCACCCGTAAGAACACCGATGATGGCTCCCTTATCGTTTTGAATGGTCTCTGAGATAGCAAAACCAGGATAAATTTCTACACCAAGCGCTTCGGCTTTTTTACTGAGCCAACGGCAGACATCACCGAGTGAAACGATATAGCATCCATTATTGGATAAGATTTTTGGGTGAAAAATGTTGGGAAAAAGTGTAGCATGTTGTGGCTTTAGAAAAAAAAATTGATCGCTGGTGACAGGTGTTTTAAAGGGATGGTCGTGTTCATTTCGCCATTCTGGCAAGAGTGTATCAATGCCAATGGGATCAACAACTGCACCTGACAGAATGTGTGCACCAACTTCAGCCCCTTTTTCAACGATTGTCACAGAAAGTTCAGGATTAATCTGTTTGAGACGAATTGCTGCAGAAAGTCCTGCGGGGCCCGCTCCGACAATTACGATGTCAAATTCCATACTCTCACGTTGCTGATGCAAAGATGCATTCATAGTTTATAAAGCTTTCTCCAGCTCAGGAATAATGTGGTGAAGATCGCCTACAAGGGCATAGTCAGCAATTTGCATGATGGGGGCTTCTGCATCTTTATTAATGGCTACAATAATTTGTGCATCCATTATACCGGCTAAATGCTGGATTGCGCCGGAAATGCCGACAGCGATGTAAAGTTCAGGGGCAACGATTTTTCCTGTTTGTCCAATTTGCCAATCATTAGGAGCGTAGCCAGCGTCAACTGCTGCGCGGCTGGCACCCAGAGCCGCTTCTAGTTTGTTTGCAAGGGGAAGAAGGAGTGCCATAAATTGCTCTTGTGAACCAAGACCGCGTCCGCCTGATATAATAACACGTGCTGAAGTAAGATCAGGGCGATTGCTTTTGTTGGTTTCTGCTTTTACAAAAGAAGAAAGATTGGGATTGGGCGCTGGTGTTATTGGTGTAATGGGAGTAGAATTATTATCGTGAGAAGAGGTTGGTGTGAAAGAGGCTGTACGAACTGTTATAACTTTTTGGCGATCATTGGTGCGTATAGTTTCGAGAGCATTGCCTGCATAAATTGGTCGTTTAAAGGTATCGGGTGCAAGAACTGCGATAATATCTGAAATTTGCATAAGATCAAGAAGAGCAGCTACACGGGGCATTACATTTTTGCCGATACTGGTAGAGGCGGCCATGATCACATCATAATCTTTTGCTAATTTGACAATTGTATTTGCCGTAGGTTCCGCCAGTTGATGGGCTAAATAATCCGCTTCAGCGATAAGCACTTGTCGCACACCAGTGAGTTTAGCATGTTTTTCGGCAAGTGCTTGGACGTTTGTTCCACAAACCAAAATATCGATTTCGTTATTGATTGCATGAGCAGCAGTGAGTACTTTTGCGGTTTGTTCTGTATTCTGTTCGGCCAATAAAAGAATTGCCATATCTTTTTACCTTTTTATGCAGTGTTGCTTTTAATCATTTGGTTTTCGAATATTAAATACAATTTGTTCGTTTTAGCACACTTACAAGTTCTGCTACATGAGCCATTTTAACACCGGGTTGACGGGGTTTTTGTTCTTCAACCCTTAAGGTTGTTAAGCGTGGTTGCGTATCTATACCAAAATCAGCAAGTGCTTTTTGTTCGATGGGTTTCTTTTTCGCTTTCATGATATTGGGCAGAGAAGTATAACGCGGTTCGTTTAAGCGCAGATCAGCAGTCATCACTATAGGAAGGGGGAGGCGAATGGTTTGTGTGCCGTTATCTACTTCGCGGATAACTGTTGCGTGTCCATTTTCTATACTTAAATGCGAAGCAAAAGTTGCTTGTCCCCAACCAAGAAGAGCTGCTAGCATTTGTCCGGTTTGGTTGTTATCATCATCAATGGCTTGTTTTCCCAAAAAGACCATATCTGGTTTCTCTTCATGAACAATAGCTTTAAGAATCTTAGCAATTGCTAAGGATTCAAGTGTTTTTTCCGTTGTTACAAGGATGGCTCGATCAGCTCCCATTGCGAGTCCTGTTCTCAAAGTTTCTTGTGCTACTTCTGGTCCAATTGAAACGAGAACAACTTCGGAAATTTTGCCGGATTCTTTTTGGCGGATTGCCTCTTCCACGGCGATTTCGTCAAAAGGGTTCATAGACATTTTTACGTGAGACAAATCAACGCCTGTGCTATCAGGTTTGACGCGTATTTTGATATTATAATCAACAACACGTTTGACAGCGACAATTATCTTCATGATGATCCTCTTTGTTTTTTTGATTACAACTTTATAGTAATCTTCACAAGAAACCAAATCGTTTAGAATTGAATTTCATTTATCATTGATTTTCCCATTATATAAGCTTTCTTGCATCTTTTTATATCCTTTTCTCAATGGTACGCGTTTCTCATTTTGTTTTTTGTGCACTTTAAATAATTGTCACCTTTGCTTGAATAAAAAGAAAAAACAATATGCTTTTATTTCAAATAAATGCGTTGGTCATAGTTTATAAAACAGTTTTAAAAGAACTTAAAATAAAAGCGATAAAAAATGGTATTCGAAGAGTAAAATGAGAAGAACCTTTTTTCGTTCCGTATATACAGTTTGTAAGAGGATAAAGAGTCTTTTACGTTATGACAAAAGGGTAAAAAAGCCAAAGAGAGGAATGATTTTTCTGTTTAGACTTTGAGAAGAGTAAAATCAAATATGGTTTATTTGAATATTTTTGGAAGTCTTAAAGCTCTATTTACTAAAATAGAGCACATTTCTCTATCATTTGTGCGATTCTTTGCAGAAAAATTAAGGAAGCGTAGCATTTGTAAAGACAATGAGGGATAGCGTTTTTGAATACAAAGAGTCATACTATAAAGCAGGTTAAGCATGATAAACCTTCTTTTTTTGTTGTGGAACAAAATGAGAGGATGGACACGTCTACGGAAGTAACGATGTCGGACATTGCTAAAAAATTACGCTCTGTTTATGCACAAATGCAAATGAAGCACTCTCCTCGTCATTCGATATCGCAAAGTCCTGTGGAAGAGCGTTTTAAATCTTACTTGGATGATATTAGTCGGGCGATTTTGGCTGAGTATTCTATGCGCCGTCAAAAAGAAAAAAAGCTTTTTGAGTGTTTAGACCAGATTAAAATGCTTGTTCAGGGGTTGCAGAGTGAAAAGAAGATCTTAGAAGAAGCAGTGATAACACGGCGTATGTCTCGTTCAAAATCACCTGATTCTGTTGTGCAGCACCTTGCTCATATGGCATGTGAAGAAAATAAAGAACGCTCATTGCTTCAAGAGGAAGCAAGTTTTTCTGGCAAAAACATCATAACTCCAAGCCAAAAAAATGTTGAAAATATCTTGCAACAGGGGAATAAAAGTTCTTTACCAAGTGATGCTACGAAGCTTTCTTCAAAGGAGATTGTGAAGTTTGTGGAGCATTCTGCAAGAGAAGAAAGATGCTCTGATGTTCAAGAATCTGGTCGTTGCATTGAGAGTGAATCGTTTTCTTCCTTAAAGGTAGGGACTCAGAAGCATGTCTCTTTTTTACGTTTTTTTGTAAAAAAAATGCTTCCTTGTTTTTTAGTCATTGCATTTATAGCAACGATAACGGTATGCTTTTATGACTTTTTAAGAGGAGCTCTTTTAAATTTTACGATTTAGTAGGGGAATTGATGTGAGATGTTTTGCACACATCATTTTGCAAAAGCATGGATGGCATCTAAAATTACCTTTTAAAATATGTGACAAAGAGTGTTGAGGTAGAAAGATTATTGGAGAGGGGATCTCGAATTATCTAAAAACCTTAAATGATCTTGAAGGTTCTATAAGTGAGTATTTATTTACCAATTGCTGAAATGTCACTCAATATGCTGATCTTGATTGGTATGGGGGTGGTTGCTGGTTTTTTTTCAGGTCTTTTTGGCATTGGGGGCGGTTTTCTCATCACGCCTTTATTGATTTTCTATAATATTCCTCCTGCTATTGCTGTGGGAACAGGAGCCAACCAGATGATTGCATCATCTGTGACAGGGGCGATTACACATTTTAGAAGGCGCACTCTTGATATCAAGCTTGGTCTTCTTTTAGCGATGGGAGGGGGAATAGGCTCTGTCATCGGTATACAGATTTTTTCTGTTCTGAAAAAACTGGGACAATTAGATCTCATGATTTCGCTTCTTTATGTGATTCTTCTAGGAAGCGTAGGAAGTTTGATGATTATTGAAAGTTGGTGCGATATGTTGCGCCAGCGCAAGACACCAAAAGTCAATATTCGTCTTGCTAGGAGGCATAACTGGATTCATCGCTTGCCTTTCAAAATGCGTTTTCGCACATCAATGATATATGTCAGCATTATTCCAGTTTTAGGGATTGGTCTTATTGTTGGGTTATTGTCTTCTATTATGGGAATTGGCGGGGGATTCTTTATGATACCAGCGTTGATTTACCTTTTGCGTGTTCCAACCAGTGTGGTGATTGGAACTTCACTTTTTCAGATTACATTTGTGTCCTCTTTCACGACCGTTTTACAAAGTGTGAGTAATCAGTCAGTTGATATTGTTTTGGCTTTTTTGCTGATGCTTGGAGGAAGTATTGGGGCACAATATGGAACAAGGGCTGGACGCAAGTTGAAGGCTGAACAATTGCGTATGGCACTTGCATTCTTGGTATTGGTTGTCTGTATGCGTCTTGCTTTTCAATTATTTGTACGCCCCGATAATCTTTTCTCTCTGGATATTCTTATGAGATAAAAATGGGTAGATTATTTTCTTTATGCATTTTTACTGGTTGTTTTTTTGTGGTCCCTTTTTCTACGTGGGCAAATGTTGGGGCAAAAGCGGCATTTGTTGATCAAGTTGATCACGAAACTATCCAGATTATCGTAACAACCAAAACGATTACGGTTGATGCACATTTTGATGGTCGTGATCTTTATATTGCTGGTGTTTTGGAAAATGTCGATCCATTATATTCTCAGCAGAACCGTTATGATGTTGTTGTCAGCCTAGAGGGGCCGTCTCGGCCGATGGTTATGCGGGAAAAGAAGCGGAATGCGGGTGTTTGGGTTAACGCAGATTCCCTCACTTTTAAAAATGTGCCTCTCTTTTATTCTATGGTCACAACGCGTGAGATTGATGAGATTACTAGCGTTGAAGATTACAAACGCTTAGGGCTAGGATTATCCTATTTGTTGTTGCAGACAGATGAACAGGATTTTGGGAAAATACAAACTTTTCGTGATGAACTTATAAAATTGCAAAAGGCCAAAAATCTTTATCATGAAGAAGCGGGAGGTGTTCGTTTTGGTTCCGGTGCACTTTTTACAGCACATTTTCGTTTGCCGGCAAATACGCCTGTTGGACATTATCAGGTTCGTGCTTATCTTTTTCGCGATGGGCAGTTTATTGATCATGCAGCCACCACTCTTGAAATCGTTAAAGCACATATTGCTTATACCATTTTTCACGCCGCCCACAAATATAGTTTTTTATATGGTATTGTTGCGGTGATTGTAGCTGTTAGCACAGGTTTTTTATGTCGTTTGATTTTTCGAAAAGACTAGAAAAAGGTAAAAGCAAAAGTATTTATTTTTTATGAAAAATGCGTAAAAGAAGAAAAATAGGTACAACAATGATGGCTCCCATCATGGTCATGTGGAAAAAGTTTGTAAGAGTTATAAATCCTGTTTCCCATAGAGATCTAAAAAATTCTGTTATTGTTCGCATAAGACTTCGAGGGGTCCATCCGAGAAAATTCAGTACAATACCAACAAGAAGTGAAATGGTGAGCAGCTTTATAGCTACACGTCCTAATGTTCCTCCAAGAAATGTGTGAAAAGAATTGGACATATTTTTCCTTTTGTTTATTTGGATATATCTTTAAAATATACTGCGTATTTGTTGCATCATATAATGGTATTGTCATCCTCAATAAGGAATATTTTTTCTGTTTCTTCTTACTTTCTTTTCGAGCTCGCCGCCTTTTAATACTGGTGTAACCTCTCTGCTGGTTTCTGAAACACGTTCGTGTTCTGTTGGCATTTTTCGAGATATTTTCATAGTATTCCTTTTTATTAACTTTATGGATATTCTTTAATTTCTATAAATTCGCAAGATAATTTCGTAATATTTCGACATTTTACATGATGGTGGAATTTTTTATTGCGTCGAATATTCTATAATGGATTAATATGTTGTGTATAGAACGTAATTTCAAGACATTCTCTTTTATAAAGAGATTATTCCCCTTGATTAAGTTATATTTATATTATTAATATTGAATATTTCAATCTCTGTGAATTAAAAAAAAGTTACAATAAATCTAACAGAATTGAATTTTTCTGGAAGAGTGGGGGGAATGTATTGTTAAAAAAGTTTATTTATGTGCGAGTGTGGGGGAGAAATTAGGTTACTACCTGCTTATACTTCAAATCACACTCATTTTTTCCTTAAAATGATGTGTGTGGTGAAGGTTATTATTGGCGTGAAGTTATGGAACACTCAAATTCCCTCCTGAAGAAGGATTGGAAATGGTTATTTTAGGTAATTTACAACTTATTCTAGGATTATTGAAATTTAAATTTTGTTATTGAGGCTTTTGAATCAACAGGGGATAATGTAATGATATTTCTAAAAAATTGATGACACTTCTAGAAAATCGCAAAACGAAATTTGAAGAAGCAGATCTGTTTGATGAAGCCAAAAAGGAATTTTTTTCTATGTCATCAGTTATAATGTGACATCATTTATTAAAGTGCTGTCATTCGTAATGTCTTCTGCCTGTATCGGATTTATTTTCATTGCATATTTTGGTTTTTCCTCTCGTATTTTGGAGGAAATGAGTGTTTGGCAAAGGGCTGCTGCTCTTGGCGGTTTTGGTATTTTGCCTTTAGGAGGTGTGCTTTCTAAGCCTGATTTTATTTGTTTTGCATGTTGTTGCATGGGGAATTTATACAATAATTTTAAAAGGAAAA
>NZ_JH725037.1:762855-764500 GCF_000278235.1 Bartonella vinsonii subsp. arupensis OK-94-513
CATTCTGCTTGTGTTGGTCCTTATCAGTTAAGCAGTTGGCGTCCTGGAGAAGCTCTTTTATTGCGTGCAAGTTCCAATTATTGGGGGGAAGCGCCTAAATTGAAGAAGATTTTAATTCGCCATGTTGCGGAGCCAGGAACCCAACGTTTATTATTGGAAAAACACGATATTGATGTGGCACGTAATCTGATGCCAGAGGATTTGACAGATCTTCAAAAAACAACAGATATTAAGGTTGAGAGAGTGTTGGCACCCTCTATGATCATATGGGGTTTTAATACAACAAATCCTATTTTTGCCAATGAGAAAGTGCGTTTGGCGATGCGCTATCTTATCGATTATGAAGGTCTTGGAAAGACCCTTCTCAAAGATGTTGGTATTCCCCGTGCAAGCTTTATTCCTCTTGGGACTCTTGGAGCTTTGGATGAGAAAGAAGGGCAGCCCTTTAAACTTGATCTTCAAAAAGCCAAGCAGCTTTTGACAGAAGCAGGTTATCCAAATGGTTTTGAGGCCAATATTTTTGCGGGAGCTTCTCCTTATCCCTTTGCTTTACCCATTGCCCAATCACTCCAAGACAATGCAAAAAAGATAGGGGTGCGTTTTAAAATAGAACGTTTTGTAGGTACGCAGTTATTTTCAAAGTTTTATGCACGTGGTTTTGATACGATTTTTTTCGGATGGAATAATGGTTCTGCAGATCCCCATACAATGGCTGTGCGCCTTATTTACAATCCTGATAATCGGTTTGAGGCGAAAAATACAGGCTATGCTAGTTGGTGCCATGGATATTTTGATAAAACTATGAATCAAAAGGTTAAGGATGCATTATTTCAAAAAGATCCACAGAAACGAGCGCAAATGTATGCTGATTTGCAGCGTGAATTTATGCAAAAAGGTCCTTATGCCTTCATCTATCAGACATATGTTTCTGTCGCTATGACACCTGATGTAAAAAAATGGGTTTGGAATAGCGCACCACGTATTTTTTATAGTGCAATTGAAAAATAAGGAGTTTGGAGTATTGTACAATACAATAAGAGTATCATCATGATATCTTCGACGTTTTGTCTATAGTTTAAAAGCTTTACAAAACGTCGAAGTCCAGTGGTAACGAATTGGTATGTTATGTATACAATTTGCATAAAAAGGTAATAAATTTTATTTTCTACAAAAGACAGCAAAATTTATTATTTCTGATGTTGCCTGAAAATTATGATAAAATATAGGTTTGAAGCTGTTATTTGATGTGAGGTTATGGAAACGCAATTTTCCTCCTGAAGAAGAGGTGGAAATAGTTATTTTTTTGCAACTTACAACTTATCCAAAACTATCAAAATATAAAATTATTAATTGAAGTTTTTGAATCAGCAAAGGGGGGAATTTGATGAGATTCATAAAAAATCACAAGAAGAAATTTGAAAAAGAAGGACTGCTTGATAAAGCAAAGAAGGAACTTTTGTTTTCTATGATCTTAGTTATGGTGTGGCATTATTCATCGAGGGCTGTCGTTCGTAATGTCTTCTTCCTGTATCAGACTAGTTTTTATTGCATATTTTGCCTTTAGGAGGTGTGCTTTCTAAGCCTGATTTTATTTGTTTTGCATGTTGTTGCATGGGGAATTTATACAATAATTTTAAAAGGAAAA
>NZ_JH725037.1:764600-780405 GCF_000278235.1 Bartonella vinsonii subsp. arupensis OK-94-513
CAAAAAGCCAAGCAGCTTTTGACAGAAGCAGGTTATCCAAATGGTTTTGAGGCCAATATTTTTGCGGGAGCTTCTCCTTATCCCTTTGCTTTACCCATTGCCCAATCACTCCAAGACAATGCAAAAAAGATAGGGGTGCGTTTTAAAATAGAACGTTTTGTAGGTACGCAGTTATTTTCAAAACTTTCTGCACGCGCTTTTGATACGATTTTTTTCGGATGGAATAATGACTCTGCAGATCCTCATACAATGGCTTCACGTCTTATTTACAATCCTGATAATCGGTCTGAGGCAAAAAATACAGGTTATGCTAGTTGGTGCCATGGATATTTGGATTCAGAGATGAATCAAAAGGTTAAGGATGCATTATTTCAAAAAGATCCACAAAAACGGGCGCAAATGTATGCTGATTTGCAGCGTGAATTTATGCAAAAAGGTCCTTACGCTTTTATTTATCAGACGTATCACACTATAGCTATGACACCTGATGTAAAAAAATGGGTTTGGAATAGCGCACCACGTATTTTTTATAGTGCAATTGAAAAATAAGGAGTTTGAAGTATTGTACAATACAATAAGAGTATCATCATGATATCTTCGACGTTTTGTCTATAGTTTAAAAGCTTTACAAAACGTCGAAGTCTAGCGGTGATGAATTGATATGTTGTGTATAGAATATCATTTCAAGACATGCTCTTTTAGAGAGACATTTCATTTTCATTAAAGATGTGTTTGTGTGAGTGTTAAGATTGATCTTTCAACTTCTGTGAATTGAAAAATGGTAAATTTTTTTGATGAAAAAGCAAGTGCAACGAATGTAGCAGAATTTAGTGTTTCCGAAATAGCAGGGGCTTTGAAGCGCATTGTTGAAGAGAAGTTTGGTTATGTGCGGGTGCGTGGAGAGATATCAGGTTATCGTGGTGCTCATGCTTCAGGGCATGCTTACTTTGCTTTAAAGGATGATAAGGCGCGGTTGGAGGCTGTCATTTGGCGCGGCATTATGGAAAAGCTTAAATTCCCTCCAGAAGAAGGGATGGAAGTGATTGCTGTTGGTAAACTGACAACTTATCCAGGGTCATCGAAATATCAAATTGTTATTGAAGCGCTGGAGCCAACGGGGATTGGCGCTTTGATGACACTTCTAGAAAATCGTAAGAAGAAGCTTGCGGATGAAGGTTTATTTGATGAAGCCAAAAAGAAACCTTTGCCTTATATGCCCCGAATTATAGGTGTTGTAACATCACCAACAGGTGCTGTTATTCGCGATATTATTCATCGTATATCAGATCGTTTTCCATTACATATTTTGGTTTGGCCGGTCCGTGTGCAGGGGGAAACAAGTGGAAGAGAAGTGGCGGCTGCTGTTGAAGGTTTTAATGCTCTTCCTTTAGGGGGACTTACTCCAAGACCCGATCTTATTATTGTTGCACGGGGAGGGGGAAGTTTAGAAGATTTGTGGGGGTTTAATGATGAAGCCGTTGTTCGTGCTGTTTATGCATCTGCTCTTCCGGTTATCTCTGCTGTTGGGCATGAAACAGATTGGACTTTGATTGATTATGTTGCTGATTGGCGTGCTCCAACTCCTACAGCAGCAGCAGAGAAAGCTGTTCCTGTTAAGCTTGATCTCGAAGTGTATGTGGCGTCGCTTGGTGCACGTTTGCGTAAGGGACTCGTGCGTTATTTTGATTTTTATCGACAAAAATTGCGTGCTATTATACGGGGACTTCCGGTTGCGGACCAACTTTTCGCTCTACCACGGCGTGGTTTTGATGAAATTTCAAGCCGATTGCAGCGTGCGCTTTGTGTGAGTTACGATAAAAAACGTTTTTATTTCCATGCACTTGGTATCCGTCTTGCACCACGTTTGCTCAATACGGAAAAAGCACAACGCAATATAAAAGAATATACTGCACGTCTTCATCGTGCTTTTGTTTGCAATGTGGAAAAACAACGTGCTCAACTAGAGGGTGCGTTTAGACTTTTAAAAAGTACTTCGTATCAAAATATTTTAGAACGTGGATTTGTTTTGGCTTTGGGGCAAGATGATAAGCCCATCAAACGGTTGAGGCAACTTCCTGAAACGGGGCCAATAAACTTACGCTTTTTTGATGGTGAAATTAGTGTTTCAACACATGATCATGCTCTCAGCCGATCTTCAAAATCGAAACGGATAAAATCGAAGCAAGATGATCAAGGAACGCTTTTTTAATATGAACAATGTGGTGCTCGATGAAGGACTTCTTATGGGAGAAGATGGAAAAGTTCGTTGTGCGTGGGCAGGAGCAGATCCACTTTATTGTGCTTATCATGATCATGAATGGGGAAAACCTGTTTTTGAAGATCGCCGTTTGTTTGAAAAAATTTGTCTTGAAGGTTTTCAGGCAGGGCTTTCTTGGTTCACAATTTTAAAAAAACTCTCTTCTTTTCGGAGTGCGTTTGATGATTTTGATTTTGAAAAAATTACACATTATGGTGAAGAAAAAATACAAATGTTGATGCAGGATAAAGGCATTGTTCGTCATCAAGGCAAAATCCGGTCGGTGCTTCATAATGCCTTTAGAGCGCAGGAAATTATAACAGAGTGGGGGAGTTTGTCCCATTATTTTTGGTCTTTTCAACCTCCACACTCGGAGCGTTATGAAAAGATAGATTTTCAAACACTTTTGGCTAACCCTATAACACCTGCTTCTCTTCGTCTTTCTAAAGATTTGAAGAAACGTGGTTGGACATTTGTTGGTCCCACAATTTGTTATGCTTTTATGCAGTCTGTTGGGATTGTTAATGATCATCTTGAAGGATGTTTTTGTCGGTAAGTTTGCAAAGCTCCCCTTTGTTTCAAAGAGATATTTTAAGAAGAAAATAAAAGCCTATTCTATGATCTTTTGATGGTTTTCTTATTGTTATTGGCTCATCATTTCTGGGCGTGATAGTATAGAATGCATTTTAACTGATACAGTGGTTTTAGAAAATGTAAAGAAAATCAGTGAGTCATTTTTCAGAAATAGTTTTTAAAATTTTTATTCCTGAAATTATGATGGGGGCTATCTATATTATGGTTTTTATTAAACTTTGTTTAATGGTGTTTGTACGGCGCTTAATAATAATGACAGTTATTTTATTTATATTTTTTGATGAATATAAAGTAGTTTTCAGTTTTTTTGTTTAAATTTATTTTAGCATTATTAAATTTGTGCAATTGAATGAACTATATTTGTTAAATATAGGACAATTGCTAATATTTGTATGCTGTCTCATTACCAAATGCTTGTGTTGCGTTTTATTATCTGATAGCTTTTCTTTTGAGGAGTGATTTTGCTACGTATGATCCCAGTTTTTGGGAGGATGCTTAGGCTTAGATGGAGTTGTTCTACTCAATTTCTTGATTGAATCTCTCAATATGTCGTTGGAAAGAAGAGTTGCGGCGATATGTTGTTTGGGGCTTTGTTTTTAGTGGTTGCAAAGCAATAATGAGCGTTGAAATTGGAGTTTTATAGTCAGTCGTGTTTTGATTCATAGGGGAAGTATGATCAATTTTATTTTTACCAATAAATCAAAGTATTTTTTATTGTGTATTCTTTTGTGAGCTCCTTCCTTGGAAAAATAAGGCTTAGAGAAATTGGTATTTTTCAGTACAATTTTATCTCTGTTTGTTCTGTTCAATTTTGATAATGCGGTGGAAATGAGGGTGCATTTTGAAACTAAGAGTGTAAGAAGATACGACTGTTTCTAAGATTTGCATATTTTATTTGTGATACAGTTTAAAGGAATGGAATATTGAAATTATGGCACTCTGTGCAATGGATTTCCATAAAGATTACAGTTTCGATAATTAATTTGGAGATGAGATGTCACTTATTGTGGTGGGCAAGGAACTATTATAGTGCGGATAGGATATTGGCGGGTAGAAGTCACATGTTTATTCAATCTTTGTTGTTATAAATTTGCCGTGCCATTTGAGAATTGAGAATAATGGATTGATACAATAACTTTAAAAGGAAAAGTCTATGAACATGAAAAGAAAGATCTTGAAAAGCAGTACTTCTTTTGTTTCTGCTGTTATTGCACTGGGGATGCTTGTGCAACAGGTTTCAGCAAAAACACCCGCCGACACCCTTGTGATGGCTTGGAATCTCGATGCAATGAGTACATTTGATCCTGCGAAAGTCAATGACGTTTATGGAAATGAAATTGTTCTTAATGTTTGTGATAATTTGGTCAGTACTGCTACAGATGATCCAGCCAAAATTGTTCCTTCTTTAGCAACCCATTGGGATGTTTCAGGTGATGATCACAGTACAGTGATTACTTTTCATTTACGAGATGGTTTGAAGTTTAATGATGGTCGTCCTGCTCACGCCAATGATCTTGTTTGGGGCATGAAGCGGATTGTTAAATTAAAAATGGCTAAGGCAGCAACATTTAATGAATATGGGATTACAGAACAAAATGTTGATGAGGCTCTTCAAGCACCGGACGATAAAACTGTGGTGATGAAATTTGATAAGCCTTATCCAGCAGAGCTTATTCTTAACAATGTTGTTGCAGGTCATGCTACTGCTTTGCTTGATCGTGAAACAATTATGAAACACGAGAAAAATGGTGATATGGGAAATCAATATTTGGCCAGTCATGCTGCTTGTGTGGGACCTTATCAGTTAAGCAGTTGGCGCCCTGGAGAAGCTCTTTTATTGCGTGCAAGTCCTAATTATTGGGGTAAAGCACCTAAATTGAAGAAGATTTTAATTCGCCATGTTGCGGAGCCAGGAACACAACGCTTATTGTTGCAAAAACATGATATTGATGTTGCACGTGATTTGACGCCTGTGGATATCGCAGATCTTCAAGCAAAAACAGATATTAAGGTTGAAAGAGTGTTGGAGCCCTCCATGATGTATTGGGGATTCAATATGACCAATCCAATTTTTGCTAATGAAAAAGTGCGTTTGGCGATGCGCTATCTTATTGATTATGAAGGTCTTGGAAAGACCGTTCTGAAAGGTGATGGTATTCCCCGTGCAAGCTTTATTCCTCTCGGAAATTTTGGAGCTTTGGATGAAAAAGAAGGACAACCCTTTAAACTTGATCTTCAAAAAGCAAAGCAGCTTTTAACAGAGGCGGGTTATCCGAATGGTTTTGAGGTCAATTTGTTGGTAGGAACATCTCATTATGCTTTGCCAATTGCTCAGACACTCCAGGATAATGCAGCAAAGGTAGGGGTGCGTCTTAAAATTGAACGTTTGGCAGGTACCCAGGTGTTTTCGAAACTGTATGCACGTGCTTTTGATACGATTTTTGTTGGCTGGAATAATGACTCTGCAGATCCTCATTCAATGGCTGCATACGTTATTTATAATCCTGATAATCGGTTTGAGGCTAAAAAAACAGCCTATCCGAGTTGGCAGCATGGATATTTTGATGCAGAGATGAATAAAAAGGTTGAAGATGCATTGTTTGAAAAAGATCTACAGAAGCGGGTACAAATCTATGCTGATTTGCAGCGTGAGCTTATGCAAAAAGGACCTTATGCTTTTATCTTTCAGAAATATGCTGTTGTCGCTATGACACCTGATATTAAAAAATGGGTTTGGAATAGCGCGCCACGTATTTTTTATAGTGCAATTGAAAAATAAGCGCGTATTAAATGTTGTAAAATACACAAAGAGCGTCATTCTGATGTAAGTAATAAAAAATATCCTTCCGCGTAGAGTCTTTAAGCTGTGAAAATGCGGGGGGATTTTTGTACAAGTCTATGATTAAGGACCGTTTATTGGGGATAAATAATGTTGAATAGTATGGAAAGTAATATTTCTGTAGATATCTTTTTACTGTGATATAGTTAGTAGCATCTTGATTAAAGTTTAATCTCTAAAAGATTATTTTATGGATATTCGATCAGTAAAGTGGAAGTTTTTACTGTTATACTCAAGAGTTAAAATAGAGAAGTCAGAAGTACTTTTTGTGAAAAAGATAAAATAAAATGCAAAAGGAAAGGATAAAATGAGAAAAAAAGCAATGTTGAAAAACTTTTGTATTTTATTAGGCATTATCGGTTTTTTAAATGGATCTCTCTCATCAGGCTTAAGTGCATCCTCTAAAGATACATTGGTGTTGGCATGGAATATTGATTCCATTAGCAGTTTTGATCCGGCGCAAACGGTTGAGGTTGTAACAAGTGAACTCTTGACGAATATTTGCAGTGCGTTAGTGCAATATGATAAGCATGATCCCACAAAAATTCGTCCTGCTATGGCCAAATCTTGGAATGTTTTTGATAATGGGAAAAGAATTGTTTTTCATCTTCGTGATGATTTAAAGTTTGATGATGGAAGGGCTGCAACAGCACAAGATCTCGCGTGGTCAATGCAACGAATTATTAAATTAGGATTGAATTATGCGCAATCTTTGATGGATTATGGGTTTACGAAAGACAATATCGAAACAAATATTCAGGCTCTTGATGATAAAACTTTACAATTAAAATTGGATAAGCCTTATCCTGTCCAACTTATATTGACAGTGATTGGGCAATCTTATGCTTCTGCTTTGCTTGATCGGAAAACAATTGAGGCAAAGAGTGTTGATGGAGATATGGGTAATAAGTATCTGGCTACGCATTCTGCTTGTGTTGGACCTTATAAATTAGTACGCTGGTTTCCAGGAGAAAAAGTTGTTTTACAGGCTACCCAACATTATTGGGGAGATATGCCTAAAATTAAGCAGATTGTCGTGCAGCATGTTGCTGAATCAGCAAGCCAGAGACTTCTTTTGGAAAAAGGTGATGTGGATATAGCACGTGATCTTTCTTCAGAGGATGTTTTGGATATTGAAAGACAGGGGGGGGCGGTCAAAATTAGCCGTGTTTTGCGACCGCAGATTATTTATCTCTCTTTGAACAATAAGAATGCAATTTTTGCTCAGGAAAAAGTCAGGTTGGCATTGCGTTATTTGATTGATTACGAAGGTCTTGGCAACACTGTTCTAAAGGGTATAGGAATTCCACGTGCGACTTATATGTCGTTAGGAGTTCCTGGTGCTTTGGATGAAAAAGAGGGATTGCCGTTTAAGTTAGATTTAGAAAAGGCAAAACAGTTAATCAGTGAGGCGGGTTATCCTGATGGTTTTAAGGCTAATCTTTTAGTTGGTAGCCTTAGTTATATGTCATCTGTTGCACAGTCTATTCAAGCCAACGCGCGCAAAATTGGTGTTGAGCTTACAATTGAGAAAATGGCACAAAATCAATTGCTGAACCGTGTGCGTGGTGGAAATTATGATACTGCTCTTATGGGGTGGGGGAGTGCTGATCCTGATGGACATCCTGCTTCATTAAATCATGTTTTTAATCCTGATCCAACATTTACAAAAAAGCACAATATGTATTTGGCTTGGCGTGCTGGATATTATGATGAAAATATCAATAAAATGGTGATGGATGCGTTATTTGAACAAGACCAAAAAAAGCGTATTGCGCAATATCGTGCTTTACAGCATTATGTGTTTGAACATGGTCCTATGGTTTATTTGTTTCAGACATACTATACCGTTGGTATGGGCGCTTCAGTAAAAAAATGGGTTTGGAATAGTTTTAGACTCTACTACAATGAAGCAGAAAAATAGAGGCTAGTATGTTCGTGTAGAGCATGCTTTATGAGGATTTTCTTAAATTATTAAAAAAAGGTGTTCGCTTTATGTTTGGTAGCTATGGAGGGGGATATTATAATGGTTTTGCCATTTCCAGAATCTGAAAGAGCAATATCCCAAAAGCAGAGAAGAATGTTTGTATGGGACTTTTTTTTCAAGGGATTGAAATTGCTTCTTTCCGTTTTTATCACATTGCTTGGTTTAGTGACGATCACTTTTTTTATTGGTCATCTTCTCCCTTTAGATCCCGTTCTCGCTATTCTTGGTGATAATATCAGTCAAGAAGCTTATGATGCAATGTTTTATAAGTTGGGTCTTGATAAGCCGTTGATTGTTCAATATTGGAATTATCTTCACAATATATTTTTGTTTGACTTTGGAGATGCTTTAACTTCAGGACGTCCTGTCTTGGAGGATATTATGCGCGTTTTTCCTGCGACATTAGAGCTTGCCACAGTTGCTATTGTTATTGGTACGAGTTTTGGTATTCCATTTGGTGTTTTTGCGGCAATGTATCGCGATTCATTTATTGATTATTTTGTTCGTACTTTTACACTTCTCAGCTATTCCACCCCGACCTTTTGGCTTGGACTAATGGCGTTATTGGTATTTTATGCCAAGCTTAGCTGGATTGGTGGTCCAGGACGTATTGATTTTATTTATGAATATTCTTTTGAACCCAAAACAGGATTTTTTCTTTGGGATACTGCTCGACAGGGACAGTGGGACGCTTTTTATAATGCTTTTAGCCATATTATTATGCCTGCTTTAATTTTAGCATTCGGTGCTATGGCCTATATTAGTCGTATGACTCGTGGTTTTATGATTGAACAGCTCAATCAGGAATATATCATTACTGCGCGTGTGAAGGGATTATCGTTAGCACGAACGGTGTGGGGGCATGCTTTTCGTAATGCTGCTGTTCAGATTATCACTGTGGTTGCGCTTTCTTATGCTTTCTTATTAGAAGGTGCTGTATTAACAGAAACGGTTTTTGCTTGGCCTGGTTTTGGACATTACTTGACAAATGCTCTTTTGGCTGGAGATATGAATGCAGTTGTTGGATGTACTCTACTTGTCGGGTTTTTCTTTGTCGTCATTAATTTATTTTCTGATTTGCTTTATCGAATCTTTGATCCAAGGACACGTTGAATATGACAATAATGAATCATCATAAATCACAATCGTCATTTTCTTTGGGCGGTTGGTTAAATGAAGCTGTTCCGCGGTCAATGTTTCAAGCTAATGTGCAAAGGTTTTTTCATGCATTCATCAAGTTTTCGCATAATTTTTCGGCAGTAGTCGGACTGATAATTATTCTTGTTATTGTCTTTTGTGCAATTTTTGCTCCTTGGATTGCTACTGATGATTTTGTTAGTAATGATCTAGCTCATCGGTTGCAGCCCCCCTCTATGTTACATTATTTTGGGACAGACGAATTAGGGCGTGACATTTTTAGTCGTCTCATTTTTGGTGCACGTATTACTCTTTATATTGTTTTTCTCACTACAATTATTGTGGGACCGATAGGACTAATTGTTGGAACTGTCTCTGGCTATATAGGAGGATGGGTTGATACTGTGTTCATGCGCATTGTTGATATTTTTCTTGCTTTTCCCAGTTTGATTTTAGCTCTTGCTTTTTCAGCAGCATTGGGACCAGGTATTGAAAATGCATCTATTGCAATTTCAATCGCAGCATGGCCGCCAATAGCGCGTTTAGCGCGTGCTGAAACTTTAACAATACGTTCATCTGATTATGTCTCAGCAGTTCGATTGCAGGGAGCTTCTACTTTGCGAATTATTTTGTTTCATATTGCACCGATGTGTATTCCTTCAGTGATTGTCCGGTTAACATTAGATATGTCTGGCATTATTTTAACGGCTGCTGGTCTTGGCTTTTTAGGGCTAGGAGCTCAACTACCAAGTCCTGAATGGGGTGCAATGCTCTCATCTGGGCGTGAATTTATGATGACAAATTGGTGGTTAGCAGCGATACCAGGTTGTGCAATATTGTTAGCAAGCCTTGCTTTCAATCTTTTGGGTGATGGGCTTCGTGATTTATTGGATCCACGTAATGGCTAAAAAATTATTAGAGATAGAAGATTTACGTATTTCTTTTCCTACAACGCGCGGTCTTTCAGAAGTTGTGCGTGGCGTTAGTTTTTCCGTTGGAAAGGAAAAAATTGGAATTGTTGGCGAATCCGGGTCTGGAAAATCAATGACTGGGCGCGCGATACTCAAGTTGAGTCCAAGAGCAGCAATGGTCAAAGCTAAAAAAATGTGCTTTGATGGTATCGATTTATTGCGTGCAAGTGAACCTCAGATGCGAACTATTCGGGGTAAGCGTATTTCAATGATTTTACAGGATCCGAAATATTCACTTAATCCGTTAATACGGATTGGGCCGCAGATTATGGAGGCTTACCGTATTCATTACCGTGTTTCAAAAGCTGATGCGTGGAACAAGACAATTTCTATGTTGGAATCTGTTCATATCCGTGATCCTGAACATGTAATGCGTCTTTTCCCTCATGAAATATCAGGTGGTATGGGGCAACGCGTAATGATTGCTATGATGCTTATTCCTAAGCCTGATCTCATTATTGCAGATGAACCAACCTCTGCCCTTGATATTACAGTAAGACGCCAAGTCTTATCAGTATTAGATGAACTTGTGACTAAATCTGGAACGGGACTTATTTTTATTAGTCATGATTTGAATATGATTGCTGATTTTTGTGATCGTGTTTTGGTTATGTATGCAGGTCGTGTGTTAGAAGAATTGCCTGCGTCTGATTTATCTCGCGCTTGTCATCCTTATACTAAAGCTCTGCTAGCAAGTTTGCCACGGCTTGATAATCCTGTTGATGTTTTGGCTGTTCCTGAACGCGATCCTGATTGGTTGCATAATCCTACGATTGTTAATGGTGTTGAAGGAGTTGCTCCATGACCCATTGTGAGAATATAATTGATGTTTCTAATTTATCTGTAACTTTTGGGCATAGACATAAGTCCGTAACGGTTGTGAAAAATGTTAATTTTCATATTAAGCGTGGTGAAGCTTATGGGTTAATTGGTGAGTCAGGATGTGGAAAATCAACTATTTTGAATACATTGGTTGGACTTATTGCAGATTATAGTGGGCGTTTTATTTTTGATGGAAAAGAAGTCGCCAAAAAAAGGAACAAGGATTCTCTCCGTCGAATTCAGATGGTATTTCAAGATCCTTATGCTTCGCTTCATCCAAGAAAAATGGTTCATACTGTTCTTTCTGAATCTCTTAAAATTCATGGTATGGATAATCCAAGAGAGCGGGTACGTGATGCTTTAAATTCTGTTGGTTTAAATTCGTCATTTCTTTATCGTTATCCGCATGAGTTATCTGGAGGACAACGTCAACGTATTGCTCTTGCGCGTGCTTTGATTATTGAGCCAGAGGTTTTGCTGCTTGATGAACCGACATCTGCATTGGATGTATCGGTACAGGCCGAAATTTTGAACTTGTTGAAATCATTACGAGAGGAAAAAAAGCTCACTTATTTGATGGTATCCCACGATCTTGCTGTTGTTGCACACATCTGTGAACGTGTTGGGATTATGCATAAAGGGGTTATTCTTGAAGAGCTTAGCAATGATGATTTGCGCAATTTGCACGCACAACATCATTATACAAAGATGTTTTTTGAAGCAAGTATTGAGCCTATTGCTCATAGAGAAGAAAGGGTGTGAGAGCTTCTACAGAAGAGAAAATAAGTTTCTTTCTATTTTTAATTTCTGGAGATGCTCCATATTGTTGTTGCAATATAACTTTTTGTGTTTCCGTTCTTATATTATAGGATTTTTATCAGTGATAAACTTTCTGTGAGAGTTTTAGTTATCATATTTTGCTCCTCTGAGGTGTGGCGTGCTGTAAGGCATGTAGATGTCTTATAGCGTGCATGATTTTCTGATATGATAATAAAAAGAATAATAGGTTGTTGTTACAGTCTTGCTTTAAAACTGATAACGTATTCCACCGGAAAAACTTGCTCCAGATATACCGGTTTTTTGAAGTTTTTGTTGATAACTGACATCACCATGAAGGGAGAAATTATGGGAGAGTTGTGCATTGATGCCAACGCCGCCTTCAATCGCAGCTCCCATAGGATCAAGGTCAAAGCTTCTGCCAATCTGGATGGTCCCATCATCACCAAATGTTTTGATCAAGTTGACTTTTCCATAGAAAGACATCAGACGGTTGTTTTCAGTGGAAAGGGTTTTGGTTAAACGCCCACCAACACGGATCATCCATTGATGAGGATTGTTCATATCAACGGTGAAATTATTGACATCTGTAATGGTGTCAAACATCAAATGTTGATAGGCAAGCTGTGCTTGTGGCTCAAGTGTTAAGCCTTCCGTTCCAGTTGCAAATTCTTTGCCAACAGTGGTGGAAAGACTCAACATCTTGGCATTTTTCAATTTTGCCGTTTTGCCAATGATAGCATTGGTGATATCGCCTTTTAAGATCCCATAAGATAAAAGTGTATCAATATAGAAACCATTGTCGTATTGCGAGCTTCCATAGGCTGTGAGGGACCATTTGTCCAATGTGTTTTTCCCAGCATCTTTCATATCCTTTGGAGTGAAAGAGAGTTGTCCATAAGTTGCGACAAGACCAAAATGTGTTGTGGAGTTTTGTCCTTCCAGCGCAGACAGTGTGACACCACCTTGTAGGGCAGCATAGCGGAGGTCAGCGCCATAACCATATTTGAGAGGACCACGTTCAGAGGATAAGGTTCCTGTACTTCCATAGGTGTAGAGGAAGAAACCGGTGTTTTTCTCTTCTTCTTTTCCCAAGACAGATGCTCTCATATTGGCTAACAGCGCGTTTTGCTTGGCCATATCGACCAATCCACTATAGAAGAGAGCATTGGGCATGACGATATAGCCTGCCGTTTGTGGTACAGGAGCGACCACAGTTGGGTTAGAACCAGGACCTGTTGAACCAGAACCCGTTTCAAGAATTTCAGGTTGCAAACGGAAATCCCAGAAATCTTCGTTTTTTTCATCGAAGAGGTTTTGCGCGATATTGGCTTTTCCTTGGCTTGAGTCTGGACCATAGGCACGCAGCGTGTACATATCCGGTGAACCATTTCTTGTGGTATAGCCATTGACGAGCTTGAAAGAGTCTTCTTGTGCTTTTCCAGAAACTTGGATAAGTGAAACACCCCGCGTATTTGCAGAGACGGACGTGTTTGCTTTAACATTGTTTTCCTCGAGACGCCCTGTGACATAAACCGCTGTTTTGCCTTCTACGTCACCATGGATGAGCAGCCTATCGGTTTTTTGATCGGCGCTTGCTATGCCATCACTCCATTCAGTGTTGAAGTGAATTTGTGCGTCTCCTGTTGCATTGTAGACTGCTTTTGTGTCTGGTTTTCCCGATCCTATATGCAATGTGTGATAATGGTCTTCTGTTGGTCCATTAAAAATGATGGAGCTATTATCAAGATTAAGTGTAGAGATATCAGAACGAGATCTTTGGGCAATATCAAGCAGATTACCATCTTCATCTTTTTCTTTTGCACTGTTCTTCAATGTCCATATGGTGTTGTTTTTTAGATCAAAAGTTGTTCTGCTGTTTTCGTCATTTCTTACTCCCCCCTGTAAGAGAGAGTTTTCTGCGGTGAGTATAAAGATTTGATCAGGTTTTGGCGTATCATGGGTTATACTCACGAATAATCTATCGGCATTGATTTTTGAATCTTTGAGGTTGAGTTTACCATTTAATGAATTGTTGGCAACAATACCCGTTCCATCTTCGACGAGAAGGTTTGTATTGGTCAGGTTGATTTCTGAGGTTTGATCATGTAGGGCGTCATCAAACTTTATTCCTTTGTTTTCTGCTATTGCAGTAATATTTGTTCCATCAATATGTCCACCATTTTCTACGATAAATGCAGCTTCTTTTACTCTTACAGTTCCCCCCGTCATTGTAATCTTGGATTGATTTCCTTCTGCATGGAGCCCATTTCCATTAGATGATGTAGCTTTAGCATTGTTGTCTAAAGTAATAGTACTGCCTTGTTTCGCATATACAGTATCTTTTTCCGCTTCAAATGATCCTCCAGAGATCGTGATTTGAGATTCTTCATTTGCAAATATGGCACTTTGTGTTTGTGTAATGGTTACATTGTCCAAAGTAACAGAACTTTTTTTGCCAACACTGACACCATTTTCCATAAGGAAAGTATCTTTATCAGTCGATATTTTTACATCTTGCAGTTTGTTTTCTTTGCTGCTGGTATCATAGAAAAATGCACCTATTGCATCGCCTCCCGAAATCTCAATGGATCCTCCCGTCATTTTGATTGTAGCATTACTACTTTGGGCTTTAACACCGACCGAAGCATTTTTAATTGTTGTGTTTCCATTCAATTCGATCGTACTGGGTCCCCTTGCAAATGCACCGAATTTTGTTCCGCTTCCATTTGCTGTCATAGCAACGTCTTTGACATGAATATATCCACCAGCCTTTGTGTATAACACACTGTTACTGCCGGTCACTGTTCCACCTGTCATCGTAATCTTGGATTGATCTCCTTCTGCATGGAGTCCATCATCTTCAGATGTTACTTTAACATTATCATTTAAAGTAATTGTGCTGCCTTGCTTAGCTTGTACCTCACCTCCAAAGGAACCTCCGCCCGTTACTGTTATTTGGGAATTATCATTAGCAAAGAGAGCTTTTTTTGCGTTCGTAACGGTGATATTTTTTAAAGCAAGCGTGCTTTTTTTATCAGCACTTACACCTGTGGTTATAGGTTTATCATCGCTGCTACTTTTTATCACAACATTTTCTAGCTTATTTTTGTCATTATTGTTGTTCTCAAAAGAAGCTCCTGTCTGGGAAACAGTGATAGATCCACCTGTCATTTGAATGACACCATTGTCTTTTGCCTCAAGTCCGATGACAGCCTCTTTAATGGTTGCATTATCATGCAAATCAATCATGCTGTTAGGACCAATGGATTTTGCACCTGTTCCTTTCCCATCTGCGGTGAGAGTGATATCTGTGACATCAATATATCCGCCATTTTCTGTCAACAGAGCACTTTTTTGCCCTTTTACAGTTCCTCCAGTCATTGTGATTTGAGCTTTGTCACCATCTGCATGAAGTCCATTTTTTTCAGATGTTACTGTAACATTATCATTTAAAGTAATTGTGCTGCCTTGATTAGCGTGTATTATACCACCGAAAGATCCTTTAGATATTATTACTTTGGTCTTAGATGATGCTTCGACGGCGTAGATCTCTGCTTTAGAAACAGTGACATTTTTCAAATTAACAGTGCCGTGGCGGATCTCAATACCCCATCTCGCTGGTTTGTTTTCTTTACTGCCAGATGTTTTTACGTTTTCCAGTATGCTTTCGCCACTGTCATCGGTGTCGATAATAGCGATATTTTTAGCTGCAATAGAACCTCCGTTCATTTTGATTATGCTTCCCTGCCATATTTCAAGACCATTATCCATCTCAGTATCGTTGTCACTTTTAATAGTTGTGTTCCATAACTCAATCGAACTCCCAGTTTTAGCAACCACAGCCATCAGATTATCGTTTATTGGATGACCTCCGACAATTGTTAAATTTTTACCAATGATTTTGCTGCCATTTACTGCTTGAAGATAGCCATAGGTTGCTCCTTGTGTAGCTGTTTTTACTTCTCCTTTTTTATTAATGTCAATGTTTTCCGCATGTAGATTGTAATGGGTGCCAAACAGCAAGATTGTTGCGGTTGCTGTGCATAGTAAGAGGGATTTTTTAGACATGAATGTTTTCCTAACTTAGAGGATGTAAAAGAGAGTGAAATTGAAATATTAATATTTCTGTTTAGTTATTTAAATAAATAGTATTATTATGTAAATAGTTATTTATATTATTTAAATAGTTGTTTATATTTACATACATAATGTATTTATTTTTAATAATTTTTTTGTTATTTTAAGTAAATATTTTTATCGAAAACTTATTTAATAGTTAATGTTTTTCTATTTTTATAGAAGAATAAAAGTATTATTATATTATGATATGTTGATGAAAATCTTTTATTTGAAAACACATATCGTCTTCGTGCAATTTTCTGTTTGCGTATTGAAGAAAAAGAACAGAGAAGCCACAG
>NZ_JH725037.1:780579-843671 GCF_000278235.1 Bartonella vinsonii subsp. arupensis OK-94-513
ATCATCACCAAATGTTTTGATCAAGTTGACTTTTCCATAGAAAGACATCAGACGGTTGTTTTCAGTGGAAAGGGTTTTGGTCAGACGCCCACCAACACGGATTAACCATTGAGAAGGATTGTTCATATCAATGGTCATATCATTCGCATCTTCAATGGGTTTAAACATTAAATTTTGATAAACAATTTGTGCTTGAGGCTCAAACTCTATTCCTACCATCCCTGTAGTAAATTTTTTACCAACGGTGGCAGAAGCGCTCAAGGTTTTTGTATCCTTTAATTTCGCAGCATTTTTAACAAGAGCCGTGGCAATATCTCCGTTTACCATGCCATAGGATGCTAAGAGATTGACATACAAGCCATTGTTATGTTCTAGACTACCGTAAGCTGTGAGAGCCCATTTGTTGAGTGTGCTCTTATCAGCATCCTCCATCTCTTTGGGGGTAAAAGACAGTTGCCCATAGGTACCCATAAGTCCCAAATGCGTGGTAATGTTTTGGCCTTCTATTTCTACCAAAGAAGCTCCTGCTTGTGTGGTTGCATAGCGAATATCAGCGCCATAGCCATATTGGAAATGACCCCGCGCGGAAGCTAAGGTTGCAGTACTGCCATAGGCTGAAAAGAAGAAAGAATAATTCTGTGTTGTGGATATATCAGCTAATAGTGCACTTTGTTTAGCAATGTCGGTAAAGCCAGCATAGAAGAGAGCATTGGGCATCACTATATAACTTGCTGATTGCGGTACGAGAGCAGGTATGTCACCACCAGAGCCAGAACCCGCCCCTGTTTCAGTGTTAGAGTCAAGAAATGCCTTGTGTAAGCGGAAATCCCAGAAATCTTTATTCTTTTCATCAAAGAGGTTTTGTGCAATATCGGCTTTGCCTTGGCTTGATGTTGGTCCATAGGCAGTGAGCGTGTATTTATAAGGTAAACCACCTAATGTGGTATAGCCATTTACCAGTTTAAAAGAGTCTTCTTTTGCTGTTCCAGAGACTTGGATAAGAGAAAGGCCTCCTGTATTTGAGGGATCAGCAGTATTTTCTCCATTCTTTTTATTCCCTAAATCGCTTTTGACATAAACTGTTGTGGTGCCAGAGACATCTCCATGGATGAGGAGGCGGTCTGTTTTTTGTTCATCTCTTGCAACTCCATCACTCCATGCCATGTTAAAGCCAATCTTGGCATTCCCAGAGGCATTGTAAACTTCTGTGGTATCAGGCTTGCCTGTTCCTATATGCAATGTATGATAATGCTCTTCTATTGGTCCTTGAAAAACAATTTCACTGTCATCGAGATTAAGCACAGAAATATCGGAACGTGATCTTTGAGTGATATGAAGTGGAATGCCATCATTATTTTTTTCGTTTATGCTTGTTTTTAAGAGCCATGTTGTACCATTTTTTAGATCAAAGAGTATTCTGCCATTTTTGTCATTGTTTACTCTACCTTGTAAAGTTGTGTGATCGGTAACCAGTGAGAAAGCCCTATCGGGTTTTGTTTCATTCATTGTGTTTGTAAGTAGCGTATCAGCAAGGATTTTTGCGTTTTTAAGATTAACTTTTCCTGTTGATCCCTGTGTACTGATCCCAACAGCATTTTCAACTTGTAATATTGTATTGGTCAAATTGATCTGTGAGGTTTTGTCTTTCTGAGATTTATCAAACCTTATGCCATTGTTTTCTGCTTCTGCAGTGATCTTTCTTCCATTAATCTGTCCGCCATCTTTTACAACAAATGCAGCTTCTCTTGCTTTTACAGTTCCTTCTATCATTGTGATTTTAGATTGTTCACCATCTGCATAGAGCCCATCACCATAAGATGTTACTGTAACGTTGTCGTCTAGAGTAATGGTACTGCCATTTTGAGCTTGTATACTATTTATTTCAGTATCAAAAGTTCCTCCTGATACTGTTATTTCAGAATGACTATCTGCATTTATACCATTTTCTGCGTTTTTAACAGTGACGTTTTTTAAGGTGACTTTACTTTCAGAAGTATTGATTCCTACTTTTGTCAGGGTTTCATAGTTATGGCTTGTTATTACGAGATTTTCCAACGTATTTTCGTTACTTTTGCTGTTTTTAAAAGAAGCACCAGTTCCTATTGCGGTAATAACTCCTTGCTTTAACTTGATGATACCACCGTCGTTTGCCTCGATCCCGATTAAAACATCTTCAATCGTTGTATTTTGCAAATTGATCATGCTGTTTTGGAAATTAGCACTTACACCCGTTCCGTTGCCATCTGTTTTAAGAACAGCATCTGTGATAGTGATACGCCCACCAGTAGTAGATCCATTTAATGATGTTCCTGTTAACACAGCAGTTTGTTGCCCAGAGACTTTGATAGGTGTATCTGTTGATCCGGTTACTTTGATTTGGCTATTAGCTTGCGCCCAGAGCCCGATTAAAGCATCTTTAATCTCTGTATTTCCACTCAATTCAAGAATGCTACTTCCAACGGCTTGTACGCCGATTCCGTAGCCATTTGTTTGAAGCAGAACATTTGTGGCAGTGATGTGTCCCCACGTTGCTGCTACCATAGCAGTTTGTTGCCCAGTGATTTTGATAGGTTTATCTTCTGATCCCGTTACTTTGATTGTACCACTACCTTCTGCTTTGAGCCCGATTAAGGCATCTGTAATCTCTGTATTTCCATCCAATTCAATCATGCTGTTTTGGTCAGTAGCTTGTACGCCAATTCCATTGCCATCTGTTTTGATAAGAACATCCGTAACAGTGATATGCCCAGCATGTGCTGCATTCACTCCGATTTCTTTTCCGGTGATTTTGATAGGCGTATTTATAAAGGGATCTTTTGATCCAAGCACCTTGATTTCACCACTACCTTCTGCCTTGAGCCCGATTAAGGCATCTGTAATCTCTGTATTTCCACTCAATTCAATTAAGCTGCTTGGGGAATCGGAAGGTGATTCGTTATCGTTACGCTGTGGGCGGTAGGAATATGCGCCAATTCCGCTTCCATTTGCTTTTATAGTGACATTTTCGGCAAAGATATGCCCGGAGTTTGCTGCATTCACTCCGATTTTTTTTCCGGTAATTTTGATAGGCTTATCTTTTGAGCCATATACGTTGATTTTGCTGTTGTTGTAGCCTGCTACTTCGAGCCCGATAGAAGTATCTGTAATTTCTGTATTCCCATACAGCTCAATTGTGCTATCGGCGGAACGTACACCGGTTCCATTACCACCTGCTTTTATAGAAACATCTGTGAGCATGATGCGCGTATTGTTTGTTGCTACTACTGCAGTTTCTTTTCCGGTGATTTTTCCTCCTATCATCTGGATTAGTGATTGTGGATCTTTTGCCCAGAGTCCATATTGATTAGAGGTTATTTTAACATTGTCTGTCAGAGTAATAAAGCTGCCGCTCTCAGCACCCACTTGTCCATTAAAGGATCCCCCTGATACTGCTACACTGGCATTCTTTCTTGCCTGTAAAGCAATGCTAGCTGAAGCAGTTACATTTTTCAAAGTGAGGAAGCTGTTATAGGCATCTATCGCGGTGTATTGCGGCTCGCTGCCAATGACTGAAATTTTTACATTTTCTAGTATGTTTTTGTCACCATAAGGTCTGCTGTTGAAAAAAGAAACAGCAAATGCAGTAGCTGTAATGGATCCTCCAGTCATTTTAATTGCGGCATCATTTTTTGCTTCAAGCCCGCGGAAAATATCAGAACCAGTTCCTTTAATGGTTGTGTTAGATAATTGAATATAACTGCCTTTGTCTTTAGCTGCTACAGCAAATTCCATTGTGATTTTATTTATATCTTTATTTCCAATGATTTCTAAATTAGTGCCAAAGATTCTGCCGCCATCTAATGCTTGGAGTTTTTCGTAGGTTGCTCCTGTTGTAGCTGTTTTTACTGCTCCTTTACCAGCTTCAAGTTTTTCAGAAGCTTGTAGGTTATGATGGGTGCCAAACAGCACAACTGCTGCAGCTGTTGTGCAGGACAAAAGGAATTTTTTAGACATTTGTATTTTCCGATACTCATAAGCGGCCAGTGTCATTCCCCCGCTTATAAGAAGGCTAAACAATGGATGTCTTATCATTAATAATATTTATTTATATAACATGAGTTAATTGTTGTTGTTTGTCAAATATTAATAATTTACTTTAAATGGTAAAATAAATCATTTTTATTATTTAATACATAATGTGTATATTTTTAATATATACTAATAATTAATATTTTTATTTAAATTTATAATTTATTATATTTGTGTTAAAATAAAATTGATAATATATTTAAATTATAAACTTAACTTATTGTCTATTATTATGCTGTTATTATTCATAAATAGTGCATATTATCTTATAATAATCTTAATAGATTTAAGACACAAAGAGAAAATAATGAAATGGTAGCTAAAAAACCAAAAAGAAAAAATGATGAATGAGAATGATGGTGTCTGTGCAGCTATAATCATGCAATAGAAAATGTTTTTATGGTGCCACCTCAGAATCAGAATGGGAGAAATTTGAGGGGGTTCTTATAAAAATATCAGGAGATTTAAAATAATTTTTGAAAGGTTTTTGTAGAACTTTTGAGTGTCCCTTAAAAAGGCTCAACTGTAACATGCGCTTTTGTGCTAAGTGGAAAGAGGTGGATGAGAGAGGAATACTTGATAATATATTGTCTTTATGTGTATTTTTATCATTAAAGGCATTATTTCCAAATGAAAGTTTGATACCAAAAAATCAAAAATGAAATTCGCTTCAAAATCAGCAAAAAGTCATAATAAAGATTTTTATACTCATGAGATTATATCCCTGTAAAAAGAATTATGCTCTTTTTATGAGATGGCTGCTAAACTGTTTTTGTGTAATTGTTGGTGCTTTCTTAATGTGAATTTGTCGTTTTTAGAGTTTTGTACAAAACACGCTGACAAAGCAAACAGACGAACAATAAAACTCTTTAAAAAGCATTCTGAAAAACAAGATGGTAGCGGAGGAGGGATTTGAACCCCCGACACAAGGATTATGATTCCTCTGCTCTAACCTACTGAGCTACTCCGCCAAAACAGATAAATATCATTGCAATTCATCTTATCTTTTGCGGATATAAGAGGTAGAATAGTAAGATGTCAAGCATCGTTTTTAAGCTTTTCTCTTGTCATTCTATTTCATCCTCGATATGGAATGAATGAAAGTATATTTTTTTTATTGATGGGTAGGGGTAAAGCATAAAAATGGTGCCACGTGTAGCGGTTTTAGGATGCGGTCATTGGGGGGGGAATCATATACGAACACTCCAACAACTTGGAGCTTTAGCAGCAGTTTCTGATATGAATGTTGAGCGTGCTGCAAGCTTTGCTTGCATGTATGGGGTTGAAGCTATTGCGCCTGAAGATCTTTTTACTCGTAAAGATATTGATGCATTGATTCTGGCATTGCCTCCACAACTTCATACAGAAAATGCACTGTGTGCTCTTAAAAATGGTAAGGATGTTTTGGTTGAAAAACCAATTGCATTGAATGTAGCGGATGCTGAATATCAAGTCCAAGTTGCTGGTGAATATGAACGAATTTTTATGGTTGGTCATATTTTGCGGTTTCATCCTGCTTTTGAAAAAATGTGTGAGTTGGTAGCAAAAGGAGATCTGGGTGATGTACGTTATATTTATTCTCACCGATTAGGTTTTGGAAAATTTCATACACAAAGCGATGCTTTATGGGATCTTGCTCCTCATGATCTCTCAATGATTTTGGCTTTAACAGGATGTGAACCTTCTGAGGTTCGTGGCGAGGGGGCTGCTGTCATTGATCAGATTTCTGACTTTGCTCATATTCATATGACTTTCCCAAATGGTATACGGAGTCATCTTTTTACTTCACGTCTTAGTCCTTATCGCGAGAGGCGCTTAACGGTTGTTGGGACAAAAGCTATGCTCGTTTTTGATGATATGGAACCATGGAACCGTAAATTGGCATTACACCGTTTTGCTGTTTGGAAAGAGAATCAAGAGTGGGCTTTTAGCACTGATGCGTTGAATTACATTGATGTTTGTGAAGATTTGCCGCTTACTTGCGAATTGCAACATTTCCTTCATTGTGTTGAAACGCGTCAATCGCCTCGCACAAATGGTGATGATGCTATTGCTGTTTTACGGATTTTAACTGCTGCTAGTTTCAATTATATTAAAGAAGATAAGTAATGCTCGTACATTATTGTGATGATCAATGGAGTTAATATGCAATTCATCGACCTTGAAGCGCAGCGTGTGCGCATTAAAGATAAAATTAATTCTGCAATCGCGCATGTGGTCGCTAGTGGTAAGTATATTTTAGGGCCAAAAGTAACAGAGTTTGAAGAACGATTAGCAGATTATCTTGGTGTTAAACATGTGGTTGCATGCGCTAATGGAACTGATGCATTGAAAATGCCTCTTATGGCTCATAATGTCGGTCCAGGGGATGCTGTTTTTTGTCCTAGTTTCACATTTTCCGCAACCGCTGAAGTTGTCGCTTTAGTAGGAGCTGAGCCGGTTTTTATTGATGTTCTGCCTGACACATTCAATATTGATGTTGAAAAACTTTGTGAAGCAATCAAAATGATTAAAAAAGAGGGGCGTCTTAAACCAAAGGCAATTATTGCTGTGGATTTATTTGGGCTTCCTGCTGATTATGCACAAATTGCTAAAGTAGCAGTAAAGGAAAATCTTTTTGTTATTGAAGATGCTGCTCAATCGATGGGGGGAAGAAGCGGTAATATTATGTGCGGAGCTTTTGGTAATGTTGCCGCGACAAGCTTTTATCCTGCAAAACCATTGGGATGTTATGGCGATGGAGGTGCTATGATGACCAATGATGATAATTTGGCAACACTTTTACGTTCTATTTTGTTTCATGGTAAAGGTGAAACGCAATATGATAATATACGTATCGGCATGAATTCACGTCTGGATACTATTCAGGCTGCAATTTTGCTAGAAAAACTTGAGATCTTTGAAGATGAAATGGAAAAGCGAGTGGCAATTGCTCGACGTTATTCCGAGGGTTTAAGAGATATTGTCACAGTTCCAGAAGTGGCAGAGGATGTGCGGTGTGCCTATGCACAATATACGATTAAGGTGAAAGAACGTGACAAATTAAAGGATTATTTACAGAAAGAATCTATTCCTACAATGGTTTATTATAAAACTCCATTGCATCAACAGCCCGCTTATAAACACTTCCCTTCTGTAAAAAATTCTCTTTCTGTTTCTGAATCTTTGGGAAACTGTGTTTTAAGTTTACCGATGCACCCTTATTTAACGCACACTGATCAGGATATGGTTATTCAGAAAATAAGGGATTTTTATCATTCTTGATGGAATGTTTTATTTCTTAAAGCTGTTTAAGAATGAATTTTGTTTTTGGTTTTATCTTGGAAAGTATTTTTGATTTGTGATTAAAAAATAAAGTCAGAATGAGCAGTTCTTTTGCTAAGAGAATAGCTTACCTCTCTATAAAGATCGTCAGTGTTTATTATTCTAGATCTTCACTTAAGTGGTTTTAAAAGACAATTTAAAGAGGTATTTTTTTGGTGGAGGCTATTTTTTTCTGAATAAGCGATGCTAGGTCATTTTTACTTTTAGAATTTTTTGTCAATATGTTGATAGGGGATGATTCACCCTCTTGTAATGCTATTTGAGCAGCTAACATTGCTGCTAATTCCTTTGTTTCTTCACGCAATTCATTTAGGAGTTTTTGGTTCTTTGTGCTGTCAAGCTCGTTGGTTTGAATTTTTTCTAAACATTGCTGATAATGTGCAATTTTTTCATGCATAGTTTTCATTTCCATTATAAAAATATTTGTCGCATCAGAACTTTGTTCGATTATGAGTGCTTCTTTTGGGGAGGAAGATGTATCTGGTATGGGAAGACATAATCGATAAAGCTGTTCTGTTACTTGGCTAAGTTGTATTTTCTGTTGAGCATATTTTTTTTGCAAACAGTCGTATTTTTGTTCATTGTGCGCTTGTTCCACAGCATGTTGTGCGCGAAGAAAATCGTAGTTCGCTTGTATTTCAGTATATGATAACGGGATTTGTGCAGAAATATCTTTATGCGCAAAATGAACAGCTCTGCGCCAAATAAGAGGAGCAAAAAGCACGAGTAACCAAGAGGTAAAAGCAACTCCAAAAATAAAAAAAAGAAACGATTGGATAAGCATAAAACCTCTTTTTAGTAAAAGTTCATTTAAAACGGGTTCCATGTTGGTGTGGGCGTTAATTTTAAATATCCCACATTAATACCAAGACGTGCGCCAATGCCTGTACGTATTGGAACTAATAAAACATTGTGGCGTTTAAGAACATGAAAACCAACACCTGCAATTAAATAGGCCGAACCTGAAATACCGCCATAGCGTCCCCATAAATTATTTATAGTATTAAGATCGTAAACTAACACCATTAAACGAGAACCTTGTCCGCCAAGATCCCATCCCACAGAGGGACCTTGCCAAAAAACTTTATGCTGACCGTAGTTTTTGGTAAAAAGTTTTCCTTCACCATAGGTTAAGCCAGCAAAAAAAGCACCAGAAGCTTCTTCTCCTAATATATAGGCATTGGGATAACCGTATTGTGAAAAAATATTTTGAATTGCTACTGCTATACCGCTGGCAGTTTTTCCAAAAAAAGTATGACCAGAATCGATAATTTCTTGCAACGAATAGTGGGGTTCATTTTGTTCTATTGGTCGGAGGTGAGCATTTGCAGTATTTATGATGACGAATAAAAGGAAGATGACAGATACAATATTTTTGTACCAGCGTATGAGAAGAGAGAGAGCCATAGAGTTTTTCCCTTTTATTAGTTAGAAACAAAAAGATAATATTAGGATTTTTATTCTATTCAAATAAAAAATAAGAAGTAAATTTATTTCGATTTTTGAATTTGTTTCTGAAAAAAATATCCTGATTGTTAAAGTTTCCTTGTATGTATGCATTGGATGTTAAGAGTTTTTCTTTAAAATGAAGTTTATTTTTAAATCGAGGAGTTCTCAATAATTATGACTTTAGCTATTTCTTTAAATCCTACTGATCTTGCTGCTTTGCTTTGTAGTCGTATTTGCCATGATTTGGTTTCACCTGTTGGCGCTATTCAAAATGCAATGGAGCTCTATGATGAAGGAGGAGCTGAAGAAGATGCTTTGCAATTGGTGCGTTTGTCTGTTGCGAGTGCCTCTGCGCGTCTACAATTTGCGCGATTGGCTTTCGGTTTTGCAGGAGCAAGTGGGGGACAAATAGATACACGTTCTGCTGAGCAAGTTGCACAACAATATATGAAAGAAGAAAAAGCAATTTTAAAATGGAAAGCACCCTCTCTGCTTTTACCAAAAAATGAAGTTAAGCTTTTGCTTAATTTATTATTGATTGCAAACGCAACAGTTTTTCGTGAGGGAGAAATCGTTGTTATGATTTTGCAAGATGAAGAGAAGCGTTCTTTTCGATTTGAGATTTGCGGTAAAATTTTACGTCTTCCGCCTCATTTTATTGCGTTATATAAAGGAGACGTTCAAGAAGAATTTGTCGATGCTCATGCCATCCAATTTTATTACACACTGTTACTTGCTGAGATAACAGATATGCAAATAAATATCGATGAAACTGAAGGCTGTATTATTTTAGAAAGTATAAAGAAGCTTTGAAAAAAAGAGAAGCACTTAAACCATGCTAAAGAAAAGACGGCTTAGATTGTATCTGCAAACCGGACGTTTGGACTATTAAAGCCTTAAGCATTCTCTATATACAAGAGATTATTTGTGTGCGAGCCGTTTATTATAACAGAGAAAAAATCTCGGCCCGCTACACTCCGAGATTTTACAATGTGCATTTCACTGCTTAAGCGGTTTTACGAACGTTCTCTTCAATTGGATCACGTAACACATAACCACGTCCCCAAACGGTATCAATGTAGTTTACATTAGAAGAGATTGCTTCCAATTTCTTCCGCAGTTTACAGATAAAGACATCAATAATTTTAAGTTCTGGTTCATCCATTCCACCATAGAGATGATTGAGAAACATTTCCTTGGTGAGTGTAGTACCTTTACGTAGAGAGAGAAGCTCTAGCATTTGATACTCTTTACCAGTTAAATGCACAGGATGCCCAGCAACTTCTACTGTTTTTGCGTCAAGGTTAACGGTGAGATCGCCGGTAACAATAACTGATTGCGCATGCCCTTTCGAGCGACGAACAACCGCATGAATACGCGCAATAAGCTCATCTTTATGGAATGGCTTCGTCATATAATCATCTGCACCAAAGCCAAAACCACGAACTTTATCTTCAATGGCATTCATACCGGAAAGAATGAGGACAGGGGTCTTTATTTTTGCTAATCTTAGAGTCCTTAAGACATCATAACCTGATATATCAGGGAGATTGAGATCAAGCAAAATAATATCATAGTCATAAAGCTTACCTAAATCGACACCTTCTTCACCTAGATCAGTGATATAAACATTAAAGTTTGCTGACTTTAGCATTAATTCAATGCTTTGAGTCATCGCTTTATCGTCTTCAATTAATAATACGCGCATTTTAGATCCCTCACTTTGCTCCTCCGAATCAAAAGGAGCATTTTTTTATCAATAGCGGGTTTACCAGCCGTGATAAAAACAATTCATGAAATCAAACACTTATAATATAAAGTGTCTATGAATATTTCAGTAGTACGCGTAACAATCACTACTGCATTTCCCACTATCTGCGATAGTGGTTAACAAAATATTTTTATTTTTGAAAGAGGTTAAAAAATTATTTTAGAAATAACCGCATATCTTTTCATTTAATGAAAAATGCAGCATTTTTTTACTTAATCTTTAACTTAAAAAAAATCTTATAAGAGATCATTTTAAATTACTTTTTTACAATTTCAGTTTTTATTTACTGAGCTTTAAACCTCTTCACTCTATAGTGCAGGTGAAAAGTAAAGAAAGAGTTATATCTTTTTAAAGTAAGTTGTGTTCACAAACGCTTTAAGGATGTCGAGAAATTATAGTTTTAAATAACCAAAAGGACTGTTTTCGTTAGAAAGAGCATAACGAGAAGTTCATGTAAGAATGCGAATACGCGTTTTGAGTTGGCGCAATCGAGGAGTAGTGAGTATGAAGCCACGGGAAAGTATGGTGCGATTAAGGATGTTTCAAGCGCGTGGAAAGCGTCGTGAAATTGCACAGCTTGAAATGATGATCGCAGAATTTGAGCGAATGGTGTTAGAACTGGAAGCACAAATTATTAACGAAGAGCGCAAATCTGGAAACAATGATGTGCACCATTTTGCTTATTCTGCTTTTGCCCGTGCGGCGCGGCAAAGGCGTGATAATCTTATAAATTCGATTCGTGATTTGCAGATTCAAAAAACAAATGCTGAAATTGCTCTCCATGAAATTAATACAGAGTTGCAACATGCACAGCTTCTTGAGGCACGGGAAAAGAAAGCAATTGCAGATGATGATTCAATTCATTCTCACTCAATGACTGGATAATAAAAGTGAGATTTTAGAAATAAGTTCTTTGAGATGCTTAATACTGAAAGCACAAAAAACAGCCAAACTTTTTAAAAGTTTGGCTGTTTTTAAAGTGTTTTTGAGCCGCTATCGAAACATTATCAATGGCAACTAGTGCCTGTAATGTTGGATTCTGGTCGTTCGCAATCCAGCTAAACCGTGTTCATCAATTAAACTTTGCCATGAAAGAAATTCTTCTACGGTCAAAGTATAGCGCTGACACGCTTCATCAAGACTTAACAATCCACCTCTAACAGCCGCAACAACTTCAGCTTTGCGACGGATTACCCAGCGCCTTGTTGTTTTCGGCGGTAGATCGGCGATTGTAAGTGGACTTCCATCTGGCCCAATAACATATTTCATTTGTGTTTTTATCAAATTGGTCATTGTATCCTCTACCTTGAGTCAAGGACTTGATTCGTTTGTAAAACATGAAATTTAAAAAAGAACTAAACCCGTTGAAAAAAAATTAATAAAGTAAGTCAGCGTATAAAAATGAGTGCAAAGTGAAGTGCATAGAAGAGCTTATTGCAATATTTTATCGGATTTTTATTATGCCTTATTTCTATCACTCTTTTTTTGTTTGCAGGCATTTTTAAGAAAATGATGCTCTTGGTTGTGAAAAGGATAAAAAAACAATATAAGCGGATAATGAAGAGCACCCATAAGAACATGAAGGAATGGGTATCCATTAATAGAGAATGAATATATGTTTTTAAACAGTCTTGATTTACCAGGACAACCTGAGAATTCTCGCATTGTTGTAGCAATGTCGGGAGGAGTTGATTCATCAGTTGTTGCAGGCCTTTTGAAAAAGGAAGGGTATGATGTCATTGGGATCACGTTACAGCTTTATGATCATGGTGCTGCAACACATCGGGTAGGGGCGTGTTGTGCTGGGCAAGATATTGAAGATGCCCGCCGTGTAGCAGAGACATTGGGGATACCTCATTATGTTCTTGATTATGAAAAGCGATTTCGTGAAGCGGTGATTGATCCTTTTGCAGAAAGTTATGCACATGGGGAGACACCAGTGCCCTGTGTTGCATGCAATCAGACTGTCAAGTTTGCTGATTTATTAGCGACTGCGCGCGAATTAGGTGCAGATGCTTTGGCAACAGGACATTATATTCGTTCGCGCCCCCATGGTGTGCATCGGGCACTGTTTCGTCCTCTCGATAATGATCGTGATCAGAGTTATTTTCTTTTTGCAACAACACAAGAGCAGATTGATTATTTGCGTTTTCCACTTGGTGATCTTCCGAAAGCACGTGTTCGTGAAATAGCGGCAGAAATGGGCTTTGTTGTTGCTAATAAACATGACAGCCAAGATATTTGTTTTGTTCCACAAGGCAAATATTCTGATGTTATCACAAAATTGCGTCCGGAAGCTGCTAATCCTGGAGTTATTGTGCATATTGATGGGCAGGTTTTAGGAAAACATTCAGGGATTGTTAATTATACTGTTGGTCAACGTCGCGGTATTGGTGTTGCAACGGGTGAACCACTTTATGTGGTTTATCTCGATGTAGAAAATGCGCGTGTTATTGTTGGTCCGCGTGAAATGCTGGAAACACATAAGCTTTTTTTGCGTGATGTAAATTGGCTTGGGGATGAGCGGTTGGATAATTTTCCTCCCGATGGTGTTGAAGTGGCTGTAAAAGTTCGTTCAACGCGCCCTCCACATCTTGCGCGCTTACATTATCAAGAAGGTGTTTTTTCCGTTGACTTGTTGGAACGTGAGAATGGTGTAGCACCAGGGCAAGCTTGTGTTCTTTATGATGGGAATGGTGATGCCGCACGTGTTCTGGGCGGTGGATTTGTAACTCATTCGGAACGTGCTGCTGATACTGAAATGATGTTAAAGCGCGTTTTGTGTAATCTGGAAACAAAAACGGCCGTTACTTTTCAAACTTAAACCGCCTTTTATAAATAAAAATGACATGCTCGGGTGGGAGATATTTTCCTCCACTTGAATTGTTATTATTGTTAGTGAAGTTTAGCAAAATCACAAAAGTGAGCGAGTGCAATACCTGAGGCTGTGGCAACATTGAGGCTATCAAAACCGCGGGCCATGGGAATACGTAAGGTTTCTGATTTTTCTAGTACATGGGATGGCAAACCATCACCTTCGGTTCCAAAAATAAGCGCTGTTCTTTTGGATGTTTTTGCTTGCTTGAGAGTGCATGAAGCAGAGGGGGAAAGTGCATAAGTATGAAAATCTGCATCATGGAGAGTTTCTAGAATGTTATTAATATCAGCACCTTGCGTATAGGGTACTTTTAGAGCTGCGCCAGCAGAAACTCTGATTGATTTACGGTAAAGCGGATCGCATGAGGTTTTGTCAACGATAATACCATTAATAGCAAAGGCTGCTGCGTTGCGAAAAATAGAGCCCATATTATCATGGTTAGAGATACCGCATAAAATGAGAATCAAAGCTTCTTCTGGTAAATCGTGTAAAAATTTTTGTAATGACGGTAATATTCTGCGTTTGCCTATACCGAGTATACCACGATGAACATGGAAGCCTACAATATTGTCCATAATTTTTTGCGGAACGCAATAAATAGGACATGTTGGCTGTGTTTGCTCTAAAAGGGGCATAAGTCCAGGAAGGCGTTCTGTCACTATTAACAGGGAGAGAGTAGAAAATTCTTTCGAATGCAGTAATGCTGACAATATTACTTTACCTTCAGCAATAAATTGTCGTTGCCGACCAACAAGATCTTTTTCACGGATGTTCTGATAGTCTCTCAAACGTGTGTCATCAATTTCGGAGATTGTTGTAATATTCAAATGCATAGGGGGAATTTTTAGTGCTCTTTTTTTTAAATTGCTAGATGTTAAATGTTTGCTTTATTTTGAATAAGAAAAACGAAAAAAATATTATTTAAACCTATGGTAGAATTTATGTTGACACAATGCAACTATTAGTATACTAATGAGATACCGAGTGCGATGCAATTAGTTTTGTTCTCGTGTCGGGTGCAGGGTTTTAGGTCCCCGCTATTTCCTAAACTCTGCATATCCTTAAATTTCTAAGGGAAAAGAATCTGGGTCCCCAATGCCCAGATTCTTTTTGGGGAGTGATTGTCTTTCTTTTTTTCTGAAAATAGTTTTCATATTGTTTTCGCGGTCATACTTTTTGACACGTTAAAGTATAAGCTTGTCTAAGCGATTTTTTTTGCTGTGTGCAATTATACTGCTCTCTTGATGCGTTTGATACGCATAAAAGTTTGATAAACGGTATATGAATAAATACGGTTGAGGAAAGATAACAGATATTTTTGCGATTATAGGAACCTATCGGTATTAAGCCACTCAAAAATTTATTAATCATGAGGGTAGTGGGGTTGTTTTCTTTTAGAGAATTTTTTTCTTGTTTGAGACATATCCACATTACTCTATTTGTTATGTTATATCTTATAGCTTGGCTGTTTTTGCGAAACAATGATGCGTTGCGGGAGCCGTTTATTGTATAGTCAGCTTTTGTGATATTGAGAAAATATTGGTAACATTTCAAAAATATCATAGAGTATGTGGTTGAAAGTGTTCTTTCTTATTGAGTGAAGAAGAGGGTATGGTTATGAATGTAAAAACCAATATACAAAGCTTAACTTTATACTCTATTTTCGTTGCTTGTATCGTTTTTGCTTTGAAATATTGGGCATATCACATTACCGGTTCAGTTGCGCTTTATTCTGATGCATTGGAATCAATCGTAAATATACTTGCTACATTGGCAGCGTGGTGGGCTGTTAAAGTAAGTATGAAGCCGGCGGATCATGATCATCCTTTCGGACATCATAAGGCGGAATATTTTTCTGCGATTCTTGAAGGAATCCTGATCATTATTGCGGCAATTATTATTTTAAGAGAAGCATGGATAGCTCTTTCGACCGTTAAATTATTACAAAAACCCGGTATATGGCTGGTTATTCATCTTGTTGCAAGTGTCATTAATTATCTATGGGGGTGGGTTTTAATTCGACAGGGAAATATCCACCGTTCACCGGCTCTTAAAGCTGATGGAGTGCATTTCATAACGGATGTTTTTACTTCTGTTGCCATTTTAATTGGTTTGGTTGCTGGTTTTATGGGGGGATGGAGTATTTTAGATCCGATTTTAGCAATCATTGTTGCTGTTAATATTCTTTTGCAAGGGTGGAAGGTGATTAGGAGTGCCGTACAAGGGTTGATGGATGTTGGAGTTGAGTTGAATGAAACCATGCGGATTCGTGAACTTATTTCTGCAAATGCACAGGGTGCACTTGAAGTCCATGATTTGCTTACACGTGTTGCTGGGAGAGTCACTTTTATAGAGTTTCATTTGGTTGTACCAGCTGCAATGTCTGTAGGAGAAGCGCATCAGATTTGTGATAAAATTGAAGCTGTTCTTCAAGAAGAATTTGATAATGTGCGTATTTCTATTCATGTTGAGCCTGAAAATGAGGCTAAGTTGCCTCTAGGTACAACGGTTGTTCCTTTTATATAAAAAATTTCTTCTCATTGTCTGTAGCACTGTAAAATATTGTGTTGCGGAAGAGAGATATAAGGATACATCATATGTAAATAATGGCTGTCTGTATCTCGTTTTTGTGTTCTTTTGCATCAACTAAGCAGAGAAAAGTGAAGTTAAATGGAATATTTTTGATCAGGACTTTTTCAGTGAGCTTATGGCGTGAATCACATCAGTGTCCAGAAGATGGAACATAATCTCGAGAGAAATTGATCCGTCATGATTTTGGTGGTTTAAGATTTTTTACCTTAGAATAAGGGGGAGACAAAGCTATTATTTAAAGGGATATAAAGCAAAAATATTTTTTTTTTGATTATTTTGGTAGCTTTGGGATTATTTTTACAAAGCGTTTAAAGATTAATTGTTTCAGTGCAGGCTATTTCATTATTTTGATTGATAAGACTATAACGTTGTAATTGGCAGCTCCATTGATGGTGAGAGCCTTCAATAGCAAATAAGTTGAAGCCTGCAGGTGGTTTTTTATCACCAAAAGCTTGCGATGCAGAAGAAACACCAACAATGGGAATTGTTCCCATTGTTCCTTTAATAGTATGCAATGTGGGCAGATGGGTATGTCCGTGAAGAACGAGTTCACAACCGTGGTGTTTGATAACATCTAGAAAACGCTTGATGCCCCATAATTTTTTATGCCAAGGCGTTGCGTGGTGAAAGGGAGGATGATGTATCATAACGACACGAAAAAGATTGCGTGTTGCTGCCTCATTTAAAAGTTTTGATAAAGCTTGCGCTTGCCTTTTGCCAAAATAACCAGAAGCTAGAAAAGGTGGTGTAGCAATAGCTGAGGAAGTTCCTATAATGGCGACATTTTTGCGAATGCGCATGTAAGGAAAGAGAGGATTTTGAGGGAAATCATCTGTAATCCACGGTTGAAAGAAAGTACAGGCTTTTTGAAATGTTCCACGAACATAGGCGTCATGATTGCCAAAAATTAAAGAAATATTTTGAGGCTGGCCTTGGGTAAGCAACCAATTGTGTGCTTGTTCAAATTCTTTATCTAGAGCAAGATTAACAAGATCCCCAGAGATGACAAGGTGATCAGGATTTGTTTTTTTTAAGGCATCCATTAAAGTTTCAAGAACATTCGTTGCCATTTTGTGTTTGCGTTTTTTTTGCCAATTAAGATAGCCGGTAAGGCGTTTCCCACAAAGTTCAAATAAAGAAGGTTGTGGCAGAGGTGAAAGGTGCACATCTGATATATGGGCAAGGTAAAACATAGACGATAGCATAGCGTTGAAAACGATTTAGGCAATAAGAATATAAGACAAGTGAGAGCATTTTTGAAACAAGAGAGAATTGTAAAATAAAAAACAATTTGTCGAAAATGTAAGAAAGCGTGAGGGAAATTTATGCTTCATAGTTTTGAATAACCAAAAGATGGCATCATGCACTACGTTATTCTTTATCTTATCAGGGTATAATTTTTTGTAAGATACGCTGTATTCTAACAAGGGTGGCATAAATTCTCAAGGTTTCTTAACGGCTTTCACGATACCACATGCTGTTCAAGAGTAGAAGACAACAAATGAGCGCAAAAAAACCAGAAAAGATCGCAAAATAGAAACGATCGATTAAACGGCTTTCTGTTGCGTCTTTCAGAACAATTGAATGAGTAAGAGAAGATATTCGGTCTGTTTGCGATTGAATAACTTTAAGTGGAGGAAGATAAAAGTCATCTTTTTCTTTGTTGTGTAAACGCATGGTATATCCCCCCGTGTTTTTACTGATGGGAGTGAGTTTTTCTGTCGTTGAAATTAAATCAAACAATTCGAGATTATCAACGATCCCTACAGAAGAAAGTGCTGTTAAATCACCGTTTTGGATGGTAAAAATCCCTATTTCATCAGTATTAATAGCCGCTGTAAAGACGCCTTCCTGCTCTTTTGTAAGAATGATATTTTCTTTTTTTCCAGAAGGAAAAGTTATTTCGGCTTGTTCTGGTTGATCTTTGAGTGTTTGGCGACGAATCGTTAAATGATTATGGTTGCTGGTAGCAGTTAATTTTTCCTCTTCAAGTTCCGGTTCTTTCATAAGCCAATGAGCAATGCGGCGATAAAGCGCTGCATAAGGGCCGCCACCTTCGAAACCTCTTGCCCAAAGCCAGCTTTCATCGGAAAGTAGCATGCCTACACGCCCTTTACCAACATGGGAAAGAAGTAAGAGTGGTTGTTCGTCAGCACCTTTCATGAGAGCAGTGCCTTTGTGTGGATTTTGAATGGCGATTTGTCGTAGCCATTGTCCCCATTGAGAAGCTGGATAAGCAGGGGTTGCAAGATCTCTTGTAACGGGATGACGTTCACCCTCTTTGGTTAATTGAGGGCGAAAAGGCTTTTGAAGAATAACACCATCCGGTAATGCAGGTAGGACACTGATTAAAGGTGTTTTCGCCAGCGAGTTTTCTTTGGTAAATTCGGGTCCGGTTACTATCAGCAAAGCACCACCCTTTTGGACATATTGAGCAATATAATCATAATAGATTAATGGGAGAACGCTAGAATGCTGGTAACCATCAAGAATGACGAGATCAAAATTATCAATCTCTTCGACAAAAAGCTTTCTTGTGGGAAAGATCACAAGTGACAATTGGCTTGCTGGTGTATTGTCTGCTTTGTTGGGGGGACGCAAGATAGTAAAATGAATAAGATCAATATTGGAGTCACCTTTCAAAAGATCACGCCATGTCCGTTCACCATTGTAAGGCGCGCCTGAGATAAGAAGGACACGTAAGTTTTCTCTGATTCCTTCAATAATTGCTACGGCGCGGTTGTTTTCAAAGCTTAATTCACCTTTATGCACATCAGTAGCAACTTGAATGATATTTTTTTCAGCATGGGGAAGAGTGATTTCAGTTTGAAAAATAATACCAGGGGTTACAGAATAGTGGCCAACTTCTTGTCCATTGACACTTACAGTAACATTTGCTTGCGTTGGTAGGGATTCTTGAGGGTGCCCTTTATCTTCTACCAAGATGGAGAGCATTTGTGGTTTATTGACAAGGGCAAAGCGAGGAGGAGAAATGATTTTGATTTGGCGGTCAAATTCATCTGCTCTCCCTGTTATAAGAGCATTGACAGGCGCTTTATGATGAAGGTCTGAAATTTGAGGAATGTCATGTACTTGTCCATCGGTGATCAAAATTGTTCCTGCATAACGTGACGGTGGGACGTCAGAGAGTGCTTGTGTTAAAGCATGAAATAAATCTGTTGAGGGTGCATATTGATGATCGGCAAGTTTTCCAGCTTCAATAAAGCGTGGTTCAAATTGTGGATAATGCGATAAGGTATTGGTTAATTGCGCGCGTGCTTTATCAGTATCGTTTGTGCGTGTAGCAAATGTTTGGCTTTTGCTGCGATCAATGACAATGCCTACCGTGCTTTTAAGTGGTTCACGCTGCTCTTTTATAATCATTGGATTCAGCAAAGCAAGGATGAGTGACGCCAGTGCCATGAGGCGTAATAAAGATCCTTTACGCTGTGTAATGAGACCAATAATGACAAAAAGGGCAGATATTCCCCCTAAGAAGAGAATCCAAGAGAGAGGCAAAAAAGGCTGAAAAGTGAAAAATGATATCATTGCCTTCTTTCTCTTTTAAAACGTTCTAAGAGTGCTGGAACATGAACTTGGTCAGCTTTATAGTTTCCTGTAAGCACGTAGATAACAATATTTAATCCTGCACGAAATGCCCATAGGCGTTGTATTGGGTCATTGGGAATAAGGGGGTATTTCCACATGCCTTTTTCATCTAAGGCCCAAGCACCAGCAAAATTATTTGCGGTAATCAGGAGAGAACTTACATTATCACCGAAGCCGAGAGAATTTTTTTCTTTTTTGTTGGTTGATGATGATTCAACCCACAAAGGGGAACCACGATAGAGACCGGGAAAATCTGGCATAATATAAAAAGAGCGTGCAACAACATGATCTGTTGATGCTGGTTCAATGGCTGGAATATTTAATCCCTTTAAAATGATCCGTAGTCTTTGTGTGGCTGGGGTTGCTGCGCCTTCAAGATTAAGGTTGCTCTTTATCTGATCGCGCGTGTCAAATAAAATTGTGCCTCCGTGTTTCATAAAGCTATTTATTTTTTCAAGGCTCTTTTGTGTTGGGAGAGGACTGTTCTCATCAATGGGCCAATAAATGAGAGGATAGAAGGCAAGTTCATCTTTATCGAGATCAAGTGCTTTCACTGAGCTGGGCGAGAGCATTGTACGTTCTGCGATAAATTGACTGAGTGCTTCTAGGCCACTCTTGCTCGTTGTATCAATTTCGTGATTATGTGTGACAACGTAAGCAAGATGCGTTGTGCCAGCTGCTTGAATTATGTCTTCATTATGATTTTCTATACCTTGTGCATAAACTCTTGAGTCATGGAGAAAAAAGGCAATGAAACCTATTGCAAGGGGGAGGAAAAGAAGCACATTGCGCTGGCGGTTAAGGAAAAAAGCACCCCCCATCCATAAAATGAGAAAATTATCAAAAGCAAATAATAAGATAGCTAATCCTAAAAGTGGACCAATAAGATGCTTTTCTTTTGTATCGTAAGATAAAGGACTCTTACTTAAGGAGGAGGAAAGCGATGATTGTTTCATCAAGTGTGATGAATCGTTGAGGAGGTTAAGCGCATAAAAATTATTTTTTGCACCGTAAAGTCCAGGTGGAGTACGATAGGAGGGACGGGGTGGATTTTGGGTATCAAGGACTAGTGGAACAACAGAAGAGGGAGGCATTTGTAATTGTCCATCAGTGGTTATTGTTCGCCAAGGGTTTTGTATTGTTGTTTCTTTTTTTATGTGTGTTGGATTTGTATTTTGATAGGCACTCAATGTGATCAGTTTTTGCAACATTTGTGCAAAAAAACCAGAAAGTGGAAGGTTTGACCATGTGGGGTCGGGAGCAACGTGAATAAGAATGAGTGTTCCTTTGCTACGTTTAGCCGCTGTAATGAGGGGGGTACCATCAGAAAGACTGAGCCACGTTTTTTCAAAAAGATCTTGGCTTGGTTCTGCTAAAATTTGGCGTGAGACAGTGACTCCTTCTGGAAAAGGAAGATCAAAGAATAAGCTATTTTTTGCAAATGGTGCAAGTTTTTGTGGTTTCGTCCAAGACATAATACTGCCAAGTGAACGTTGACCCTGACGCAGTGGTACCGGAAGCAGACTATCATAGTGTTCTGCCGTACTCAGATTTTCTCCTGCAAAGCGGATGAGTGTTCCCCCTTCATTGACAAAATCAGACAGCTTTTTTTCTGCTTTTTCTGACATGTTTACAATGTCACCTATAATGATAGCAGAAGGATTTTGTTTGAGTAAATGATCAAGATCAGTTGAAAGTTCTCTTCCTCCAGCTGTTATAAGCTGTGTAGTGCCTTGTAACGCTTTGATAATATAGTAAAATGGAGAAAGCAAAGGTTGTGCCATTTCACTGGTATTGGGTGAAAGGAGAGCAACGCGACTCATTTTATTATGGCTGTCCACTAAGAAGGTAGCAGCAGCATGGTTTTGGTTGTTAATTTTTATCCAAGCAATGTCATTGCGCAGTTCAAGTGGTACATTAAAAGGAACAAGCGTCGTTGTTTCTCCTTCAGGGAAGTCTTTTGTAAAATGACCAAGAAGTTGATTGTTTGCATCGTAAAGGTTCAGTGTGACGGGAGCCTTGCCGTATGTTGTTGAACGGATGATACGCGCTACCATATTTCCATTGTTGTTTTCTATGGCTGTTATGGCAGTTAAATCAGAAATATCAGATAAGTACCATAAAAATGTTTTGGGTTTTAATTGTTCAATCAGTGCAAAAGTTTTATCATTTTCATTTGTTTGTAACCCATCACTTAAATATGCAATATCAAGAGGTTTTCCTTTGGTTCTTTCAATCAGTTTTTTTAATGCATCCGTACGATTGACAGGCCAAGGACGAGGTTGCAAATGCATTAAATGTTGTTTTATGGTTTTTGCAGGAAGGGGACCTATATTGGAGGTGTCATTTTCAGCTGTGGCAAGAAAATAAATATCTTTTTGCTGTCTTTCTGCTTGTGTAAGGAGGACTTCGGCAATAGAAAGGCGTTTTTTCCATTCTTTCACTGATGCCCATCCGTTATCAATAATGAGTGCAAGTGGTTGAGAGCCAGAAAGTATAATTGGTTTTTGATTCCAAGTGGGGCGTGCCAAAGCGATGATAATGAGCGCAGCTATGATTAAGCGTAATAACAGTAACCACCAAGGTGTATGTTTTGCGTTTTCCTGTTGATGCGTTGGTTTTGGTAGAAAGCGCAAAGGAGGAAAGGGTTCTTTATGCGGGGATGGAGGTGTTATCCGTAACAACCACCAAATGACGGGTAAAAATAAAAGTCCTAGTAAAAGCAAGGGAGCAGAAAAACTCAAGGCAACCTCCTAGAGTGAGATGGAGAGCTCCCCATTTTGTTTGCAAGATACAAAATGGCCTCTGTGAAGGGTTGATTTGTTTCACTCACGTGATAAGTCCATCCTTGGCGTGTGCAAAAGTTTGCTAATTCTTGTCGTCTTGCTTGATATAGCTTGCGATAGTGTTTACGAAGATTCTCTGCTTTGCCGAAAATATGCTTTTCTTTTGTTTCAGGATCAAAAAATTCTGTACGGCCTGTGTAGGGAAAGTTTTCTTCTGCAGGATCAGCAATTTCAATTAAATGAGCCGTGACCTGTTTTGTGGATAAAAGGGTTAAATGTTCGATGATTTTTTCAGGATGATCGAGAAAGTCACTTATTATAATGGCGTGTGAAAAACGCGTAAGAGTTGAAAAATTTGCAAATGGATTTTCACTTTGATGATTTGCTAAAGCTAGTGCCATGCGTTCTAATACATTGGATGCTCTTGTGGGAGGCATGAGGTTAGGGATAGCTATATGTTCGCCGCTATGTGTAAGCAGTGATGCCAAGATGAGGGTAAGAATGATGGCATAATCTCCCTTAGGGATTTTAGAAAAGCGTGAACAGTAATGCATAGAGGCACTTTGATCAGGACAAAGCCAAACTGTCTGTGTTACTTGCCATTCATTTTCGCGTAGGTAAGTATGTTCATCACGTGCGGAGCGACGCCAGTCAATGCGTGTAATAGATTCTCCTTCAACATAAGGTCGAAATTGCCAAAAATTTTCCCCGTTTCCCCGTTTACGTTGTCCATGCCATCCAGTGATGAGTGTATTTGCAATCCGACGTGCTTGTAGAAGAAAAGACGGCATTTTTGCAACATCTTCATGCAGTTTAGCAGCAAGTGATATGGGAGGCTTTGGGGAAACTTTTTTGCCAATAGCCATTTAGAGAACGTCTTTCATGAGATTATTAATAATATCTTTTACGGTGATGTCTTCTGCGTGTGCAGAAAAATTAAGTGCCATGCGGTGTTGTAATACGGGATAAGCCAATGCTTTAACATCATCAAGTGAAGGTGCTAAACGCCCATAATAAAGTGCACGTGCACGCACACAAAGTGAAAGTGCTTGTGATGCACGTGGGCCAGGCCCCCAAGTCACATAAGTATTTGCAAGAGTGTTTTCTTTATGAGGGCGGGCCAAACGGACAATCTTTAAAATGGCTTCTACAACATTTTCTGAGAGGGGCATTTTACGAACGATTTTTTGAATTTTTTGTAGTTTTTCTGTTGACAAAATTGGTTTTGCATTTTGGTTTTTTTCTTTTGTTGTTTCTAAAATAATACGACGTTCTGTTGTTAGATCAGGATAATCAATATCAATTTTCATCAAAAAGCGATCTAATTGTGCTTCCGGAAGGGGATAGGTTCCTTCCTGTTCAAGAGGATTTTGCGTTGCAAGCACATGAAAAGGTTGTGGCAAATCGTAACGAGTACCAGCAACGGTGACATGGTATTCTTGCATGGCTTGTAAAAGAGCGGATTGTGTTCGAGGAGAGGCACGATTAATTTCATCAGCCATAAGAAGTTGGGTAAAAATAGGACCTTTAACGTAGCGGAAAGAACGTTTACCGCTTTTATCCGAATCCATAATCTCAGAACCGATAATGTCTGAAGGCATTAAATCTGGGGTAAATTGAATGCGTTTTTCATCAAGTCCCAATACTGTTGCCAATGTTTGGACAAGACGTGTTTTAGCAAGTCCTGGAGCACCAACAAGCAGAGCGTGTCCACCAGCAAAAATAGCTGTTAAAGCATATTCAATTACATGATTTTGCCCAAAAATGACTTTGTCAATTTCCTGTTGTAGAATGTTCAATTCTTTATGTGCTGCATCAATATCTTCAATGATCGCTTGGGCTTCATCCTTGATATTGGCCTTTTTAAGAGAATTGGTTGATGTATCACGTTGGTTCATATTGCTTCCTTAAGGCGTTTGTCGCAAAATCGGTAATTTTTTCTGCATGATAATGAATATTTTATAATTTGTAGCAGAAAATGAGAAGAAAAGAAGTGTAATATGTTGTTTTTTCATATTCTCATATACAGAGCATTTTTTGGGGGAATAAACAGGTATGTTGAAGACTCTCTTAGAAAATTCTCATGAGAGTATCTGTTTAAAGCAATGAAAGCAATTTTTGAAAGGCTAAAGGGTGAATAGAAGACAAAATTTCAAACAAGTAGAATGGTTGCAGCATAGTGACATCCAAACACTTCTTCGTGTTTTATCTTTGGGTGATGAAGAGGCCCGTATTGTTGGAGGCGCTGTACGCAATCAGCTGTTAGGGCAACCTATTAGTGATATTGATATTGCGACAACCTGTTTGCCACAACAGATTATAATGCGTGTAGAAGAAGCAGGATTTAAGGCCATTCCTACAGGGATTGCATTTGGTACAGTAACAGTCGTCTCTCCTTCATGTTCTTATGAGGTAACAACGCTTCGCTGTGATATTGAAACGGATGGTCGTCATGCAAAAGTGGCATTCGGTCGTGATTGGCAAAAAGATGCTGAACGGCGGGATTTTACGATTAATGCACTTTATTGTGATGCTGCTGGCTGTCTTTATGATGATGTTGGAGGCTTGAATGATATTGCCAGCCGAACAGTACGTTTTATCGGTATTGCAGAAAATCGTATTCGCGAAGATTATTTACGTATTTTGCGGTTTTTTCGCTTTTTTGCTTGGTATGGAGCCGGACGCCCCGATGTGCAAGGATTAAAAGCATGTGTTAGTTTAAAAGAGGGTCTACAAAAACTTTCCTCTGAGCGTATTTGGGCTGAGATGAAAAAACTTCTCGCTGCTTCAGATCCAACACGTGCTCTTTTATGGATGCGGCAAAGTGGAGTTTTAACACGCATTTTTCCGGAAACAGAAAAATGGGGCATTGATGCAATTCACTCATTGGTAAAAGCAGAGAAGGCTCTTGGCTGGAAAATCGATCCATTGTTACGATTGGAAAGTCTTCTTCCTCCTGATCCTATACGTCTTCATGAAATGGCACAGCGTTTGCGTTTTTCTCATAAGGAAACAACGCGATTAAAGGAATGGGCAGAGTTAAAAATAATTCACCAAAACTGTTCAGAGGGGGAGGTGAAAAAACTAATTTATTTTCATGGTCGTCAGCCAGTTTTGGATCAATTATCCTTGCATATGGCAGCAGCACATGTGGATGCTCAGGAAAGAGAGGAGGCTTTGCGAAAAGCAGAAAATTATACAAGGCTTTATCATCTTGCTCAAAAATGGCAGGTTCCTACTTTTCCTATTAATGGCAAGGATTTGATGGAGAAAGGTTTGTCTAAAGGAGTGCTTTTAGGAAAAAAGCTTAAAGAACTAGAGATGATATGGATTGAAAGTGGATTTTTAATGGATCGTAATGCATTGTTAGAAAAAATTAATGTGTAATATAGACTTTTATAAAAAAGCTTTTGTCATTTTTATAGGAGGGGTATTTATAGTATCTTGATTATTGGTAGTGGAAATGGTGCGATGAAGTATTGCAAACTCTAAGTTTATTGAACTCTTCGTAGTTTTCCTGATGGTTTATAAAGGCGTTCAGTCACTTATTCTAGAAGCATCATTGAGAAGTGTAAGATTTTAATGCTATTCTCAAATTCTAAAAATATGATGATTTCACTCTTTTAAAAACTCTTTCTTATATGCAGAGCATTGGCATTTCTATCAATAGATTGAATTCTTTAATAGGATTTTTGTCTTTTTTATAAAGTTTCTCTTTTTTCATAATAACCAATTTGGCGAAGTGCTTCTCCTGTCGTCATAGCTACACTCATTGCCAAATTTAAAGAGCGCGTATGGGGTTGCATGGGAATTTTCAATGCGACATCAACAGCTTCATGAACATAATCGGGAACCCCTGCTGATTCACGACCAAAAAGTAAAACATCATTTTTTTGGTAGCATATTTGCGTATAGCATGTTTGTGCTTTTGTGCTTAAAAGCAAAAGACGACGGTTACAGCATTTCATGGTGTGCATAAAATGTTGCCAATCCATGTGTCTTTCTAGCGAAGCGTATTCAAGATAGTCCAACCCCGCGCGCTTAAGGTTGCGGTCCGACAGATTAAAGCCTGCTGGTTCAATAATATGTACATGTAAACCAAAACAGGCGCTAAGACGCAAAATTGTTCCTGTGTTACCAGCAATATCAGGTTGAAAAAGAGCAATGTGAAGTGTCATATGCTCTATGGTATGATTTTTTCTTTATGTTTGTAAAGAAGCTGTGTTGCTTATTCGAAAAATATAATTGAGAAGCGCGGAGTTTTTGCTTTTCACAACCATTTTATTCTGGATTGTAGGGAAAAGTTACGCTCCAAAGTTTATTATGAGATGCACAGAATGTCATCAATGAAAGATGACAGGAATTAATGCGTTTCGATACAAATGATAATTTATTAGAAGAACGCGTTCTCTTTAAAAAGTATTCAGAACTATTTTATTTGTGCAACTTTATTGCATGGGGAGAATGCTTATGAGAGCAAGAACTCTATTGTAATTAAAATAACGTGTGGGGGAATAGCGATTTAAAATAAGCATTTTTCTTTACCAGTACCAATGGAAGCCTAAACTCTATGCTTTCGACGAGGCATTACATTGAATGCAAAATTTAAGTCTTGTTTGTAGAGGTTTGGTTGTGAAAGGGGTTTGTAATCGTTTTCTATGAACAAAGACTTTTGGGTTGAGAATGGATGGTTGAAACGTTGCTTGAGTTAAAAGATTTTTGGTTTTCAAAATAAGTGATAGTAGAGAATATATTTGATGATATTCTCTTATATTTGAGGAGGGTGAAGTCGGAAAGCATAAGAAATAGGGGAGAGGAGGCACCATTTTGGGGAGTGAGCGACATAAAGTTCTTTATGAGAGAAGGCAGAACACAAAAATGGTAGGAAGTTTTTTTGGGGGAATTTTTTCATGATTCAGAGAACTGAATGATCAGGGATTGTGCAATGAAGGAGGGTGTAGTAAAAGAATATTTTGGAGAAAGAGCTCTTTAGTTAAGGTAATGAGTGAGCAAACAAGGCGCGATTTTCTGTTTTTGGTAACAGGTCTTACAGGGGCAGTTGGATTGGGTGCCGTTGCATGGCCTTTTATTCGTCAGCTGTCTCCAGATGAGGCTGTTTTGGCATCTTCTTCTGTTGAGGTGGATCTTTCGGGAATTGAAGAGGGTATGTCGGTGACGGTTAAGTGGCGGGGACAGCCTGTCGTTATCCGCAACCGCACTGCAAAAGAAATTGCTGAAGCGCGTGCTACTGAATTGAGTATTCTGAGAGATCGTCAAGCGCGCAACCCTAATCTTGAAAGTGAAGAAGACGCGACGGATTTCGCGCGTTCAGCAGGGAAAGGGCGTGAGAATTGGCTTATTATTATTAATCTTTGTACGCATCTAGGTTGTGTAACACTTGGGCAATCAGGGAAATTTGGAGGGTGGTTGTGTCCATGTCATGGATCTGTTTACGATACAGCTGGAAGAGTACGCTCAGGGCCAGCTAACCGTAATTTAGCTATTCCACCTTATCAATTCCTTTCTGATACTTTGCTGAAAATAGGATAAGAGGATGCCCAAATTTTCTCCCTATGTTCCTAAAAATGCTGTTGCCCGTTGGTTTGATAAGCGTTTACCTATTCCCCGTTTTTTTTACAATGCATTTGTTATTTTTCCTGTTCCCCGTAATCTTAATTATTTTTATACATTTGGCGGTATTTTGACCGTTATGCTTTTATCACAACTTTTGACCGGTATTGTCTTGGCACTGCATTATGTGCCAGATGTTCATTTGGCTTTTGAAACTGGTGAACGATTTAGGCGTGAGGGGCAGTTTGGTTGGCTTTTTCGTCCATGGCATTGTGTAGGATCTTCGTTCTTTTTTATTGCTGTTTATATCCATTTAGCACGTGGACTTTATTATGGTTCTTATAAGAATATGCGAGAAATGGTTTGGGTTACAGGCATTTGTATCTATATAGTCATGATGGCAACAGCATTTTTTGGTTATGTGCTGGTTTGGGGGATGATGTCTGTTTCTGCGGCTTCAGTGGTTGCTGGACTTGTAAAAGCTATTCCTTTGGTAGGAACGGGGCTACATGAGGCACTTCTTGGTGGTTATAGCGTAGGACAACCGACGTTGAACCGTTTTTATGTTTTTCATTATTTTTTGTCATTTGTTTTGCTTTTTCTAGTGGGGCTGCATATTTGGGCACTTCACCAAGTTGGACAGGGTAATCCAACCGGTCTTGCAATACAATCAGAGAAGGAAATTGTTCCTTTTGCACCTTATGCGCTTATCAAAGATATTTTTGCCATTATTGTTTTTTTAATCTTTTTTTCTTGGTTTTTGTTTTATATGCCCGATTATATGGGACAGGCTGAAAATTATAGTGTTGCTGATCCTTTAAGGGCTCCTCTTCGTGTAGTGCCAGAGTGGTATTTTTTACCTTTTTATGCGATGCTGCGTGCTATCACTTTTAATATTGGTGCTTTTTCATCAACTTTTTTGGGCGTTGTGATATTAGCTGGCTCAGTTTTCGTTTTGATTTTTGTTCCATGGTTAGATCGCTCTAAAATATGCTCCGCAAGATATAGGCCTGTTTATAAGATTTTCTTTTGGGCATTCATTATTGATGTCGTTTTTCTTGGTTGGCTTGGGTCAAGAGAAATCAGTGACAACACTCTTTTATGGACGCAATTGGCCACGGCTTATTATTTTATATTCTTTTTAATTGTTTTGCCAGTTCTACCGACTTTTGAAAAGGAGCGTTCTCTTCCTTCTTCAATTACTGAAGATCTGAAACAGAAAAAAAATAAGTTATGGTGAATGCTTTTATTGGTTTGATTTTTCTTGCAGTGATAAGCTTTTCTTTTCAGAGTGTTGCTAACCATACCTCTGATAAAGAAGAAGAGTTTATTTCTTTTCCCTTACAGGTTCCTAAAAAACAAGAATGGAGTTTTTCAGGACCATTTGGGCTTTATGATAAGGCACAGCTGCGGCGTGGGTTAAAGGTTTATAAACAGGTTTGTTCCAGTTGCCATGGGCTGAAATATGTGGCTTTTCGTGATTTAAAGGCACTAGGCTATGATCAGCAACAGATTCAAGATTTTGCTAAACAATATGAAGTGAGCGATGGCCCTAATCGAGAAGGAAAATTTTTTAAACGCGCTGGTGTTGCAACAGATAGTTTTCCTTCTCCCTTTGTTAATGAAGAAGAAGCAAGATTTATTCTTCATGGTGCTTATCCTCCAGATTTATCACTCATGGCACGTGCACGTGCCATATCTTTGCCATTTCCTGCTGTTATCTTCGATATGCTGAATCATTATAATACTGCTGGTCCAGATTATATTACAGCTCTTTTAACAGGATATCAAAAGGCGCCAGAGAACACAAAAATTGCTGAGGGTTATTGGTATAATCCTTATTTTATTGCAGGGACTTCTTTAGCTATGGCTCCTGCATTGAGTGATGGTGTTGTTTCTTATGAGGATGGAACACCTGAAACGGTTGAACATTATGCGCGTGATGTCTCTGCTTTTTTAATGTGGGCTGCTGATCCCCATATGGAAGTTCGGAAAAAAACGGGTTTTCGTGTTATTTTATTTTTAATCATTTTTGGAGGGCTTATTTATATTTTAAAAGTCCGAATCTGGCGTGGTTTAGAAGAAAAATTGGGAGAAAAGACGAAAGACTGAAAGAAGAAAAGGCTAGAGATACTGATCTTGAAAGAGCGGAGGGAACAAATCTTTTTATGATGCATTGAGTTTTATAAAAATAAAAGCAAAATGAAAACGGAGATGTTAAACATGAAGAAAATTGTATGTGCTACTCTTATGTCGGTTTTGATGGCTTCTAGTGCGTATGCTCAGTCTTTTGCAGTACCTTCTGAATCTGAAATGATTTCTTCGACGGGTATCGTACAGGTGGGGTCAGATATGTCTGTGCGTTATGTTACACCTTTAGCAACGGATTTTGTTGCTTCAAGCCTTATTGGTGCGAATATATACAATATAGAAAATGAAAATATTGGCGAAGTAAAAGATATTATCTTGCGTGAAAATAACATTGCAGGATTTGTTATTGCTGTTGGTGGTTTCCTTGGTTTAGGAGAGAGTTATGTGGTTATTTCTCCAGAAACAATCCAGATGATCAATGATTATGGCAAATGGAAGCTTATTACCAATGCAACAAAGGATTCTTTAAAGGAAGCTCCAACATTTAAGTATGAAGGACGTTGGACGCGCTAACTTTGTATTTTCATTCCCTAACAAGAGAACAGTGCTACCATAATATATGATGGCACTGTTTTTTATAGTCATACAACAGCTTTCCCTATGAAATTGTTATAATCATTTAAGATGGAAATATTGAGACAAGGTGGGGTTTAAGTATTATGCTTAAACAACATGATATCGCCGTCTTGTACAATGTATTCTTTTCCTTCATCACGGGCTTTGCCCGCTTCTTTTGCACCGTTTTCTCCACCTAGAGCAATATAATCATCGTAGCTGATAGTTTGGGCACGAATAAAGCCACGTTCAAAGTCTGAATGGATAACACCAGCTGCTTGGGGAGCTTTAGTACCACGCGTAATTGTCCATGCTCGTGTTTCTTTAGGTCCACAGGTGAAATAAGTAATGAGGTCAAGCAAAGAGTAGCCAGCGCGAATGAGGCGATTGAGACTCGGTTCAAAGAGCTCTAGAGCATGAAGATATTCGGAAGCTTCTACATCATTAAGTTGGGTGATCTCAGCTTCGATAGCAGCAGAAATAATAATGCTTTGAGCATTTTGCTCTGTTGCCATTTTTTCAACCATTTTTGTAAAATTATTTCCGTGAGCAGCGTCATTTTCGCTCACATTGCATACATAAAGTACGGGTTTTGAGGTTAACAGATTCAAATTATCAAGAATGCGACGTTCATCGGAAGAAATTTCTTTAAGGAGTAATCGGACAGGGCTTCCTTTCTGCAATAGATTTAATGCTGCTTCCATCATGGGCAGAATTGTGAGAGCTTCTTTATCTTTTCCGGTTGCACGTTTACGAATTTGTACGATTCGTCGCTCAAGACTTTCAAGATCTGCAAGCATAAGTTCTGTTTCAACAGTTGTGGCATCAGAAACAGGATCAATGCGTCCTTCTACATGGGTAATATCATCATCTTGGAAGCAGCGTAAAACGTGGACAATTGCGTCTACTTCACGGATATTGGCTAAAAATTTATTACCTAAACCTTCACCTTTTGAAGCACCACGTACGAGTCCAGCAATATCAACAAAACTGATGCGTGTGGGAATAATTTCTTTTGAACCAGCGATAGATGCAATTTTTTCCATTCGTAAATCTGGAACAGCGACTTCACCGGTATTGGGTTCGATTGTACAAAAAGGATAATTGGCAGCTTGTGCTGTAGCTGTTTTTGTCAATGCATTAAAAAGAGTTGATTTACCAACATTAGGTAATCCCACAATACCGCATTTAAAACCCATGATTGTCTTCTTTTCTATTAATTTTATGATCGAGATTGCTATTGATTTTTTTGTCAAGATAAGGTGTTTTTATAGCACATTTTAAGAAGAGTCATAGTCTCCTGTTGCTGTAGAGAAGAAAAAAGTCTATGTTAAAAAGAGATTTTGCTTTTTTTATCATGTTTAAAGACCCTCTCTCTCATAATAAGGGATTTTAAAATTAACGTTAATAATACGCTAAGTTTTTCATAGTATGCCAATCTGCATAAAGAATTAATTGGAGAAAATATAAGAGTGTTATCTCGTCATGCTTTTTTAATTGCAGTACCTTTGGCTTTAATTGGATGTGCTACACGTCATTCAGATATGTCGTTTGCTCCTTCTCAACAAGTTCGATATATTCCAGCAGAAATGCTGGCTTTGTATGGACCTGTAACCAATGAGCCTTACTTATTACCTGCTATCGATCTTTCAACTATTGATCCAAAATTTTGGCGTCAAGAGGTGCTTTATTATACGTCTTATCCACCTGGGACATTGGTTATAGATACTCAGGAGTGTTTTCTTTACCTTATTGGTGAAAATGGAAGAGCTTTGCGTTACGGTATTGGGGTTGGTAAGGAAGGACTAGCTTTTGAAGGTGAGGGGGTTGTGCAGCGCAAGCGCCGGTGGCCAAATTGGGCTCCTACGGCAGCAATGATGGCGCGAGAGCCAGAACGTTATGGTCATTTGGGGAAAGGAATGCCACCAGGACCTGATAATCCATTGGGGGCACGAGCACTTTACCTTTTCAAAAATGGGCAGGATACACTTTTCCGCATTCATGGTTCACATGAGTCATGGTCAATTGGTCGTGCTATTTCAAGCGGATGTATTCGTTTGCTTAATCAAGATATCATTGATCTTTATGATCGTGTTCCTGCTGGCGCGCGCGTGGTGGTATTGCAACATAATGACGCTTCATCAAAAGTTTTAAGTCAACAATCAAATATGTATGATCCGCTACAGTCTACTATTAATCCAGATGGATTTTTTTAATTCCAAGTAGGATTCGTTCGGTTAGCGTCATTTGATGGTTTTTGTTTTTTTTCAAGGCTCTTTTTATCAAAATAAAGAGAGCACAGTGTACAACAATTGCACAATGTGATTTATTTTTCTCCTAGAGAATGGGCTATGAGAGCGAATCTTTGTTTTTGATCACTTGTGCAACTTCATTCATAAAAAGGCATTGATTACCTTTTATGAGAAGAGTAATGTTTTTTGCAATTGCCTCTAAAAGAGGGGGAAGCCATTCTTGGTCGGATTTTGTAAAGTTTCCTAAAACATGCTGATGAACAAGTTCTTTTGAACTGGGGCGTCCAACTCCTAAGCGTATACGGCAATAATCAGTACCGCAATGGGCATCAATGGATTTTATACCGTTATGTCCATTATTTCCTCCACCAATTTTTACACGTATTTTCCCCGGTGGTAAGTCTAACTCGTCATAAATGACGATCAAATTCTTCAAATCTAATTTATAAAACCGCAAGGCTTCACCAATGGCTTGGCCAGAGAGATTCATGAAAGTTTGAGGTTTTATAAGAAGGGTTTTTTCATTATTTATAAAACCATTGGAGATTTCGGCTTGAAATTTTTTTGACCATGGAGAAAAAGAGAAGGTCTGATAAATGGCATCAATAGCCATGAAACCGATATTATGGCGGTTATTTTGATATTGTGAACCAGGATTGCCAAGACCAGCAATAAGCCACATGTGCACCTTCAATAAAGTGTGAGGGATTAATAAATGTCTTATAAGGTAAGGCGGGAAAATTCCCGCCTGCTGAAATTATTAACTTTTTTCGTTGTTTTCTTCATTTTCTTGTTCAGGAGCCTCATCACCGATATCCAGACCAGCAGGCGCTGCAATAGTTGCAATGGTAAAGTCTCGATCTTGGATGACTGGAGTAACCCCTTCTGGCAGCTGCACCGCTGAAATATGGATAGAATCACCAATAGAATAGCTGGCGAGATCAATCTCAATCGCTTCAGGAATAGCATTTGCTGGAGCGGTACATTCAATTTCGTGGCGGACAATATTGAGAACGCCTCCCTTTTTAAGTCCGGGAGCTGTGTCTTCATTGAGGAAGTGCACAGGAATATTCACTTCCACAACAGATTTCGCTGAAATACGTAGAAAATCTACATGGAGGGGAAAATCACGCACGGGATCGAGTTGGTAATCTTTTGGTAATACCGTAATTTTTTGTTTGCCAATGACAAGAGTTGCAATGGTAGTACGAAAGCCACCAGCATGAATTTTGTAGAAAATTTCTTTATAGGGAACTGTGATTGCCAAAGGGGGCTGCTTTTCACCATAAATGATAGCAGGAATAAGACCGTTGCGACGAAGTTCACGGGAGGACCCCTTACCAACCCGCTCGCGTATTTCGGCCTTAAGAGTATAGCTTTTGCTCATAATTTAAGTCCTTTTATATGATTGGAGATCCATCAAAAACCAACAGCAGTTTTTGTATGAATATGAAGATATACGCTGTTAAGTAGCGATTGCTCCATCCTGCGCTGCCTCCAAGGGTGTCTACGCAGAAGGTTTTTCTATAATTCAAACTCTTCACAGATGCAAGAGTTGTGGGAAAAATCTATGATTTCTATCGTTGAATAAAAGGAAATGTTACAAGCATGGTTGTGATGGAGAATAAATAAATCCTAGCCGATATATTCAAAATCAAATACTGGAGATGTTATGAAGGTTGAGATTGCCTTGGGTGAGACGGCAGAATGTAATGCTTTGCGTAAAGCTGCGCCAGCATTTGTTGATCTGGAAGAATTATTAGCGACTCGTCTTCTTGTTCAAGGCAATTCCGGTTCAGGAAAATCACATCTTCTTCGTCGTCTTCTTGAACAAAGTGCTTCATGGGTGCAACATTGTGTGATTGATCCAGAGGGTGATTTTGTAACTTTAGCAGATAAATTTGGTCATGTTATTGTTGAAGCACAACGCAGCGAACTCGAATTGACACGTATAGCCCATCGCATTCGCCAACATCGGGTTTCGGTGGTGTTCAATCTTGAAGGTTTGGAGACTGAACAACAGATGCGCGCTGTGGGTGCTTTTCTTGGTGCATTGTTTGATGTGGAACGTGATTATTGGTATCCCATGCTTGTTGTTGTCGATGAAGCACAATTGTTTGCTCCAACTGCGGCAGGAGAGGTTTCTGATGAAGCGCGTAAGATTTCACTTAGTGCTATGACCAATCTTATGTGTCGGGGGCGCAAACGTGGTCTTGCTGGTGTCATTGCGACTCAGCGTTTAGCTAAACTTGCCAAAAACGTAGCTGCTGAAGCATCAAATTTTTTAATAGGGCGGACTTTTTTAGATATTGATATGGTGCGTGCGGCTGATCTTTTGGGAATGGAGCGACGCCAAGCGGAAATGTTTAGAGATCTTGAGCGAGGGCATTTTATAGCTTTAGGTCCCGCTTTATCACGACGTCCTTTACCAATTATCATTGGTGCTGTCGAAACATTGGCACGGTCTTCTAGCCCCAAATTAATGCCTCTTCCAACAGAGCGGGCTGATGCAAAGGAACTCGTTTTTACTGCTTCGCCGGAAGAGGTTTTAATTCCTTTTAAGCAATCACGAGAGCCGGTGAGAGAAAAATCAATTCATGAGATGCTAGAAGAGGCTGTTCATAAAAAACAAGAAGTGTTAGAAGAAGAACCAAGCTTATTTCCTGAACTTTCTGTTGTTGATCGTGATATTCAAGCAGAACGTGTTATTCGAGAGATTCTTGATGATCCTGAAGCTTTTTATCGTTCAACAGCAGTGCTTTATCAAGATTTCTTGGTTCGTTGTCGTATTCATGGTCTCTCAGGGAATCTTTTAAATCTTTCGCAATTTCGGCGCAAATTGGCTATTGCTCAGGCTTTCGTTGACGAAGAAACCGCGGTAAGTGAAAATTGGAAACGCATTTTGCATCTATCAGAAAGCTTGGAAGATGATGTCCAAGGCGTTTTCTTGAATGTAGCACAGGCTGCTTTAGGTGGAAAACCATGCCCATCAGACGCATTTTTGGCACGCCTTTATGGGACACATTCTTTAAGTCGTGCCCGCCGACTTTTAACTTATTTTGAAGAACGCGGATTTATTGTTATCCATACACATTTTAACGGTCAGCGCATTATAGCTTTCCCTGAACTTGGTGTAGAAACGGCGCCAGGAGATCCCAAGGAACCAGCTTAACCAAATAAGCTTGAGACAGATTGTTCTGCTGCTGTTCTTGCAATTGCTTCTCCAATGAGGTCAGCAATTGGTAAAACACGAATATTATGCGCATTTTCAATTGCTTTTGTTGGCATAATTGAATCTGTAATAACCAATTCTTTCATTTCTGAGTTGGTAATGCGTTCGATAGCACTTCCAGAAAGAACACCATGTGTAATGTAAGCCGTAACACTATTGGCACCGTGTTTAAGGAGAGCGCTTGCTGCATTACAGAGGGTTCCACCTGAGTCAACAATATCATCGAGCAAAAGACAATCTTTTCCGCATACATCTCCAATGATATTCATAACTTCTGACTCACCAGGACGCTCACGACGTTTATCAACAATGGCGAGCAGACTGTTCAATCGTTTAGCGAGGGAACGCGCACGTACCACACCACCAACATCAGGAGAAACAACAATAACATTTTCAAGAGAGTAATGCATTTTGACATCCCGTGCAATAACCGGAACAGCATAGAGATTATCCGTTGGAATATCAAAGAAACCTTGAATTTGTCCTGCATGGAGATCCAATGTTAAAACGCGATGTGCTCCTGCTTCAGTAATGAGATTGGCCACAAGTTTTGCGGAAATGGGGGTCCGTGGTCCAGGTTTGCGATCTTGGCGGGCGTAACCAAAATAGGGTATAACAGCTGTGATACGACGTGCTGAAGAACGGCGAAGAGCATCAATCATGATGAGCAATTCCATCAGGTGATCGTTTGCTGGATAAGATGTAGATTGCAAAACAAACACGTCTTGTCCGCGTACATTTTCATGCAATTCTACGAAGATTTCTTGATCAGCAAAGCGTTTCACGGTTGCTTTGCCTAAGGGAATATTTAAATAATTTGTAACATCTTCAGCAAGGCGTGGGTTGGAATTGCCGCAGAAAAGTTTCATAGTAGAACCTCTGAATGATCACGGTAGAGACAGTTTTTAACTTCTTGTTACCAAAGCCAAGGAAACAATTACAAAAGCATTACAATTTTATCTCTCATTGTTAAAGAGTTATGCGTTGGGTTTTTGCTTTTTCCAAAATTTTGTTATTTTAAGAGAAAAGTTTTTTGATCATGAGGGAAAGAAATACATCTGTATAAAGCTTTTTGCTTTAAAAAGAATGGTTTCAATATGTGTATTGTCTTAATATGTGATTTTTTTATTTGCTATCACAACTCAATACTGAAAATCATACAAATGTAAGTATTCGGATTCTATAAGTTAAGAGATCATTTTTTATAAAGAGGCACAGTATAAGAGAGCTTCTTGTTTTATTGAGATAAAAAAACATTGTGCAGTTTTTGTTTTTTTGGTCAAAAAGGCGCTCATCCATTTTTCAGTAAAATAGCAGAAATTTGCCGTCCGTAATCAGGTTCGTTGCGGTGTATTGCACGACGATAGGAGAAAAAGCGCTGTTCCTCTTGATAGGTACAAATCTCTACACAAGAAGCATGAACTCCTGCTTCTTTTAATTGCTCCATAATGAATGCCCATAGGTTAAAGCGAAGGTGATCGTCTGTTTTTAAAAAATGTTTTTCGAACTTGCTGTGGCAATCAATAAATTGGTTGTAAAATTCGCTTGTTACTTCGTAGTGACAAGGACCAATACAAGGTCCAAGGACTGCTGTGATTGATTGTCTTTTGGCTCCTTGTTCTTCCATAACAGAAATTGTTTTTTCTATAATGCCATTTAAACTTCCTCGCCAACCAGCATGTGCTGCAGCGATGACACCTGCTTGTGGATCAGCAAAGAGAACTGGACCACAATCTGCTGTCAGAATGCCGATAAGGAGCCCTTGTGTGGTGGTAACAAGAGCATCTGCTTTGGGAGGTGCACCAATAAAAGCTTGATTAACGACGACAACGTCACAAGAATGTATTTGATTGACAGTCACTAAATTTTGAACTTCAACACCAAAATAATCAGCAATCAAAAGACGATTTTGTGCAATATGTTCAGATTGATCATTTGAACCTTTGCCAACATTAAGGCTTTGTGAAACACCACCTTGACGTGTGAAAAAACCATGCTTTATCCCGTGCAAGCGTAAAGCAGAAAGATCTTTTGCAAGGATAGGAACAGGGACGGGATTCATAAAAGTGCCTTAATAAGGATAGCTATTTTCAAAGTAAGAATGGTGTGTGAGATGCATTTGTCAATAAGCATTATTGTGGGTCATTAAAATTGAGGAGGCAAAGGTATATTTTTATCACAGACATATAAGACTTTAAACAATTTGCCCATTTGATCTGGACCAGCTAATCGTTCGATATCTTGGCGGATTTTGTCTTGCTGTGTAGCGCTTTTACCTGCTCCAAGCTGTTTTGCGCGTTCCAGTAACCCCATTTTTAAAAGGAATTCTCCTTGTTCTAGAATTTCAGCAAAACAGCTTTCTTCAAGGGCTATTTTTTTTAAAAAAGAAAAACCAACATGGGATGTTAAATCATGTTCGCCGGGAGCGTCAAAAATATCACGGAATTTATGTTTTGAGACGGCTTGTAGTGTATCACCAAATGCGAGATCAGAAGCGCCATAATCGATAAGCAAAGCAGAACCTTTTACTTGGACTAAGTGGTGACTTATCTGTTGCATTAATTGATGTCGTGTAGGCGCGTGTTCAAAAATTGTTCCATCAGGGATTTCAGAACAATAGGACTGTAAGCAAGAAGAGGGAAGTTTATCTGGAGCAGCAATAAAGATGAAGTCTCCATCTTGATTTACTGAAATACGGCGTTCTTTCCATTTTCCATTGATTTTAATATATTGGTTGATGGGAAGTGTATCGAAGAATTCATTGGCAATTAAGAAGAGAGGTTTTAAGGGGATTTGGTCAAAGTTTTTAATGCTATAGATTTTTTTTTGATATGAAGAAAGACGCTTTTTTTGTTCTTCGGCGAGCTTTTTACTTATTTCAATAAGAAAAATTTCAGCAGCATGAAATGCTTCTGGAGATAATTTTTGAATGGTACGCAAAATATCATCCATGAGCGTTCCACGTCCTGGGCCTATTTCAGCGAGAATGAAAGGTTGAGGGCAACCTTGAGCTTTCCAGCTTGCAAGGGTCCAAATGCCAATCATCTCTCCAAACAATTGGCTTATTTCAGGTGCTGTGATGAAGTCACCGTTACGTCCAAAGGGTTTTTGTGTTTGATAATAGCCAAATTGGGAATCAGTCAGGGCTAAGGTCATATATTGACTGACTGTGATTGGTCCATTGTGTGCAATAATTTCTTTAATTTTTTCTTTGAGGGTAACCATTTTTTGTAGACTTGTGTTTAAAGGCTTTGAGAAGCAGATAAAATCCTATAAAAAGCATAGGAAGAGATAAAGCCATACCATAGGTAAATCCAGTAGAATGAAACAGGGTAGAAAACCATTCTGGATCTTCTTGAGGCGCGCGGTAAACTTCTGAAATACTCCGTGCTATTGCATAGCCTATAATAAATGTCCCTGCTACTGTGCCAGGGAGTTTTAATGCTTTGAAAGCAAAAATAATAAGGGATAAAATGGTAAAAAGAAGAAACCCTTCCATGAATGCTTCGTAAAGTTGACTTGGATGGCGCGGTAGATAGCGGGGATCTAGGGGAAAGCAAACCGCCCAAGGCATTGTGGTAGTGTTGCCCCATAGTTCTTGGTTAATGAAGTTGCATATTCTTACAATACCAATACCAATAGGAGCACCTGCAGCAACTATATCAAACATTGCGCGTATATTGATATTGTTTTTGCTGGCAAACCAGATCATCGCAATGATAATGCCTATTAATCCTCCATGAAAGGACATCCCTCCATCCCATACTGCAACGATGGCGCTTGGATGGCTAAAATAATAAACGGGATCCCATACAAGCACTTGTCCTAAGCGACCACCAACAACGACACTGATGGCAGACCAGACAACAAAGTCCCCTATTTTTTCTTCATTCATAGGAGGATGATTTGCATACCATAGAGATTGTTTTCTTAATAATTTTTGTGCATACCACCAAGCAAAAAGAATGCCTACTACGTAGCCAAGTCCGTACCAATGGAGCGATACGGGGCCTAAATGTATAATGACGGGATCGAGAAAAGATGGAAAAGCAATGGCTGGACAAGAAAGATTGTTCATAGAGTTAAGCATTTCACATTATATAGAGTATAGATGGTAGTTAGGAATAACACAGGAATGACAGATGAATGCGCAATGGTCAAGCTAGGAGAGTAGTAGGTTTCCACTGGATTTTAGAGCTACAGCTTTATGATGGTAAAAGAAGTGTAAAAAAACTTAGAGTAAAATCTGCGTGGTAAAATAAAATCTGTAAGATACAAAGGAACAAAAATCATATCTAAATGTTATAAAAATACGCTATAATGCGTGTGTCAGTCATTTCAATTAAAGGAAAATCTCATGCGTAACGGATCAAATCGTATTCTTGATGAATTAGCAAAATTAGCAACTGATGCAGCTGGCGTTGTACAAGGTATACAACGTGAAGCAGGAACAGCTTTTCGTTCGCAAGCTGAAAAGATAGCTAATAAACTTGATCTTGTTTCACGTGAAGAGTTTGAGACTTTTAAGGAAATGGTACTGAAAGCACATGCCGATAATGCTGATTTGAAAAAACGTCTTGATGCGTTAGAAAAAGTAAAGAAACAAAAAAAATAAGAAACTTAGAAAAAATATCCCCAATTTTTCAATGTGATGCGTTAAACTAAAAAATGCTTAATCCTGAGTCTGTTAGAGCAGATTTACCCTTTATTTTTTGATTTGTTTTTTGTAGAAAACATTTTTTTTCAATCAGGGGGGCTAGTACTCTGAAATTGTATCAATACACTGGAAGAGCTTGATGATTCGTTTTGTTATTATCAGGCTGCCTTAGAGAGCACTCTTGTGTTCTGGGTAGTTGTGTACTGTCGATTGTTTTTAATGTGTATTTGTTTGGTGTAAAAGCTTTGGTTGTAGCAAAATGTTGTTACAATTTAGGCGCTTTATGTTCTGTTGACAATGTTTTAATATAATTGAGGGTTTATGATGAGGCTTGCATTTTGCGCCACAGAAAGGGAAGAGCATCCTGTTGATTTTATTGAACAGATTGCCTGCAAATATGATTGGTCATTTGAGCGGGATGCACAAGATGAGATCAGTGTTTGTGTGGAAGGAAAGCGGACAAATTATCGCCTCGCTTTTTCATGGATGGAAGAGCAGGAGGCACTTCATTTAGCTTGTGCATTTGATCTTTCTATTGAAAGTGCTCGGACAGCAGAAATGCATCGCTTATTGCTGACAATTAATGAAAAATTGCTGCTGGGACATTTTGATTACTGGCAAGGGAATAATTCGGTTATTTATCGGCAGGGGCTTCTTCTGGCTGGTGGGGTGCATCCATCTCATGTACAGGTTGAAACATTGTTGATACATGCGCTTAAAGTCTGTGAAAGCTATTATGTTGCATTTCAGATGGTTGCTTTGTGCGGGGAAAGTGCTTGTAAGGCACTGCAATACACTTTGTTTGAAACTGTAGGAAATGCCTAAATTATCAAGTTTGTTTTACAGTTTTTGGGGATAGACAATTTGTCTAATATTTTTAGAGGGGGATATCAAGAATGGCGCGCAATCCCCCTAGAGGGCTATCGTTTAATTGAATGTTGCCTCCATGGCTACGTGCTATATCTTGTGCAATAGAAAGTCCAAGACCCGTTCCACTTGCATCTTGATTGCGTGCTTTATCGATTCTAAAAAACGGTTTAAAAACTTCTGTACGCATATTTTCATGAATTCCAGGACCATCATCGTCGATAGTCATGATAAAGGATTCTTGTTTGGATATGGCTGTTAGTTGGACAGTGTTAGCATAACAAAATGCATTTGATACAAGATTGTTGACGAGGCGGGTGAAGGCACGAGGGCGTACTTGTATGTGTGTAGGACCTTCAATACTATAGGAAAATTGACGTTTGTGGAGATGGGCATCGGCGGAGAATTTTTGCATAAGAGCATCTAAATCAAAGATTTTAACACTTTCACTTCCTTCGCCACGAGCAAAAGCAAGATAATCTTCTAGCATATTTTGCATGTCGCTCACATCTTGCTCAAGTGGTTTCATATCAAAATCAGTATTTGCTAACGCTAGTTGAAGTTTAAAACGTGTAAGAATAGTTCTTAAATCATGACTTACACCTGAGAGCATCATCGTGCGTTGTTCGATTTGGCGTTCAATACGTTCACGCATGCGTAAAAAAGCAATGCCAGCACGACGGACTTCATCAGCGCCTTGTGGTTGAAATCCTTTTGGTAAAGGACGACCACGTCCAAAACTTTCTGCTGCTTCAGCTAATTGTTGAATTGGTTTAATTTGATTGCGCAAGAAGTAAATAGCTATCAGCAATAAAACGAGAGCTGTGCCTACCATCCAACTTAAAAAAATAGAGGTATTAGAAGCGTAGGCTTGGCTGCGCAATGCAAAGACACGTAAGATATTATGACCAAGGTGAATGCGGATTTCTACAAGATCAGAATCGCCTACTGTATCAATCCAGAAGGGACGGTTAATTTGGTGGGTAATTTCCTCACTGAGAAAATAATCAAGGATGGCAAAAAATGGTTTAGGCCCTGGAGAGGGAAGAGGAGCTGGGGGTAGGATAGATATGTTTAACCCCATGCGCTGTTGTGCAATACGCTTGATCTCTTCATAGTTATCTTGTTGCGGATAGGTTTCAATAATATCAATAATTGCGGAAATATCATGGACAACGGCGGTTGAAAGGCGTTCAGTTACCATTTGCCAGTGACGTTCCATAAAGATGTAGCCAATCACTGTTTGCAGGAGTACCATAGGAGCGATAATAATGATCAAAGAGCGGGCATAAAGCCGTTTAGGCATTTTCTTTGTTAACCATCGGACAAATTTTCTTAAAGATTTGATCATTATATGTCTATTCAATTGTGAGTTTATAACCTATTCCTCGCACAGTTTGGAGCCATATGGGGATTGTTGGATTTTTTTCGATCTTACGGCGAAGACGATTGATTTGTACATCAATAGAACGTTCACTGATATTGCTGTCATCCGCTGCAAATTTATGGCGTGGAATTGTATTACCCGCATTTTCGGCAAAAATGACCATCATGTCTTGTTCTCTCTCTGTCAATTTAATAATTTCTCCTCCTTTTTTAAGTTCGCGCCGTGAAATTGAAAATATGTAAGGTCCAAAAACGATCTGCTCAATTTTGGGTTGATTCAGGGGAAAACCACGACGCAAAATGGCATTGATACGAAGGAGAAGTTCACGAGGATCAAACGGCTTAGCGAGATAATCATCTGCTCCGGCTTCTAGGCCATCGATACGATTGTCTATTTCTGATAAAGCTGTGAGCATGAGAATGGGAACATCTTTTGTTTGACGCAGTGAGGAGGTGAGATCGATGCCATTTTCGCCGGGCATCATGATATCAACTATCAGAAGATCAAAATCTAAGCTTGCGAGCTGTCGTCTTACTTCATCAGCATTGGCTGAGACTGAAACACGAAATCCATTTTTCATGAGAAATTGAGATAAAAGATTGCGAATACGAGTATCATCATCAATCACAAGAAGGTGAGGGGCGTCGTCACATAAAACTTGAATGTGATCGGTCATTCTTCAAAACCTTGACAAAAATTTAGTTTACATAAAGCCCAACTTTACATAACTTGCATAAAGCTGTCGAGAAGGCTATTTTCCTACAAAGGAGAGGAATGCTCCTTGTGAGTTGAGAAATCTTACTTTTGAAAAGGATATCATGGGGAAGCTTAGCACATATATTATTCCGGTTACGCCTTTTCAACAAAATTGCACTTTGCTTTTTGATAATGAAAAAAAAGTGGGTGTTCTCGTTGATCCTGGTGGTGATTGGTTTCGCATTCAAGAAGTGATCGAAAAGAGTGGTGTTATTGTTGAAGCTATTTGGATAACACATGGTCATTTTGATCATGTGGGAGCAGCGATGCAAGCAAAACAAGTGCTTGGTGTTAAAATTATTGGTTCCCATCGTGATGATAAGCCTGTGATGGATGCGGCAAGAGAAAGTGCAAAAAAATATGGCATTACTGACACATGCATTTGTGTTCCTGATCAATGGTTAGAAGATAGCGAGTGCGTTCATTTTGCTGAACATATCTTCAAGGTTTTTCATACACCCGGACATTCTCCTGGTCATATTATTTATTTCAATGAAAAAGAACGTTTTGCCCTCTTGGGTGATGTCCTCTTTCGTGGTTCTATTGGACGCACTGATTTTCCATTCTGCTCTCATGAAAAGTTAATGAAATCTCTTCGAGAAAAAGTTTTGCCTTTAGGTGATGATGTTTGTTTTATTTGCGGCCATGGTCCAGGAAGCCGTATAGGCTATGAGCGTCAAAATAATCCTTTTCTTCAAGGAATTTAAGAGAGAAATGCATAAAAACCCGCCTTAGAGCGGGTTTTCTTTAGAATGTTAATTTAATTTACCAAGTTAATTCAATCTATCGGAGCATAGCAGGGATGATCTAAGCCATCATGACCTCGAAAAGTTCCTGTTTTAGGGTTGAATGAACGGTATTTTTTTGTGCAATATTCAAGCCATTTAGCTTTCGAAGCTTGGTCGAGTGGCAGATTTTGCACTGATGGCTGTACGTTATAAATCACCTGCTTTTGTGGACTATTTTGATAAATTATCTTATTTTGTGGTGGGGTTTGATAGATAATTTTAGGCTGTTCTGATTTTGTGAGCATTTTACCTAAAACTGCAGCTGCCGCAAGCCCTAAAACACCTACAACTAAAGCTTCACCTGAGTTTCCGGAATTCACATGAACATTACGCTGCGTTGTCGTATGACGTTCCACATAATGATGTGTCTTGCGTTCAACATGATAATGACTTTGTTCTGTCCTTCTATGGCCAACATGGTTAACATTATGGTGATGATGATGTTTCACAGAAGAATGAAAAGGGTGAGACTTTTGAAGAGTTGCATGAGAGCTAGAATGATTAGAACGGATGCTAGAGTTGTGAGAAGGGGTGCCTGCCCACATGTTCCTCATCGTATCATCTATTCTTCTATTGACACTCTGCATTCGTCTATCTATTTCTCTTGAAATATGGTCACCATTAGTCCATGACATATCTGCAAGTGTTGTTTCTAGTGGCATCAAAACACTTGCTGTTGATATTGCGGATAATACTGTTAGCCTAATCACTTTTTGCATAGCGATATTCCTTATATAAATTCGTATTTTTTCACATCCTACACGTATCAAACTGAATAGAGCCTGAACAATTTTAGGCTTTACTGTGGCAAACGAATAAAAAGCCATTTAGTTGAGTATATATTACAAAATCATAAAATAATATCGTGACAAAAATTTGTTTTTTAAAAATATATTCTGCTCAGATTAAGTTATAAGCTTTTATAGATAGCAACTGATTTTTTATTATGAAGGAAAAATTCTCTGCATAAATACTTTCTTCATATCATTTAGGAAAATATAGACTGGAAAAAAGAGGTGTGAACAAAGAGCATTGGTTTTATCATCATAGACTTATAGAATGGTAATAAAATCTTAATTTTACCTCTTTGCATTATAGCGCACTGTCCTGTTTGATTGCTTTTGGGTTGATAAGCTATCATAGTGCAGTTGTATACGGATAATATATATAAGAAATATTCTCTTTAACTTATTTTTTAGCTTAATTGAAGCATGATTGATGTTTAGGGCACCATTTATAGAAAATGCTGTTTCCTGATCATTTTCTCAGTGATTTCAGATAAGATTTATTTTGGACAGTTTGAGATCTTTTGGTCATGGATTGGGTAAAATTTTCTTTGTTTTATTGTCATCTTATTTAGAAAAATATTTTTGGGCAAAAAGATTTTATTTTATCATGTAGTTTCATGGATGGATTGTTCGCTGTGATGGGTTAAGGGATCATCCGCAATTGCCAATTCGATTTTCTGTAGTTGTTTGATTTCATCACGAAGGCGTGCTGCTTCTTCAAAGTTAAGGTTAGCTGCTGCTTCACGCATTGATTTTTCGAGTTGTTGAATCTGAAGTGCTAAATTGTTGCCAACCTTATTATTTTGCATCATAAAATCAGAAATATTTGTAGGAGTACGGTCATTTTCGCATCCTAAATTAAGAATATCGCTGATATTTTTTTTGATACTGGTTGGTGTAATATGGTGTTCTTCATTATAGGCGATTTGTTTTTGTCGACGTCTTTGTGTTTCATGTAAAGCTCGTTCTATGGAACCCGTCATTGTATCTGCATAGAGGATAACACGCCCATCTACATTACGTGCAGCACGTCCGATTGTTTGTATGAGTGAAGTTTCAGAGCGCAAAAAACCCTCTTTATCGGCATCTAGAATGGCGACAAAACCACATTCTGGAATATCTAAACCTTCTCGAAGCAGGTTGATGCCAATGAGGACATCAAAGGTGCCAAGCCGAAGATCACGTAGAATTTCAATGCGTTCTAATGTATCAATATCAGAATGCATATAGCGTACGCGGATACCTTGTTCGTGGAGATATTCTGTCAAATCTTCGGCCATACGCTTGGTCAGAACAGTTACCAATGTACGGTAGCCTTTATGAGTTGTTTTGCGAATTTCGTTCACAACATCATCAACCTGATTGCCTGCTGGACGAACTTCTGTTGAGGGATCAATAAGGCCTGTTGGACGAATAATTTGTTCAGCAAAAATGCCTTGAGATTGTTCCATTTCCCAGCGTCCAGGTGTTGCGGAGACAGCAATAGTTTGTGGGCGCATGGCATCCCATTCTTCAAAGCGCAAAGGACGATTATCCATACAGGAAGGGAGGCGAAATCCGTATTCTGCTAGGGTTGCTTTTCTTCGAAAGTCTCCTCGATACATGCCTCCAATTTGGGGAATCGTTACATGGCTTTCATCAATAAAAACAAGAGCATTGTTTGGAATATATTCAAACAAGGTTGGTGGTGGTTCTCCGGGTTTTCTTCCTGTTAAGTAGCGTGAATAATTTTCAATTCCGGGGCAAGATCCGGTTGTTTCCAACATTTCTAAATCGAAAATTGTACGCTGTTCTAAACGTTGTGCCTCTAAAAGACGTCCAGCAGCATTCAACTCATCAAGACGTTGAACGAGTTCCATTTTGATTGATTTCATCGCTTGATTGAGCGTTGGTCGTGGTGTTACATAGTGCGAATTGGCATAAATTTTAATAGATTGAAGATTATCTGTTTTTTGACCTGTGAGAGGATCAAATTCGGTAATTGTTTCCACTTCATCACCAAATAGAGAGAGACGCCAGGCACGATCTTCAAGGTGAGCAGGGAAGATTTCGATTGTATCCCCTCGGACACGAAAGGAACCGCGAATGAAATTGATATCTTGTCGACGATAATGTTGAGAAACTAAATCAGTCAGTAATTTTCGTTGATTGAGTTTGTCACCTTTTTCTATTTTGAAAGTCATAGCAGTATAGGTTTCTACTGAACCAATCCCGTAAATACAGGATACAGATGCAACAATAATGACATCATCACGTTCAAGGACAGCGCGTGTTGCAGCATGGCGCATACGGTCGATTTGTTCATTAATTGAGGATTCTTTTTCAATATAGGTGTCAGAGCGTGCAACGTAGGCTTCTGGCTGATAATAGTCATAATAGGAAACAAAATATTCTACGGCATTGTGGGGAAAAAAGTTTTTAAATTCTCCGTAAAGTTGTGCTGCTAGAGTTTTATTGGGGGCTAAGATCAAAGCTGGACGCTGCGTTTTTTCAATGATTTTAGCCATTGTGTAAGTTTTTCCTGATCCAGTAACTCCCAAAAGCACTTGCGTACGTTCATTTTTTTCAATTCCTTCAACCAGAGTTTTGATTGCTTTAGGCTGATCTCCTGCTGGTTTAAAGGATGTCTCGAGTTGAAAGGAAATGCCACCTTCAGATTTTTCAGGACGAACAGGACGGTGGGGTGTCCATAAGGCTCCATTTTTAAAAAGAGGATTGCCCGAGGCAATCAGTGCGGAAAGAGCTTCAACTGTTGCTGTAACACCATTTTTCATTCATTCTTCCTTGGATATAGAAATATATGTTTTTTTTAAGAAAATATCCCATTCACCAGTTTGATTAAAAGAACGATAAAGCGTTATTTAGCAGTTCTATTTCGGCTTATTGAGTATTTCATAGGATATTTATTAGTTCTCTGAAGCGTTTCTTTTGACGTTTTTAGTGTGATGACAGCTTCTTTCGTTTATACCATAAAGATCTTCACCACGCTGATTACGGACATTGAGGCCATACATATTACAATTTGTTTCTAGAGGCATTGCGTATGTATGATAAAGATCATTTCCCTCTTTAAAGGAGAGGTAACGAGATGATACCCAACCTGTTTGAGCGTTATATCTGATATGACACCAGTTTCCTTCACAGGTTCGGACAAAGACCACTTTTCCTGCGGGAATAAGACCACGAAGTGCATGTTGTATGCTTGGTCCTGCTCTAAAATTAAGATTGCTTACAACAAAAGCATCTGCTGCTCTGGATACCGTTGTGTTGAGAGAGAGAAAGCTAAACACAAAAAAAAATATTAAGTTTTTCATTTTTCCACAGAGGGTCCCTTCAGAGATTTCTCTTCACTTCCTATGAGATCTCCTTCACTATATTATGATAAAGTAAAAAAAATACAATTGTTTCTTCTTTAAGCTTTTGATTATAGGAGCTTAGTTGAATATTTTAGTTTACCAATATTGGAATTATTTAAACAAAATTTGGTGAGTGCTTTGTCTTCCTTGTTATTTTTATATGGAAAATAAGGATGCGGTACTATATAATTATAAATTGTGGTTTTCGGATTCCAAAAGTGATTTTGGGAGCCGTTTTTTATGTTTTTATTGAGCCTTCCGTGTAACAGAAAGGGACGGATTATGAAAAAAGTTCCGATGACTACAGCTGGTTTTGAAAGTCTTAAAGAGGAGTTGCGTTGGCGTCAGCAACAGGAACGTCCACGAATTATTGAAGCAATTTCTGAGGCGCGTGCGCATGGGGATCTTTCAGAAAATGCTGAATATCATGCCGCTAAAGAAGCGCAAAGTCATAATGAGGGGCGTATCAATGAGCTTGAAGATTATATTGCACGGGCGGAAGTTATTAATGTCTCGCGTCTTTCAGGCGACAAAATTAAATTTGGTGCCACTATCAAGCTTTTGGACGAGGATACTGAAGAAAAAAAGGTTTATCAGATTGTTGGTGATCAAGAAGCTGACGTAAAAACCGGTAAAATCTCTATTTCCTCACCTATTGCACGTGCACTTATTGGGAAGCAAGAGGGGGATGTGATTGAAGTGAATGCACCTGGTGGAGCGCATAATTATGAAATTATTGAAGTTCAGTATATCTAAACTGTTATGCGTGTATCTTTAAAAGAGACTGAGATCATTGCTCCTCATTTTAAAAAGCGTTTATCGGGCGTAACGTCTACAGTTATTCAGCTTATTCCATTACAGCGTAAGCAAGGTGTGTGTATATCCACTTTTGGTTTTGGATTACCTAAAAATTTGCCCGCTCTTGCTTTTAAAGATCTTTTCGGACTTTGGAAAAGTCCGAAGGGCAGGCCCTTTCGTATTTGGCATGCACGACGCAATATTGAAATGCTTTGTGGAGTCTTTTTACGTGATGTTTTGCGGATGAAGCTAAAGCTCATCTTTACATCAGCTTCTCGACGTCATCATAAGCCTTTTACTAAATGGTTGTTGCGTCGTATGGATAAGGTGATTGCTACCAGTGCATGCACGGGGACTTACCTAGAGGTGCCTCACCAAGTTATTATGCATGGGGTGGATGTTAGGCGTTTTTCTCCACCACAAACTGTTGAAGATCATTTTGCTTCGTCGGGGTTTCCCGGAAAATATGCTGTCGGGTGTTTTGGGCGTGTGCGTTATTTAAAGGGCATCGATTTGTTTGTCGATGCAATGATAACATTATTGCCACGCTATCCTGAGTGGACAGCACTTATTGCTGGTCGTACGACGGAACAACATTATCAGTTTGAAAAAAAATTACGTCAGAAGATTACTGAAGCCGGTTTGAATGACCGTATTATTTTTCTTGGTGAGGTGCTGAATACACCTGTGTGGTATCGTCGCTTGTCGCTTTATGTGGCGCCTTCTCGTATGGAAGGTTTTGGTTTAACTCCATTGGAGGCAATGGCGTCGCAAACAGCTGTAGTGACCAGTGATGTGGGAATCTTTAAAGAATTGGTGGTAGAGGGAACAGGAACGGTTGTTAAAGTAGGAGATGGAGATGCTTTAACAGAAGCGATTGAACCTTATTTTGCTGATTTAGAAAAAACCTTAAAAGCAGGACAAAAAGCATTAACGCATGTTCGCACCCATTTCCCTTTGGAAAAGGAGGCGGCAGCAATCGGAAGTGTTTACGCGGAAATGTTTGCGGAGAAAACATTTTAAATATATAAAGAAATCTTCCTGAGAAGCTCAGAGTATGCGTAGCTCTAAAAATTTCTATAAAAAATCTTATCAAGATAACAGTTTAATAACAAATCTTGTGTCACAAGATTGAGATGTGTTTTTGAAGTAATGCAATGATAAACTCTCAAAGTTTTTCACAAAAGAGCTGCCATTTTATGCTTTTAGAGTGATGGGGATTACAGGTAAAAAGGTGGTTATTTCTTACTTTTTAATGTTTTTTAAAAAGAGAGAGTGGTGTTCTTTACTATGGGGCTGGACTCTTGAAGCTGTTTTGTATTGCTCCTAGAGAGCAATGGTCGTGCATTTTTCAATAATAAAAATTTTATGAAGTGTGCCATAGTAGAAGAAGTCTTTGTAAAATAATCGATTGTTATTCTAAATAAGAAGCCATTGTTAAAATAATTTAGCTGAAGTGCGTGAAGTTTTTAAAGACTATTCAATAAACTGAATTGAAGCCGAAGTTTATAATCTACATTATTTATCGTGTAATTTCTGATCATTACAGAAACAAATGCTATTCATTAAAATTGTTCACGCCAAAAAGCGGGGATAAAAAGTACGAATATGGTTATAATTTCAAGACGTCCAGCGAGCATAAGAAAACTTAAAATCCATAGTGCGTTATCATTAATTGTAGAGAAATTACCAGCAGGACCAATGATATCTCCAAAACCTGGACCAATATTTGAAAGGGCGGTTAAAACTCCGGTAAATGCAGACGTAAAATCAAGACCAGTTGTGAGCAAAAGCGCAGTGCCGATAACAAGACAGAACATGTAAAGGCATACAAAAAACAAAACTGCTTTGGCAACGTCGTTCGATATATTTGAATGATCATAGTGCGTTTTTACGATAACATTAGGCGAAAGAAGTTTTGCTATATTGGTTTGTGTGATACGCCAAAGGATAATGAGGCGATTGATTTTCATACCACCAGAGGTAGAGCCTGCACATCCCCCTGTAAAAGAAATAATGAAAAAAATTCCAAGTGCCAAAGGTCCCCAAAGTTGGTAATCTTCTGCGCTATAGCCAGTGGTGCTTATAATAGATGAAAGGTGAAAAATAACATCGAGGAAAATCCAGTGAAAGGTGCGATGGTCATGAAGACGCAACCATGCTGCTAAGACAAAGCTGAAGAAAAAAACGATATTGAGAAAAACAATTACTTGGGGATCAATGAAGCGTTTGGAGTGACCTGGAAGCACTAATTTAACATAGAGCACAAAGGGTAAGGCAGAGAGTAACATAAAGATTGTTGAAACAATCAAGATAGCTGGTTTATCAGAAAAATGGCCAAAAGAAGCGTCATGGGTTGAGAAACCAGCTGTCGCTACTGTGCTCATTGCATGGTTGATGGCATCAAATAAGCTCATGCCTGAAGCAAAATAGGAAAGCATGCAAGCCAATGTTAGCCCAACATAAGCTATGATAATTCCGTTAGCAATTTGGTTGATGCGCGGCAATATTTTTTCAGATTTATCTGATGATTCCATATGAAATAGTCGCACTCCACCAACACGCAGTGAAGGCAAAAGCAACAATGCTAAACCGATAAAGCCAATACCTCCAATCCAACATATAAGTGAACGCCATAACAAAATACTTCGTGATAAATTGTCAAGACCAGTGAGTACTGTGGAGCCTGTGGTTGTAATTCCAGAGACGGATTCAAAGATTGCTCCTGCTAGCGAAATTGGTAGAGGAGAAAGATAAAGGGGAAGGGCGCCTACGACACTCCCTGTTAGCCAAAGACAAACGGTAAGCATAAAGCCAAGCCGTGCCGAAAAACGACAGGTAGCACCACTCGTTGCTAAAAGAATCAGCGTTGCTAGCATGGTAGTTATGGCACAAGAGTAGAGAAAGATTACCCAATTATGATTGTTGTCGTGCAAATCCACAAAAATTGGCAGAAGCATTGCTCCTCCCATGATTAATGCAAAACGTGCACAGACATTGATAATAAACTGAAAAATGACCGTTACCTATCTTTGTATGACTTTTTGTTAAGATTTTATGTTCATAAGAATTTACGTTTTTTTCTTTATAGGATAAAGATTAATTTCTATATTATACGTGCCTTGATGAATTGACGATGATCTTTTTACTAAACTTCAAAAGGGTTACATATACACAATAATTTAAATTGTTGAAAAATGTTTTTTTAAAAAAGCTCCATTTCGTTGTAATTTATAATAATTAAATAAGAAAAAATGAAGGGGATTCTATGGTACCGTCGCATATTCGTTTGCTTATCATTGGCTCAGGTCCAGCTGGTTATACAGCGGCGATTTATGCAGCAAGAGCAATGCTCAAGCCCGTTTTGGTTACTGGTTTGCAGCAAGGTGGACAGTTGACGATTACAACGGATGTTGAAAATTATCCAGGTTTTGCTGATTCAATTCAAGGACCATGGTTGATGGAACAAATGGCAAAACAAGCTGAAAATATGGGTACAAAAATTGTCTATGATAGTATTATAAAGGCTGATTTATTAAAGTACCCTTTTATCTTATATGGAGATTCAGGAACGCAATATTGTTGTGATGCCCTCATTATTGCAACAGGGGCGCAGGCACGTTGGCTTGGTTTGGAAAGTGAACAGACTTTTATGGGCGGTGGTGTTTCTGCTTGCGCTACGTGTGATGGATTTTTTTATCGTGATAAGGATGTCATTGTGGTGGGAGGGGGAAATACAGCTATTGAAGAAGCGCTTTATTTATCACATTTGGCAAAGAGTGTAAGTGTGGTTCATCGGAGAGGTTATTTTCGGGCAGAGAAAATTTTGCAAGATAGATTGCTTGCTCGTGATAATGTACGTGTTCTTTGGGATCATGTGGTAGAAGAAATTGTTGGTTTGCCAGCGCAAGATTCAAGAGGGGCTGTTGTGACAGGTGCGCGGCTTAAGAATGTTAAGACTGGTCAAGAAATTAAGGTAAATGCCGAGGGAATATTTATTGCCATTGGTCATGATCCTGCTGTTTCTTTGTTTGAAGGACAATTGAAACAAAAACAAGGGGGCTATTTATGGACTGTACCAGATTCAACAGCAACAAGCATTGCTGGTGTTTTTGCTGCAGGGGATGTTGCAGATGAGGTATTCCGTCAAGCTGTAACCGCGGCGGGAAGAGGATGTATGGCGGCGTTGGAAGCGGAACGTTTTTTAGATTTGCAAGCGCAAAAATAGGAGGCTAAATTGTGACATCACCGTTGGATTGGGATAAGCTAAGGGTTTTTCATGCTGCGGCAGAGGCAGGTTCTTTTACCCATGCAGCCCAAAAGCTTTATTTATCTCAATCAGCGATTTCACGGCAGGTTTCCGCTTTAGAGCAGGAGGTGGGTGTATCCTTGTTTCAGCGTCATGCTCGTGGGTTAATCTTAACTGAGCAAGGAGAAATTCTTTATCGTACAACCCATGAAGTTTTGATGAAGCTTGAGAGTGCACGCTCGCAATTAAGTGAAAGTTGTGAAAAGCCAACAGGGAGTTTACGTGTTACATCGACCTTTGGAGTAGGGGCAGGATGGCTTGTGGAGCGTATGCCAGAATTTCTGAGTCTTTATCCAGATATACAAGTTCAACTCTTGTTTGATGATAAAGAACTTGATTTGACAATGGGGCACGCAGACTGTGCTGTTCGTTTACATCAGCCTCAACAGCCTGATCTTATACAAAGAAAGCTCTTTACAATTCATATGCATGTTTATGCTTCGGAAAATTATATTACAAATTATGGCAAGCCAGAAACACTGTCTGAGCTGGATGCGCATCGTATTATTTCATTCGGTGAACCTGTTCCATCTTATTTATCTGGTTTAAATTGGTTGGAAAAGGCTGGTAGAAATGATGGGTCTTTGCGTCTTTCAGTATTACGAATCAACAATATCATCTCAATCAAGAATGCAATTATGTGTGATCTTGGTATTGCTGTGCTTCCTGATTATATTGTAAATAATGATGAACGACTCGTACGTCTTTTCCCTGATATAGTTGATATTCCTTCTTTTGATACTTTTTTTTGTTATCCTTACGCTTTAAAAAATTTGGCTAAGTTGAAAGCTTTTCGAGATTATATTTTTTTAAAAGCGCGTCAGTGGTCTTTTTAATGGTGTAACATTTTAAGCTATGTGTTTATTGCATAGCAGATACGCTGAAGTCTTTATTGTGCTTTTTCTTATAAAATGACATAGAGTATTATCTCTTGATTATGTTGCCTCCCATTGCATTTTCTTGAGTGTTCCCTTACGAAAGTCTGTCAGATTGATTTTATCTCTGGGGATTTTCCAAATTTGCCGGGCAGTTTGTCCGGCTTTTTTTTTGATTCTAGAATAGTATCCCAAAATGCAGATCTCTTGGCAGATGATAAAAAAAATATAACTTTTATGGATATCCAACGTTTTTTCTAGGTACATCAAGGTATGATAGCTTTGAAGATTATTTGAATTATGATGATCATTGCGCAATAAGTAAGGTTTGATAAGGAAGCATAGTACTTAGTAAGTGACCACAGTTTCTTTAGCTATACAAATTTAATGAATAAGTATGGACTTTACGAGCTATAAAAAGCTTTGAAAGAGTACGTTATATAAGAGACTCATTTTTAAAATTTCTTGTTTTTCACAAGGCGAAATAGGATATTTCATTTTTTGTTTCTGTTTTCGATAGATATATCGCTTCACTAGTACTATTTTCTAAAAAGCCTCTTTATTCATGCCATAATCTTACGGATGAAAATCTCTCAGATAAACTGATCTACAAAAAAAACTATAACAGTAGATGATGCTCAAAGTTTTTAAAGTAAATTATTACAAAAGCGTTGGATACGTAAGCAAGCTTCTTCAAGTAACTTTTCTGATGTTGCATAAGAGATACGAAAAGCTGGTCCGAGTCCAAAAGCAGATCCATGAACGACAGCAATTGATTCTGCTTCCAGAAGTTCTATTACAAAGTCTTCATCATGAGAGATTACTTTACCTTCAGGTGTTTTCTTTCCAATGAGTTCCGCACAGGAAGGATAAACATAGAAGGCACCTTCAGGTGTTGGACAGTGAATGCCAGGAGCTTGGTTTAACATAGAAACGACGAGATCACGGCGTGCTTGGAAGATACTTTTGTTTTGAGTAATAAAATCTTGTGGACCATTGAGTGCTTCGACAGCTGCCCATTGTGAAATAGAACTTGTGCCGGATGTTTGCTGGCCTTGAATGGTATCCATGGCTTTAATTAATTCTTGCGGTCCCCCTGCGTAACCGATTCGCCAACCCGTCATGGAATAAGCTTTAGAGACACCGTTCATTGTGAGTGTACGGTCATAAAGTTTTGGTTCTACCTCTGCTGGAGTGACAAAGGTAAAACCTTCGTATGTGAGATGTTCATATATATCATCGGTGAGAATATAAATATGAGGATATTCTACTAAAACATCTGTTAGCTTTTTTAATTCATCATACGTATAAGCGGCACCTGATGGATTTGAAGGAGAGTTAAAGATGAACCACTTTGTTTTGGGGGTAATAGCAGCTTCTAGCTCTTGTGGTTGAAGTTTATAAGAAAATTCGGCTTTTGTTTCCGCAAAGACAGGTATTCCACCATTGAGAGTAACCATTTCTGGATAACTGACCCAATAAGGAGATGGAATGATAACTTCATCCCCTTTATTTAAAGTGGACATCAACGCATTAAAGAGGATTTGTTTACCACCGGTACCAACAATAATTTGCTCTGGTTGATAGATAAGATTATTTTCTCTTTTAAACTTTGCTGCAATTGCTTGGCGCAATTCTGGAATACCAGATATGGGAGTATACTTTGTTTCTCCACGTCGAATAGCTTCAATAGCGGCATTTTTGATATTGTCTGGTGTATCAAAATCCGGTTCTCCAGCACTTAAAGCAATAACATCACGACCTAATGCTTTCAAATTACGTGCTTTTTGGGAAACAGCAATTGTTGCAGAAGGTTTGATATGGGAAAGCCGGTCGGCGATAAATGCCATAGTTTCAATCCTTATATATCAGAAAACAATTATTGATTTAAAACTATTCTATAAGAGATTATGTTGTATGCAATAAAAAATTGCAGAAAAATTCTCAAACTTTTTTCTCTTAAGTAATGATAGAAAGGTGAATGGGTGATGTATTCCATTTATGGATAACAGGAGCGATAGCATAGAGAGATTTTATCTCAAGAGTAAAGATTGACAGGGGATATGGTTTATTGAAAAAAATTCTGGAATTTGCGTACAGACAGAAAACTTTCCTTGTTGTTTTGTTGAAGTTATTCATTTGATTTTTAAAACAAGAGATCAATGGTTAAATTTTCTCTTTTGTTTGGCATATGGTATAATTTCAGGACATGTTATGTCTCTTTGTATAAGGCTAGAGGACTGACATCAGACTTAGAAAAAGTTACCAAGAGCTGTGAGTGTGAAACTGTAATGTTTAATACTCCTTTTGTTTATACCATGCCTACCATTTTTTCTCCTTCAAATGAAAAACAGTGAATAACTATAATGAATACGTTCACAAAGAGGGATATTTTATTGGATGTTTGTGCAATAAAATCAGACAGGTTAAACGTTTTTTCTAGGGATTTGATAAAAAAGTTTTTTCTTTTGTGAGGTTTTTGAATTACGCTTCAGTCCTCCTTTTGTTTAGAGTGATATATGGAGTGAGCTGAGGAATTTTTGTTTCAAAGTAACATGTGTACTGTAGCTTTTTGAGGTTTTACAAGAAAGAGTCAACCGCGGTGATTATGGAAGATTAAAGAGGGAAAAAGCATTATATTATAGAGAATTTGTTTTTGATTTTATAAAGGTAAATTGCGCTTTATAAAAAGTAAAAAAACCTTCGTCTTTACAGACGAAGGTTTTTTTTAATATTGCAGAATTAAAAGATTAAAGTGCTGCAAGGTTGCTGGCGGCAAATTTCCCAGAACGACGATCTTGAAGAACGTCATAAGAAATTTTTTGCCCTTCATTAAGGTTATTTAAACCAGAACGCTCAACAGCGGAAATATGCACAAATACATCTGCACTGCCATCACTAGGCTGAATAAATCCAAAACCTTTTGTTGTATTAAACCACTTAACTGTTCCTGTAGACATAGGAGATTCCTTAAAATATATAATTGTATTGTGTACTGGAACTAAAAAGCTCTCAATACGGTTTTAGATCGAAATTAGGTGGGAGAAGTTTCGTCGAGAGTGCATGTCGCACAGGAAAGAAAGTCACATAACCGAAAGTCCGATAAGACCCGTATAAAAGTCTTTAGAATAAAAAGCAAGCCTTAATTTATATTTTCATATAAAGAATGTGTATGCATTGTACCATAGCAAGAAACTCAAGTGAAATAGCTTTGCAGTGAGCGCACTTCGAGACACTTTTTTTTGAGTGCTTTGATCGCTTGTACGACAGCTTCAGCTCCAGTTATTGTTGTATAATAGGGGACTTTTTGCATAAGTGCTGCTTGGCGTAATGATTTAGAATCTGAGATGGCACTGGCAGTGCTGGTTGTATTGAAAATCAATTGAATTTGTCGATTACGAATAGCGTCCTCAATATGAGGGTGCCCCTCTAGAACTTTGTTAATTTTTTTTGCCTCAACGTTATGTTCGGTAAGAAATTTTTGTGTTCCACTTGTTGCTAAAACAGTAAAACCAAGCTCAGTTAAACATTTTACGGGGTTTAAGATACGTTTTTTGTCTTCATCTCTCACAGAAACGAACAAAGTTCCCTCCTTTGGGAGCTCAACACCAGCTCCAAGTTGCGCTTTAGCGAAAGCAAGGGCAAATTCATAATCAAGCCCCATAACCTCACCGGTTGAGCGCATTTCTGGACCAAGAAGTGTATCGACACCTGAAAAACGAGCAAAAGGAAAAACTGCTTCTTTGACAGCAATATGTTGTTTTTGCTGCAGAGAGGGTAGTCCACCATAAGCTTGAAGAGTTTTGTGAAGAGTTTCTCCTGCCATAATACGTGCAGCTATTTTAGCAATGGGGCGACCAATTGTTTTTGCAACGAAGGGGATAGTACGCGAAGCACGCGGATTGACCTCTAAGACATAAATTGTGCCGTCTTTAATGGCATATTGCACATTCATCAAGCCACGAACATGAAGCGCTTGTGCTAATGCTTTGGTTTGATGTTCTAATTCAGCGACTATGTTATGAGAGAGCGTATGGACTGGTAAAGAACATGCTGAATCACCAGAGTGAATGCCAGCTTCTTCAATATGTTCCATAATACCAACAACAAGTGTCTCTTTTCCATCACAAAGACAATCAACATCAACTTCAATTGCTTCTGTCAAATAGGTATCAAATAAAAGTGGATTTTTACCAAGCAATGTATTGATCTGTCCTGTTTTGTCGTTGGGATAACGGGCTTTGATATCTTCTGAAACCAATTCAGGGACACTCTCAAGCAAATAATTTTGCAAGCTGCGTTCATCACGGATAATTTGCATAGCACGTCCTCCTAGAACATAAGAAGGGCGCACAACCAATGGAAAGCCTAATTCATGGGCAATGAGGCGTGCTTGTTCGATTGAATGAGCAATACCGTTTTGAGGTTGGGTTAAGTTAAGTTTGAACAATAATTTTTGAAAGCGATCTCTATCTTCTGCTAAATCAATGGCTTCAGGTGAAGTGCCTAGGATGGGGATATTATGTTTTTCTAGTGCACTTGCCAACTTCAGCGGCGTTTGTCCACCAAATTGAACAATGACTCCAACCAATTCGCCTTTTTGCTGTTCTGTTTCTAAAATAGCGATAACATCTTCTGTTGTTAGAGATTCAAAATAAAGACGATCAGAGGTATCGTAGTCTGTTGAGACAGTTTCAGGATTGCAATTGATCATAATGGCTTCGAAGCCTGCTTCACGGAGTGCAAAAGCAGCGTGGCAGCAACAATAGTCAAATTCAATGCCTTGTCCAATGCGGTTTGGTCCCCCCCCTAAAATAGCAATTTTTTTGCGTTCAGAAACTTGTGCTTCTGAGTGTTCTATCCCAGCAAAGGGAGCTTCATATGTTGAATACATATAGGCTGTAGGTGAAGAAAATTCAGCTGCACACGAGTCAATTCGTTTGAAAACGTGCTTAACATTAAGTGCTTTGCGCAAAGCAGCAATATCATCAGGCTTTTGTCCTGTAAGGGTGGCTAAACGTGCATCCGAAAAGCCCATCGCTTTTAACATGCGTAGATTATCTGCGTCTTGGGGCAATCCATGGATGCGGATGTATTGTTCCATTTCAATAATTGAGGCTATTTGTTCCAAAAACCACGGATCAATTTTGCTGATTTGATGAATTTCATTTAAGGGTAACCCCGAACGCATTGCTTGGGCAATGTAGCGCAGGCGATCAGGACTTGGGATTGCAATGGCGGAGCGTATAGAACTTTTTTCATCACCTTCAGCATGTTCAGGGATCACAATTTCATCAAGACCAGTAAGACCTGTTTCAAGTCCACGCAGTGCTTTTTGCAGTGATTCTTGAAAGGTGCGTCCTATTGCCATTACTTCTCCTACAGATTTCATCGCTGTTGTGAGGACGGGTGATGAACCTGGAAACTTTTCGAAGGCAAAACGAGGAATCTTGGTGACAATATAGTCAATAGAAGGTTCAAATGATGCTGGTGTTACACCGCCTGTAATATCATTTTTTAATTCATCAAGTGTGTAGCCAACAGCCAGCTTAGCTGCTACTTTTGCAATGGGAAAACCTGTTGCTTTTGAGGCAAGTGCTGAAGAGCGGGAAACACGCGGGTTCATTTCAATAACAACAAGGCGACCGTTTTCAGGATTAACAGCAAACTGTACATTAGACCCACCAGTTTCAACACCAATTTCACGCAGTACAGCAATGGAAGCATTGCGCATACATTGATATTCTTTGTCTGTTAAGGTGAGGGCAGGGGCTACGGTGATCGAATCACCGGTATGAATACCCATAGGGTCAATGTTTTCAATGGAACAAACAATGATACAGTTGTCGTTCTTATCGCGAACAACTTCCATTTCATATTCTTTCCATCCCAAAACACTTTCTTCAATCAAAACTTCTGTTGTAGGTGAAGCTTCAAGTCCTCGTTCAATGATTTCATAAAATTCAGAGCGATTATAGGCAATTCCTCCGCCGGTTCCACCAAGGGTGAAAGAGGGACGGATAATAGCTGGAAGACCAATAATATCAAGAGCTTGAACCGCTTTTGCTGTAGCATGTGCGATATAATGTTGTTTACGGTCAGCTTCTGTGTGACGCCAGTTTCGTTCAAGCTTTTCCAGTGCTTGATCAAGAGCATCACCGGAAAGTTTTGCTTTCAGCTCATCGCGTTTCTTTGCATGTTGTCGGCGATTTTTTTCTTTAAGTTCTGTTGCGTTGGCTAGCATGGAACGTGGTGTTTCCAAACCGATTTTTGCCATCGCTTTGCGAAATAAAGCACGATCTTCAGCTTTATCAATCGCATCGGCATTTGCACCTATCATTTCAACGTGATAGCGGTCTAAAATTCCCATACGCTTTAAGGATAAGGCTGTATTAAGGGCTGTTTGCCCTCCCATGGTGGGTAAAAGTGCGTCGGGACGTTCAAGAGCAATAATTTGTGCAACGATTTCAGGAGTAATAGGCTCAATATACGTCGCATCAGCTAAATCCGGATCGGTCATAATAGTGGCAGGATTAGAGTTAACCAAAATAATTCGGTAACCTTCTTCTTTTAGTGCTTTACAAGCTTGTGTGCCTGAATAGTCAAACTCACATGCCTGACCAATAACAATAGGTCCTGCTCCAATAATAAGAATAGATTTTATATCTGTGCGTTTTGGCATGGTTTTTTCCTATGACAAACATCTGTGCGCAATTGCGTCAGGCAAAATATTTAAATTTTAAGGCTAAAACTGTTTTATAGGTTAAGTGATAAAGAAAGTAAGCCATAAAATGCCTTTTCCATGTTTTTTTTATAGCATTGAAGATCAATTGCTTTTTTGTGTTGACAAAATTTATATCGTAGCATGAATACAACTTTTAAGAGAAAAAAGGCTTCTTATACGGAGTGGAGTGCTAATGTACTTACCACTATTGCATTATTGTTATGTTTGTCATTCTCAATTTTTGAGCTATGATCTTTTGCATTTCCTGTTTTGTGATGATACTAAATTTAATCAACGTCATGAACAGCATTCTTTGATCAAAAATTGAGAATGACAAGAAATATCATAAGCTGGTTCTTTTACTTAAGATGTAAAGCTAAAGTAAGATATCCCTGATCTTATGCTTCAAAATACCAACAAAGATGTTGTATGTGTATAGATGACATGAATTTGAATATTTAGTTTGATAATTTGAGGGCTTGTTCGAATATGTATTGATAATTATAGGGGACATTTCAGTCCCCCTAGAGGTCATTTTATGGCTCTTAAAACAACAATTCCTGGTGTTTTTGCTACATACTCCATAAAAGGGGAGTCCACGACTTTTTCATTTTCTTTTCGTGAAGAAGCATTTCGTAACATCGGGCCATTATCTGTTAAGATGAAAAAACCCACATGGGTTACATCCAATCCATCGAGTTTCGTGTATATACCAATGAAATCACCAGATTGTAATTGGCTTATAACATCCTCATTAATAAGGTTACTTGGAATATATGTTATATTGCGCTTAACAATTGGTAATCCAGGAAGATACTTCCCGCCATCAGATTTTTTATTGAGATATTTTTTGGTACTTACTGCATTGGGACTGATCTGTGCGGTAATGTCATCGGCAAGTTTATATTCTTTGTAAGCCCAATCAGTGAAAAAATGTTTTCGATTCAAAAAGCTTATATTACCGTCAACATAACGTGTTCGGATAACGTTATTTATAAATTCTGTTTGTGAAGTTGATTTCCGTAATGCTTCAACATAGTCTAGATAAGTAAAGCAATCTAAACCTCTAAAGTCGATTATGAGTTCTTCTGGTACATTCTCTGAACCTTGTAACATATTGGCTTGGTAAGGTGTTCCTAAAAAAGCTCCAGAGAGAAATTCGATTATTTTTCCTGTCTCATGGTCATTGATTTTCGAGCGCTCTTTAAGAAGAATATTGAGTTTTTTTAAAGTATCGGGATCTAGATTCACTTGTTGTTCTTGCTGTATTTCCGTTTTAATTTCAGAAGTTTCTTTATTTCCATCAGAGTTCTGAAAGTCACATCCCGTAACCAATGCTGAAATTAAAATGAATTGGAATATTTTTCGCATTTTTTCACCATTTTTGAATTTAATAATGAGCGGTACTTTTCTGCGTTAATCAGATTATCTTGCACTCACTATAACATATCATAAATATAGCATAAAGAGGTATATGTATGGTTTTATGCTAGGTAATGTTGAATGCATACTATATAAATACTTTTAAAAAAGAAGTATACAAAATTTT
>NZ_JH725037.1:844301-939173 GCF_000278235.1 Bartonella vinsonii subsp. arupensis OK-94-513
TTAATAATGCTATTTTTGTTTGAAGAAGATTATAGACAGATGGTTATGGTGTAATTTATATTTACTTCATTGTAAATAATGGTTTTTTGACAGAAATATATTTAGTGTTGTGTGTATGCTCTAAACTAAGAGTTTGTGTTATTTTCTGCTTTTTTGAAAATTTTTACTTTAATTATCGTTGTTGTGAAAACAAGTTAACTTATGTAATAAGTTCTTAATAGTAGGTAGGTTTGAAAGATTGTATGGAAAGCAATTTACATGCTATGAGCAACCAAAATCTCGATCAAAAATTTATCCATCACGGGCTTATTTTAGTTTTTATTACTTTATTACTGGATATTATTGGTATCGCAATCATTAGTCCTATTTTGCCTGAATATTTTTCTCAGTTGACGGGAAAGAATATCAGTGAAGCCTCTGTGGAAGGGGGAGGATTATTTGTAGCTTATTCAGCAATGCAATTTTTATTTGCTCCGGTCATTGGCAATCTCTCTGATCGTTATGGCCGCCGTCCTATTTTGCTTATTTCTATTATCAGTTTTGCTCTTTATAACCTGATATGTGCTATAGCGTGGAGCTATTCTATGTTGTTTATTGGGCGCCTTTTGTCAGGGATGAGTAGTGCTAGTTTTGCAATTTGTACAGCTTATCTTGCTGATATATCTGATGAGAGGACTCGTACCCGCAATTTTGGTCTGTTAGGAATTGCATCTGGGTTGGGATTTATTTTAGGTTCATTCATTGGAGGTTTTTTAGGTCAATTTGGTCCGCGTATTCCGTTTTATTTTGCTGCTGGTTTTTCACTTATGAATTTTATTTTTGCATGGGTTATGCTTCCAGAAACGCTTCCTATGTGGAATAGACGCTCTTTTGATATTAAACGAGCCAATCCTTTAGGTGCTCTTTTACAGCTCAGACAATATCCAAAAGTTCTCTGGATGTTGTTGGTTTTTTTTCTTTATTGGCTTGCGGAATCTATATGGCCGAGCATTTGGGCGTTTGTTGCTAAAGAACGTTACGATTGGAGCACGTTGTCTATTGGATTGTCTTATAGTGTTTTCGGCATAGGACAGATTATTGTCGTAGCGCTTATTCTGCCTTATTTTTCTAAGCGTTGGAGCAATTGGCATATTGTAATGTTGGGTCTTCTGTTTGCATTGGCTGCTATGTTTGGCTACACATTTGCAACACAAGGTTGGATGGTTTATGCAGTTTTTTCATGTACTATGCTTGAATATCTTGTTCATGCACCTATGCGCGCTATTGCTTCAGAACAGGTGCCGGCGAATGCACAAGGAGAATTGCAGGGGGCGATGACATCTGTTGTTTCATTGAGCTCAATATTCGGACCTATTTTTTATATGCTTCTCTTCGAATATTTTACACATGAAGGTACGGTGTTTTATTTTTCTGGTGCTCCTTTTATGGGGAGCTTTTGTGTGCTTGTTATTACGACGATAATTTTTGCTTTACGGGTACGATAATTTTTTGAATTTCTGATTGATAAGTATATTTTCTCAATATCTATAAAAATACAACTCATGCGTTCTAAGAGCAGATTACGCTTTCTAAAAAATAATAGACTTTAGCAAAGTAAAAGCGTGCGATTTAAGAGAGAAAATCTAAAAGAAAACTACTTTAATTAAGCTATTTTTTTATAATCCATAATAAGATCACAGAAATGTTGAAAGAGGTAGTGACTATCTTGTGGACCAGGGGAAGCTTCGGGATGATATTGAACAGAAAAAATCGGTTTTCCAATAATTCGAATTCCACAGTTTGTGCCATCAAAGAGAGAAATATGTGTTTCTTGGACATGCTGTGGTAAAGAGGTAGCATCTACGGCAAAACCATGGTTCATTGATACAATTTCAACTTTTCCAGTGTTAAGGTCTTTAACAGGATGATTAGCGCCATGATGGCCTTGGTGCATTTTTATGGTTTTTGCACCAAGAGTGAGAGCTAAAAGTTGATGACCAAGGCATATACCGAAAAGTGGCAAATTATGATCAATCAATGTTTTAATAGTTGGAACGGCGTATTGTGCTGTTGCTGCTGGATCACCTGGACCGTTAGAAAGAAATATACCATCAGGGTTCATTGCTAAAATTTCTTCTGCACTCGTATGTGCAGGCACGATAGTAATACGCGCATTTTGTGTCGCCATAAGGCGAAGAATATTACGCTTAATGCCATAGTCGATTGCAATGATATGAAGATTGTGCACACTGTTTGTATGATATCCTTTATTCCATATCCATGGCTTTTCATTCCATTGCCCTAATGCTTTAGATGAGACTTCTTTCGCAAGGTCAAGATTGATGAGCCCTAGCCATTTTTTTGCACGCTTCTGCAAAGAAGGGATATCAAAACGCCCATGAGGATCATGTGCGATGACAGCATTTTGTGCACCTTTTTCTCGAATAAGAATGGTGAGTGCGCGTGTATCAATACCGCAAAGTGCGATAATTTTACGTGTTTTGAGCCATTGATGTAGGTTTTCATGTGCACGATAGTTGGAGGGACGTGTAATGTCTGCTTTGAAAAGAGCACCGACGGCACCATGACAGTCGAGGGGAGTGAGATCTTCAATATCTTCACTATTTGTCCCTACATTTCCTATATGAGGAAAAGTGAAATTAACAATTTGTTGCGTATATGATGGGTCTGTAAGAATTTCCTCATAGCCTGTTATGGCGGTGTTAAAACACACTTCACCTTCAGCAATACCTGTAGCACCTACTCCTTTACCTTCAATAACTGTTCCATCAGCTAATACTAAGAGGGCTGTAGGTTTTCTTACACTCCAAGGATCGCGAGATGGGATAGTTTGTGTCATAGTGTGCATCCACAATTGCTTCTGAAAGATATAATAATGACCAACACCGCGCAAAAGCATAACAGCTTTTATGTATATTGTTCACAATGTTGTGCTTGAGGTAGAGAGTATAGGTATATTCTATAAGGAGGTAAAGTCTTGTTTTTGATTTTTTCTAAAATCCTGTATTCATTGTTTTTTCACGTGTTGTAAAATGTAGAAAGACTGTTGAGAAGCGGTTTTTCTCCTTGGATAGAATGAGATAAATTTGTGTTGTTTGATTGATTGACGCAACACACTTAAATGTTGCTTTGAAGGTGCAAAATAGCGGGCGTTTTGCTGTACTTTGGTTGAATATATGCTGCGCGATACAGTGTATCTGAAAGTGTTTTTTCACCAGTGGTTTTTACATGACATAGGGGATAATAAGCAACAGTTTTCGGGAAAACTTACGACAAAAGGAATACTTTAAAAGAAAAAAGGAATGTTTCTTGTGTTAATGAGTCAATAAGATATCTGTCATTTATTTTACGTTATATTCTTCTTTAAGATATTGCTTCTTTTATTTATGTAAGATTTGTTGTGTAAAGCGGTGAAGCTGTTAAAAACAGTTCGGTTAGCAACAATGGTTTGTTTGTTAATCGCAAACGGGAACGGCGTGCCCACAGTGCATCTTGTTGTCCAATATGAATGTAATCGCGGGTTAATTTTCCACTGTTAAATAAGTAGTGACCCAATGGTGTAGTGCCCAAATGCATGAGTGCTTGATTATGTTCTAAGAGAGTTTCTTGGGGAATTACAGTGCGTCCAAGAAGCCAAGGTTGATTGTCTCCCATCAGTATAACTTCGCGTAACCAGTAACGTGAGCTAACAGGGAGATGTTTAGCTTCTTCTTTTAGTTTATCCCGTGTAATGAAACATTCACGTTGTGGTTCGACACGTATGCAGGTGCAATAGTTTTTTAATCGGAGCGTCATCGAGTTTGCTTCCATAAGCCAATCACGAATATTCTCTGGTATTGATGGATCTTGATCAGATAGCCATTTGAGAGGGGGCAAGATGGAGTCGTTTGGTTTAGAAATCATTTCACTCCATATTTAAAACCGTATTCCATACGCTATGCTAGGTGATAAAAACAGATTTCTCCATTGTAATATAGAAATGCAAAGGCAGCAAGATTTTAAATGAAAAGATATAAAGGAACAAATTTATAATGGGCGAAGGGCAAAAAGAGGATACGCAGAAGATAAATAACGTATTACGATTTAAATAAAGCGCTATCGCACAATACACTACGGACACTACGGAATTTTTGATAGCAATGGTAAATTGGAAAAAACATTTAGTACCTTAAAATTCGTGTATAGTAATAGTGCAGATTAGTATCTAGTTCTTACCAGATTTTTGAGTATAGGCATAGTATTTGAGCAATCAGATATTAAATAGTATTTTGAACGCGAATTGTAAAAAATGAAACGAGCATAGTACTGCAATAAAATAACAGCATCATCTCTACTCCTATAAATACTTGTAGCTATTGATAGGGGATGGTAAATACAAGTCTTTGCCGTTTTTCATTTAACGACACAATAATAGTGGTTCCAAACGGACGAGCTGGTGCTCAAAAAAATGGTGATGCGAAAAGATTGCTGTTTAAGCATCTAAGCACCACCCCACCAACAGCTATAATTTAAAACTATGGTAGAAATACTACAATTATTTTATTGAGCACCAAAAGATGCTTTTAGAAAAATGAAAAAATATTTATGGGCGAATTTTTCTTCCTATCCATATGAGAATGCAGGCTCCTATAAAACCTGAAATAAGATAGCCAAGCCAACCAGCAAAGCTCACGCCTAAAAGGCCAAAAATAAAGCTCGCTAATGCGGCTCCAATAATTCCTAGGATAATGTTTAGAAACACCCCTGTCTGGCTTTTCATAAGATACTGTGCAGCCCAACCTGCAAGACCACCGATAATAATAGCTGCAATCCAGCCGATGTTTGCGTCTTCCATTTATATTCTCCTTTGCCTGAATCTAAACTGTTAGTTCTAACTAGGGTAAGCTTCGTAAAGGTCAAGGCACCCTGATGCCTAGAGAAAGGATACTGCTGTTGGAAATTTTATTATACTTTTACTTCGCTATTTTTTTCAACTCATGCGAATATTTTATGTGTGCAGTATTATATCCATAAAATCACAAATACACATCACTATTCCAATAATACAAAAAAATGATAAAGCATGCAACTATTTTATGTAAAAATGTATTAAAAAAGTACTTTTATAGTATAAAAGCGTATTTATAAGTATATTTTTGCCAATTCTTATAACAATTTTGGGAAAAATTAAAATTATATGACTAAAATAATGAGAAAATGAATATTAAAAAAGCTTGCTAATAGGATATCAATGACGCTTGAAATGATGTTATTTAATTCTTCACAAAATCTTGTATAGATTGAACCTGTAAAAACATTACCATTATTGTAATCCGGTGGATATTTCCATTTCTCATGGCGCGTTTTTTCTTGATGTTATGAAAAGGTGCACTTTTGATAAGAGTGTTTGATTTGACTAAGACATTTGAATTTTAAATTTCATGATCGATGTGATTAGTATCGTTCAAACATTCTCAAAGTGAAGATTTAGCTGTTTTTTGTTCTATAGGATTGCGTAGGCGGGAACTTTGAAGAAGTCCTTGTGCTTCTAAAATGGGGTAGATCATTGAGGTTAAAAGGGAATTAATCTGTTTTAAATCGCGTACAGTGTCAAGATGAAGACTCGATGACTCTATATTTGTGAGATCACCTTCACGAAGGCGTTTAAAATGCTTCAAACTCATCTCTTTTTCTAAATTTCGAAGCTGATCTTTTTTCTGCACTAATAAATGCGCGGTGTGTGTATCACGTGAGACAAGAACATTAAATGCGATATGCGCATTTGCTAGAACAATAGCGTGGAAACGAAGAAGGTCATTCCATCCCTCATTGCTAAATTGTAAATTTTTTTGTTGCTTCTTTTTAACCAGCATAAGCATATTATGAATGATAATATCTCCTGCTTGATCCAATTTTATACAAGCACCTAGAAGTTCTTGTGTTTGAAGAGCTTCTTCATCAGACAATTTTTGTCCAGCTAATCGTGCGAGATAAAGTTTGATTGCGATATGTTTTTTATCCAATATGGTATTCAGCTGGTTGAGTTCACGGATGATGTCGGGATCAGGTTTCTCATAAAGTCCCATGATTTTTTCTAGCATAATATCCACAAGATCACAAATATGGATGACCTCACGCATAACATTAGAAAGTGCTAAAGTTGGGCGTTCAAGAACGCTATCATCAAGAGCTGTTTGATCAGATAAATTAAATGCTTTATCGCTTTGTGTTTTTTTTGTGCTTACCTGAACAATTTTAGTGGTTAGTTTTAAAACCCATTTCGAGAGTGGTATTCCAGCGAGGAGAATAAAAACATTAAAAATAATATGAGCGTTGATAACTTGAGTAGAGGGATCATTCCCAAACCATGTGATTGGTGGTTGAAAGGAAAGAAATAAAATAAGAGCAAGGATTGAACCAGCGCCCCGCATAAGTAAATTCCCTAAGGGAACGAGGCGGGTATTAGGGGAGGCGTTGCGTGTTAAAAGCGGTGCTATAAGAGAAGAACCAAAATTAACGCCAAGAACCATGATAACACAGAGTTGAGCATGGATGAGATCATAATTGGCAAAATTGATCAGCAAAATGATTCCAGCAATGGATGAATGCAAGAGATAAGTTAACGTGGCTGCCAACAAAAAGGTAGAAACAGGATCAGTTGAAAGATAGCGAATGATGCTAGGTAAAATAGCGCTATCACGTAAAGGTTCAGTCGCTTCACTTATCATTTGTAAAGACAAAATTAAAAGGCCAATACCAATGACAATACGTCCTATTTGACGCCACTCACGTTTTTCAGTTGTCATAAAAATACAGGTGCCAATTAAAAGACATAGTGGGACAACAATAGTGAGGTCATAGGAGAGAATTTTAACAACGAGTGCCGATCCTAATTCTCCTCCACGCACAGCCATAAGCCCTGCTAATCCAGAGACAAAACCAGATTCTACAAAAGAACCAACAAGGAGTGTTATTGCTGTAGAGCTTTGTAAAATCATTGCTGTAAAAAGTCCAAAACTGACAGCAAACAATGGTTTGGAAATAATGTAGCGCATTTTGTATTTAAGTCTATCACCATAGGCACGTTCAACACCTGTACGTACCATGCGTGTAGCCCAAAGAAGTAAAGAAATAGCACCTGCAAGATGAAGGAGTACCAGTGAACCATTCATGATACTTTTTCTTTCTCTGTTGTTATAAATAGGGTTGATTTAAAAAATTGATGAACTGAAGTTTATCATTTTATTTTTCTTTCGCTACTAAGACATGACGAAAATCATAGCCACTTGGATTTTGAAAAATTTTTAAACCAAAACTAGGAAGAATGGAATAAAGATGGTCAAAAATATCAGCTTGAATTTGTTCATATTCTAGCCAAGCAGTTGTATTGGTAAAGCAATAGATTTCCAAGGGCAAGCCATTTGGTGTAGGAGGTAATTGTCGTGCCATCAGGGTCATGTTTTGTTCGATATTTAAATGGTTTTTTAAATATGCAAAAACATAAGCACGGAAAGTTCCAATGTTGGTTAAACGGCGGGTATTGGCTAAGACGTCGTGATTTTTATCTAATTGCGTGTTCCATTCATGGATTTCTGGTATTTTTTGTGTGAAATAATTTTCTAACAAATTAAAGCGGGAAAGATATTTTTGTTCTTCTTCTGTATGGAAACGGATGCTTGATTGATCAATAAACAGGGAGCGTTTAATGCGTCTTCCTCCTGCTTCTTCCATTCCACGCCAATTCTTAAAAGGGTCTGTCACCAGTTTACGGATAGGCACGGTCGTAATTGTTTTATCAAAATTCTGAACTTTGACAGTATGGAGTGCAATTTCAGTGACATCGCCATCTACATCCAGACTGGGGATTTGAATCCAATCGCCGACACGGACCATATCGGTAGATGAAATTTGGATTCCTGCAATGAGAGAAAGGAGTGTATCTTGGAAAATCAACATCAAGACAGCGGCCATTGCACCAAGACTGGATAAAAGAATAAGAGGTGAACGGTCAATTAATGTTGCTACCATGAGAATTGCAGCCACAGTAAAAAGCGCAATTTTAGCGATTTGAATATAACCTTTTATTGGTTTTAACCGCGCTGTTGGCTGTTGTTCATAGAGGATATTAATAACATTAAGGAGAGAAGAAATTGCAAGAACAGCAAAAAGAATAATGAAGGCATTGGAGACATTCTCTATAACGGTGCTAAATGTATCAGGGAGTGTCGGAATAAAATTAATTCCGATTGAGAGAATAAAGGCTGCGACAATATTCGCTATGTACCCAATGGTGTACTCAATATCAGCGCTTGTATTTTTAGGAAGAAAAGAAGAAAGCCGTTTTACTCCATGAGAGAGAAGGTTTCGTGCTAAAAAATTGACTAAAAGTGCAATGATGATAAGAATAATAAGCCAAACAATAGATTCTAGCAAAGGATATTGAACAAGAAATTTGATCACTTTTTCACTCTCCGTTTCTGAAAATATGCGGTTGAACTTTTAATTTTTTTTAAACCGCTTAAGAGGAAGTATTGGAATTATGCTTCAAAGTCGTTAAATATGCAAAAAAGAATTTTAAAACTCTGTGAGAGATAATGCGCTTTCCGCCTGATTTCCTTGATGATCTCCGCACCAGATTACCAATTTCAACAGTTATTGGCCAAAGGGTGGTCTTTGATCCCCAGAAAAGCAAGCCTTCGCGAGGAGATTTTTGGTGTTGTTGCCCATTTCATGGGGAGAAAACACCAAGTTTTCATTGTGATGATCGTAAAGGTCGTTATTACTGTTTTGGCTGTGGTGTGAGTGGTGATATTTTTACTTTTCTGTGTGAGCTTGATGGATTGCATTTTTCAGAAAGTGTCGAGCGTTTGGCTGATCTTGCAGGGATAAAATTACCTCTTTTTGATCCACAAAGTCACAAACGTCAGATGGAAAAGGCTGATCTTTATGATGTTATGAGAATGGCTACGGATTTTTTTCAACGTAGCTTACACGACAAAGGTGGTATGCAGGCGCGTCATTATCTTGAAGCACGTGGTGTGACGCCAGAGCTTGTAGAGCGTTTTCGAATTGGCTTTGCTCCAATGAGGCGTACAGCTTTGAAAGAAGCTTTAAGCACGCGTGGTATTTCAATAAAACAAATGGAAGATTGTGGACTTCTCAAATTGGGTGAAGATGAGACGGTTTCCTATGATCGTTTTAGAAATCGTATTATATTTCCGATTGAAGATTTACGTGGACGTGTGGTGGCTTTTGGAGGGCGTGCGTTAGAGAAAGATACGCCTGCAAAATATCTCAATAGTCCTGAAACAGTGTTATTTCATAAAGGAAATATGCTTTACAATGCAGCAGCAGCTCGCAAAAATAGTCGCTTGGTTGGTGATAAAAAAAATCATTCACTCCTTGTTGTCGAAGGTTATATGGATGTGATTGCGTTGACTAAAGCTGGTTTTGAAGGAGTTGTGGCGCCTTTGGGAACAGCATTAACGGAAGCACAAATTGCGCTTTTATGGCAAATGGGAACTGATCCCATTTTATGTTTTGATGGAGATGATGCTGGTTTAAAAGCTGCTTTTCGTGTTGCTGATCGTGTGCTTCCTCTTTTAAAGGCAGGCGTTTCGGTGCGCTTTGTTTTGTTGCCACAAGGGAAAGATCCCGATGAAATTATTGCTGCTGGTGGTGCACAACTTTTTTCTTCTTTTTTGCAAAAAGCAATTCCATTGATTGAGCTTTTGTGGTGGCGTGCTGCTTATGGAAAAAACTTTGAAACTCCAGAGGAACGGGCGGCACTAGAAAAACAACTGAAACAGCAAATTTTTACAATTAAGGATGAAGATATACGTCGTTATTATTTACAGGATATAAAGAAACGGCTTTTTGATTTTTTTCGTTCTTCTTTTTCGAAAAAGAAAGGCACGGGGAGACATCATCAGTATTCCCAAAATAAAATCTTTAAAGAACAATCTTTTTCTGTTTTGGCAAACTCCGATATAGTGCGCAATTCCTCACAATCTATTCCTCTGCGTGAAGCCGTTATTTTATTGATTTTAGCTTATTATCCTGAGTTATGGTATGAAAATTTTGAAGTTCTTGCCGAGTTGGAGTTAAAAAATACACAATTAGTGTGTTTTCATCAATCAATGTTAGAAATTCTTGGAAATCAGCAGCTTCATGATAAAGAGACAATGGTTGCTCTCTTAGAAGAAAAAGGACAAAAAGCTCTTTTAGAGCGTATGAAACATCTTGTACAACATGTTGGTATGGGTACGGTCTTTATTGGAGCTCCTCTAGAAGATGCTCGTGCTATATTAAAACAGGCCATCTACTTGCATCTTCAAGAACACCACCTACATAAGAGGTTACAAGATATTGAAGAGCAACTCGTAGAAAATCCTAAGAGTGAGGTTTTTGATCTGCTTCGTGAGATACAAAATGAGCTGCAACAGATGCAAGCGACAGAAGCATTAATTGAAGGATTTGGAAGTTGGTTGGATGAAAAAAGAGACGGGAATAACCAAGATTTGATAAAATGATTCGCTTTTTTGATGCGAATCTGTCACCTAAGGCTTAAGATGAGGAAGTTTATGTAGAGCGACATTTTTGTAAAGAATGACGACAGAATTTTAGGAAAAGCGGGAAATTGGTTCTTACTATATGCTACTATATGCTGCAGAGATTATCTCAGAAAGGCTGAGAGGTGTCGGGGAAACTTCTAGAGTTTTCCCGCATTTTTGTGTGAATGAAGCGCGTATACAAAATGTATTCTTTCCAATAGTAATCTCCTTTAAGAGGAAGTATATATAAGAAACTATTGATACGTTAGGTGAGAACGCAAAAAGCTGGTCACGTGGAAGCTGTGGAGTGATCAAGTGGAGTTATGGTATGGCAACAAAGGTTAAACAGAAAGATAATGTGGAAGTAATAAACCAAGCGAGTTTGGATAGCCCTCTTCTTGATTTTTCTGATGATGCCATCAAGAAAATGGTTAAAATCGCTAAAAAAAATGGTTATGTGACGATGGATGAATTGAATGCAGTTCTTCCTTCTGAAGAAGTTACTTCCGAACAAATTGAAGATATCTTGGCGATGTTTTCCGAAATGGGTGTTAATGTTGTGGACGATGAAGATGAGGTCGATTCTGAACACGACGAGGAAGAAGTCACGGTAGAGGGGGGAGATTTAGTAGAGGCCTCTAGTCACGCAATTGCAACGACAACCAATAAGCGTGAAGTAACAGATCGTACGGATGATCCCGTGCGTATGTATTTGCGTGAGATGGGAGCTGTTGAACTGCTTTCACGGGAAGGTGAAATTGCTATTGCGAAGCGTATTGAAGCAGGGCGTGAGACAATGATTGCCGGTCTTTGTGAGAGTCCTTTGACTTTTCAAGCCCTTATTATTTGGCGTGAGGAACTGAAAGAGCAGCGTATTCTTCTTCGTGAAATTATTGATCTCGAAATGACTTATGCTGGTCCAGAGGCAAAGCAGGCTCCTATTGTTGAACGAAGTGAAGTTGATAAGATAAGAGAGGAAAAGACCTCTTCTGCTATGCGTAATATGGAGGGGATTGCGGGAGAGAGGGGTGTTGAGGAGGATGATGAAGAAGATGATGACGAGGTTAACTTGTCGCTTGCTGCAATGAAAAATGAACTTTGTCCTCAAGTCATGGAAACATTGGATTTTATTGCGCAAACCTATGTAAAATTACGGAAATTACAAGATCAACATGTTGAAAGCAGTTTGGCAGAGCGTAAAGAGGGCGCTCTTTCACCTTCTCAGAAGAAAAAATATATTCAATTAAAGGGTGAGTTGATTCAAGCAGTAAAATCCCTTTCTTTGAACCAAAATCGTATCGAATCTTTGGTTGAACAGCTTTATGACATCAATAAGAGACTGATTCATAATGAGGGTAAGCTGAAACGGATTGCCAATAGTTATGGCGTTGGTCATGAGGATTTTTTAAAAGAATATCAAGGGCGTGAGTTGGATGCTGATTGGATAAATTATATTGCGACTTTGCCAGGATCTGGTTGGAAAGAATTTTCAAGGCGTGAAGCGAAAGAAATTCAAAGGCTGCGGAGCGAAATACAAAATCTTGCGCAAGAAACGGCTATTTCGATTGGCGAATTTCGTCGCATTGTTACTCAAGTGCAGAAAGGTGAACGCGAATCAACCATTGCTAAAAAAGAAATGGTAGAGGCTAATCTCCGTCTTGTGATTTCAATTGCGAAAAAGTATACTAATCGTGGTTTGCAGTTTCTTGATCTTATCCAAGAAGGCAATATCGGTTTGATGAAAGCGGTCGATAAGTTTGAATATCGGCGTGGATACAAGTTTTCAACGTATGCAACATGGTGGATTCGTCAGGCAATTACCCGTTCAATTGCTGATCAAGCGCGTACTATTCGTATCCCTGTTCATATGATTGAAACAATTAATAAAATTGTTCGCACTTCGCGTCAGATTCTCCATGAAATTGGACGAGAGCCCACACCAGAAGAATTGTCGAGCAAACTTTCTATGCCGTTAGAAAAAGTGCGAAAAGTTCTTAAAATTGCAAAAGAACCTATTTCACTTGAAACACCTGTTGGTGATGAAGATGATTCTCATTTGGGTGATTTTATTGAGGATAGAAATGCATTATTGCCGATTGATGCAGCTATTCAGGCGAATCTGCGGGATACAACAACGCGCGTTCTTGCTTCATTAACACCTCGTGAAGAACGCGTTTTGCGAATGCGTTTTGGTATAGGGATGAATACTGATCATACGTTGGAAGAAGTTGGTCAACAATTTTCAGTGACAAGAGAACGTATTCGTCAGATTGAAGCAAAGGCTCTTCGTAAATTAAAGCATCCTAGCCGTTCACGCAAATTGCGTAGCTTTCTCGATTCTTAAGAAGGGAGGAGCATTTTCAAAAATGTATCTTCTCTTGATGAATGAAGATAAAACGCATATAGCGTAGTTCTTCTGATGTTTTTTAAAAGGTGAAAATTAGTTGCTGAGTAATCTATAAAAAACTCTCAGTGTTCAATATTTCTTCGGGCTTTGATATTTGTGCTTTAATCTATAAAAACAACAGATACGTGGTGTGGAATTATAGAGTAATTTCTCAAAGGAATGAGCAGTATTTTGGTATATTCCTGCGTGTAGCCAATAAATTTTTTAAGGAAAAATTGATAAAATTGTAAGGATTCAATTTTATTTCTTTTACTTTTGATAGATTTTTTTCTTTCAAAAAGATATGATCAATTTATATGAGTAAAGAAATCCCCTTTTGGAAAGTAAAAAAATTAGAAGAAATTTCCATTTCTGAGTGGGAGAGTCTCTGCGATGGCTGTGGACGTTGTTGTTTACACAAAGTAGAAGATGATGATACTGGAGATATCTATGCAACCAGTGTCGCCTGTCGTCTTTTAGACGGGGAGACTTGTCGATGCCGAAACTATGTTCACCGTAAATCAATCGTTCCAGATTGTATATCTTTAGATGTTGCAACGGTTAAAACAGCACGTTGGCTTCCAAAAAGTTGTGCGTATCGCCTGATTAATGAAGGAAAAGATCTTCAATGGTGGCATCCACTAGTGTCAGGAAATTGGCAGACAGTACATCAAACGCAGTTTTCTGCACGTGGACAAATAGAAATTTACGACGATGAATTATTGAGTGAAGAAACTTACCTCCATCATATCACCGGACTTCTCTGTGAAGGTGAGTGATATGATTGTTTCACGCAATAGTCTATGACGTATATGATTTAGTCTATAGCAAATACTACTGTAACGCTAACGTTATAACCTAACTCGCCCCCTGAAAAATTCGTATCGGCGTAACTTGCATGTGCTGCACTGCTCATCAGGCGTGGTTTTGGATAATAATTGTCATTATTTTCATTGATTTCAATGATTTTTCCTAATTTTAAATTTGCTGCTTGTGCTATAGTTTCGGCTTTTTCAATGGCTTCAGTGATAGCCTTTTTACGTGCTTCTTGATACAATGGTTTTGTATCGGCATTGGTAAAGGTAATACCATTTACTGAGTTAACACCCAGTGCCATTGCTTGATCAAATATTTTACCAGCATTAGAAAGGTCACGAATACGCACTGTTAAAGAATTGGAAACATGATAAAGTTTTTCATGATTCTTTTTGTCATGAGGTTTATCAGGGCTAGATTGATAAATGGATAAGCCTGATGTTTGCAAATCATTTGCTTGGATTCCATTGTCTTTAAAAGTGTTTACAATATCATTCATAGATTTATTATTGTCAGCTAATGCTTTTTGGGCAGTTTTATCCTCTGTAACAACGGCTAGATTGATAATTGCCATATCTGGTGCTGCTTGGCTTTCACCAGTTGCTGTAACTGTAATCGTTGCGTTTTTCATTTTACTTTCTTCAGCGTGTATGGGAAGTGAACTGGTTATCAGTGCGAGTGCTACCATAGCTATTCTGACGCTATAATGATTTAGCGGTTGGAAAGTTGTTTTTTTCATATCTGCTCCTTTAATATTTATCAACTTACGACTTTCTCATTTTTGGAAGTTTTTGTAAAGAAATTAGGGCGCTAGAGAAAAAAACCGATAGATAAAAAGAAAAAGATGGGTTATAATTTTAAATAGGCCCTTGTGTCATAGGGTATTTTAGTTTAGAGAAAATCAGTCTTTGTGGGGCCTGTAGCTCAATTGGTTAGAGCCAGCGGCTCATAACCGCTTGGTTGGGGGTTCGAGTCCCTCCGGGCCCACCACTAAATAAACAGAATATAAAGAAGTTTTGAGGTTTTTTCTTCTTTGTTTTTTTTATCGTAAATTTTATGTTTTTGGGGGTTGTTCTGTTGTGAGTGGTTTTCCTATTGGCTATTTTGGTGTGGAACAATGCCTTACGTTCTTTGGTCTAGTTAATAAAAGCTTTTATTAACGGTATTACATTCTCTCTAAGCCTTTATTGCTGTTTACTTTCTTAAATCTATGAGCTCATTTTTTTAATTTCTGCTGCATGATATTCTTCATGAAACTGGGGCATTAAAATTTTCTTTAAGGAGCTGATTTTTGTTTTTTCGTAGATGGATGTTTTATCCTCATAAGAGAAATTCTAAGGCTTTTTTTGCTTATCAGATAAAGTCGGAAGAGAATACTTGTTTTAAAGTGATTTTTCAATGTTTTAAGTGAATGATATTACCTATTACGCCCTTTACAGTTGATTCGAACTGTACCATCATGATTCAAAGTCTGACAAAAAATGTACTTTAGAGATGCTCATGTATTCCATGTGATCGACGATGGTAACATTTATCGATGTTTTTTTCCAAGCTAAGAATCTCATTTTTGTGAGGGAAAGTTTTTATAGCTACAGTGTGATGATTTTCTAAAAGAGCCTGATAAATTATCCTTTTAAAAGCTTATGGAGTTTTACATTCAAATGCATTTCCTTTCTCTCTATATGTTTTTTGCTAAATTATATTCGTCAATTCTGTTCTATCGGTGATAGAGTTGATATCAAAGAGCGAAATTCATAAAACTTTTGGTGGTTGCTTTAATTTTTATAAAAAGAAAAATTTATTTCTTTTTATAAATGCTTGTGTAATTTATGTGTAGACGTCATTGGGGCTTGACCCATTGTATTTTTTAAAGTACTTCCATTTTTGTTCATGATAAATCTCTATGCTTATCTCAAGGGTGCTTTCAAAGAGGAGGCAACCTCTTTTGAAGGTATGTCATAGTGTCGTAGGCAGCGCTGCTGTTCATAAGAACTATACATATCGCATTGTTGTATTTTTACTTTGCGATATCGTTTAAAAAATATAGGTAGTGCTGTATAGAATAAAATTATGATATATTTCTTTCAAAATACGCTTTTTTATATTCTCTCACGTAGAGGTTAGCAGCATTTTTGGAGATATCTTCACATCGATTAGCTGTTGATTCGAATCACAAGATTTGAGTAACATTATTAGCGTTGTTGATAAAAGTGATGATGCCAGTTTTTTCATAAAAAGGTCTGGACTGTGCGATGTTTTCTGTTTCACCATGGTACATAATCAACAGAATTCCATCTGATTTTATAAAATCAATTTATACGCAACTGCTTCCATACAGTTTATTGCAAATATTGGTTTCTAAGGTATGGGATGTATTTGAACGCTTTTGCGTTATATAGTTTGACTACATGGAGTATAACTATGAAGAATGACGAAAAATTTGAGGTAGATTTATCTAAAATTATCGTGAAATGGGAAGCTTTGTCTACAGCTCAAAAGCAAGAGATATTGAGAATAGTGGAAAACTCTACAAATGTTGCTCAGTCAACAGAACATTTAAAGCTTCAATCTTCTTCTTATCTCCAGACGAAATCAAAGCGATGAGTTTTAAATCTTCATCGGAGATGTTAAAACCAGTTATCACATATATAGCACTAGCATCTCCGAGTGTGTTAAGAATAGCCATGAGTTTATCTACAGAGGGTCTTTTCCCTCCGTTAATCATTTGTTGTACGTAGTTTTGTCCACAGCCTGCAGCTTTGCTTATTTCAATCATTGTACGCCCATCGCTTTTTATTAATTCAATTAAGCGTTGGAACCAATCTTTTTCAGTCTTTGTCATTTTTAGACCTTTACATATTTACGCTATAGCGTTAATACTACGCTGCGAATCTAGAATACATGATACAAGGAGCGTAAAAATACCCATGCGTAGCTTTTCGCTTATGAAGGATATAGAGTTGTTTTTAACTAATAACAAAATGTTCCCATACACTTTCAGATTTGAATCAATAAAAAATAGTTGCTCGGTTTCACGATCGTGACAGAGTGAATGTGTATACCCAGGGATGGAAATACATCTAGTGTGTTCATGAAATGTCACTGATAGTATACGCAGCACCATTGTGAATCAAGATATACTCCAACATTGGCATTTGTAAGAAATTTCTGCATTAAGGTAGTGTGCGGATGTAATGAATCCTCACAGCCTTAAGGAACAAGGTCATGGCTGTAGAGAAAATACAACAAATTCATTTGGCGCAAAATGCTGTTTTTTCTTTTGTTTTAACAGATGAATTTATTGTTAGATGGTATATCGCATATGTGCTTTAAGAGGTTTTGAAAATATCAAAAAAATGATCTTGGTGATTTTACAGAACATGAAAGCTTTTAAATCATGAAGGTGATTGTTGGGTAAAGTATAATATAGGTGCTATATGCTTTACTGAAGATGAATATGTTTTTGCTAATATCATGTTTATAATGGTGCCTGTGTTTGTAATGACAGCTTTCTTTATGATAGTGCACAGATGGGTTGTATGTTGCCTGTTACCAGCTTTGTTTGTGTGTATGGCAATACGCAACTGTATGGAAATTTGGAGATTCGCAGTAGGCTGTATGATGTTTATGACAAGATGAAGATTTACTGTAATTCCAAGGTTAATAGCAATGCGCATGCTGATGGAGGGATTTTTTTTATAGTAATGCTCAAGTTTATAACGATGGGATTCTCAAAGATGTTAAAATTATTTCGACGCTTTATTTTAAGGTTATACAAAGTTTCATAGAAAGCAAAAGTTTACGATAATGCCAATGTTTATGACTATAAAGATTTTTTGCAATGGCAAAGAATTTTAAATGGGTGCATCAGCATTCTCCTTAGCGCAAAGAAGATGGCAAGAATAATAAGGAGAAGGCGCTTGTGGAGCTTATTGCGCCGTTAAAAAATTGTTTGAGATTAATTATATTCTTAGCGTTTATTGTAAATAAATACAGTGCCAATTGATATAAGAGGGTAGGATTGGCAGCTTCATAGGGCTTGTTTTGCGTTGTTTGTTAGTGTGTTTGGTGGAGAAAATAAGGGTACTGAACGTGATTTGTTCATCTAGTACGTGCAATTGTTGGCGCTTTTTTTTGAGGGAGAGCGAAGCAAAAAATTGGTTGGTATGATCAATTTAATGGTACTAAAAGGAGATCAAAATGAGTGTAAATGAAATTTTATTAGGAGTGGTGATTGTCGTTTTGGTTTGCAGTGGATTTATGTTTCGGTTTGCTTTTTATTATCGTGATCAGGTTAAAGCTCTTAAAGAAGAAGCAAAAAAAATCAAGCATGAGTTCTTCAGAGATTCTATGAAGATCACTGAAGAACGAGATAGAGCGATTAGAGAGCAAAGTATGGTGATTAAAAGACGCAATCAAGCAATTGAAAAACTGAAAGAACAAGTTAAGCAATATGAGGAAGCCATGAAGAAACATCAAAAAGAGATTAAATCTGAAGATGATGCAAAAAAGTGATTAAAGAGGTTGAGAATAGTGAAAGAGGTAAACCTTAGTCATAAAAGATTTATAGGTTGGTGGTGAGGTTATATTTTGTGATAATGCTTAATTTATTCCAAGCTATGCTTTATGAAAGCATTCAAATTTTTAGGAAAGTGGTCATTGTTGCAATCAAAAATTTATGGTGATGTGCCAATTCATAGATATGTTAGGGGTGAATACACATACATGATCCTGCAGTCGTTTACGAAAAAACACAAGATTTGAGAGTGTTGCTGGTTGATAGATTCAATAAGCAGTTTGGGTGTTGGTTTGAAAATAGATACTACTTGCGAAAAGCTTTTCTATTTTACAGTCGTTTTGTATGTTAGATCACATAAAAACTTCTTCCCATCGAGAAAAATAAACCCTCCTCTACCCATCACTAAAGTGCAGTATGAGATTTCAAATATAGAAAGTGTAAATTTTTATCTTAATGGTAAGAACGTTAGGATTGTAACTCTCTAACAAGAGCCTTATGCGTAATTTCTTTTATCTGCTCAATATTTACTAGAATGTCTTGTTTTGTTGGATAACCCTTACTCGAAAAAGCGATTTTTTGTTCGTCTCCTGAGATTAAACGCCAGTACCATTGATTGTGAACACCTTGAAATACCTCAAAAAACATGCCTTCCACCTCATAAAATAGCCGTAATTTGCAGGATAAATACTCAACCAATATGACTATGAGCACTAAAGTATGTCTCTATAGCGAGTAGTCAATATATTTCCCTTATTTTTTTTGTCTTAAACAAAATTTCTATGAGGGCCGCCGACATAATAACAAGAAAATATTTATTGTCAATAAGCTATAGATAGGTATTTTATACTATAAAAGTGGTTTTTTAATTTTAATTATGTTGTATTCCTGATTTATATTGGAATTTTTTATTTTGGTAAGTAGGTGTATTGAGCTGTTTTAAAATAAATTCCATCAGCATGGAAAAAACAAGAGTGCTTCTTTCCGTGCTGATAAAGCTTCTTTCCGTTTTGTCTCTTATGGTAAGGATGTTTATTGATTAGCTATCATCTCTTTTTGCGATACACTTCGAATGAGTAAATCAATGAATAAGCTGAGGGTATAAGAGTTTGCCATTTTTGCCTTCATATCCATCAGAGAGGATGCAGCTTTAGGATTTAGGCCATGAGATAAGCCTTGTTTTGACAAATATTGCTGCAACTTTTCATAAGAGCTATCAACTTTTCCTTGATTTAGTTTTTTACTACGATCATTGTTGGCAAGAATTTCTTCAAGCCCCTCCATTTTTTTTATAAAATAATTCCAATCAAAGTCACTTTTAGTATACTCGCTATCAAACATTTTTCCTTGTCCAGTTAAAAGCCAATTAATATTGACACCGTACAATGTGCGATATGTTTGTAAGACACTCAGATTGGGTTCTCTTTCTCCACGCTCATAAAAGGCGATGGAATTTTTTGTCATGCTAAAACTTTTAGCCAATGCCTCACGTGACGGATCCCCTAAAGCGAGGCGTACATAACGTAAACGTTTTCCAAATATAGTTTTTGATTCAGTTTCAGGACGTGCCACGAATTTATCTCCCTCAGTAAATCATCATGGTATAGACTTTAATCATTAAAGGCACACTATGTATTAATAACTCATGATGTAATGTCAATATTTATAGTTTTATTTTTCTTTATTTTTTTTAATTTTAATTGAATAAAATGCGATTTTTAAGTTATCGTATTACATATTATTTAAAATTGGTATTCATTTTAGAGAAAATATGAAATTTTCTGTGCTTTTCTTGTTTTTTTACCAGAGTTTCCATATAAAACAACCATGTAGATTCTTTCGATTTTCACTACAGATGAATTAAAGAAATAAATTTTGAGGAATGGTCATGGCCTTATTAGGCTATTTTAGGTGGGCTTTTTTTTTCACAATTGTTGGCGTCTTTATGGGAGGGGCGATTGGTTGGTTTGAAACAGAAAGTGCTGCTGGTTTCCTAAAATATTTTTTTATTTGCTGTGTTTTAGGAATTTTGGAAATTTCTCTCTCTTTTGATAATTCTATTATCAATGCGCGTGTTCTTGAAAAAATGGATCCGTTATGGCGTCGTCGTTTTTTGATATGGGGTATTTTGGTGGCGGTGTTTGGGATGCGGATTGTTTTTCCGTTATTGGTGGTTGCTGTTGCTGTTGGAATTAATCCAATTGCAGCAGTAAAATTAGCGGTATGGGAACCACATCAATATGCAGCAATCTTAACAGATGCTCATGTGGGGATTGCGGCTTTTGGAGGAACTTTCTTGATCATGGTTGGCTTGAGATATTTTCTTGATTCCCAAAAAGAGGTGCATTGGCTTGCTTTTATAGAAAAACCGGCTCAAAAGTTTGGAGGGCTTGCTGGCATTGATATTGCAATCGTTTTAACTTTGATATTGTTTTTTTCAGAGCAGATTGCAAGAGAAGATAGAATGACTTTTTTGCTCGCTAGCCTTTATGGACTTTTGACGTTTATAGGTGTGGAAGCCATCAGTTCACTTTTAGATGCTCCAAAAACAACTTTAATGACAGTTGCTAAAGGAGGGGCAGGTGCTTTTCTTTATTTAGAGATTCTAGATGCTAGTTTCTCTTTCGATGGTGTTATTGGTGCTTTTGCTTTTTCACACAATCTTTTTATTATCGCAATTGGTCTTGGTATAGGCGCATTTTATGTTCGCTCTATGACGATTATGTTGGTCGAATCAGGGATATTGTTGCATTATCGTTATCTGGAGCATGGAGCTTTTTATGCTATCTTGGTTCTCGCAGTGATTATGTATCTGCAAACGATTATATCAGTTCCTGAAGTTTTAACAGGGTTGGTGGGGAGTTGTATTATTGGAATGGCTTTTTATTCTTCTCTTCGTTTTAAGCGTCAATACCTGAATAAACACGGTGTCTCTAAGTAAAATTAATTTTTTTATGCGTTGTAATAATAAGAGAAGATATTTTAGGACGTCATTAAAAGTTCTATGCCGGATTCATTCATAGTTTTAAGCATAGTGTTAAGTGATCCGTTGAGATCAATACCAGCGCAGGCGTTGAGTGAAACGCTTATTTTAAAGCCGCATTGTATGGCGTGAAGTGCGGAAAATCCTACACAAAAATCGGTTGCTAAGCCACACATAGCTAGCTTTGTAAATCCATGTTCTTTGAGGTAAGCTTGTAAGCCTGTTGGTGTTGTTTGATCATTTTCAAAAAAGGCAGAATAGCTATCAATTTTTTTATTATAGCCTTTTCTGAGGATAAGTTGTGTCTTCTCAATTCTGAGAGATGTATGAAATTCTGCTCCTTGTGTTCCTTGTATGCAATGATCAGGCCAAAGTATTTGCGGGCCATAGTCAAGTTCAACGGTGTCATAGGGTACTTTTTCAGAATAGGAAGAAGCAAAGCTGCAATGGTTTTTGGGGTGCCAGTCTTGGGTTAATATAACATGATCAAATTGGTCTATGAGATTATTAATAGCAGGTATAATCGTATCGCTTTGTGGTACTGCAAGTGCTCCACCTGGCAAGAAGTCGTTTTGAACATCAATAACGATTAAGGCTTTTTTTTCCATGAACATATTCCTATAGGAGGCTTACCTTTTATGAGACTTTTAAGAAGCTATATTTCATCTTGAAGTTTCGAGATAATTTCACGGATATTGGTATTATTTTGGTAATTATCAAGCCACAAAAGGGGGAGGGTTAGATTTTGACAATTTTTTTTATAGTTTTTTACGAATTGCAACCATGTACCAATGGGGAGAGCACTATAGTCACTCATTGCTACATGTCTGTGCAAAGCCTTCATGATTCTCAAGCTTGGAACGTCAGATCCCATAAGGCATCGGTCGTTTTGTAAACACAATTTGAGCCAGAGCAATGCAAGAGATGAAGACCATTGTTTGCCGTGACACAAAATTGATGAAAAAAGAGAGGGTTTTTTTACCGCATAATGAACCGCCCATAACGCAAAAAAAGAAGGGGCATAGAGAATTGGTTTTTTGGGAGATACCATACTGCATTGATAAGTCGGTTTAATACGATAAAAACACAAGGTTATATCTGGTATGGAAAAGAGAGGTGATGTTCGATAGCCTGTTTCAGGTACAGCTAAAAAGATTTGCTTTTTGCTCTTCGAAGGGGGGATTTTTTGCATTTAGAACCATAGTGGGGCTTGTGAGATCAGAAAAAATATATCAATATAAAGCAAAAAGCTTTCGATACAATGCAATTGCTCTTTACCGCACAGTGTAAGAAAAGCAAAAGGTTTTTTTCAAAGTTCTAATCTTTTAATATCGCACAATATAAAGAGAAATTTATGGCACGTCAATTTATCTATCACATGGCTGGGCTTAACAAGTCTTACGGCAATAAAAAAATTTTAGAAAATATTCATTTATCTTTTTATCCAGATGCAAAAATCGGTATTTTAGGACCGAATGGTGCAGGTAAATCAACTATTTTACGGATTATGGCTGGGCTAGATAAGGAATATACTGGAGAAGCGTGGCTTTCTGAAGGGGCGTGTTGTGGTTATCTGCCGCAAGAGCCTCTTCTTGATACCAGCAAAGATGTGCGTGGCAATGTGATGGAAGGTGTTGCAGATAAACAGGCAATTATCGAGCGTTATAATGAATTGATGATGAATTATAGTGAGGAAACGGCTGATGAAAGTGCACGTCTTCAGGATATTATTGACAGTCAGAATCTTTGGGATTTAGAAAGTCAAGTGGAAATGGCTATGGCTGCCCTTGGTTGCCCACCAGCCAATGAGAGTGTGATAAAGCTTTCAGGAGGTGAGAAGCGGCGTGTTGCGCTTTGTAAATTGCTTTTGTCAAAACCTGATTTATTGCTTTTGGATGAACCAACAAACCATTTAGATGCTGAAACGACAGCATGGCTTGAAAGGCATTTGCGTGAATATCCCGGTGCGGTGCTTTTGATTACGCATGATCGTTATTTTCTGGACAATGTGACAGGTTGGATTTTAGAATTAGATCGGGGGAAGGGTATTCCTTATGAGGGGAACTATTCGGCTTATTTGGGGGCGAAAGCCAAACGTTTGGCTCAGGAAGGTCGGGAAGAGGCTGCACGTCAGCGTGCCTTGTCGCGTGAGCAAGAATGGATAGCTTCTAGTCCAAAAGGGCGGCAAGCAAAGTCAAAAGCACGGATTAAGGCTTATGATGAGTTGGTCCAAGCTGCACGTGAGCGCCGTCCTGGAGAGGCACAAATCATTATTCCTATTGGCGAAAGATTGGGGCAGGTTGTCATTGAAGTTGATAATCTTTCTAAAGCATATGGTACGCGTGTGTTGATTGATTCTCTCTCTTTCAAGCTTCCTGCTGGTGGTATTGTCGGAGTCATTGGTGCCAATGGTATGGGGAAGTCTACACTGTTTAAAATGTTGACGGGACAGGAACAGCCAGATTCGGGTCAAATACGTATCGGTGAAACAGTTCATATGAGTTACGTTGATCAGAGTCGTGATTCACTAGCAGGCGATAAAACCGTTTGGGAAGAAATTTCTGGCGGAAATGACATTATTAAGTTGGGTAAATATGAGATGAATAGCCGTGCTTATTGTGGTGCTTTTAATTTCAAGGGAACAGATCAACAGCAAAAGGTTGCAAATTTATCAGGTGGACAGCGTAATCGTGTCCATTTGGCTAAGCTTTTAAAGGAGGGCGGCAATGTTCTTCTCCTTGATGAACCAACAAATGATCTTGATACTGAAACATTAGGCGCATTAGAAGATGCATTGGAAAACTTTGCTGGCTGTGCAGTTATCATATCGCACGATCGTATGTTTCTTGATCGATTGGCAACACATATTTTGGCTTTTGAAGGGGATGGGCATGTTGAATGGTTTGAAGGTAATTTTGCCGAATATGAAGCTGATAAGATTCGCCGGCTTGGTGCGGACGCTCTTAATCCAAAACGTGTGAATTATAAGCCGCTTACACGCTAGAATTTCTTATCTTTTTTAAAATTCATTGAAAAAATGGTGATGCTGTCTAGAGTTTTTGTTTTTCAAAAAAGAGAGCATCTATCGTATTGTAAGGTTTTTTGTCACTTCAAGATAAGAATCACAGTGTGAAATCCTAATGATATCCTTCACGCAATGCGTCGTTATGTTTTATATGCTGGTGGCGTAGATGAAAATCTGTTACGCATCAGATTGTAATAGAGGGACGTAAGTTTTTATATGCAGCTGGTAGGTTATAATGCAAGTAACTTCGCTGTTTGTGTGGGGATAGTAGCGAGAGATGCTGTTCGTTTTTTAGAAATTGTCCGTTTTTTATAGAACAGAAAAAAATATGAACAGAAGTGATGCAACTCTATGCCTTCTTCTTCATTTTCTTTCGTAGAAAATAAATGCTTTTCTGAGAGAATAGTGATGAGAAAACCAGTAAGCTTGGATGCACTGATTATATTGTTGAAAACGATGGCGGAGATAAGTTGTTTACGTATCCTTGCGCTCTTATGTCAGGATGATCTAACAATTTCTGATTTTATTTTTATCCTTGGTCAATCGCAATCGCATGTATCACGGCATTTACATTTATTATATGAAGCAGGATTGATTGCACGTTATCAAAAAAGAGAACGGACTTATTTTAAGTTTTATTCCAGCTGTTTTGGTAAAGACATTGTGTTGGCTGTTCTTTCAGCTTTGCCAAAGCATGATGCAATGTTAGCGCGTGATTTAGCACGTTTGGTAGATGTTAAAAAACAGCGCCGAACAATTAGGAGACAGTATTTTTTTAAAAAAACAGCGCAGTGGGAAGCATTCCGATTATCCTATATTGCAAATCACATTGTAGAAAATGCCTTACTTAAAATCATTGGCGATAAACCATTTGAAACAATGATGGGTATCGGTACCAATCCAAGTTCTCTCTTAAAATTGTTTTCAGGTCTTTATACACGTGCAGTTGAAGTTGCGTTGGATGATGATATTTTGCATTTATCTGTTGGAGATACAACTTTTGATTTGGTCATTCTTCATTGGGTTTTACATTGTCTTGAGAATCCTAAGATGGCTCTTCATAAGGTTGCGCATGTTTTGCGTCCTCAGGGACGTTTGCTGATTGTAGATTTTGTTTACCATGAAGTTGAGTTTTCATATTCTGACCACGCCCATAGACATCTTAAACTTTTAGATTCACAAATAGAACAATGGCTTAAAAATGCGGGGCTTATTCTGGAACAAACAGTTTGTCTTGCTCCTATGCAAAATGAAAAGAAGGAGGGGCCAATGGTTAAGCTTTGGCTTGCGCGTGATCAACGTTTATTGGTAGATGATCTCAAAGATAAAAAAGTACAGTTTGCATAATCATATTTTAACGTGTTGTATTCTTTGACTTTTCTTAATTAAAGGCGCGAGAGTGGGGTTTTGTTAAGTCTCTGAAAAGTTATCGCTTTTTATGCACATTGTGTTTTTTGCATGGGATTAATGATACTTTGATCTATGGGTTTGTAAGGGGATAGCTAAAGGTATTTTTGTAGAGCTGAGGCTGTGAGGGCAGTCATTTAATATGTGTTGGAATTTGTTACTGGTAATAAAATAATCTGTCATTCTTTTAATCCTTCATGATGAATGATTCCGAATAAACTACGTTCGAAAAGACTTAAGTTTTAATTTTTATATAAACTTAAAAGGGCTACAAGGTTTATTATTGAGATTTTTACGGAGAGAGTTTTGGAACAAGTTATTACAGTTTTTATGCTCTTTATAAGGGGAGTTTATACAAACTGGAGTTTCTGGAAAATATGAAAATGATGATAACCGTAGATTCGTATTAATGATTCCTGGAATAAAATTGCTTCAAATTGGATCATTTTGAATATTTTTTGCCTAAATTTTTCCATTTTTAAACGATTTATAATTTTTTTGTCTTTTTTTGCCTAGAAGATGATAAGAATTTCTTGTTGTTTAAAATATTTTATTCCATAGCAAAGATATTGCATCAGCTATCTTAATAGTTGATGTAAGAAGACGATCAGGGAACCTCCTCCCCCCCCCCGCGTGGATCCCTTAGATTGTCTGGCCTGACTGAGGATTTCCTCAGTCAGGCTCTATAGGTGGAGCTTGGTGAAGTCTTATAAAAGTGAAGTGTAGGCGCCTATTGTTGTATGGCATAGAGTGTAGAGGGGGATGGTTGGTAGTATTACGGTTTTACTCTCATAAGAGCATTGGCCTCTATAAAAAGTTTGTTTGGTTCTGTAAGAAAAGGGGCTTTACATGCTGAGAAGCTTAGGTAAGAGATAATGGGGTTTTGCTGGCGTCGTGTCCTTTTCGGCTTATTTATATTTTTTATTTTTATAGCCAGTCTTTTTGCTTCTCGAAATATTACAGTTTATCAGTTGTTATTGGAGCGCTCTTTTCCTTCTCACGAGGTTGATGTTACAGAGGAAATGCTTCTAGAGAGATTGGCAATATTTTTTCCAGATATTATCATACAACTCTCTAAGCTTGATCCTGAGCAACAGAAGAAGTTGATTGAGGAAGTCCGTCGTGATGTGATTTCTGTTGCATCTGCAAATGGTCAGAGCAATGAACAGGCTCGTAAGTTGGGTGAAACTGTTGTCATGGTTCTATCAAAAGCAATTTTGCATCCCTCCATTGCGGATGCTTATTTTTAACTCTTTCTTTTTAAAAAAATATGCTTTTGTTGTGATCTTAAGGGTGTTTTTATCTCTTCATGGAGTTTTGAGAAGAATGCAGGAGGATTATACCGCATGCTTTTTTGATGTTATAGAGGGATAGAAAATGGTAAATTCCTTGAGTTTTCTTTTTTTCTGCGGATTTTAAGATCTTTATGATAAGATCTTTATGAATTGTATAAATCTTAAAGATCGAGAAATGCGCAAGCTTAATGAAATCATAGCTGGGGGCAAAATATTTGAATGAAAATGAGTGATGTGAATTTTTATTCAGGCAGTTTTGAGATTTCCTATCTTGCCTCTTTATAGAATTTTCTAAAAATAGATAGACATAATTATTAAGTTTTGTTATAAGGCCAAAAATTAATTTTTTATGCGTATTTTTGAGCTTTCCGTACATAATGTGGATTTTAGTGGATAGCTTGTTTAGCAGAGGGCTTTTTTAGCCAGTATTTATCAGCCAATGGGAAGTATTGATAGCGGTTTTTATTCTTGGTAGTACTTTTCTGGTATCGAGAGACCTTGGTGAAGACATTCTAGTTTATGTTGCCTTTTGCAGTTATGGAATTGATCTCACAAGAGATTTTAATAATCGTATGTAAAAAAATAGTAGAGGTATTTTAAATACTGTTTTTGGTTGCTAAAAGTTGAGTGTGTTGTAGTTATATCAGTAATTTTCAGAGTATATTATCTTTTTTAGCATGTTAAAGCTTTCATTATAGTTTCTTTATTTTTCGATATTTTATGAGATATAGAAAAATATAATAAGTAAGTTGAGTAACTTTCTTCTGTTACAAAAAAAACATCTTGAAATTGTCTTAATATTTTCATTTTCAAGCCGCTCTTTAGCTTTCTTTTTCTGTAGAATGCGTCCGCAAGGTTTTGTTGCGGCTAGGATTTGAAAATGTCTGAATGAAGAGAAAGAGAATGCAATTTTTGAAAATCCTTTTAAATACAGCATTTGCTGTATTTTTTGTGTTTGACACAAGTTGGACTCATACGGGCTTAAATGTCGCTGGTTCAAATAAAAGCTCAGTGAATCCTGCTTCTAAGACTCCTGCTCGTCCTTATGAATTTCTTATTCAGAAATTTGCAAATAAGTATAATGTTCCTGTTAATTTAGCGCATGCTGTTGTAAGAATTGAGAGTAATTATAAGGCTCGCATAAAGGGGGCAGCTGGCGAAATAGGCTTGATGCAAATTAAACCATCTACTGCGCGAGGATTGGGTTTTAATGGTTCTGTTCAAGATCTTTATGATCCTGCAACCAATCTTGAATATGGTATGCGTTATTTGGCGCGGGCATATACACTAAGTGGTGGGAATACGTGTGGTACGATCCTTAAATATAATGCAGGTCATGGGGCAAAAAAAATGAATTCCATTTCAGCAAAATATTGCTCAAAGGTAAAAACTTATTTGGCTTCATTAAAATAAAAAGTGCCTTAAAGAGGATGAGTTTGTTTTAAAATATCTTGAAGGTGCTATTTTCACTTGAGAAAAAATGTTTTATAAAGGATGTGTCAGTCGGCTGGGCAGCCGCGCTTGTTTCATATTTAAAGGTAGCAAGTGAGGAAAGTCCGGGCTCCACGGAAAAACGGTGCCGGGTAACACCCGGCGGGGGCGACCCTAGGGAAAGTGCCACAGAAAGCAAACCGCCTATTTTTATAGGTAAGGGTGAAAGGGTGGGGTAAGAGCCCACCGCGCATTCAGTAATGAATGTGGCAAGGTAAACCCCACCGGGAGCAAGACCAAATAGAAATGACGCGCAAGATTTAACTTGCAGCCGGTTTCCGGGCGAGTCATTCGGGTAGGTTGCACGAGGCGGATGGTAACATCCGTCCCAGATGAATGGTTGCCATGGAGAGTGTAAGCTTTACCATACAGAACCCGGCTTATAGGCCGACTGATATTTTATGAAAATTCTCTTTATTCATATTGTTATGGTTTTTCTATGGAGAGTGTATTTTCGAAGTACACTCAAATGAAGGGTATTTTTTACAACTATAACATTTCTTTAAGTATAATGTATTAGGATGTGCATCAAGTTAACTTTCGCTTTCATTGTGATAGATATGAGAGTTAAAGTTTTGGTTATTCTGACATCAATTGCCTTTGATGGCTGTTGATTTGAAAAAGCATAAATCAAGACGGATTATTTTGACAAAACAGATTCATAAAGCTGAACGCCATATTCCAGTGTTGTTACAGCCCGTTTTAGCTGGGCTTATGCCATTGGTTGGAGCAAGAGTGATTGATGGCACCTTTGGTGCTGGTGGTTATACACGTGCTCTGTTAGATGCAGGAGCAGAGGTTATTGCTCTTGATCGTGATCCTCATGCTATTAGCGAAGGGCAATCGCTTGTTGATGAATATTTTCCACGACTTCGTTTGGTGCAAATGGAATTTTCACAGTTGGATCGCGTTATTGAAGAAAAGGTAGATGCTGTTATTTTGGATATAGGTGTCTCTTCAATGCAACTTGATGAAGCTGAGAGGGGCTTTTCTTTTCAAAAAGATGGTCCATTAGATATGCGAATGGCGCAGACTGGTTTTACTGCCGGAGATGTTGTTAATCGTTTAAAAGTGAATGATTTAGCTCGAATCTTTAAAATATTAGGAGAAGAACGCCATGCGGGTCGAATTGCACGGATGATTGAAAAGCGTCGCTGCGTTCAGCCTTTTTTACGTACAGGTGATCTTGCTCACGCTATTGAAGCGTTGGTGGGTCGTAAAAGCGGAGATCGCATTCACCCTGCAACACGTGTTTTTCAGGCTCTTCGCATTTATGTTAATGATGAAATTGGTGAACTTGCGCGTGGCTTATTTGCTGCTGAACGTGTTTTAAAAGCAGGAGGGCGTTTAGGTGTTGTAAGTTTTCATTCTCTTGAAGATCGTATGGTCAAAAGATTTTTTTCTGCTCGTTCGGGGGAGCGTGTGAGATCGCGTTATCTTCCTGAAATAGAGACGGCTCCAGCAACATTTTTTCCTTTATTTAAAGGTGGTATAACTGCAAATGAAGAGGAGTTGCAGCAAAATCCTCGTTCACGTTCTGCACGGTTGCGTATTGGTGTACGCACAAAGGCAGAGTGTCTCAGCACAGATATGAAATTATTTGGCATGGCAGAGATTGCTCGTTTTGAAGGTAGCAAGAAATGACAGTTTTTCGTACATTTGATATGATTTTAGTGATGATTATGATTTGTATGGCAGGTCTCACTTATAAGGTAAAATATGATGTTCAAAAACGGATGAGCGAAATTCGTCGTCTTGAACATGAAATTGCTGCAGAAAAAAATACGGTGAATTTGCTTCATGCTGAATGGGCTGTGATGATAGAACCTTCACGCATGCAAAAACTTGCAAAACGTTATCAAAAAGAGCTTGGTTTAGAGACCATACAGCCGCGACAAATCGTAGAGTTGAAGGATATTCCGGTACGTGACCATGATCAAATTGAAGAAGTCATTAAACAAAATATCTTGGAGGAAAGTAAGGATATTTTAGCAAATAATCGTGCTTCTCAGGTAAACGGCGTTGTTCAAAAAGGCGTGCGGTAATGAAATCGTACTTTCCATTTTTCCAGAAGAAAAAACGCTTAAAGACTCCGTTGGATGCACATAACTTTCCTGTTCGTCGTTCTTATTCTAGTCGTGCGCGCTTGCTTTTTTCTTTGCTCTGTTTCCTTATTTTATATGGTGTTATGGGGGCTTGTCTTATTTCTTATGGGCTGGAAGGTGGGCAGATTGAAGAAGCAAAAGGGCCAAATGTTCTTCAGTTAACTGCGCGCCCCGATATTATTGATCGTAATAAACGTTTATTGGCAACGGATATTCAAACTTATTCGCTTTTTGCGGAACCACGACGCATTCTTGATGTAGATGAAACAATTGAATTGCTCTCAACAGTTTTACCCGATCTTAATTGGCAGGAAACTTATAAACGTCTCAAAAAAAAATCTAGTTTTTCTTGGATTCAACGTGGCTTAACACCAACGCAAAAGGCGCAAATTATGGCTCTTGGTATTCCAGGGATTGGTTTTCGTACTGAAATTCGTCGTTTTTATCCAAGTGGATCGGTGTTTTCGCATATTCTCGGCATGGTTAATGTTGATAATCAGGGTATAGCGGGGATGGAAAAATATATTGATGATGCTGGCTTGAGTGCTTTGCGTGCTGCTGGTCTTGCAACTGAAGAAGCATTAAAGCCAGTTCAGCTTTCGATTGATGTGCGTATTCAGACTATTGTGCATGATGAACTTACGAAGGCAATGAAACGTTATAAAGCGCTTGCTGCGGGAGCTGTTATTTTAAATATCCACACTGGTGAGGTTTTGGCTTTGGCATCACTACCAGATTTTGATCCTGGAAATCCTGTTGAAGCTTTGAAAAGTGATCGCCTCAATCGGATGACCGCTGGAACTTTTGAAATGGGTTCTATCATTAAAAGTTTTACAACTGCGATGGCGCTTGATTCAGGACTTTTTCATTTAAAGAGTGTCATTGATGCTTCACAGCCTCTTCAAGCAGGACAGAATTATTTTATCCGTGATTTTCATGGAAAAAATCGTCCTTTAGCACTTTGGGAAGTTTTTATTTATTCCTCTAACATTGGTTCTGCTAAGGAGGCGTTGGCTGTAGGGATTGATGGACATCGTGATTTTTTGAGACGACTTGGTTTACTTGATCGATTGAAAACAGAATTGCCTGAAGTTGCTCACCCTGTTGTGCCTCGTCATTGGAAAGATATTCATTCTATGACGATTGCTTTTGGACATGGGATGGCAACAACACCTTTGCAAACGGCAGTAGGAGCTGCTGCTTTAATGAATGATGGGTGGTTGATTGAACCCACCTTTTTGAAACGTACACGGGTAGAAGCTTTAAAATATGCAAAACAGGTTTTAAAACCCAAAACAAGTCAAAATATGCGTTATCTTTATAAGTTAAATAGCGATATTGGCTCTGGGCGTAATGCAAAAGTGGAGGGGTATCGAGTTGGTGGTAAGACGGGGACAGCTGAAAAAGTTGAAAATGGGAAATATTCTAAAACAAAAAATTTCAATAGTTTTCTTGCTGCTTTTCCTATTGAAAATCCTGCTTATGTTGTTTTAACAATTATCGATGAACCTCAGCCTGAAGATGGACAGCGCTCAGCAACAGCAGCAATGAATGCAGGGCCGATGCTTGCTAATATTATTCGCCGTTCAGCTAGTTTTTTGGGAATAAAACCAGATTTTGAAAAAGAATACGAACCTCTTTTGAGCACAGAGAACAGTTCGAGATTTGTGAAACAACAGTCAAATTAATATAAAGGTGTGTTATCATGTTGTTTGGAACAGTTTTTCCAGAATGTATTGAAGATGAAAATCTTTCTTCAATGGAAATAACAGGAATAAGTGCAGATTCTCGGCAAGTTTTGCCAGGATATGTTTTTGTAGCTGTGCAAGGAAACCAAGGTGATGGCAAACACTATATAGATGATGCACTAAAGCGTGGTGCACGAGCAATCGTTACGGATTGCCCTGTTGTTTTTGAGAATTTATCTGTTCCAATTTTACGTGTTGGTGATGTTCGTCATAGTTTAGCGATGGCAGCTGCACGTTTTTATGGTTCTCAACCTGAAACTGTAGTTGCTGTGACAGGAACAAGTGGAAAAACCTCTGTTGTCTCTTTTACTCGGCAAATTTGGACTCATGTTGGATTTTGTGCCGCCAGCATAGGGACAGTAGGCGTTATTTCTCCTCACAGGAATGATTCTGGCTCTTTGACAACACCTGATCCAGTCGTCTTGCAGCGCCTTCTTTATGAAGTTTCCAATGAAGGTATTACACATGTAGCTCTTGAAGCATCTTCGCATGGTCTTGATCAAAGTCGATTGGATGGGGTCCATTTAGCAGCGGCAGCCTTTACCAATTTAGGGCGTGATCATATGGATTATCACACAAGCGTAGAGGATTATTTACGTGCTAAGATGCGGTTGTTTGATACAGTTTTGCCACAAGATGCGCCGGCTCTGATTTTTGCAGATGATGTTTATTCACAAAAGGTTATTGATCAAGTTACAAAAGCAGGCCGTCGTGTTTTAACAATTGGACGGAAAGGGCAATTTATTACTATTAATCGTGTTGAGCATCAGCGTTCGAAGCAGCGTGTTGAATGTCGTATGGAAAATAATATTTATACATTTGATTTGCCTTTAGCTGGAGATTTTCAGGTAGCCAATGCGCTTATGGCAGCGGGATTAGCAATTGTAACAGGTGCTTCTCCTGAGAAGGTTTTTCGTTCACTGGAAATTTTGCAGGGAGCTCCTGGGCGATTAGAATTGGTTGGAAAGACAGAAAATAATGCGCCTGTTTATATAGATTATGCGCATAAACCAGAAGCTTTAGAGCAGGTATTGCTTTCTGTTCGCCCCTTTACGCAAGGGCGTTTAATCCTTGTTTTTGGTTGCGGGGGTGATCGTGATCAAGGAAAAAGACCTTTGATGGGAAAAATTGCAGAACAGAAGGCTGATATTGTTATTGTAACTGATGATAATCCGCGCACGGAAATACCAGAAAAAATCCGCAAGGATATTTTACAAGCAGTCCCAAGAGCAATAGAAATAGCAGATCGTGGTGAAGCTATTCGTTATGCGGTTGGGCTTCTAAAAGCAGGGGATACGTTAATTATTGCTGGAAAAGGACATGAGAATGGTCAGATTATAGGGCAAAAAACAACACCTTTTTCAGATCGTGTGAAAGCAATTGAAGCTTTGCAGGAGCGCAATAGATGACAGCTTTATGGGATAAACAAGCGCTTGTTTCTGCAATTGATGGCTTTGTGGTTGGAAACATACCAGAAAGTTTTTCTGGGGTTTCTATTGATAGTCGTACTCTTACAAAAGGTGATATTTTTTTCTGTATTAAAGGGCATCATCTTGATGGTCATGATTTTGCTGCGCAAGCTTATGCACGAGGTGCAGGCGTTCTTGTTGTTGCAGAAAGTCGTTTGTCTGATATGGAAAAAATATCCGCTCCACTGCTTGTTGTCCCTGATGTTTTACAAGCCTTAGAACAACTTGCGCAAGCTGCACGCAAGCGTTCAAGAGCTAAGATTATAGCGATAACAGGTTCTGTTGGAAAAACAACGACAAAAGAAGCTCTCAAGCAAGTGCTTGCAACTGTTGGAAAGGTTCATGCGAATCTTGCTTCTTTGAATAATCACTGGGGAGTGCCGCTTACTTTGGCACGAATGCCTATGGAGAGTGATTATGGTATCTTTGAAATTGGTATGAATCATAAAGATGAAATTCGTCCTCTTGTTAAGTTGGTTCATCCGCATGTTGTTCTTATTACGCATATTTCTGCAGGGCATATGGGTTTCTTCAAAAATCTTGAGGAAATTGCAGATGCAAAAGCTGAAATTTTTGAAGGGCTAGATGAGGAAGGCATTGCTGTTTTAAATGCGGATCATGATTTTTTTTCTTATTTAGTTCAAAAGGCAAAGCAATGTGGTGTGAAAAAGATCTTAAGCTTTGGTGAGACTGAAAATGCTGATTATCAAGCGAGGGATATACGTCTTTTAACAGATTATTCTTCTATGCGTGTCCATATTTCTGGACAAGATAGGGTGATTAAGATTGGTGCTCCCGGACGCCATATTCTCCAAAATAGTTTAGGTGTTCTTGCCGTTTGTGATGCTATAGGCGTTGATTTAGAGCATATTTTTCTTTCCTTGGGACGTTTTTCTCTTCAAAAGGGGCGTGGTGTTCGTTATCGATTATCTTTGCCAAGTGGGGGCGAATTTCATTTAATTGATGAAAGCTATAATGCTAATCCCGCTTCTATGCGTGCTGCTCTTGATTTGCTTGCTACAGGACCAGTAGGGGAAGGGGGAAGGCGAATTGCTATTTTAGGAGATATGTTGGAGTTAGGAGCTTATAGTGAAAAACTCCATCGTGATTTAGTAAAGCCCGTGTATCGTTCTGGTGCTGATCTGGTTTTTTTATTTGGTGAGGCAATGAAGTTTTTAGCCACTGATCTGTCCGCGTACGTTAAAGTTCATTATGCTGAAAATATTGAAAAGATTTTACCACTTATTTTAGCAGAAATTTCTAATGGAGATCTGCTTATGATTAAATCATCCCATAGTCTTTATTCATCAGATATTGTGACTGCACTGCTTGATCGCTATAAAATGGTTTCTCTCTAATTTTAAGAGGTTTTTTTGTACTATGATGCTGTTTCTTTCTTTGTTTAGTGATTGGCTTCCAGGTGTCAATGTTTTTCGTTATATTACTTTTCGCACTGTCGCCGCTATGCTTACATCAGGGCTCATTGTGTTTTTATTTGGTCCTAGCATTATTGCTTCTCTTAAATTGAGGCAGGGAAAAGGGCAGCCCATTCGCGCTGATGGCCCTCAAACACATTTTAAGAAGGCCGGAACACCTACCATGGGCGGATTGATGATTTTAACGGGCACTGTGGTATCTGCACTTTTGTGGTGTAATTTATCAAATCTTTATTTTTGGGTATCTCTCTTCGTTATGCTTTCCTTTGGGGCAGTTGGTTTTTATGATGATTATCTTAAGGTGACAAAACAAACACACAAAGGATTTTCTGGGAAAGCACGGTTGAGCTTAGAGTTTTTTGTTGCAGCGATTGCTGCTTTTATTCTCTTACAAGTTGGCTCTTCTGGATTGGCTTTGCCCTTTGTGAAAGAGTATTTTATTAATTTGAGCTGGTTTTTCATTCCTTTTTCTGCTTTTGTCGTAGTCGCAACTGGTAATGCGGTGAATTTAACGGATGGTCTTGATGGGCTTGCTATTGTTCCTGTGATGGTTGCAGCTTTGTCTTTTGCTCTGATTTCTTACCTTTCTGGTAATATCAATTTTGCGGATTATCTCCAAATTCGGTATGTGTCAGGAACGGGTGAGTTGGCTGTTTTATTGGGTGCTGTTGTTGGTGCGGGGCTTGGTTTTTTATGGTTTAATGCGCCACCTGCAGCTATTTTTATGGGGGATACTGGTTCGTTGGCTCTTGGTGGGCTTTTGGGTATTGTTGCTGTCGCAACCAAGCATGAAATTGTTTTGGCTCTTATTGGTGGGCTTTTTGTCCTAGAAGGGTTTTCAGTTGTTATTCAAGTTGGTTATTTCAAATTAACCAAAAAGCGTGTATTTCTTATGGCGCCAATACATCATCATTTTGAGAAAAAAGGGTGGACTGAAAGTCAAATTGTAATACGCTTTTGGATTATTTCAATTGTTCTCGCTCTCATCGGTCTTTCAACACTTAAGTTGCGGTAAAACTTTGATTTCAGTTGCGTGTTATAAGGGTCAAAAAGTTGCTTTATTTGGTTTAGGGCAATCAGGATTAGCTGCTGCGCAAGCTCTGATCAAGGGCGGTGCAGAAGTGGTTGCGTGGGATGATAATCCTTCAGGTATACAAGCTGCTTTTCGGCAAAATATTCCAACGAGAGATCTTCGTTATGCGGATTGGTCAGAATTTGTTGCATTGATTTTAGCTCCTGGAGTTCCTTTAACTTATCCTAAGCCTCATTGGGTTGTTGAGAAAGCACGTCAAAAAGATATAGAAATTATCGGTGACATTGAATTATTTGTTCGTGCACGTAATCATTTTTTACAGCATTATGGTTTTTGCGATCATAATGTCCCGTTCATTGCTATTACCGGCACGAATGGGAAATCAACAACGACAGCTTTGCTTACTCATTTGTTAGAACAAATGGGCTATGATGTGCAGATGGGCGGAAATATTGGGACTGCAATATTAACGCTTAAACCATTTGTTAAAAAACGTATTTATGTGATTGAATGTTCATCATTTCAAATTGATCTCACCCCCTCTTTACAGCCAACTGTTGGACTTTTATTGAATGTGACTCCGGATCATATTGATCGCCATGGTAGTTTTGATCTTTATATACAAGCCAAACGGCATTTAGTTGCTAAGGCTTCTCATGCTTTGATTTCAGTTGATGATGTCGCTTGCAAAGCTTTGTATCATCAATTGCTTCATGAAAATCATAAAGTTGAAGCAATTTCCAAAGAACACTTTGTTGAAAATGGTTTTTATGCAGATGGGACGAAACTCTTTGCTGTTCGTCATGGACAGCGTCATATGCTTGCAGATCTTGCTCATATGACTGCATTGCGCGGTCGTCACAACGTACAAAATGCTCTTATGGCGTTAGCAGCATTGCAGACTTTAGGAATAACGGATCCACAGATAGAAAAATATTTAGCAAATTATAAAGGATTGGCTCATCGTATGCAACAAGTGCGTAAAATGGGAGCGGTTTTGTTTATCAATGATAGCAAGGCTACAAATGCAGATGCATCAGCTCCTGCACTTTCTGCTTTTCATGATATTTTTTGGATTGTTGGAGGACAGGCAAAGGAAGGTGGAATTCATTCTTTGAGAGGCTTTTTTCATAAAATTCGAAAAGCTTATTTGATTGGGACGGCGGCAGAAGAATTTGCCAGCGTTATTGGATCTGCTTTTCCTTTTTCGATGAGCTTAACTTTGGAAAATGCGGTGCGCGAAGCTGCTGCTGATGCCATGTGTTGCAAGGCGAAAGAGGTTGCGGTTCTCTTTTCACCCGCTTGTGCAAGTTATGATCAATTTAAAAATTATGAAATGCGTGGAGAAGCGTTTGTTTCTTTTGTTATGCAGTTAAAGGACACATAAATTAAAAAAATATTTTTACGTTAAGACTCCGGAATCTTTTTTTGTGTAATTCAGTTTTTAAAGTGTTTTGCTAAAAAAGACAGGAACCATATCACTTTGAGTCGAATTATGAAAAAAATAAGGTGGATATAATGGTTACGCGTGCAGATAGAGACCCAATTGCTAATTGGTGGTGGACGATTGATCGCTCTATCTTTGCGGCTTGTTTGATTTTAATGGGGATTGGCATTATGTTGTCTTTTGCAGCAAGCCCCACTATTGCAAAAAAAATCGGAATTACTGATAGTTTTTATTTCGTTAGGTGGCATATCATTTTTAGTATTCCAGCGTTTTTTACGATGGTTACTATTTCTTTTTTTTCGCTTCGTAATATTCGCCGTTTATGTGCTCTTTTGCTCATTGTAACGCTTGTTCTTATGGTTGCGACCTTGTTTGTTGGTCCAGAATTAAAGGGAGCGCGGCGGTGGATTCCTCTCTTTGGTTTTTCTGTACAAGCTTCAGAATTCATGAAGCCAGCTTTTGTGGTGATGTCTGCTTGGCTTTTTTCGGAACAGATACGGGGGAGAGGTATTCCCGGCTACACATTAGCTACTGCACTTTATGCTTTTTGCTGTGTGCTTCTTGTTCTACAGCCTGATATTGGTCAAACACTTTTAATAAGCGCAACATGGGGCGGTTTGTTTTTTGTTGCTGGTGTGCCTCTCACCATTATTTTCTTGTTTATTGTTTTAGGCATTGTGGGAATTGTTTTCGCATATCTTTTTCTTCACCATGTTCGCGAACGTATCAACAGCTTTTTGACAGGCGAAGGCGATACTTTTCAAGTGGATGTAGGACGTGATGCTATTTTGAATGGTGGTTGGTTTGGGAAAGGACCAGGAGAAGGAACCGTGAAACGTATCATTCCTGATAGCCATACAGATTTTGTGTTTTCCGTTGCTGCTGAAGAATATGGTATTATTCTTTGTCTTTTCATCATGATGCTTTTTGGCTTTATTGTTATGCGTTCATTGTATATAGCATTAAATACGCGTGACTCATTTATACGTCTTGGTATTACTGGCATAGCGATGATGATTGGTTTTCAATCGGCCATTAATATGGCAGTTAATCTTCATTTAATCCCTCCAAAAGGTATGACATTGCCGTTTATTTCTTATGGTGGTTCATCTATGTTGGCGATTGCATTTTCAATGGGCATTTTGCTGAGTTTAACACGCCGTTGGCCAGAAGCACGCCTATCAGCTTTTTCCTCTTCTTCTGTTTTGGATGGCACTTATGACTCGTAAAAAAGTTATTGTTTTGGTGGCTGGTGGTACAGGTGGGCATCTTTTTCCTGCTGAAGCACTTGCTGTGGAATTAAGACAACGTGGATATGATGTCCATTTGGCAACAGATGAACGAGCTCGATGTTTTGTTCGCTGTTTTGATGAGGAGCATACGCATATACTATCATCAGCAACATTTACGCGGCGTCATCCTTTCGCACTCATAAAAACATGTTGGGCTTTGTTAAAAGGAATGGGGCAATCATTGGCATTGTTTTATAAATTGCGGCCTGTTCTTGTTGGTGGGTTTGGAGGATATCCTACCTTTCCTCCTCTTGTTGTGGCTGTCTTAATGAGGCGTGTAACATTTATTCATGAGCAAAATGCCGTTATGGGACGTGCCAATCGCATGTTGGCTGCTTTTGTGCGCGCCATAGCGGGTGGTTTGTTGTCACCAAATCATACTTATGCGCATAAAATACTTCTTACGGGCAATCCTGTGCGTGAGGCTGTTCTTAAAGCAGCAGAAATTCCTTATCATTCTTCAACTGGTGAAAAGCCATTTCATTTCTTAATTTTTGGTGGTAGCCAAGGGGCTTCTTTTTTTTCACGAATTGTTCCAGAAGCAATTGCTTTGTTGGATGATAAAAACCGTAAACGCTTACGGATTGTCCAACAAGTTCGGGGTGAGGTTGGAGAATTAATAAAAATCTATCAGGCGATGGGTGTGCAAGCAGAGATTGCCTCTTTTTTTGATGATATGGCTGAACGTATGGCACAGTCTCATTTTATTTTGTCACGTGCTGGTGCGTCATCCGTTTGTGAAATAGCTGTGATTGGTCGGCCCGCTTTGCTTATCCCATATCCTCATGCTTTAGATCATGATCAGGCAGAAAATGCAGCACTGCTTGCACATGTGGGAGCTGCTCAAATTGTATCGGAAAAAGATTTAACTGCGCAACAACTGGCCTCTCTCTTAACAGAAGCCTGTTGTGCACCGCATGTATTGGAAAAACAAGCGCTTGCTGCAAAAAAAGTTGGACAACCTTATGCAACCACTCGCCTTGCTAATATGGCTGAAGCGTTGATTGCGGGGCAATCATTGTCAGATATAAAAAAGGAGTTTTTTGATGAAAATGCCACTTAATATAGGCGTTATCCATTTTATCGGAATTGGTGGTATTGGCATGAGCGGAATTGCTGAGGTTTTTCATAATTTTGGCTATAAAGTTCAAGGATCAGATCAAGTTGAGAGTGCAAATGTTGAACGTTTACGGGGAAAAGGAATTCCCGTTCATATAGGTCATCGTGCTGAAAATTTAGGAGAGGCAGAGGTTGTTGTTTTTTCTACTGCTGTAAAAAAAACAAATCTTGAATATATTGCGGCGAAAGAAAGACATTTGCCACTTGTAAGACGTGCGGAAATGCTAGCCGAGCTCATGCGATTTCGTCGGGCTATTGCTGTTGGTGGTACGCATGGTAAAACAACTACCACATCAATGGTAGCCGCACTTCTTGTCGCTGGTCATTTGGATCCAGTTGTAATTAATGGCGGTATTATCAATGCTTATGGTACGAATACACGTATGGGAGAAGGGGATTGGATGGTCGTTGAGGCCGATGAAAGTGATGGTACATTTTTAAAGTTGCCTGCTGATATTGCTGTTGTTACGAATATTGATGCGGAGCATTTGGATCATTACGGGAATTTTGATGCGGTGCGTCAGGCTTTTTGGCAATTTGTAGAGAATGTTCCTTTTTATGGTTTTGCTGTTTTGTGTCTTGACCATCCAGAGGTTCAGTCGTTGGCTAGTCGTATTGATGATCGTTGGGTGATTACATATGGTGCAAATCCACAGGCAGATGTTCGTTTTCTTAATCTTTCAATGGATGGTCAAAAAACGCATTTTGATGTTCTTATTCGTTCGCGCAAAACAGGTAGAAAGACTGAGTTGAAAAATTTGATTTTGCCAATGTCTGGGCAGCACAATGTTTCTAATGCAACAGCAGCGATTGCTATTGCTCATGAACTTGGCATTTCAAATGAAACTATAAAAAAAGGCTTAGCAGAATTTGGTGGAGTAAAACGGCGTTTTACGCAAACAGGAAGTTGGCGTGGTATTGAAATATTTGATGATTATGGGCACCATCCTGTTGAAATAAAGGCTGTTTTATGTGCAGCGCGTGAGAGTACAAAAGGGCGTGTGATTGCGATTGCGCAACCACATCGTTATTCACGATTGTATCATTTATTTGATGATTTTGCTGCTTGTTTTAATGATGCAGATACAGTGTTGATTGCACCTGTTTATGCGGCCGGTGAGGAGCCTATCGCTGGTTTTGGTGCTAGAGAATTGGTTGAACATATTCAAATGGCGGGTCATCGCGATGTGCGCTTGATTCATGGTTTAGAGGATGCCATTTCGATTGTTTCTACATTTGCTCGCTCGGGGGATTATGTTGTTTTTCTTGGTGCAGGCAATATCACACAGTGGGCTTATGCGTTGCCTCATCAATTGGCGGTACTTGATAACAATGATAAATTTTCAGCTCATTGATGGAGAAGCGCTGTTGGCGCGATTACAACCGATGTTGGGTGGAATAAAAGGCAAACTTACGCCTAATGTCGAGATGCGTAAAGTGACGTGGTTTCGCACTGGTGGACGAGCAGAACTTTTTTATCAGCCTGCTGATGAAGCAGATTTAGCTCTTTTCCTTCAAAATCTTCCTGAATCTGTTCCTGTAACGATTGTGGGTATTGGTTCTAATCTTTTGGTGCGTGATGGGGGAATTCCCGGTGTTGTTATTCGTCTTTCGGCTAAAGGTTTTGGCCAAGTGCAGCAAGTTTCTCCAACGCGTTTTTTTGTTGGCGCTGCTACGGCAGATAAACATTTAGCAGCAGCGGCTTTAGAAGCTGAGATTGCAGGTTTTCATTTTTATCATGGTATTCCTGGAGGTCTTGGAGGAGCACTCAAAATGAATGCAGGGGCTAATGGTATTGAGACAGCAGCACGTGTTGTTGAGGTTTATGCCTTTGATCGTAAAGGACGGCGTCATATCTTGAGTTTGGAGGATATGCAGTATTCCTATCGCCATTGTAATGTTCCTGAAGACTTTATTTTTACTGCCGCTTTATTGGAAGGTCAGCGAGGAAATAAAGACGATATTCGTGCCGCTATGGATGAGGTTGTACTTCATCGAGAAACAGTACAGCCTGTTCGTGAAAAAACAGGTGGTTCAACTTTCCGAAATCCTGAAGGTACGTCTGCGTGGCGCGTTATTGATGAAGCGGGATGCCGTGGTTTACGGGTTGGTGGTGCTCAAATGAGCGAAATGCACTGTAATTTTATGATTAATACGGGACAGGCAACAGGCTATGATCTTGAAGCATTGGGTGAAAAAGTGCGTGCTCGTGTTTTTGCTCACTCGTCTCACCTATTGCAGTGGGAAATATGGCGTGTTGGTCAATTTGAACAAGGTCGTCATGTTCTCTCTTTTGAGCAGTCCCATTGAGTTATTGGGTGCAGTAAAAAAACTACAATAAAAAATTGAGTCATTTCAAAGAGATAATAAAAAAATTCCATTAAGAATCAATAAATTAACAGAGAAGCTCTTGCGTCTTGCGCCTGAGTCTGATTCATTATGAAAAATGCTAGGTTATTGATTCGCAAGGATAAATCTTAGTATTTTCTGTATGTGGTGTGAGTGGTTTTTATGTAGTCTATATATAGTAGGCAGAGGAGGGTGAGTTGTTATGAAAGATGAACATATAGCTGTATTAATGGGGGGATTCTCCTCTGAACGGTCTGTAAGTTTGTCTTCAGGTACTGCTTGTGCTGATATTCTTGAAGCTCAGGGATATCGTGTAAGTCGCGTGGATGTCGATGGACATATTGCTTCTGTTCTTGAGCAGTTGCAGCCCGATATTGCCTTCAATGCATTGCATGGTCCCTTTGGTGAAGATGGTCGTATTCAGGGTATTCTTGAATATTTGAAAATTCCTTATACCCATTCTGGAGTGATGGCATCAGCATTGGCGATGGATAAGGGGCGTGCAAAAATTATTGTTGCAAGCGTTGGAGTTTCTGTTGCGCCTTCTTGTGTTATGAACCGCTTTGCTGTTGGGCGAACGCATCCCATGGAGCCTCCTTATGTGATTAAGCCTGTGTGTGAAGGCTCTAGTTTTGGTGTTGTGATTGTCAAAGAAAATGAATCTGCCCCGCCTCATAATATTGTGGGAACTGAATGGGTTTATACGGATGAGGTGATCGTTGAAAAATACATTCCTGGTCGTGAGCTTACTTGTGCTGTTTTAGGAAATGAGGCGCTGGATGTTTGTGAAATTCTCCCTGATCAGCACTTTCAATTCTATAATTATGACTCGAAATATAAAACTGGTGGCTCTCTTCACATTTGTCCTGCACCACTTTCATCAAATATTTACCAAAAGGTGCAAAGAATGTCATTAGCTGCGCATCAGGCGATCGGTTGTCGAGGTGTTAGCCGTTCTGATTTTCGTTTTAATGAGGAAACGGGAGAATTGGTTTGGCTTGAAATTAATACCCAGCCCGGTATGACATCAACGTCTCTTTTCCCTGATATTGCAAAAGCGAGTGGTCGTACTTATGGCGATATTGTTCAGTGGATGGTGGAGGACGCGTCGTGTATGCGTTGAATGTTAATAAAACAGATGTTTCGATGGAGGTGCTGTTCGTGTCAGTTTTGCCACGTCTTTATCGTCGTGTGCTCCGGTTGATGTTTGAGTTTATAGCCGGTATTCATGTCCCTCGCCATTTTGGTTCTTTTGCAGTTTTATTGTTTTTCTTTTTTACAGTGCTTTATGGACTTTCATCAAGTGGTCATATGGGAATGATTGTGAAGGCTGTAGTAGCTGATACTGGTTTTGTGATTGCTGATGTCGATATAAATGGTAATAAGCGCTTAGTAAAACAGGAAGTTTTAAAAATTTTAGGACTTGATACTGCTGCGTCTATATTCACTTTTGATGTTGATAGAGCACGTTTTCTTTTAGAGCAGCAAGCTTGGGTTCAATCAGCTAATATTCAAAAAATTTATCCCAACAGAGTGCGTATTTCGGTTGTGGAGCGTGAACCCTATGCCATTTGGCAACATGATGGTGTGATGGATATTATTGATGATACAGGTCGTGTTATTTTACCCTTTAAAGGAGGGATTGTTCAGGGTTTGCCTCTTGTAGTTGGGCAGGGTGCGCAAAATGCTGCCAAAATGTTCCTTCAAGAGCTTTCGGTATATCCGCAGTTGTACAGTCGTGCTCGTGCTTTTGTGCGTGTAGGTGAACGGCGTTGGGATCTGGTCTTGGATAATGGCGTGCGCATTATGTTACCTGAAAAGGGTGCACTTGAAAGGCTTTCTTCTCTTCTTAAGACAGAGATAGCACAAGATCTTTTTTCTCGCGATATTCTAAGTCTTGATTTGCGTCTTTCTGATCGTATTACAGTTTCTTTGTCGGATGAGGCGTTAGAGCGTCGTGCGGCTGTTGTGGCAGAAGAAGAACGCATTTTAAAAGCACGAAAGGCAGGAAGCCTATGATGCTACTTGGATCACATCATATGGGGGGACGTAAACCACGTTTTTTAACGGTTCTCGATGTCGGCTCAAGTAAGATTGTTTGTTTTATTGCTTGTTTGCGTCCTTTGAAACATACGCATTATTTACATGGTCGTACACATTCTATCGAGATTTTAGGCTTTGGGGTGCAGCGCTCACGCGGCATCAAATCCGGTGTTGTGATGGATATGCTTGAAGCAGAGCAATCAATACGCTTGGCTGTTGACGCGGCAGAAAAAATGGCTGGTTTAGTGGTGGATTCGGTGATTGTAAACTTTTCCTCAAGCCGATTACAAAGCACTCTTATTAATGGCATGGTGCGTTTGAATGGCCGTGAAATAACACGCCGTGATGTGCGTATGGCATTTTCAGATGTTTCTCGCAAAGCTTTTGATGCAGAACGTCATGTCATGCATTCCATTCCAGTCTCTTATGTATTGGATGGAGATAAAGGAATTTCTGATCCTATTGGAATGGCAGGGGAGTCGTTTGGGGTGGATGTGCATGTGTTGACAGCAGAAACAGCGTCTTTGCGTAATTTAGAAACTTGCATTAATCGTGCACATTTGAGTGTTGAAGCAATGGTTGCAACCCCCTTTGCAAGTGGTCTTGCTGTTTTGATGAATGATGAGGCGCATTTAGGGGCGGCATGTATTGATTTTGGTGGTGGGACAACAACATTTTCGGTGTTTTTTGAAGGAAAATTTGTTCATGCCGATGCACTTGCAGTTGGTGGGCATCATGTAACGCTTGATATTGCGCGTGGATTTTCTATGTCACTTACAGAGGCAGAACGTTTAAAGGTGGTCTACGGTTCAGCACTTCAGACAAGTGCTGATGAGCGGCATATGATTAATGTAGCAGAGATTGGGAATGGCCATCGTGAAACGCAATATCCTCGTGCTGTTCTTGGTCGTATCATTCGTGCACGTGTTGAAGAAATCTTAGAGATGGTACGTGATTGTTTAAATCGTTCTGGTTTTTGTCACATTATTGGTAAGCGTGTTATTTTGACTGGGGGGGCAAGCCAGTTAACAGGATTGCCAGAGATGGCACGGCGTATCTTAGGAAGAAATGTTCGTATAGGGCGGCCTTTAGGTATCTCGAGGCTTCCTTCTCTTGCAAAAGGGGCGGCGTTTACATCTGCTGTTGGATTGTTGATTTATCCGCAATTGGTGGGGTTTGAAGAAAAAACAATGCAGGGTGCAGTGAATCATTTATCGATGGGCACGCGTGGGTATTTTCAGCGTGTTGGTCAGTGGTTGCGTGAGAGTTTTTAGTTAAGTCTATAGAGGTAAAATTGAATTTCATCGCTTTAGCTTGCGGTGTCTTATGAGAAGGAAAAGAAAATGACGATTAATCTGCATCGGCCAGATATCGCGGAATTGAAGCCACGCATTACCGTTTTTGGTGTTGGCGGTGGTGGCGGGAATGCCGTGAATAATATGATTAATGCTGGTCTTCAGGGAGTTGATTTTGTTGTGGCAAATACAGATGCACAGGCTTTGGCTATGTCAAAGGCTGAACGTGTTATCCAGCTTGGTGCAGCAGTTACAGAAGGTTTAGGTGCTGGTGCTTTGCCAGAAGTGGGACAAGCGGCTGCAGATGAATGTATTGATGAAATTATCGACCATCTAGCAGATTCCCATATGGTCTTTATTACTGCTGGTATGGGGGGAGGTACCGGAACTGGGGCGGCTCCTGTTGTGGCTCGTGCGGCACGTGAAAAAGGTATTTTGACCGTTGGTGTTGTGACAAAGCCATTTCAGTTTGAAGGTGCACGCCGTATGAAAACGGCAGAGGCTGGTATTGAAGAATTACAAAAGTCTGTCGATACATTGATTGTTATTCCTAATCAGAATCTTTTTCGTATTGCAGATGAAAAAACAACATTTGCTGATGCTTTTGCTATGGCTGACCAAGTGCTTTATTCTGGTGTTGCTTCCATTACGGATTTGATGATTAAAGAAGGGCTCATTAATCTTGATTTTGCAGATGTTCGTTCTGTTATGCATGAAATGGGGCGTGCGATGATGGGAACTGGTGAGGCATCTGGTGATGGGCGTGCTTTGGCTGCTGCTGAAGCCGCTATTGCAAATCCATTGTTGGATGATACTTCTATGCGTGGTGCGCGTGGTTTACTCATTTCCATTACTGGTGGTCGTGATATGACTCTCTTTGAAGTAGATGAAGCTGCTAATCGTATTCGTGAAGAAGTAGATGCGGATGCGAATGTTATCTTTGGGGCTATTGATGATGAGTCATTAGAGGGTGTTATTCGTGTATCTGTGGTGGCGACGGGTATTGATCGTGAGGTCAGTGAGATTGTTCAACCCTCTCATACTCAATTTCAAAAACCTGCACCTTCCATGCGCAAGAGCGATCCTGCTATGCCGCAGACTTCTTTGCATGTTCAGTCACCTCCCTTACGTTCTGAGTCAATGGTAGAAGTGATAGAAGCACTTGAAATAGAAAACGGCAAATCAGCTGGAGAACAGTTCCGTCCTAAAAGTCAAATTTTTGCACAGCCTGCAGATGCTGTTGTTGCACGAAATGCGAATGCTACTCCTTATGGAGCAAGTGCTGTTCATGGGCAGACGTCAAATGCGCCACGGATGCAAGTTGGCCGTGGTTCTCCGCAATCTATGATTGCACCAGTAAGCATGGAGGCAACGGCGCATGTTCTTGATGAGATGACAGAAGTTGTGAAACAGAAAGACAAGCAGGTACAACAGATGCAAGTACGTTCACCTATGCGTATGCCTGAGTTAAAGGATTTTCCCCCTGTTGTTCATGACCAACGTGTGAGGTCATCTGCAGCTAGCCAAGGTCCTCGTAATCTTTGGCAGCGTTTGAAACAGAGTTTAACACATCGTGAGGAAGTAGAGCCAGAAGCTCGGCTAGAGCCTGCTGTGAGATCTTCTCAGCAGCAAGAAGCGCGTGTTTATAATAAAAGTTCTCAGGCATTGTCTCAGGATGCGTCTGTTTATGTTCCACGTCGTTCTGGTGCCTTACACCCTCCTGTGCCGCAAGATCAGCGTAATTTTATAAGTGAAGAAGACCAGTTAGAAATACCAGCGTTTTTGCGTCGTCAGGCCAATTAATTGGTAAAAAGTGAGGAAAGGGAGGAATTTTACTCCTTTTTCTATGGCGAGAAAAAGCTTTGTGGTGTCAGATATACTGCGTTTTTTGAGGGATTGAGCGAAATATTTTGTTTTTTATAAACCCGCTTATAATAAGCGGGTTTATTATTTGCTATGCATATCATTTTTATGGTTTTATAACTGTTTTTAATAAGCGTAAAAGCAATTCAATGTAGTGATGTGGTGAATCTGGTGCAAAAATATCAATCCACTCTTAAACAAGCTGTGACATTTAAGGGTTATGGTGTCCACAGTGGGGGGGTATCTGTGCTGAAGGTTCATCCAGCGGATGTAGGGTGTGGGATTGTTTTCAAGCGTTGTGGATTAGACGGAACAGATCATATATTTCAAGCACATGCATCGCAAACGGGAGCGGCTCAATTATCAACGGTGCTTGGGCATGGAGAGTACAAAATTGAAACAATTGAACATTTGATGTCTGCTATCGTTGCTTATAATTTGGATAATCTCGTTATTGAAGTCTCAAGTCATGAGCTACCTATTTTGGATGGTTCTGCATGGCAGTATTGTCAAGTTTTTGAAGAAGTTGGCATTGTACAGCAGAATGCGTTGCGTTCCTATTTCATTATAAAAAAGCCACTGCGGGTTGAAGTTGATAGTGGTTTTGCAGAGTTTTTGCCGTTTAATGGGCGTCGTTTTGATATAATGATTTCTTTCCCTTCTTCTGCTATTGGTAAGCAACACTTCATTTTTGATCTTACCACAAAGGGATTTCGAGATGATTTATCACGTGCGCGCACTTTTGGTTTTGTTAAAGACGTGGAAAAATTACGGGCTTCTGGAAAGGCGAGAGGTGCTTCTTTAGAAAATTCTCTTGTTATCGGTCTTGATGATAAAATCATGAATCCAGATGGTCCTTATTGGAAGAATGAATGTGTGCGACACAAAATGCTTGATGCGATTGGTGATACTGCTTTACTTGGAGCACCTTTTATTGGATTATTCCGCTCCTATTGTGGTGGGCATCGAATTAATGCACAATTGGTGAAAGCTGTTTTGGCAGACGAATCGTGTTACGAAAAAAGTTATTTATAGGTGATGTGAGAGAAAGATTGAAAAGATTTTCTTATGGCTGGTTTGATTTTTAAGGGGATGATTGACCTAAGCCACTAAATTGGTTAGTGGATTTTAAAGTGATATGGTATAAAAATTTTTAATAAATAACTTTTGCTACAAGGTGATATTCTCTGGAGGCCGGGAAAACTATGATAAAATCTTATGGATGTATTGAAAATTTGGCATATAGGAAATCTAATATTGTACGCAAGGTGTTGGGGGTTATGCTTTTGGGGAGCACTTGCGTGTTAGCAGGTTGTTTATTTAAAGAGAAAAATACCCTTGATCCTTCTGCATATGTTTTAAAAATGGATCCACCAGATGTTTTATATAATCAGGCACTTGCTAGCCTTAATAGTGGACGACTTGGGGATGCATCGAAAAAGTTCCTTACGATTGAAAAACAGTATGCTTATACGGACTGGGGGCGTAAATCCCTAGTGATGGGCGCTTTTACAAATTATCGACTTGGCAAGTATGATGATTCAATTAGTATGGCTCAGCGCTATATTACTCTTTATCCAGGATCAGATGATTCTGCTTATGCTTATTATATTATTGGTCTTTCTTCTTTCCGACGGATTCCTGATGTTACACGAGATCAACGCGATACAAAGCGTGCTATTGCTGCTATGCAACTTCTCATAGAGCGCTATCCGCATTCTGAGTATGTGGAGGATGCTAAAGCAAAGATACGTTTTGGTCGAGAGCAGTTGGCTGGTAAAGAAATGCAGGTTGGCCGTTATTATGAAGAAGGCCGACGCTATCTTGCTGCAAGTAGAAGATTTCGTACGGTGGTTGAAGAGTATTCCGATACAAATCAAATTGAAGAAGCACTTTTTCGCTTGACAGAAGTTAATCTTGCTCTTGGCTTAACTGCGGAAGCACAGACAGCAGCAGCTATTTTAGGACGTAATTATCCTAAAAGTGAGTGGTATAAGTTTTCTTATAATTTATTGCAAAAGAATAGCATATCTCCACAGGAGCATAAATCTTCTTGGATCTCACATGCTTTAAGTGGTGATAAGAATAAGGCACGTTGATTTTATATGCTGGTACAGCTTTCGATTCATAATATTGTTTTGATCGAAACGCTTGATATTCATTTCACAGCGGGTTTATCGGTTTTAACTGGAGAAACAGGTGCTGGAAAGTCTATTCTTCTTGATGCTTTGTCGCTAGCTCTTGGTGGGCGTGGGGATGCTTCGCTTGTGCGTCATGGTGCTGACCGCGGGCAGGTGACAGCTGTCTTTGATGTGCCTGTTTCGCATCCTGCGCGCCAGATCATCCGTGAAAATGGTTTTGATGATGAAGGCGATATCATTTTACGACGTGTGCAGTCAAGTGATGGTCGTAGCCGTGTTTTTATCAATGATCAGGTTGCCAGTGTTGCATTGATGCGTAATGTTGGACGGCAGTTGGTGGAAATTCACGGACAGCATGATGATCGTGCACTTGTTGATGTTGCAACACATCGCCAGTTATTAGATGCCTTTGGGGGGCTTGAGGATGAAACGGAAAATTTGCGGCAGTGCTATCGGATATGGCGTGAATTTGAAGAACGCTTGCAAAATCAGCGTAGTAAAGTAGAAGATGCTGTGCGTGAGGCTGATTATCTTCGTGCATGTGTGGAAGAGCTTGAAAAGCTTGATTTTCAAGTTGGTGAAGAAGAGAAACTGTCTCTTCGTCGTGCGGATATGCTGAAATTAGAAAAAATAGCGACGGATATTAAAGAGGCTGATGATCTCTTAAGTGGACCAAAATCACCAATTCCTGTTCTTTCTAATTTGGTAAGGCGTTTGGAGAGAAAAATCTCTGAAGCGCAAGAGCTCATTACACCTGTCGTGAAATCTATTGATGAGGCATTGCATGCACTTGCAGCAGCACAAGAGGGTATTGAAGAGGCAGTGCGGGCATTGGATTTTGATACTGGTGAATTGGAACGGATAGAAGAGCGTCTTTTTGCTCTTCGTGGTTTTGCTCGTAAATATCATGTTGCTGCAGATGAATTGGTTTTGTTGCGTGATAAAATGGACGCTGAGCTTGCTGATTTCGAGGATGCGCAAGCTACATTAACGCGTTTCGAACATGAGGCACAGGAAGCACAAAAAAAATATGATGTATTAGCGCAAGCATTATCAATAAAGCGTCGAGAAGTAGCAAAGCACTTGTCTGAAAGTGTTATGGCTGAATTACCGGCATTAAAATTGGAAAAAGCAGAATTTATTGTTGAAATACAAAGCGATATTGAAAAACGGGGGGAAGAAGGGATAGATCGTATTGAATATTGGGTTCGGACAAATCCTGGAACACGCGCGGGACCAATGCTTAGTGTGGCTTCAGGTGGTGAACTGTCTCGTTTTTTATTAGCGTTAAAAGTTGTTCTGTCTGATCGTGGATCAGCTCCAACATTGATCTTTGATGAAATTGATACGGGGGTTGGGGGAGCTGTTGCCGCTGCTATTGGACAACGATTGCAGCGTTTATCAAAAACTATTCAGGTTTTTGCTATTACACATGCACCGCAGGTAGCCTCCAAAGCACATAGCCACTTTCTTATTTCAAAGGCTGAAAGTGATGATAAAGGGCGTTTTATGACGGCTGTGCATAAAATGGAGGAGCATGAGCGTGCAGAAGAAATTGCCCGCATGTTAGCAGGAGAACAGATTACGCAAGAGGCGCGTGCAGCTGCTCAAAAGCTTCTCACATAGATATAATTGACGCGCATGCGTTCATTGAGGTTCTATTTATGCAGAAGAGTTGAGAACCTTATGGCCATGGCCCATAATTTGGAATAGATTTTATGAACAAGGACGCAATTAAAAACTTAACTGCTCTTGAAGCAGCAAGTGAATTAGAGTGGTTGGCAAAAGAGATTGCACGTCATGATGTGCTTTATAATAGTGAGGACCAGCCTGAAATTTCTGATGCAGAATATGATGCTCTTCGTCGCCGTAATGCAGAAATTGAATCCCTTTTTCCGGAGCTTATTCGTTCGGATTCTCCTTCATATAAAATTGGAGCACCCGTTTCGGAGAAGTTTGAAAAATCTGTTCATACACAGGCAATGCTTTCACTTGATAATGCATTTAGTTCTGAAGATGTGAGTGAATTTGTTGAGCGTGTTCGTCGTTTTTTACGGCTTCCAGCAACACAAGCGTTAGAAATAACTGCTGAGCCAAAGATTGATGGTTTATCTTTGTCTTTACGTTATGAAAAAGGAAAACTTGTGCGTGCTGCAACGCGAGGTGATGGAACTGTGGGTGAGAATGTTACAGTAAATGCACGGACCATTTCTGATATTCCCCAGGTTTTGCAGGGTAAATTTCCTGATATTATTGAGGTTCGCGGTGAAGTTTATATGGGGCAGGAGGATTTTCAAGCACTTAATAGGAGCCAACAGGAGAAAGGCAAGTTAATTTTTGCTAATCCTAGGAATGCGGCAGCAGGTTCGCTCCGCCAGCTCGATTCACGGATAACTGCTAGCAGAAAGCTGCAATTTTTTGCTTATGCTTGTGGTGAAGTGAGTGAAATGTTTGCAAAAAGCCAAATGGAGATGATGAAAAAGTTAAAAGAATATGGCTTTGTCATCAACCCATTAACAAAAGTTTTTAAGACAGTAGAAGAGATAATTTCATATTATCATGATATTGAGGAATGCCGTCATTCCTTAAGTTATGATATAGATGGGATTGTTTATAAGGTTAATGATTTAATGCTTCAGATGCGTTTGGGGTTTGTTTCTCGTTCACCACGTTGGGCAATTGCGCATAAATTTCCAGCAGAAAAGGCTATGACGCTTTTAGAAGGCATTGATATTCAAGTTGGTCGAACTGGAGCATTAACGCCTGTTGCGCGTCTTGCACCTATTACTGTTGGTGGGGTGGTGGTGACTAATGCAAGTTTGCATAATGAGGATTACATTAAGGGAATTGGCCATAAGGGAGAGCCCATTCGTGAAGGCCGTGATATCCGTGTAGGCGATACAGTGGTTGTGCAACGCGCTGGTGATGTGATTCCTCAGATTGTTGATATTATCGCTGAAAAGCGTCCCAAAGACGCTTCTGCTTTTATTTTTCCTCACTTATGTCCAGCTTGTGGAAGTCATGCTGTTCGTGAAGAGGGTGAGGCTGTGCGTCGATGCACAGGTGGGCTTATTTGCCCAGCACAAGCAATTGAGCGTATTCGTCATTTTGTTTCGCGTAATGCTTTTGATATTGAGGGACTTGGGAAAAAGCAGGTGGAATTCTTTTTCCATGTTCAAGACGAGACGTTTTTTATTCATACGCCTGCTGATATTTTCACTTTACAGCGACGGCAAGAAAAATCTTTGACTCGTTTAGAAAATATGGAAGGTTTTGGTGCTGTTTCAGTTCGTAAACTGTATGATGCCATTAATGCACGCCGTGAAATTCCTTTAAGTCGTTTTTTGTTTGCACTAGGAATTCGCCATGTTGGAGAGGTTAATGCACGGCGTCTTGCGCGTGCTTATCAAAATTATACAGCTTTTGAAGCGGCGGTGATGGCAGCTACTATACCATGTGATGAGAACAATAAAAAAGGTAATGAGGCTTGGGTGGAGCTTACCAATATCGAAGGAATTGGGCCACAGGTAGGAAGTGCAATTATTGATTTTTATCAAGAAGCGCATAACCGTGAGGTTTTGTCTGTCTTGCTTGAAGAAGTAACGCTTCTGGATGAGGAACCTATTATGACAGATTCTTCTCCAATAGCCGGAAAGGTTATTGTTTTTACAGGAACTTTGGCACGCATGTCACGCGATGAAGCAAAAGCATTAGCAGAACGATTAGGTGCAAAGACCTCTGGTTCACTTTCTAAAAAAACCGATCTTCTTGTTGTTGGAGTTGGAGCAGGATCGAAGTTAGCTAAAGCGCAAGAGTTAGGGGTTGAAGCTATAGATGAAGAGAGTTGGTTGCGGTTGATTGAAGGACATTATGTTTAGGAAGGGGATGCTTCAAGTATGATGAGAATTCACTCGTTCTCTTTAGTACTGTAAAATATTGTCCTTCAGGATGGTCATGTAATAAAAGTTTCTATAAAGAAAAGGGGATATGTAACTGCCTGTAGTTGATGGGATAGGGGGAAAAGGCATTCCCCCTTGCAAGTTTATCCCGTCCTATTCCGCGGAGGTTAGTGGTCCCAGCAAAAAAACTTGAAGTACCTTATAAAAATTTTATATTTCCTGGCAACATACAGGTTTTTCTTTTACGAAGAAAAGGTACAGTATTCTGTAAGAAGAGTGAGAAGATGTTTGTGCTTCTTCACTTAAAGAGGCATTGTTGCTTCTTTTGCCCATTTTTTATCTTCTTCGTTTAAATAAGGCGCATTAACTTGATAAACATGTGCATGATAATCATTAAGCCATTGCCGTTCTTGTAATGTCAAAAGCTCTGGGAGAATTAAGCGTCGATCAATGGGACAATTTGTAAGTGTTTCAAACGAGAGCATTTCTATATCTCCACCGTTAATTTTTTGTGCTGGTTTTACAATGAGTAAATTTTCAATACGAATACCAAAAGCACCTTCACGATAATATCCAGGTTCATTAGAAATAATCATTCCAGGGATTAATTCTTGGCACCCATTGCGTGAAAGATTTTGTGGTCCTTCATGGACAGAAAGATAAGATCCAACTCCATGACCAGTGCCATGGGCGTAATCAAAACCTGCTTTCCATAAGGCGATACGTGCGAGACTATCAAGATCTTGTCCGCGTGTTCCTTTTGGGAAATGTGCAGTTGAAAGTGCAATCATGCCCTTGAGGACAAGAGTGAAACAGCGCTTTTCTTCTTCTCCAATATTTCCAATTGCTATTGTGCGTGTGACATCTGTTGTGCCATCACGGTATTGACCACCTGAATCAATAAGATAAAGTTCACCAGCATTGAGTTTTTTATTTGTTTGGGTTGTTACACGATAATGGACAATAGCACCATTTGCACCTGCTGCTGAGATTGTATCGAAAGAAAGATCTTCAAGTTTTTCTCCCATTTCTTTCGCTGTTGTTATGCGAAATTCTTCTAATTTTTGAGCAGTAGAAATTTCACTCATTGTGCTTGGTATTTGTTTATCTAACCAAGAAAAAAAACGGGTAAGGGCTACACCATCGCGCAGGTGTGCTTTACGCGCACCATTTAATTCTGTGCTATTTTTAATAGCACGTGGTAGAGCCGCAGGATCAGTAAGTGTAAGGAAAGAACCCCTTTGTTCTTCAATAACAGTGCGTAATTTTTCGCATGTTAGCCGTGGATCTAAAGCAAAAACTGTTCCTTTTTGAACATAATCTTTGATCTTTGCAATAAGTTGTTCTGGTTCATATAATTTTGCATAACGCTCTAGATATTGTTTCTGTTCTATTCCCAATTTTTTGCTGTTAAGAAACAAAATAGGTGTTTCTTTTATGGGAATGAGAGCAAAGCAAAGGACAAAAGGTGTATTGGATACATCATTACCACGTATATTGAATGTCCATGCAATAGAGGAGGGATCTGTGAAGATAAAAGCATCTGCATTGGCTTGCTTGATATTTTGGTGAATTAAGGTCAGTTTTTCATTCGTATCGCATCCTGCATATTCGAGAGGATGAATTGATAGGGCAGATTGGGGTAATTGTGGTTGATCATGCCAGATAAGATCAACGAGATTTTGTTGAACTGCTACAAGTTTCCCACCTGCCTTCATTTCTAATGTTTTTTTAAATGTATCTATAGCGGAGATAGTATGGAGCCATGGATCAAAGCCAATAGAAAGGCTTTGCCCGTTTTTTTCAAGCCATTGTGAGGGAGAACAAGTTATGAGGTCTTCATATTCAAAAATGTGTGGGTCAGTTTGTTGACGAACTTGAAGTTTGTAGCGCCCATCTGTGAATATAATGGCTTTGTTTTTTAAAATGAGCGCAGTACCCGATGATCCAGTAAAGCCAGTGAGCCAGCTAAGACGCTGCGCATGTGGGGGGACATATTCTCCTTGATGTTCATCGCTACGCGGAACAAGAAAGCCATCTAGTCCAAAGCGATCGAGTTCTTTGCGAAGAGAGGAAATGCGTTCTGCAGCGTGGGCTGGATTTGTTGTTGCTTCAAAAGATTGATACATAACAACGTCCTTTTCATTTATTTCAGATGTATAGTAACCCATCCTTGACGGTGGTATGTTTCGATATGTTTTAAACCCTGCTTTATATAAACTTCCAACACATGGGGGTGTTGTTCTTCAAGAATTCCAGAAAGTATCAATGATCCACCTTTTTGGAGTGCTTGTACCATTTCTTGCGCAATTTCAATGAGCGGATTAGCAAGGATATTGGCAACGATAAGATCAAAGGGTGCCCGTGATGCAATTTTATTATGGGAAAAACCCGTTGCTGTAACAGCTGTAATATATTCCTTTACGCCATTGAGTTCGATATTGTGTTGTGCAACTTGAATAGCAATGGGATCAATATCGGATGCAAGTACGCAAACAGGTTTGAGCATTGCGATGCCGATGGCAAGGACACCGCTACCAGTACCAAGATCAAGAACATTTTTTGGATTTTCATGTTTCATCACTTTGGCAATCATTTCCAAACAACCCGCTGTTGTTCCATGATGTCCGGTACCAAAAGCTTGATTAGCTTCAATTTCAATCGGCAAAACATTGGCTGGAATATCATTTCGGTTATGGCTTCCGTGTACAAAAAAAGGACCAGCACGCACAGGTGTTAGTCCTTCAAGGCTTTGTTTAACCCAGTCAATATTAGGCAAAATTTCACGGTTAATTTTACCAGCATCTATAGAAAGGATGTTTGCAAATTGTTTGGAAACATTCTCTAAGCTTTCTTTATCCACATAAAGAGAGAGTTCATACACAGCATTTTTTTCATCTATCTCTGTAAGAGCAAGAGGATATCCTTCTTCTTCAAAGGCTCTTTCCATAAGTGCGTAGTACTGCTCTGCTTCATTTTTAGAAGCAGTATAATACAGACGAATTTGCTGTGACATTTTGTTCTTTCTTTTAATCGGCTTTTATTTAGTTTGAGACGAGTTTTTTCAGCTGTTCAATAGCGATATTGTCTTTTATTTCAGTATCGCTCTCTTTCGTGTCATAAGGAATAACACCAGCGAGCTTTCCGCCTTTTTTTAGTAAAAAAATTGCTGCTGTATGGTTATAAGTGTAATTTCCATCTGTTCCAGGTACTTTTTCAGCAACAATATTAAAGGAATCTACCATTTTATGAACTTTTTCAGGATCTCCACTGATACCAATGATTTTATTGTTAAAATTACTGAGGTAATTATGAAGCACTTCTGGTGTGTCACGTTCAGGATCAACTGTAACAAACCATATTCCTAATTTATCAGCCTTTGGTCCAAGAGCTGTCAACCATCGGTCAAGATTGATCAGTGTAGTAGGGCAGCTTTCAGGGCACATGGTGAAGCCAAAGAAGATAATTGAAGGCTGGCTTCGAATATCAACTTCGGTGATCGTTTTTCCATTGGAATCAGTGAGTATAAAATCATCCCCCAAGGGTTTATTTCTCAACGCATCATAAATGAAAATGCCTGCAAGAAATATGATTGTTAGCCCGAAAATGCGTATTATATTTTTCATAGTCTGACTCTCTTAAATTGGTCGAAAAATTGTAACATTGGCTGTTTGACTTTGCAATCTCTGTTTCATGGTTGATTTTGTTTTGCTTGTCGGTAATGTTTTTCATGTTATTTACGGACATACAATTGGTGAAAGATAAATGGATATTGAAAAAGATCTTCGATTCCATAAGAGCGAGCCTCGTATTCACACGACAGCACGGCTGCATGGTTGTAAATTGGGACGCTATGTGGAAATCAATGAGAGGGTCGTTTTGCGAGATGTAAAAGTTGGAGATTTTTCTTATTTTGAGCGTAACAGTGAAGCTATTTATAGCGATATTGGGCGTTTTTGTTCTATTGCATCTCATGTCTGTGTCAATGCACTAGAGCATCCCATAGAACGTCTTTCGACGCATAAAATAACGTATCGCCCTAATGAATATTTCCGCTATATGCCGTTAGAGAGTTCCTTTCGTGAAAGACGTTGTGCAAAACGTGTGATCATTGGGCATGATGTGTGGATTGGATATGGTGTGGTTATCATGCCTGGGGTAACAATTGGACACGGAGCTATCATTGGTGCTAACGCTGTTGTCACAAAAGATGTTTTACCTTATACGATTGTGACTGGCGTTCCTGCAAAGCCGTTGCGTATGCGCTTTTCTGATAATGTCATTCAGATACTTTTGGAAATGGCTTGGTGGGACTGGCCGCTTGATAAAATTTACAACGCATTGCCCGATATGCAAAAGCTTCCCATCGAAATTTTTATCGAAAAGTGGAAGTAAGGCTCAAAATAAAATCAAAAATGGTTCTTCTTTTGGAAAGATGATGTTATTATGTCTCGTTAAACCTTGCTTACAAAATTGTCGAGTACACGCTTTTCTCCAGCTTTTTCAAATATAATGGTTAATTTATGATCATCTATTGCTGTGATACGACCATAACCGAACTTTATATGAAAAATCCGATCATTGATTGAAAAATTTGAAGGTGTTTCAGCAACTGGTTGAAGGATGGCTTTTCCTTCAATGTTCTTTTGTACACGCTTCTGTTTTAAGGGAGCATAATTATTGTAAAAGGAATTATGATCTTTAAAAGAGGATTTGCCATAACCGCCATAAGATGTTCCCATTTCTATAAATTCTATGTGTTCTGCCGGTAACTCATCTAGAAAACGGGAGGGAAGCGCAGGTTGCCAAAGTCCATGAATTTTTCGATTAGATACAAACCATATATGCAAATGTTTTTTTGCTCTTGTTAGTCCTACATAGGCTAGTCGTCGTTCTTCTTCTAATCCTAAACGGCCACCTTCATCCAATGAGCGTTGGTGGGGAAAAAGACCTTCTTCCCAACCAGGAAGAAAAACGGTTTCAAATTCAAGCCCTTTTGCTGAATGAAGTGTCATGATGTTGACCGCATCAGTGTTTTCATTATTTTCAGCATCCATCACGAGTGCAACATGTTCTAAAAAGCTGTGAAGGCTTTCAAATTGTTCCATAGAGCGGATCATTTCTTTGAGATTTTCTAACCGTGTTGGTGCTTCTGGAGAGCGATCTTCTTGCCACATAGCTGTATAGCCTGAATCCTCGAGAATTATTTCGGCAAGTTCTCTATGCGGGGTGTCTTGCAGCATATTTTGCCAACGACGAAAGTTTTCAATAATGTTTCGTAAAGCACTGCGTGCTTTGGGCTTTAGCTCATCTGTTTCGATGATTGCTGTTGCGGCAGAAAAAAGAGGAATAGCACGCGCGCGCGCGCTTTCATAAAGGGTGCGTAGGGTTGCATCTCCTAAGCCGCGTTTAGGTGTATTGATAATGCGTTCAAAAGCTAGGTCATCTGCTGGTTGGACAACAACACGCAAATAAGCCATGGCATCACGTATTTCCATTCGTTCATAAAAGCGGGGACCTCCAATGACGCGGTAGTTAAGACCAAGTGTTACAAAGCGATCTTCAAATTCACGCATTTGGAATGATGCGCGCACTAATATAGCCATATGATTTAATGAATGACCGGCTTGTTGAGCGCGTTCAATTTCTTCTCCAATTGCACGTGCTTCCTCTCCTGAATCCCATGCAGCATGAATTCTTACTTTTTCTTCTTCAGTATTTATTTGATGAGAAAAAAGTGTTTTTCCCAGTCTGTCTTGATTATGTGAAATGAGATGAGAAGCAGTTTTGAGAATGTGTGATGTTGAGCGATAATTGCATTCTAAACGAATAATTTTTGCAGGAGGAAAATCTTTTTCAAACCGCAATATATTATCAACTTGAGCACCGCGCCACCCATAAATAGATTGGTCATCATCACCAACACAACAAAGGTTTACATGTTGACCTTTGGATTGTTGTGCTAAAAGGCGGAGCCAAAGATATTGCGCTGTATTTGTATCTTGATATTCATCTACAAGAATATAGCGAAATTTAGAGTGATATTCGCGAAGAATATCTGGGTTATGTTGAAAGATAGAGATTGAATGAAGGAGAAGGTCACCGAAATCACAGGCATTAAGACTTTTTAATCTCTCCTGATAGAGGCGGTAGAGTTTACGTCCCATGCCGTTTCCAAAGGAATGGGCATCACTTTCTGAAATACGTTCTGGTGAAAGTCCTTGATTTTTCCAAGAATCGATCATCATTGCAAAGCTTCGTGCGGGCCAACGTTTGTCGTCCAATCCTTCAGCTTGAATAAGCTGTTTTAAAAGTCTCACAACATCATCGCTATCAAGAATTGTAAAGTTACTTTTTAAATCAACAAGTTCTGCATGGCGACGCAAAATTTTTGCACCGGTGGAATGAAAAGTTCCAAGCCAAGGCATGCCTTCAACAATTTCACCAATAAATGTACCAATACGCATTTTCATTTCGCGTGCTGCTTTGTTGGTGAAAGTTACAGCAAGTATCTGCTTAGGAGAGGCAAGACCGGAGCGTAAAATATGAGAAATGCGGGTAGTTAAAACGCGTGTTTTTCCAGTACCAGCACCCGCAAGAACCAAAAGAGGTCCTTCTGTATTCATAACGGCTTGTCGTTGTTCTGGATTGAGGTATTCTAAATAATCGGCATCGCAATGCGTTTTTTCTTTTGCTCTTTCAGTGTGTGTAGTTATACCCAAATTTCTTTCATGAGGGAGGGGGGAGCCATCTTCTTCAAAGAATGGTATGTGATCGAGAAAATTATTCATTATATCTTTTGTGTAGTCTTTTTTTCATTTGAGCGCTAGGTCTAAAAAAAATCTTTAAAAAGCAGAAATATCTTTGGTTGAATTAAGGAAATAGAGATTGTAAAAAATGTCAAAAATGCTGAGCAAGAACGCTTTGAAGTGCATAAACGCGTAATGAAGCTGAAAGGTTTACTTGTTGCGGTCTTTTGCTATCAATATCGGTGATAATAAAGGCTAAAGATTGTCCTTTTTTTCGTGCTATGGCTTTAAGAATGTCTAGAAATGGTTGTTCTAAAGATACACTTGTTGCATGTCCATCAATTCGAACGGATATTTTTCGCGAGATCACTTTTGACCAATCTATAGGATTATCTTCATGCATCGTTTTACTCTTATTCGTCGCACCATAAACGATTTTGTTCAAGAAACTTCTGCGTTTTTAAAGATTCTTTTTGTTCGAAATTTTTTTCAGCTTTTGTTCGTCCAAAACGATAGCGATTCTCCTCTGCAAGAACAGCTTGTTTTGCACGTTTTTTTCGCTTTCGGAATTGACGAAGATTTATGAGTTCAGTCATGAGCAAGTTTATTTATTTTTTTCGAAAAGAATCTAAGGAGACAACATCAGCGCTTTGTTTGGTATCATTGTTTGAGGGATTCTTATTTGTGCTAGGATTTTGTTCTTTTACAAGTGTATTTTCTTTTTTTTGTTTTTCCGATAGAGTAATAGGTGTACTCAGAGTATTTTCCGAATTTTTATCTTCTCCAGAGGCAAGGTTTGAGGGCAGATCAAACGCTGCTTCAAATGATGCTATAGGGTCGTAAAATACTTGGATAGAAGTAAAAGGAATTACTAATTTTTCAGTGACTTCTCTAAAAGAGAGCGTTACTTCGAAAGCCGTTTCCGAAACACTTAAATCTCTAAACTGATGTTGTAATACGATTGTCATTTGTTCAGGATAACGATTTTTAAGCCGAGAAGAGATTTTAATACCTGGAGCAGTTGTCAGAAAAGTGATAAAAAAATGGTGATTTCCTGGAAGACCTGCTTTGGCAACTTCCGATAAAACTTTACGGATAACCCCACGAAGCGCATCCTGAACGAGAATATCGTAACGGATTTGATCTTGAACCATCGAAGTTTATTCCTTTTATTTCACATAGCAAATGAGCGTGCGTAATATTGTGCAATAGAATATCTTTTTAAGCTAGTAATATTTTGTCTACTATGCACTTAAATCAACTGAAAAATAATCAGAAATTTTATGATAAAGAGAATCTGAAAGACTAATCAATAACATTTATAAAAGTGAAGGCTTCTGTTGCCAGGTGCCTCCGAACCCCGCTTAAACCTGCGACGGTTTAAGACTTAAATTGAAACATTCGCACTGCATCAAGCAGCGAGACGTGCTTCCGCATAGTTGTCATTTGCAACTACTCATTTAGTCCGATAACGGTGGTACTATGCCGAGTAAAAGAGCAATCTTTACGCTCTTGTCGATCCTATTTCGCCCCCACCAAAATATAATTTTCTTTTTATATTTTGGTGGAGGCGCCGGGTACCGCCCCCGGGTCCAACGAGTTTATTTCATTGTCCATTTATTACCATAGCTGGAAAGCCAGCTTCTTAAATATAGATGAAGAACGCTCTTTAGAAAAGGGGGGGTTGTTAATATTTTAAATCCTCTAATTATTTATGAAGCTATATAATGCGGTTGTAAAATACAGCCGCCAATTCTTGGAGAGGAGCTGGCAAAGAATGACAAATGATCTAGCGGATATTAAATTATATGACAATAATCCTGATGAATCTGCGATAGAACGGCTTAGCCATCGTTTATCGTTGGTGATGAAAAAGCAGGACGCATCGCTTGTTGCTACATCGGATCCAAAAGAGTTAGAACGTGTTGAAAAATGGGTTCAAGATATATTAGGTGCTGATGAACAGAGTGCTAAAATGGCTGTTTCAAAAGTCGCAGAAATGATGTCTGGAGATCGCAGAAAAAGTCGTATGACTTTTTATTATTTGGTCGCCAAACAATTAAATGCACTTGATAAAATTTAAACAATTTAAAAATTCAATTTTTGCTCGATAATTGCAAAAAAGCCCAGTTTATTGGGCTTTTTTGTTTTTTATGTAAAAAGTTTAATGGGTTTCGTTGTCTTGGAGATATCCTCCTTTACTCATATTCGGTATAAAGAGGGTGGCAATGAATGCAATGACCATCACGCCGATTACGTAAAAATAGAAGAGTGATTCATGTCCGATATTTTTTAATCCAAGTGCTACGTATTCGGCAGAACCACCAAATAATGCATTACCAATAGCATGAGAGAGACCAACTCCTAGTGCTCGTACTGAAGAAGGAAACATAGCTGATTTTACGACACCAGAGATGGATGTATACATGCTCATAATACAAAGTATTCCAATAAGGGTTGATAGTGCAATCCATGTATTATGCGTATGACCGATTATGAGAAGTCCAGGAATTGTAAAGAGAGTAGAGAGTACACTCCAAAGAACAAGTAAATTTTTTGTGCCAATTTTATCAGCTAGGATACCAAATATGGGTTGGAGTAATATGAAAATAAACAGTGCGGCTGTCATCACAGTTGTAGCAGTATGTTTATCAAACCCAGTCGTTGTGATCAGATATTTCTGCATATAAGTCGTACAGGTATAAAATGTAAGAGATCCTCCAGAGGCGAAGATAACAATCACAAAGAAGGCTTTTGTGTGTTTGCTTAGAAGTTCTCTAAGACTCCCAGATTGTTTTTGAGAGCGGCTTGCTTCAGTGGTTGTTTCATGAAGCGAACGACGTAGATAAAGTGCGACTACTGCTGCTAATCCACCAATCGCAAAAGGAATACGCCAGCCCCATGTTCTTAATTGGTCTTCCGTTAGATAAAGTGCCAAAATAAATATAATAAAACTGGCTAAAAGTTGACCAGTAATAAGCGTGCCAGATTGGAAAGACGCAAAGAGACCACGGTGATTTTTAAGGGAAATTTCGCTTATATAAGTTGCAGCTGTACCATATTCTCCCCCTGCTGAAAGTCCTTGCATCATTCGGATTAGGAGCAGAAGAATTGCTGCAGTTTTCCCTAAAGTCTCATAAGTAGGAAGTATGGCAATGAGAAAAGATCCTCCACACATCATAAGAATAGATATGAGCATTGAGCGTTTGCGTCCATAGCGATCCGCAATAAAGCCAAAGAGCCAGCTCCCAATTGGGCGCATAAGAAAACCAATAAAGAAGATGCCTGCAGTTTTTAAAAATTGGGTAACAACATCGCCATCTGAAGGGAAAAATTGTGGTGCAAAGTAAATCGATGCAAATGAGTAAACGTAAAAATCATACCATTCTACGAGATTCCCTGATGCACTGGATATGATGGCAAAGATACGTTTTCTTGTATCATGTTGTATTAAAGTTGTTTCGCTTTTCATAAAATGTTCCCCTTTTAGATCTCTTTTATTTTTTTTATTTAAAACTGTTTACAATTTGCGTTATAAAAATTCAATTGTATCATAATCATTTCTTATAAAAGTTATTGAAGGTTTGTTTGGGTTATAAGTTTGTGCCTGTTGAGGAATTTGTTTTTATCGTGTCGTAAAAGCTTATCACACTGAATCTCAATAGATGTATGTTAAAAAATAAGTCCAACAAGATTAAATATTAGTAAAAAGAGTGCTTTAATATCTTTTTTTTAAGTTGCCGATAGAATATTTGCAGAATGTAGGAAAATTGTATAATTTTTTATTATTTAACCACTAAACAATACAGATTTTTAACATGTATTATTTAGTTTAAAAATAAGCGCAATATTTCTTCCTGTAAGATAGCTACAAGAAGTGAATTATTTCATGGTATTTTCTTTTTTATAGAATTTTTTATACATTCATTACAAAAAAGCTCAATTGCTTGAGCTTTTTTATTGTGTGTAGCGATTTTAATGGATCTCATTATCTTTATTAAGATATCCTCCTTTGTCTATATCTGGCATCAAGAGAATTGAGATGAGTGCAATGACCATCATACCAACTATGTAAAAAAAGAAGACAGTTTCATGCCCCATATTCTTTAATCCAAGTGCTACATATTCAACAGAACCGCCAAACAGCGCATTACCAATAGCAAAAGCAAGTCCAACTCCGATTGCTCGGATTGAGGCGGGGAACAGTTCTGCTTTTATGATACCAGCGATGGATGTATAAAAGCTCATAATACAGAGCATTCCGATAATAATGAGTAGCGCAACCCATGCATTATGGGCATTTCCTATCATTTTAAGCACAGGAATTGTGCAGATAATGGATAAGATGCTCCAACTGATGAGGGAAGCCCTTGTTCCAATTTTATCGGCTAGAAAACCAAAGAGGGGTTGGAGTAACACAAAAATGAAAAGAGCGGCAGTCATTATCGTTGTTGCAGTGTGTTTATCAAAACCTGCCGTTGTGATCAGATATTTTTGCATATAAGTGGTGTATGTATAAAATGTCAGTGATCCTCCTGCTGTAAAGCCAATAACCAGAAAAAAAGCTTTTCTATGGTGGGTAAGAAGTTCTTTAATACTGCCAGCGTGTTGTTTAGAGCGACTTTCTTGTGTGGTTGTTTCGTGGAGCAAGCTACGGAGATAAATCGCAATCATTGCTCCAAAGCCACCAATGGCAAAAGGAATACGCCAGCCCCATGCTTTTAACTGATCTTCTGTGAGGTAGAGTGCTAAAATGAATATAGTAAAACTGGCGAGAAGTTGACCTGAGATGGTTGTAGCATATTGGAAGGAAGCAAAGAGTCCACGACGATTTTTGAGGGCAACTTCACTCATATAAGTTGCTGTTGTACCATATTCACCACCAACTGAAAGTCCTTGAAACATACGGATTAAAAGCAAAAGGAATGCTGCTGTTATGCCCAAAGTTTCGTAGGTGGGGAGTATGGCGATGAGGAAAGAACCACCGCACATCATAAAAATAGATATAAGCATTGATCGTTTGCGTCCATAACGATCAGCAATGAAGCCAAAGAGCCATGCTCCAATAGGTCGCATAAGAAAGCCAATAAAAAAAATTCCTGCAGTTTTTAACAGTTGTGTAACGACATCATCATCTGTAGGAAAGAACTGTGAAGCAAAGTAAATCGATGTAAATGAGTACGCATAAAAATCATACCATTCTACGAGATTCCCTGATGCACTGGATATGATGGCAAAGATACGTTTTCTTGTATCATGTGGTGCTAAAGTTGTTTCGTTTTTCATGAATTGTTCCCCTTTTAGATCTCTTTTATTTTTTTCTATTTAAAATTGTTTATATTTTACGTTACAAAAATTCAATTGTATAAGGGCTATTTTTTATATTAGGGGAAAAGTCGACCGTGATATGTATATGCATATGAGGATGCATGTTTAACAATAGCCTTTTTAAAGGTCACGAAGGCATTAAGGGAGATTGGTTTTTACTAATAAAATAGTTTACCGGTTATATATCTATTTTTGGAAATAAGAGAACTTTGTGTTTGCTTAAATTATTATGCGCTTTTTTATTTTAAAGGTATTGAACTTAGTAACAGAAAAAGGTTACTTCTTTATAATCTTCAAGATATGAGTATAACATATTATATATGTTATATTTTCTATATAAAATTTTTACAAAAAAGCTCAATTTCTTGAGCTTTTTTGTGTAATATAAAACAGTTTAATGGATATCGTCGTTTTGAAGATATCCCCCTTTGCTCGTATCTGGCATCAAAAGAATAGCAATAAATGCGATAATCATCATGCCGGTTATATAGAAATAAAAGAGTGATTCATATCCAATATCTTTTAACCCAAGCGCCACTGATTCAGCGGAACCACCAAAGAGTGCGTTAGCAACTGCGTAAGAGAGACCAACCCCAATTGCTCGTACTGAAGAAGGGAACATAGCAGCTTTTATGATACCAGAGATCGATGTATAAAAGCTTATAATGCAGAGCATTCCAATAATGACCGATAGGGCGACCCATGTATTATCAGTGTTACCAATTACTTTAAGTCCAGGAATTGTAAAGATAATAGATAGAGCGCTCCAAATAATGAGTGAAGTTTTTGTTCCAATTTTATCTGCTAGAGCGCCAAAGGCAGGTTGGAGCAACATAAAAACAAAGAGTGCAGCAGTCATTATAGTGGTAGCGGTGTGTTTATCAAATCCGGTAGTCGTGATAAGATATTTTTGCATATAGGTTGTGTATGTGTAGAATGTAAGCGATCCTCCAGCCGTAAAACCAACAACCAGAAAAAAAGCTTTTCGGTGTTTGCTTAGAAGTTCCTTAATGCTGCCAGCTTTTTCTTGAGAGCGGCTTTCCTTGGTCGTGGTTTCATGAAGAGAGCGTCGTAGATAAATTGCAACAATTGCAGCGAGGCCTCCAATAGCAAAAGGGATACGCCAGCCCCATGCTTTCAATTGATCTTCTGTGAGATAAAGTGCCAAAATAAATATCACAAGGCTCGCAAGAAGCTGACCGCCGATGAGTGTGGTGTATTGAAAAGAACCAAAGAAGCCTCGGTGATTTTTAAGGGCAACTTCACTCATATAAGTTGCTGTTGTACCGTATTCTCCACCAACAGAAAGTCCTTGAAGCATTCGGAGTAACAAAAGGAGAATTGCTGCCGTTATCCCAATAGTTTCATAAGTGGGCAATATGGCAATAAGGAAGGAACCACCACACATCATGAAAACAGAAATAAGCATTGATTGTTTACGTCCATAACGATCAGCAATATATCCGAAAAGCCATCCGCCGACTGGGCGCATGAGAAATCCAACAAAGAAGACACCAGCAGCTTTTAAGAGTTGGGCAACAACATCACCATCGGAAGGAAAAAATTGTGATGCAAAATAAATGGACGTAAATGAGTAAACATAAAAATCATACCACTCTACTAAATTACCTGATGCGCTGGACACAATAGATAGAATACGGTTTCTTGTATCATGTGGTGCTAGAGTTGCTTCATTCTCCATAAGTCTATCCCTTTTTATTTACATTCACGTATTATTTCCCCCTGTATTTATTCCTCTATGGGTTGTCTACAGTATTTTATCTTTTGCGTCAAAAATTTAATCGGAAATAATAATTTCTTGTGCAAAATGTTTTAAGAAAGCGATTTAAATTGTATTTTTATAGGTTTTACAGTTTTAATTTTCTCTATTCAGTAGAATCGGCCATAATACTTGCATGAAAACTTACCTTGAGCTTTTATCTCATGTTTTAAATCAGGGCATTGATCGTGCAGATCGAACCGGTGTTGGGACGCGATCAGTTTTTGGCTATCAGATGCGGTTTGATTTACAGGGCGGATTCCCATTGTTGACAACGAAGAAACTGCATTTGCGTTCAATCATTTATGAGCTTTTGTGGTTTCTTAGAGGTGATACAAATATTGCTTGGTTGAAGGAGAACGGTATATCAATTTGGGATGAATGGGCTGATAAAGAAGGAAATCTTGGTCCTATTTATGGTTATCAATGGCGTTCTTGGCCTGCTCCTGATGGACGACATATTGATCAAATCAGTAATCTTTTGAGTATGATTAAGGAAACACCAGATTCTCGTCGCTTAATTGTCTCTGCGTGGAATCCTGCATTGATAGAGGAAATGGCTCTTCCTCCTTGTCATTGTCTTTTTCAATTTTACGTTGCTGATGGTAAATTATCCTGCCAACTTTATCAGCGTTCAGCGGATATTTTCTTAGGCGTTCCATTCAATATTGCTTCTTATGCCCTGTTAACAATGATGATCGCACAAGTATGCGGTCTTAAAGTAGGTGATTTTATTCATACTCTTGGTGATGCGCACCTTTATTCTAATCATTTTGAACAGGCTCGATGTCAATTGTCTCGTATACCAAATGCTTTGCCGTCTATACATATAAATCCAGCGGTAACAGATCTTTTTTCTTTTAAATTTGAGGATTTTGAATTGCTTAATTATAAAGCACACTCACATATCAAGGCACCGGTAGCAATATGACTTTTCCAATTTGTTTAATTGCAGCTGTTGCAGAAAATGGTGTTATCGGCCGTGAAGGTGCGATGCCTTGGCACTTGTCAACAGATTTACAACGCTTTAAGGCTTTAACTCTTGGTAAGCCCGTTATTATGGGGCGAAAAACTTGGGATTCTCTTGGGAAGCCTTTGCCAGGGCGCGTGAATATTGTCATTACGCGCAATGATGCCTTTACCGCTGAAGGGGCTATTGTTGCCCACTCTTTATCTCAGGCTTGTTCTGTTGCAAAAAGAGAAGCTTCTCAAAATGGTGCAGATGCGATTTTTATTATTGGTGGTGGTGAAATTTTTCAACAAGGTTTTAGTATTGCTGATAAAATCTTCCTCACAGAAGTCTTAGCTTCCATTAAAGGTGATAGTTTTTTTCCTGTTTTTGACAAAGAAAAGTGGACTATTGTGCAAACACAATATATTCCAAGAGGAGATAAAGACAGTCATCCAACACGTTTTGTGGTTTATGAACGGAAATAATCCGTTTGTATTGAAGTGGAATCAGATAAGAGCCATCTTATGAGATTTAAGTGAATGGTTGGTATTTGATGAATGGTATTCAGTAAAAGAGGTAAAAATGCCCTGGACAAATCAAAATGGTGGTGGCCCTTGGAGTGGTGATCACAATAAACCTAGTGGTGACAAAAAAACGCCAACGAAGAACTTCTTTGGTTCTGGTAGTAATAATGGTGGTGACAAAGGTCCCCATCTTGATGATATTTTGCGTAAAGGGCAGGAGCAACTTAAACAATTTGGTGGAGGTGGTCTTTGGGGAATCTTGTTTTTGCTCGCCGTATTTTTTTGGCTTTATCAGTCTCTTTATATCGTTCAACAAAATGAACAAGCAGTGGAGTTACGTTTTGGGGTACCTAAGGGGGAAACTATCAGTGATGGCTTGCATTTTCACTTTTGGCCAATTGAGACTTATATGAAAGTGCCTTTAACGGAAAAAACAATTGCGATTGGTGGCCAGTCTGGACAAACACAACAAAGTGACGGCTTGATGCTTTCCAGTGACCAGAATATTGTGAACGTTAATTTTTCTGTTTACTATCGGATTTCACATCCTAGTCAGTTTTTATTTAATGTGAATGATCAAGAAGGGACAGTACGTCAGGTTGCTGAGAGTGCAATGCGTGAAGTCATTGGTTCAAGGCCCGTTGATGACGTTTTACGTGATAAGAAAGAAGAAGTTGCTGATGATGTCAGAAAAATTATCCAGTTGACTGTGGATAAATATCAGCTCGGTGTTGAAATAAATCGTGTATCGATTAGCGAAGCTGCTCCTCCTACGAAAGTGGCCGCTGCGTTTAATTCCGTTCAACAGGCGGAGCAGGAACGTGGGCGAATGATTGAAGAAGGAAATCGTGTGCGTTTTAATAAGATTGGTTTAGCGAATGGTGAAGCTTCACGTACACGGGAAATCGCAAAAGGTGAAAAGGCACAAATGGTTGAAGAAGCAAGAGGACGTGCTGAGCGTTTTCAGGCTATAGCGCATGAGGCTAAAATTTCACCAGAGGCTACACGTTATCGTCTTTATATGGAGACGATGGGGCGTATTCTTTCTTCACCAAACAAGTTGGTTCTTGATCAAACCAATTCTCCGGTGGTGCCTTATTTACCTCTGAATGAATTGCTAGGCAGCAATTCATCAGAAAGAGCGAAAAAAACATCAGCACGTTCTACATCGCTATTGAATTCTCGCATTTCTGGAGGACGCTAATTATGCAGCAGTCTCGTTTTTTGTTTATTTTTAGTGCTATAGTGCTTCTTTTGATGGCTTTATGGATGTCTCTTTTTGTTGTCTATCCGCGTCAACAAGTAGCAATTAAGCGTTTTGGGCAAATTGTTAAGGTAGAATCTGACCCTGGAATCTATTTGAAAGTGCCCTTTTTGGATAAGATGATTGTGGTTGATAATAGGTTGTTACGTTACGATGTTCCTACACAATCTGTACAGGTGAGGGGTGGTGCTTATTATGAAGTGGATGCGTTTTTTATTTATCGTATTACCGATCCTAAGTTGTTTTTACAGCGTATTGCTTCGGGGCGTCCACAAGTTGCTGCGCGTGAAAATCTGGCACCGCGTTTTATTGATGCTTTGCGGGCTGTTTATGGTAAGCGGGAATTTAGAGCAGCTTTATCAGATGAACGAGGTGCAATGATGGCTGAAGTGCAGCGGCAGTTCTCTGTAGATGCAGGTTCGTTGGGTATTAAAATTGTTGATGTGCGTATTCGCAAAACTGATTTAACAGATGCTGTTTCAGAAGATGTTTACCGGCAAATGGCGGCTGAACGTGAGGCTGTAGCGGAAAATATTCGTGCTCGTGGTCAGCAGGAGAAAGCTCGTATTGTGGCGGAAGCTAATCGTGAATATGAAGAAATTGTAGCGGCTGCAAGACGTGATGCTGAAATTACTCGTGGTGAAGGTCAGGCTGAAAGTATTCGCCTTTTATTGAACGCGAGGAAGGTTAATCCGTCCTTCTACGATTTTTGGTTAGCAATGGAACAGTATAAAAATTTGGAGCCTATTCCGATGGTGATTTCACCAAATGAAGATTTCTTTTTCTATTTTCGCAATCCGCAGCAGGAAAAGAGAAAACTTCCATCAACAATGAATATTGGATCCAGTAAAACTGATTCAAAACTTGGGGAAGAGTAGATGTAAAAATGGACTGTGGACACAATTTTTGCATAGGCTTTTGCATGGAAAGTGTGCTCTGTGGTTGCTTTCTTTTATGATGAAGATGGTAAAGTATTAAGCCATACTCATTTTGCATAGATAAATTTAGTCAGTTTTTTGCGCATTTTGTTAAAGGCATGTTATGATTAGAAATGTCGTAGGTGGGATTACATCTTTGAAGTTCTTTGTCACAAAAGTTGTTGTCTGTGTGGTTTTGTTTTTATCAGGATCCATCAGTTTATCTTGGGGAGAAGAGACAAAAAGTACACTGCCTTCAGTTCCTGATTTGGCTGCTGAGCTTTTAGAGACAGTTGTGAATATTTCCACAGCACAGACCGTTGATGGCACAGAACAAGACGAGAATACTTCTGTGCCCGTTATACCAAAAGATTCATTGTTACAAGAGTATTTTAGTGACTTTTTTACACCTAAAGATGGTCAAAAAGGAAGTCAATTTCAAAAGGTACGTTCTTTGGGATCTGGTTTTGTGATTGATGCGCAAAGGGGGCTTATCGTTACAAATTACCACGTTATTGTTGATGCTGATGATATTGAAGTGAATTTTACTGATGGTACAAAATTGAAAGCAAAGTTGCTTGGAAAGGATAGCAAGACTGATTTGGCGCTGCTTCAAGTTGATGCAGGAAGCAAAAAATTAAAAGCTGTACGTTTTGGTGATTCAGAGAAAGCGCGCATTGGGGATTGGGTTATGGCAATCGGCAATCCCTATGGTTTTGGTGGAAGTGTAACAGTTGGTATTATTTCTGCACGCAATCGTGATCTTAATGCGGGTCCTTATGATAATTTTATTCAGACAGATGCGGCGATTAATCGAGGCAATTCTGGAGGTCCATTATTTGATAGAAATGGTGAGGTGATTGGAATTAATACAGCAATTATTTCGCCTTCCGGTGGGTCTATTGGTATTGGTTTTGCTATACCATCAGATATGGCACTTTCTGTTATCAATCAGTTGCGTGATTTTGGAGAAATAAGGCGTGGCTGGTTGGCTATCCGTATTCAACCGATAACAGAAGATATTGCGAAAAGTTTGAAATTAGAAAACGCTGTGGGGGCGTTGGTTGCTGGCAAAATAGAAGATTCCGATGTAGATAATAGCCAGCTTCAAACTGGAGATATCATTCTTTATTTTGGGAATGCAAAAATTAAGCATGCGCGTGATTTGCCGCGTTTGGTGGCAGAGAGTCCGGAAGGAAAAGTGGTGGATGTTACTGTTTTGCGGAACGGACAGAAAAAAACGGTGAAAGTTAAACTTGGTCGTTTGATTGAGACAGATACAAATGAAAATACAGAAGAAGAGTCTGATGATGAAAAGGACAATGCCGTATCGAAAAGTGTGACAATGCACTTTATGGGAATGACATTATCTGAGCTTACAGAAGATTTGCGTCATCGTTATTCAATTACGGATAAACTTCGGGGGGTGGTGGTGACATCTGTTGCAGAAAATAGCACGGCGGATAAAAAGCGTATTCGCATTGGTGAAGTCATCGTTGATATCAATCAAAGTTCTATCACAACGATTGATGAGGTAAAAAAACGTCTTCATAAATTACGTGAGGCAGGGCGTAAAAATGCTCTGTTCATCGTTGCACGTCCAGATGGAGAGTTGCGGGTCGTAACAATTCCAATGGATTAATGTTTGGGGGCTAATGTTTGCGAGATTGATGTTTTAAAGGCTGTGTCTCAGTTGTTTGTATTTTTGTTATTGCCATTAAAGGTATGATAGATGCGACTTCTTCAATTTTCAAAAGAGCAATGATCCAGAAATATAAAGAGTAGAAGAAGTCATTTATGGGTATAGCTATGCTTTGCTTGGTAGTTGATAGAAAAGAAAGGCAACAGCTGTAAATGAGAGCTTGAAGAAAATAATTTACGAGGTGCTTATGTAAATCAAAGCATTACCGATTTTTATAAAAGATAAAGCTGTTTTCTTGGATGTGTTAAGCTTAAGTGTTATTTATATATAGGGTTGCAAAAATTATCTTGATTTATGAGAGCTCCTTAGAAGAATTTTTGTGGCTGTGTTTTGTTATTGAATAATGATAACAGGAAGAAATCCTTTGAGATTTTTTTGTATTGTTATTGGGTTCATTATTTTCAATAAAGCAGAACTATCATAGATATTTTCATTGTATTCGTTATAAAAGTTCTGCTTGTATTTTTGTTTGAAGAGTTCACTCTATGACAATGAAGATGAAATACAGGTTTTGCGCAGTTAATTATGCGTGTAGCAGTAAGTGGTTGATTTATGGATGTAGAGATTTCCATTTATGAAACAGAGAACGATTACATTGATAGCGGGGCCAACTGCAAGTGGAAAATCAGCGCTTGCCTTGCAGATGGCTCAAGAAAGAAATGCTCTCATTATCAATACTGACTCAATGCAGGTTTATGATGTTTTAAATATTTTAACGGCACGTCCGACAGAAGCTGATACTGCGATTGTTCCACACTATCTCTATGGTTATGTAAGTCCTACTGTCAATTATTCAGTAGGGCATTGGTTGCGCGATGTTGAGAAGTTATTGACGATATTTTCATTCCAATCACTTATTTTTGTTGGTGGAACAGGGCTTTATTTTCGTGCTCTTTTAGAGGGAATTGCAAAAATTCCTCATGTTCCAGATGTTGTACGTCAGAAATGGCGACTTCGGCTTGATCAGGAAGGCGCTGAAAGCCTTTATCACCAGTTGTTGCAGGTTGATGCTGTTCTTGCTGAGAAAATTTCTTCACAAGATGGACAGCGTATCGTACGGGCTTTAGAAGTTTATGATGCAACTGGTAAAAAACTCAGTTGGTGGCAGGAGCAAAAAACAACACCTCTCATTGCTTCAAATTGTGTAGAAAAAATTCTTCTTATTCCACCTCGTCAATTGCTTTATGAACGTATTCATAAAAGATTAGATTCTATGATTGAAAGAGGAGCTTTAGAAGAGGTGCTTACTGTGAAAAAGCTTATGCTTTCTCCTTTGTTACCCGTGATGAAGGCTATTGGAATATCTGAATTTGTAGCGTATTTGGACGGATATAGAAATTTTGAGAGTGCCCTTGAAACGGTGAAAACACAAACGAGGCGGTATGCAAAAAGGCAAATGACATGGTTTCGTAATCAATTTGATGACGAATGGAAGCTTGTTTCTTGATAAAAGAGCCAAGAAGTTTGAAGAACAATGTAAGAAAGAATTATGAATTGATTTTTTGGGGAAGTATAATTTTTTATTGACGAATGATATTAATGGAATTAAAAATCTATCTATAGGAAATATTTTTCTTATTATATTTGTGCATTGAAAGAAGGAGGGGGGATCATACAATATATGTTTTTGTGTGTCATGGGCTCCCTTGGAGCCTTTTTTTATGCGCTCCTCTAGGAGCTTTTTTATTGTGCTATCAAGTAGGCGAGTGGGAAAAATGGCAAATCATCCAAGAATGCAAGAGAGTGCGGACGGAAAAAGAATGTCGGGCGCTGAAATGGTGGTTCAAGCTCTTATTGATCAAGGGGTTGAACATCTCTTTGGTTATCCTGGTGGGGCTGTTCTTCCTATTTTTGATGTTATTTATCAACAAGATGTCGTTCGACATATTTTGGTGCGTCATGAACAAGCAGCGGGACATGCTGCTGAGGGCTATGCACGGAGTACAGGGAAAGTAGGCGTTATGCTTGTGACTTCTGGTCCAGGTGCAACGAATGCTGTAACGCCTTTGCAAGATGCATTAATGGATTCTATTCCACTTGTATGTTTTTCTGGTCAGGTACCAACAACTGTGATTGGAACAAATGGTTTCCAAGAGGCTGATACGGTTGGTATTACAAAGCCTTGTACTAAATATAATTGTTTGGTTGAAGATGTAAATGATCTTGCGAAAATCATTCATGAGGCTTTCACTATTGCTCAATCAGGACGTCCAGGGCCAGTTTTGATTGATATTCCTAAGGATATTCAATTTGCTTCAGGTATTTATAGAGCGCCTCAAATTTCGGCATCTATACCTTCTTATTCGAAGACGAAAGAGGAGGCTATCGAATGTGCTGTTTCTCTTTTAGCAACAGCAAAACGTCCTGTTATTTATTCTGGTGGTGGTGTTATCTCATCGGGACCAAAAGCTGTACAGTTTTTGCGTGAGTTGGTTCAATTAGGAGATTTTCCGATTACTTCAACACTCATGGGGCTTGGTGCTTATCCTGCTTCTGGTAAAAATTGGCTTGGAATGCTTGGAATGCATGGAACCTATGAAGCTAATATGGCCATGCATGATTGTGATGTTATGCTTGCTGTTGGTGCACGCTTTGATGATCGTATCACTGGGCGGCTTGACGCTTTTGCACCTCATGCGCGCATTATCCATATTGATATTGATCCTTCTTCTATTAATAAGATCGTAAAAGTAGAAGTTCCACTTGTTGGTGATGTAGCGCATGTTTTAGGAGATATTAATCGACGCTTACATATGCAACATCCAATCTTTAAAAGCGAAAATCGTGAGATGTGGTGGGCGCAAATTGATTGTTGGAAAGCACGTAATTCTTTAGCATATGCCGAGAGAAAAGATGTTATTATGCCACAATATGCTCTTGAACGGCTTCATGCGCTTACCAAAGATGCGTGTGCTTATATCACAACGGATGTTGGACAGCATCAAATGTGGGCTGCGCAGTATTATCGTTTTGATAAGCCAAAACATTGGATGACTTCTGGTGGTCTTGGAACTATGGGGTATGGTCTTCCTGCTGCTATCGGTGTTCAAATTGCAAATCCTGATGCGCTTGTTTTATGTATTTCTGGTGACGCTTCAATTCAGATGAATATTCAAGAACTTGCAACAGCAATACAGCATAATACGCCAGTGAAAATTTTTATTTTAAATAATCAGTATATGGGTATGGTCCGGCAGTGGCAGCAGTTGTTGCATGGCAATCGGCTTTCTCACTCTTATACCGAAGCGATGCCTGATTTTGTGAAATTAGCGGAATCTTATGGTGCTGTTGGTATTCGTTGTTCAAAACCTGATGAACTTGATGATAAAATTCAACAAATGATTGATTGTGACAAACCAGTTCTCTTTGATTGTCGTGTTCATAATTTAGAAAATTGTTTTCCCATGATTCCATCAGGCTGTGCACATAATGATATGCTGTTGCCTGATGAGGCGAATGATGAAGTCATTGCAAATGCTATTTCTGATGATGGACAGATTCTTGTATAAGGTGAATATATTAACCAAATAGTGAAGGATAGTGATGATGAAGTCTTTGGAGTCTTCATCTCTCTCTTCTTTGTGGAGAGTTCCTATTATCCTTAGAGCTCATTTTATGATTTTCATTCTTTGTTTAAAGACAGGGGTGCATTATTATTTTTTCATCTAAAAAATGTTATAAGTCGTATGCCCAATTATGTTTGAATTGATTTATATGCGATGTTTGTTTTTTAAATTCATATGTTCACATTAATAGCTATCTCGTTGTATTTTTTAGATAATACATTGAATTATCTGTTATAAATTAATTATGTTGTCTCATATATGAAAGATTCCATCGTGCAAGAAAAAACACTGTGCTTGAAGGATGCAACCATGCAAACCGTCATGCCATGAAAACAATAGAAAAGTTTGTCACTATATTTTAGTTTTACATTATGAAATTACTCAAAATCACTCTTTCAAGAGCTTTATAGGAGAACTCCCCTAGTGGCTTGAAAGGAAGGGCAAAAATAACAGAGATCAAATGCAGTATTAAGCGCTCTTCATAAAAGACGCTATATTTTGGCAAGCTTTTTCAATATAATTCTCAAAGCTTTCTCCAGTCACATAGCCCAAATGCGGTGTGCAAAGAACTCTATCTGATTGCAATAATTTGCTCTCATATACTGGCTCGCTGTCATAAACATCCAGTGCAAAGTAAGTTGAATTTTCCAAACTTAGTATTTTTTCTATCGCTCCTTTTTCAACCAAAGCTGAACGCGCTGTGTTGACAAAAATAGCATGAGGTTTCATGCGCAATAGATCATCTAATTGAATGATTTCTCTGGTTTTATCGCTTAAACGTAAATGTACGGATATAATGTCAGGACGTGTAAAAAATTCATCTTTTGAATGCGTAAAATGATAACCTAGATTTTTTGCTTCTTGCGTTGAATGCTCGCTCCCATAAACCAAAATGGACATGCCAAAAGCTTGAGCATATTGAGCAACCATTTTACCAATACGTCCAAACCCGAATATTCCAAGAGTAGCCCCTTTCATTTGGTTGCCAAATGTTGTTTGCCATCGTCCTTTTTTCATATCAGACACAGATTTACAGAGTTTTCTACGCGCAGACATCATTAAGAGCCACGCAAATTCAGCAGCAGAAGTTGGATCTCCACCACCGTCTAATATTTCAATTCCTAAGTCTCTACAAGCTTCTATATCAATATGTGAACCTATAGGGCCTGTTTGACAGATCAATTTTAAATTTGGCAGTTTCAGGAGAAGATTTCTATCAACTATAGTCCGCTCTCTGATTAAGATAAGAATATCTATCTCTTTGAGCTTATCTTCTAAATCACATTCTTTAGCTAAATTATTTATAACCAGCACTTCATGCGATTTCATTAATTTTGTAATAGACTGTAATGTTAGGGTGGCTTTTTGATAGTCATCTGGAATTAATATTTTCAATTTAAACCTCCCGTTTCATTCATCAATATTTGAGATCATCATTTCATTTCTAAAACAACCAAAAAGCAATCTCACCGCTGATATTTTGATATAACGTCAAGCCTATTAACAAATTATCCCCCTTGATTTCATTGTTATTTCTAGCAATAAGAATAGCATTAATCAGTTAGTTTTTATAAACTTTAAAACATTGCGACAAAAAGAAAAAGTTTGACTCAGTAGATTCAGTAGATGAAGAATTGCGCTTTTCTCATATTCTAGAGGACGAACCTGAAGTGCTACGCTAGACTGAAGCTATACCCCAGTTTTTTTATAATAGACTACCAAGAAGGCCATACTTACGAACCAGATTTTATTGTCGAAACAGAAAAATACATATTTGTGCGAGATAAAGCGTGCTTCATATAAGCGTGATGTTTCTCTTTATTCGTTGAGATATAATTTACACAAAATTACATTATTCTTATCCTGTTAAGGACATTTTTTCTAGCGAGGGTTTTGCAATTGCAATGCTCTTTTTCTGTTAAAAAAGTTTTGACCGCTTCGTTGATGTTTTTTTAATCTGTTCTTCATTATGGTGCACAAGTTTGTCTTTCATGCCTGAGTGAGATAATTGACGAGATTGTATGAAATATTCTGTACAAAAACAATTGCTATAATGGGTTATCATTGTGCTGTGAAAGTAGTGAAATATCTCTTTATGAAGGATTCTTAACAACAATTTTTTTTGAGAGTGTTTTTTTCTAAAACACTTGCTCTTTTTATGCGAATCTTATTTTGATAAACTATGCAATTTTCACCGGAACAGGATAATGCATTGAAGGCTGTTGCTGCGTGGTTAAAGGAAGGGCGTTCTCCGCTTTTTCGCCTTTTTGGCTATGCGGGAACGGGAAAAACAACACTTGCGCGCTATTTTGCGGAAACAGTTGATGGCTCTGTTCAGTTTGCTGCGTTCACAGGGAAAGCAGCACAGGTTTTACGTTCTAAAGGGGCAAGTAATGCTTGTACTATTCATTCACTGATTTATTGCCCGCGTGGAGAAGAAGAAGTTTCCGATGAAGTAACAGGAAAAAAGTCTATTGCACCAACATTTGCCTTAAATCGAAGAAGTTTGGCCGCGCAAGCTAAGCTTATTATTGTTGATGAATGTTCGATGGTAGACGAACAATTAGCGCGTGATTTAATGAGTTTTCGGACGCCAATTCTTGTGCTTGGTGATCCAGGTCAATTGCCTCCTATATCAGGGGGTGGTTTTTTTTCCAATGCTGCACCAGATTTTCTTCTCTCTGAAATTCATCGACAAGCGCGTGATAATCCAATTGTTCGTTTAGCTATGGATGTGCGTGAAGGACGCGATATTGTGTATGGTGATTATGGAGCGGCTCGCGTTGTTTCACGTAAAGAGGTGGATCAGAAATTGGTTTTAGATGCTGATCAGGTGTTGGTAGGGGTGAATCGAACACGGCATCTTTATAATAGGCGTTTGCGTGCTTTGAAGGAGTTTACAGCAGATTATCCACAAGCAGGAGATAAGCTTGTGTGTTTGCGCAATGATCCTCCTAAAGGTTTGTTAAATGGCTCTTTATGGAAAGTGATGACTTCACAGAAGGAAACTGTTAAACCAGCTATTAATCTTCTCGTTAAACCAGAAGAAAGCGAGCGTGGGGTGGCGAAGATTAAGCTTTTAAAAGCAGTGTTTGATAACCCTGATCAAGAGATTTCATGGCAATTGAAAAAAAGATATGACGATTTTGATTATGGGTATGCATTAACTGTTCATAAAGCACAAGGATCTCAATGGGATAATGTGGTTTTATTTGATGAAAGCTTTGCATTTCGTGATATGTATGCTCGCTGGCTTTATACAGGGATTACACGTGCAGCAGAGCGTTTAACAATTGTTCGATAGAAAAACTATCTTTATTTTCTATGATTATATTGGCAAATGTGTTTTTGTCTTTAAAACTACATACGAAAATGGGAGCGTGCATGGCAATAAAACTTTCAGTTAATCTTAATGCTGTTGCTGTTTTGCGCAATCGGCGTAATCTTCCTTGGCCAGATATAAAGCGTATTGGGCATATTGCACTTACAGCTGGTGCAGCAGGTTTGACAGTTCATCCGCGTCCAGATGAGCGACATATTCGTTTTGCTGATTTGTCAGATATACACTGTTTAATTAAAAGTACGTTTCCTACAGCTGAATTTAATATTGAAGGTTATCCGAGCGATACATTTTTGGATATAGCAGAAAACTATGCCAATCAGATTACTCTTGTTCCGGATGATCCAGCTCAGTCAACGTCTGATCATGGTTGGAATTTTGCTTGTAATGCAGAATTTTTAGCCCCCATTATTCAGCGTCTGAAAGCAAAAAAAATTCGTGTATCGTTATTTGCGGACCCTGTTGTTGATGGTCTTGATATTGCTAAAGCGATTGGTGCTGATCGTGTAGAATTTTATACTGGGCTTTATGGCGGTGCTTTTAAGGATAAGTCAAAACAGGATCAGGAGCTCAATAAACTTGTTTTAGCAGCAAGAAGAGCTAGAGAACTGGAATTAGGTGTTCATGCAGGGCATGACCTGACAGTTGCAAATCTTCCCGCTCTTGTCAATTGTATACCTTGGCTTGATGAAGTTTCTATTGGTCATGGGCTTATAGCTGATGCCTTAGAGTATGGAATGCATAACACAGTTCAGCGTTTTATTCGGCTTTTAGTATAAACTTTTTTCTCTCTATGATTGGGAGGGTGCACTTTTAGAAAGCTTCGTTAATTTATTCCTAAAAGCAATTTTGCGTCTCTTTGTTTAGAGAATAACACGAGTATGTATTATGATGGCGATAGAAATGCTACATTTAATTTAAAATAACGAACATACTTATTAGCCTGTAGAGGGAAAGGTTGTGAACAAAGCTTTTTAGCGTTGAAGAAAGTTGTTTTTAAAAAGCGGTAAATTAACGGTAAATTTCATGAGAAATATAAGATTTATATAAGTTTGAGTGAATCTTTTCAGGAAGAGAAAAATTTCATCTTTGTGGTGGAAGCGGGATGATCAGGGTAATTATGATGAGAATACAGACATTTATGGTTTTCAAGCAGCAATTACGCGGAAGTTTTTAAAAAGAGGGATATTTTTAGGATTGTACTAGACCGAGTTTTATGGAAGTTTTGCTGTGTTCTTCAATTGTAAATTCATCCAACTAAAATATGAGATATTATGGTGTGCTGTTGAAATTGAGTTTTTGTGTTCAAGTATAAAAATGATAATTTTCTTGCTATCCATTTTGATTTGGTTCATGTTAAAATCTACATAGTGTATCTAAGTTTAAGGATACAATGTTTCATTATACAGTAAACAAATAAAATATCAGTAGATGTATTTCTTTTCAAAAGTATTGTTTTTTTAAGTGATTGCTGAATTTTATTTGGGATCCGAATATGTTTTTTTGAAAGTTGGGGGAACGTAGTTTTCTGTATGAAAGATATAAATTTAAAAAAGATTATTCAATTGCTTTGTTATTCATAATATGTGAAGCACTTGAGATAATTTTTTACTTATTTATTCAATAAAATAAGCTGAAATTCAGTTTAAATAAAGAGAAAAGGAAGTATTTTTATGCGTGTTTATTATGATCGTGATGCCAAGATTGATTTAATTAAGGGAAAAAAAGTGGCCATTGTTGGTTATGGTTCACAAGGGCATGCACATGCCTTAAATTTAAAGGATTCTGGTGTTCAAAATGTGAAAATCGCTTTGCGTGCAGGGTCGGCGACAGCAAAAAAGGCTATGGTGGATGGTTTTGAGGTTATGAGTGTTGCTGAAGCAGCAAAATGGGCAGACCTTATTATGATGGCAACACCGGATGAATTGCAAGCTGATATTTATAAAGAGCATATTCATGATCATTTACGTGATGGTGCTGTGATTGCTTTTGCGCATGGTTTGAGTATTCATTTTGGCTTAATTGAACCCAAAAAAACTGTTGATGTTGTAATGATTGCTCCTAAAGGCCCAGGTCATACAGTGCGCAATGAATATCAACGTGGTCGTGGTGTGCCTTGCTTAATTGCGATTGCACAAGATGCTTCAGGGCATGCCCATGATGTAGCATTGTCTTATGCGTGTGCTCTTGGTGGTGGACGTGCTGGGGTGATTGAGACAACGTTTAAAGAAGAGTGCGAAACTGATCTTTTTGGTGAACAAGCTGTTCTTTGTGGTGGCCTTGTTGAGCTTATTCGAGCAGGTTATGAAACACTAACGGATGCAGGTTATGCGCCGGAAATGGCTTATTTTGAGTGTTTACATGAGGTTAAATTAATTGTGGATCTTATCTATGAGGGAGGGATTGCAAATATGAATTATTCGATTTCCAATACAGCTGAATGGGGCGAATATATGTCTGGACCACGTGTGATTACAGATAAAACAAGAGCAGAAATGAAACGTATTTTGAAAGATATTCAGACGGGTAAATTCACATCGAATTGGATTCAGGAATATAAAGCTGGTGCGGCTCATTTTAAAGGGATGCGGCGTTTGAATGATAACCATCCTATCGAAGAAGTCGGAAAAAAACTCCGCTCTATGATGCCTTGGATAAAATCTAACGCTTTGGTTGATAAAGAGCGTAATTGAAGTCTAATATCAGACACTCTGTAAAAAGCTTTTATGTTTTATATATGGATATCAAAAAGGGTAACTTTCGTTACCCTTTTATTTTTTTATGTACTGATTTTTATTGATTTTCTTTAACTGTTTTTTTTCTGACAAACATAAAGTACATTATACCTAAGAAAATAAACCACACTAGACTATATTGTAAGGCTATGAAGGTATCGGTTTCTAATGTCAATAAATAGAGCATGAAAGCAAAAAAAACTAAAATAATTCCGCACATGATAACACCTCCAGGCATTTTGTAAACAGATTCAGCATGCAGGTGAGGGTGATTGCGACGATATACGATATAACTAATTAAAATTACAGACCATACAAATAAAAACGCAATAGCTGAAATGCTGGTTACAATTGTAAAAGCACTTATGATGCTTGGAGAGAGCGATGTAATTGCATATCCTAATAAAATACATAAGCAAGAAAAGAATAGAGCATTGGCTGGAACATGGTATTTGGAAAGTTTTCCTAAAATGCGAGGAGCACCTTTTTGTGTTGCAAGTCCATATATCATACGGCTGGTAGAAAAAATACCACTATTTGCTGAAGAGGCAGCCGAGGTAAGAACGACAAAATTTACCAAACCAGCAGCTATCGGAATACCAGCAAGCCAAAACATTGAGACAAAAGGGCTTTGATCTGGAATAACTTGATCCCACGGTGTAACAGACATAATCACAGCGAGAGAAAAGATATAAAAGAATACAATACGAACCGGTATTGCATTAATTGCTTTGGGAAGAACTTTTTTAGGGTTTTTGACTTCAGCTGCAGTTGTTCCAGCAATTTCTATACCAACAAAAGAAAAAATGGCAATTTGAAATCCAGCAAAAAAACCTGTCATCCCTCGAGGAAAGATATCTCCATTGTTCCATACGTGATTGAGAGAGGCAACAGTACCATTTGGAGAAGTAAAGCCTGTCGCGATCATATAAAATCCAACAATGATTAATGCTAAAATTGCTACAACCTTGATAAGACCAAACCAGAATTCAAGTTCACCAAACATTTTTACGGCAAAGAGATTAAAGATGAGGAAAAAACCAATGCAAGCAAAAACGGTAATCCATGGATTAAGTGTGGGCCACCAAAAGTGCATATAAGTGATAATCGCAATAATATCTGCGGCTCCAGTTACAACCCAGCTCAACCAATAGCTCCAGCCAACAAAAAAGGCAATTCCTGGTCCTAGCATATCGGTTGAAAAATCAATGAGAGATCGGTATTGTGAATTAGAAAGTAATAATTCCCCCATAGCACGCATTACAAAGTATAAGGCACAACCAATAATAGCATAAACAAGTATGATAGAAGGGCCTGCTACGCTGATTGTTTTTCCTGATCCCATGAAGAGACCTGTTCCAATAGCACCGCCGAGGGCTATAAGTTGTACATGACGGTTATCTAATCCACGTTGCAATTTCTTCTGAGGATTATCTTCTAAATTTTGTGTATAGCTCATTTTTTAGGGGTTCCCTTTAATTATTTAAGATTCTTACACTGAAAAAAGTAATGTTTGATATCGAAGCATGATATAAATGAGGAGTAAAGGGAAAAAACATTTTTTATGTTTTCATGTGGATAAAAGCATATGAAACCAACAAAGGTAGGCTTACTTTAAAACGATGTAACAGATACTTGCGGGCAGAGTTTTAGTTGTCACTTAGATGACTGTTAAGTGGTTAATAAAAAGACTTCATATTGGCAATTGTTTTTAAGCCGTCTCAAACAGTTATAAGAAACGGTTTAATCCCATAAGTTAAGTGCTCTCGTTGTTTTAGTTTTTATAATGAAGAGATTTTTTATTTTCAGTCGAATAGAGTACAGAGTTGTCTTCTTGGTTTAAGAAAAAATGTAAATGTTAAATGATTTCTCATCACTTTATTGGATATCATAAATAGAAGATTGTTACTTTATTTTGTACAAAGAAAATTAGAAATCTATAGTTTTTTCATTTTAAATCAGTATTGGAGACAGCTATGAGCAGTGGACTTGTTATTAGACGTGTGAGTAATAATATTCTTACAATTTATAGCACCTCTTGATGGTAGTGAGGCAAATGGGATGGCTAGAATTTTTTCTCAAGAGACCATTCTTAATTTTAATGCTTAAAATTCGAAGTGTCTGTTAGATTAATTTATCGTTGCGCTACACAGAGAAAATGAAGAAGAAACACTGGGAGTATAAACTCTGACAGAGGATGGATATCGCTGTTAAGAGTGGTAGAAAAACAAAATTATGGGACGATTGATCTGCCAATTTTCAACTTATTATAGTAAAGATAAATTTATCCAAAAAAAATGAAAAAAGAAAACAGAGATAAAACTGTTCCCGTTGCTATATTCATATATCCTTTTACGCGTTGCTTTTTAAAAATTGCATGAGCAAATGATATAAAAATGGTCATCAAAGTAAACCATACAAATATGTTGAAGGAATGTATTGTTACAAGTTCAAATCCTTTTTTAATGCCACCGCCTGAAGACAAGAATTTTGGGAAAGCAGCTATGTAGAATATTGATACTTTAGGGTTTAGTATTTGTGTCATAAAACCGTCTATGTAACTGGTTAAGATCTTTACTTGACTTACAGGATGATTTTCATTCTTTGATATTATTTCTTTGGAATTTAAGCTGTTAATTTCAGATTTAAGAGATTTAATTCCCATGTATAATAAATAGCAGCCACCCATTAGTTTTACTAAAAAAAAGAGTGTTTTGTTGTTGAGAAGGATTGCTGATACACCTAGTATGGAAAATACCCCATGCACATATGTTGCTGTACAAAGCCCTGCAACGTTAGCAAATCCGTTCTTTTTCCCCAGTCTCGTTGCATTATCGATTATAAGGGCCATATTCGGCCCAGGTGATATGACCAAAAAAATGAAACTATAAAAAAGGTCAGTATTTGATGATTCATTTTACCTTTATTTCTGAAATTAATGTATCTTCGATATACAATTCTATTCTATCAGACTGAGAAAGTTTACCTACTCCCTGTGGAGTGCCTGTATATATTATATCGCCATTCTTTAACTGAATGTAGCTACTCAAGAATGATATTATTTTTCTAAAGCTAAAGATCATATGTTTCGTATTACCAAGTTGTCTGGTTTCTCCATTGAGCTTCATTTCAAAGGTTATTGGATCTTTTATTTTTTCCTTGTTTATGAAGTCAGAGACGTATGCAGCTCCTTTGAATCCTTTAGACAAAAGCCAGGGAAGCTTTTTGTTTTTCAGTTTTGTTTGTAAATCCCTCGCTGTGAGATCAAGACCTATCGCTATGGCATCATAGCATTCTTCAGCTTCCACTTCATTAACCATAAAAGTGTTCTTTGAGATCCTTAGCACAATTTCAGTTTCGAAATGTATTTCTTTGGAAAAATCGGGAAGATAAATTTCATTTCCTAAGATAAGTGAACTGCTCGGCTTGCTAAATATAACAGGTTCATCTTCAACAACATTGCATAGTTCATGGGCATGTTCAACATAATTGCGTCCAACACAGTAAATGTTATTAATCATCGGAAAAGCCCTTAAGTTTTTCATTTTCTTTTTGGAAATTTAGATGAAATAAAATCAAATAATTATTCCTAATGTAAGGGATTGGGTGGTTATTGATTCTATTACGTTTTTTTACCACTATCCCTCACTTTTTTGGAGCTTTTTTATCGCTTCTATAGCTAGTTTTTTGCGATCTGCGCTCTTGGTATAAAGAGATGCCATATCATCATCTGTCCAACCAAAAAGTGCTTTCAATTGTGAAACTGTTGCACCGGAATTAGCGGCGCGTGTTGCTGCTAATTTTCTCAAACCATGTGCTGATTTTTTGATACCTGCTTTGATACAGGAATGACGAAATAAAACCCCAAAGCTTTCTTTGGGTATTTTGTTTCCACGTTTATTACAAATAAATGTTTCTTCTCCAATAGGACCAATTTTAAGAGTTTCTGCTAATTCAGGCAAAATGGGTAGAAAAACATCTGTTTGGAATTTACTTTTCTCTGTTTTGAGATGAATGATATTATCTTTGACGTCTTTCCAACCAATGCGAACAGCATCACCACGACGCAAACCCGTGTAAAGAAGGACATCAATCCAGACGCGTTCATGCGTTCCTAGAGCCCATTTTTGATAATATTTCTCAACATCTTCTTCTGTCCAAACAGGAAATCCATCTTTGTTTTTTACAGGAGGTCTTTTTATCCCTAAGGCTGGATTATCTTCTAAAAGACCTTGATCAATAGCCCAATTAAAAAGGCTATTAAGTGTTTTCAGAAAGTCTCTAGCCATTGCAGGTGTTTCTTTACGCCTTTCAACACCGGCTATGATATGTTTCTTTTCAATGGCTTTATAAGGAATATTCCCTATGGAATCGCACACCTTCATAAGGATGTATTCTTTTTGTCTTTTCGTAGCCTTAGCAAAGCTATGCCAATGGGAGCTGTTAAAATACTGTTTAAGCAGCCATGCAAATGAACCTTCAACAAGTTTTCCTGTTTTGGATTTAGGGAGTATAAGCCCTTGTAATTCGGCAAGTGCACTTTTGTAATTGTCAACAAACTCTTGTGTTCCATAGGTACCACGTATTCTAATACGTTTCCCATGACCAATACGCGCATACCATGTAATTTTACCATGGCGTGTGATTTCTTTGACAAGGTGAGGGGGGCGTGGTTTTGGCATGGCAATTTCACATCTTAGAGAGCGCATCTTCGTAATATTCATTCTTTGACAAATCGAATAATTTGTCTGGATGCGCGGCTGCGGTTGGTATTGGGATATCGGATTTGAGATAGATGAGGAGTTCACCGGTAGGTTTGATTTCTATTAATTCACACCCTTGTTTTTTTGCTTCTCTTAAAGCGCGTGCAATAGCTGGTTGCGTTATGGTAGCGGGGCGTGGCGCCATGTCTGTTCTCCCTTCATTAGATGCAATTTGCCCGTGACGTGAATCACGCATTACTTGAAAGTTGTTATGAGAGGGTGGGGGTGCTCGGGGTGTATGGAGCACTCTCATTTAAAAAAATTTGCAAGTTTATTTTTTAGATGTGTTTAATTTCATATTTCCAACCTTGTAATTGCGTAAGAGCCAAGGCTATTCTTCCTCGATGACACATGCATACATCAGATTCAAAACAGGTGATTGCAACACGCCTTTTGTTTAAAAAAATTTGATATAATTTGTTTATCGCACAAGAATTATTCTTGAGAGTTGTATTTTGATAATCTTCAAAAAGGCGGTCATAATCTTTTTGTGTTTTCAAATTTCTTCGTTTTTCAGAAGCAATTCCAAGTTCAGGCATATGCATATATTCAATATCAATGTTGTTTACAGCTTTCTCTAATTGTCTTTTTGAAAATCCGTATTTTCTGCTTATTGGATTTTTACGAACATCACATAAAAGTTTAATATTATTTTTGATAAGTTGATTGAGATAGTCCTCAAAGGATTTTCCTTCATAACCAATGGTAAAGAAACAAAAGTTCTCATCTTTAATATGCGGTATGATGATATGTTTGATGTTACACACGTTTAATTTCCTTATGCGAAAGGGTGGGGGTGCTAAGAAGACTTTAAAAAACGCACCCCCATAGGGATTAAGCAGCTTTTGTTGAGATCTTTTGTATCTCTTGCTCTATGTCTGCTAAAAAGGCTTCAACAGCTTTATTGATCTGTTCAATTTGTTGATCATCACGGTGGATGCGTTTGACTTTCATACGCAAGTGAAAAGATTCCCCCGTGAACCGTGGGTCATAGCTTACGAAATCACACCATTTGCGTCCTGTACAAGCCATTTGGAATTGCATTTGTGCATGATATTCAGGCTTGATTTCGTTATCTATACAAAAGCGCGTATGGGTTGCGGATCTAGGACACTTGACTTCGATTAAGCCGTGTTCTCCAATAAGCCCATCAGGGCTAGCCCCCGCCATTTCTATTTCGGGGTGTTGAATAAAGCCGCATTTTATTATATCGGCATCATAAATGAATGCATATTCTTTGAGTGCATCATCTTCATGTTCAACGCCCCATCTCATATCTTCAGTTTCATAATGGGGGCTTATTTCCCCTGTTAAACGTTCAGTGATGAGTTTGATTTTGTAGTCTTCATATTTGCTCGTAGGCAAGCCTTTTGCTGTCTTACTGAGGATGTTATACACATTGGATGCGGTGACTTTGCCTAGCCTTGCTTGAAACCACTCTGCTGTTCTTTGTTCCATATCACACCGCCGTTTGTTGCTCTTGTGGTGGTAAGGATTGTTGTGCTTTATTCATTTGCTTGCGTTGCTTTTTTTTCAAAGAAAACAAAGCGTTTTGTGCTTGTTTATAAGACATATCTGTGAATTTTTTTACTCCTATGAAAGAGAGAAGTTTGCTTTCATCCGTTTGTGTCTGTTCTATTAATCCTCTGATCTGATTCATTTGTTCAGGAGTGACACCTGAAAGAAGTGTTATTCCATCTGTATCGTCTTCTTTTCTTGCGACATTAAGAAGCATGCCTAAGAGATATCTACGTGCGTAGGTGAGAGTAGAACCAACCGCTTGTATGTTATTTTTGCTCCCTGTAGCGTCAAAAGGAAATGTTCCTTCTGTTGATATTTCATTGCCTGATATATGCTTTAAAGTCATTTCTACAGTTACGTTGTCTGAACCCTGCTCTTTGATACGGGAGAACAAGGCAAAGTGATGTTTTGCAAGAGGTTCTTTGATTGCATCAATATATTTATCAAGCGTTGTATAGAGACTTTTAGTATGTGTATTAATGGCGTTTTGTTCGATACTTTTGTATTCCATTTGCATCGCGGAAAGATCACGGACAAAGTTTTGGCGCTCTTGTCGTTCTATCTCTTTTTCTCTTAAATCAAGAAGACGCTGTAAGCGATCCATGTCGGCGTTACCTTCTAAGGCTTTATTTAAAATGCGTTCCATGACAGTTTGTTCGACGGCTAAATGATGTGTTCCTTCAATTTCTATTAGGTTAGTGTTTTGTTCACTCATCTTGATTTCCTCAATTGCGCGCAATTCACCCGTGACGTGAATCACGCTTGTTTTAAAAGTTGGTTGTATGGTTAGAAACGGCTTATGTAGCTTATATCGCTTGCTGAATAGTCACTTTCGTAGATGATTGAATTGCGTCCACGAATTTCAAGATTACCAGAAATATTTACATTATCGAAAATATATACTCCATCTAGAATTTTCATATTTCCAGAAATATGTGCTTTATCACTTATATAAGCATCTCCATAGACACGGGCATTGCCATAAACATGGCCCAAAACTCGAGCCTCACCATAAATTTGTGCATTGCCGTAAATTTGCGCATCATATTCAACATATGCTTCACCGCAAACTTTTGCATTTTCATAAACACGCGCCCTGCCTGTAATTTTTGCGCGTTCAAATATTTGTGCATTGCCGAAAATCTTAGCGTCACCATAAACCATAGCTTTATGCCAAACCCAACAATCGCCTTCATGCGATAGATTGTCTTCTTTTTGTATATAGCCGCCTAAGTAACCTTTTTTAATATTTCTAAAATCTCTTAATGCACGTATGCGATAAAGTTTTTTACTTTTATCGGTTCTTGCATCATAAAATTCTTTTATTTCATCAGTAAGTTCGTATTTCTTTTCCATGGCTTATTCCCTTGATTTGCGCACAGTCCACCCGTGGCGTGAATCACGCTTGTGTTAAAATGGTTGTTTGTGTGGTTAGAGTTTTGTCTTTATAGGCTGTACAATTCGATCAATTGGAATGCGTTTTACATATGCACAATGATCAGAATATAGCGTCAATATGAAAGATTCATCTGAGTTTGGTGGTATCATTTCAAATCCAGTGCACGCAAACGGTCTAAATTCGTATGAAAATGTAAAGCATTGCGATTTTTTAAGTTCCATTTGAACGACATTATCTTCACTTAAAAAAGCATCTACTTTGTCTTTCGAAATTATGGTATCTACATAGGGCTCGCCCTTATCTCCAGAGATAGTAATACAAAGTTCACCTAGATTGTGGGTATTTCTCAAAACTAACTGCGAACACAAAGTAGGTTTAATTTCATATTTATACATGGTTTATTCCTCCATTGCGCGCAATTCACCCGTTGCGTGAATCACGCTTGCGTTAAAACGGTTGTTGTTTGTTGTTAAGTTTTTATGTCTTGAGGTATTCTTGTGTTTCCACGAATATCGGCTAGTCCACAAACCTCGGTATTTCTAAAAATCTTGACTTGGTCATAAATGCGTGCGCTATCATACACTTTTGCATTTCCGAAGATGTCAGTACTTTTATTAAAATCACCTTTTACAATAGCATTCCCATAAACTTGTGCATTATGATAAACATTCGCATTACCATAAATCTTGGCATCACCATAAATTTGCGCATTATCAAAAACGCGGGAACAATTAAAAATCTTAGCATTCTCAGAAACATAGGCGTTATCAAAAACCTTAGCGCTCTGAAAAACACAAGCATTACCTCCAACCCAACAATTGTCTTCATGACTTAGGTTATCTTCACTTTCTACCCAGCCGCCTAAATCACCTTTTTTGACATCACCAAAGTCTCTCAATGCACGTATGCGGTAAAGAGTTCGATTAGCAACCTTCATTGTTTCATCAGTAAGTTCGTATTTTGGTTCCATAGTTTATATTCCTTTTAGTTAGACTCTGCCTTTGTCGTTCTTGAGAAAGAACGGCATTGCTTTGTGTGGTTAATTTTGTGAAAAGGGAGGCGTCTTTTAAAAACGCCCTGTATAGTGAGGGTAGTTTGGAATAACATCCCAAAGAGTTAAGCGGTTTTGCTCTTCATAAGTCCCGTAAATTTTATCCTGATATCTCTGCTTTTCGATTTCTTCTAAAAAAAAACCGTATGCATCACTGTCTTTAACAAAATCGTGAGGGATGATGCCATCAAAACACTTTTGCTCATGATGTTTAATGTAGAACTCTGCGATATCTTCAGAGATATCTTCACAACGGTTAATTGCTGGTTCTACACGGAAGATTTGAACGGCATTATCGGTTTCATCAATAAAGTCGATAACGTCCTTTTCTTCAAAGAAAGGTCCATATTTAGCAATATTTTCTCTTTCATCATTGCATATCACTAAGAGAATTTCATCCTTTTTTATCAAGACAGATTTGTCCACAACAGCCTCCATACATCCTATTGGCAATGGTTATTTTCTAAGGTATGAAAGGATTAATATGCGCATATTGCACATATGTCAATAAAAAAAATTGTGCAAGATGAACATATTTTGGAAAGTGTTATGTTTTTTTGGGAAAGATAAAATGCTTGATAATGATTGGCATATAATGAAAGCAGCAAACAAGCTAAGCGTAGACAAAAAAAGAAGATTAATTATTATTCTTCGTCTTTTAAGGTATCTAAAAGACGAAGAAGCCACTGTTTCTTTTCAGGAGATATATCCTTTAAAGCGTTAAAGATTTCTTCTTGGAGCTCGCGGTCTGAGAGAGTAGTTGTAGATTTTGTTTTTATACCCTGTCCTTCACCTGTTAATAACCAGCCTATACTTACGTTAAAGGCTTTTGCATATCTACTTGCGGCTTTATTGATTCCGCGGACTCCCTGTTCATGTTGTACATAAGTATAATATGGCCAACCATAATATTGAGCCGCTGCGCGGGCTGATTTAAACCCTTTAGCAATTCTTGCTTCTGTCAAGCGTATAGCTTGATCTGGTTTTTGTTCTTGCATGCGATTTCTCCTTTTCATTCATAATGCACATATTATATGTGCTTTTCGACTTGACTTTTTTCTGTGCATATTGCACATTTCATTTATGAATGAGATAGAAGCAAAACAATTGAGAAAACATCTTAATCTTACGCTGGATGAAATGGCGGCGTTGTTAGGAGTCAATAGATCAACAGTATGGCGTTGGGAGAAGTATGGTGTTCCTTCAAGAGGAACGGTTGCTTATCTTTTGGAATCTTTACGGAATAAACATTTTTCTCCCATGTCTAAAATTGCAAGAAGCTCTCGTGTTGATAGCACGGGTGAGACTTTGCAGCCTTAAGGAGATGATGATGGCTGTAAGAAAGAAATATGAACTTACTGATGAGATAGCCCAAGTTGGTGATAAACTTCTCTACCGTATTAAAGCATTAAGAGATTTTGATGATGTCAAGGCTGGTGACCTTGGGGGATATATCGAAAAAGAGAGCAACTTATCACATAAAGGGAATTGCTGGGTTTCAGGGGTTGCTAAAGTTTCTGGTGATGCTCAGGTTTTTGGCGATGCCAAGGTTAGCGAGTGCGCCATGGTTTTTGACAATGCAAAAATTTATGACAATGCCAAGGTTTGTGATGCCGCGTGGGTTTTTGGCAATGCCAAGGTTGGTGGATATACCACGGTTAGTGGCGATAAAGAAGTTGGCGGTAACGAAGAAGACTACATGTGTAAGAGCGCTTCACATAGCACAAATGAAGCGCATAAGAGTGATGATGGCAAGGCACGTTTAGAACTTATACCCCCGTCAACTTTGATTGAAATCGGTAAAGTTTTAGAGTTTGGAGCCAAGAAATACGGAGCAAACAATTGGCGTAACGGCATGGATTGGAGCCGGTTACACGGCGCTGCTTTGCGTCATTTATTAGCATGGTTTGATGGAGAGAATAAGGATGTCGAGAGTGATTTATCACACTTGGCACATGCGGCTTGTTGCCTTCTTTTCTTAATGGAAAGCGAAGCAAAACAGATTGGTCATGATGACCGCCCTAACAGTTAAAGGAGAAACAAAATGGGTTTAGTTGACGTGGTATTGATAGTTTTATGTGTGACGATTGGTTCTTTCCTTTGTAGCGCGTTGGCGTTGTGTTGTGCAGTTAGTTATCGCCGTAGAGCTATAGCTCTTAGATTGAAGGTTAATAATCTTAAGGAAGCATGCGATCAAGTTAAATCCCTTAAAGAGGAGGTTAAAGAACGCGACGAGAAAATTGAAGAATTGAAGCAAGAGGTTAAAGAATATGACGAGGGAATTGAAGAATTGAAGCAAGAGATTGAAGAACGTGAAGAGAAGATTTCAAGACTAAGAAACCTGCTTAAGGAGCGTGATGAATTATTAATGAAGAAATGCGAAAGGATAACGGAACTACGACAAGATGTTCAATCACGTGATGAGACGATTAAAGCACTCAACGATGAGATTTCAAAACTAAAACAAGATCTAAAGACGCGTAATGAAGCAGTAAAAGCGCCGCCTCATAAGAGTAAGAAGAAAAGTAAGTGAGGAGAGAAAGATGAGTTTAGTAGCAATTATTATTTCCTTAATGGCGAATGTGATTTCGTTTTATTCTGTTCATGACTCTTATAAAAGATCGCAAAGGCTTAGAAAAGAGCTAGATGAAAAAGATGAAATAATGCGTATGAAAGACGGCATGCTTAAAATATTAGCTTCTCCTAATGATGTCTATTCTTCAAAAGGTAGTAAAAATTCTGACCAACATTTTGTTTCAAGAACTTTTTCTGGATGATTTGATGAAGTGTGTTCAATGATAAAGACTACCACACTTTCGATATCTGGTTTTAGGTGGCGAACCGTGAAAGTAAAGGATATTTCTTTATCTCCCTTTAGATTAAAACAATCGCATATATCCTGTGACTCTAAATCTGCCGGAGAAGTGCTATTAAAATCCATGCACTTTTCATCTTCAGGGATTAAACATGCTACAGTAGAACTAAGAAAAGAAGTACCATGAACAAATGCAAATGGGCTTTCATGGGGTATCCGAAAATTATTTACTTTGATTACTCGTTTTGTAGGATTTTTTATGATTACACTTATATTAATAAGGAGACCTTTATCGGTCCTATATGCACGTGGTGTCTCTTTTATAGTAGCTTGTAGCTTTGGACCTAAGTCTCGTGTTTGTTTTTCCTCCCATAAAATAGAGACGTGTTCTTTTGCGGTTTCAGATTGGCTTTTTAGATGGTCTAATTGCTTTTCTACATTGCATAAATCTTCTTCTCGAATTTTACTAGCTCTTCGTAAATCTTGTTTTCGGTTTCTATCATTTAGCCATATTCCAAAGAATGATAACATAAATGATGCTATGCTAATTATAATAGCAATAGTATCTTTATCCATTTCTCATACATCTTTCTCCCCCCGCTTATGGGAAAACAGCAATTTTATAAAACACATTTTGTATGGAGCGGGGCGGTGATTAACACGATTCTTTGTTTTGATCTAGGTACGAAGATGGGCTGGGCGATATGTGGAGCAGATGGTCACATCTTCAGTGGCACGGCGAATTTTCAAACGAGCCGTTTTGAAAGCAAGGGTAG
>NZ_JH725037.1:939873-950196 GCF_000278235.1 Bartonella vinsonii subsp. arupensis OK-94-513
CAATTAGAGAATGGCAACTTATGGTATGGATCAACAGCCTTTGAATATGAAAATAACAAATTTTCAGAGCGCGCTTCGAGAGCAGCGATAGCAAGGTGGCATAAGCACAAAGAGGGGGAAATGCATGTCCAATAAGTTACCATGGACGAGGCTTAATGCAGGCGAATGGATGAATGAAGTTTCTTGTTTATCTTCAACCGAGAAATGTATTTATGTGATGCTGCGGTTGCAAATGCTTTACGCTGGTGAACCTCTTTTGAGTGATATAAAGGCATTAGCAGTTTATGTTGGTTACCCAGTAAAGACATTCACCAAAGCATTAGATCTTTTATTACTCAAGAAAAAAATTATTCGTTTAGAGGATGGTCGATTATGGAATCTAGATGTTGAGTTAGAATTAAATGATAGCAAAGAAAAATCAGAAGCAGCATTGAAAGCAGCTAATTCTAGATGGCATAAAACTAAACGTAAAAATAATGATGATCATATAAATGAAAGCGCATATGCGGATTGCGTGCAGACCGCATGCGATGCGCATAGGGTTCCGCAATGCGACCGCAATGCAAGTAACAATAACATTAACATATATAAAAAAAATAACACTAACGTGTTATTAAAAAAAGAAATCGATTTTGAAGATTTAGAAACAGAAGATCAGGATCATGATGTTGAGAACTCTTCAGATCAAATCGAATTGGTAGCAGACGATCAAACATCCATTCACGAGCAAAGTAGTGAAACTTCATATGCTGCTAAAAATTTATGGCACATTGACGAGAAAGAATTGGAGAAACTACCGTCACGTCGTTATACCAATTCTGCTAAAAGCCTTGCAGATGTTATCGGTGATGTGCTCCCACCTACCATTCACAAGCAAGAGAGCGTTCCTAAAAAATCTAAAAAGCGCAAGGTAAAAAAAGATTTTAAAACTTTGCCTGAGGATTTCGAACCTGATTTGCAATACGCCATTGATCAAGGCTTAACGCATGATGAGGCGTTATTAGAATTTGAAAGATTTAAATTTCATTGGAAAGCCAACCCATGCCGAAATGCAAACAATCGCGATTGGCAAAGTGCTTGGTGTGGTTGGATTATTAATCAGAATGGAACGCTAGCCAAGAAATTAGAACAGGAGAAACGATATGCAAACGAACGCTATAAGCTCTCAACAAACAACTTCACAAACAGCCTTTCAGAAAGCTTCAGTACACTCAAAACAGCAATCACCACTAGCGATTCTTACAGATCAGAATGCAGCAGAGATACAGAGGTTATCAGTTCATTTGCAAAGATTTGCAGAGAGGGTGGATCGGAGTGTGTATCCTCCAATCTCTATGCATGGAAAGCCGTTGACGATGGAGGAGGAAGCGCAAGTTTTGCAAGACTGTAATCGCTTACAAGCGCTGCTTTCACGGAAAGTTACGGTTGAACAGATTGAAGCGGCGGCTTATTTGCTTTCCGGTCTAAAAATACCGGCAAATGTGGACCCTAATGTTATCGCTTTGAACTATAGCATAGCGCTAGCAGATGCTTCGGAACACGCCCTTAAACAGGCTGTTAAGGACGTCATATGCGGAAAAGCCAAGGGATTATCGAAAACATTTATGCCAACAGGGGCGGAGCTTGCAGACTATTGCAGAAATTTGAAGAGTGATCTTTATAGCGGAGCTTCAGTAGTGAAAATGTATTTGACATCACATAAGAGACAGTAAAGTAGTGAAGTATGCGTTTAAATCGATAAAAAAGACCGCACAAAGCGATTTAAAAACTTTTTGATACAAAACCACGCATGGAATTAAAACCGCTTTGTACGATCAAATTTGAGGCAAATAGACCAATTGGTAAAATTAAGGACTAAAAGCATGGGGATTTTAAAAGATTTGTTCTTAACAAAACGTAAGCAACCAATAAAAAGGTTTGTTGCAACAGCAAGAGGGCACGCGCCATGGGGATTAGGAGTTACTGAGTATTTTTACAACATGTACCAATATGAGGATGGTTCTAGAGAATACGAGGAATTGCAAGGTGGACAATATCACGAGATACCTGATCACGTGGATTACAGTACGAAGGCACAAGTGAGGGCGTGGTTGTATGGTGGTGAACCGCCATATTCTATTTTGAGTTATAAGCCATTGATAGATGGGGTGAATAAGAAAATCAAAAAACGCACAAAGCAAGATCAGTTGATTTGCGAAATTACGAACGAGAGTGAGAGAAGTTATTCACAAGCTTATGATATAGATCAAGAGTTGGAAAAAGCGCTTAATATTCAATTGGGTAATTTTCAAAATGAAAAAAAATGAAAGCATGGGGTTATGAGAAGCAATGCCCTTAAAAGCGTTCTTAATGTCGAATTCCTCATAGATGAGATCAAAAAGTTATCGAAAAACGCAGGAAGTGAATATGTTTACAGATAAGCAGCTAAGAGCCTTGTTTGGTGTTATAATCTTTATATTTTTATGTTTTTTAGGAATAAGAAAAAATATTGATTTTATTCAGACTATCTTGATATTTGCATGTGCTTCTTTGGTAATAGTAACAACTATTTGTGCAATTTTATGCAACTCTAGTATTCCTTTTGAATTACACAACAATCCAAAATATAAACGCGGTGATACAACGGGATGGGTGGAACTAACACGTGATTTACAACAATATATGCACATGCTCTTAAAGATAATAATGTTAGCACTTATCGTTTTAATTTTTCCAAATAGTTATAAAGAAACAGTTTTTTTGCCTACCATTTCTCAGTATGTGGAACACAAGCTTTCTTTTTTGTTGGATACTGTATTTTGGTACTTAGATATTGCCCTTTGGTATTCTCTTTTAGTCTGTGTATTCTTTCTTATGTTGTATACACGCAGTTTGATAAATATATCTATTTACACAATACAGTGTTCTATTAAAAAACCATGAGTAATTTTCAAAATGAAAAAAATTGAAAAAAATATAAAATTCGTATTGACTTTAAAAAAAGGTTCGTTTAGAAGGGTGGCAAGTGATTAAAAACCACTATGCGAATAGCGGATAGGTTACGAAACAGCCTCTCCCATACCTTTAAAATACTGACTATCTTTTATGCTTATTGAAGCGTATATGATTTATGTCGGGTGTGCTTATACCATACAATACCCTTCGCGAGGGGAAAGTATAAGCAACGGACTATTCGCCGTGTTTTTAGCACCCGGCGCCCTTATAGGGTGTCAATAAAAACAATTTAACGAATAGGTATTCAAATGAATTCTACAGCAAAAAAACTTCAAGACACCATTTTCTCTTACATTCAACATCATAATGATAGCGCCTCGCTTCAAAAGCAAGATCTTGGGAAAAAATATGAATTTACAGGTGAAACAATCGAAATTGATGGTCATGTTTTACACCGTATTAGAGCATTAAGAGATTTTGGTTATATGTTTGGGAAGGTTAAAGCGGGTGATTTAGGGGGCTTTATTGAAAAGGAAGATAACCTATCTCATCAGGGAAGCTGCTGGGTTTTTGATAATGCCCGTGTTTATCAAAATGCGCTTGTTACTGATAATGCTTATGTAGCTTGTGATGTTATCATTAAAGATTCTGCTACGGTTTCTGATAACGCACGTGTTGTAAATAATGTTCATATTTCTGATAATGCAGAGGTTTGTGATAATGCTGCTATTTACGATAATGTAAAAATTTATGGTAAAGCTTTTGTTGGTGATTACTCTCGTATTAGTGAAAATGTCATCATAAATGGTGCTACTATTATTGGCGATTCTGATATTGAAAGTGATACCTATTTATCACCTAATGATCTTATTTGTGATAAATTTATTCCAGAAATCGATGATCCGTGTTGGTAATTAAACAATAGGGCGGTGCGGGGCGCCCTCTCTAACTTTCATTTAAATTTAATCATTATTTAGATTGGGAATAAAACCTATGTCCACTATAACTGTATCTAAAATTGTATCCAAAAAATATGAACTTACAAATGAAACCCGTGTAGTGGGTAATCACACACTTTATCGTATTAAAGCTTTAAGAGATTTCGATGATGTTAAAGCTGGTGATCTAGGCGGCTTTATCGAAAATGAAAGCAACTTGTCACATGATGGCAATTGCTGGGTTTATAATGATGCTATAGCTGCTGTGAATGCCGTTGTTTCTGAAAATGCAAAGGTACGTAATGAAGCTTTGGTTTTTAATGAAGCAAGGGTATTAGGAAATGCCGTGATTAGTGATAAAGCGCGGGTTCTTGAAAATACTGCGTATGTTCATGGCAATGCAAAAATATATGACGATGCAATAATTTGTGGGGAAATTTATGGGAATGCCATTGTTTGTAATAAAGCCATGGTATCTACAGAAGCAAAAATTTATGACAATGCCAAAGTTTTGAATAATGCTTGTGTTGCTGGTTTGATTTATGGCAATGCAAAAATATCGGGTTCTGCTTGTATTTTTCCTAGTGCAGAGATTTATGATAATGCGTGCATTCAAGGGAAAACGAAAGTTTATTTCTTTGTAAAAATTTGTGGCAATGCCGTTATTAAAGGCAATAAAAAAATTTATAAAGATATTTGTGGTGATGATAAAGCAGCGTAAATAACAGCTGGTTTTAACAAAAAAAAGCCGTGTCATTAACGACGCGGCTTTAATTTTAGAAAAGGAGTGTAAAATAGAAAAATGTAACTACTTTCTATATAAAATACGTAAAATACACAAGATTCTGTAAGAAAAAAACCGCATCATAAATGACGCGGCTTTTATGCAGAATAGTATTTTATGTGTGTATAATACATATTCTGTGTATAAAGGCAAGTTCTTTCTTATCAAATTGCATCTTTTAAAAGAATATGTTATCTTAAGATGTGCGAGAATCGAAATACTTTTGTCTGTTTTATACGATAAAGTTTTCTTTAGGGTGTTGATAAAAATAAAGTCGTGTCATTCCATTGGCACGGCTTTTTTTTATAGCTGTTATCATTAGGCAAAATAAAACCGCATCAATTATCTTGACACGGTTTTATTATGGGTATGCTAATTTAAGTTATTTCCATAAGCAGTTATATTGCACAATCTGTATAAAAATGCAAGATGTTAAATAAATAAAAAATGGGATTCACTCTGTAGATTCAGTGAGTTATAATGATTTTATTTTACATTAGTTGAAAACATTATGACTATAACAAGCGCTGTTAATTCCATTCATTTAGAAACAAACGAGCCTGCTTCTTTTCGTCAACTTCCTCACAATATTGAGGCAGAACAGGCATTGATTGGGGCAATTCTTATTAATAATGATGCTCTTGATTGCGTTGCTGATTTTTTGAAACCAAATCATTTTTTTGAACCCTTGCATCAAAAGATCTTTAATACTGTGTTGCAAGTTATTCAAAACGGAAAAGTAGCAAATCCTATTACCATTAAATCCTTTTTTTCAACTGAAGAAAAAATTGGGGACATCATTGTATTCAGTTACATTGTGCGATTAGCAAAGGAAGCCGTGACAATCATTAATGCCAAAGATTACGGGCGGGTTATTTATGATCTTTTCATTAGACGCTCCTTAATTAACCTTGGTAATGAAGTCGTTAATACAGCTTTTGATGCGCCTGTAGATTTCACACCGTCACAGCAAATTGAAACCATTGAACACCAGTTGTTTGAATTGGCAGAAAAGGGAAAATACGGGGGCGGGTTTGAAAATTTTGAGACCGCTATCACAAAAGCACTCAACATGGCAAGCGCTGCTAAAAAGCGTTCTTCAAGGCTTTCCGGTATAGCTACTCATATCAAGACACTTGATGATAAAATGGGAGGATTACAAGCATCTGATCTCATTATCTTGGCAGGGCGCCCTGCTATGGGAAAAACCTCACTTGCTACCAATATTGCCTTTAACATTGCCAATGCCTACAAGCGTGATGCGTCAACACAAGAAAATGAGGGTGGCATTGTTGGATTTTTCTCACTTGAAATGTCAAGCGAACAATTAGCAACCCGTATTATATCTGAACAAACTGAAGTTTCTTCTTCTGAGATTAGACGTGGGAATATTTCTGAAGAACAATTTTCTAAAATCATCCGTGCAATGAAAGGCTTACAAAAGGCACCGCTATATATCGATCAAACCGGTGGGATATCCATTGCACAATTAGCCGCCCGTGCAAGGCGTTTAAAGAGGCAACATGGTCTAGATGTCTTGATTGTTGACTATATCCAATTGATCACGAGCAATTCAAGACGCTCTTCTGAAAATCGTGTTCAAGAGATTACAGCTATTAGCATGGGTCTTAAAACTCTGGCAAAAGAACTGAATATTCCTATCATCGCTCTTTCACAACTTTCACGACAAGTTGAAAATCGTACAGATAAACGCCCGCAACTGTCTGATTTACGTGAATCTGGTTCTATTGAGCAAGATGCTGATATCGTTCTTTTTGTTTATCGTGAGGAATATTATCTCAAAAATGAAAAACCAAAGGAAGGAAGCCCCGAATATGTAACATGGCAACAGAAATTAGATCAGGTTAAGGGGCAAGCCGAGGTTATTATAGCAAAACAACGCCATGGACCAACAGGAAGTGTTCCTCTTGCCTTTCAATCTGATTACACACGGTTTAGTGATTTGCCAACTAATGTAGAACATTAAATACGTGTTATTATAAACTGAAAACATTGGAAAAAAAGATAAATTATGTTATAATCATTTGTGTAATTTAATGGAACTTACAAGCATGTTGAATAAAGTGATTTTAATTGGCTATTTAGGAGCGAACCCCGAAAAGAAAACCATGAATAATGGTACTGAGGTGGTTAATTTTCGCATGGCAACATCCGAAAGCTATACTGATAAGAGAACTAATCAAAAGGTAAGCAAAACTGAATGGCATTCAGTAGTGGTTTTTAATCCGCATCTAGCAAAGATTGCGCTTCAATATCTTCACAAAGGCAGAAAAGTATATATTGAAGGGCAGCTTCAAACCCGCAAATGGCAAGATAAAAATGGTCAAGATCACTATACAACAGAAATTGTCTTGCCTCATTACAAAGGCGATTTGAAGCTTTTAGATGGCAAAAATGATGATAATCAAGAGCAATCATCATCCCCTTATGACAGAAGCTATCAACGCCCTCTTGATACGCCTCATCCCGTTATGAATGACAGTATTCCTTTTTAAGGGGGGCATTAATGAATAACGCTGTTACAAGTGCAGGGCATAAATATTATCTTATAACAGAGCAGCAGATAGCGTCATTAAAACATGATGCTATATACACGACTAATTTTGAAATAGCGATGGGTATTGTAATTGGGGCATTATTATCTTTTATCATTCTTTCGATGCTAGAACTTCGTAATCTAGAAGAAAAAATTACACCATCTGTCATCATAAGTATTATTTTATTTTCGTGGTTATCACTTTTAGATCTCACAACACGGTCAAGATCAGAGGAAACTTGGCAAGATATTAAACAGCAATCTGAGGACATCAGTGAAAAAAAACAAAAAAAGGGGACGCCCTAAGATTATAGGGCAGTTAAGAGAGCCAAATGGTCGTATATCACGTGCAAAATCACCACGTGAAGCCGTTGATAAACTAGCATTGGAAATGCGTGCAAAGCGCTTTGGTTTAACGCTACAAGAGGCAAAAAACCCGCTTGCTGGTACCTATATCGGGCGGCTTTGTTTGCAAGGCGTGCTTACACAAGATCAATATGACGCCGCTCAAAAATATCTACAGATAAGAAACGACTATCTTTGTGCAAAAGGCTTGCCAAGCGCTGTTTACGATGATGTGTCTACAAATTCAGACCCAAATAGTCTTGAACAATGGGTTGAAAAAGCAACCAATCACTATCAAGCCGTGCAAGAGGTAATAAAAGAAGCGCAATGCCTTTATAACCAGTATAATCTTTATGCCGCTATACAGTACCTTGTTATAGAAGATCAAATGTTACCGCATCTCGTGAGTTCATTGGGTATCGCTCTTAATGCGCTTCAAAAGCACTTTTCACAAAAGTAGATTAAAAGATATATTACGAACCAAAGATAAAGGGTATTGCAATAACAGCCAAGGCAGTTACCATTGCGAATAAATATGCAGGAATTTTGAATCTAAAACGCCATAGTATATTAATGGGGAGTGACATTATAGCGATTATTACTAATCCTATGACAAACCACTCTATTATTTGGTCTTTATTAAAACGATGTTTTAGCCTTTCGTTATAGTCTTCTTCACTAATACCAAGTACCTTATATTCCCTAGCCCATTCGGGGAGAAGTGACTTATCATAGTCCGTCTTTGGGATACATTTAATAACAGAAGATGGATCTCTTACATCACGCAAAACAGGAATTTCGCCATTTGCACATTCGATTTGTTTTTCACCATTTGCATGATTAGCTAATAAAAGAGTGCTTATTGCTATAACCAATAAAATGAAGCGTTTAAACATAGTTTATCCATTATTTTTCATTTCAACTGCTTATAACTGATTCCCTTTGAATCTATCAATATGTGTTATTTTGTTGTTGACAATGTGTTGCAAATCGTATTTAATGACAAATGCGGCACTGGACGTATTGTATCTAAACGAGGGGAAGTGCAGTGTGAAAATCCCGCAAATGCGGGGTTTTTTATTATCGGGAGGGAGTATTTTATGACATCAAAAAATACAGAACAAGTTCCACCAGTCAAAGAAAAATGGATACCACCGAGAGCTGGACTAGGACGTGTCAAAGGTATTCCCAACAAAACGACACGTATTTTAAAAGAAGCAGTTCTTAAAGCTGCTGAGAATGCTGGTAACAAAATAGGCAATGAGGGGCTTATTTCCTATTTAGAAAAGCAAGCTATGGATTGCCCCGCTGCTTATTTGGCTCTGCTTGGCAAGGTGTTGCCTTTACAAGTTACAGGTGAGGATGGGGGAGCTATAAAGATGATAACGCGTGTAGAGATCGCGCCTTTGGTAAATGACGACCGCACAGATTAGTATTGTACCAAAGCTTATACCAATCTTTACAGGAAAGGCGGCGGTTCGTGCTGTTTGGGGAGGACGGGGGTCAGGCAAGACAAGATCATTTGCCTTGATGGCGGCTTTAAAGGGCTATCAATTCGGGATGGGGGGCATTTCAGGAACTATTCTTTGTGCACGTCAGTTCCAGAATTCTCTAGCAGAGAGTTCTTTGGAGGAAATTAAACGCGCCATTGAAGATCATGACTTTTTAAAGGACTATTACAAGATTGGGGAGTCTTCGATTAAGTCGAGAGATGGTCGTATAGCCTTTCAGTTTTCTGGTCTTGACCGCAATGTAGCGAGTATCAAGTCGATGGGGCGTATTTTGCTATGCTGGGTTGATGAGGCAGAACCTGTCACTGAAACAGCTTGGCAAACGCTTATCCCAACTTTACGTGAGGAGGGAGAAGGATGGCGAGCAGAATTATGGGTCACATGGAATCCATTGCGAGAGAATGCCCCCGTTGAGAAGCGGTTTCGCTTTTCAGACAATGAGGCAATCAAGCGTGTTGAGATCAATTGGTCAGATAACCCGAAGTTTCCAAAGATCTTGAATGAAGCACGGTTGGATGATCTTAGAAACCGACCAGAGAGCTATAAGCATATTTGGGAAGGTGGTTACTTAACCGCGGTTCAGGGTGCTTATTATCAACAAGAAATGTTGGCAGCCGAGCAGGAAGGGCGGATAGGGCGTGTTTCTCGTGATCCTTTAATGCAGATACGCGCTTTTTGGGATATTGGGGGCACGGGCGCCAAGGCAGATGCCACGGCAATATGGATAGCACAGTTTGTGGGACGCGAAATCAGGGTTCTTGATTATTACGAAGCACAGGGACAACCGTTATCGGAGCACATAGGCTGGTTGCGTCAAAATGGCTATGAGAAGGCATTGATGGTTTTGCCTCATGATGGAGCGACCAGAGACCGTGTGCACAATGTGAGTTTTGAGAGTGCACTTAAAAATGCGGGCTTTCAAACAAAAGTTATTCCCAATCAGGGAACGGGTGCAGTCAAGATACGTATAGAAACAGTTCGTCGTGTTTTGCCTTCTGTTTGGTTTAATGAAGCAACCACGGTAGCAGGGCGCAAGGCACTGAATTGGTATCACGAGAAATGGGATGAAAAGCGCAATATAGGTTTGGGGGCAGAGCATGATTGGTCCAGTCATGGAGCAGATGCCTTTGGCTTAATGTGCATTTCATACAAACCACCCCAAGAAACACAGAAACGAGCAGCTTATAGCGGCAAAACAGAATATGAGAGTAGCTCATGGATGGCAGAATGATGCAAGATGATGAGACATTAGAG
>NZ_JH725037.1:950991-953340 GCF_000278235.1 Bartonella vinsonii subsp. arupensis OK-94-513
TGGACCAACAGGAAGTGTTCCTCTTGCCTTTCAATCTGATTACACACGGTTTAGTGATTTGCCAACTAATGTAGAACATTAAATACGTGTTATTAGCAACTGAAAACATTGGAAAAAAAGATAAATTATGTTATAATCATTCGTGTAATTTAATGGAACTTACAAGCATGTTGAATAAAGTGATTTTAATTGGCTATTTAGGAGCGAACCCCGAAAAGAAAACCATGAATAATGGTACTGAGGTGGTTAATTTTCGCATGGCAACATCCGAAAGCTATACTGATAAGAGAACTAATCAAAAGGTAAGCAAAACTGAATGGCATTCAGTAGTGGTTTTTAATCCGCATCTAGCAAAGATTGCGCTTCAATATCTTCACAAAGGCAGAAAAGTATATATTGAAGGGCAGCTTCAAACCCGCAAATGGCAAGATAAAAATGGTCAAGATCACTATACAACAGAGATTGTCTTGCCTCACTACAAAGGCGATTTGAAGCTTTTAGATGGCAAAAACGATGATAATCAAGAGCAGTCACCTTATGACAGAAGCTATCAACGCCCTCTTGATATGCCTCATCCCGTTATGAATGACAGTGTTCCTTTTTAAGGGGGGCATTAATGAATAACGCTGTTACAAGTGCAGGGCATAAATATTATCTTATAACAGAGCAACAAATAGAGGTATTAAAGCATAATGCTATACACATAACCAATTATGAAATAGCGACAGGTGTTATAATTGGGGTGCTATTATCTTTTACCATTTTGGCTTGGTTGCGTGGTGGAATATACAAAGAAATTATACAATTTTTATTGATTGGAGGTGCTGCTTTAATAATGTGGTTTCTCTGTTTGAATCAAGGAACACGGTCAATGTCAGATAAGATTTGGCAAGATATTCAACAAACATCCGAGGACATAAGTGAAAAAAAACAAAAAAAGGGGACGCCCTAAGATTATAGGGCAGTTAAGAGAGCCAAATGGTCGTATTTCCCGTGCAAAATCACCACGTGAAGCCGTTGATAAACTAGCACTTGAAACCCGTGCAAAGCGCTTTGGTTTAACGCTACAAGAGGCAAAAAACCCGCTTGCTGGCTCTTATATCGGGCGGCTTTGTTTGCAAGGCGTGCTTACACAAGATCAATACGACGCCGCGCAAAAATATCTACAAATAAGAAACGACTATCTTTGTGCAAAAGGCTTGCCAAGCGCTGTTTATGATGATGTAACTACAAATTCAGACCCCAATAGTCTTGAACAATGGGTTGAAAAAGCAACCAATCACTATCAAGCCGTGCAAGAGGTAATAAAAGAAGCGCAATGCCTTTATAGACAGTATAATCTTTATGCAGCGCTACAGTATCTTGTTATAGAAGATCAAATGCTACCGCATCTTGTGAGTTCATTGCGTATCGCTCTTAATGCGCTTCAAAAGTACCTTGATCGTTAAACGACAATCTCTATTTTGGCTCCATTATATTGTATATCGTTTCTAAGTCTCTGCAAACTCGAGGTGTTCGTTTAGTTGGTTCATGATTACCAGTTCTTATCCCAGCATTTACACTAGCCACTAGATCTATCATATGTGTTCTGGGGCTAATGCCATTTCCACTTGAAGAATTAAGAAATTTTTTCGCGTAATAAATCATTCGATCTTTAGAGTTCATGGACATATTGTACGCCCAAATAAAATCTCCTTCACTCCAATTATATTGATAGCGTAAACTACTTATTACATTGGGTAGATTTGCCCATGGCATTTCTTCATTATAATCACCCCGCAATAAATTCACAAACCGTCCACATAAAATAACAAGTATATGACGATGCTGTATAAGATCAAATTTGGGAGATGCATCCTGATGGCCACGGCTGTATATAAATTGCGTTGCTTTTTGTTGCTTTTCAAAATGTTCAAAATCTTTGTATTCTCTTGCGTATTCTTGATAAAGTTTATCATACTTCTGTATGTCATCTACACTTATAAATATATGCATAAATCCAAATGACATTGATGTAGAGAGCATTGATATAGAAAAAAAGGCTATAAATGTTACAATGCGTGTTATAAGAAGTGATTTCATCACGTAGTCCTTTAAATTATCATAATTAACGCTGTCTAACTGATTCTCTTCGAATCTATCAATATGTGTTATTTTGGTGTTGACAATGTGTTGCAAATCGTATTTAATGACAAATGCGGCACTGGACGTATTGTATCTAAACGAGGGGAAGTGCAGTAAGGAAATCCCCGCAAATGCGGGGTTTTTTATTATCGGGAGGGAGTATTTTATGACATCAAAAAATACAGAACAAGCTCCACCAGTCAAAGAAAAATGGATACCACCGAG
>NZ_JH725037.1:953440-955141 GCF_000278235.1 Bartonella vinsonii subsp. arupensis OK-94-513
TTTGACATCACATAAGAGACAGTAAAGTAGTGAAGTATGCGTTTAAATCGATAAAAAAGACCGCACAAAGCGATTTAAAAACTTTTTGATACAAACAACGTATAGAATTAAAAACGCTTTGTACGATCAAATTTGAGGCAAATAGACCAATTGGTAAAATTAAGGACTAAAAGCATGGGGATTTTAAAAGATTTGTTCTTAAAAAAACGTAAACAGCCAATAAAAAGTTTTGTTGCAACCGCAAGAGGGCACGCGCCATGGGGATTGGGAGTTACTGAGTATTTTTACAACATGTATGAATATGATGATGGTTCTAGAGAATACGAGGAATTGCAAGGGGGACAATATCACGAGATACCTGATCATGTGGATTACAGTACAAAGGCACAAGTGAGGGCATGGTTGTATGGTGGTGAACCGCCATATTCCATTTTGAGTTATAAGCCATTGATTGATGAGGTGAATAAGAAAATCAAAAAACGCACAAAGCAAGATCAGTTGATTTGTGAAATTACGAACGATGGTGAGGTATGCTATTCACAGGCTTGTGATGATATGGACAGGGATCTAGAGAACGCCGTGAAAGCACTGAGACCAACAAAGGGTTAGATTTCAAATCGCACCCTTCAAAACAATAATACGTGAAATATTTTTTAAAAAGCATGTTGACATTGCTACAGCGTGATGTTAGACGAATCACAAGTGCTAGAAACACTTGCGTTAAGCGGGTTGATCACGATAAGATCCTTCCCATGCTTAAAAAATACTGGCTGTCTTTTGTGCTTCAAAAGTATATAATGATTCATGCCGGGTGTGGTTACACTATACAATACCTTTTTAAGGAAAGGTGTAACGACGGACTTAACGCCGTGTTTCTAGCACCCGGCGCCCTTATAGGGGCGTTAATAGAAACTCTAATTTACGTTAAGAAAGGTTATATACCATGCAAAATCTAACTGTAGATGCCCTATGCAATCTCTGGCTCTCAATCTGTAAAGAAGCTAATCTAGACACTACTGAGGAAAGCTACCACAACGCTCTTGTAGACCTAATGTCCACAATCGAAAAGGCTATCGCTCTTAAATTGCAAGACGAAAATCCAAATATCATAAAAATAATAGCTATCCTTACTAACTTTGGTTACTCAGAACCAACCCCCGAATTAGAGCCGCTTCTAAAAGCGTACGAACCAAAAATCAGTAACAATTCTCCAGTAACTGAAATTCATACTATTCACAAAGCAGCGTAAATAACAGCTGGTTTTAACACAAAAAAAGCCGTGTCATTAACGACGCGGCTTTAAGTTTGGAGAATAAATAGAAAAGAGAACATAAAATAGTAAACTACATTCTGTTTCTACATAAAATGTGTAAAATAGGCAAGCTCTTTCTTATCGATTTGCATCTTAAAACGCATTGTGTTAATCTTATTTTGCAACTTAAATGTTGTATTTTAAACCGCTCTCTAGGTTTTAAATCATAACAGCCCCTATTAAAGCCGTGTCAAAATTAATTGGCACGGTTTTTCTGTATCTTGTTATCATTAGGATTAGGTAAAATAAAACCGCATCAATTATCTTGACACGGTTTTATAATGGGTATGCTATTTTAAGTTATTTCCATAAGCAGTTATATTGCACAATCTGTATAAAAATGCAAGATGTTAAATAAATAAAAAATGGGATTCACTCTGTAGATTCAG
>NZ_JH725037.1:955241-961296 GCF_000278235.1 Bartonella vinsonii subsp. arupensis OK-94-513
ATAAAGATGATAACGCGTGTAGAGATCGCGCCTTTGGTAAATGACGACCGCACAGATTAGTATTGTACCAAAGCTTATACCAATCTTTACAGGAAAGGCAGCGGTTCGTGCTGCTTGGGGAGGACGGGGGTCAGGAAAGACAAGATCATTTGCCTTGATGGCGGCTTTAAAAGGCTATCAGTTTGGTATGGGAGGGATATCAGGCACTATTCTTTGTGCACGGCAGTTTCAGAATTCGCTAGCTGAGAGTTCTTTAGAGGAGATTAAGCGCGCCATTGAAGCGCATGACTTTTTAAAGGACTATTACAAGATTGGGGAGTCTTCGATTAAATCGAGAGATGGTCGTATAGCCTTTCAGTTTTCTGGTCTTGATCGCAATGTAGCAAGTATCAAGTCGATGGGGCGTATTTTGCTATGCTGGGTTGATGAGGCAGAGCCTGTCACAGAGACAGCTTGGCAAACGCTTATACCGACTTTACGTGAAGAGGGTGAGGGATGGCGTGCAGAGTTGTGGGTGACATGGAACCCATTGCGAGAGAATGCCCCCGTTGAGAAGCGGTTTCGCTTTTCTGATAATGATGCAATCAAGCGTGTTGAGATCAATTGGTCAGATAACCCGAAGTTTCCAAAGATCTTGAATGAAGCACGGTTGGATGATCTTAGGAACCGACCAGAGAGCTATAAGCATATTTGGGAAGGCGGTTACTTAACCGCGGTTCAGGGTGCTTACTATCAACAAGAGATGTTGGCAGCCGAGCAGGAAGGGCGGATAGGACGCGTTTCTCGTGATCCTTTGATGCAAATACGCGCTTTTTGGGATATTGGGGGCACGGGCGCCAAGGCAGATGCCACGGCAATATGGATAGCACAGTTTGTAGGGCGCGAAATCAGAGTTCTTGATTATTACGAAGCACAAGGGCAGCCGTTATCCGAGCACATAGGCTGGTTGCGTCAAAATGGCTATGAGAAGGCGTTGATGGTTTTGCCTCATGATGGTGCGACGAGAGACCGTGTGCACAATGTGAGTTTTGAGAGTGCTTTGAATGATGCGGGTTTTGAAACGCAAGTTATTCCCAATCAGGGGGCAGGGGCGGTCAAGATACGTATAGAAGCGGTGCGACGAATATTGCCCTCAGTTTGGTTTAATGAGGCAACTACGGTAGCGGGTCGTAAAGCACTGAATTGGTATCACGAGAAATGGGATGAGAAGCGCAATATAGGTTTGGGTGCAGAGCATGATTGGTCGAGCCATGGGGCAGATGCCTTTGGTTTAATGTGTGTAGCTTATGAACCACCCCAAGAAATACGGAAACGAGCAGCCTATAGCGGCAGAAGAGAATATGAGAGTACCTCATGGATGGCAGAATGATGCAAGATGATGAGACATTAGAGGAGGAAGAAAGAAAAGCTTCTGATCTCTCGAGTGACTGTTTGTTTCGCAAGCTTGTAAGTTGGTACAAAGAAGATTTGGAGCATGTAAATAAATGGCGTGAACATGCTCGTGAGGATTTTGCTTTCTACAATGGTGATCAGTGGAATGAGAAGGATTTATCGGTTTTAAAGGAGCAACGCCGCCCTGTCATGACCTTTAATCGTATTGCCCCGCTCGTGAATGCAGTTGTGGGCTCTGAACGCAACAATAAGCGTGAAGTGCAATTTATTCCTCGTCAAATAGGCAAGGCATTGCCAAGTGAATTGCTTACTGGGGCGGCGGAATGGTTTAGGGACATGGCGCATGCTGAATATGCGGATAGTGACGCTTTTCAGGATGCTGTCATTTGTGGGATGGGCTGGACAGATACGCGTCTTGATTATGAAAACAACCCTGATGGAGAGCCGGTGATTACGCGTTTAGATCCGTTGAAAATGGTTTGGGACAGTGCAGCGGTTCAACCAAATTTAACGGATGCACAACGTATGTGGTATGTCGACCGTAAGCCTTTGGAAGTTGCGAGAGAGATGTTTCCTGAATGCCATTGGACAGAGCTCAATGCGGATTGGGCACGGGATGGCGTGGGTTATGATGGTGTTCATCATAATGATCTTGAATATTACAGTGATGACAAGAGCGTTGATGTTGAGAATGGCAGACGCATGGTCACGCTTGTTGAATGCCGCTGGTTTGAAAGAGAAAAAGCTTATAAGGCACCTGATCTAGAAACAGGTGAATTGCGAGATTATAGCAAGGAGGAATTTGAACAGCTTCAATGTGTCATGCCGAATATACAGGCTGTTCAATTCAATAAAAAGGTTGTGAGACGTGCTTTTCTAGGCAGAAAGCTTTTGTCAGAGCCTGATCAACCGCTCGTTCCTGCTGGTCAATTGGGTTGGGAGTGCATTACCGGTTATTTTGATAAGATCAATCGACAGTTTTATGGCGTTGTGCGCCCGACAAAAGATCCGCAACGCTGGGCTAATAAGTATTTTAGTCAGGTGATGTATATCCTCAATAGCCAATCCAAGGGCGGGATTATGGCAGAACGGGGGGCTTTTGAGAATGATGAAGAGGCGGCAAGAAGTTTGAGTAGGGCAGATACTCTTACATGGACTAAACCTAACGCATTGGCACTAGGCAAGATACAACCAAAGCCTGTAGCACAGTTTCCACAAGGCTTTTTCCAGCTGTTTAATGAAGCAAAAGAAGCGATCAATCAGGTTACAGGTTTATCGCCTGAATTTATTGGTACAAGAGAAGTCACACAAGCAGGCATTCTTGAAGCACAGAGGCGTCAATCGAGTTTGAACCTTCTTGCTTGTTTGTTTGATGGCTTGCGTTTGTATCGCAAGCGTCAAGGGAAGATTATCCTCCATTTGATCCAGAATTATCTGTCTGATGGTCGTTTGGTGCGGATATCGGGAGAGGAAAATGCGCAATATATTCCGTTAACCCGCGAAGAGGTTATGAGTGTTGATTATGACATTGTCGTTGATGATGCGCCAACTAGCCCGAACGAAAAAGAGCGTACCTTTGGCATTATCACACAGCTGTTACCGTTGCTTCAAAACGCGATTACACCGGATATCATGCTTGATTTGTTGCGTTATTCGCCTTTGCCGGCATCATTACTCAATCGTGTGAGTGAGAAGTTCCAACAGCAACAACAGATGGCACAACAACAGCAGCAAATGAATCCCGAACAGGAAATGAAGTTGCAAGAAAAGCAGCAGGACATTGCAGTAAAAGCACAGATGCAACAGATGGATTTACAAGGCAAGCAGATTGATCTGTACGTGCGGCAGGAAAAAGCGAAATTAGAAGCGAAACTCATGCAAGAGAAGCATGAATTAGAGCGTCAACGCATTCTGAATGAACAAATGCGCAATCAGATTATGCGTTCCAGAGCAGATACATATAGAGCACGAAGCATTTAGAAAGGTGAAAGAATGAATGCACAAATGAGTGAAGAGATGGATGGTATGAATGAAGAGTACACAGCAGAACAGCAGGTATTTGATGATGATAACTATTTTGATGGCGGCAGTGATAGTGAAACCGTTACCAGTGATGATATAAGTTCGCAAGAGCCGGTCTCACAGCCTGTTCATGAGCCTTCGGACATATCTACGGTAGAAGAGCAGCGTGCAGAGGAACAAGTCCATAAATCACGTGAAGCCCTTATGAAGTTTTATGATCCTCAACCACAGGAAACTTCTGCTGATGGTGATGATACACCCCCTGATATGAGTCAGGACATTGTTGGCTATATGGCTTGGATGGGAAAGAAGCTTCAAGAGCAAGGCGCGTTTATTAAAGAGCAACTGGAAGCGCAAAGGCGGGCTTTTGAGCAGCAACAGCATGATATGCAATTGAATCAGTTTTTGGAAAATTCTTTTACGGCGGTTGAAAAGAAATACAGTGATTTGGGTGCTGCGGTGAATTTTCTTTATGAGACCCGTGTTAAGGAATTATCCAGTTGGTCAGGAATTTATCCTCAGTATGCAGAAAAGAGTACGATAGATGAAATTATAGGCAATGAATTACGTTCGGTAGCAGCGACTTGTGCACAAAATGGGACTAATCCAGCAGAAGAGCTTTATAGGGTAGCACAAAACCTTGGCTATCAGAACAAAGCGGTACAAGCCAATAATCAGGTTGCAGCGCTTCAAAGCAGGCAGAATTCAGCGAAAACTTTAACGGCATCTGGAGGAGGGGGCAGTGTTGGACCAATCACTTTGGACGCCATTGATAATATGTCTGATAAAGAGTTTCAAGCGTGGTACAGCAATCCGAAGAACCAAGCGCTTATGCGCAAATTGAGTGGAGCGGATGATGATGATTAAATGAGGGGTTAATACAGATAAAGCCGCCTTTGGTGCGGATTTTCCTCCGGCTTTTAAGCCGGTTTTTTTTACAGCAAAGAAAGGTGAAATAAATGGCAACAACCAATATAGGGATCAATGAACCCCATGCGTTAAAAAGATGGGCTAGAATGCTAGATGCGGAGGTATCCAAGGCAACGCCGATAGCTCCTCTTATAGGGAAGGGCTCCAATAGCATTATTCAAGTAAAAACAGAAACACAGAAAGGCAAAGGGGATTGTGTAACCTTTAGTCTTCGTGCTCAATTAGCGGGACGTGGTGTGAGTGAGGGCGAAACGCTTGAAGGAAATGAAGAAGCGCTCCAATTCCTCCATGATAAATTGTATATCAATGAGCTCTATCATGGCACGAGAATTCCCAATGAAGGGACTATCGATACTCAGCGTACTTTGTTTAATTTACGTGAAGAAGCCAAAAACAGTTTATCGGATTGGTTTGCAGACCGTTTAAGTTTGATGTTTTTCGTTCATGCTTGCGGTTATACAGCGCACAGACTCCATTTTGAGGGAGATATCATTGATCTTGATCCTCTTTATTACGGTTTTAATGCGCCGATAGCTCCAAGTAGTAAGCGCATTGTACGCCCTGACGGCAAAACCAAGGATGAAGATCTTACAGAAAAAGGCAAACATAGCTTTAATCTTAAATTGATAGATGAAGCTGTTCAGTACGCTAAGCTAGCAAATCCTAAAATTAGACCAGTTCGTGTGAATGGTGAAAGCGTCTATGTTTTATATTTGCACCCCATTCAAGTGACGCAATTACGTACCAATACAGAAACGGGTCAGTGGCTTGATATACAGAAGGCTGCTTATACCGGTTCACGTGCTAAAAACCCCATCTTTGATGGTTCTCTAGGCATGTATAACGGTGTGATTTTACGTGAATCCGAACATGTTACCAATGGTGTGAAGTCTGATGGTACTCGTGCTGCTGGTGTGCGTCGTGCTGTTCTACTTGGGGCACAAAGTGTCGTTATGGCTTTCGGTAAGGGGTATGGGGACACACGCTATAAGATCGAAGAAGAAACCTTCGACTACAAACGTGAATATGGTTTTGGTGTTCATACGATTATAGGCATGAAGAAAACCCGTTTCCAAATGCCCGGAAGAGCACAAGGTGCACAAGATTTTGGAACGATAGTTATCCCCACCTACACTGGTGAAGTTGACGCGGCTTAACGAGGAAAGGAAATAAGATATGGTAGATGGAGTTAAAGGTCACTTACATGGTAGAGATCTTCATACGCATCAGGTCAGCTTTTTGCGTTTAAATATCACCCATAGCGATAAGCAGCTTACCCGCAAGATAGGAACCTTGCCTCGTGGAGCAATGATCACTTCGATTAAAGCGTTCGTTAAGACGGCGTTTTCTGAGGCGAAATTAAAGATTGGCAGCACCTATGGTGGCAATGAATTTAGTGAAAAGGACATTAAAGCCCAAGGGACACAAGATTTTACTTCAACTAATCAAAAAGAGTTTGTTCCCTATGATGAAGAGCTAACTCTTTATGCAACACGGGACAAAACAACAGCTGCTGGTGAGTGTGTTGTGGTCGTACAATTCGTGACTAATCGCTAAGAGGGGACTGATGTCACGCCATTACATAACGATAAGAACTGGTGGACCGATACAAGATCATCAAGATGTTTTTCGTCACAGAGGAACATTTGCAAGATTGATATCGGTCATTCAGGATGAGATAGATGACATCACGGATGAGTTTGTTCCTCAA
>NZ_JH725037.1:961396-961944 GCF_000278235.1 Bartonella vinsonii subsp. arupensis OK-94-513
AGATTCAGTGAGTTATAATGATTTTATTTTACATTAGTTGAAAACATTATGACTATAACAAGCGCTGTTAATTCCATTCATTTAGAAACAAACGAACCCGCTTCTTTTCGTCAACTTCCTCACAATATTGAGGCAGAACAGGCTTTGATAGGGGCAATTCTCATTAATAATGATGCTCTTGATTGCGTCTCTGATTTTTTGAAACCAAATCATTTTTTTGAACCGTTGCACCAAAAGATCTTTGATACTGTGTTGCAAGTTATTCAAAAGGGAAAAGTAGCAAATCCAATTACTATTAAATCCTTTTTTTCAACTGAAGAAAAAATTGGGGACATCACTGTATTCAATTACATTGTGCGATTAGCAAAGGAAGCCGTGACAATCATTAATGCTAAAGATTATGGGCGGGTTATTTATGATCTTTTCATTAGACGCTCTTTAATTAACCTTGGCAATGAAGTCGTTAATACAGCTTTTGATGCGCCTGTAGATTTCACACCGTCACAGCAAATTGAAACCATTGAACACCAGTTGTTTGAATTGGCAGA
>NZ_JH725037.1:962044-975910 GCF_000278235.1 Bartonella vinsonii subsp. arupensis OK-94-513
TCAGGACAGCAGGGAACGCCGGTTTGTTACAGTTATTTTGATAGGAAACTGTATCTCTATCCCATACCAGATAGAGCCTATCAGGTACAACTCATCCTCTCACCCATGCGTTTAGAAGAGCTTACGGATGTTCATCAGGAACACCCATGGTTTGTCCACGCCTTTGATCTGATCAAAGCACGGGCAAAATATGAATTGTACAAGAATATCTTGAAAGAGCCCGATTGTGCAGCCGCTGCTTACAATGACTTCGAGGAACATTTGCGGGAATTGCGTGCAGAGACTTCAAAGCGCCATAACGTAACAAGAATTGTCCCAACGGATTTCTAACATGGTTTACTTCCCCATTGCAGATTACAGACCGGATGTTGCGGTTATTAACAGCAGTTTTACCGATACACTTGTGAATGTTTTACCGGCAGACGGTTCTCACATTCCTATGCCAAGTGCAACGGTTATTTCTGCTCCTTTAGAAGAAAAGCCATTAGGTTCGATCGCCTTTAGATCAGGTGATGGGGTTAAGATAATCGTAGGAGGAGCTACAAAGCTTTATGCTTACGATAATCAAACGCGAGGCTGGAAAGACATCAGTCAAACGGGTGTAACCTATCACGCCAACGAAGAGAACAAATGGTCTTTTGCCATGTTTGGTGAAACAATTATTGCGGTCAACAAAAATGACAAACCACAGGTGTTCAATGTTAAGAGTTCACAACGGTTTGAAGAATTAGGAGGCAATCCGCCGAAAGCAGGATTAGTAAAGGTTTGGGGTGATTTTTTATGTTTGATGCAATTGACTGATCATCCTCATCGTATCCATTGGTCAGGCTTGAATGATGCAACCCATTGGACGGTAGGCGAAAAAGATTGTTATTATCATGACTTTCATGATGGAGAATATGTACAAGGGGCAACAGAATCGACCAATCCCTTGGTTTTCTTACGCTCTGCTGTTTATGCGGGAACCTTTATGCCAGGCTCTAAAATTCCCTTTACGTTCCAAAAGATCCACGACAAGCGTGGAGCAAGAAGTGCACAAGCCATTGCATGTTGTGGCAATAATGCCTTTTTTGCTGGAGATGGTGGCTTTTATCAGATTGGTCCGGATGGACAACTTTTACCAATAGGATTTGAAAAGGTTGACCGAACGGTATTCACGACTTTTGATAAGCTTGCTCTTGATGGAATGCAAGGAGTGGTAGACCCTGTTCATAATCGTGTTTACTGGTCTTTGAAGAGGGGAAATAACCAGCAAACCACCTTTGTTTATGATTGGGGTTTGCAGAAATGGTCAACAATCCAAGGAAAGCCTTTAAGCTTGTTTCCTGTTTTTACGACAGGCTACACCTTGGAACAATTGGATGAGCTTTCAACAAGCCTTGAAAGCTTACCAGCCTCTCTTGACAGTTCAATTTGGCAAAGTGGTGCACCGGTTCTTGGTGGTTTTGATGGTCAAAACAGGCTTGTTGTGTTTACAGGCGCTCCAATGGAGGCGATTGTTGTATCACAAGAGATGGGGTCACCTGATGGGAGCTTTAGCTTTTTCACCAAGATGTTTGCAGAGGTTGATACTCTAGAAGGGCTCTTGAGTATAGGGGAGCGTGGAGTTCGTAATCCGCACACGCCCATTACATGGCATAAAGAACGGATCTGTTCTTTCGTCACGGGTGCTTATCATGGGCGGTCACGCAATCGTTATCACCGCTTTAAATTGCGCATCCCTGAGGGTGTTACATGGCATCATATCACGGGCTTTAACGTGGATTTACGACCTTTAGGCAGACGTTAATGGCAAAGATAGTTCTCACCTCTTCTTGGGATAAGGATCGCATAGCCCCTTATTTTGAAGATATCTTTGCAGCTTTTCGTCGTTATAGCGAGCGTTTTAAGCATGAGCTTACTTTGCAACAGCTTATCGAAGAGATTTGCACTGGCAAGAAGCAGTTGTGGCTGGTTCTTGATGATGATGATCGGTTTTTATTGGCAGTCACGACGCAAATCCAGACAACAGTTTTAGGGAAGAAGCGTGCTCTCATTTGTGATTGTTGCGGTCATGGCGGGTTAGAGCTTATCGACAATCTGAAGTTTGCAGAGGATTGGGCGCGTGAGAATGGTGCTTGTGAAATGGAGATTTTGGGTCGTTTAGGATGGCGACGTGCATTGAGTAAGCAAGGTTACGGGATAGACATGATTTATTATCGGAAGGAATTAGGCAATGGGGAGTAGGACACCGTCAGTAACGGAACAAAAGCAAGTACAAAGTAGTGCACCGCCTTCTTGGATGGAGAATGTTTTTAAACGGGGCGGTGCAGATGCCTATAATCTTTATAATTCAGGTGCAGGTGGTAATGTTTACATGGGACCACGCGTTGCACCTTTGAGTGCTCAAACGCGCTATGGAATTAGTGGTCTTGGAAGTATTCCTCATCATTATCAAAATCGCTCTTTGATGAATGCAATCTACAATCCAACGTCGTCAGCAAATAATCTTGGAACAATGGCTTCAGGTGGTATGGTTGGACAGAACCCCTCTTTTAATGCCGCCCTTCAAAATAGCTTAGACCGTGTAAGAGATACGATTAATAGCTCTTTTGCAGGCGCAGGTCGTTATGGGTCCGGTGCACATCAAGGTGTATTGGCAAATGAACTTGGTGCTTTGTCCACAAGTGCTACAGCAGATCAGTATAATCGTGATGCGGACCGCATGGTGCAGGCGAATTCACTGATAGACCAAGCCAATCAAAATCAGTTGGGAGCATCAAATAACTTCTTACAGGGTTATGGCAATGCCTATTCCAATGCCATACAGGGGGGAGGGGTGCTTGATGCGTATAATCAAAGGCTTGTTGATGCTAATCGCGAACGTTGGATGGAGCAAGACAATAGCGGTTGGAATAGGTTGAACAAGTTGATGAATGCAGGTCGTGGCTTTGCAGACCCCTACAGCACAACGACGAACAATCTCACACAATCTAAGCTCCCAGGCAACGACCCTTGGAAAAACATTATAGGACTTTTAGCTGGTGTTGGTCAAATTGCTTCATCTTATATGAAAAAATAGAGGAGGGGAGTGATGATAAATAATAGCGATAACATTTTATCAAGGCTTATTAATTCTATGTATGCAATGAGCCCTTATACGTCTCGTATAATGCAGATGCACAATCAACGTATGGCGCAAAATAACGCACAACAGCAGGCGAATATGTTGCCTTATTTAGCACCTTCAGTACCGGTTGGCACAGTTGGTTCACAACCATATCCTCTAGGGTTAGCTAAAGATATGCCGCCTTTACCGAATGTAAGTTCGGCTTTGAAACCACAGAAAATACAACCGGATGCGTTCTCTTCATCTCCTTCAATGCCTATGACGACGGTTGGTTCACAACCTCATCCCTTAGGTTTGGCTAAGGATATAGAACCTTTACCTAATGCACTTTCGGATTTGACGTCATTGCAACCACAACAGAACCCGCTAGCAGAATCCCCTATTCCAATAGCACAATCAGAGCCAACCCAATCTGTACCGCAAGTACAACCACGACAAGATACTACTTCTTCAAAGAGTTTTTGGGATCAATTGCGTAGTCCTGAATTGTTAGAAAGATTATCAGATTATGCCCTTGGTTATGCCATGTCTGATGGAACAATGGCACAAGATTTGGCTAATGCAGCTATGAATCTTCGTCGTGGTGATATGGCAAGAGAACAGAGAAACCAAGTTAACCAAACAGTGGAGTATCTGAAATCCAAAGGTTACAGTGATGAAGAAGCTACTATCATGGCACGTAATCCTCAAATGCTTAGTGCGATGCTAACAGGTGGTGATGCTCCTAAATTACTTGCGGGGCATGAATGGTATACCGATCCAGAGACAGGTAAACGTGGACAGAGACCGATGACAGGGACTCTACAGGAACTTGAGTACAACCAGAAGCTACAAGCACAGCAAGAATGGGAGCATAAAAAGAAAAGAAATGCTTTTCTTAACAAACAGCAGTTGCGCGCTGGATTAAGTGATATTGCAGACGCTATCAAACTCATAAAGGATGGGTATGCGACAGGGTTTACTGGATGGGGTTCGAGAGGCATTGGAGGAACACCTGCGTATGAATTAGACAGATTATTGGATGGGATTAGAGGTGGCGTTCTAAAGACTGTATTTGAGAATCTAAAATCGATGAGTGCTACTGGAAATATGGGAGTTGGTCCTATATCAGATTTCGAAAGTAAGGCGATGTCATCAATGTTTGGCTCTTTGGATGTTGGACGTGATCCAAAAGGATTGGAAAAGACTTTACGCCTTCTTGAAACAACATTAGGTTTTTTGAGTAAGTTTGATGATAATAAATTATACAATGCATTCACAGGGCAGCATCTAGATACCCCTAAGGAAACCTCTGATCAATATTCAGTAGATTTATCGATGCCTCAAGAAAATTATGCAAAAGCACCAATAGTGAAAAGTGAAAAAGATGTCGAAAGCCTTCCAAAAGGAACAGTATTTTTGGTTAGGCTTGCAAATGGCAATCTAGTTCCTGTAGAAAAATAGGTTATCCCATGTCTGAATATAAAGATTATGATAAGTCATTTCTACCTGAATGGGCTAGGAAGTATAAAATTGTTGGTCCTGAGATTCCCAATCCTCAAAATACAGTCAATTATTCAGAATATAATGATTATGATAAATCACTTCTACCTGAATGGGCAAGAAAATATAAGGTAGTTGGTTCTGAGATTTCAGGTTCACAAGAAAGCTCTGATGATATTTCCTTTGCTGATAAAGATCTTACTTGGTTGGATGCGATTAGGAGCCATGGGATATCTGGTCTCACGGCAGGGTATAGTGATGAGATACAAGCGGCGAATGAAGCAGGTTTTACGGATTATTGGAGCGGTGATAAAAAAGCAGAAGAGACCTATAACAGAAGAGTAGCCAAGGAACGCGCTTACCAGAAAGCATTGGAAGAGAAACACCCATGGTTGTCTTCAGGCGCTTATCTTCTTGGGTCAATTGTTCCAACGGCATTATCATTTATCCCTGGGCTAGGGCTTTTGAGAGCAGGATCTGCGGCAACAACATTTGGTAAGCTAGGCAAGGCAGCACTTTTAGGAGCAGGTTCTGGAGCTTTACATGGCTCTGGAGCAGGAGAAGGTTTAGCGGGTAAGCTTATATCGGCAGGGATTGGAGGTGGAATTGGCTCTGTTGCTGCTCCTGTTGGGTCTGTCGCTGGTACAATTATTTCTTCTGGTATTAATAAAGCAGGTAAGGCATTGCAATCGGCTCCTTTTGTAAGAGGTCATTTAAACCCTGCTTATAAGGATGTTCAAACCAAAGCGGTAAGAGAAGTTGCAAGGACGTTGTATGATGATGGTGTTGAGAATGTTGCAAAACGTCTTGAAACTGCTCCACGCCATGCGTTTTTGACAGATATCAGTCCGAATCTAGAAGTATCCCTTGCCAATACGGGGCAAATAAACACCCATGTTTTTGATATTTTGAAAGGCGCCCATGAAGGACGGTTGAAAGGGGCAATTCACCGTCTTGGTCAATCGGCAAATAAAAATATTGCAGGTATACAAGATGCAAAGATTTTAAAAACTACGCTTAAAGAGCAAGGGGAAGGAGCATATAAACATCTTTATGAAAAAGCGATGGCAACTCCTATAGATAAAAAGTATTATCGAGATCTTGATCATCTTTTTGCAAATAAAGGGTTTCAAGACGCTGTCGAGCGAGCAGTTAAAACCTTAGAAAAAGATCCCGATATTGTAACCCCTAAACTATTTCATGATAAAGAGTTTAGACATATCAACTATCAACCTACGATGCAGTTATTAGATCAAACCAAGAAGGCTCTTGATTACTTGATAAGGAAGCATGATAACTTTGGCGATAACCAAATGGTTTCTATATACCAAAGACTAAAGAGCAGATTGGTAAAGATAACGGACGAAATCTCACCTACTTATAAAGCAGCACGTGGTAGTGCGGAAAAATACGCAAGATTTGTAGAAGCCTTACAACAAGGTAAAAACATTGCTCAGAGAGATGTTTCAGGACAGGGGATTGCAGAAGGGCTTCGGAGAGGAGCGATATCTGATGGACTTAATAGCTATCGCGTAGGTATGAGAGATTATATAGACGATATATTAGAAGGACCCAATGCTGTTAGAAACCTTTCCAATATTTTACAAACGGGTGCTATGACTAAAAACCTCAGGAGGTCTTTAAGCAGCAAAGAACTTCATGCTTTTAGAAAGTCTGTAGCTGAGGAAGAATTTTATCAAGATGCTGCTAAAAGAGGTGTGAAGCCGTTTAAAGGAACGCCTGAACCCTCTCATTTGGCAGGTGTTAATCTCCCCTATAGTAAAGGGAGTGCTCTTCGTGCAGGAGCCAAAATTATTCAAAATGTTTTATCTGATACGGTTAGAAAATTGCCTCAAAAAGAAAGGCAAATCCTTGAACGTGATATAGCAAAGTTAGCGACTTTTGGCGTTAAAGGAATGAATCAACAGCAAGTTGCTGAAATGCTCCAACGATTTATCAATTTGCATAAAAAGGGAATTTTGAATGAAAAGGGGTGGCATTTTATTTCTTCTGTGTTGGCGGGAGAAGCGGGAAGATTTGTAAGGAGTAAGATTCAATGACCCGCTATAATCCTTCGATAGATCAAGCGATACGTCAAACGGCATCCCGCTATGGCTTGCCTGAGAGTTATTTGTACCGTGTTGCACAGATTGAAAGCGGTGGGAATCCGAATGCAAGGAATCCTCGTTCCTCTGCTGGAGGGTTGTATCAGTTCATAGACAGCACAGCCAAGCAATATGGCTTACAGGATAGGTTTGACCCTATACAAGCAGCGGATGCGATGGGTAGACTTACACGGGATAATCGTAATCATTTAAGCCGTGTTTTGGGAAGAGCGCCTAGTGAAGCGGAATTGTATTTAGCCCATCAACAAGGAGCAGGAGGAGCAGCGCGTCTTTTGCAAAACCCGCAAGCCCATGCAGCACAAATTGTTGGTAGCAATGCCGTTGGTTTGAATGGGGGAAATGCTGGTATGCGTGCTGGTGACTTTGTCAATCATGTCTTGCAAATGTATGGTGGTCAGAAGCCTTATCGTGCAAGCCACGCTGTTGGAGGTAGCATTCCACATGGTAACAGGGATAACGTGCTTGCCTTTTTAAGAGCCTTGCTTTCTTCACAGCAGCAAGAAGCCTCAGAAGAAGACCAGAGTGAAGAAGACAATCCTCTGATGTCACAATTTATGAGAGCCTTTTACGGACCCTTTTATAGGATTTAGGATTCACGAACATGTCGACGATTTATGATTGGTCGCTTAGAGCGTCTGAGAACACGCATGCCGATAATTTGGTTAATTGGTCAGAAGGGCAATTGCCAAGCACGATCAATAACAGTGCGCGTGTGATGATGCAAAGGGTGAGGGAGTATTTATCAGATACAGGTGGAGCGCTTGAAAGTACGTTTACGATTGATGAACAACAGAAACGGACAACTATTCGTTTGCAAACCAAATCGCAATTTAAGGAGTATAAGACAGGTATCTTTGTACAGTTTCAAGCAATAGGCACGAATGTAGGATTAACCACGGTTGCACTTAATGGTTTAGAAGGTAAGCCTGTTTACAAGGCAACAGACAGTGGGGCACGGACCTTATCAGGAGGAGAGATACAAAATGGTTGTATCTATAGCTTGGTTTATAGTGATGATAGTTGGCATCTCTTAAACCCTACAGAGCTCCCTTTATCGCAAGATTTTGACAGTAGTCTTTATCCGTCAGGTTTTATAGGGACTTTTGGGATGAGAGAAGTTCCTATGGGGTGGTTATTGTGTGATGGGAAAGCGTATTCTCGAAGCACTTATAGTTCGCTGTTTGAAGCGATAGGGACTGTTTGGGGTGAAGGCGATGGTGTGGAGACATTTCATGTTCCAGACTTGAGAGGGATGTTTCTACGGGGCTTTGATGATAGTCGCAATATTGATACTGGACGTTCATTTGCAAGTGTACAGACAGATTTAATGCAATCTCACCAACATAGTGGTCAGACGCTTTCACTTTCGCATTTTTCCGATCACGAAAACTATTGGCACGGGAATACGACAGATATATTGGGTTACCGGTTACGTTTATTTGGGGGAGGGATGATATCAAATTTTACAGGAATAGAGAGTGAGAACATCCAAGGATACATAGTAGAGCCCTATTCCCTTGATGACAGGCAAGATGTTGTTTTGGAAAGATCAGGAGAGGGTGAGACCCGCCCGATTAATGTGTCTGTAGTCTTTGCGATCAAGACATGAGGTTTGGATGTCGACGATTTATGATTGGTCTTTAACAGCGTCAGAGAATGCACGGTGTGATGATGATATTAATTGGTTGGAAAGACAGTTACCAAGCAGCGTGAACAATAGTGCACGCGTGATGATGCAAAGGATGAGAGAGTATTTATCGGATACGGGTGGTGTTCTTGAAGGCATTGTTACGGTTGATGCCGAACAACAAAATACAGCCATTTCTCTCCAAAGCAAAACACAGTTTAGAGAGTACCATAATGATATAGTTTTGTGTTTTAAAGCGAAGGGAACGAATGTAGGAGGAACGACGGTTTCGCTTAATGATTTAGAGAGCAAGGCTGTTTATAAGGTAACAGACCGTGGAGCGCGGTTTTTATCCGGAGGAGAGATACAAAAGGGTTGTATCTATAGTTTGATTTATAATCATGGGGTTTGGCAACTGATGAATCCTACCCCTTTATCATCAGCTCCTGTTGTTGCGCGTTATCCTTCAGGTACGATAGGGGTTTTTGCCATGCAATCTTTGCCCTCAGGTTGGTTATTGTGTGATGGGAAAGCGTATTCTCGTAGTGACTATAGTGATCTTTATAACGCGATAGGGACAAGGTGGGGTGGAAGTGATAGTTGGACGAAGTTTAATGTTCCAGACTTGCGTGGGGTATTTTTGCGTGGTGTTGATGATGACCGTAAGATTGATCCATGGCGTAGCTTTGGCACTTTACAGAATGATAGCATAAAAACGCATGACCATGGTGGTGAGACATTTTCTATTTTGAATAGTGAAGGGGGTTCGGAAAGCTGGCATGGGAATATCACTATCCTATGGGGTTATGAGCTTAACGACCAGCAACGATTGAAGCTTGCAGAACGGCTTGGAGTGAAGGCGGAGGATATTCGGGTTCACCATAAGCTTGCTTTCCCCCATTCTCATCTTCGTATGCAAGATGTTGTATTGGAAGGGGTGGGCTCTGCTGAGACTCGTCCAATTAATATGTCTGTAGTTTTTGCGATCAAGACGTGAGGTTTGGATGTCGACGATTTACGATTGGTCTTTAACGGCATCAGAGAATGCACGGTGTGATGATGCTATCAATTGGTCAGAAGGTCAACCTCCCAATACGGTGAACGATAGTGCACGTATGATGATGCAAAGGATGAGAGAGTATTTATCGGATACGGGTGGAGTGCTTGAAAGCACGTTTGCAATTAATCAAGAACAGCAAAGTACAGCCATTCGTCTCCAAAGTAACACAGGATTTTCAAATTATAAGACAGGTATGCTTTTGCGTTTTCGCTCGAAGTGCACGAATTTAGGAGCGACAACAGTAGCGCTTAATCTTTTAGATGGCAAAGCTGTTTATAAGGCAACAGCAACAGGTCTTGTGGAGCTTACAGGGGAAGAAATTCAGATTGGTTGCTTCTATACGCTTGTGTATGATGAAGAGATTACAGGTTGGCAACTTCTTAATCCTACCAAGCAAAAAGTTCCTCTCTTAAAGCGTTTACCGTCTGGACTTATTGGTTGCTTTGGAATGCAAAGATTACCTTCTGGTTGGCTGTTGTGTGATGGAAGAGCTTATTCACGAGCAGATTACAGAGATCTCTTTTGGGCGATAGGAACGACGTGGGGTGAAGGAGACGGTTTAAGGACATTTAATGTTCCTGATTTTCGTGGAATGTTTTTGCGGGGAATGGATTATGAACGCAATCTAGACCCTTGGCGTTCATTTGCAAGTGTCCAAGAATATTCTTTGAAAGACCATGATCATTTTATTGGTCCAGCGTCTTCAGAGCGTCTCTCTTCACGTAAGAAACGCGATTTGTCTTCTGTTGAGGATAGTTTGCAAAGGAGCAAGAGGCATGTTGATGAGGAATGTGTTGGTTTAACAGGAGACGCCAATGATAGGTGTCAAGAAGCATTTGATAGAGGAACGGAAATGTCCAAGCCGTTTTGGTTTACAGAGGAGGATAAACCCGCGCGCTTACCTTGGTTTATTAGAAGTCCCTTTGCTAACTTTTTATATTATTCGACACCTATAAAACATGGCATAGGGGATAGTGTTTCCCATGAACATCATCTTTTAGCAGAAAATTTTGGAGGCGAAGAAACGCGTCCCGTCAATGTGTCTGTTGTCTTTGGAATTAAGACATGAGGCAATGAAATGTTATTAAAGCCATTTGCGATATCAGAGCTTAGCGACCCGTCTCAAGTACGGGTTGTTTTTTATTCGGGCGAGCGTTTTGTGCATGCCCCGCTTAATGGGGTTTTAGAATTACTCAAGGCGGATTTGAAATCAGAGTTTGAAAGTAAAATCAGGTCCCTAGAGGAACGCCTAGAAGTTTTAAGCACAGAGTTAGAAGAATTGAAACAGTGTGATTTGGATGGATTGATTTGAAGAGATGTGAGGGAGCAAGAACATGATAGTACCACATCATACGCATGACTATCAATTACCAGTTGCGACAAAAGAAGAAATGCGAGAGGCGACTTCAGAAGATGTTGTCGTTGTTCCGAAATTGTTAGGATCAGCAGCGTTATATTCGCATGAAGCTTTTGCAACGTTAGACCAAGTTGTGCAAGCGAGACAAGAGGCAGAAAAAGCCATAGCGCGTGCGAATACGTTCGAACGAACGGCAGCAGAAGCAAAAAGCGTAGCGGAAAGAGCTCTTACAGAGAGCACGAAAACCGGTGCAACAGTGACGACGGCGCTTACAGCAGCCAATGTTGCGAAGGATGGCGTCACAGCCGCTACGACAGCAGCGGATGAAGCGAAGCAGATAGCAGCTGATGCGAAAAGAGTTGCGGATGAAACGAAGGAAATGGTTGATGCGTCTGCGGTAACGGCGGGACAAGCCGCCCAAAGAGCCAATGCGGTTGCGACAACGGCTAACGAGGCAAAGACAGCAGCAGAACAGGCATTGGCAGCAGCACGTGATGCAAAAAGTAGTGCAGAGACAGCGGTTAACAACTCTCAGAGTGCGAATGAAGCAGCCTCCAGAGCAGAGACAGAGGCAACAACAGCGAAGACAACAGCAGAAGAAGCAAAGCAGTTATCAGGAGAAGCTAAGAGCCAATCGGAGAATGCAGAGAAATTAGCGCAAGCAGCTAAAAGCGCATCAGACGAAGCCAAGCAAGGAGTAGAAACAGCCAAGGCAGAAGTCTCTGGAGTAGTCTCTGTAGCAAGGGAAGCCAAACAAGCATCTGAAGCAGCACAGACGTTAGCACAAGAAGCCAAGGGTGCATCCGAAACAGCGACAGCGAGCAGTACGGAAGCTCTCACAACAGCGAAGGATGCGAAAAGCACAGCAGAGATAGCCTCTAGTACAGCAGGTGAGGCAAAAGAAACAGCAACTAGTGCGCTGTCAGTAGCCAACGACCTTAAGCAATCCATTGATCATATTAAGAATACAGCGGAAGCAGCAAAAAGGACGGCAGAAGGAGCAGAACAGAAGGCATTAACAGTAGAAACACTAGCCTCAGAAGCGAAGACAAAATCTGTCGAAGCTAAACAATCTGTAGAAGAGGTGAAGAGCACGGCGAATTTGGCTAAGAGTAAAGCAGAAGAAGCGAAACAGACAGCTGATGGCGCGAAGCAAGCTGTTGGTGATGTGAAAGTTACAGCAGAAACAGCGACATCTACAGCCAATACAGCCAAGGTTATATCTGAGGAAGCCAAAAGCGCGGCAGAAAAAGCAACAGCAAAAGCCGAGCAGGCACAACAAGATGTAAGTGAGGCGACGAGGATAGCCAATGAAGCGAAAGCGGCAGCAGAACAAGCTGTACAAGCGGATAGACAGGCGATAGCTTCTCAAGATGAAGCCGTAAAACAATTAGCACAAGAAGCCAAGAATACAGCCGAAGAGGCAAAGAAGGTTGCAGAGGGGGTACAGAAGAAGGCAGAATCGTTAGCAACGGTAGTGGATGAAAGCCAAAAAACAGCGAAAGAAGCAAAACAAACAGCTGACAATGCAAGATATGATGCCGAGCAAGCGCGGAGTAAGGCAGAAAAGGCAGGAAACACAGCTACTGAAGCGTGGAATAAAGCTCACGACGCGAAGGAAGCAGCAAATAGCGCCAAGGTTACAGCAAGTTTGGCGGAAATGGCAGGTGAAGAAGCCAAGAAAACAGCAGGCAAAGCGGAAACACGAGCGTATGAAGCGAAGGATGAAGCAGGCAAAGCAAAGGATATAGCCAATAGTGCGAAATATGCAGCAGAAGAGGCACAGAAGGCAGCAGAAGCAGCAGGTAAAAAAGCAGCATCTTTAGAAAAAGAAGCGGAAGAAGCACAAAAAGTATCGAAAGAAGCCAAGCAGGAAGCCGGTTATGCAAGACATGATGCCGAGCAAGCGCGGTCTATAGCAGAAGCAGCTAAGAATGAAGCGTCTGGAGCAACGAGTAGAGTTATAGATATCAATCAAGTGGTTGATAATTTTAGAGCGCCTGTAAGTTTAGCACAGATGTACTCAGAAGAAGCCAAGAAAAAAGCCGAGGCAGCAGATTCACAAGCCTATCAAGCCAAGAGCGAAGCCAATGAAGCCAAGAAAACAGCCGATAGTGCGAAAAGGACAGCAGAAGAAGCAAAGAGTGTTGCGGAACAAGCAAAAACGATTGCTGAAGAAGCGAAAACAGCGACAGAAGAAGCGGTCAGAGTTGATAGACAAAGGGTTTCCTCACAAGATGAGACAGTGAAGAATTTAGCGCAAGCAGCCAAGACGACAGCAGATGAAACGAAGGTTTTAGCAGAGAATGCCAAGAGTGCATCCGAAACAGCAACAGAGACAGCAACGGAAGCAAAGAATACAGCTAATGAAGCCAAGCAATTAGCCGATGGGGCGAAGACTCTAGCAGAGAATGCCAAGAGTACAGCAGAAGGAGCAGCAAGGAAGGCAGATGAAGCGAAAAACAGTGCGGATGAATCACAAAAGACAGCCAAGAAAGCAACAGTAGATGTTATCTCCCTAAAAGCCAAGGTTTTGACAGCAGAGAGCACTTCTGATGAAGCCCAACGAGTTTCTGATGAAGCCAAGCGAGCAGCGTCAACAGCGCTGAGTGTAGCTAATGAAGCCAAGGGCGCTTCAGAAACAGCGCTCACAGCAGCGAATACAGCCAAGGAGAGTGCAGAACGAGCAGAAACAGTAGCCAATGCAAGCAAAACAACAGCCGATGAAACGAGATCTTTAATATCGGATGCAAAAAAAGCCTCTGATGCTGCCAAGGCAATGGCACAATCGGTGCAGACATTAGCGGAAGGATACCAAAGAATAGTGGATGAGGCGAAACAAGAATCTAGTGCTGCTAAACAAGCGGCCGATAGTGCGCAATCTACAGTACAAGAGGTGAAAGAGATAGTTACAGAAGCGCATGAGGAAGCAAGTAAAGCCAAGAAAACAGCAGATGGAGCAACAGCTAAAGCGAATTTGGCGAAAAGAGAATCCGAAGAAGCGCATGAGGAAGCAGGTAAAGCGAAAGAAATAGCTAATAATGCGAAGAGTAAAGCAGAAGAAGCAAATCAGTTAAGTGAAACAGCAATTAGTGTTGCCAATGA
>NZ_JH725037.1:976466-1143674 GCF_000278235.1 Bartonella vinsonii subsp. arupensis OK-94-513
ACGACCAATCGTAGCCATACGGATTTTTCAGACGATTTGAGGCGCGTGAAGAAATCTTTGTTGAATGATGAACAGTTTGCTTCAGCGATGTATGGGAGCAATGACAAGACAAACATTGAAGGGAAAAAAGCGCCTAGCTCTAAGCATTCAGGAGGACATGTTGATACAGCGAATAGGCGGATGATTTCGCATATCGGTTGTGAGGATGGTTGCGGTTATGTTTGGCAATATTTATCAGGCATTTTTGCTATGCAAGTCCAGTCTACTTCAACCTTGTGGACAAGTTATAAAACAGAAATGAATGTTTTAGTAGGAGGTGGCAGTTGGTCCAATGATGGACAAAGCAGTGCGTCCCTACGTGGTGTCTTGTCTCGTGGTTCACGGAGTGAGGAAGTAGGGGCACGCGGTTGTAGCCGTCCTAATCGTTAGGTTTAGAGGAGACGATAGGAATGAAAGAATATCCAGAGCATTTAAATACGAAACAAGATTATTTGAACATGCTTGATTATGACAAGGCAGAAACGGTGAAAAGGCTAGAACATCTTTTAGCAACGCGTTTTCATTGGGTTCGGGACCGTGAACTTAGCGAATGGGAAGCAGGTGTTGAGGATGAGACACACACCGTTTACGATGAAACAGGTGTATCTGTAGATGATGGTGCTGTTATCAAAAAACGGTATCAGTATGAATTACAAGAGAGTGAATATTCCTCTCTTAGTTCCCTTGGCTTTAGTGTTGAAGAAGTAGAACAATTAATTAAAGAGAATAGGGATGAAACTGTCTAGTTCTCCCTGAGATATCCCTTTTATCCAGCTCCCTTTTGTGGGGCTTTTTTTTATGGAGCAAGCAATGAGAAGAATATCGAAAGAAGGTTTAGAGCTGATCAAGCAATGGGAGGGACTACGTTTGAATGCGTATCAAGATACAGCATGTGTTTGGACGATAGGTTATGGTCACACCAGCTCTGCGGGCAAGCCAATTGTTAAGAAGGGCATGTACATTACACAAAAGCAAGCAGAAGAAATTCTTTGTGAGGATTTAAAGCAATTTGAGAAAACGGTTGAAGAAGCCGTTAAGGTTTCGTTGACGGATGAACAATTCGCGGCATTAGTGTCATTTTGCTATAATGTAGGCACAAAAGCGTTTTGCAAGTCTACCTTGTTAAAAAAGCTTAATAAGGGTGATTATGAATCGGTTCCAGCAGAATTACAGAGATGGAATAAGATAGGGGGCAAGCCTCTTAAAGGATTAGCAAACCGTAGAGCAGCAGAAGCAGGGTTATGGGCGAAAGGGGCTTATGTTTCTTCGAACTATCAACATGTGGAAACGAAAGAGGCAACGGGACTTCTCAAAGCAGAAGCCCTAGCACCGATTATAGGCTCGTGTTCAGGTCTTGGAGGATTATTGGCAGGCAATGGACCTATCCAATGGGCACTAGCCGTCATTATGGTTTTAGCGGCATGCACGGGCATAGTGTTTGTGGCTAAACGGTTTCGGGAGCAACGGTTGTGATTTTCTGGTTCAAGAAATATTACCTGATGTTTACAGCGGCTTTAGCCGTTTTTTTTATGGCTTTAGCCAAGGCGTTTTACCTTGGCAAGAAAAGTGAACAGCACAAGCAAACAAAGAATGCTTTGAAGACAGCAATAAGACGGCTTGAGGTAGAAAATGAAGTTAATCAAAAAAGTGATGCTGGTGTGCGCTCTGAACTTTCTCGTTGGGTGCGCGGCAAATAGGTCTGTTTCTTGTGTTGGCTGGTTGCCTATTTATTTGGATAATCAGGATGTTGCGGTCATCAGTCCCAATCTAGCAAGAGATATTTTAAAGCATAACAAGCAGGGAGCGCATTTATGCGGTTGGAAAGATGGTCGAGAAAGCAAACAACAAAGATAAAGAACTTACAGAAAACGAACGACAGCTGCTTTATGAGATGATCAATACCTATCAAGGTTTGAAGATGATGTCTCGTTGCGTGAAGTGGATAGCGTTCATTATTTTTATGTTCATTATCGATTTTGCCCGCATTATGGATGCGCTGGATAACATCCTCACACACCTCAAAAGATGGTTAACGAAGAGTTAAAGAAAAAAGTCTTTTCAAAAAAAATGCCCCTGTTGTAGAGGCATGATTCGAAATCCTATTCCCTCACTTTTATCCACGAATCCCTCACTTTAAAAAATGCATGTAAAATCAGTAAGTTACATGTATCTTAAAAGCATATGGTGGGCGATGAGAGACTCGAACTCCCGACATCCTCGGTGTAAACGAGGCGCTCTACCAGCTGAGCTAATCGCCCAATATAATGATCAGCAATTGGACAGGCTCTCTTTACGTAAAAAAAAATCTAAACGCAAGAATAAAGATAGTGTTTTACAATTTTTTTAAAAAAATGCATAAGTCCGCTTGACATAAACGCATGAACCACTTACACGACCGCTTATACCAATATCAATTGGTTTGAAAAAAGTGCGCGGGTGTAGCTCAGTTGGTTAGAGTGCTGGCCTGTCACGCCGGAGGTCGCGGGTTCGAGCCCCGTCACTCGCGCCATTTTCATAATTTCTTTTATGACTTTTTATTTTTTTTTGAGATATGAACATCCTTATATGCAAGGTGTAGGGCCGTTAAGGTGTTATTTTGGATGTTTTTTTAAGTTTAGATTTTTTCCTTTTTGTACGGTTTATAAGAATAGGGCTTGCGTCTTGCTTTTCTCTGCGTTACCTATGCCGATAAGAAAAGCGCGCTCAGTATGTTCTTGAAGCAATATGAGCGGAAATGGACAGAGATAATTTACCTGTTTGATTTAACAATATGGAATGATTGTTTTAATCTGGTCATTTCGTTAAGGTGGAAGAGGATTATGACTCATTTATTGGGCTCTTATTTGCCGGTGTTAATCTTTATCACTGTTTCAGCAGTTATTGCTGGGGTTCTTTTAATTATGCCTTATATCGTGGCTTATCGTTCGCCGGATCCTGAAAAATTATCGGCTTATGAATGTGGTTTTAATTCATTTGATGATGCGCGTATGAAGTTTGATATTCGTTTTTATTTAGTGTCGATTTTGTTTATTATTTTTGATCTTGAAGTTGCTTTCCTGTTTCCTTGGGCAGTTTCATTTAACTCGATTGGTATGTTTGGCTTTTGGTCAATGATTGTGTTTTTAACACTTTTAACTATCGGGTTTATATATGAATGGAAAAAAGGAGCTCTTGAATGGGATTAATATTTAATAATTCAACAATGACTGCTCCAAAACCAAAAGGAATTATTGATCCGAATACAGGCGAATTGATAGGTTCTGACGATAAATTTTTTCGTGATATTCATGCTGAATTATCGGATAAGGGTTTTTTAGTTACTTCGGCAGATGCTTTGATTACTTGGGCGCGTACCGGCTCTTTAATGTGGATGAGTTTTGGTTTGGCTTGTTGTGCTATTGAAATGATGCAATGTTCAATGCCCCACTATGATAATGAGCGTTTTGGATATGCGCCACGCGCTTCACCCCGTCAGTCAGATGTTATGGTGGTAGCGGGTACCTTAACGAATAAGATGGCCCCTGCTTTAAGAAAAGTGTACGATCAAATGCCAGAACCACGTTATGTGATTTCTATGGGATCGTGTGCCAATGGTGGTGGATATTACCATTATTCTTATTCAGTTGTACGTGGGTGCGATCGTATTGTGCCTGTGGATATTTATGTTCCAGGGTGTCCTCCTACAGCAGAGGCGTTGCTGTACGGTATATTATTATTACAGAAAAAAATTCGTCGTACTGGTTCCATAGAACGATAGGGGCTTTATTATCATGGTGAATGAATCATTGGTTGAACTTGCTGCCTATTTGAAAAACAAATTAGGAGATAAACTTGAAGAAACCGTTCTTGCATTTGGTGAATTGACTATAATATCATCTCTCTCTGCAATTACAGACGTTTTGATGTTTGTTCGTGATGATTCTCGTTGTCAATTTATTAATCTTACAGACATTAGTGGCGTTGATTATCCATCTCGCGATAAACGTTTTGATGTTTCTTACCAATTGTTATCTCCTCGTGAGAATTTGCGTTTGCGTGTTAAAGTTCGTACTGATGAAAATACGCCTGTTGCTTCCGCTTGCGCGATTTATCCTGGGGCAGAGTGGTATGAGCGTGAGGCGTACGATATGTATGGAATTTTATTTTCAGGGCATCCAGATTTAAGGCGGATTTTAACCGATTATGGATTCGAAGGGCATCCTTTACGTAAAGATTTTCCTGTGACAGGATTTGTTGAATGCCGTTATGATAATGAAGCAAAGAGGGTAATTTATGAACCTGTTATTTTGCGGCAAGAAATGCGCAATTTCGATTTTCTTTCTCCTTGGGAGGGAGGACAATATGTTTTGCCATGTGATGAAAAAATAGACATCCAAAAATAATATTTGAGCTAATAAAGTTTAGTATTTAGAGTAATGTTATTTAAAATAATTAAATGTTTTTCGTATGATAAAAGATTTTATTAATATTTAATATGAAGTTTTTTTGAAAAGCAAGGGGTTGAGTGTGGCTGAGGTTAATGTTCGGAATTTTAATATCAATTTTGGACCGCAGCATCCTGCAGCGCATGGGGTTTTGCGCATGGTTCTGGAATTGGACGGTGAAGTTGTCGAGCGTGTAGATCCACATATTGGATTGTTGCATCGCGGTACCGAAAAATTAATGGAAACAAAAACTTATCTTCAAGCTGGCCCTTATTTAGACCGTTTAGATTATGTTGCTCCTATGAATCAGGAGCATGCTTTTGTACTTGCTGTTGAAAAATTATTGGGTGTTGAGGTTCCCAAAAGAGGGCAGCTAATACGTGTTTTGTTTTCTGAAATTGGGCGCATTCTTAATCATTTGCTTAATGTAACAACGCAAGCAATGGATGTTGGTGCTTTGACACCACCGCTTTGGGGATTTGAACAACGTGAAAGATTGATGATTTTTTATGAGCGCGCGTGTGGAGCACGTCTTCATGCAAATTACTTTCGTCCTGGTGGTGTGCATCAGGATTTACCGGAATCTTTGATTGAGGATATTGGTAATTTTATTGATCCCTTTCTTATTGCTCTTGGTAAACTTGATGCGCTTGTAACACCAAATCGGATTTTTAAGCAGCGTAATGTCGATATTGGTGTAGTGAGTATTGATGAAGCTTGGGCTCGTGGTTTTTCTGGTGTCATGATTCGTGGTGCTGGTGTGCCATGGGATTTGCGTAAAAGCCAACCTTATGAATGTTATGATGAAATGGAATTTGATATTCCTGTAGGCAAGAATAGCGATTGTTATGATCGCTACCTGATTCGTATGGAAGAGATGCGTCAATCAGCAAAAATTATGCGCCAATGTGTGGATCGTTTGCTGAGTACTGAAAAAAACGGACCAGTTTCGAGTTTAGATCGCAAAATCGTTCCCCCAAAGCGGAGCGAAATGAAAAGTTCAATGGAAGCGCTTATTCATCATTTTAAGCTTTATACGGAAGGTTTTCATACTCCTCCTGGTGAGGTATATGTTGCTGTGGAAGCTCCGAAGGGCGAGTTCGGGGTTTATCTTATTTCTGATGGAACGAATAAGCCTTATCGTGTTAAGTTGCGTGCTCCAGGTTTTGCTCATCTTCAAGCTATGGATTTTTTAACACGAGGTCATATGTTGGCGGATGCTACAGCTATTTTAGGTTCGATTGATATTGTTTTTGGGGAGGTTGATCGCTAATGTCCGTGCGCCGTCTTGCAGATGATATTTACCAACCCGCAGAGTTTTCTTTTACAAAGGAAAATCAGATATGGGTAAAAAATACTATAGAAAAATATCCTGTAGGGCGTGAGCAATCTGCTGTAATTCCATTATTAATGCGTGCTCAAGAGCAAGATGGCTGGGTAACACGCGCTGCGATTGAGCATATCGCACAGCTTCTTTCCATGGCTTATATTCGTGTTCTAGAGGTTGCAACTTTTTATACTCAGTTTCAGCTTCATCCAGTTGGAACGAAGGCACATATTCAGGTTTGTGGTACGACCCCTTGTATGTTACGTGGGTCTGCTGAATTGATCAAAGTTTGTCAGAAAAAAATTCATCATGAACCTTTTGTTACCAATCAAGAGGGAACATTATCGTGGGAAGAGGTGGAATGTCTTGGTGCCTGTGTGAATGCTCCTATGATTATGATTTTTAAAGACACTTATGAAGATCTTACGGCTGAACGTCTTGAAGAAATTATTGATGCATTTGAAGCAGGTAAAGGTTCTGAGATAGCAGTTGGTCCACAAAATAGTCGTAAATCATCGGAGCCAATTAGTGGTTTAACCTCTCTCATTGAACAAGAAGAAAAGAAGACACTTAAATCGTCAAAGAAAAAGGGTAAAGAGGAATGAGGGACATAGTATTTTTCTGGAAAAGATATTTTATTATTCCATCTGTTGTGGCAGTATTTGACTAAAAGTTAATTGAAAAGATATTTAAGAATTGCATTTGAGGAAAAACTAAGAATGCTACGGGCAATAGAAAAGAGGGGGGGAATGCTGGCTGATAAGGATCGTATTTTCACCAACATTTATGGTTTTAAAGAGAAATCACTAAAAGCTGCAATCTCACGTGGACACTGGGATGGTACCAAGGCGATTATCGAAAAAGGCCGTGATTGGATCATTGATGAGGTAAAGGCATCAGGTTTGCGCGGACGTGGAGGTGCTGGTTTCCCTACAGGAATGAAGTGGTCTTTTATGCCAAAGCAAAGTGATGGTCGTCCCCATTATTTAGTTGTTAATGCAGATGAATCAGAACCCGGAACATGTAAAGATCGCGATATCTTACGGCATGATCCTCATACTTTAATTGAAGGATGTGTATTTGCAACTTTTGCTATGGGAGCGAATGTTGCTTTTATCTATATTCGTGGTGAATATATTCGTGAACGTGAAGCGCTTCAGGCGGCTGTTGATGAGTGTTATGATGCGGGCTTACTTGGCAAAAAAACAAAATATGGACATGCTTGCGATATTATTCTTCATCATGGTGCTGGTGCTTATATTTGTGGAGAAGAAACAGCTCTTCTCGAAAGCCTTGAAGGGAAAAAAGGACAACCTCGGCTTAAACCACCATTCCCTGCGAATATGGGGATTTATGGCTGTCCAACGACAGTAAACAATGTCGAATCTATAGCTGTTGTTCCAACGATTCTGCGTCGAGGAGCTTCTTGGTTTTCATCAATCGGACGTGCCAATAATGTTGGAACAAAATTATTTATGGTTTCTGGGCATGTGAATGCACCTTGTACATTTGAAGACGCTCTTGGTGTTTCTTTTCGTGAGTTAATTGAAAAACATGCAGGTGGTATTCGTGGTGGATGGGACAATCTTTTAGCAGTCATTCCAGGTGGAGCTTCTTGTCCAGTTGTTCGTGGTGAGGATATGGTTGATGCAATCATGGATTTTGATGGGATGCGAGATGTCGGCTCTTCTTTTGGCACTGGTGGTATGATCGTGATGGACAAATCAACCGATATTATCAAGGCAATTTGGCGTATAGCAGCTTTTTTTAAACATGAAAGTTGTGGTCAGTGTACGCCATGTCGTGAAGGAACCGGATGGATGATGCGTCTTTTAGGGCGTATGGTTGAAGGGAGAGCGCAAAAACGCGAGATTGACCTTTTGTTTGAAGTGTCTAAACAGGTTGAAGGGCACACTATTTGTGCACTTGGTGATGCCGCGGCATGGCCTATACAGGGGTTGATACGTAATTTTCGTCCAGAAATCGAGCGTAGAATTGATGATTATACGCGAAATGTCGTTCAAAGAAAAAATATTGCTTTGGAAGCAGTTGGATAGAGGATTTTGTTTTAAGAGCAACAATGCAAGTTTTAAGTGGGTTATCCGCAGGCTGGATGAATGATGATAAATATCAAAGTTGATGGTAAAGAGATCGAGGTCCCTGATTACTATACGTTGCTTCAGGCAGCAGAAGCGGCTGGTGCTGAGGTGCCACGTTTTTGTTTTCATGAATCTTTGTCAATTGCTGGAAATTGTCGCATGTGTTTGGTTGAGGTTAAAGGAGCAGCTCCAAAACCTCAGGCTTCTTGTGCTATGGGTGTTCGCGATTTACGATTAGGTCCTAATGGCGAAGTGCCAGAAATTTTTACCAATACAGAGATGGTTAAAAAAGCACGTGAAGGTGTCATGGAGTTTCTCCTCATCAACCATCCTTTAGATTGTCCTGTCTGCGATCAAGGAGGAGAATGTGATCTTCAAGATCAAGCAATGCTCTATGGACGTGACTGTTCTCGATATACAGAAAATAAGCGGGCTGTAGAAGATAAATATATTGGACCACTTGTGAAAACTGTTATGACACGTTGTATCCATTGCACGCGGTGTGTTCGTTTTACGACGGAAGTTGCAGGTATTTCTGAACTTGGTTTGATAGGTCGTGGTGAAGATGCTGAAATTACAACATATCTTGAAAAAGCAATGACATCTGAGTTGCAAGGAAATGTTATTGATCTTTGTCCGGTAGGAGCTTTAACTTCAAAACCTTATGCATTTCATGCACGTCCATGGGAATTGGTTAAAACGGAATCTATTGATGTGATGGATGCACTTGGTAGTGCTATTCGCATTGATAGCCGCGGTCGTGAAGTTATGCGGATTATGCCGCGTACAAATGAAGATGTAAATGAGGAGTGGATTTCTGATAAGACACGTTTTATTTGGGATGGATTACGCACTCAACGGCTTGATAAGCCATATGTACGCAAAGATGGAAGGCTTCAACCTGTAAGTTGGACAGAAGCTTTTGCAAAGATTAAAATGGTAGTTTCTAAAACCGCACCAGAAAAAATTGGGGCGATTGCTGGAGATCTTGCTTCCGTTGAGGAAATGTATGCACTGAAAACATTGTTGCTTTCATTGAATTCAAAGATATTTGATTTTCGTCAAAGAGGAATGGCTTTATCTCCTGAATTGGGACGTTCGAGTTACATTTTTAATCCGACAATTGCAGGTATTGAGCAGGCGGATGCATTGCTTATCGTAGGCTCTAATCCGCGCTATGAGGCAGCTGTTTTGAACGCACGTATTTTAAAACGCCAAAGGATGGGGCGTTTTCCCATTGCTCTCATTGGAGAGAAGGTCGATTTACGGTATCCATACTCGTATCTTGGAGCTGGTACGGATGCATTGAGTACACTCATTCGTGGAGAGGATGGCTTTTTTAATGTGTTAAAAGAAGCCAAAAGGCCACTTATTCTTATCGGGGAGGGTGCTGTTTCAGGTAAAGAAGGCTTGTCTGTTTTAAAAAATCTTGCAAAATTGGCTGATAGTGTTGGAGCTCTTAGTGAGGAATGGAATGGATTTGGTGTTCTTCACAATGCAGCGTCGGCTGTTGGAGGATTGGAGATCGGTTTTACTTCTAAACTTGGGGTTGCAAATATCATTAAAACCTGTGAAGTTTTATTTTTGCTTGGTGCTGATGAAGTAAAACTAGCCAATACAAAAGCTTTTACAATTTATATTGGTAGCCATGGTGATTATGGTGCGCATGCTGCTGATGTTATTTTGCCTGCGTCGGCTTACACTGAAAAATCAGGCCTCTATGTGAATACGGAAGGACGTGTTCAAATGACAAATCGGGCGGGTTTTGCTCCAGGTGAAGCAAAGGAGGATTGGGCTATTTTACGTGCTTTATCGGATGTTTTAGGACATAAGCTTCCTTTTGATTCGCTTTCTCAATTAAGACAGAGCCTGTTTAATGATTATCCACATCTTTGTGCCATTGATGATATAGTACCTTCCTGTGTAGATAATCTTAAAGCGCTTGGTTCGCAAATGGTTGCTCTAGAGAGGCAAACATTTACTTCTATGATTAAAGACTTTTATTTGACAAATCCAATAGCACGTGCTTCTGCAGTTATGGCAGAATGTTCATGTCTGGCAAAAGACCGTGCTACACAAGCTGTAAAGTAAGGGCAGAGAAAAAGGAATAATGATGTATGATTTCTTTATGACTTGGCTATTGCCATTACTTATTATAGTTGGGAAAACACTTCTGCTGTTGATTGTTCTCCTTGTCTTAGTTGCGTATCTTCTTTACGCAGATAGAAAGATTTGGGCAGCAGTGCAATTGCGGCGTGGTCCCAATGTTGTTGGTCCATGGGGGTTGTTACAGTCTTTTGCAGATTTAATTAAATTTGTTGTTAAGGAGCCTATTATCCCTGCTGGTGCTAATAAGGGTGTTTTTCTTTTAGCGCCTTTTATTTCCGCTACGCTTGCTTTATCAACTTGGGCTGTTGTTCCAGTTAATGAAGGCTGGGAAGTCGCAAAGATTAATGTTGGTTTGCTTTATATTTTAGCTATTTCTTCTCTTGAGGTTTATGGCGTTATTATGGGTGGGTGGGCATCAAATTCAAAATATCCTTTTTTAGGAGCTCTTCGTTCAGCGGCACAGATGGTTTCTTATGAAGTTTCTATTGGGTTTGTACTTGTAACTGTCATTTTAGTAAGTGGTTCATTGGATCTCACAACAATTGTACAAAAACAAAGCCATGGATTTGGAACGACTCTTGGTCTTCCTTTTAGTAGTTTTCTTGATTGGAATTGGCTTATTCTTTTTCCAATGTTTATTATATTTTTTATTTCTGCACTTGCAGAAACAAATCGTCCCCCCTTTGATTTAGTGGAGGCAGAATCTGAACTTGTTGCTGGTCATATGGTTGAATATTCTTCAACGCCTTACATGCTTTTCTTCCTTGGTGAGTACGTTGCTATTGTTTTAATGTGCGCTTTGACAACTATTTTATTTTTAGGTGGTTGGTTACCTCCTTTGGATGTTTGGTGGCTTAATTGGGTTCCTGGAGTCATTTGGTTTGTTCTAAAAGTTTGCTTTGTCTTTTTTTGGTTTGCTATGGTTAAAGCATTTGTTCCACGTTATCGCTACGATCAGCTCATGCGGCTTGGTTGGAAAGTTTTTCTTCCACTTTCATTAGCAATGGTTGTGATAACCGCTGCTTTTTTAAAGTATACTGGTTTTGTTTAAGAGGAGATTTTACTGATGTCAGGTTTTATTCAGGCAGCAAAATCACTCCTTCTCTTGGAATTTGTGAGCGCTTTTTTCTTAGCAATGCGTCAATTTTTTGCACCAAAGCCTACGATTAATTATCCTTATGAGAAAGGTTTTGTTTCTCAACGTTTCCGCGGTGAACATGCGCTACGTCGTTATCCAAATGGTGAAGAGCGGTGTATTGCCTGTAAATTATGTGAAGCGATTTGTCCTGCACAAGCTATTACAATTGAAGCAGGGCCGCGGCGCAATGATGGTACACGTAGAACTGTCCGTTATGATATAGATATGGTTAAGTGTATTTATTGTGGTTTTTGTCAGGAAGCTTGTCCGGTTGAAGCTATTGTAGAAGGACCCAATTTTGAGTTTGCAACAGAAACACGTGAAGAGCTTTATTATGATAAAGAAAAGCTTTTAATGAATGGAGATCGTTGGGAGCGAGAAATTGCTCGAAATATATTGATGGACGCACCTTATCGTTAAGTGTATCCTCGAGTGAGGTGTCGGATAATTTTCCGATAAATTTTAATCTGGTATGAAGTTTTGTACCAATTTTTTGATTATTTGAGGAGAAGCCTGTGCTAACAGATCTAGCGGCGGCATTTTTCTATTTATTTGCTTTCATTATGCTTTTAAGTGCACTGATTGTTATTACAGCACGCAATCCTGTGCATTCAGTTTTGTTTTTAATATTGGCATTTTTTAATGCTGCGGCTTTGTTTTTACTTGCAGGAGCAGAATTTTTGGGGCTTATTCTGCTTGTTGTTTATGTTGGTGCTGTGGCAGTTTTGTTTTTGTTTGTGGTTATGATGCTTGATGTTGATTTTGCTGAGTTGAAAAGTGGAGCACTTCGTTATGCTCCCATTGGAGCTCTTGTTGGGGGCATTATTGCTGTGGAATTGATTGTTGTTTTTGTGAGTGGTCATTTTTCTCCAGTTCTTAGAACACATATTACGCAACCAATGCCAGATTTAGTACAGCGAACAAATACACAGGCATTAGGCGATATTCTTTATACAGATTATGTTTTCTATTTTCAAATTGCTGGAATAATTTTATTGGTTGCAATGATTGGTGCGATTGTTTTGACACTTCGTCATAAGTCTGGTGTCAAGAGACAGTCTATTGCTGCGCAAGTTTCTCGGTCAGTAGAAAATGCAATTGAAATTAAACAAGTTGAATCAGGCAAGGGCATTTAAGGGGGGACTATGCACATTGATATTACACATTATCTCATTGTTTCTGCTTTAATGTTTACAATTGGTATTGCTGGCATTTTTCTCAATAGAAAGAATGTGATTATTATCTTGATGTCTATTGAGCTTATATTGCTTTCAGTTAATCTCAATTTTGTTGCATTTTCAGCATTTCTTCACGATCTTGTTGGTCAGATATTTGCTTTATTTATTTTAACGGTAGCAGCTGCTGAAGCTGCAATTGGTCTTGCAATTCTTGTGGTTTTTTTCCGTAATCGTGGTTCTATTGCGGTTGAAGATGTTAATGTAATGAAAGGCTAACCGATAATGTATTACACGATTGTCTTTCTTCCACTTTTGGGCTTTTTAATTGCTGCTATAGGTGGAAAAACTATAGGAGATCGCGTTAATGAATTGGTGACATGTAGCTTTATGGTGATTGTTGCCATATTATCGTGGATAGCCTTTTTTAAGGTTGCGCTTGGTCATGTTCCAGTAATTGATGTCTTAGTATTACATTGGCTTACTGTTGGTGGTTTGACCTTTGATTGGGCTTTACATATTGATACATTAACAGCTGTCATGCTTGTTGTTGTGAATAGTGTTTCGGCATTAGTGCATATATATTCAATTGGTTATATGCATCATGATCCTTCAAGGTCCCGTTTTTTTTCTTATCTTTCCCTCTTTACATTTATGATGCTTATGTTGGTGACATCCAATAACTTGATACAGATGTTTTTTGGATGGGAAGGTGTGGGGCTTGCTTCTTATTTGCTCATTGGTTTTTGGTTTCAGCGAGATTCTGCCAATAAGGCTGCTATGAAAGCTTTTGTGGTTAATCGTGTTGGAGACTTTGGTTTTCTCTTAGGAATCTTTAGTATTTTTGTTTTGTTTCAATCGGTTGATTTTGTTTCTATTTTTGAAAAAGCTGCAGACAAAAGCTTCATACAAAATATAACCTTTCTAGGTTGGCAGCTTAATGGGCAGACGGCGATTACTATTACATGTCTTTTATTGTTTATTGGCGCGATGGGAAAATCAGCACAATTTCTTTTACATACATGGCTCCCTGATGCGATGGAGGGGCCAACTCCTGTATCTGCACTTATTCATGCGGCAACAATGGTAACGGCTGGCGTCTTTATGGTTGCGCGTATGTCACCCATTTTTGAACTTTCTTCTATTGCTTTGACAGTGATCATTATTGTTGGAGCAACGACTGCATTTTTTGCAGCAACTGTAGGATTGGTACAGAATGATATTAAGCGTGTGATTGCATATTCTACATGTTCACAACTTGGTTATATGTTTGTTGCATTAGGTGTTGGAGCTTATGGAGCAGCTGTTTTTCATCTTTTTACGCATGCTTTTTTTAAAGCTTTATTATTTCTTGGTGCGGGTTCTGTAATTCATGCCGTATCTGATGAACAAGATATGCGAAAAATGGGTGGCTTACGCAAACATATAAAGGGAACTTATTGGATGATGATGATAGGAACCATTGCGTTGACAGGTGTTGGAATTCCAGGAACACTTTTCGGAACTGCTGGTTTTTTCTCCAAAGATGCAATTATAGAGTCTGCTTTTGCATCACATAATATCGCTTCAGGATATGCCTTCTATCTTCTTGTTTTTGCTGCCTTATTGACAAGTTTTTATTCATGGCGACTTATATTTATGACATTTCATGGTAAACCACGAGCGACAGTTGATGTGATGCATCATGTTCATGAATCGCCCCCAGTTATGTTGATTCCACTCTTTATTTTATCTATTGGAGCAATATTTTCTGGTGTCGTTTTTCAACCTTATTTTTTTGGTGATCTATATGACGCCTTTTGGAAAGGTGCATTGTTTACAAACCACCATAATCACATTCTTCATGAGGCTCATAATGTGTCCAATTTGGTAAAATGGTCGCCATTTGTAGCGATGCTTCTTGGATTTATAATAGCCTATTTATTCTATATTTCTTTTCCTTCTCTTCCTAAAAAAATGACTGGAATTATGCCGAGAGTGTATAATTTTCTTTACCAAAAATGGTATTTTGATCAATTATATCACTTTTTATTTGTTCGTTCTGCTTTCAAGGTGAGTTTCTTTCTTTGGAAGGTGGGAGACGGTAAAATTATTGATGGTCTAGGTCCGAATGGTATTGCAGCGCGTGTTGTTGATATTACAAATAGAGTTGTTCGGATTCAGACAGGCTATCTTTATCACTATGCATTTGCGATGCTTATAGGTATTGCATTGCTGATCACATGGATGATGATCGGGGGCGTAAACTGATGACGGATTGGCCTATTCTTTCTACGGTTACATTTTTACCGCTTGTTGGTGTACTTCTGATTTTATTTATCAAAGACGATAGCGAGGTAGCACAACATAATATACGTAATGTAGCATTTTTTACGACTGTATTTGTTTTTATTATATCCTTAATTATTTGGGCGGGTTTTGATAATACAAATGCTCATTTTCAAATGGTTGAGAAATCCAATTGGTTAGGAGGAGGCATTAGCTATCATATGGGAGTTGATGGTATCTCGATCCTTTTTGTCGTTCTCTCAGCATTTCTTTTGCCTTTCTGTATTTTAGCAAGTTGGGAGAATGTTAAAGATAGATTAAAAGCCTATATGATTGCTTTTCTTCTTCTTGAAGTTGCAATTATTGGAGTCTTTTGCGCTCTTGATGCAATGTTGTTTTATGTTTTTTTTGAAGGCAGCCTTATTCCAATGTTTATTATTATAGGTGTTTGGGGGGGGGCGCGTCGTGTTTACGCAAGTATAAAGTTTTTCCTTTACACTTTACTTGGTTCAGTGCTTATGCTGGTTGCCCTTATGGCTATGTATTGGGAAGCTGGAACACTTGATATACCAACTTTATTAACTTATCAGTTTCCTGCACACATGCAAATATGGTTGTGGCTTGCCTTTTTTGCTTCTTTTGCAGTTAAAATGCCAATGTGGCCGGTCCATACATGGTTGCCTGATGCTCACGTAGAAGCACCAACAGCTGGTTCGGTTATTTTAGCTGGTGTTTTACTCAAATTAGGTGGATATGGTTTTCTTCGTTTTTCTTTACCAATGTTTCCTATTGCCTCAGCTGATCTTGCTCCGTTAGTTTTCACATTATCGCTTATCGCTATTATTTATACATCATTGGTTGCACTTGTTCAAAATGATATAAAAAAGCTTATTGCCTATTCCTCAATAGCACATATGGGGTACGTAACGATGGGCATTTTTGCTGCCAATGAGCAGGGTATTCAAGGTGCTATTTATCAGATGCTCTCGCATGGAATTGTTTCAGCAGCTTTATTTCTTTGTGTTGGGGTTATCTACGACCGTCTACATACACGCGAAATTTCAGCTTTTGGCGGTTTAGTGAATAACATGCCTAAATATGCTGTTGTTTTCTTAATTTTCACTATGGCAAATGTTGGCTTACCGGGGAGCTCAGGATTTTTGGGTGAATTTTTAACCTTAATAGGCGTTTTTCAAGTAAATAAATTGGTTGTTGTTTTTGCTACAACTGGAGTTATTTTATCAGCTGCCTATGCACTTTACCTTTATCGGCGTGTGGTTTTTGGTTCCTTGGATAAAGAAAATTTAAAGGTTCTTATGGATCTCTCTGTAAGAGAAAAAATTATTCTTTATCCGATGGTTGTTCTTACAATATTTTTTGGTATCTATCCAACGCCTATACTTAAAGCAACGGCGTTTTCCGTAGAAGCCCTCATCAATAAACTGCACTAGATAAGGGAAGAATGCTCATGCAAACTGAAATCATAGCTCAATTGGTATTAATTCTTCCAGAGATTTTAATAGCATTAGGGGCGGTAGTCTTACTTTTGATTGGTGTTTATTCTAATGCACGTTCCTTTTTAACTGTAACGGGGCTAACCATTGCACTTCTTGTTGCAACCATTGTAATTATCGCCGTTTTTCCGAAAAGTGGCTTATTTCAAACCAATGCGCTCATTATTGATTCTTTTGGTCGTTATATGAAAATTTTAACGCTTATTGGTGCACTTTTTGCTCTTATTATGTCTGTTAGTTTTACCAGTTCACAAAAGTTCGATATATTTGAATTTCCAGTGCTCGTTCTTTTAGCAACTCTTGGCATGATGCTGATGATTTCAGCTGGTAATATGTTATCGCTTTATATGGGATTAGAATTACAATCTTTAGCTTTATATGTTTTAGCTGCGATCAATCGTGATAATGTAAAATCTTCTGAAGCCGGTATAAAATACTTTGTTTTAGGGGCCTTGTCTTCAGGATTATTGCTCTATGGTATTTCTTTGCTTTATGGTTTTACTGGTCAAATTGGTTTTCACGAGATTGCTCTTGCTTTAAAAGGTGAAAGTTTACAATTAGGAGTTATTTTTGGAATTGTCTTTATTTTAGCCGGTTTGGCTTTCAAAATTTCCGCAGTTCCTTTTCATATGTGGACACCTGATGTTTATGAAGGAGCACCAACACCTATTACAGCATTTTTTGCTGGTGCTCCTAAAGTTGCTGCGATGGCATTAATTATTCGTATTATTGTTATGACTTTTATGCCACTCAGTAATTCTGATGGTTCTATGCCTGCATGGCAGCAAATTTTGGTATTTATGGCGATTGCATCGATGATACTTGGTGCATTCGCTGCAATTGGCCAGAATAATATTAAACGTTTAATGGCTTATTCATCAATCGGTCATATGGGATATGCACTTGTTGGTTTAGCTGCTGGAGATATGCTGGGGATAAAAAGTGTTATTCTTTATATGACTATTTATCTTGGCATGACGCTTGGCTCATTTGCTTTTATTCTTGGGATGCGCTCTAGTGGTGGAAATGTTGAAAATATTTATGACCTTTCAGGATTAGTCAAAACTAATCCGTTTATGGCGGTAGTCATGACTATACAACTTTTTTCGTTAGCTAGTATTCCACCCATGGCTGGTTTTTTTGGAAAATGGTATACATTTTCTGCTGCTGTTCATGCTGGACTTACTCCACTTGCTGTCGTTGGGATGATAGCTTCTGTTGTTGGAGCTTTTTACTATTTGCGAGTCATTAAAATTATGTGGTTTGATGAAGCAAAAGCGCATTTTGTTGTTTTATCGAATGAGCTTCAGTTTTGTCTCAGTCTTTCTGCATTATTCATTTTATTTTATACGCTTTTTGGAGTCTGGTTTGCTGAGTTAGCTGAAAGAGCAGCGGTCGCATTGTTTTAATGAATATGGTTTATATTTTATCAGATTTTGCACAAAAACAAGGATACACTGTTGAATCATACGAAAGTGTTGATTCAACAAATCTTATTGCACAACAAAAAGCGCAAGCTGGTCATCAGGGTTATCTCTGGGTTGTTGCACAAGAACAATCACAGGGAAGAGCAAGAAGAGGTAGGACATGGTCTAGTCCAAGAGGGAACCTTTATTCTAGTCTTTTGTTAATTGATGATATTGTTCATCAAACAGCTGCTCAACTTGGTTTTGTTGCTGGAGTAAGTGTGGTAGAAGCAGTAAAAAAATTTGTAAAAGATGAAAAACACATAAACAGTATTGTTAGCTTAAAATGGCCAAATGATATTTTGCTAGGAGGAGCTAAAAGCTCTGGAGTTTTGCTCGAGATTTTTAAATTACCATCACAACAGTATGCATTGGTTATTGGTATTGGAATAAATGTAAAATATCATTATGAAGATGCGCCGTATCCTACTTCCAGTTTAAATAATATTGGTTTGTCTGTTGAAACGGGGCAGTTGTTTACGGTTTTGACGGAGTGTTTTTCTAAAAATTACCTTCTTTGGAAACAACCAAAAGGAGGTGAGGCAATTCGCAAAAAATGGCTTTTATATTCCGCTCATCTTGGACAACATATCAAAATAGTCAATGATGAAAAAATCATTGAAGGCATTTTTGAGGGGCTTGATGGTGATTTTAACTGTGTCATAAAACAAACTAATGGTCAGCAAGCCATTATAACAGCTGGAGATGTTCATTTTGGTTTAGCTGCTTCTGTTAATGCAGGCCGTTATTAATTTATGAAAATTTTATTTCACCATCAGATTGTCTTAATGATTTAGGAGATGTTTATGGTTGCAGCCAATGAGAATGAGTTGGTTTTTTTACCTTTAGGAGGAGTAGGTGAGATAGGGATGAATCTGGCTGCTTATGGATTTGGATCACAAAATTCTCGTGAATGGCTTATTGTTGATATGGGAGTGAGTTTTGCTGGTCCTGAATTACCGGGGACAGATCTTATTTTACCTGATATTCGTTTTTTGGAAAGTGAAAAACATAATGTGCGTGGTCTTATTTTAACACATGCTCACGAGGATCATTATGGCGCTGTTCTTGATTTATGGCCAAAGCTTAGAGTTCCACTTTACTGCACTCCTTTTACGGCAGGCTTATTGGAAAGCAAAAAGCAATCAGATTTTGAATCTTATAAAATACCGCTCAATATTTTTCAATCTGGTGATTTTTTTCAGGTCGGGGCTTTTGCTATCGAAGCTGTTGCTGTTAACCATTCAATTCCAGAATCTGTATCTTTGGCAATTACAACGTCTTTAGGCACTGTAATCCATACTGGTGATTGGAAAATTGATCTTACGCCTTCCCTTGGAGCTATAACGGATGAAAAACGGTTTCGCACTTTAGGCAATAAAGGTGTGTTAGCATTGCTTTGTGATTCCACGAATGCATGTCGGGAAGGTATAACACCATCGGAACAGCAAGTTCAGACAACTCTTTCTGAAATTTTTTCGAAAGCAGAGGGGCGGGTTGCGATAGTGACTTTTTCTTCTAATGTTGGTCGGATACGTTCAATAGCTCTTGCTGCCGAATCTGCTGGTCGCAAAGTTCTTATTGTTGGGCGTTCTCTTAAGCGGAGTATTCTGGTTGCGCAAGAGCTTGGTTATATGAATGGTTTAGCCCCTTTTCTCTCAGAAGATGATTATGGATATATTTCACGAAAAGATATTGTTTTAATTGTGACAGGTAGCCAAGGGGAACCATGTGCTGCCTTAGCTAAGCTATCACGCAATGAAATGAGAAATATTGCACTTTCTGCTGGTGATACTGTTGTTTATTCGTCTCGTAGTATACCAGGAAATGAAAAAGCTATTATTGCGATTCAAAATCGTTTTATCGATATGGGAATTAAAGTTATTACCAATGAGCATGCTCTGGTTCATGTTTCAGGCCATCCCCGTCGTTCAGAACTTTTACAGATGTATGATTGGCTAAAGCCACAGATACTTGTTCCTGTACATGGAGAGGCAATCCACCTTACGGCTCAGGCGGATTTAGCGCGTCAAGCAGGTATTAAAATTGTTGCTGAGATTAGAAATGGTAATGTGTTACGTCTTGCACCAGAGCCAGTAGAAGTCATTGATCAAGCTCCTGTTGGTCGCATCTATAAAGATGGTTGTCTTATTGGTGATGAGGACGAATTAGGAATTCGTGAACGTCGCAAATTAAGTTATGCTGGTTATGTTGCTGTTTCTCTTCATATGAATAGCAAACATGAATTGCTTGATGATATAGGTTTAACCACATTTGGGCTCCCTGAAAGTAATGGAAAAGGGGAAAGTTTTAAAAATATGCTTTTAGATGTTGTGGAAAATACGATTTATAGTATTCCACGTATTAAACGAAAAAATAATGAACTTATTCGGGAAGCAACGCGGCGCGCAGTTAGAGCGGCTGTTAATGAGGTTTGGCAAAAAAAGCCCGTCTGTACAGTTTTTTTACATCGGTCAAAATAAAGCATTTTAGTGTTATGTTATTTTCTTTTTAATGAAAGAAAGAGAGAAAAGAATTATACAATTATTTTATTGTAAAAAATAAGCTCAATAAGGAATAGAACATATAAATTTTTCAACAATATGATTGTTATGGTTGCAAGCATTCGGAATAGAGCTATAGATGAGCATATACACTATTTAAATTTTTTTAATATGATGGGCCTGGTTAGGAGTTAATTGTTTCAATGCGTCTTTCTCAATATTTTCTTCCACTTTTAAAAGAGAATCCTAAGGAAGCAGAGATTGTTTCTCATCGATTTATGTTGCGTGCAGGTATGATTCGTCAACAAACATCAGGAATTTATTCTTGGCTGCCTTTAGGTAAAAAAGTACTTGATAAAGTTTGTAAAATTATTCGAGAAGAGCAAGAACGTGCTGGTGCGATAGAAATATTAATGCCTACAATTCAATCTGCAGATCTTTGGCGTGAAAGTGGTCGTTATGATGATTATGGTTTGGAAATGCTCCGCATTAAAGATCGTCAAAAGCGTGATTTACTTTATGGTCCGACAAATGAAGAAATGGTAACAGATATTTTCCGTTCCTATATTCGTTCTTACAAAGATCTTCCGCTTAATTTGTACCATATTCAATGGAAATTTCGTGATGAAATCCGTCCACGTTTTGGTGTGATGCGCTCACGAGAATTTTTAATGAAAGATGCTTATTCTTTTGATCTTGATTATGAAAGTTCTCAAACATCTTATAATCGTATGTTTATTGCTTATTTGCGTACTTTTTCTCGTCTTGGCTTAAGAGCAATTCCCATGCGTGCTGATACAGGCCCAATTGGTGGTGAACTAAGCCATGAATTCATTATTTTGGCAGAAACAGGGGAAAGTGCTATATTTTGTGATAAACAATTTCTTGAGCTTCCAGTTCCACACAGTTCAATCGATTTTAGTGATAAAGCTGTTTTAACTGATATTGTTAAACAGTGGACATCTTTTTATGCAGCTACAGAGGAAATGCATAATGAAGAAGAGTGGGCTGGTGTTTCTGAAGAGAACCGTCTTTCAGCTCGCGGTATAGAAGTAGGGCATATTTTCCATTTTGGTACTAAATATTCTGCTCCAATGGGGGCAAAAGTTATGGGACAGGATGGAAAAGAGCATGTTGTCTCTATGGGGTCTTATGGCATTGGCCCTTCGCGTCTTGTTGCAGCTGCTATTGAAGCTTCTCATGATGAAAATGGTATTATTTGGCCAAAGTCTATAGCACCATTCGATTTTGGTATCATCAATATGAAACCAGAGGATGAAAAATGTACACATGCATGTGAAATCCTCTATCAAGGATTAAGACATGCTGGTTTCGAACCATTATTAGATGATAGAAATGAGCGTCCTGGAGCAAAATTTGCAACGATGGACTTAATTGGTTTACCAACACAAATTATTGTTGGGCCTAAAAGCATTGCACAAAATGAAGTTGAAATGAAAGATCGAAAAACGGGGGTAAAAAAATCTCTAACGGTTGAAGATATACTCAAACAGTTTTCTGTAGTTTTATAGGCAATGTTATGAAGAGGGTGAGCGGCAAATGGTTTTCGTCTTATGAGTGGATGATTGCTTTTCGTTATATGATTCCCAATAAAAAACACGTCGTTGCATCTGTTATTTCAATCATTTCTCTCATTGGAATTATGTTAGGGGTGTTTGCTCTTGTTGTCGTTATGGCGGTGATGAATGGTTTTCGTACAGAACTTCTCAATCGTATTCTTGGTATGAATGGGCACCTTATAGTTCAGGCAGTTCATTCTGGTTTTTCGGATTATAAGACTCTTATTTCTTCTTTAGAATCTGTAAATGGCGTGAAGTTTTCTTTACCTGTTATTGAAGGTCAAGCACTTGTTCAGGGTGAAGTTGAAGGGGGCTCTGGTGCATTAGTTCGTGGTATGCGTAAACAGGATTTAGAAAAGCTTAAAACAGTATCTCAAAATATTAAGTTAGGTTCACTTGCTCAATTTGATAAAGAAGAAGGTGTTGCAATTGGAAGTGGTTTAGCAACAAAATTGGGGCTTACCGTTGGGCATTATCTTCGTATCATTACTCCAGATGGCGATGCAACTCCTTTTGGGGTTACTCCACGTGTTAAGGCTTATAAAGTAAGCGCTATTTTTGAAGTTGGTATGTCTGAATATGATTCAATATTTGTTTTTATGCCTCTTCATGAAGCACAAATGTTTTTTAATTTAGGAGATAAAGTTCAGTCTTTAGAATTATTTCTCAATAATCCTGACGCTGTTGATCAAATAAAACCAATTATAGAGAAAGCTGTTGACCAACAAATCTATTTAATTGATTGGCGTGTACGCAATCAGGCTTTTTTTTCAGCCTTACAGATTGAACGGAATGTTATGTTTTTCATTCTTTCTCTTATCGTTCTTGTTGCTGCTTTAAATATTATTTCAGGGTTGATTATGCTTGTAAAAGACAAAAGCCATGATATTGCAATTTTACGTACGATGGGTGCACAACAAAGTGCGATTATGCGTATATTTATTGTCACTGGTATGATGATTGGAATTATTGGAACACTATTGGGCTTAATTTTGGGTGTCATTGCCAGTGCAAATATCAATCATATTCAAGATTTTGTCTCTTGGTTATTTAATGTCGATGTTTTTAATCCTCAACTTTACTTTTTAACAAAATTGCCTGCGCAAATTGATTGGAGGCAGACAGTTCTAGTTGCTGTTATGGCTTTATTTTTGTCATTTCTTGCTGCACTCATTCCAGCATGGCGCGCTGCTAAGCTAGATCCTGTAAAAGCTTTAAGGTATGAATAATGACAGCTATTTTAGAGCTTGTAGAGATTGAGCAACATTTTTTTGAGAGTCATAAACCGCTTATTATTTTAGATAAAGCAAATTTTATCCTCAATCGTGGAGAACTTGTAGCCCTTGTTGCACCATCTGGTGCTGGAAAATCAACACTTCTTCATATTGCTGGATTATTGGAAAAACCAACGGCTGGAGATGTGAGATTACGAGGAATTTCTTGTACAAAGCGTTCTGATAGTGAACGAACAGCTATAAGGCGACATGATATTGGTTTTGTTTATCAATTTCATCATTTGCTTCCAGAATTTACAGCTTTAGAAAATGTTATGATACCGCAAATGATAGCGGGATTTAAAAAATCTGTAGCAGAAGATCGTGCGCTTAAGTTGCTGACATATCTGCGTATTTCTCATCGCGCCAAACATCGCCCCTCGGAATTGTCAGGTGGCGAACAACAACGTGTTGCTATTGCACGTGCTGTAGCAAATGGTCCTTCGGTTCTTTTAGCTGATGAACCTACAGGGAATCTTGATCCTGTAACTTCAGCCTATGTCTTTCAAGCTTTATCTGTGCTTGTTCGTCAATCTGGTCTTGCTGCTCTTATTGCAACACATAATTACGCTTTAGCTAAACAAATGCATCGCCGAATTACGCTTAAAGATAAAAAGATTATTGAACTTCCTTAAGTCAAGATGGAAAATTTATTCCAAAAATTGAAAACGCCATTTATATCACTGTTTACTTATTTCAAGGAGACTTTTTATGACAGTTTTTGTCGTTGACGAAAATCTACTGGACGTGCGTCGTCGCCGATTGATTTTTCGTGCATGGCACCGTGGTATTCGTGAAATGGATCTCATTTTTGGATACTATGTGGATGCTCATATTGCTGAGATGACTGATAAAATGATTTCTGAACTTGAGTATATTATGTCTTTTGATGATCGCGATTTATTAACGTGGGTTACAGGAGAGATTTTACCTCCCTCTGAAATAGATAGTCCGCTTTTTCGTGACATTGTAAATTATCATGTTTACACAAAATTAAATTGATCCCGATGCCAATATTTAAAAAAATTATTATTCCCCAACATATTTCTAATCCCATGATCTTTGATGGAATTACTGATGGTTTTGAAGCTTTTGCGCTTATTAAATTGCGTTCAGAAATTGCACAAAATAAACCGCTTATCTATGTTGTCCGTGATGGAACAAAAATTGCTCATTTACAGCAAGTTTTAAATTTTATTGAGCCTAATTTATCTGTACTTCAATTTCCTGCATGGGATTGTTTACCCTATGATCGTATATCACCTGGAATTTCTATCACAGCACGTCGGCTATCAACTTTAACACATATAGCAAATTTGCGTCAGAGACCATGTCCTGCCATTATATTAACAACAGCAAATGCAATTATGCAAAAACTGCCACCACGTGAAATGATTGAGACACAGATAATTCACGCACGTGTTGGCCAATCTATTAATATGGGGCATTTAATTCAATCTCTAGAATGCAATGGTTTTGAACGTGTTACAGTTGTTCAAGAGGTTGGTGAATTTGCTATAAGGGGAGGAATTCTTGATATTTTTTCTCCCGTTGAAGTTGAGCCTTTACGGCTTGATTTTTTTGGCGATACTCTGGAAACTATACGAATATTTGATCCAGCAACACAAAGAACAACAAATAAAAAAACTGAGTTTTTGTTACATGCGATGAGTGAAGTTGTTCTGACTCCTGAGTGCATAAACCGCTTTAAAAGCAATTATATCCGCACATTTGGTGTATCACAAAAAAATAACATGCTTTATGAAGCTCTTTCTCAAGGACGGCGCTTTGCCGGTATGGAACATTGGTTACCATTTTTTTATGACAATCTTGACACTTTTTTTGACCATTGTGGGGATTTACCTATTGTTTTTGACCATCTCATAGAAGAAGTGCTCACTGAGCGTTATCGCCTTATTGAAGATTATTATGATGCGCGCAAAGAGCGTGAAAATGATAAAGAAACTTCTACTTCTTATCATCCGATAGCGCCTCATCTTCTTTATTTAACACCAAAGCGTGTTTTAGAGTGTGCACAACAATCTGGCCCGCGTGTTGATTTTACACCTTTTAATATTCCACAAACTTTTGGACAAACTGTAATTCATGCGAATGTTAAACTGGGATATGATTTTATAAAGGAACGGAATGCGCAAGAGAAAAATGTTTTTTCAAGTGTTGTTCATCATATTGCTTCATTGCGCACTGCTGGTAAGAAGGTGCTTTTAGCTTGTTGGAGTGAAGGGTCTCTCCATCGTTTAATGCAAGTTCTTGAAGAGCATGGATTGAAAAAAATAGATGTTGTAAAATCATTACAAACTGTCAGAGCAACACCGCGTGATCGTATATTAGCAGCTGTTATAATGATAGAGCACGGTTTTGAAGCGGAAGATTTTGCTATCATAACAGAGCAAGATATTCTTGGTGATCGATTAATAAGATCACCAAAACGTCGTAAACACAATACAAATTTTATTGCTGAAATTGCGACTTTAAATTCTGGTGATATGGTTGTGCATATTGACCATGGTATCGGACAATTTGTGGGGCTTAAAACCATTACGACAACTGGAATTTTACGAGACTGTCTTGAAATTAAGTATGCTGGTGGTGATCGACTCTTTTTACCTGTTGAAAATATCGAACTTCTTTCACGTTATGGATCGGAAGGAACAGATGTAACGTTAGACAAATTAGGTGGAGTTGCTTGGCAAGCACGGAAAACACGGCTTAAAAAACATTTATTGGAAATGGCTGGTCAGTTGATTCGTATAGCTGCAGAGCGTGCTATGCGTTCGGCACCTGCTTTAGTCCCACCAATTGGACCATTTGATGAGTTTGTTGCATGTTTTCCTTATGAAGAAACAGAAGATCAGATGGATGCGATTGATGCTGTTTTAGATGATTTAGCTTCAGGAAAACCAATGGATCGTTTAATCTGTGGCGATGTTGGTTTTGGAAAAACAGAGGTTGCTATTCGAAGTGCTTTTGTTGCAGCTTTAAATGGTTATCAGGTTGCTGTTGTTGTACCGACAACTCTGCTTTCACGACAACATTACAAAACTTTTATTTCACGTTTTCAAGGATTACCCATTAAAATTGGTCATGCTTCAAGACTGGTAAAAGCTAAAGAACTTGCACAAGTCAAAAAGGGTATTTCAGATGGTACGATTGATATTGTCATTGGAACGCACGCCTTATTAAGTGATGCAGTTAATTTTTTACGGCTAGGGCTTCTTATTATTGATGAGGAGCAACATTTTGGTGTAAAGCACAAAGAGCGTTTAAAAGAGCTTAAAAGCGATATTCATGTTCTTACACTTTCAGCAACTCCTATACCACGAACTTTAGGATTAGCTCTATCAGGGGTACGTGAACTTTCATTGATAACGACTCCTCCCATTGATAGGATGGCGGTACGTACTTTTATTGCCCCCTTTGATTCACTTGTTATACGCGAAACATTGCTTCGAGAATATTATCGTGGCGGACAAAGTTTTTATGTTTGTCCTCGTATTTCTGATCTTAGCTTTGTGGAAGAATATCTCAAAACACATGTTCCAGAACTCAAATTCGTGGTTGCTCATGGGCAAATGCCTGCTGGCCAACTTGATGATATTATGAATGCATTTTATGATGGACAATATGATGTTCTGCTGTCAACGACTATTATTGAATCAGGCCTTGATATTCCAACAGCCAATACATTAATCGTACATCGCGCTGAAATGTTTGGTCTTGCTGCTCTCTACCAATTACGAGGGAGAGTAGGGCGTTCAAAACAACGTGCTTATGCACTTTTTACATTTCCTGCTGGTAAAGTTTTAACTGCTGCGGCTGATCGTCGTCTTAAAGTTTTACAATCTCTCGATACGTTGGGGGCTGGTTTTCAATTGGCAAGTCATGACATGGATATTCGTGGTTCAGGCAATTTTTTAGGTGAAGAGCAATCGGGACATATCAAAGAAGTTGGATTTGAGTTGTATCAAAAAATGCTTGAAGAAGCTGTTACTGAGTTAAAAGATGGAGAACAAAGTGAAGATAAACAATGGTCTCCTCAAATTTCACTTGGTACAACTGTTATGATACCAGAACATTTTGTACCTGATTTATCACTCCGTATGGGGCTTTATCGTCGTTTGACAGAATTGAATAATTTAGAACAAATTGATGAGTTTGCAGCTGAGTTAATCGATCGTTTTGGTCCTTTGCCCCTTGAAGTTCAACATCTTCTTAAAATCTTTTATATAAAAACATTGTGTCGAAAAGCCCATGTAGAAAAAGTAGATGCTGGACCAAAAGGAGTGGTTATACAATTTCGCAATAATTATTTTGCGAATAGTGTTGCTCTTGTTCAGTGGATTGGAAAACAAGGCGCGATGGCAAAAATTCGTCCAGATCAGAGCATTGTTCTTGTCCGTGATTGGGCTACAGTGGATGAAAGACTTATTGGAGCAGCAGATATTATGACACATCTTGTAGAAATGTTAGAGAAAAATTCTGTTTAGAGTTTATTTTTATAATTCAAAGTGATAAATCATTTTATTAGAGCGTATTCACAGAATATTCGTTCATTAAGTTTTTATAAAACAAAACTTTAAGTTCATGATAAAAAGACTCTCAAAATTTTCATTTTAAGCTTTGTAATAATACAATGAAAGGAATAACTTAAAAAATATAGCCATAATGAGAGCTTCCATCATAGAATGAAATATTTTTCATAAATCTTCTAAAAAGCAAAAAAAGTATCGTAATATATTTTTTTATCACACAAATTGCTAACTATAACCTTCTGTTCTGATATAGGATATTATTAAAAAGATACTGTTTACCTCATTCAAAATCGAAAAGTATTGATAAAACTTATCTTACTCTTTTATTTTTTATAACCCGTCTCGTATTAAAAACAAACTCTATGAGATTCGCAAGAATTGCTTTTGAGAAACTTTCTTTAATAATACGTCCTTCGCGAACGGCTGAAAAATTATAGGAATGTTGCTAACAATTTCGATTTTGATGATATTAAAATTGTTTAATCCTTTATTAATGGAAAGATTCTGCTCCCAATAATGAAGAGCGCATTTATAGATAATTCGTTCAACTTGGATCAACATGCTCAATGATAGAGGGATAGCTTTCTAGAATTTTATTCATCCCATTTTTTTCAAAATCATCAACATTAATAGCATGTTTGGGAAATATAAACATTACACCTGCCAAAAGAAGTGTAAATTCACGATCTTTTGGGTGTGGAAATGTATTTTAATACTATAATTGACAACTCTTTCAACGAATTCTATCTGTTTCATATAGCGATCATATGGAAGTCTTCATTTATCTTTAAGAAGATTTATTGTGAATAAATTGTCTGCAACTGTTATAGGTTTTCTATCTGAAAAGCACGCCTTTGAATTAAGAAAATAATTTCAGTGCACTCATTGTTTCGTACATAAGACTAAAAAATTGTTTATCAGAAAAAAGCCCCTTTGCAGTTGTTCTAACACTACGGATGACAAATGGATTTAATCCATAAAATGTTCTAACAACACGATACGTAACTTTTACCTTTTCGATTTGCATCAGGAAATTCATAAGGGAAATATTCAAATGTATCTCATAATTTGGGAGTTTTATGCATTGCAATACTTGCGCTTCTAGATCCTCCATAGCTTAAAAGAAGATTATAAATATAAAGAAAGTTTAAAGTAATAAGAGCTGTAAAATATTATAGGAGTTTACTTTAATTATATTGCAATATTGATTTGTTTATGCGATCTTACTTTTTTCGTTGCACCAAGGTATTTTATGGATGAATTTTATAAAAAACCAATACCATAAAAAGGGGGGGATTCTGTATATGAGTGCATAAGAGTTTCATTTGCTATTTGTAGCTTTTTTCTACAAATTTGACTTTTTTCTTTATCTTGCAGTAAGAAGCATAAAGTAGGTGTCATTTCATTGGTTTAATTTAATACACTTGATTAAAATTATATTTAATATTCCTAATGTTGGGATTATTGTAAAAGCGCGTTGAAAGGACTAACTTAATCATGTCGCATAAAAATATTTGTTCTGTTGTTTCAGTATTAGCTGGAGCTGCTGCCCTTTTTTTTACAATCCATAGTTCTGCGGGTGCACAAACTTTATCTCAAGGTTGGTATAAGGTTTGTAGTAAGCAGCATGATGTTGATGTTTGTAATACAATGAATACTGTTGTATCAAATACTGGACAGCCTTTAACGGCTTTTAATCTCGTTGAAATAAAAGGAAAACAAAATGAAAAGCGTATAGGTATTCAAGTACCTACAGGTCGTTTTTTGCCAGAAGGTGTTCATATTCAAATAGGAGATAATTTCTCTAAAAAAATTCCTTATGTTATTTGCAACGGGCCGAGCTGTATTGCCAATGATGTCTTAGACGATAAGCTTATTACTGCTATGAAAAGCGGTTCGAAAATGGTTGTAACCACAATTAATTACCGAGGTTCAGCTAATCCTATTGAATTTTCTCTTAGTGGATTCACAGCGGCATACACAGGCCCTGGTATGGAAGAAAAAGATTTTCAACAAGAACAAATAAAATTGCAGCAAGCTATTCAATCAAATCAAAAAGAAATTGAAGATCGCATGCGCGCCGAGCAGGAAAAAGCTAAACAAAAATAATAAACGTAAAATTTTTTATATTTACTTATAAAAACCGCCACAAATATTTTGTGGCGGTTTTCTTATACCTTAATTTTTAGAAGGATTTCTGCGTCTCCACCAACCAATACGCCCAGTTTTAGGAGCATCGTCAGGAACTGATGATATAACAACAGGATGACTAGTTTTCTCTTCAATTTTGGAGGAATCTACTTTAACAGATTCCTCTTCTAGAGTTTTTTGTTCTGATGTTTCTTCTGTTGGTGTTGATTTTTGAGAAAGTGACTTTCTGCGCGTTTTACGTGTTGTAGATTTTTTAGCATTTGTGGGAGTTTTTTTCATCACTTCATCAGTAGATTTATCTACTTTTTTTATCTTAGTTTTATGCATCGAGCTTGTTGTAGATTTTTTTTCCAAAGATTCTGGTGCTTCTACATTCTGATCATTCTCAATAACTTGTTGATTTTGTAATACTTTTGAAGAACGTGTTTTACGTTTTTTAGGTTTAACAACCGTATCATTTTTTACAGATTCATCTTGTTCTATATTTAGGTGTTGTGTATTGCTTTTCGCGTCCTCAAATTGAACAGACTTAGCAGCTGGAGTGCGGCGTTTATGGTGTGCTGTTTTAATTTCTTCTAAAGCCTGCTTAGCAAAATCTCCTACTGGTTCTGCATAAGGAATACGAATCTGATAAAAACTATTCTCTTGATTTCGACGGCCACCACGACGTCCTCGACGACGTCCTCGACGACGAGAATCATCATTTAACGTATTGTCTTTTTTATGAATGCTGGAAGGAGCATCGTCATTAATCTCATCTTGACGCTTTTTATGCCGATGTTTCTGATTCACTTCAACAGGGATTTTATCTTCGATAGATGTGCTATCTACTAAAATTATGTCTTTAGCTTCTTCTTTATCATCGTCTTCAACAATTAACGGTGGTTGAGAAACTGCCTCCGCTATTGTACCCTTAGAAATAATGAGATGTTGCGTTCCAATGCTATCATCTGCTTCAATACTGATACTAAGTTTAAAGCGCGCTTCTAAATTAACAAGAATGTTACGTTTGTGGTTTAATATATAGAGCGCTGTTGTGACAGGTGTACGCACAGTAATATTATGTTGCGGATTACGAAGAAGATATTCTTCAATTGAGCGCATGACATGTAAGGCAATCGATGATTCAGAACGCACATTTCCTGTTCCCGCACAATGTGGGCAAGGTTGTGTTGTACTTTCTAAAACCGACACGCGAATACGTTGACGACTCATTTCTAAAAGACCGAAATGTGAAATGTGACCAACTTGAATACGGGCACGATCGCTTTTTAAGCATTCTTTCAACTTTTTTTCGACCAGTCTTACATTGCGCTCTTCAAGCATATCAATGAAATCAATAACAATCAAACCAGCAAGATCACGTAAACGTAATTGACGCGCTATTTCTTCTGCAGCTTCAAGATTAGTTTGTAATGCTGTTTTTTCGACAGATAATTCTTTGGTGGAGCGGCCAGAGTTTACATCAATAGCAACAAGTGCTTCTGTTTGATTAATAACAAGATAACCACCAGATTTTAAAGAAACTTGTGGGTGCAACATCTTATCAAGTTGAATTTCGATGTTGTTGCGTGCAAAAATAGGGATAGGATCGCGATAGGGTTGCACAACTTTTGCATGACTTGGCATGAGCATACGCATGAAGTCTTTCGCCTCACGGTATCCTTGATCACCAGAAACAAGAATTTCATTGATATTCTTATTGTAAAGATCGCGTATAGAGCGCTTTATGAGATTGCTTTCTTCATGGACAAGGCATGGTGCTGTGGATTTTAACGTCAATGTGCGAACAGTATCCCATAACCGCGTAAGATACTCATAATCGCGTTTAATCTCAGCTTTTGTTCTATTTGCTCCAGCAGTTCTTAGGATGACACCCATACCCTTAGGAACTGCTAATTCTTTTACAATCTCTTTAAGACGTTTGCGATCTTGGATATTCGTGATTTTTCGTGAAATACCACCACCACGCGCTGTGTTAGGCATCAAAACAGAGTAACGACCTGCTAGAGATAAATATGTTGTGAGTGCAGCACCTTTGTTACCACGTTCTTCTTTGATAACTTGCACCAACAAAATTTGACGTCGTTTAATCACTTCTTGAATTTTATACTGACGCCCTTGTTTTCGTTGATAGGTAGGGAGTTCTTCACGTACATCCTCTGCACCAACCATTTCGATATCATCATGAGAAACATTTGCATTGAATACTTCTTCTGTATCATCAAGTATTATTGCTTCAGAAGTCATGTCATTTTCAACATCTGCTGCTATGATACTGTTACGCTCATCTTTTTTTGTTTTTCTGGAGCGTTTTTTATTTTTGTTTGTTTCTTCAGGAAGACTTTCAGTATAATTTTCTCCTACAGCAGCTTTTTCTTCTTCTTCAAGAAGAGCGAGACGATCAGCAATAGGAATTTGATAATAATCGGGATGAATTTCAGAAAATGTCAAGAAACCATGGCGATTGCCACCATATTCGACAAAAGCTGCTTGAAGAGACGGCTCTACACGCGTAATACGTGCTAGATAAATATTCCCCTTGAGCTGCTTTTTATGTTCTGATTCAAAATCAAGTTCTTCAATTTTGTTGCCGTGAACAACAACAACACGTGTTTCCTCCGGATGGGAGGCATCTATAAGCATTTTGTTTGACATAAGTTAAAATCCTAAAGGCGACATACACAACTTTATTCAAACGAACAGTATAAATGTTCGCAGAGGTAAAGGGTTGTCTGCCATAAAAGGGAGGTACCAGAAAAACAGGATGGGATATTACGTGCAAATGCATGACAGCATTTACAACATTTCTCAACACCATCTCCATCTGTTTTGTATGACTCATAATTTTGTAAGTCTCCGGCAAAACAATCTTTAAAAAGTTCGGATATCCGAACCAGCGAATCTTAAATAATGCAATTCTAGCTTTTGTGACATAAAGAATTTTTATCCATAAAAAGTCTAAATGTGTAATATGCAATAAATTTTCTAAAGACAACTTAATATGGACTACAGATAATTTAGATGGTCTATTAGCTAGAAAGCATAAGTGTTCTTTTATGTTGATATCATGGTTTTGGCAAGTAACAATATAATGCATCCTATTATAATGTCTTTGAATTGCTTTAATTTAGTTTTTTAGAGGTGTAAAAATTCCAAGATTTATCATTTGTTGAAAAATATGGAGTAAACTTGAACTATTGCTTTTATGCGGTTGAGATCAATTGTGGCTAATGTAGAGTATTTCACCTAATGATAAAAAAGATTTTTATCCAAAAGCTAAAAATAACCTATTGGGATGTTATCTTGTACGTCCCATACTGTTTATTATTTTTTTTAGTATTCCAAACAAATATCCAAGCTGCAGATGCCATAAAACTTGTCAATTTACGCACTATTGGTGATAATACACATACACGTATTATTGCGGTTTTTAATGCTAAGCCAAATGTTCGTTTGCAGATTTTGGATAAACCAGCGCGTTTAGTTATCAATTTACCTATAGTTGATTTTTCAGCGCAAAATACATCTTCAAAGAAACAGAATATATTATCAAGCATGTTATCAGATGTGCGTTACAGTTTATCTGATATACAGACTTCACGCATTATTTTGACAAGCAAAGTTACTTTTATTGTTGAAAAAACTATAGTACAAAAATTAGATAATGGTTTATGGCAACTGTTGATTGATATTAGTAAAAGCACACAAGAAAAATTTAATGAAATATTTGAAAAACAGCAAAAAACTCATCTTAATGTACAAAAAAACTTAATGCGGACACGTAATTTCCGCGTCATTCTTGATCCTGGTCATGGTGGAATTGATGGCGGTGCGCGAGGTGTTACTGGAATTTTGGAAAAAGATGTAACATTAGCTTTTGCACGTGTACTGCGAGATGAATTAAAAAAAGATTCTCACATCACTGTTGCTTTAACACGTGATTCTGATGTCTTTTTAAGATTAAGTGAAAGAGTTAAAAAAGCGCAAGAATTTGGTGCTGATCTTTTTATATCTATTCATGCAGATACCATTAGTGCGCATTCTCTTCGTGGTGCTACAGTATATACGATATCAGATAAAGCATCTGATGCAATTGCAAAATCCTTAGCTGAAAATGAAAACAAAGTTGATCTTCTCGATGGTTTGCCTGCAGATGAGTCGCATGAGGTTACAGATATTTTGATTGATCTTACCCGACGTGAAACGCATGCTTTTTCGGTGAATTTTGCGAATAGTGTTGTCTCAAGCTTATCAAAGAATAATATCCATCTTATAAATAATCCTCATCGATATGCTGATTTTCAAGTTTTAAGGGCTTCAGATATACCCTCTGTCTTGATAGAGATAGGTTATTTATCCAATAAAGAGGATGAAAAATTATTAAACAATCCCCAATGGAGACAACAAATGGCTCACTCTATTACTCATTCTATTCGGCAATTTGCCGAGTATAAGCAGAAAGTTATGCAGCCTCTTTAAATTTGTGAGAAAATAGAGTATCAATATGCGCTTCTAGGTAAAAGGCAGAAAATATTTTTTCTTTATCTCAGTTTAGTGGTGATATCCTTGTGGTATTGGTGATGAGATAACATATTTTATTCGATCAATTCTAAAGAAAGCGATAGCCATTTTGATAATGATTTTTTTTAGATATCTTCTTAGTTTTGTTGTGACTATTGGTTTTTTGGGGGCCGTAATACAGGGGGTGAGAGCAAAGGAGCCAACCAGTGCACTTCCTGATTATGAAGTTCTTTCGCTTTATGAACCGCCTGTGATGACTCGTGTTCACGCTTCTGATGGTAGCCTTATGGCAGAATTTGCCACAAAACGTCGTCTTTATTTACCAATTCAGTCAATACCAAAGCTTCTTAAAGATGCTTTTGTTTCAGCTGAAGATAAGAATTTTTATCATCATTTTGGTTTAGATCCTGAAGGGCTTTCTAGAGCTTTAATCAATAATATCCGTAATATTGGTTCTGGAAAACGTCCAGAGGGGGCATCAACCATTACACAACAAGTCGCTAAAAATTTTCTTTTAAGTTCAGATGCAACATTAGAACGTAAATTAAAAGAAGCTATTTTAGCAATGCGTATTGAGAAGACCTATTCAAAGGATCATATTCTTGAGCTTTATCTCAATGAAATTTATCTTGGTCGTAGCACGTATGGTATCGCAGCAGCATCTTTAACCTATTTTAATAAATCTGTTAATGACCTTACTTTAGAGCAATGCGCTTATTTGGCTGCTCTTCCCAAAGGACCAGCAAATTATGACCCTTTCAAAAATACACAACGCGCTCTTAATCGACGCAATTGGGTTATAGATCGTATGGTTGCAAATGGATATGTAACGCGTGAACAAGGTGAAAAGGCTAAAGCAAAACCTTTAGGAGCAACAATACGCGGTAGCGATAGCTACGTTTTTGCTGCTGATTATTTTACTGAAGAAGTGCGTCGCCGTTTAATGCATCGCTATGGAGCAAAAACACTTTATGAAGGTGGGCTTTCAATTCGTACAACGCTTGATCCATCTTTACAGCTTATTGCTCGGCGCGCTTTACACAATGGATTAATTAAGTTTGATCATTCGCAAGGATGGCGTGGTGCTTATAAACATATTGATAAGAGCGATGATTGGGGCATAGAACTTGCGAATATTACGGGATTAAGTGATGTTCCTGAATGGCGTTTAGCTGTTGTTCTTTCTACTAACGCTAATAAAATAGAGATTGGTTTACAACCACAACATGAAGATTCAGGTTTGTTGTCAACAAAACGGGAAACGGCCATTTTGTCTGAAGCTGATTCAAAATGGGCATTAAATGTTGTCAAAGAAAATGGCTATCGAAAAACGGTTCGGGATTTATCTCATGTTCTGCAAGTTGGAGATGTCATTTTCGTCGAAAAAACATCAAATACAGATAATATTTATCGTTTACAACAAATTCCAAAGGTTGAAGGTGCGATTGTTGCTATGGAACCTCATACAGGACGTGTTCTTGCTATGGTGGGAGGGTTTTCTTTTGCAGCTTCTGAATTTAATCGTGCAACTCAAGCCTATCGTCAACCTGGTTCTGCTTTTAAGCCTTTTGTGTATGCCGCAGCACTTGATAATGGCTATACACCAGCATCGGTTATTTTAGATGGTCCTATCGAAATTCGCCAATATAATGGTGAAATTTGGCAACCTAAGAATTATGGTGGTACATTTGCAGGACCTTCAACACTACGCTATGGCATTGAACATTCTCGCAATCTTATGACGATACGGCTTGCTTATGATATGGGAATGCCTCTTGTCGCTGAATATGCAGAACGTTTTGGTATTGTAGATAAATTGCAACCTTATCTTCCCATGGCCTTAGGAGCTGGTGAAACAACTGTTTTACGGATGGTTACAGCTTATTCAGTTATTGCCAATGGAGGACGCTCTATTCATCCTTCTTTAATAGACAGAATTCAAGATCGTTATGGAAAAACAATTTACCGCCATGATGATCGTCTCTGTGAAAATTGTAATGCTCAGTCTTGGGACAACCAAAATGAACCCACATTAATTGATGAGAGAGATCAAGTCCTTGATCCTATGACAGCTTATCAAATTACATCAATGATGGAAGGCGTTGTTCAACGTGGTACAGCTGCGCGTTTGCGATATCTTAATCGACATATAGCTGCAAAAACAGGAACAACCAATGATTCTAAAGATGTATGGTTTATGGGCTTTACCCCTGACCTTGTCGTTGGTATTTTTGTTGGTTACGATCAACCAGCACCATTGGGATATAATGGAACGGGAAGTTCATTGGCAGCACCTATTTTTGGTGAATTCATGGAAAAAGCTCTGAAAGGGAAGCCAGATGTGCCATTTAAGATGCCAGAGGGGATGATTTTAATGCCTATTAATCGTAAGACAGGCATGCTTGCTGAAGCAGGAGATCATGATGTCATCATAGAAGCATTTAAACCAGGAACTGGACCTGCTGATATATATCAGGTCATTGGTAGTACCAATTCTTTTCAAGAAGGGATTCCTGCAACAACCACTTCTCCACAAGTCAACAAAGCTCTTGAAAGTGGTACAGGTGGGCTGTATTAGTCGATCAAATCCTCTTTGATATGATTTGGCAGGGGAAGGTGGTTTTTGTCTGTTTTTTTTTGCAATATAGCTACAATAAATAGGTTGATGAAGTCATACCATTCCTTTACGACAACCATTGAATTCATATAAATATTAAAAAGCATAACCAGAAAGAATCAATAAAGACTACGGTGTTCAATTATGCGAGCAGAAATAGAAACATTAGTTGATGAAATCCAAAAGGCAATTACGTTGCTAAGGGGGCATCTTTGACTGGGATCAATCACTAAAACGTCTCGAATATCTCAATCAACAAGCAGAAAATCCAACGCTTTGGGATAATGCACAGCAAGCGCAAGAGATGATGCGTGAACGTCAGCGTCTTGATGATTCAATCAATGGTATTCGATCATTTACAAAAACGCTTGAAGAATGCATTGAATTAATAGAGATGGGCGAAGAAGAAAGTGATGTTGAAATTATCACCGATGCAGAAAACTCAATACGTAATCTTAAAAATGAAATAGATAAGAGGCAAATAGATGTGCTTCTTTCAGGAGAAGCAGATCAGAATGATACTTATCTAGAAGTTCATGCTGGTGCAGGAGGAACAGAAAGCCAAGATTGGGCTTCTATGCTGTTACGCATGTATACGCGCTGGGCTGAACAACATAAAATGAAAGTTGACCTGTTAGAAATTCATGATGGAGAAGAGGCAGGAATAAAATCAGCGACTATTCTCGTAAAAGGGCATAACGCTTATGGTATGTTAAAAACGGAATCAGGTGTTCATCGTTTGGTACGTATTTCACCGTTTGATTCAAATGCAAAGCGCCATACTTCTTTTGCAAGCATTTGGGTTTATCCAGTCATTGATGATAATATTGAAGTTGATGTTTCAGAAGCAGATGTTCGTATTGATACATATCGTGCCTCAGGAGCTGGAGGGCAACATGTCAATACAACGGATTCTGCAGTGCGCATCACACATATAAAAACGGGTATTGTTGTTCAATGTCAAACAGAGCGTTCTCAGCATAAAAATCGAGCCACTGCATGGTCTATGTTACGTGCAAGACTTTATGAAGAAGAGCTCAAAAAGAGAGAAGAGGAAACAAATGTTGTTGAAGCTTCTAAAACAGAAATTGGATGGGGACACCAAATTAGATCTTATGTTCTTCAACCCTATCAACTTGTCAAGGATTTACGCACAGGCGTTGAAAACACTGATCCACAATCCGTACTTAATGGAAATTTAGACGCATTTGTAGAGGCAGCACTTGCTCAACGCATTTACGGAAAAGTGCAAGAAATTAAAGATATTGATTAATGAGATACAAAGTTCATTAAGATCTATAGATTGATTATTTTCTATATTTATTTCAGTGGGATACCAAAATTCACTAAAGCCAATAGAGAGGATGATTTTTACATCTTATAGATGTTTGAATAAAAAAACTTATAAACCATTATGATATAAAAGTGCAGCAGCAAACACTTCATCGGCATGTCCAGGGACACTAACTTTGCGCCATTCTTCTATTATTTTTCCAGTTAAATCAATTAGAAAGGTGCTTCGTTCAACTCCCATATATTTTCGCCCATACATGCTTTTTTCAACCCAAACACCGTAAGCCTCAAGAGTCATTTTTTCTTCATCTGAAACAAGGATGATATCAAGTTCATGTTTTGTTTTGAATTTATCATGTTTTTTAACATTGTCTGGAGATACCCCAATAACAACAACTCCAATTTCATCGAATTTTGTCTTCAATCGCGTAAAATCAATCGCTTCATTCGTACACCCACTGGTATCATCTTTTGGATAAAAATATAAGACAACAGCTTTTCCTTGAAGATCAGAAAGACGTAATTTACCCCCACCATCGCGTGGTAAATCAAAATCAGGAGCTAGAGTACCTTTTATCGATTTTTTCATTATTTTTTATCTTTCTTTTCTGTGTAGCACGTATAAGAATACGTAAAGAAGCAGCCATTTAATTTTCTCGTATTTATTTCAAAGATTTTTTATTTTTCCTATGGAGCGTATTATATCATAGGGATTGAATTGAAAAAATGAGAAAAAATTATAGTGGTTTTATTAAAACATGTTTTTTCTTACCGAAGGAAAGTTTAATTATTCCCTCCGCATCGATATCTTCTTCAACTATAAGGTGCGTTTCATTTTCAATGATTTGGTCATTGATACGTACACCTCCACCTTGAATATGTCGACGAGCTTCACTGTTAGATTTAGCTAGTCCTGCTTGTACTAAAAGAGTGAGCACCCCAATACCTGTTTTAAATTTCGTAGCGTTAATCTCAACAGTTGGAAGGTTTTTCCCGAGTGTTTTTTCTTCAAAGGTTTTACGAGCAGTTTCGGCTGCTTCATCGGCAAGATTGCGTCCATGCAACATAGCAGTAACTTCTGTTGCAAGAATTTTCTTTGCTTCATTAATTTCAGTTCCTTGCAATACAGAAAGTTTTTGAATCTCATCCATCGGCAAAGCGGTATAAAGCTTCAAAAACCGTGTAACATCAGCATCTTCTGTATTACGCCAATATTGCCAAAACTGATAAGGTGAAAGCATATCTGCATTGAGCCATACAGCACCATTTAATGATTTACCCATTTTAGCACCAGAAGACGTTGTCAGTAATGGGGAAGTTAATGCATATAACTGTATTGTTTCTAAGCGATGTCCTAATTCAATTCCGTTAATAATATTACCCCATTGATCAGAACCACCTATTTGCACACGCAGTCCATAACGCTTATAAAGTTCAACAAAATCATAAGCTTGTAGGATCATATAATTAAACTCAAGAAATGACAAAGAATGTTCACGCTCAAGTCTTAGTTTAACAGAATCAAATGATAACATACGGTTGACAGAAAAATGTTTTCCTACGTCACGCAAAAATTCTAAATAGTTCAAATTACATAACCATTCAGCATTATTGACAATGCATGCATCATTTTTTTTATCACCAAATGTTAAATAGTTCGCAAATACCTTTTTAATATTAGCAATGTTCGTAGTTATATCATCTTGTGTTAGCAAGCGTCGTGCTTCATCTTTGAAGGAAGGATCACCTATCAATCCTGTCCCTCCACCCATCAAAACAATGGGACGATGACCGGTCTTTTGTAACCAATAAAGCATCATAATTTGAAGAAGACTTCCAGCATGTAAACTTGATGCTGTAGGATCAAATCCAATATAAGCGCTTACAACTTCTTTTGAAAAAAGATCATCTAAGCCTTTTTCATCCGAAATTTGGTGAATAAAGCCACGTTCACTCATAATGTGTAAAAAATCAGATTTAAAGGCAAGCACAGTTTTGGTATCCTAATTTTAAATTATATTCATTTATACAATGGATTGTTCATGCATTTTCCCTACCATAAATAATACAGTCCTCACAAGAGAATGAGAAATTGAGTTATGAAAACAAATGTTATTACACTTTAGGGAAAAATGCTTTTCATTGAAAAATGAAGGAGCTATTTTTTATTTTTTAACGTAAATGGATGTGAGAAAGCTAGGAAATAGTATAAAAATGAACTTTCTTGTCATTATTAGAATAGCTTTTTTCATTTCTATAAATTTTAGCTCTCTTAGGAAAGTGAAAGTATTTCAGGAGGAGGAGCGAGAAATTCGCCTGTAATATGATTATCCAAATATTGTGCACATCGTTCAATAAGCTCTTTATTACATCCACTAAAAAAGTGGTTAGCACCTTCCAGTATTTCTTGTGTAATGGTGATACCTTTTTGTGTTTTTAGTTTATCTACAAGTGTTTGTACATCTTTTGGGGGAGCAACTTTGTCAATACCGCCGTGAATTATAAGCCCAGAAGAAGGACAAGGAGCAAGAAATGAGAAGTCATAAACATTAGGTTGAGGTGCAACGGATATAAAGCCCTCAATTTCTGGTCGGCGCATTAAAAGCTGCATACCAATCCAAGCACCAAATGAATATCCAGCTACCCAGCAATTTTTAGAATCAGGATGTTGTGTTTGCACCCAATCGAGTGCAGCTGCGGCATCTGAAAGTTCTCCTATTCCATAATCAAATTCACCTTGGCTGCGGCCTATACCACGAAAATTAAAACGTAATGTAGTAAAACCGCGTTGTTGGAACATGTAGAAGAGATCATAAACAATTTTATTGTTCATTGTGCCACCAAATTGGGGATGAGGATGTAAAATAATCGCAATTGGTGCATTTCTTTGTTGTGAAGGCTGATAACGCCCTTCAAGTCGACCTGCGGGACCATTAAAAATAATTTCTGGCATTAAATGCTCCTTAAATGCTATAAAGGTCCTCATTGACCTTTGCCGACTTTTACCATAGAATCTCTCAATTTATTAATAGATATTCTTTTTAAAGTGCATTTTTCAAGAAAATTGCACTATTTTTTTTAAAATCAATTGATATTGCTTAATGATTGCGATGTAAAATGGTTATAAAACGCCGATATTTTGATCATAATGCGACAACACCGCTCAAAAAAATGGCGCGAGTAGCATTACTGGAAGCTTTAGAGATATTTGGTAATCCGTCATCTGTTCATACGGAAGGGCGTGCTGCTAAGGCTTTATTGCAAAAAGCGCGCCGACAAATCGCTGAAAATCTAAACACAAATCCAGATCACGTTGTCTTTACATCTGGCGCAACTGAAGCAGCGATGACTTTATTAACGCCCTTTTATAATATGGGAAGCTCTAAAGTTCAATTTTCTCATCTTTACATTGGGGCAACTGAACATCCATCTGTTGCAGAAGGGGGACGTTTTCCTAAAGAATTGATCAGTACTGTTGCTGTTGATCAGGATGGTCTCATTCAACAAGATAAATTAGTTTCTCTCTTAACGGTTCACGATAAAATAAAAGGGCTTCCTCTTGTTGCAATTCAAGCTGCCAATAGTGAAACTGGAGTTGTTCAACAAATAAAAGAAATAGCTGCTATCGTTAGAGATTTCGGAGGAATTCTTATTGTCGATTTAACGCAATATATAGACAAAAATTTTGTCCAAATTCATCAGATGGGAGGGGATTTTTTTATATTGTCTGCGCATAAAATTGGTGGGCCAAAAGGAATTGGTGCTTTTGTTTCATGTGGGAATCTTTTGATGCCATATCCTCTTATTGTGGGGGGAGGGCAAGAAAAAGGTTTGCGTGGAGGAACAGAAGCGTTGCCGCTTATTGCTGCTTTTGGAGCTGCAATGGCTGATTGTTTCACACAAGAAGAGAGAGAACAATTAATATTCTTACGCAATAAATTAGAAGATGGAATACAGAAAGTATCTCGTGATGTTGAGATTTTTGGCAAACGCGTTCAGCGTTTGCCAAACACAACTTATTTCACTGTGCGCAATATAAAAGCTGAAACTCTGCAAATTGGCTTTGATTTGGCAGGATTTTCTGTATCAGCAGGTTCTGCTTGTTCTTCGGGAAAAGTGAAACAAAGCAAAGTTCTGAAAGAAATGGGGCATGATGTCCCTCATGGAGCAATTCGTATTTCAATAGGACGTGGCACAACATCTCAAGATATTGATGATTTTTTATTGTCTTTTTCTCAAATTATTAGTAATAGAAAGATGCAGAACTTATTCATTTAATGCTTATAAATTAGAATTATTTTAAAAATCAAATAAGCTTGATTGAAATTTTCCCACTTTGTATATAGCCTAGAAGACGAATTGCTCACTTTAGTTCTGTGAGGAAACAAGACTTTTACCGGTTCTTGATGCCCAAAAATGGAGAAAATTTATGCCGGCAGTACAAGAAACAATACGCCAAGTACGCGAAATAGATGTTGATCAATATAAATATGGGTTTGAAACCAATATTGAAACAGATAAAGCCCCAAAAGGTTTAAATGAAGATATTATCAGATTTATTTCTGCTAAAAAACATGAACCTGAATGGATGCTGACATGGCGTTTACAAGCTTTTCGTCGTTGGTTAACAATGCAAGAGCCTGATTGGGCACGTATTAAATACCCCAAAATTGATTTCCAAGAACTATATTATTATGCTGCTCCGAAAAATCATACAGGACCGAAATCTTTGGATGAAGTGGATCCTGAGTTGTTGGCGACCTATGAAAAACTTGGTATTCCCCTCAAGGAACAAGAAATTTTGGCAGGGGTAAGAAAACAGTCCGATCCCTCTACTTTTGATGATAGTATTTATGCATCAGGACAAGTAGCTGTTGATGCAGTTTTTGATTCTGTTTCTGTTGTAACGACATTTAAAAAAGAGTTGGCACGTGCTGGTGTTATTTTTTGCTCTATTTCAGAAGCTATTGCTGAACATTCTGCTCTCATTAAGCAATATTTAGGAACGGTTGTGCCTGCTGGTGACAATTATTATGCTGCTTTAAATGCAGCTGTTTTTACAGATGGTTCCTTTGTTTATATTCCCAAAGGAGTTCGTTGTCCTATGGAGCTTTCAACCTATTTTAGGATTAATGAACGCAATACAGGTCAGTTTGAACGAACATTAATTATTGCAGATGAAGATTCTTATGTTTCTTATCTTGAGGGATGCACAGCTCCCCAACGTGATGAAAACCAACTGCACGCTGCTGTTGTGGAACTTGTTGCCCTCAAAAATGCAGAAATTAAATATTCTACAGTACAAAATTGGTATCCTGGCGATAAAGATGGTAAAGGTGGAATTTACAATTTTGTAACAAAGCGTGGAGATTGTCGAGGCGATAACGCTAAAATTTCATGGACACAAGTCGAGACGGGTTCTGCAATTACTTGGAAATATCCATCTTGCTTATTGCGTGGTGATAATTCGCGTGGAGAATTTTATTCTATTGCTGTTGCAAATGGTTATCAGCAAATCGATTCCGGAACAAAAATGATTCATTTGGGGAAAAACACATCAAGTCGTATTGTTTCAAAAGGCATTTCTGCTGGTTTTTCAAACAATACCTATCGGGGGCAGGTGACAGCACATCGAAAGGCGCAAAATGCACGCAATTTTACACAATGTGATAGTTTATTAATTGGTAATGATTGTGGTGCCCATACCGTACCTTATATTGAAGCAAAAAATGCGACAGCTCAATTTGAACACGAGGCAACAACATCAAAAATTTCTGATGATCAACTTTTTTATGTTATGCAGCGAGGAATTCCTGAAGAAGAAGCTATCGCACTCATTGTGAATGGTTTTGTAAAAGAAGTGATTCAAAAACTTCCGATGGAATTTGCTGTTGAAGCACAAAAACTTATTGGCATCAGCCTTGAAGGTAGTGTGGGATAATTTTTAGGTAAAGAGCACTCTTGAAGTAAAAGAGCCGGAACAGGATTAAATTATGTTAGAGATAAAAAATTTGCGCGCCCGTATTGCTGGGACCGATACAGAAGTTATTCGCGGTTTAAACTTGACTGTTCATGATGGTGAAGTTGCTGCTATCATGGGACAAAATGGAGCTGGAAAATCAACTTTGTCTTATATACTTGCTGGTCGTGATGATTATGAAGTGATAGAAGGTGATATTCTTTATAATGGACAATCTCTTTTAGAAATGGATCCAGCAGAACGTGCTACATATGGTGTTTTTCTTGCATTTCAATATCCAATGGAAATACCTGGAGTGGCAACAATGGAGTTTTTAAAAGTTGCGATGAATTCTCAACGCAAAGCACGTGGTGATGAAGAGCTTAAAATTCCTGAATTTATAAAATATGTTAAAGAAACTTCTTCAAAACTTGAAATAGATATGAACATGTTAAAACGACCATTGAATGTAGGTTTTTCAGGTGGAGAAAAAAAACGTGCTGAAATTTTACAAATGGCGCTTCTTGAACCTCAACTTTGCATCTTAGATGAAACAGATTCCGGCTTAGATATTGATGCGTTAAAAATTGTTGCAGATGGTGTTAATAAACTTCGGGATTCAAAGCGTTCATTTTTGGTTATTACCCATTATCAACGCCTGCTTAATTATATTGTTCCTGATACGGTACATGTTCTTTATAAAGGACGAATTATTAAAAGCGGAGATAAATCATTAGCGCTTTATTTAGAACAAAATGGATATGCTGACCTGATTAGTGAAGCGGCTTGAGATCATTGAATATGAATAGACAGCAAGAATTGTTAGCAGTTGAAAAAGATATACTCAATAATTTTAACCAATGTATAAGCAGTTTACCTGGCGATAGTGGTGTGCGAGCAGTTCGCAAAAAAGCTATTGAACTGTTTCAAAAAACAGGGCTTCCTTCACGTAAAATTGAAAGTTGGCATTATACGAATTTGCGCACGTTACTGAAATCTGTTAGTGGTTTATCAGAAATAAATGATGAGCAATTTGTTGAAGCATTACTTTCAGAAAGTACTATCTTTTCTATTAAAAATGGAAAAACTGTTATACAGCCAAAGATAACAAATATTACGGTAAAACGTCTTGCCGATGCATTAAAAGAAAATTCTGTAAAGATAGACCAAATTATTTCTAATGAAGATTTTGTTGGGCAATTAAATACAGCTTTTGTTACTGATGGTTGGCTTTTTCATATTCCTGAAAATACAAAATTAAATGTTCCCATTGAATTACAAAATATTCAAATGGGTGGACAATCTCATATTTTTTCAGACATAAAAATTGAGAAAAACTGTCAAGTCATGTTTGTTGAACATCAGATTGGCAATGATAAAAATACCTTTGTTAGTTCGATATCTTCATTACATGTTGCTCCTTATAGCGATGTTACATGGATCATTATTCAAAATCGTGGTTTTAATTCCACGCAGTTTGGCCGATTTCATGCTGTTCTTGGTCAAGGAGCAAAATTATCACTCTATGTGATTAATATAGGGAGTCAACTTAATCGTCAAGAAATTGATGTTGAGTTACAAGGAGAGGAAGCTGATTTTCAATTGCGAGTCATAAATTTATTATCAGGACAAACACATAGCGATCTTACGATGACTGTTCGTCACGTTGAAGAAAAATCAACCTCAACAGAAATTATACGCAATGTGGTTACAGATAAGGCAGTTGGTGTTTTCCAAGGAATGATAGCTGTTGCTCAAAAAGCTCAAAAAACAGATGCACGCATGGCCTGTAATAGCCTCATACTTTCAGATGAAGCAGAATTTAATGCAAAGCCTGAATTAGAAATTTTTGCTGATGATGTTGCGTGTGGTCATGGTGCGACAGTTGCTAATATTAATTATGATCATCTTTTTTATCTCATGGCACGCGGTATTCCTTTTAAAGTCGCTCGTGCACTTTTAATTAAAGGATTTGTCTTCGAGCTTATTGAGGACATCAAACAAAATGATATTCACACTATTTTGGAAAATATTATTAGCAGATGGTTAGAAAAAAATGTTTAAGGTAAAAAAATGGGAAGTGACGTACAAACATTAGGATATGATGTAGAAAAAATTCGGCGTGATTTTCCTCTTTTACACCATCAAGTTTATGGAAAGAGGTTAGTTTATCTTGATAATGGTGCCTCTGCTCAAAAACCACAATCAGTGCTTAATGCAATGGATAATTTCTATCAATGTAATTATGCCAATGTGCATAGAGGAATGTATTTTTTAGCAAATGCGGCAACACAATCTTATGAAAATGCCCGTGAAACAGTTCGTGCTTTTTTAAATGCTCAAACAGCTGAGGAAATTGTTTTTACGAAAAATGCAACTGAAGCTATTAATGCTGTTGCTTATGGTTGGGCTATGTCCAAGTTAAAAGAAGGAGATGAAATTGTCCTTACCATTATGGAGCATCATTCAAATATTATTCCTTGGCATTTTCTTCGTGAACGAAAAGGTATAAAACTCATTTTTGTCCCCATTGATGACAAAGGTATTTTACATATTGAAGATTTCCAAAAAGCTTTAAGTGATCGAACAAAACTGATTGCTATTACGCATATGTCTAATATATTAGGGACTGTACCTCCTGTTAAAGAGATTGTTAAGTTAGCACATCAAAATGCTATTCCTGTTCTTGTTGATGGTTCTCAAGGTGCTGTGCACTTAACAGTTGACGTGCAAAGTCTTGATTGTGACTGGTATGTTTTTACGGGGCATAAGCTTTATGGTCCCACAGGCATTGGTGTTCTTTATGGTAAAAAACATCGACTAGAAGAAATGCTTCCTTTTCAAGGAGGAGGGGAAATGGTCGAGTATGTGACAACTGATAAGGTTTCTTATAATGCTCCTCCCTACCGCTTTGAAGCGGGAACACCTCCCATAGTTCAAGCTGTTGGATTGGCTGCAGCCATTCATTATATGCAAGAAAAAGACAGGAATGCTATTTATGCACATGAAAAAGCATTGTTAGCCTATGCACATGAAAAGCTTGAAACGGTTGAAACATTACGGATTTATGGTCACTCTCCCAATAAAGGGGCTATTCTATCATTTACAATTGAAGGTATTCATGCACATGATATTGCTATGTTTATTGATAGAAAAGGGGTCGCTATACGCGCGGGGACACATTGTGCGCAGCCTTTATTACAACGCTTTGGTTTAACATCTATTTGTCGTGTATCGCTTGCTATGTATAATACCCATGAGGATATTGATCAATTAGTGGACGCATTAAGAGAAACAAGGACATTTTTTAATGGCTGAATCAATTGAAGAGTGTCATTCTACGGAATCTGATGAGACTGTAAGCAAAAATAAAAAATCTCACATATCAGCAATTCCAGCAGACGAAATTGATCGTATGACGAATGATATTATTGCCGCTCTTAAAACAGTTTATGATCCAGAAATTCCTGCTGATATTTATGAGCTCGGATTGATTTATCGTATTGATATTGAAGATGATCGTTCAGTAAAAATTGAAATGACACTTACAGCACCAGGCTGTCCTGTTGCCGGTGAAATGCCTGGTTGGGTGGAAAATGCTGTAAGTGCAGTTGAAGGTGTTTCGCATGTCGAAGTTACTATGACTTTTGATCCACCATGGACACCTGATTGTATGTCAGAAGAAGCGCAAATTGCTGTTGGATGGTACTAAATACTTTAAGGAGTTTGGTTTAGCTCACTCAATAAGTGAGCATGTTTACTTTTTGCAAGCATTTAAACTGAGAACATCAAATGGGGTATCGTAAACGAAAATTAGAACTTACTTGGATCGGAAAAGAAAGACGTCCAAAACTCGAACCTCGTATTTTATTGGAAGATCTTGAGAAATCTTATCATGCAGCGCATCAAGTATCCGCTCAGGATATTTTTGATAATAAACTCGTTTTTGGTGATAATTTGCTTGCTCTCAAAGCGCTTGAATAAGAATATATGGAAAGGTGAAATGTATCTATATCGATCCACCTTATAATACAGGCAATGCATTCGAACATTATAAAGATGGTTTAGAACATTCCATATGGCTAAGAGGAACTACGGAAAAATGCACATTTCCATAGCTCATCACGACTTTAAGTTTATTCTTCGATAATACCACATGCCAAACGCGCACCACCTCCGCCAAGCGGTAATGGGTTATCTGAATGGTTATCTCCTCCTAAATGAATTATCAATGAGCGCCCTTTAATCTCTGAAAGTTTTTTAATACGTGGGGCGAGAATGCTCATTGTTGATCGTCCTTTATCATCAACATAAAGGGCAGGTAAATCACCCAAGTGACCATTAATATTATAAGGTCCAAGATGCTTATCCGTATGACGTGGATCATAATGTCCACCTGCTGCACCACCAATTACACCATCTTTCGTATCACATGAAGGATTTACATGCACATGAAAACCGTGTAAACCTTCGGGTAGGGTGGATAAATTTGGCACAAAAATTAAACCATATGTGTTTTCTTCAATTTCAATTGTACCAATAGATTTTTTGTTATTATTTTCTAGCTCATAAATTTTCACCTGCATAGATTCTGCTAATACAGTAGTGTTATTAGATAAAAATGTTACTGAAGCTAAAAAGAAAAAGAAAATTTTATTCATGTAGCACCTCCTTACACTTATTTTAAATAAATTTTTGTTACTAAAATATAAAATAAATATCATAATGATAAAAACATTTTCTACATATATGTAATTTTATGCTTACCTTAAATTTGATAAATCATAGTTTCTTAGAAAATTATAAACTCAAAATAATTCTCTTTACACATCTTTCAGCATATCTAAAACGCTCTCCCCTATCAAATGAATATACAGATTTTATAGACATTTTACCTACATTTTTTAGGAGATGTTTCTAAAGAAGTTTTCATAAACTCAAGATGTATAACTTGTTAATTATTTTTTATAAAAATTTTATTTATTATGAAATTTAACTATCGTAATGTACATTTGCCTTCAATAAAGGTACAAAATATACCAATCAGAATTCCCATTATTAATCCGATCATTGCACCAATTATCGCTCCAGTGCAAAATGCTACACTTATACCCATTGTGATAATTGGACCAAATCCTGGTAGGGCAATATAACCATAAGCCGCGAGAATTGCTGCAATGGCTCCTGATACACTGCCATTTAAACTTCCAATAAAAGAAGGCTCTTTAAGAGAATAATAGATTTTTTTTAAAAAAAATCTCTGAGGGTTGTTAGAAACAACATTTCTATGAATTTTAAAATGAATCATATTTTTTTCTTTTATTTTGAACGCTCACTGTTCCAGAATAATCTACTGATACAAGAAAATAGTATTTTTTAAATTCTGCTAGAGCGCGCCAAATCCCTTTATCATCTAAACGCAATCGTTTAATATCTCTGAAACCATTTTGCATGAGACAGTTTTTAATTTGCGAAGCAGTAAATGAATTTTGTCCTGGTTTAGTAAGATCTTTGGTAAAACTATACACAGAAGATTGACAATAGGGGGCATAAATAATCTTACTTATTGACGCTGTAACTATAGATGAAAGACATATAATCGCTATAAAAAAAATACTTAATTTTAGGCTTTTACTTAATCTCATCTTGTCATCACCTGTTAAAACAATATTCTATTAAACCTTTGTATTGCTAACAGGTTCCCAAGACTATTTTATTTTCAATATTATGCTTAATGACGTAAATTTTAAATTATGGTGATGAACTGAAATCGTTTTTTCCGCCGTTGTTTATTGTTTTATTTCATCAGCATCATTTTGTTATATTAATGAAAATTTTTGGAGAATATTTTTATAATTTCTTTAAATCCGTAATTCGGATACATTCCTTCTCGCATAAATAAATTACGTAACGGTGAGCAATTACGTAATAATCCAAGTCCAACACTTCGCATGATATGAACAGGCAACATATTAGAAAGTAAAGTAGAGTTGAGTGTGTGAACAGCACTGCTTCGGATTAATATGTCGGGTTTGCGGCATTTATTATAGTTTGCCATAATCATTTCAAATTTAGAATCGGATAGTTGATTAGGTAAAATATCAATCAAAGTTTGAACATCACGAAATCCTAAATTTAATCCTTGCGCTCCAATAGGAGGAAAAACATGGGCTGCTTCACCCACTAAAATCGTTCGATTGGCAGCAAAACAATGAGAGATAAGTCCAGAAAGCGGCCATACTTGAATTGGAGTTTCTAATTTCAATGATCCAAGCATTGATTGCATCTGATATTCGATTATTTTTGCAATTGCTTTCGATTCCAGATTCAATAATTCTTCAGCACGAGAGGGACTAACAACCCATACAAGACTAGATCTTTTTCCTAGTAGTGGAACCTGTGTAAATGGACCATTTTCTGTATGAAATTCCGTTGATGTATTTTGATGAGAAAGATCATGAGAAAAATTAAGAACAAGTGCCTTTTGCGGATAATTCCACTGTTTGATACCTATACCTGCTGCCACTCGTGTTAGAGAGTTGCGCCCATCAGCAGCAACAACAAGTGAGGTTTGGATAACTCTATCATCTGCAAGAGTAATCCATACTTGATTTTTTTGATAAAGAAAAGATTTTGCTAAAGAAACAAATCTTGTAATATTAGGCGTATGCATAACAGAATCAGCTAGAGCATTGTTTAACTCTACATTAGGTATATTATAACCAAAGGCTTCTTCACCAATTTCAGCAGAAGAAAAATTTACAGTAGGAGCACGCACAATCCTAGAGGTTATATCTATGATTCTAATGAATGATAAAGCTGCTGCATAACGTTTGAGAATATTCCAAATATTGAGTTTTTTGAGCGTACGTATTGCTGGCATCATAAGAGCTGTTGTCCGTAATTCATCTGTATGAGCTGGTGGACCAATAAGACAAACAGAGTAGCCCTTATGTGCAAGTTTTAGTGCTGCTAACATACCAACTGGCCCTGCACCAATAACAGCAATATCTTTATGTTCGTTTTTTTCAAATATCACAACTGTTTAAGCCTTTTCTCATTTATTAAATATTTTACCATTTCTAAATGAATAATCTCTTTTTAATATATGAAGTTTTTCTATTATATTATGTAATAAATATGCGATATAAAAAAGTAACCTTTTTATGATTTTTTTACAGTAGGATACCATAAGTAGAAATGGCGTATTGATATATGGATGAAAACTTTAGAAACGAGGATAAGAAAACCTTGAAACGTAAGCTAACAAAAAAAATCAAAACGAATGCCGACCTATTGCGCCATAAAAAAGTAACAATGCCACAAGCAAAGGCCTTTTCGGTCCATTTACTAACAGCTTCAGGTTCGTTTTTAGCATTTCTTTCTCTTATATCGGCATCTCAAAAAGAGTGGACTGCTATGTTTTGTTGGCTTGGACTAGCACTTCTCGTTGATGGTATTGATGGGCCGATTGCGCGCAAACTTGATGTTAAATACGTACTGCCAACATGGTCTGGAGAACTCTTAGATAATATTATTGATTACGTAACTTATGTCCTCATTCCAGCTTTTGCGCTTTATCAAAGTGGTTTGATGGGGGCAGGATTATCATTTTTATTGAGCGCTATCATTGTTATTTCATCAGCTATTTATTATGCAGATACTGGAATGAAAACCAAGGAAAACTTTTTTAAAGGATTTCCTGTCGTTTGGAATATGATGGTTTTTATGCTTTTTGTCGTAAAGCCAGGGGAGTGGATTACTTTTACCATTATTGCCCTATCGGCAATCATATCTTTTTTACCAATTTATTTTATTCATCCAGTAAGAGTCATTCGTTTACGGTGGCTTAATTTTCCGATTTTTCTCTTATGGTGTTCCTTTGGTGTTGCCGCATTTTTTTACCAACTTGATGCTCCCTATTGGGTTAAAATAGGAATTTCAATAACAGGTATTTATATGTATTGCATTGGTGCTATCATGCAACTCTTTCCTCAATTGGGATCTAAAAATAAGAAAAAACAATAAGATAAAGATTTTAGGCAGGGTACAAAATGCAAATTGATTTTGGGGCGGGTGATGATATTTTTTTTACCAAAGAAGGGCATGCTGGTGTTATAAAACTCACACGCCCTTTTGCATTAAATGCTCTTAATCAACGCATGGTTTTTGCTTTAAAAAAAGCTCTCAATACGTGGCAAAAAGATAACGATGTTTCTTGCATTTTAATTGAAGGAGAGGGACGTGCTTTTTGTGCTGGCGGCGATGTGGTAGAAATCTACCATATGGGAAAAAAGGATTCTTCTTACCAATATTTCAGTGACGAATATCGCTTAAATGCTTATATTAAGCGTTTCCCAAAACCCTATATTTCCTTTTTGAATGGGATTTGGATGGGAGGAGGGGTAGGTATTTCTATATACGGTTCACATAGAATTGTTACAGAAAATGCACTTTTTGCTATGCCAGAAGGGGCTATTGGATTTTTTCCAGATGTTGGCGCAAGCTTTTTCTTACCATCTCTTCCCAATTACTTTGGCATTTATCTTGCATTGACAGGTGCGCGCATAAAATGGGGTGATTGCTTAAATTTAGGATTAGCAACACATGCTGTTCCTGAAGTTGAATTAGAGTACATTAAAAAAGCTATTATTGAGCAAGGAAATCCTAAGTTAGCTTTAGAAAAACACGCAATTACAAAAGACTATGAAACAAGTCATGAAACACGCACTGTTATCCGTACTTGTTTTGGTGTAGATACGTTGGAGGAATGTATTGAATTGCTCCATAAAAAAAGCAATGAAGGCATCTTATTTGCCAAAGAATGTTATGATATTTTGCAGTCACGTTCTCCTACAAGTTTAAAAATTATCTGGAAACAAATGAAACAAAATCCATCTCAAACTTTGGAAGATTGTATAAAAATTGAAAACCGCATTGCACATCATATGATCAATTCACATGATTTCTATGAAGGTGTGCGTGCAATGTTAATTGATAAGGACAAAACACCTAAATGGCAACCAAACAAACTTTCATCTGTGACAGATGACATGATAAATGCTTATTTTCAACCTATTGAAAAAGAATTATTATTTTGAAAAATAATCCTCAAAAACAAATTTCAAAAATCAATTTAATTTATAAGTGTTATTTGCGTTTTTTGGCGCTCATTTGCTTAGGTTTAAGTGTTTTTTATTGGGTACGTCTTGTTGGTGTATTTCCGGGCGTTTTATGGCGTTTTGATCTTATGCCGTGGCAGTGGCAATTTGTATCAATCACATTGGCCATTGTTTATCCTATCGCCGTAATTGGACTTTGGATGTATTCATTGTGGGGAATTGTTTTATGGTGCATTACAGCATTTACCGAAACACTAATAATGTATTATTCCAATTATCAATTATTTGCAGCGCTTTATGGAATGTTATTTTTAACTTTTGTAATAATACAAATTATTATGATAATCTTTTTAAAAAGAAATCATAAAAAAGATTACTAAATGTTGCAATAAAGTTTTCGGACCAGAATAGACTGGCCCGATTTTTAGTGTTTCAATCTTTCTTTAAAGATTATAAAGAAAAAGGTACCCACCACAAATCCCAAACGCTAGTGGCTTTTGTTGAAAATATCCATAATAATGTTGCTATAGTTCCCCAGAGTGCTGGTGCCATAAAATATACCCCTCTTGTTTCCTTAAAAAGTTCCATAATATATATTATGCGATAATATGATGTGAAAAATAAGAGCATAATCTAAATCTAGAATAGAAACAGAAAACCCTTCTTTAGACACATTAATCACATTTAAATCGCACTTTTCATACTTTAAACAAAATTATGGCGAAAGTTTGTTAAGTATTAAAAATAATTTGACAAGTACTTAAATAATAAAAATTTAAATACTATATTCAAAAAACTTGGCTTTAAGTAATATTACTTAAAGCCAAAAAGCAAATATTCTATAATAATAAAAAATTATTGTTGTAGTAATTTACAACGTTTCATATGTGCGAGATCACTTAAAACAGCATTACGGTTGTTTAAAGCTGAGATTTCATTGCTTTCGCTTGACTTTACATCTAGAAAAAATAAAGCAGGAACAAATACAACACTTGCTGCTGTTAAAGCTACATTTTTGTTTCTTGCCTTAGATCGCTCTACAATTGTATCATTAATTTGACGTTTATTAGCGAAAAATTCTCGTTGAATATCAGCGCAACTCATTGCTCCATCATGTAATGTTGTCACTGAAATGTTTTTTTCTACACGTCCCCCACATGCTGACAAGGAAATCGCTAAAATCATAGAGCATGTTACCCGCTTAAAATACTTATACATAAAAACCTCATCTTAACATAAAAAAGACATAATTAGTGCGGAAATAAAACAAAATAAAGGCTAGAATTTTAAAGAATCTCTTAGTTAACAGAAATATTTAGTACTAGGCTTGTGCTTCTGTTTCAAAAATAAGTCCTTGATATGCAGGCTTAACATGTGATGGAACATAATTTACAACGTCATTATAATCAAGCGATCTATCCATATGTGTAAGTATGGCTTGTTTGGGTTTTAAGTATTTTATCCATTGTAATGCTTGATCAACGGAAAGATGACTTGGATGAGTTTCAAATTGAAGGGCTTCAATAACCAATACATCTAAATTCATTAATTTCGGTAATGTTTCCTCAGGAAATTTACTAACATCTGTACAGTAAGCAACATTGCCAATACGAAAACCTAAAGAATGGATATTCCCATGACATTGCAAATGCGTATTAACAATTATTGCTCCACCCTGCCCATGAATAATAAATTGACTATCTTCATTGATGAGGTGCTCTTTTAAAATAGGTGAATAAGAAGAACCTTTTGGTTTTTGAAAACAATATCCAAAAGCATTTTTCAAATGCTTTAGCGTAAACATATCGGCATAAATATCTATTAAACATTTTTGTGCAAGTGCATAACTGCGCAAATCATCAATACCGTGAATATGATCTGCATGAGAATGCGTATAAAGTGCAGCATCAAGATGGTTCACATGGGCATCAATCATTTGTGATCGAAAATCTGGACCAGTATCAATAACAATTGTTGTTTTCTTTCCTGATGTATGAATACGTTCGACCAATAAAGAACTTCTGTAACGTTTATTTTTAGGGTTATTAGGATCACAAGCTCCCCAATCACCATTAGGGCGTGGCACTCCCGGAGAGGGACCACAGCCTAATATTGTAAATCGGTACTTATCACACATAACCTTTGCCTTATTTCATTTTGCTAAATAAACGAAAAGCATTGTGCGTTGTTATCTGAGCTATTTCTTCAGTACTTAAGCCAACTGTTTCAGCCAAAATAGCTGCTGTATAGCGTACAAAAGATGGCTCATTTGTTTTTCCTCGATGAGGAATGGGGGCTAAAAATGGTGCATCTGTTTCCACCAATAAACGCTCATGAGGCACAATTTTTGCTATTTCACGGATTTCAAGCGCATTTTTAAAAGTAAGAATACCTGAAAAAGAAATATAACCACCAAGTTCAAGTCCAGCACGGGCAAGTTGCATCCCAGATGAGTAACAATGAAGTACAAATGGAAAATCACCTTCTTTTATCTGTTCTCGTAATATTTTCTCCATATCTGAATCGGCATTGCGTGAATGTATGACAAGAGGAAGCTGTGTTTCTCGAGAAGCAATGATATGTTCTCGAAAAACTTTCTTTTGCTCCTCTGGTGAAGAATAATCATAATGATAATCAAGACCAACTTCCCCAAATGCAACGATTTTTGGATGTTTTGAGAAATGAATAAGCTCTTCAGCTGTAATATTTTGTTCTTCATGAGCATTATTGGGATGTGTACCCACGGAACAAAAGACTTGATCATAGGTTTGTGCAATTGCTAAAAGCTTATCCAACTTATGAACATGTGTTGAGATCGTTATCATACGTTTAACGTTGGCATCTAAAGCCCGTTGGATAACATCATTCAAATCTTTTGAAAAATCTTCAAAATCAAGATGACAATGGGTATCAATCAACATGATAAGTATCGTCTTTCTTAAGAACATACCGAGGGAAAATAGGTTCTGGTGGTGGAAGATCGCGACCTTCTTGAATTCTTGAATGGCTAATATGATGCAATAGCCGATCTCCTTCAGCAATCGCAAGACTATCAAGAAGCTTAGCAGCTGATTGTGGAATGAAAGGCAAGAGCATAATTCCTATCCGCCGCAAAATTTCTAATGTTATATAGAGAACTGTAGAAAATCTTTCTGGATTATTTTTCCGTAAACTCCAAGGTTGTTCGTTGGCAAAATAGCGATTAGCATCTGCTACAACTGAAAAAATAGCTGAAAGTGCTAAATGCATTCCATGAGAAGACATAGTTTGACGTACAGTTTTAAGCGCTTGAAGAGATTGTTCTAGAAGCTGTTCATCTTGAACTAAAAATGTAGCGGGTATAGGAACTTTTGCATTGCAATTCTTGGCAATCATAGACAAAGAGCGCTGTGCTAAGTTACCAAGATCATTAGCAAGATCGGCATTAATGCGATTTACAAAACCATCATGGCTATAACTACCGTCTTGTCCAAATGGGACTTCACGAAGAAGAAAATAACGAAACTGGTCAAGACCATAGTGATCGACCATTTCAAAAGGATCAACAACATTTCCAATGGACTTTGACATTTTTGCACCGCGATTAAGTAAAAAACCATGAGCAAAAATATGCTTAGGCAATTCAATTCCCGCAGACATTAAAAATGCTGGCCAATAGACAGCATGAAAACGAAGAATATCTTTACCAATAATATGCGTGTTTGCAGGCCAAAAATTACGTTTTTTTGAATTTTCATCAAAAAAGCCAATTGCTGACAAATAATTTGTGAGTGCATCAACCCAGACATACATCACATGCTTCGGATTTCCTGGAACAGTAACTCCCCAGTTAAAACTTGCCCGTGAAATAGAAATATCTTTTAAACCCGATTTTATAAAACTTATAACTTCATTACGTCGCTCGATTGGAGCAACAAAATGAGGATGTTTTTCATAATGTTCAAGAAGGGCTTTTTCATAACGTGAAAGTCTGAAAAAATAACTCTCTTCTTCGTTCCATTCAACTGGAGAGCCTAACTCCTTTTCACGACGGATGTTATCTTCTCCAATTTCAGTATCTTTTTCTTCATAATATGCTTCCTGACGAACCGAATACCAACCACTATAACGGCCAAGATAAATATCGCCATTCGTTTCCATCTTTTTCCAAATTTCTTGACAAGCTTGATTATGGCGCTCTTCTGTCGTACGGATGAAATCGTCATGAGAACAATTTAATACTGCAAGCATTTTTTGAAATACTGCACTGTTGCGATCTGCAAGCTGTTTAGGTGTTATACCTAATCCTGCCGCAGTTTGTTGCATTTTTAAACCGTGCTCATCCGTACCCGAGAGAAAAAATACACTTTTGCCATCCAATCGTTGAAAACGGGCCAAAACATCGCTTGCAATTGCACTATAGGCATGACCAATATGTGGAGAGCCATTGGGATAAAAAATTGGAGTTGTTATGTAATATGTATCACGCATGTCATACTCATTGTGAAAGGCAATAAAAGATATACTGACATAACGCTTGTTAATCACATTGTCACGGAAAAAGCGCACCCTCGCGAATGATCTTATGAACTCTAAAAAGCAAGTTAATAATAAATTGCTTCTTATCGAGATTAAATGATTGCATTTCCCCTATCTCATAAAGAATTTCCTGCCATGCTTGCGCATATTTTTTTGAGAGAGCCAACTCTCCTTTTTCAACAAGCATGATAGCTTTTTTTTGAATTTTATCAAGAATTTCATCACAAAATTGTTGAAATTGAATAGCCGAAGAAAGAGATGAAAGTGTTTGTGCAAGAGTGTGTACAACTGTTGGATTACAAACAGATTGTTCCAAGAGATTATCAATAGTTCTAACGATTTCAAAAGCACCATGGCAAATAAGCAAAGCAGCTTTTCTGGGATTTCCTTTGGATCTTTCTATAACCATTTCAATAGTTTTTTCATCAGGTAAATCCTGATGGGAAAAGATATGTGTAAGGACTTTTTTCATCTCATCATTATGCAACGGCCGCAAAGAAATTTTTTGGCATCGTGAACGAATTGTTGGGAGCAATCGTCCTAGAGAATGGGTAATAAGAATGAATAAAGTCTTTTTAGGAGGTTCCTCAAGCGTTTTAAGAATGGCATTAGCGGCGCTTTTATTCATATCATCCGCGGGATCAATAATAACAATACGCCATCCATTATCTTGCGATGTTTGATTTAAAAAATGCATAACGTCGCGGATATCTTCAATGAGTACACCCGTTTTGAATTTTTGCGTTTTTAAATCAAAGCGACGTGAAATATGTAAAAGACTAGGGTGACTGCCTTTAGTCATTTGGCGCCAAATAAGAGAATTATGCTCTGGTTGCAAGAAATTGCCTTTTTGAGAGCTTAAAATATTCCAAGCAAGATGAAACGCCAATGTGGCTTTTCCAATCCCCTGCTCTCCTTCAAATAATAACGCATGATGCAAACGTCCAGTTTTATGCATTCGCGCCAAAAAATAGCGTGCCTCCTCATGACCAAAAATCATATTATTCTGTGAAGGTGATAAAACTGTATCGATATCATCATATTGACGTAAAGTATTTACATCACTCATATAAAATGGTCCATCATTGCTTGATCACAAATACTTTTTATTTGATCTGCAACAACGGGCATTGTATCCGTTGCATCAATCACACGAAATCTATGAGGCTCTTGTTCTGCCAATCGAAGAAAAGCTTTGCGTCTTTGTTCTTGAATTTCCAAATTATCTTTTTCGAAATAATCAATTGTTTCTGCTTTTTTACTTATACAATCTATGTTTTCCAAAAACCTTCGAGTATTCGCACGTTCCATAGCATATTCTGCCGATATATCTAATAAAAATGTCAAATGAGGCATGATTCCATTGAGTGCAACACGTTCTAAAACAGAAAGAGTAGAAGAACTTATTTTATTATTGAGTCCTTGATAAACACGTGTAGAATCAACAAAGCGATCACATAAGACGATTTTTCCTTTTTGCAAAGCAGGTGCGATTACCTCGGTAACATGATCGATGCGTGCAGCTGTAAACAAGACAGATTCAATTAAAGGCCCATACTGTTGGGCTTGGCCCGACAATAAAATATAGCGTATTGCTTCTGCCCCTCGCGTCCCTCCTGGTTCTCGTGTCATAATAACTTCATAGCCCTTGTCCTTAAGATGCTCATAAAGATTATGAACTTGCACTGATTTTCCTACTCCGTCCCCGCCTTCAAATGTGATAAAATAACCTGACACCTATAAACCTTATCCCTTATTTAGCGCATACTATAAATATTTTCGTAACCACCCAATTGTTATTTCATAGAATGCATCTTTTACTTTTGTAAAGAAACTTCCCTTCTGAACATTTTTTCCAGCAAAAACTGGTTTTTCAAGAAGAACTTTTTTATCTGTTAAAATTTGAATAACACCAACCGGTTGTCCTGAAATAACAGGAGCTTTTAGTGGTCCACGATATTTAATTTTTGCTTCAATATTCATTTTTTTTTCATTCGAAAGCATAAAACTTATGGGCTCTTTAACAATAAGAGGAACAGAATTGCGCACTCCACCATAAACAGAAGCGTGACCAATTGATTCTCCTTTTGTAAAAATCGTTTTAAGATCAAAGGCTGTCATTCCCCATTGAAGAATGCGTTCTACTTCTTTTGTATACCTTTTATCATCTTGCAAACCATTTATTGCTAAAAAAAGACGTCGATGATCTTTATAAACCGTAGCAACTATTGACCTCCCCTCTTTTTTACTGTAGCCAAAACCAAATCCTTCAACACCAATTTCTTTAAAAATAAGAGAATTTTTGTTCCGTTGAAAAATCTTATTCCAAGTAAAATCAGGTTCACGGTAAAGCGCATAATAATCAGGATATTCATGAACAATATGACGCGCTAATGTGATCATATCACGCAATGTCACAAATTGTCCTTCTTCAGGAAGACCTGTTGCGTTAACAAAGTGGCTATGCAACAATCCAAGTGTTTTGGCTCTCTCATTCATGAGTTTTGCAAAATCAGCCTCGCTCCCGGCTATTCCTTCAGCAAGGATAATCGCTGCGTCATTCCCATTAACAATAATTACCCCCCGCAAAAGATCGAAAACACTAATTTCTGCTTTCACTTCTGCAAACATCGTGGTTGTACCGGAAGGTGCTCCACCTTTTCGCCAAGCATTTTCACTTACCTTGAACTTCTGTGTACTACTTAACAAGCCTTCTTTTAATTGATGAAATACGACTTCAGCCGTCATTAATTTTGTTAATGAAGCAGGAAAAAAAACAATATCACTTTGTTTTTTAAAAAGTATTGTATCTGTGTTATCATCTAATAGCAGTATTTGTGATGCAGAAATTTGAAAATTTTGTGCTCTTCCCTGCTCATCCAACCTTAACATACAAAGTAAGGTAAATAAAACCCTTAATACTGCACGCATACGCCGATTCTCCCATATCTAAGAATCAGCATAAAGAAGTGTTTTATAAAAGAAAAGATTTGTTTATTTCTAAAAGCTGGGAAGCACCTCAAACTTAGAACCAATTGTTCTTTCGCTCAGTTGCTCCAAAACAAACTAACATCTACTCTCATTTTTTCATTTCATACGCAAGATCTATTTTTAATAGTAGATAAAGAATAACAATTTTTCCAAGCACATCTACCTTTAAAATGATAATCTTACTAAAAAAACACCTCTATTAACTACCTTGTAACTGGAAAATTATACAGTTTAGAAATAAAATTCCTTTTGCTCACAATAACTTTAATCAGTTAATTGTTATTTTTTTACTCGGCTTATTCATAAAAGCTACTTGGTCAAGTAAAATCGGCTTATCAACCAAAACAGGACCAATTTCCGGTAATCTTATTGAAAGTGTTTTGTTTAATTTTTTTTGTTCAATTGCAACTTCATCTAACCGCTTCTGACTTACTGCAGCAAATCTTACTGGCGTAACGTTCTCTCTTTCTTTTTCTTTCTGGAGATTTGCCAACGCTAATGAAGATGGAGTGTCATTTCCTGACGTATAAGAAGCCATTAAGTAAGCAGCATCATAATAGCCAACTGGCGCTTCAGAAATATACTCCACTTTAACATTTGCCACACCTGCACTTGCATAACCAAGTATTTCAGCGGCTTGTTTTGATAAATCAATGATTCTCTCTTTCATAAAAGGACCACGATCGTTCACTCTAACAATGATAGAAGATCCATTTTTTAGATTAGTAACACGGGCATAACTGGGTAAAGGCATTGTGGGATGAGCAGCCGTCAAAAGATTCATATCATAGATCTCACCGTTTGCAGTTAAACGGCCATGAAAATCTGAGCCATACCATGATGCTTCTCCAACACGTTTATAGGCTGGGTCATGTTGGGGATAATACCACTTCCCTTTGATTTGGTAAGGCTTGCCGACAATGGACCGCCCGCTTCTCTTTTCTTTTGATTGATTTTTCTCACTTGAATTTTTTTTAGAAAGAATAGCAGTCTTCACATCCGTTGGCTTATTATTATGATAAAAACTTTTTACTCCCAAATATGCTGTTTCACTTGCACAGCAAGATACTAATAACTGAGAAACAGCTATTACAGAAGCGAATTGAAATGTTGAATTAAGAATGGAAGTAAATTTTTCTTTGCTAATTAAAAGCATCTGTCAGCCCGCTTATTTCTATTGAGTATATACTGCAAAAAACACACCGCACCTTAGTGTATGCGATAGGGAAATTCACATTTCTAGATGATTCCCCTCGCGCGCTTACGCTATCTCGAAAAATTAACCCTAATCAAGAAATTAATATAATATTAACTATTTTATGAATTTTTGCAAGAAAAAAACACAGTGTAAATGAATTTAAAAATAAGAAAATCAACATCTTAATAAAAGATATGCTCTCATAATATAAATTGTGAATAAGTAGGACGATTCTATATAAATGTTAAATCACTTTCATAAATGCTAAAGCAACCGTAGCAATTATTGAGCGCTCCCAATAATTAGACATCAATTTTCTAAAATTTTGCAACATTCACACGTGAGTTATTCTGCTCTGAAATAATATGAGAAACTGAACTTAAGATAAGAAAAAGTACGGAAAGAAGATAGAATGACATGCAGAAGTTTCTAAAAATCGTCCTTACTGAATTTGATGAAATTTATAAAGGAGCTTGTTTCATTTATGACTAAGAGAATCAAAATAGTAATTATGTAAATTTATTTCAAATCTCTCTTATGTATTTATTTAATAGCATTTGAGAGAGCAACAATCAGTCAAAAATTCTCATAGCTTCAATAGGTAAAGGGATGTGGAATTTTTTGGTATTGTATAAACTGTTCATTTATTTCGGAAATAATTATTCGCTTTAAAACTTTAAAATAAGATTACTGGTTTCAGTACTCTTCTTAAAGGCACCAAATTTAAAAATTATTTGATTGGGATTCAAACAATTTTATTAAAAACGTTTAGAACCCCATTTAAATGATTGACCTTTTGCAAGAACTTTGTAAAAAGGCATACTTAGTTTGGAGGGGTGGCCGAGCGGTTTAAGGCACCGGTCTTGAAAACCGGCGTGCAGGAGACTGTACCGTGGGTTCGAATCCCACCCCCTCCGCCACTTAGTTTTTACCAACCAATAACCTATTGATTTCACATATGTTTTTTAAAGGTTCGGGATGTGTGAACAAAGGTTCGGGAATAGGATTTCGAATCATAACTCTACAAAACGTATCTTGTTCTGCTAACTTCCTCTATTAATTTTTTAAATTCTGCTAAGCCCTCTTATGAAAAACTACGGTTGTGTCTCTTGACATCAACTCGAAGTGTACTACATTGTAGTACAAATTAAATAGGAGATTTCGTAATGGGAAAAATTCAAGCGCGCATACCTGATGAAGTCCAAGAGATTGCAAGTGCAGTTATTAAGTCCACAGGCTTAACTGTATCGGATGCAGTGCGCATGTTTATGACGCGCATTGCTAGAGATCGAGCTTTACCGCTTGATCTATTCCAACCCAATCCAGAAACATTACAAGCTATAGAAGATGCCGAAATGGGACGCGTCGAACGCACATCATTAGAAGGTTTACGAACCATGATTCGCGAGGATAGAAGCGAAGCGCGTAAATCTGAAAAACGAACCTAACCTTACTATGCGAGAAATTGTCTATACCCGTTCATTCCGCCGCGACCTTAAGCGCGAAAGCAAAGGGAGATATGCTAATGTACTAGAGGAGGATTTGCTGTTTGTGGTCAAAGCATTAGCAGAGATAGAGCAAGAGATACAAAAGATCTCAACAAAAGCTGCTTAATCCCATATTGGGGTGTATTTCTTAAGTCTCCTTTGCACCCCCACCCTTTCATAATTATAATAAGAAGGATCACTTTAAATGAATGAAGAAAAATTAAAAGACTCAATAGAAAAAGTAAGTTTATTTGAACAAGCTTTACTATCAATGCGCTTGCAAAGGCTCGTCAATATACAAGACCTCTCAATTTATCTTGGAATGTCTATGACCTATATTAGAGAGCTTGTAAAAGCTGGTGCTTTCCCTAAACCAATACAGGAAGGGCGATATTTAAAATGGGATATCGTTGAAGTTGATCACTATATTGAAAGCAAAAAAGCAGAAAGAGACTCTATAGAATTATCATCTCTATCGTAACAATCAACCCCCAGTCACAAAAGACGCCCACTGTTCTAAAAGAACACGGCGCTGTTCTAAAAAATCAGTCCTCATATAGGCTTTTGTGACTGAATTCCCCACTGAATGAGACAAAGTAAATTCCGCAATTTCAAATGGTGTTGATGTTGTCTCTGCTATCCAATCACGAAGACTAGATCTGAATCCGTGTGGTCGATAAGCAATCCCTCTATCTTTCATAAATTTAGAAAGCGTCATATCAGATATAGGCTTTCCAGAATTTCCAACAAACAAAAATCCATTTTTTTCGATTCTTTTTGCTTTTTCAATGATAGAAATCGCTTCATCTGTAAGCGGTACACGAAAATCAAAAACCTTTCCAACTATCCCCTTCATGTTTTCTTTTGGAATTATCCATATTGATTGATTAATCTCCTCCAACCGTATATGCCTAATTGGCATTGAACGAACCCCCGTTAAAATTAAAAGCTTTAAGGCTAAATTTGATACAATATTATCATCTAAGGATTGATAAAAAGCCGGAACTTCTTTCCATGGCATAGCCGGAACATTCTGAACATTTTGAATAAATTTTCCTAATAAAGCTTTTGCTTTTGGTACCAATTACATATCCACATCTATGCCACGTGCTGCGGCATGTTTTATAGCAATATTCAAACGCGATAAAACCTTGCTTGCTGTTTCGTTTTTGGTTTTCCAAATAGGGGATAAGCACTCTTTTATATCAATCTGCGTCAATTCGGTAATTGCTACATCTCCAAGCTTAGAAAAAACATGCAATGTAAGAGGTGTTAACCACCTTGCTGCTGTTCCTTCATTCTTCAATTTACTTTTCTTGGCTTCAAAAGCGCTTAAAACAATTTCTCTTAAAGAAATACTATCAACCGCCCGCCGTAATTTTTCATTCTTTCTTTTACAAATCGGGTCAATACCTTGGTTTAAAAGATCACGGCAAGCTGTAGCTTAAGCCTTGCATCTTTTAAAGATACAACGCTACAAGAGCCTAATCCCATTTCACGACGTTTTTATTGAAATCGAATCGAAAAACCCAACGTCCTTGATTCTGCGTTGTTTTAATAAGCCATAGTCCAGCTCCATCCGCATATTTACCTTTAGGTAAATTTTTTACAGATAAGGCGGATAATCTATCACGTGTTCTTGTTTTTCTAATCACTTTTTAAACCACCTTTTGAATTGCGCTTTTGACAGATTCATCAGATATCAAGGTCGTATATAAAAGACAATTAATTAAGTAAAAACAATAAAACAAGATAAACAACAACATCAAGTGATATTGTAGAAAATCCATAACTGGTGCGGTCGAGAAGACTCGAACTTCCACGGGTTGCCCCACAGCGACCTCAACGCTGCGCGTCTACCAATTCCGCCACGACCGCACGTGGTGAAGCAAAATACATTGATGTCTGGCTTTAACAAATCATAAAGCAAGGTACAAGCCTATTTTCACTTTCTTGCGATTTATTTTACCTGAAGGACTTATAACCCAATACTAAGCCGCCAGAACTATAAGCTTTACTACGATCTTTGAACCATCATCATAAAGTTAGCCTGTGCACCTTGATCTTTTTCATAACAACCAAGAAAGTTTGTTGTAATCGTTGTAGCACCCTGCTTTTGTATTCCTCTCATAGCCATGCACATGTGCTCAGCCTCAATCAACACAGCAACACCACGAGGTTTCAGATGCACTCCCAAAGCATTCGCTATTTGAGCTGTCATTGCTTCTTGTGTTTGTAAACGACGAGCAAAAACATCCACAACACGGGCAATTTTTGAAAGTCCAACAATTTTTGTATCAGGAAAATACCCTATATGTGCTTTACCAACAATTGGGATCATATGATGCTCACAATGTGAATAAAAAGGAATATTTTTTACTATTATCGCTTCATTATATCCTGCAACCTCTTCAAAAACTGTATCTAAGATCTCTTCAACGGATTTGCTATAACCAGTAAAAAGCTCACAATACGCTTTAGCCACACGTTTAGGAGTGTCTACAAGCCCTTCCCGATTCGGATTTTCTCCCACCCATAAGAGCAATGTACGAATCGCAGCCTCGACCTCTTCAATACTAGGACGCTTCCCAGATAAAAATGGATCTATCACCCCCCCTTTAATAACATCCTGCATTTAAAAAACTCCAAATTTACCCTCTACAAAGTATTTGCTACTTATCTATTTCATTTTGTATAATCTCTATATAAGTGAATTAAAAGCTTAAACAATCACGACTCTCTAAATTTCAGGCAAGTGCTCATGATTGGCGATATCTATAGTGACAAAATACTTGAATATGCTGCACACATAAGTAGAATCGGACGTCTTAATAATCCAGATGCAACATCAAAAAAACGTGCACGTCTTTGCGGTTCAACAATCACTGTAGATCTAAAAGTAGAAAATAACATCGTTATAGATTTTGCTCATGAAGTGCAAGCATGTGTGCTAGGTCAAGCTTCGGCTTCGCTTTTAGCATCTCATATTATAGGACAAACAACACACAACCTTGAAATGTTACGTGAAATTATCTATCACATGCTCACAAAAGATGGTCCACCACCTCAAGCTCCATTTGAAGCGTTTTCTTGTTTACAGCCCATTAAAGACTATAAAACGCGTCATGCATCAACAATGCTTCCCTTTGATGCAACCATAGAGTGTATCAAACAAATTGAAAAAAAATAAATGCTCAAATCACAACCCAAACAAAAAAACAGACAATCCCGAAATTATGGGGGGACTTGGCGAAAAACACCTGGACGATTACTTGGCATTTTCTTGATACGGTTCTATCAAATAACGCTTTCTAGTTTTATAGGAAATCAGTGTCGTCATGCACCAACCTGTTCAGAATATACTTATGAAGCAATCGCACGCCATGGACTATGGGCTGGTGCATGGATGGGACTTTTTCGTATCATACGTTGTGGACCATTTGGAACATATGGATTTGATCCAGTCCCTTCCTCCCTCGAAAAGAGTTGTTGTTTTTATAAACCTTGGCGTTACTGGAAAATTTCTAAGAAACACAACAAATAGTTCTTTTCTTTTTTTATGCGTATTGATAGAAAAATGAGTTTCTAGGCTTTAATTAATTATGACTCAGTTTTTTTACGAAACCCATCCGCAATCGTTAGCGGAATTGGATTAAAGGGGTGTTTTATGTCTTGCTCTGTTTCTCTTTTGTTTCCTGATGGTTCAAAACGTGATTATCCCACTGAAATGACTGGTTTAGAATTGGCAACATCCATTTCTAAATCACTTGCAAAAAAAGCTGTAGCCTACAGCCTTAACGGAAACATTAGAGACCTATCAGATCCATTAGAACAATCTGGTCAAATAGAAATTATTACTCGAGAAGATCCACGTGCTCTTGAGCTCATACGTCATGATTGTGCACACGTCTTAGCTGAAGCAGTGCAAGAACTCTTTCCTGAAACGCAAGTAACAATTGGCCCTGTGATTGAAAATGGTTTCTATTATGATTTTGCGCGACAACAGCCTTTTACATTGGATGAACTCACTATTATTGAAAAGAAAATGCGTGAAATTATTCAACGCAATAAACCTTTCAAAAAAGAGATTTGGTCTCGTGAAAAAGCGAAAGAGATTTTTTCTGAAAAAGGCGAATTTTATAAGGTTGAGCTTATTGAGAGCATTCCCGAAAATCAAGATTTAAAAATATATTATCAAGGTGATTGGTTTGATCTTTGTCGCGGACCACACATGCAATCTACTGGACAAATTGGGAGTGCTTTTAAACTTATGAAAGTCGCAGGAGCTTATTGGCGTGGCGACTCCAATAATCCAATGCTAACGAGAATTTATGGCACAGCATTTGCGAATGAAAATGACTTAAAAACTTACCTAAACATGCTAGAAGAAGCTGAAAAACGTGATCATCGCCGCTTGGGACGTGAAATGGATTTATTTCATTTTCAAGAAGAAGGGCCAGGAATGATTTTTTGGCATAAAAAAGGCTGGAAAATGTTCCAAAATTTGATCAGCTATATGCGTAGACGTCTTGATGATCACCAATATGCCGAAGTGAATGCACCGCAAGTTCTCGATAGATCACTTTGGGAAATCTCAGGCCATTGGGGATGGTATAAAGAAAATATGTTCAAAGCAATCCCAGCGGCGGAGGATTGGGATCATGAAAATGTTTATGCTCTCAAACCAATGAATTGCCCTGGTCACGTGCAAATTTTTAAACATGGTTTAAAATCTTACCGCGATTTGCCTATAAGACTTGCTGAATTTGGTCTTGTCCATCGTTATGAACCTTCAGGCTCTCTACACGGTCTTATGCGTGTACGGAGCTTTACACAAGATGATGCGCATATTTTTTGTACAGATGAGCAGTTAGCTGATGAATGCCTCAATATTAATGATTTAATCTTATCAACTTATGCTGACTTTGGTTTTAAAGAAATTAGTCTTAAGCTTTCAACACGTCCGGAAAAACGCGTTGGAACTGATGCATTATGGGACCATGCAGAGAATATCATGGAATCCGTTCTTAAAACTATTGAGAAAAAATTTGCAGGACAAATCAAAACAAGTATCCTTCCAGGTGAAGGTGCATTTTATGGTCCAAAATTTGAATATACATTGAAAGATGCTATCGGTCGTGAATGGCAATGTGGAACAACACAAATAGATTTTAATCTCCCTGAACGTTTTGGTGCATTTTACATCGATAAAGATTCAGAAAAACGTCAACCCGTTATGATACATCGCGCTATTTTTGGATCAATGGAACGTTTTCTTGGTATCTTGATCGAAAATTTTGCTGGACATATGCCACTTTGGCTCGCACCTGAACAAATCGTTGTAGCAACAATTACATCTGAAGCAAATGAATATGCAAAAAAGATAACGGCAAAACTTAAAGCTGCTGGACTTTCCGCAACATTAGATCTTCGTAATGAAAAAATTAATTACAAAATACGTGAACACTCTTTACAAAAAGTTCCCGTAATTTTGGTATGCGGTAAACGTGAATCTGAAACAAATAACGTGAGTATGCGTCGCCTAGGGAGCCAAGATCAGATCTTCTTATCTATAGAAGAAGCGCTTAAACAACTTACAAATGAAGCAACACCACCAGATTTGCGCCGTTTAATAAATGCTTAAAGAAACACTAAAAGATAAAAGCAACTATAAAGTAAAAAAACCGCTATTAGCGTGCTCTATCAAGTACGCGTTTGCATTCAATTAGTTCAAACAGCGTTTCTTGTAATAATGCCTTATCGGTTTTATCTTTGTGAATATTAACAGAACCAATAGATGCTTCCTCCTCACTTCTCATGAAACTTAAAAGCCCAAAAGAAGACTTTTTTGGCTTACTGCTGGAAGTTTCAAAAGTTTGCCCTGCATGTTTCTTTTCTATTACGACATTCATAGCTTCAAGATCACCATTACCAAATGCAGTAACAAAAGCAACGCCATTCTCTTTCAAGAGGCGCTGCACACCCTTTATCGTATACCCCTGCTCATACAGCAACTGTTTAATGCCATTGAGCAGTTCAATATCCGTTGGGCGATAATAGCGCCTTCCCCCCCCACGTTTCATTGGCTTAATTTGCCTAAAACGTGTTTCCCAGAATCTTAATACATGCTGCGGAAGCTCCAATAACTCGGCTACTTCGCTAATTGTGCGAAAAGCATCAGAGCTCTTATCCATTTTGTAACACCTTATCTAAAACACTCTTGGTTACACAACGACTCATAAAGTTCCAACCTCTCAAAAAGATTGGTCAAAAATAGGACCATACTTGACTACATTAAACCAAAAAGCCTTTTTCTTGAAACAAAATGCAAAACTTAATCCATAATATTATTTTCTAAATAAACCCCAAACATCGTAAGAGTATTTATTTATGTGATATTATTTTTCTGTCTTGCACGATGCGAATCTAAAATTCTTTGTTTAAGAACATTTGCAGCCTTAAATGTCACGACACGTCGCGGTGGAATAGGCGCTTCAATGCCGGTTTTTGGATTACGTCCGACGCGTTCATTTTTACTACGGACTTGAAAAGTCGCAAAAGAAGATAATTTAACTGCTTCACCTCTCACAAGTGAATTGCAAATTTCATCCAAAACCAATTCAACCAAAGCTGCTGATTCAGTGTGTGACAAGCCTACCTTTCTACAAACTACGCTCGCTAAATCTGCACGCGTTACTGTTTTACTTGTCATTATAACCACCTATTTAAATATTAAAAATTACAAAATGACTTATACGTTTTATTCAAATATGGTCAAGAGACTATAATTTACCAACGAATAAGAATTGCTCCCCATGTAAACCCACCTCCCATAGCTTCTAACATAATGAGATCTCCCTTTTTAATTTTTCCTTGGTGAACAGCCGTTGTTAAAGCTAATGGCACCGATGCCGCAGACGTATTACCGTGCTGATCAACAGTAATAACAACTTTATCTATGGAAATTCCCAATTTTTTAGCTGATGCTTCAATAATACGTTTATTGGCCTGATGAGGAACAAACCAATCTAATTGTGAAGAATTCATACCAGCAGCTGCAAAACAATCATCGACTACATCCGTTATCATACCAACTGCATATTTAAAAACTTCTCGTCCTTCCATGCGTAAATAGCCCGTTGTTTGTGTTGTCGAAGGGCCACCATCAACATACAGCTTATCCATATATGCACCATTGGAGCGCAATTTCGTAGCCAATATGCCACAATCAAAAGCAAGATTGCTCTCACATTCCTGTGCTTCCAAAACAGCAGCACCTGCACCATCACCAAATAAAACACATGTGGTGCGATCTTTCCAATCTAAAATTCGAGAAAATGTGTCAGACCCAATAACTAAAATTCTTTTGGCTGTTCCACAGCGTAAATAGGCGTCTCCTGTTGCTAAAGCAAAAATAAAACCAGAGCAAACAGCCTGAATATCAAAAGCAAATCCATGACTCATTCCCAAAGCATGTTGAATTTCAACAGCAGAAGCAGGAAAAGTACGATTTGGTGTTGAAGTTGCTAAAACAATACAATCAATATCTTTTATTGTTAAACCGGCATTTACAAGTGCTTCTTGTGCAGCTTCAACTCCTAAAGAAACAGTTGTTTCGTTTTTATTAGCAATATAACGCTGGCGTATTCCTGTACGTTGGACAATCCATGAATCGGATGTTTCAACAAATTTTGCAATTTCATCATTCGACAAGCTTTTTTTTGGCAGGGCACTTCCTACACCACGTATAACGGATCGAATCATTAAGCCCCAACCTTTTCTTCACATTTTTTACTTATATTACAAAAGATTATCATGAGTTCTTCTCATTTATTATTTTCGCTTCATCTTCTTGATTGAAAAATGTTTCTTTATTCTCATGAAACCGCCGCAAATCAGCAGTTATTTTTTTCAAAAGTCCATTATTAACCATCTCATAAGCAACACGGATAGCAGAAGCAAAGCCCTTAGCATTAGCACTCCCATGACTTTTTATGACAACACCATTCAAACCTAAAAGTACCCCACCATTCACCCTATCGGGATCCATTTTGTGTTTCAATGTACGAAAAGCATTCCGCGATAAAAAATAACCAAGAGATGTTAAAAAAGAACTGCGCATAGCGGAGTTTAGAATCTCCGCCATCTGCCGCGCAGTGCCTTCTGCGGTCTTTAAAGCAATATTACCGGAAAATCCCTCCGTTACAACAACATCTACTGTTCCCTTTCCAATGTCATTACCTTCAACAAATCCCTTATATTCTAATCCTTCTAATTGCACTTCACGTAATATCATTCCCGCCTTTTTAATTTCATAAAGGCCTTTAACTTCTTCAACACCTACATTTAAAAGCCCAACACTTGGTTTTTCAGTGTGATATAAAGCGCGAAACATGCCTGCCCCCATAACAGCCAAATCAACCAACTGGTTCGCAGATGCACCAATTGTTGCTCCAATATCTAAAACAATGCTTTCACTGCGAAGCGTTGGCCAAATACCTGCAATTCCAGGACGTTCAGCCTCTGCCATCATTTTTAAACAAAAATAAGACATAGCCATAAGCGCACCCGTATTACCAGCAGAAATGCAAGCATCAGCTTCGCCATTTTTTACTGCTTCAATCGCATACCACATGGATGATTTACCACGCCCATTGCGAAGTGCTTGGCTTGGCTTTTCATCCATACGCGTATAGCTTTCTGTAGGATAAAAGTGAGATACAGAAGCCAAACAGGGATATTTTTTTAAAACTGGTGTAACAACCTCTTCTACCCCATAAAATAGAAAATAAATATTTGACAAATATTTTTGTACAATTGCTGCTCCTGCAATAGTTGCTTCTGGACCATAATCACCGCCCATGACATCTACAGAAATTCTAATCACGCTTGCATATCCCACATCTTTTCATTTACGCTTTTAAACGCATATTACAATTTTTCTCTACTGAACAACCACAAAATACCTTTTGCGAAAATAGTTCCGCAAAAAATACTGTTTTTATAATGCAACACAATAGATAAATTTTTTATGTTTTTACAGTCGCTTCCAACTTTCCAAAACAGAAAATGGCGATGATTTTCGCTCGGTTTCTTCTAAATTTTCAATTACACGCGCCTTTACCCCCTCTTTGCGCGGATAATGATTAATGGATAACTCAAAAAATTCCTCCATAACCGCACCGATATCAATCTTATCGCCATAAAACACTTCTGGCGTATCTAGTCCCTCTGCATCTAAAAATAACTCTCCTGTATCTTCCACTGTTTTTGGTTTTACTAAATGTGAGTCTTCAGGGACAAAAACAACCTCAATATTTTCACTGAGCATATTTTCCAATGGTTCTAATGTAACAACACATAACTGTATTATACGTGCCCACAACAGACCTTTTACACGTACTCCGCGTTTTTTCCACGGGAAAATATGGAATTTTCCTTCACAAGATTTTACTTCAACTAGATCATGATTCTCAGCTAAATGAGTACACTCTTCCTGATTTGCACAAATAGAAACCTTTATACCCTTAGCTGGTAGAGAACGTACTGATATGGGATAAGCCAAAGCAAATGTCATTTGAGAAACATTTTGAACATTCATTAACGACTCCCGAATATAGGGTGGTAATATACTGCACTTTTATTTAGCCAAAGTACATTTCACTCATTTTTTTCTTTTCTAAAGAAATTCTATATGGCATAACTTACTTTATAACAGGGAAGCTCAATGTAAGCTATGGTAGATTAAGCTAAAATGAGAAAAAACTTGAGGTTACCTTCTTGTCGTATATTTAAACATAAAAGGGAGATATCATTGTTTCAAATGCCTCACATAGCGGATTTAATCAAACGTAAGTCTTTGATTGGTCTGTCAATAGCAAGTATGGTAGCAATTTCCGGTTGTAGTATTCTTGATTCTTCAGGTTCAAGCCAAATATATCAAGAGGGCTATGTTCTTGATAAAAATGCTCTTAGTTCTATTTCTGTTGGATCAAGTCAGGAACAAGTTATTTTAAGTTTAGGAACCCCCTCGCTCAAAACAAAATATGATAATGAGGTTTTCTATTATATCTCACAAACGCGCTATCGTGCGATGCAATTTATGAAAACAAAAATTATTGATCGTAAGGTTTTGGCTATTTACTTCAATAAAAACAATCAAGTTACTAAAATAGCTAATTATGGTCTACAAAATGGTCAAGTGTTTGATTTCATCACACAAACAACTCCAACCGCTACAAAAGAACAGCCTTTCTTAATTCAGATTATTAAAGGACCTGCAAATTTACCAACACATAACTAGGTTATAACAACCTGTATAAGCTATAATCTCGGGACTGATAGTTATCAGTCCCAACAATATTGAAATTATAGAAATATTCTTAGGGGCGGATTTTTTTTGCCATATTGTCGAGTACGGCATTAACGAGCTTTGGCTCATCACCTTCAAAAAATGCTTTTGCTATATCCACATACTCATTCATAACAACAGCAACAGGCACATCTTGGCGATTGATCAATTCCCATAAACCTGCACGCAAAATTGCCCGTAATATGGAATCAAGACGTGAGAGTGCCCACTCTGTGGAAAGCTGTTGATGAAGCATAGGATCAAGCTGTTTTTGATTCTTTACAACACCTGTGATAATAGCCAAAAACCATTGAAAATCAGCATCAAGATACTGATCTCCATCAATATTTTTCCCTAAACGATAAGCCTCATATTCAGCTGCTGTTTCCATTACACCAGAACCAACTATATCCATTTGGTAAAGTGCTTGAACTGCAGCGAGTCTTGCTGCTCCACGTTTATTGGCTGAACGCAGAGAATGTTTTCCTTTTATATCAGCCATATTTAATGATTATCTCCAAATCTCTTTTTTAGAGCGATCATACATAAAGCAGCTTTAGCAGCAAAACCACCTTTATTTTTTTTATCCTGTTTTGCACGCTCCCACGCTTGTTTTTCATCTTCAACAGTCAAAATACCATTTCCGATAGCCAAGTTATTATGAACAGTTAAATCCATTAATGCACGACAAGAATCATTCGCAACAATTTCAAAATGATATGTTTCTCCTCGAATAACACAGCCAAGTGCGACATAACCATCGTACTTACTCTTTTTTTCGGCAAAAGCTATTGCAGCTGGTATTTCTAATGCTCCTGGAACTGTCACAATATCATAGCTTGCTTCAGCTTTCTGCAAAGCATTCACTGCACCTGCAAGAAGAGCATCAGAAATCCCCTCATAAAAACGCGCTTCAACAATCAATAGATGCAACTTTTTATGCTTCTCTTTTATCATGACAAAATCCTACAAAAATTAGGTTTATAGAGTACAAAATTTTGAGAATTACAATAAACTTTCAACTTACGCATCTATCATTTTAAAACCAGAAAGCTTTGCAGCATAACGAGCCAACTGATCGATTTCTAAATTGACCTGGTCTCCAATTTTAGCTTGTCCCCAAGTTGTCATTTTAAGTGTATGACGAATAACAAGAATATCAAAAATACAGTCCTCAATACAATTAACCGTCAAAGACGTCCCATTAAGTGCAATAGAACCCTTGCTTACAATAAAAGGCTTAAATCGCATTGGAACCTTTAAGAAAAAACGAACTGCATCACCTTCATTTTTTTGATCAATGATCTCAGCTAAACCATCAATATGACCAGAAACTAAATGTCCCCCCATTTCATCACCTAATCGGAGGGAACGCTCTAAGTTAATACAAGTTCCCTTTGTCCATTTTGCAAGATTAGTCAAACGTAATGCTTCTTCCCATGCCTCTACAGCAAACCAACTCATATTTTCTTGTTTGGATCCTCGCTCAACGATTGTTAGACAAATTCCTGAACACGCAATGGATGAGCCAATTTCTAAACTCGCCATATCATAGCGTGTAGAAATATTTAAACGCACCCCTTTTTTTAAAGATTGAACCTCTTCAACACAACCTATATCCGTTATAATCCCTGTGAACATAACGTCTTACGCCTCCATTTATAAAAACGGTCATTTTCAAACATTCTTGCTTCAACTTTATAAAATTGTGAGAGATAATTTTCAAAATTAGGAGCTTCAATACGGTCTTTTCCTAAAATAATGGGAGCATAAAAGCATATTAAATGATCCACACAACCAGAATTTAAAAACTTTTCTCCTGTCTTTACCCCCCCTTCAAGTAAAACACTATTGATTCCATGTTGATAAAGCAGCTGTAAAATAGCAAGAGGCTGCATACAACCATCCTTTATTTTTACTGAATACACAGATACACCACTCTTTTCCAACGCACTTTTTTTGCTTTTCTTTGAAGGATTCGTATTACAAATAATCCATGTAGGAATTTTTGTTGCTGTCTGAACAACTTTTGCATCAAGCGGGATGCATAAATCTGCATCCAAAATGACACGTATTGGCGAACGCATTTCCATCCCTGGTAAACGACAACTCAATTGTGGATCATCCGCTAATATGGTGCCAATACCAACGAGAATAGCATTATTTTGAGCGCGTAAAATATGCGTATAGGTATGAGAAGTCATTCCACTAATTTTTATTCCCCCCTGCCCCTTTTTTCCCACACCATTATCAGCAGATATTGCCATTTTTAAAGTAACAGCACAACGTTGTAACTTTCTTATACACCAATGCGTACACAGTGCTTCAAAAGCTTCTTCAGCAAGAATGCCCTCAACAACTTCAATACCAGCTGCACGTAAAAGAGAAATACCTCGGCCATCAACCCGCTTATCTAAATCAGTAAGAGCAATAACAACACGCGAAACACCAGAATCGATGAGCGCATTTACACATGGTGAAGTTTTGCCATAATGCGAACAAGGCTCCAAAGTCACATAAGCAGTCGCACCATAGGCTAAAGTTCCAGCCATTTTTAAAGCTTGCACTTCAGCATGAGGTCTCCCATGAATGGCTGTTACACCATACCCCACAATGGATGCTCCTACATCCGCATCATTTCGCACAATTAACGCACCAACTGAAGGATTCTCACCAGTAAGACCAATATGACGCTCTGCTAAACGGATAGCTGCAGCCATAAACCGCTTATCTTGCATTTGTTTATTCATCAAAATGAGATTCTGTATCCGCTATACCCTTTGACAACTCGTCTATAACATCATGAAAATCGCTTGCATTACGAAAATCTCGATAAACAGAAGCAAAACGGATATAGGCAATATCATCAATACTTTTCAATGCTTCCAGCACAAGACACCCAATTTTTTCTGAAGGAATCTCTGGTTCCCCTAAACTCTCGAGCTGTCGTACAATGCCAGAAATTGCTCGTTCAATATAGTCTGGATCAATATTGCGTTTACGCACAGCTATATCAACTGATCGCATTAACTTATCACGATCAAAGAGCTCACTTCGACCACTTTTTTTAGAGACTAGAAGCTCACGCAGCTGAACACGTTCAAAAGTTGTAAAACGACCGCCGCAAACGACACAGACACGGCGGCGGCGAATAACCGCCCCCTCCTCTGCAGGACGTGAATCTTTAACCTGTGTATCCTCATACTGGCAGTAAGGACAACGCATCTCTTTTACACCTTTAACAAGTGCTAAGATAAGAGTAAAGTGGAAACTTATCCGTTATATCTTTTACTTTTTTCTTAACAGCCATTTCAACAGCACTATTGTCCTCATCGCTTTTTGCTGCTTTAAGACCATCAAGAACTTCTGAAATCAGTTCACCAATTTGAATAAATTCTTTTTCTGCAAAACCACGCGTTGTTGCAGCCGGTGATCCCAAACGAATTCCCGATGTTATAGATGGTGTTTCAGGATCAAAAGGAATACCATTTTTATTACAGGTGATATGTGCTCGTCCCAAAGCCAACTCAGCGCGTTTTCCTGTCACATTTTTGGAACGCAAATCAACCAACAATAGGTGGTTATCTGTACCACCAGAAACAATATCAAAACCATTACTCTGTAATGTTTTTGCCAAAATTTTTGCATTCGCAACGACATTGGCGCTGTAAGTCTTGAAAGAAGGATGTAGAGCCTCCTCGAACGCAACAGCCTTAGCCGCAATCACATGCATTAAAGGACCACCTTGCAGACCAGGAAAAATTGCTGAATTAATCTTTCTGGCTAAAACTTCGTCATTTGTCAATATCAAACCACCACGAGGTCCTCGTAGCGATTTATGCGTTGTTGTTGTCACAATATGCGCATGTGGGACAGGCGAAGGATGAACACCACCGGCAACTAAACCAGCAATATGAGACATATCAACGAGAAAATAAGCACCGATCTCATCTGCAATTTCACGGAACCGTTTCCAGTCCCATAGGCGAGGATAAGATGAGCCACCTGCTATAATAAGCTTCGGCTTACGTTCTTTGGCAAGCCGTTCAACTTCTTCCATATCAAGAATCTGATCTTCTTGACGCACACCATAGCTAACAACATCAAACCATTTTCCTGACATATTGACGGATGAACCATGCGTAAGATGACCACCAGCATTCAAATCCAGTCCCATAAATGTATCACCAGGCTGAAGTAAAGCTAAAAATACAGCTTGATTCATTTGGCTACCAGAATGAGACTGAACATTTGCAAAAGCAGCACCAAAAAGCTGTTTTGCTCGTTCAATTGCTAAATCCTCAACGACATCAATAAACTGACATCCCCCATAATAGCGCTTTTTGGGATAACCTTCTGCATATTTATTGGTTAAGACTGATCCCTGTGCTTCAAGAACTGCTCTTGAAACAATATTCTCTGACGCAATCAGCTCAATCTCTTGTTGTTGACGCCCAAACTCTCCCCTAATTGCATTAAAAATTGCACTATCAACGGTTTGTAAATTATCATTAAAAAAGCGCTTTTGTGTGTCATTTTCTTGCTGAGTCATAAAACACATTCCTAACATATAAAAAATAAAGTAATTGAACGATAACACAGCAAACTGTGCAAACCAAACATTTTAAACCACTTTCACTCAAAAATGGTACAAACATTTATCTTATTTCTTTGCCATATAAAACAGAAAACTCTTCTCTCATAAAAATGATGAAAAATAGGTATGAAGTTTCTCTCCCCGCATTCTTATTTGTCACACTTTCTACAAATAAAAAAATCTATAACCTTAAGAAATTCAATAATTTAATGACTACCATTAAAATTGGTAATCATTTAAAATAATTTTAATATGACAAACGCAAGATGGTAGAAAAAATTAATTCAAGGCCAAGAGAATGACAACGAAAGTTTTTATTGATGGGGAACACGGAACAACCGGACTACAAATACAAAAACGATTAGCCGAGCGTTCGGATTTTCAATTACTCTCTCTTTCTCATACAGAGAGACATAATATTGATATGCGACGAGACTGTCTTAGCCAAACTGATATTGCTATTTTATGTCTTCCTGATGATGCCGCACGCAAAACAGTTAACTGGCTTAAAGATAATAAAAAAATTAGAATTATTGATAGCTCAACAGCCCACCGTGTGACACCAAACTGGATCTACGGTTTTCCTGAAATGACAACAGGACAAAAAGAACGTATCCAAGCAGCTCATTACGTATCCAACCCAGGATGTTATCCTACCGGAGCAATTAGCTTGATTCGTCCACTCCGTGAAGCAGGTCTTCTTGACGCTCATTATCCAATATCAATCAATGCAATATCCGGCTATACAGGGGGTGGTAAACATTTGATTGCACAAATGGAAAACCAATCTCAAGAAAATGATGTGCGGGAAAATTATTTTATCTATGGTCTTAATCTTGAACATAAACATGTGCCAGAAATTAAAATCTATGGACAACTCAACCAAACACCTATTTTTGTCCCAAGTGTTGGACGTTTTCCTCAAGGAATGATTGTAAATATTCCACTCCATCGCCATTTATTTACAAAATCAGCGAACTGTTCTGATCTACGAGAAATTCTGGAAAACCATTATAAAGGACAGAATACTATATCAATTGCATCACAAGACGAAATAGATTCCTTCACTAAAATCAATCCAGAATGCTTCGCACATAAAGATGGAATGAAGCTATTCATCTTTGGCAACGAGCGCGAAGGAATTTTCAATCTCTGTGCTCTATTAGATAATTTAGGAAAAGGTGCATCCGCAGCAGTTGTCCAAAATCTCAACTTAATGCTTTCAGGGAATTAACTTCTCTGTATAAAATTTTATTTAACGACATGATATGCTCCCTTTGTTGCTCGCCAATGTGCAACCGCAAAGCATAATATGACTAATGCAACAGTTTGGTGAATAAGCCCCAAACTTATAGGAACTTCATGTAACAATGTAAGAATACCTAAGACTGCTTGAAAAATGATCATAATACACATGAAAAATGCACGACGAGAATGCGTTGAGTGTGGAACATTGCTCCGTACATATAAAGCGTGAACAACTGCTACAATAAATAAAAAATAAGCAAAAAAACGATGGACAAATTGAACAGTTAAAGGATTTTCGAATAGATTAAGCCAAACAGGATTATGCTGTAATAATCCATCGGGTATGATCTGACCATCCATAAGCGGCCATGTATTATAGACTTTTCCAGCATGAAGGCCTGCAACCAAAGCGCCCAAATAAATTTCAATCAAAATAAAAACGACAAACCACCCTGCAAAATACTGAATCTTTGGATTTGCTGGTTTCTCTGAATATTCTGTGAGCCCTCGAGATAAATAAGTAACAAAAATAATAACAAAACATGCTGTAATAAGATGAAAAGCCAAACGATATTGGCTCACACTTGTCAAATCACTTTGACCAATGCCAGAAGCCACCATCCACCAACCAATAAATCCTTGAAAGGCTATAAGGATTGGTACAATGGTAAGCTGAAGCAAAATATTTTTTTCAATACGTTTTGTTACCCAAAACCAAATGAGACCTATTAAGGCAACAAGACCGACAAGACGCCCAAGGATACGGTGTGCCCATTCCCACCAGAAAATGACCTTAAACGCGCTTAACGTCATATCACGATTAAGCAGCTTATATTGCGCTATCTGTTGATATTTTAAAAATTCCTCCTGCCATTGATCCACACCAATCGGTGGAATAACACCATGAATTGGTTTCCATTCGGTTATCGACAATCCTGATCCCGTCAAGCGGGTAGCTCCCCCCACCAAAACAATTGCCAAACAAAGCAATAAAATAGAATAAAGCCACACTTGGATTTGTTTTCGATTTTTCTTTTGCAATGCTGTTAAAACGGTATCGTTCACTCTCTTTACTGTCATTTCTAATTGCCCCACGTCATTCTCCAACCACAATTTATTTTTAAATATCTAAAATTCAATCTTAAGTTATTTTTAATATGCTTACAACTTAGATATAAGACAAGCGTAGTACTATAATATGTAATTAGCTTTATGGTATTTATCATGCAACTACACGGAAAATAGTCTTCGGGAACCTATTCACCATTTTCATCATCCAGTCTTGTTCATAAAGAACAACACTACAAATATAATAGTCTGTGAGCTCTGCAAATTCATCAAATCCATATTTGGGTTCGCTCGCCATTTCTAAAATGATAAAATCATAATCCTTTTTAAATTCTTGTAAGAGATTCGGGATATCATTTGAAAAATCTTGTGCACAAACAGCACTTGTTAATCCTTGAGGAAGAATATCAACTCCCGTATCATAATCACGATAAATAACATCCTGAAACTGTGCATTCCCCGTTAAAATATCGCTCAGCCCTCGATGTGGACCAATGACTTTTTCTATTTGTTGACCAGAAATATCCACCAAAAGAATTGTTTTACGCTCTTTGATGAGAAGTAAAGAGAGTTTTGCCGCTGTTCTTGCAGCCTCTGGCCCAATTATTGAAACAACCGTTGAAGCACGACATTTCAAAAAATCGGATAATTCCCCTATTGTAATAAAAGACTCAAAACTTTTTATTCCCTTAGAGTCTAAAGCACTCTCATCATTTTTAAAGTCATCTTCCTTCCGTTGATCTTTTTTTATTTCAGAGCATTGATGAAACAATAACAGTCCTACCAAAAGAGTAATTAAGCCTGCAAGCACACTGATAATAATATTTTTTCCGTAAAGTGCCATAAAAGAAAGAGGCACTAATGTTGTTGGCACAACCACATGAATTTTTGTATCTTGCAACAGAAGAGAATCCTTACTCATCTCTTTATTTTGTGTATCCACTACCGTTCTTATTTTATTCTCAAGCTCATTAAACATTTGTTTCAAAGATTGGGACTGCTCTTTTACAAAAAAGCTAATTCTTTTTTTGAGTTGTTGTTCAAATTCTTTTGCAAGAGCCTCATCCGAATGAACTTGATCAATAATTTGCAAAATTTTCTTCTCTAATTGATGAGAAATCACCTCTAATTCTGCAGTCATTGCTTTAATTTGAGGATGTGTCCACCCCAATTGTGCAACCATATGCGCTCTTTGTGTCTCTAAAAGATCACGCTTAGATTCTAGTGCAGAAATCATTGGACTGTTTGCAATAAAAGACAAAGACAATAAAGACTGTCCATTTTCACGTATCACCTTAATCGTTGAATTTAAACTCGCTAAATGAATGCGCTTTAAAGTCGCTTGTGTTAATTGCACAGAGAGATCATCAAGCTCTGATTGTTTTACATTTTGATAAACGAAAGAATCAACAGATGAACGAAATCCCCGCACTATATTGAGTATCTCAGTTTTATCATATTGTTGACCAACGTGCTGCTCTGTTAACAATAATTTTTTTTTCTGGCTTATGATTGCTTGTGAAAATGCGGAAAACCAAGTTTCTAATCCACGTCGCGCAACTTCAAAGCTTCTAGCTTCAAAAGTAAGATCAATAAAATCACCATTACGAGACAAACGAATATTTTCATGAAAATCTTTTTTCTGAAAAGCATTCGAAGAAAAACTCTGTAAGAGTGGATCATTCAAAAGTAAGGGCTGTGAAAATAAAGATGCAAGGATATTATTTTGTTTATGAATTGGTAATGGCTTTCCTGCAGAATCAGACAAGGAAAATGTCAAAGTTGCCCTATATATCCGCGACTGACTAAAGTCATATAATAACCAAATCGAAAATGCACACAGAATTGCTAACAGCAAAACAACCAAAATATTTCGCGGAACCGTGCGTACAAACAGGTTTTTGTTACATTTAAGACTCATCTTTATTTCAACCAGTAAAATACTTCATATTTTTTTATTAAGAGAAAGTAGTAACTATCCTCTTAACTTGAAGTCATATTATTTTGAGAGAAAAAAATGTGAAAATGAAGAAATAAAGTACAGAAATATCTAAAAAATTTTAATTCATACTTTGCTTTATATGATCGAGTTGTTTTTTTGCTTCAGAGGTAAGTACTGCTTTAATAGTAACAGAACCATCCTCATGCCCTTCCTGCATTATTTCGCCAGAATTTTTATAAAACCAATCAATAAGTGGCATTTCATGAGGTCTTAAAAGACATTCAACGTTTTGCATTTCGCCAAAAATTCGCTTTTCAATAGCTGTTAATAATTGATCAAGTCCATCATTCATGAGTGCTGATACCATAACTGCAGGATTTAATCGTGTTTTAGCGCTTGTGTGTAAAACATTCAATGCATGCTCATCTAATATATCAATCTTATTCCAAACTTCTATAATATGTTCTGTATCATCAATATCAATACCAAGACTTGAAAGAACTTCTAAAACATCTTTGGCATGCGCGCGATGATCAAAATCTGACATATCTCTCACATGAAGAATGAGATCCGCTTCAACCACTTCTTCAAGAGTTGCTCTAAAAGCTGCAATCAAATGCGTTGGTAAGTTAGAGATAAAACCTACAGTATCAGATAAAAGAATAGTTTTCCCATGGGGCAGAATAACTTTGCGCAAAGTCGGATCAAGCGTTGCAAACAACATATCTTTAGCAAGGACATCCGCACCACTTAAACGGTTAAAAAGGGTTGACTTTCCTGTATTGGTATATCCTACTAAAGCAACAACAGGATGGGATGTTTTTTTTCTTTTAGCTCTATGAAGAGCACGTGTTTTCGTAACCGTTTCCAATTCGCGTTGAATACGAGTGATTTTCTCTTGCAAAAGACGCCTGTCCGCTTCAATCTGAGTTTCACCAGGCCCACCTAAAAAACCACGTCCACCACGTTGCCTTTCCAAGTGTGTCCAACTACGCACAAGTCTGCTTTTTTGATAAGACAAATGCGCTAATTCGACTTGCAAAACTCCTTCTTTCGTACGCGCACGATCCCCAAAAATTTCAAGAATCAAAGCCGTTCTGTCGATAACTTTACACTTCCATAATTTCTCTAAATTACGCTGCTGTACTGGTGTTAAAAAATAATCTACAATTACAAGCTCAACGTAATATTCACTTATATAATGAGCAAGTGCATCTACTTTTCCCTTCCCAAACAAAGTTGCAGGACGGGGAGTGATTATATTAATTGCTTCATAATAAACAACATCCAACCTTATTGCGCGCGCTAATCCTAACGCCTCTTGAATTCGAGAAGATACTGAACAACTAACTGAGACATTTTCCCTTTTGTTTTCTTGACAAATTGGTATCAAAACAACAGTGGGTACCCGTCTTATAACTTGTGAAGGAAATCCCCCAAATCTCTCATTTTCATTTAACATGGCAATCTAAAGCACTTTATAAAATGGGATAAGAGGCCTACAGTGAAATATCTTGCTTATTCAGAACTTTCACCTTCAAACATCTGTACAGGTTGCCCAGGCATAATTGTAGAAATAGCATGTTTATAAACCAATTGCGCATGTCCATCGCGACGCAACAGAACACAAAAACTGTCAAACGAGGTTACAATGCCCGTTAGTTTAACGCCATTTACAAGGAAAATTGTAAGAGAAATTTTTTGCTTGCGCACTGTATTTAAAAATACATCTTGCAGGTGCTGTGATCGTTCTGCCATTATTCTTACACCTTCATACCAAATTGCATAAAACACTCGTGCACGCATATCGACTGAAAAATATCCAATTGTCAACGTAGGAGCTTTAAAAATTAGCAAAAGACAACTTAATATCAAGAAAAAAGGCTCTCTACAATGATGAATATCATAATTTACAAAAACTATCATCAAATGCAAAAAACTCCACACCTTCACTTTTTACGAACTGCTATGAAAAATACCATTTTATAATGTAGATACCTTTTAAAATATAATATTTTAGAGGGATATGGCTAATCCCTCTTATTTAGAATCAATAAAAATGAATGTAGTAGGCTCATCATTCTCCCTATAAACGAAAATTGTAAACAGTGTTTTCATCTTTATTGCAATCAAATACTATATTGTTTTTATTATATTTTATACCATTTATGAACAGGATAAAAAAACCGCGTTAACTTTATCTTGATAAGTTTTCAATTTTTTTTCCAGAACATATTCCTTTCTAAATAATTAACAGCTAGTATGTTGCAATATCTGGAGGAGGACGTATCCCTTTTCCGTCTGTAAGAGTACGAGGCGAGTATGGCACGCAGAACCAAGTTACAAACATTCGAAATTGAAGTTGAAGAAGCTCTTTCAAAAGCTATGAACTTTGATTTTGATAATGCGGCAATTGAAACGATATCTTCCAGTAATTCTGAAAATGTCATTAATGTAGATGAATTGATTCAAAAGATTGCAATGGCAGAGGAAGAAATCTTCGCGGAAAATGATACTTCAACGCTTATCTCAAATATTCATGATAATGCTGTTATTGATGAATCTGTTGTTGAACAGCTTTTTGCTCCAAAACCTAGTCCTGACCTTTCAGGTGGAACTGTTCATAATACAGTGTTGTCTACACAACTTCTTCCTGCTAATGATGATATAACAACCCCTTTAAATTTTGGCTTATTAAAACAGCGCTCTACCTCACGAATCTATTGGTGCACAACAGCGCTTAGTGCTCTATGGGTAACAGGAGGTGCTTTTATTGCTAATAAGCTAGCTCCTGCTGGTCTCAACTCCTTATCGAATATCACCAACTTTGTTACATCCCCAACGGGATTAGCAGTAGCAGCCGGAACAGCAATTCCTATCCTTCTCTCTTGGGGATTTGCTCAATTAACAAAACGTTCAAACGAATTGCATAATATTGCTCTTCTTATGACAAATGCTGCACAGCGCCTCAGTGAACCACAACATATATCTGAAAAACAAGCTATCGCTATAGGGCAAACCATTCGTGAAGAAGTAGCCGCCATGAACGAGGGAATTGAACGCACCCTTGGGCGTGCTGTTGAACTTGAAGCAATCATACAGGGGGAAGTCCATAACCTAGAACAAGCCTATGCTGAAAACGAATCACGCATACATACATTAATAAAAGAATTAAGTAATGAACGCATAGCCATTTTGAATCACGCTGACCGCGTACAGTCAACAATTAAAGGAACACAGGAACAACTGAGTGATGAATTTGGCTTGGTTACCTCCAAAATTGTCACTAATGTTGAAAAGCTTGCACAAACTCTTTCCCAAACTTTACAAAAACAGGGGGAAGATCTTGTTGCGAAACTTTCCTATGCAGGTGATGGTGTAACAAACCAACTTGTTGAAAAATTTAATGAAACCACAACCCAGATTCAGCAAAAAAATACAGCATTCTTTCACGAATTAGGGAAAAACTTTGATGGTTTCTCAGAACGTTTTGATAATAGTGAAAAACAAATAGAAAAAGCCTTCAATGAAACAGCAGCTAAAGCTGAAATGCATATCGCTAAAATTGCGACGCATATACAAACAGCAACAGACCAGACTTTACAGAATGTTGATGAAAAATTTAAAGCACTGGATGAATCCATCATTGATCGCAATCATCAATTTCTACAGAATTTTGATGAAAAAATCATACAACTCGATGAAAAAGCATACAAACTCTCCTCTAAATTTGATAATGTAACTTCAGAAGCAATTGAAGCTTTTGAGAACCGTTTAGCAACGGTTGATCTTTCTCTTAAAGAGCACAGCAATTCCATAATTGAATCCTTCATTGCTCGCAGTCAAACTCTAGAAGATAATGCTGAAAAGCTTGGTAATTTCTTAGAAGCCCACGTTTCGCAAATTAATGCAAATCTTCAAGAAAAAACAACTGATATTACCGAAGCATTTACAAATGGACACGAAACTATCCTTTCCGCAATTGACAAAAGCAAAGAAAAACTAAGAGAAGAAGTTCAGCATATCGATGATGCTATTATTGATATCATACAAGAACGTTCGCAGGACTTTACATCACAACTTTCTGATCAAAGAGCTCTCATGGCAGAGATGCTCGATAACGAAAAGAATAAAATCGCTGAGACACTAAAAAATCAAATTGAGGCGTTAGCTCAAAACACCTCAAATCTTGAACAGGCTTTGGTTGATAACGTTCAAATCGTTGATCAGTATGCTGAAAATCACGTTGCAAATATAGTTCAATGCACAGAAAAACTACAAGAAGTCATTGTACAAAGTAGTACTACAACAAAAGAGGCTTTAGAAGCACAAGCTAGAAATATTGACATACGTGCTGACGCTCTGCGTGACTCTTTAGCTATTAATAGTTTTTCTCTTAACGAAGTTCTTGCAGATCAAGCACGTACACTCGAGCAACGGATGGAAACAATCCATAATCTCATCACAAAAAGTGATATACATGTTGATGCTGCCTTAAAGCAACAGATAGACTTAGTTGAGAATGCAATTGCCGCCAATAATAAGAACATTACCGAAACTGTTCAAGGCCATATTCAAAACCTCGAAAGCCATGCCGAGGTTTTAAAGAATACCCTCTCTCAATCTAGTGGTACATTCTTTGAAACCCTTGAAACAAGTATAGAATCATTTGATACAAATTTAGAAAACCGCGCACATAAAATTTTTGAACGTGCATCCTCATTAGAAGAGACATTATCCAAAAAACTTGGCCAAGTATGTGAAACTATCGAGATGCAAACATCTGCTTTTGAAGAACACTCTGACAGATTAAAAACATCTATCATACTCAATAATGAACAAAGTCAGATCATTCAACAAGCGCTGGAAACAAACATTGGTAATATGCGCATCACATTAGAAGATTCGGTGAATACGGTCACAGACAACTTGCATAACAAAATTATGAAAGCCTCTGATATTCTTTCTTCTACGGGTGAACAGATACTTTCCTCTGTTACAAATGTTACTGCACAAGCAGAAAACATTCTCTCAGAATCTGGAAATTGCATTGTATCAAACGTTAAACAAACAGTTTATGATACCAGCGAAAAAGTTTTGTCTGTTTTTTCTGAGCAAACAGCCCATACTATTGAAGCCTTCGCAACAGCTAGTCATAATGCACAAGCATTACTGAATGAGACAATTCACACTTCAACAATAACAATTGAACAAGTCCTTAATGAACGCTGCAATGTTCTTCATCACTCCATGCAGAATCTTAAAAATAATTTAGGATATCAACTCTCTGATGTAAGTAGCCGCTTGGAAGAAGCAAAAAATCAAACAGCTATTCAAATTTCAGAACATGTTGGAAAAATCACAGAGTTGACAAACCATTTAAACCAAGCTGCACAAAGTACAACGGAGTCAATTGGTTCTTTAACACAGCATATTGGTGAACAACTCTCCCTCTCAACACAAGATGCCGAACAAAGGATTTATGCACACAGTGAATCTCTAGTAAATAGCTTGGCACAAACAAACTCTGAAACACTTCAAACAGTAACTGCTATGAAGGAAGATCTTGTAAATAATGTCTCCTCTATCATTGCACAATTGAATCAGTCAATTTACAGCTTTCATGAAAATAGTAATGTCTTATTATCAGCGGTTCAAAATATTGACGGTCAATTTAGCGAGACAGCAAACAACTTTTTCCACAACACTAACCAAGTAGCAGAGCATTTATCAGCTTCAAATCAAGCGCTCAATAGCAATATTGAGATTTTGCAAGGGCTTTCACAAAACACATTTGAACAAATTAGTCACATAACAAGTAGTTTCAGTAAACATGCTGAAACACTTTCTGAAGCTATTCAAATTTTAGAACAGTCCGAAAATTCACTTAATGCAACACTTGAAGAAAAACACAACACGCTCTCTGGTTTAAGCAATGCTCTTGTTTCAAAATCTAATGAAATCAATCAACTGATTGAACATTATGAAAATGTTCTCAGCTCAGCGCTTGAACGCACTGATAAAAATGCACGTAATTCCACACATTCACTCCAACAATCACTTAATCAGCTCATTAATGAAGCTTCAACCCGTTTTTCAGGAGCAACAGAAGATATACGTCGCTCAGCGAATGAAGTTCGTTTAGAACTTTCAAAAATTAATCACGATATTAATGAGAGTGTTCAGAAACTACCTGCAACGACAAAAGAAACAACGCGAACAATCCGCACTGCTCTCAATGAACAAATTACAGCCTTAAAGGACTTAGCGAATGTTATACAAAAAACGGATCAAAATAACGCACAAAACAATGCAAATGAGCAGCTAATATCGATAATTCCTACATCATCAACACTTCAGAAAAGGGATAAGAGTTCTCCTGAATTTATTAAAAAGATAGTACCTCCTAAGCCTATTTTACAACAAGACCAAAGCAAAAAAAGGCAAAATAAATGGGTATCAAATCTCTTAGAACGCGCTTCGCGTGAAGAAACGTGGTATGATGAAAGTCCTGATGATGCGGTATTTGCACCAGTACAAACAAAATCGCATCCTGTAAATGAGTCTCTTAACACATTAGCAGCAGGTATAGTGCGAGCTATTAATCACAATGCTGTTGTTGAACTATGGAATCATTATCGGCGTGGACAAAAAAACATCGTGACGGAACGCCTGTATACTTTGAATGGAAAAACCATATTTGAAATGATTAAGAAAAAATATATGAGCGATATTGATTTTAAACATTCAGTTAATCAATATGTTGCTGATTTTGAAAAACTCTTACGTGATGTATCTCACGGTTCTGGTTCTTCTAACTCAGTTCGCAAATATCTAATATCAGATACTGGAAAAGTTTACACTATGCTTGCTCATGCAAGTGGTCGCATCCAATAGACAACAATAGAAGTGGAAAAATATTTTTTTCCACTTTTTGTGTTTATGGATTTATCATCATATAATTGTAACGCACTACTGACAAATGTAGCATTATGTAGAGATTAGATAGATGATTGACATTCAGTTCTCTTTGATATTCTAAACAATATTAATTACAAATAACGTACCAAAAAATAAGGATAAGTATCCTCCTGCTTCACACCTCTTGTACAGATCTTAGACCTATTGTAGAAACAAACTCTATATAAAACGCTCAATTCATGGATTTTCCAACCAAAGCTTTATTCATTAAAATACACACTATTTTCCTACCTACGTGCATAGACTCATTCCATCAGTGCTCATTAAAATGATATAAGAAGTTTAGAATTTTAAAATAATGATTTATGAATCATACACTCACTTATAAATAAGTTATAAATAAGTATGAATAAAGTTGGAGTTTATAAAAAATAGGTTACATTAATAAATTCCCTTCTGTTTTTTTTGCCAGCATTGCAAAAAAAACAACTGCTTGGTAATGTAAGCATCAATAATATTTTACTTGTCTTTTTAAATAATTCACTTCCGCAAATTTTTGTTAAGGAAAAAAGATTAATCGTAATGATATCAATGAAATTATTAAGGGGCGCAAATAAAAAAATATCAAACTGATTTAATGCTCCAGAAGAGTTTTCTCGTGCATTTTTTACTCAGAGAAATGAGATCTACCAGTGGATAAAATTTTATCATAGATGAAACATCTCACATAAACATATACTAACTTGGATATCATAAAAATGTCTATAGAACGAAAGAGTAATTTCAGTTCACAAAAAGTTGAACTTGATAGTGCCGCACTTTTTTATCACCAGCATCCAAAACCCGGAAAGTTGGAAATACAAGCAACAACACCTCTTGATAATCAGCGTGACCTAGCTCTTGCTTATTCTCCAGGTGTCGCTGCGCCATGTCTTGCAATTCATAAAGATCCAAATCTTGCTGCGCAATATACCTCTCGTTCTAATTTAGTTGCTGTTATATCAAATGGAACTGCTGTTCTTGGACTAGGGAATATTGGTCCCCTCGCCTCAAAACCAGTTATGGAAGGAAAAGCTGTTTTATTTAAAAAATTTGCGAATATTGATGTTTTTGATATTGAAATTGATGCACCCAATATTGAGCAAATGGTAGGAACTGTATCTGCCTTAGAACCTACATTTGGTGGTATTAATCTTGAAGATATTAAGGCGCCTGAATGTTTTGAAATCGAAGAAAGACTTCGCTCTCGAATGAATATTCCAGTTTTCCATGATGACCAACATGGAACTGCTATTATTGTTTCTGCAGCCGTATTAAATGCCTTAAATCTTTCTGGAAAAAAAATTGAAAACGCCAAAATAGTTACCTCAGGTGCGGGTGCCGCCGCTCTAGCTTGTATTAACCTTTTGGTGCGCCTTGGAGCAAAAGTTGAAAATATTTGGCTTAGCGACTTAGAGGGGGTTGTTTATAAAGGCCGTAAAACCCTTATGGATCGCTGGAAAATCAATTATGCACAAGAAACTGACGCACGGACTTTATCCGAAATTATTGATAATGCAGATGTTTTTCTAGGCGTTTCAGCAGGGGGTGTTTTAAAACCTGAATATCTGAAAAAAATGGCTTCAAATCCATTAATTTTAGCACTCGCTAACCCAACACCAGAAATTATGCCAGAAGAAGCACATTCCGTGCGGCCAGATGCAATGATTTGCACAGGACGCTCTGATTATCCCAATCAGGTCAATAATGTTCTTTGTTTTCCCTATATTTTCCGTGGTGCATTAGATGTTGGTGCTACTGCAATTAATGAAGAAATGAAAATGGCCGCAGTTCATGCGATTGCAGCTCTTGCACGCGAAGAAACTTCCGATATTGCAGCACGTGCATATTCCAAAAAACCGCCCAGTTTTGGTCCAGACTATCTAATCCCCTCTCCCTTTGATCCACGTTTAATACTACGCATTGCTCCTGCTGTTGCTAAAGCAGCAATGAAAACTGGCGTTGCCATTCGTCCCATCGAAGATATGGAAGCCTATCATGATATTCTTAACCGATTTGTATTCCGTTCTGGTTTAATGATGAAGCCTGTTTTTGCAGCTGCAAAAACAGCAAAGCGCAAGCGTGTCATTTATGCGAATGGTGAAGATGAACGCGTACTTCGTGCAGCACAAATTGTTCTTGAAGAACAAACTGCAATACCTATCCTTATTGGCCGTCCCCATGTCGTAGAAGCAAGACTAAAGCGCTTTGGTTTAAGAATTCGTCCCAGCATAGATTTTGAACTTATAAATCCAGAAGATGATCCACGTTTTCGTGATTATGTTAATTTATTTCTTCGTTACACAGGAAGACGTGGAGTTTCACCCGATGTAGCAAAAACAATTGTAAGAACATCAACAACGGCCATTGCAACCCTCGCCGTAATGCGTGAAGAAGCTGATGCAATGATTTGCGGTTTAGAAGGGCGTTTTGAACGTCATCTTGAATTAATTGAACAAGTCATTGGACTTGATTCAAATGTTCGTCATTTTTCTGCTGTGAGTTTGCTTATTTCTCCACGTCGTACTCTTTTTCTAACAGATACTTACGTCAATGAAGATCCTTCTGCAGAAGAAATAGCAGAAATGACAGTACTGGCAGCACAAGAAATTGAAGCGTTTGGTATAACTCCAAAAGCAGCATTATTATCACACTCAAACTTTGGCTCAAAAAATACAGAAAGTGCGCGTAAAATGCGTCGTGCAACCGAAATTCTTGCTAAACTGTATCCAAATTTAGAAGCTGATGGAGAAATGCATGGTGATGCAGCACTTTCTAAAGTTTTTCGTGATCGTGTTTTTCCTGATTCACGCCTCAAAGGCGAAGCTAATTTGCTCGTCTTTCCAACACTTGATGCAGCAAATATAACACTCAATCTCGTAAAAAATCTTACCAATGCACTTCATGTCGGGCCTATTTTAATCGGAGCCTCACGTCCTGTACATATCCTGACACCTTCAGTTACTTCACGAGGAGTAGTTAATATGACAGCTCTTGCAGTCCTCGCAGCCAATAGGAAAAAATCCATAATAAGATAAATAAAAATAAGTAAACTCAAAATAAATTTTTACAGCCGTTAAGTATATCACTTCATGCACTGCAAATTTATTTGCTCTATAGAAAGATAATTATATTCTAAGTCTTTTTTTTAAAGGAAAAAAAGGCTAAAAGAAGAGCACTAGACATATTTAAATTTATCAACTCTATAATAAGGAATGGTACATTGTCCTCTACGTTTGATAAAGTTGCTGACATTATCGCAGAAATCAGTGAAATTGATCGCAACACAATCACACCTGAAAGCCATACAATTGATGATTTGGGAATCGATAGCCTTGATTTTCTTGATATTGTTTTCGCTATTGATAAAGCTTTTGGCATTAAAGTTCCACTAGAGCAGTGGACACAGGAAGTCAACGAAGGTGCAATTGCTACTGAAGAATATTTTGTTCTAAAAAATCTTTGTGCAAAAATTGATGAGCTTGTCGCCATAAAACAGGCGGAATAATTTTTTTACCATGCATGATCACGCTGTTTTCATTACTGGTATAGGACTCATAAGCTCTCTTGGTGAAGGCGTTAGTCATCATTGGGATCTCTTGAATAATCCCACAGTTACACCAAATCTTGATTGTACAACTTTTCTACCCTACACTGTCCATAAATTGCCCGAAATTGATTGGAGTTTACAAATTCCCAAAAAAAGTGATCAACGGCAAATGGGCACGTGGCAACGCCTTGGTACCTATGCAGCAGGCCTTGCTCTTGATGATGCAGGCATGAAAAACAATGAACAGTTAACATCAACAATGGATATGATTGTCGCAGCAAGTGGAGGAGAACGCGATATTCTCGTTGATACACAAATTCTTTCTAAAGCACGTACAGCAGCTGATCCCGCTTCCATGTTAAATTCGGTCCTTTCGACTGAACTTCGTCCCACTTTATTTTTGGCACAACTGTCAAATCTTTTGGCTGGCAATATTTCAATTGTTCATAAAGTTACCGGCTCTTCTCGCACCTTTATGGGAGAAGAAGGGTGTGGACTTTCTGCACTTCAAATTGCTGCAGCCCGTATACGATCAGGACAAAGCACACATGCACTGGTGGGAGGCTCCTATAATGCGCAGGGTTATGATATGTTGTTGGCCCATGAACTTGGAAATCTCTTAACGCGAGGTGGATGGACACCAGTGTGGGAACGTAAAAATTATCCTGGTGGCGGTGTTATAACTGGTTCTGGTGGTGTCTTTCTAGTTCTTGAAAGTGAAGAACATGCAAAAAAACGTAATGCACGTGCCTATGCTGAAATTAAACAGATCATCACAGATCAAACAGATAGAACAAAAATCTCACTTCAAGAAACAATTGTATCAATGTTGAAAACAATCAAAGCAAAATCTGCTTTAGCTATTTCTGCTGCTTCAGGGTTTCATGAGGTAACAGAAGCAGAACAAAATGCTCTTGAAGCTTCTGATATTTTTTACCGCGGAATTACAACATTATTTGGTTATATGCGGGAAGCGCAATTTCCTTTAGCACTTGCACTTGCTGCACTTGCTATTGAAAAAAAACACAGTTTTTCAGCATTAAGTGCTCATGAAAAGCCTTTTCTAAAAGAAGTACGTGAAGCATTTGTTACGACCATTGGTATAAAAAGAGCTGAAGGTGTAGTCCGCCTAACTGCTGTCTGAGGGAGATTTCCGTAGTGAAATATAATGATCATTTTGGGCGTCCACTTGTCGCAATTACTGGAGCAGGAGTTGTGACATCACTGGGAAAAGGGAAAAATGAAAATTGGCAGAAATTAATAAACGGTGTTAGCGGCATTCATAAAATCACACGCTTTCCTGTGGAAGAATTAAATACACGTATCGCTGGAACAGTTGATTTTCTCAAAGAAAGCTCGCTTGGTGCTTCGGCTCTTTCTGAAAAACTTGCAGATCTTGCAGCAGAAGAAGCTTTAGCACAAGCAGCTCTTGATAAAACGAATTTTAATGGACCTCTCTTTTTAGCAGCTCCTCCTGTTGAGCTGGAATGGACAGCACGTTTTACTCTTGATCAAAAGGAGATATGTATTGGTGAGCCCTCCTATGCACGTCTTCTTGAAATCTGCTGCCATAATCTTCACGAAACATTCTTTGAAAGCACACAATTTGGAGCAATTGCAGCAAATCTTCAAAAAAAATTTGGGACAAAAGGACTTCCAATTACACTTTCAACCGCTTGCGCATCTGGTGCAACAGCAATTCAATTAGGTGTTGAAGCTATTCGACGAGGAGAAACAAATCGTGCACTCACAATTGCTACAGATGGTTCCGTTTCGGCAGAATCTCTAATTCGCTTTTCGTTATTATCTGCTCTTTCAACCCATAATGATCCTGCAGAAAAAGCGGCAAAACCCTTTAGCCGTGATAGAGATGGTTTTGTTATGGCAGAAGGATCAGGTGCTCTTGTTCTCGAATCTCTCAAGAGCGCATTAGATCGTAATGCTATAGTTTTAGGAATTTTGGCTGGCTGTGGTGAAACAGCCGATGATTTTCACCGCACACGTTCAAAGCCCGATGCATCCCCAGCAATTGAATCCGTTCGCAAAGCCTTAAATGATGCAAAAATAACCATCAATGAAATTGACTACATTAATGCACATGGAACCTCAACACCTGAAAATGAAAAAATGGAATATCTCGCATTATCAACCGTCTTCGGTAATGTTTTAAAAAATATTCCCGTTTCTTCTAATAAATCAATGATTGGACACACATTAACTGCTGCTGGCGCAATCGAAGCTGTTTTTTCGCTTTTAACTATTCAATCGGGGATACTTCCACCTACAATCAATTATGATGATCCTGATCCTGCTATCCCTTTAGACGTTGTTCCTAACTATAGCCGTAAAGCACATGTCAATGCGGTTTTATCAAACTCATTTGGATTTGGAGGTCAAAATACAAGTCTTGTTATCACTTCATATAAAAGATAATCCTTTTAATATTGATCAAACTTTGTAACCTTTAACTTAACGGCCATATACATTAAGGGGGATGATAATGCGTGCTCTGCAACTATTAAATGACCGCCAACTTAAAATCACGGATATTGCCACACCACCACCACCTAATCCTGATGAAGTAACGGTACGTATAAAAGCCGTCGCTCTCAATCATATTGATGTATGGGGCTGGCGTGGTATGGCCTTTGCTAAAAGAAAAATGCCACTCATCATTGGCGCAGAAGCTTCCGGTGAAGTGGCACAATTAGGGAGTCATGTTAAAAATTTACATCTCGGACAAATTGTTTCCATTTACGGTGCGCAAACCTGCGGAATATGCCAAGCTTGTCGTGAAGGTCGTGATAATCTCTGCAGTCAAGTAAAAGGCGTCTACGGTTTTCACCTTGATGGATTTGCCTGTGAACTTGTCAATTTACCAGCACGCCTCTTGGTCCCTGCTCCACCAGAATGTGATGAACTGCAAGCAGCTGTTGCTCCCATTACTTTCGGCACTGTAGAACATATGCTTTTTGATAATGCAAAACTACAAGCAGGAGAAACAATACTGATACAGGCAGGTGGTTCTGGTATAGGTTCAGCAGCCATTCAACTCGCAAAACATGTGGGATGCACAGTTATCACAACTGTAGGTTCAGATGAAAAAATTGAAAGAGCACAATCTCTTGGAGCAGATCATGTTATTAATTACCGAAAAGACCGGTTTGAAGGCGTTGTCCGCAAATTAACGCAAAAAAAAGGTGTTGATGTTGTCTTTGAGCACGTAGGAGCCGACACATGGAGTGGTTCTCTGTTGTGTATGAAACGAGGAGCACGCTTAGTAACTTGTGGTTCAACTTCTGGAGTGACAGCCCCCTTAAATCTTATGCAGTTATTCCAACAACAACTTAAGATATTCGGTTCATTTGGCTGTCGTATAGAAAATATGCAAAACGCCATGTGGAAAATGGCAAAAGGTTTTGTTCATCCTGTCATTGATACAATTGTTGGATTTGATGAAATTGATACAGCTTTAAAACGCATGGAAAGCCGTGACATTTTCGGTAAAATTATTCTTAAAATCGATTAATTTATGATGAAGTTTTATATTAAAATTTTTATGTATCGTATTAAAATTATATCAAAAAAAATGTTTTATTTTTTATGGGGATATTTTCTCATTGGTTCTTTATTTATTTTAAAATATTTTCCTACCAATATTGGATTTTTTTTCTTTTCTTGGTTAGCAAAGACATTTGGTCCTCTTGTCCATCGTCATCAAATCGCGCTGGAAAACCTTAAAGCTGCGTACCCAGAAAAAACAAAAGAAGAACTGCATGCTATTGCAATAGAAATGTGGGAGAATATAGGGTTGTTCCTGGCCGAATATATTTTTCTTGATAAAATTTTTGATTTTGATCCTCATGCGGACCAACCAGGTCTTATTGAAGTTAAAGGTGCTGAGATATTTCAGCGATTAAAAAATGAAAAAAAACCGCATATTTTTTTCACAGCGCATACCGGAAATTTTGAACTTCTTCCTATATGCGCCCAAAGTTTTGGTCTTAATGTTACAGTGCTTTTTCGTCCTCCCAATAATCCCTATATAGCAAAACGAGTCCTTAAAGCCAGACAAACTTCTATGGGGCATCTCGTACCATCTAAAGCTGGGGCAGCTTGGGCTCTGGCAGCCAAGTTAGCAGAAGGTGAAAATGTTGGCATGCTCGTTGATCAAAAGTTTCGTCGAGGTGTTTTAGGAACATTTTTCAATAGGCCACTTAAAACAAATCCCTTAATTATAAAACTCGCGCGACAATATGATTGTGATATCTATCCAGCACGCTGTATCCGGCTAGCTGGAGGGCGTCATCGTTTAGAGTTGTATGAATCTATAAAACTTCCACTTGATGAAAAAAATGAGATTGATATAGCTGCTTCCACACAAAAATTAAATGATATTGTCGAAAGTTGGGTACGTGAATATCCCGGACAATGGACGTGGTTACACAGACGTTGGGATAATTGACATATTCATAGCATTTATAGGAAAGGCATAAATGAACGCGTCAAAAGAGATCAATGATCTTATCGCAATCGTTTCAGCATTACGAAACCGTGAGAGCGGATGTATTTGGAATATAAAACAAACATTTGAATCCCTCATCCCCTATATGCTTGAAGAAGTTTACGAAGTTATCGATGCCATTGAACAAAAAAACTGGACAAATCTTTGTGATGAACTCGGTGATCTTCTTTTACAAATTGTCTATCATGCTACAATTGCGCAAGAGGAAGGTAGTTTTTCTTTTGAGGATGTTGTTTATGCAATTACCGCAAAAATGATTCGCCGCCATCCTCATGTTTTTGGAAATATAGAACAAAAAAAACGTGGTTTTGTACCGGAAGAATGGGAAAATATAAAAAAAAGAGAACAGGCTGAGCAGAGAAAATGGTGCAAAGAAGCAAGCTTAAAAAACAATCCCACAACCAGTATTCTTGTAAAAGTAAAAAAAATCCAGCCAGCAGACCAAGAAGCACTCGCTTTACAAAAAGCAGCTGCTAAAGTTGGTTTTGATTGGCATGAAAATCATGATTTTTTTGCAAAAATTGAAGAAGAATTTAACGAACTCAAAGAAGCCATTAAAGATCATAAAACATCAGATATAGAAGCAGAGTTCGGAGACCTTTATTTTACCTTGCTTAATCTTGCGCGCCACTTGAATATTGATTCACAAAAAGCATTAAAAAAAACAAACACAAAATTTCGAAATCGTTTTACCTATATTGAAGAAAATCTCTCCACTCAATCAAAAACACTAGCGGATGTATCCTTAGAGGAAATGGAAGATCTTTGGAATAAAGCAAAAAGTGAGAAATAGGCAAAACATCAGATTTCACCACCCCCCGAAATCAAAAAATCACAAATTATTCAATAGAATCTTAATCTGTTTTGCTTGACTGATTTTGTGAGGCAGGACGAAGTTCTACTGATTCACCACATCCACATGCTGAAACTTGATTAGGATTTTTAAAGACAAAACCGGAACGAAGTGTCGTTTCTTCGTAATCCACTTGTGTCCCTAATAAAAATAATACTGCATCATGTGCTATAAAAACACGTGCGCCATTAACTTCAACAACATCTGCATCCACCCCCTCTTCCTTTACAAGAGTAATTGTATATTCCATCCCCGCACATCCGCCTTTCTTAATACCAATAAGAATGCCCCGTGCATCTTTCGCATCCATAATCGCCTTAACACGATTTACTGCAGATTCCGTCAAATTTATTACCGAAAAACGGCTCATCACTTACTCTTTTCTTGCTTAACGAACATTTCGAAATGTGTTTTATTCATGATATTTTATTTGGTAGTTTAAAAATAAAACAACAAGATATATATTGAAATGTTTTGATCTTTTTTTAGCGAAATAAAATCTTCATATTCAATAACTTTAATTTGTGACTGTGCAATCCTAAAATTTCTCTTTCATTGTGCTTATGACATTATGCAAAAAAAGCCTTTTTACAAAAATCATAAACAAAGCAACTACAAATGCAAAAAATGCACTTAGCATTCTTATTCTGTTAAAAAAGAAAATATTTTCTAATGTCATGTATCTTTTCATATACTATAAAAATTTTCGCCTTTTTAGATAATTTCCGATAGACAAATAGAAACCTTTAAAAGGCACCATTTTTCATCACCATTTTTCCAGAAAAAATGAACAGACTTAGTAACACAAAGATCTTACCTTCTACTTTACAATCTGTATAAAATAATTAAATAAATATATGCGTAGGATTAACTCTAAAATCAACGAAACCAAAAGCTAAACAATCTTAATTATCGCTCTCAATGAATAAAGAAACATTGGAGCGAAAAGTTTTTATTCCCATAAGTTTTCTTTAAAAGTGCAAAAGCATTGTAGATTTTATTCTCTTTATTTTTCTCTTGCCTTTAAAGAAACAGTCGTTTAGTCGTTTTACACAGTTCGGAGCGTAGCGCAGCCTGGTAGCGCACTTGACTGGGGGTCAAGGGGTCGTGGGTTCGAATCCCGCCGCTCCGACCATTTTTTTAGTTTGTCAGCTGTAGCTTCAGGTTTTATGTAGCTGTAGCTTGTCGGCGGGTTTTGTATAATTTGACAGCAAATTTTGTACCAATTTATTTTTTTTAAAGTTTTTTTAAGAGGGACCTCGAATGGTCTTCAAAGACCTTTCAAAGGTCATTTAAAACCCCTTTCATGAATCCTTTTCTCTTCTTCTTCTAAAAATCGCAAGTGGTAATGATCAGCTCTTTACCGGGAATCGCATTATTTGAGGCGTTACAAGAATAAAGTATTTTTACCTCTTTTATCTTAAACTGACTAAAAGTTTTTCGGACTTTAAGTACATTATTGAGAGATAGGACAAACTTTCCCTTTAATTGTGCAAGCAGTGTGGACATCGTCTGGTAATCCTCTAGCTTAAACAAATCTTTTCCGTAGTAATCCTCAATACCCCAAATACTAGAAAATCTGATTCCAGATATAGGAAAAATGAATGGAAATAAATGATTTTAAAAATCCGCAAAAAGGCTAGAGATCAGTAAAAATAAGTTTGCTTAAGCAAAGAATGCAGATCCTGCACTTTAATACAATTCATTGATTTCATTTAAAAGTGGTGAGCGCGCAGGGATTCGAACCCTGGACCTACTGATTAAAAGTCAGTTGCTCTACCAGCTGAGCTACGCGCTCCCACACAAGTTATTTTACTTGCAGAAAGTGAGTGGAACATACGGTTGACTTTTCATTTGGTCAACACCTTTCGGAAAAAAATATGATTATTTCGTTCAGTTATCAATACTTTTCTGTTTTTTTCCCTTTCATCAACACTGTAATATATAATTTTTCTCTTTTTTGAATTTGAATAAAAGGAATATTAAAACATATTAACTGATTCATAATTTCTAAAATACAAAAAAGTGAATATTTCAAAATTATGAGAAATCTAGGGAATATATGTAAATCAGAAAAATCTCTTTAACTGAGCTCTTTATAACAGAGATTACAAAATACACCGTTATTTCCTAGAAGAGGTAGATAACTCTTCTCCAAAACAGATTCATAACTTTAACTTAAGTAAATTTATTTTATTTAAGAGCATAAATCATGATTAAAAATATATTACATTTTACAATGTTAATATTTATAAATTTAAAATAAAATAATAACAACAACTTTAATATATTTATATTATAAAAATTAATATAATTAAAATAAATTATTTTAATTTATCTCAAAAAAACTTGTAGAGTTTTTGCAGATAAAATATGTTTTATCTGATGTTTTTAATTGGAATATTGAATGCTGACATGTAAACAATATGAGCTCCTCTTATTCATTCATAATCACATGAAAGAAACAGGTATTCCACCCTCTTTTGAGGAAATGAAAATTGCATTAGAGCTTTCTTCAAAGTCTGGAATTCATAAACTCATTATAGCGTTAGAACAAAGAGGTTTTATACGCCGTTTGCCAAATCGTGCCCGTGCAGTAGAAGTGATTCGACTCCCTGAGAAAATAACCTTTAATCTTTCTTTAGCGCGTAAAATTTCTCCTAGTATGATAGAAAAAAATAAAAGAAAAACATCGAAAAACTTTAATGATCTTGATAATTTTGAAGTAGAAGAGAAAAAAAATGTCATTATCCCTATTATGGGGCGCATTGCTGCAAGTGTGCCTGTCTCCGCTATATTACAACAAATAAATACACTTTCTTTACCAAAAAATATGATTAATTCGGGTGAGCACTATGCTTTAGAAGTCAAAGATGATTCTATGATTGAAGCTGGTATTCTTGAGAAAGATATTATAATTGTTAAACGTCAAAGTACAGCAATGTCAGGTGAAATTATTGTCGCATTTATTGATAAAGAAGAAGCAACCTTAAAACGTTATCGACGAAAAGGAGCCTCTATTGCATTAGAGGCTGCAAATCCTCATTATGAAACACGGATATATGGATCAGAGCATGTACAGATACAAGGTAAGCTTATCGGACTTATTCGCAAATATTAAATAATAAAAATATTTTCCTAACTATACTCTACACATTCACTAAGAAATTGTTTGGTATTTTTTTCATATTATGCCACATATCATTGATACATATATCTCGCATAAAATATTATAAAAACAAATAACCTTGTACCAAATTCTGTTGCATATCTATCGAAGATAAAGCACATTTTTGTTCTTAATGAAGTGAAAATAACAAACAAAAATTAATGTTATAAAGTTGCAGGATTTATCATGGCAGCACCTCGTATTAGTTTTGTCTCTCTTGGATGTCCAAAAGCACTGGTGGATTCTGAGCGAATTATTACCAGACTCCGGTCTGAAGGTTATGAAATTTCACGTAAACATCAAAGTGCTGATCTTGTTATAGTAAATACGTGTGCTTTTCTTGATTCTGCTCGAAATGAATCATTAGCCAATATTGATGAAGCCCTTAAAGAAAATGGAAAAGTGATTGTAACTGGGTGTCTTGGTGCTGATCCTGATGTTATTCGTCAAGCACACCCTAATGTGTTAGCCATTACGGGACCACAGGCCTATGAAAGTGTTATACAAGCTGTTCATACAGCAATTCCTCCAGTTCATGATCCCTTTATTGATTTAGTTCCTCCGCAAGGTATTCGCTTAACACCTCGCCATTATGCTTACTTAAAAATTTCTGAAGGATGTTCTAATAGCTGTAGTTTTTGTATTATCCCTGCTCTACGTGGTAACCTTACTTCACGCCCCATCAATGAGGTTCTTCACGAAGCTGAAAAACTTGTACAGGCTGGTGTAAAAGAACTTTTGGTTATCTCACAAGATACAAGTGCTTACGGCATTGATATTAAATATCAAGAAAGTTCTTGGAAAGATCACACAGTAAAAACCAAATTTTTTGATCTTTGTCGCGAACTAGGCAATATGGGCATTTGGATACGCATGCATTATGTCTATCCTTATCCTCATGTTGATGAAGTTATTGAACTTATGGCTGCAAAGAAAATTCTTCCTTATCTGGATATCCCTTTTCAGCATGCATCACCAGCTATTTTACGTAATATGAAACGTCCTGCTCTTATGGAAAAAACAAATCGTAGAATTGAAAAGTGGAGAAAAATTTGTCCAGATCTCACTCTACGATCAACGTTTATTGTTGGTTTTCCAGGTGAAACGAATGAAGATTTTAATATACTCCTCGAATGGCTAGAGGAAGCAAAAATTGAACGTGCTGGCTGCTTTAAATATGAACCAGTAAAGGGTGCTGTCGCAAATGATTTAGGATTAGAAAACATTTCTGAAGAAGTGAAAGAAAATCGCTGGCATCGCTTTATGGCAAAACAACAACAAATTTCTACTCATCTTTTAAAGAAAAAAATCGGAAAAAGACTCCAAGTTCTCATTGATGAAAGTCAAGGAAAAATTGCTAAAGGTCGTAGTCAATATGATGCTCCAGAAGTAGATGGTGTTGTACATATATCATCACGACGACCATTACGTGTTGGTGAATTTGTTACCGTAAAAATCGAAAAGTCAGATGCTTATGATCTTTATGGTGTCGCAGTTTGAGAGTAAGTTAACTTATTATGGTTAGCAATTAAACTTTATAATAAGCTCTTAAAATCAAAAAAATTCTTATCAAGCAAATGACTTGGACGAATATTTGTCAAAGCACGGATCATGGTATCTTTACGTCCTGGCATTCTTTTTTCAATATCTTTTAGCATTTCCTTCATTGCATTACGTTGTAAACCATCTTGGCTCCCACAAAGATTGCAAGGGATGATAGGAAATTGCATAGCTTGAGAAAATTTTTCCATATCTTCCTCAGCAGCATAAACAAGAGGGCGCAAAACGAAAAGGTCTCCTTCGTCGTTTATAAGCTTTCCAGGCATGGCAGCTAATCGGCCACCATGAAATAAATTCATAAAAAATGTTTCTAAAACATCATCGCGATGATGTCCGAGAACCAATGCAGAACATCCCTCTTCACGTGCAATACGGTATAAATTACCACGTCGCAATCGAGAACAAAGTGAACAATATGTTTGCGTATCTGCTAATTTATCTGTGACAATGGAATAAGTATCCTGATACTCAATGCGATATGGAATTTTATAAGAGTTTAAAAAGTCTGGAAGAATATGCTTTGGGAAGCCCGGTTGTCCTTGATCAAGATTACAAGCTAGAATTTCAATAGGTAAAAGGCCACGCCATTTTAAATCAAGAAGAAGTGCTAAAAGTCCGTAAGAATCTTTTCCACCTGATAAGGCAATAAGCCATTTTTTCCCCGCAGAAAGCATAGAAAAATCATCCAATGCTTGCCGCATATGACGTAAAAGCCGTTTGCGCAATTTATTAAACTCTACAGTTGAAGGAGCAACCCGAAATATTGGATGACAATCATCAGCTTCCCTCGCCAAAGAATTAGTCCTTTCTACATTCTTTTCCATTGCTTGATATTCAACTGAAATATTACCCATAATATTATATTCTGCATGTAAATATCTTGTTCTACAAGAATAACAGCAATAACAGATGGAATAGTTGTTTAAACGAATGCTCTGTTAAGCTTTAAGAGAAGATCTGTAAAAAGAAATGGAGCTACATCAAATCACGCTGTCATAAAATATAACAACAAACTTGATATAGCACCATTCAAAAAAACGACTCGCTAGCTTTAAAGACTATAAAGCAACACTAATATTTTTGAGTGTATAACAAAATGAAAGAAAGTACCTTATAGAGAATTTAACGAGAATAAAATTCAACAACCAAATTCGGTTCCATCTGCACAGCATAGGGAACATCCGCAAAAGCAGGAATACGGGTAAACGTCGCTTTCATTTGATTATGATCTGCTTCAATATATTCGGGCACATCACGTTCTGCTAACTGCACAGATTCCAAGACCAAAACAAGCTGTTTTGATTTTTCACGAACCTCAATAACATCACCTGGTTTACAACGATATGATTGAATATTCGTGCGCCGGCCATTTACGTTAACATGACCGTGATTGATAAACTGGCGAGAAGCGAAAATCGTAGGCACAAATTTCGCACGGTAGACGACAGCATCCAAACGCGATTCTAAAAGACCAATAAGATTTTCGCCAGTATCACCACGCCGCCGAGCAGCTTCCTCATACGTTTTACGGAATTGCTTCTCTGAAATATCACCGTAAAATCCTTTTAACTTCTGCTTAGCACGTAACTGCACACCATAATCAGAGAGTTTTCCTTTACGGCGTTGTCCATGTTGACCTGGCCCATAATCACGACGATTCACAGGAGACTTCGGACGCCCCCAAATGTTTTCTCCCATACGTCGGTCAATTTTATATTTTGTTGTTTCGCGTTTACTCATCGCATTTCCTTTAAAAACAGAACATAAGATCTCATAATAAGATCTCAAGGAAACGCGCCCTCCTCTGCCTTCAAATCGAAAGACTGACAGGATACCTTGACATATAATAGGCAAAGCTACCCACGGGACACGTCAATTAACGCTATTTTCTCGAAAGAAAAAGCTGGAGTAGCTTTATTGATCTTAGATCCCAAAGTCAACTCCTTTGATCATATTTAGGTTAAATCTTTTTAACAAATGCTCTGTTGAAGAAGTTATATTTTGAGCTGTAAATAACGCAAAATCTTTATATTTCTTGATGATTTTTGGATGCACTCTTTCCGGTAATAATGATCTTGTATGTTTGGCTACAGCTTTTGCCGGATCAATCCATTGTACTGGCCATAAAGCTTGTTCACGAAAAAATTTGATCAAAAAAGGATAATGTGTACAAGCTAAAACAATAATATCAGTGTATTTGCCATCTTTCTTAACAAAACATGGAAGGATTTCATTACGCAATTCCTGCAAATCGATAGGCTTTCCACGCAAATAATCTTCAGCAAATCCAGCAAGTTTTTCACTTCCAACAAGCTGAACATGACACTGAGTAGCAAAAGAATTGATTAATTCATGTGTATAGGCACGCTTAACTGTTGCAGGAGTGGCTAATACTGAAATAAAACCAGATTTTGTTTGTTCTGCTGCTGACTTAATTGCGGGAACCGTTCCTACAAAAAGAATATGGGGAAATCTCTTTCGTAAATCTGCCATTATCAGTGTAGAAGCAGTATTGCAAGCGATCACACATAAAACAGGGTTATAGAGTGTTAAAAGATTTGTAAAAATCTTTAAAATACGTCTTTTTAAAACATGTTCTTCCCAATTTCCATAAGGAAAGCCTGCATCATCAGCAACATAAATAAATTGTCTTTCAGGAATAAGAAGGCGCACTTCCCTGAACACTGTTAAACCACCAATACCACTATCAAAAAAAAGGAGAGGCCGTTCATCCATCAGTTTTCACACTTGTTTTTATTTTTTTACGTTCACGATCTGCAGGCGCACCGCTTCCCCGCGGGAGCTTAGGTGAAAAATGATCTAATGAAGATATAATCCCCCGTAGCAAACGAACCTCAGATTCACTAAAATGAGCGCGTGTAAAAACAGAGCGCAGATTTGCAAGCATCACCTCTTTACGTTCCCGAGGTCTAAAATATCCACGGATATCCAAAGCATCTTCTAACTGAGATAAAAAACCATGAAATGTTGCTTTATTCGCTGGCTCCATCTCTACTGCACGAAAAGCCGTATCACTCATATCTTCCAAACCTGATTTCATCCATTCATAAGACATAAGCAAAACCGCTTGCGCGATATTGAGCGAGGCAAAAGCAGGATTAACTGGAAAAGTAATGATTTCATCAACAAGACTGATTTCATCGTTTTCTAATCCCCACCTTTCTCTTCCAAATAAAATGCCGGTTCTATGTCCAATGTTTTCACGATGACGTAATATACTCGCTGCTTCAACAGCACTTTTTACAGTTTTAAAACCACATCTTTCACGTGCTGTTGTAGCAAAAACATAATGCAAATCTGCAATTGCATCACGCAATGTATCAAAAATTACAGCGTCATTAATGACATGATCTGCTTTACTCGCAGCAGCTATGGCTTTTTCATTTGGAAACACTTCTCGAGGTTTGACTAATCGAAGCTTAGAGAGCCCAAAATTTGCCATCGCTCTTGCTACCATACCAATATTTTCAGGCAACTGCGGCTCGACTAAAATAATAATTGGACCATTTGTTAGATTTTTACGATTCTTATTGGTTCCAGCCATAAACTCTCCCTAATTTCATATATTAAGCTTCTATCGCTGTCTTTTTTGTAGCAGCATTCTTAAAAGAACACTCTCCAAATAATCTTGTTAATAACAAATTACGGACAATATTATCTTGTCATTCAAAGCTTATTGTAAAAGCATAACTTCAAAATTAACAATGCTATTATGAAAGAAAAATAAACTCTGGTGCGCAGAATGTTTATAGGAATTGCTTTAACATTTTTGTGCATCAAGAGTGCCTTATTGAAATATGTTTTAAAACTTACAGATAACAATCTTGGTTGAATTATAAAAATATAAATTCTAAGAAAGGAGTATGCTCTTTATTTCCGAACTTTTTCCTGCAAAACTTATCCGTCGTTATAAACGTTTTCTTGCTGATGTTAAAGGAGCAAATCAAGATATCTTTACCGTATCAGTTCCTAATACAGGATCGATGCTTGGCTTGACAACTCCCAATTCTAATATTTGGCTCTCATATAACAATAATTCCAAGAGAAAATACGCATATCAATTAGAAATTGTCGAAGTAAATAACAATTTGATTGGTATCAATACGACTTTACCCAACAAGCTTGCTTTAGAAGCAATTCAAAATGGTTTATTACCAGAATTGAGTGGATACAAAACAATTTTGAAGGAACAATGCTATGGTACGCGATCTCGCATTGACTTTCTTCTGTGTGATGGTATCACCCCTGATTGTTATCTAGAAGTCAAAAATGTTCATTTTATTCGCCAAAAAGAATTAGCAGAATTTCCTGATACCGTAACAAAACGTGGCACACGTCATCTTGAAGAACTTATAAAAGTTGTGCAACAGGGGAAACGAGCCGCTATGCTTTATGTCATTCAACGGGAGGATTGCTCAGCTTTTACCATCTGTCATGACCTTGATCCAACCTATGGACGTACATTTGATTTAGCGCTAAAATCTGGAGTAGAATTTTATGCTGTAAAATGTCACGTAAGTACAAAAGGTATTTTTCCGATTTATCGAGTAGAAATAGAAAATAGAAAAAGTGATGACTGACTATATTGAATATAATAAAATACCCTTAAAATTTAACGGACAAATTCGCATTTTTGATGATTACGCTTTTACTAAAATGCGTGAAGTTGGCCACATTGCTGCAGAATGCCTTGATGCACTTATAGATATCATTAAACCTGGTATCACAACACAAGAAATTGATGATTTTGTCTTTACTTTTGGGGCAGAGCGAGGAGCTCTTCCTGCTGACTTGAATTATCATGGATACGGTCATTCATGCTGTACATCCATCAATCATGTTGTTTGCCATGGTATTCCTAATAAAAGACCCTTGCAAGAAGGCGATATTGTCAATGTTGATGTGACCTTTATTCTCGACGGGTGGCATGGAGACTCAAGCCGTATGTATCCTGTTGGAAAAATCAGACGAGCTGCAGAACGTCTCCTAAAAATAACCCATGAAAGTTTGATGAGGGGAATTGCCGTAGTCAAACCCGGAGCAACCACTGGTGATATTGGTGCTGCCATTCAAAATTATGCAGAATCTGAACGGTGCTCAATTGTAAGAGATTTTTGCGGACATGGAATCGGTCAGCTCTTTCATGACGCGCCCAATATTCTCCATTATGGAAATCCTGGAGAAGGAGTAGAACTAAAACAAGGCATGATATTTACAATTGAGCCGATGATCAACCTTGGTAAACCACAGGTTAAGATTTTATCTGATGGTTGGACAGCTGTGACACGTGATCGATCTCTTACTGCACAATATGAGCATACAATTGGTGTAACAAATGAAGGATGTGAAATTTTTACGCAATCTCCTAAAAATATTTTTTATATTCCAAATTCATATGCCTAAATAAATGTAGAAATATCATGGCTAAAAAAATAAATACAAAGGAAGACATCCAGAGCAATCATTTTGCATTAACACCAAGTTCTTCACTCAATCCAATACCAGAAATAAAAAGTAAAAAGGTTCAAAAAAAAATACAGATACATAAACATTATCAAGGACATCGTGAACGCCTCCGTCAACGCTATTTAAAATCAAAAGGAAATTCGATTGAAGATTATGAATACCTTGAATTATTGCTTTTTCGCACGATTCCCCGCGCAAATACAAAACCAATAGCCAAGAGTTTGATCGCACGTTTTGGCTCATTAGCTGACGTATTGGGTGCTGATATTCATCGACTTCAAGAAGTTGAAGGGTGCGGTCCAGCGACTGCAACCGATTTAAAAATTATTTCAGATGTTGCTGGACGTCTTGCTCGTGCAGAATTATTCAAACGTGATATTTTCTCATCATGGGATAAAGTATTAGCCTACTGCAAAGCTGTTATGGCTCATGAAACACGTGAACAATTTCGTGTCTTATTTCTTGATAAAAAAAATGGTTTACTTGCTGATGAAGTGCAACAAACTGGAACCATTGATCATACTCCTGTTTATCCACGTGAAGTAATCTGCCGAGCTTTGGAATTATCCGCATCAGGACTTATTTTAGTGCACAACCACCCTTCTGGTGATGCCACACCTTCTCAAGCAGATATAACTATGACACATAGATTAAAAGACGCAGCAAATGCGTTAGGCATTATTGTTCACGACCACCTTATCATCGCACGCAACAAACATACGAGCTTTAAAGCATTAAGACTCATATGAATCTCGTTGAAATAAAAAAAGACTTCACTCACTTATTTGCAACGAATCAATTTTCTAAATCAATATCTAATATAGCCATTGAAAAATTGTATGATAGTTCATCCTCATCTTCATCTCGATAGATAACACCTAAAAACTCATCCCCAATATAAACCTCACAAGAATCATCTTTTTTAGGCCGTGCCCTCACTTGTAATGCTGAATTTTGGAATGTATTTTTTAAATAACTATCAAGTTTTTTTATTTCATCAGCATTCACAATGCTCTCCTGTCTTTTGAGACTTTTAAATTAACGCCTAAACAGCAAATAAGGCACTCCTAAGATTCTAAAAATATTAGTTGTAATCTTTACTTATATTACCTATAATTGAAACAATATTATCTTGATGTGTTTACTGAGGGACCTTTATTAAAAAACCTTACCATTATTAAATATATTCGTATAGTTTCAAAAATAAAAAATACAGTTAGAAAACCACGATTTTTAAATAATTTTTATTTTATCCCCAATTTTAGCATTTGCACTTACAAGCATATTTTGATCAAATATTGGAAATATAACTTTTACAATTTCTTTGTTTTTCTAAAGTTTTTATTGCGCAATAAAAATACTTTTCTTTAACTACTTCCATAACATACTTGTTAAAACTATAAGAAGAACTTTTATTCTTACACGAATACATATTATTTTTTTATAAAATTTTATACTATAAAAAGCAAAATTTTGAATAAGAATTATTTTACCTAAGATAAAATATTGATTAGCTTTGCGAACTCTAAAAAATGCAAATAATTCTCATATGATAGGATAACGAGAAAGAAAATCGATAACGCCCTTTTTATAGACCTTGTCTCCCACAGCAAGCATATGATCTCGATCAGGTATTGGCAATGCTTCACCACAGGGTAATAAAGCTGCTAATGGCTCCGCTTCACCGCCAATTTCATCTAATGAACCAACAGCAACAAGCGCTGGTTGTTTAATTTTGTAAATTTCAGACGCTGTTAACTCCTGTTTTGATGTGATAATACAAGCAGCCAAAGCACGTCTATCGCTTTTAGTTTGGTCTGCAAATTTACGGAACATCAAACCACGCGGATTAGTAATAGTAGAAATATCTTCTGCTAAAAGAGCCTCAGCAACAGGTTTCCAGTCCCCTGCTCCTGTTACCATACCAATACCTAAACCACCAAAAATAACGCTGTGTACATATGTTGGATATAAAAGAGCCATAAATGCGCTAATTCGAGCACCCATCGAATATCCCATAACATGCACTTTGGATAATTCTAAATGCTGCAATAATTTTACCGCATCGCCAGCCATAGCTTGAGGTATGTAAAAAGAAGAATCGTAACTTTTAGCCGAATCTCCGTGTCCGCGATTATCAAGAGCAATAACACGATATCCTGCTTCAGTAAGGATACGAAACCAACCCGTTGCATACCAATTCACCCGTGCAGAAGATCCAAAACCATGAATTAACAAAATAGGCATTCCTTGCCCTTCTTCTCGATAGGCAAATCGCAAGCCATCATATTCAAAAAAATGAATATCTTCCGCTGTCATTTCTTATCGCCTTCGCACTTCCCGCAAATAGCAGGATGAATAACACGTTGTCCTTGCTGTATTTGTTTTTCAGAAACTTCGCCAGCATTCAGTTCAAGTGCAAAAGTTGCAGCTACTCCTGATGAAATAATATCTTTTGAAAATGGTGTCGTTTTTTCGACAATCGATACAATAACTCCTTTAGCGTTTAAAAAAATCATATCTAAGGGCAAAGATGTATTTGCCATCCACATAAAAAATTCTTTCTTATCCTTTAACTGCTTATTTCCTTGCTGTTTAAAGAGCATCGCACGATCACGTGGAAAATGCGTGCGATACATTAAACCAGCTTCTGCCTGGGACTGCGTAAAAGCAATTTCTACTCTATAAGTGACCTTACCTTGCTTTGTTTGTATTTCTAAAGGAACTGAATCGATAGGAATTTCTATGGGCTGTTTTGCTAGACCTACACTCACTTCTAACAGTATCAAAAATAGTGCCAAAATGACAATATGCCCTCTTTTAAAAGGCTTTAACATTTTTATCTCCACTTATAGATAACTCATAACTTCATTTCATAAAACTGAAAAAGGAAAATTCAAAAAGTAAAAGAATACTCTTTATTGCTCTCCATGTAATATTGGCAGCCCACTTTATTTGTTTACAGCTTCACAAATATGTTTTCTTTGCACACACTTGCTTCGTAGATATTTCTGTCGCTCAAGCGACAGCATTCTTCTCTTAAAAAATAAAGAGATAATGTGATTTAAATAGTGCCATTTAATGCGTAGCAAATGGAATTCCTATATCTGGATAAATTTCTGCTGTCATTAAGCCTTTTTCCCCTTTACCAAAACGCACAAGAACAACTTGACCAGAACGCAGTTCTGCTAAACCAAAACGGCGCAATGTTTCCATATGAATAAAAATATCTTCTGTTCCCTGCCCACGGCTAAGGAAACCAAACCCTTTATCGCGATTAAACCATTTAACAATTGCGCGCTCTAAACCACTTTCTGGAGTGACAACAACATGCGTACGAACTGGAATTTCTAACGGATGAACCGCTGAAGAGCAATCTATGGATTTCACCTGAACACATTTTAACCCTCGTTCAGTTCTTTCCACTGCACAAATAACTTTAGCGCCCTCCAAAGCTGTTTGAAAACCATCTCTTCGCATCACAGTAACATGCAATAATATGTCTGGAAAATTAGGCAAATCAGGTACAATAAACCCATACCCCTTACTACCATCAAACCACTTAATGACACCACTGATTTCAATAATCTCACCACAAGCACCTATACTGTCCTCAGATAGGGAATAATCTTTTAATGTATCCTTGCTCGTCATAATAAAACGTGATCCTGTAGCTTTAAATTGTACGACATTGATTCTCTATTTTTAAGTAAACATTGCTCTTGCCTCAACACGCAAGCCCCAAGATAAGATTTCCCCATATTGTCGTATCTCCACTGTTAATATCGATATAAATATTCATAAAAGTGTTTGATCGTACGCCCCACATATTTTACATAAAGACGATATATAAAAGATTTTTCATCAATGATATTTTCATGTGTAACTTGCATGATGAAGAACTTCAAGATAAGGTGCGAAAACTACAACTCAATTCAGGAAAGTGCGCAATGCTATTTAAAAAAATCCTTACTACAGTCGCAGCTGTCATAGCGCTTGTAGCAAATGTCTATGCGAATGAACCTATTAAAATTGGTGTTTACCTTCCGTTAAGTGGTCAAAATGCATTTGGAGGCCAGCTCGAAATTAGAGGTATAGAATTGGCACATAAAAAAGTCCCCGAAATATTGGGACGTAAAGTGGAACTTGTTATCATTGATAATAAATCTGATAAGGTAGAGGCTGCTAATGCTGTTATGCGTTTAACCGCAAGTGAAAAAGTTAATGGAATCATTGGCACTTATGGATCTTCACTCTCGTTAGCTGGTGGAGAAATATCTGAAAAAGCAAAGACTCCGACCATTGCAACTTCCTCAACAAATCCACTAGTTACACAGGGTAAAAAATATTACTTTCGCGCGTGCTTTATTGATTCCTACCAAGGTATTGGAATTGCAACTTATGTACGTCAAACTTTACATGCAAAAAAGGCTGCTATTCTCAAAGATATATCAAGCGATTATGCGATTGGACTTGCAAGTTATTTTACGCGTGCTTTCAAAAAATTAGGTGGTGAAGTTATTTCAAATTTAAATTATAATTCTGGAGACCAAGATTTTTCAGCTGTTCTTACACAAATTATAGCACAAAAACCTGATATCTTATTTATTCCATCCTATTTTTCTGAAGGTGCTATCATTATGAAGCAAGCACGTGAATTAGGTGCAAAGTTTCGGATTATGGGTGGTGATGCTATGGATAATCCGGAAACCATTACGATTGCAGGAGACGCTGCAGAAGGCTTCTTACATACTACACTTCCCTATAGTGAAAACATGCCGAATATGTCAAAAGCTGCTCAAGAATTCACAACTGAATGGAGAAAGGCTTATCCTGATAAAGAACCCAATATCAATTCTGTTTTGGGATATACGAGTTATATGATGTTCATGAAAGCTATTGAAAATGCTGACAGTGCTGATCGTGAAAAGATCACTATAGAACTTAGCAAATTAAAAGATTTTCAAACACCCTTTGGTGATATGACGATGGATGAAAACCATAATCCTAAAATTCCTATTGGTATAATTGAAATAAAAGGTGGAAAACGTGTCTATTTAGATGAAGTCAAACCTGCTTTTTAAAAAAGTGAGAGATTTCTTCTAATAAAAATGCACAAATTGGTTGAGAATTCTTTTCTCAACCTAAAATCTAAGGATTTCTTGTTTTATCATAATAAATGTGGAAGGATGAGAGATGAGCACTGAAATGTTCATCCAGTATTTTTTTAATGCACTGGCATTGGGATCTCTTTATGGGCTTATCGCTATTGGTTATACCATGGTCTATGGTATATTGAGACTCATTAATTTTGCTCACGGTGATATCTTTATGCTGGGGGCATATTTTGTTTTCTTTTCCACAATTAGCTTTATGCCTGCTTGGGCAGCACTTCTTCTTTTATTATTAGCTGTTCTCATTTATTATTCGGTGTTTATAGGATTCAAAAAACGTCCTTCAATTTATTGGATCGCCGTTTTTTTAATGCTTACTTTTGGGTTCATTTATTATTTAAAAATTGCTCCACAAGATTTTACCCCAATTTGGGCACTCGCCCTCTGTTTTTCAATTTTTATCACAAGTGCAGTGGGTATTACTGTTGATCAGTTTGCCTATAAACCTTTGCGCCATGCTCCGCGTATCTCGGCACTTATCGGTGCAATAGGGGTTTCCTTTTTTATTGAAAATCTTGCTACTGTACTCTTTAGTGGTGTCCCAAAAGGTGTAAAACAACCAGATTTTCTTGTAAGACCATTTTTATGGCATTTAGAATCGGGAACAGAGAAGATCATTAGAATTGCTCCCATGTCTCTAATCGTTCCCATTGTCTCATTTATTCTGATCCTTTTACTTCTATGGATTATTCATAAAACAAAACCTGGTCTTGCTATGCGTGCAATCTCACATGATATTGAAACAACACGTCTGATGGGTGTTTCTGTCAATAAAGTCATTGCATTTACATTTGGAATAGGCTCAGCACTTGCAGCTATCGCAGGCATTATGTGGTCACTACGTTATCCTCAAATTCAGCCTTATATGGGCGTTCTTCCTGGGCTTAAAGCGTTTATTGCTGCTGTTATAGGAGGTATTGGCTCTATTCCAGGAGCAATGTTAGGGGGATTATTACTAGGGTTTATTGAAATTATGATTATCGCATTTTTTCCCGCGTTATCTGGATATCGAGATGCTTTCGCTTTTATTTTATTGATTCTGATTTTATTGGTAATGCCAACTGGATTAATGGGCAAAAAAAGTCAGGAGAAAATCTAATGGGAAAAGCAGCTACAACTTTTCTATCATGTATCAGTATTTTCGTTCTTATTGGTTTTTTATTTTATGCTGATAACCATTTTAATGATTACACACTTCGTGTCATCAATTTGATTGCTATTAATGCAATATTGGCGATTTCACTCAATTTGATTTACGGTTTCACAGGCATGTTTTCTCTTGGACATGCTGGGTTCATGGCAATTGGTGCTTATGTATGTGCAATTTTACTTCTTTCTCCTGAACAAAAAGAAATGATGTGGATTCTTGAACCTATAGCTGAGCCGTTGTATCATCTGCAGTTACCTTTTTTCATTGCCGTTGTTATAAGTGGTTTGTCTGCTGCAGTTGTAGGTTTACTGATTGCTCTCCCCATATTACGTCTTGGTGGTGATTATCTTGGAATTGCAACATTGGGTTTTGCGGAAATTATTCGTATTGTTATTACGAACGCAGCGCCCTTAACAAATGGCTCCTTGGGAATCAAAGGAATACCGCAAGATGCAACATTATGGTGGAACTATGGTTGGTTAGCATTTACAATTCTCTTTATTGTTCTCTTACTGCGTAGCAATACTGGTAATGTATTACGTGCTATTCGTGATGATGAAATCGCTGCAAAAACAATGGGCGTTAACGCTTTTTTCTATCGTAGTTTTTCTTTTACTGTTGGTGCGTTTTTTGCAGGTATAGGAGGAGCATTGATGGCTGCTCTTATTTCAACTATCGATCCAAAAATGTTCAATTTTCTCCTTACCTTTAATATTTTGATGATTGTTGTTGCTGGTGGTCTTGGTTCAATTACAGGAAGCATTATTGGGAGCATTATTATTACAGTCATGCTTGAATGGCTTCGCATTATTGAAAGTCCATTTGACTTAGGTTTTATACATATTCCAGAAACACCAGGACTCCGCATGGTTGTTTTTTCTCTTTTATTGCTCGTTATTATCTTGTTTTGGAGAAAAGGATTGTTGGGACAAAATGAGTTCTCATGGAATGGGATTTATAATTTTTTAACACGCAAAAAACTTTCTAATACTGAGGGAAAGTTATGAACGACACTATCCTTTCACTCAATGATATCGTGATGCGTTTTGGTGGCTTGGTCGCTGTAAATAATATTAATATGGCAATTAAACGAGGAACAATTACTGGATTAATTGGTCCAAATGGAGCTGGAAAAACGACTGTTTTTAATATGATTTCAGGATTTTATACCCCCACTAGTGGAACAATTCTTTTTGATGGCCAAAAAGTTTCTGGATCTCCTCCTTATATTATCTGTAAGCGCCATATTGCACGAACATTTCAAAATATTCGCCTTTTTTCAGGATTGACAGTCTTACAGAATGTAATGGTGGGGGCTCATGTCCGACAAAAATATCCATGGTTTTCCTCAGCATTGTTTTTTTCAAAAGCAATAAAAGAAAAGAAAGAAGTCCACAAAAATTCAATGGAACTCCTTGAACGGCTACAGCTTGATCATCTTGCTCATCAATCTGCAACGACCCTTCCCTATGGTGTGCAACGCCGTTTAGAAATTGCGCGCGCTCTAGCAACGAAGCCAAAATTACTGCTTCTGGATGAACCTGCTGCTGGTATGAATCCACAGGAAAGTGAAGACCTTAGAAAATTCATAGAAAAAGTGCGGAAAGATTTTGATCTTACAATTCTGCTTATTGAACACGATATGAAAGTTGTGATGGAGCTTTGCCAACATATTTGGGTGATGGAATACGGATGTTGTATCGCGAATGGCACACCAAATGAAATTCGTAGCAACCCTAAAGTTATTGAAGCTTATCTTGGCGGAGATGTTTATGGATATTCTTAAAATCAAAAATCTTCACGTTCATTATGGTGCCATTAAAGCCATTCAAAACCTTTCTATGTCCATTAAAAAAGGAAGTATAGTAACTTTAATCGGTGCTAATGGAGCAGGAAAAAGCAGCATTGTACGCTCTATTACAGGGTTAAACCGATCTGTTTATGGAGAGATTACGTATAAAGGTGAATCAATTATTAAAAAATCACCAGAAACAATTCTGCGTTTGGGTATTGCTTTAAGTCCAGAAGGACGGCGTATTATGCCCCATCTTACTGTTTTAGAGAATTTACATCTAGGCGCTTATATCCGTCATGATAAACTAGGAATTGCCCGTGATATAGAATGGATATTTGATCTCTTTCCGCGCCTGCGTGAAAGAGCAAAACAGTTAGGAGGAACAATGTCTGGTGGTGAGCAGCAAATGCTTGCTGTTGGCCGTGCGCTCATGAGTAATCCTGACATGGTCATATTAGATGAACCCTCTCTGGGGTTAGCACCCCTGCTTGTAAAAGAGCTTTTTTCAATTATCAAAAAAATTAATGATATGGGAAAAACTGTTCTTCTTATTGAGCAAAATGCATTTGCAGCACTTTCTATTGCTGACTATGCTTATATTCTAGAAGTAGGACATGTTTTATTTCACGGTGAAGGAAAATCTATGCTTTTTGATCCACGTGTTAAAGAAGCATATCTTGGTGGATAAAAATCAAACAATGTTAAAAAACTAACACCTTCCTCTTCCTCAAAAAAAACCTCTAGCTTAAGAGTCACGCTTCTTTATAAAAAAACTCTTCATGAAACAAATGCTAATCTTTTGTCATGTCCACCATTTTTCTGCACTGAACACTCCGGCTGCTTGTTCTATAATGTGCGCTATCTGAAAAATAACTTCTTCAGCAAAAGGCTTACCAATCAATTGCAACCCTAGTGGTAAACCATTAGATGAAAGACCAGCAGGAACAGAAATGCCTGGTAAACCAGCCATATTTACTGGAACAGTAAAAATATCATTGAGGTACATTGCTACAGTATCATTTTTTATTTTTTTATCAGCAATGCCAAAAGCCGGTGTTGGTGTTGCAGGTGTGAGGATAGCATCAATACCTGAAGCAAAACATTGATCAAAATCACGCTTTACTAATGTTCGTACTTTTTGGGCTCTTAAATAATAAGCATCATAATAACCGGATGAGAGAACGTAAGTACCAATCAAAATACGCCGTTTGACTTCATCACCAAAACCAGCTGAACGGGTATTTTCATACATTTCAATGACGTCTTTTCCCGGTACGCGGAGACCAAAACGGACACCATCATAACGTGCTAAATTAGAAGACGCTTCTGCAGGAGCCACAATGTAGTAAGCGGGCAAAGCATATTTTGTATGAGGTAATGAAATATCGATTATTTCAACACCTGCGTCTTTTAACCAATCCATTCCTTTTTGCCAAAGCTCAACAATTTCAGGAGACATTCCTTCCATATGATATTCTTTCGGAATACCAATTTTCATTTCTTTAATTGATTGACCAAGATAACTTTCATAATCAGGAACTGGTAAATTAACAGAAGTGGAATCTTTTTCATCAAAAGAAGCCATTGATTTAAGCAAAATAGCACAATCGCGAACATCTCGTCCAATAGGACCAGCTTGATCAAGTGATGAGGCAAACGCAATAGTTCCCCACCGTGAACAACGCCCATAAGTTGGTTTAATTCCTACCGTTCCAGTGAATGCCGCTGGCTGACGTATTGAACCGCCTGTATCTGTAGCCGTTGCACCAGCACAAATCCGTGCTGCAACAGCAGCTGCAGAACCACCTGAAGAACCTCCCGGAACAAGCTTTTCATTGGAGTCCTTCTTTCTCCATGGATTAATAACTGGACCATAATATGATGTTTCATTGGAAGATCCCATAGCAAACTCATCCATATTAAGCTTACCTAACATAACGGCTCCATCTTGCCATAAATTAGCGGTCACAGTTGATTCATAGTGCGGTTTAAAACCATCAAGAATATGTGAACAAGCTTGCGTGTGAACACCATGTGTTGCAAAAAGATCCTTAATTCCCAGTGGAATTCCTTCTAAAATTCCCCCCTGCCCTCTATTTAATCGGCTCTCTGATTCAGCAGCCATTTTCCTTGCTTGTTCTGCTGTTACTGCTACATAAGCATTAAAAATTGGATTAGCCAATTCAATTGCTTTTAAATAAGCTTCCGTTAATTCAGTTGCTTTAAACTCTTTCTTTATGAGAGCATCTCGGGCTTGTGCAATTGTGAGAGTTGTTAAATCGGTCATATTGATTCTCAAGTTTTTAAAAGACAAAAATTACTCGACGACTTTTGAGACAAGAAAGAAATTTTCTTCCGTAACAGGTGCATTTGCTACAATGTCTGCTGCTATATCCCCATCTGTGACATTATCCTCACGCATTCGTAAAGCCATCGGCATCACAGATGTTAATGGTTCAATACCACTGACATCGACTTCACTCAATTGTTCTACAAAACCTAAAATGACATTGAGTTCTTTTGTCATACGTTCTGCTTCATCATCGTGGACAGCAATACGTGCTAAATGTGCTACTCGCTTGACTGTTTTCTTATCAACCTTATCCACAGACATACTCGCCTTTCTGCTTTTTTATTTTTATATTCATTTACTGGCTATACAAGGCTGCGGTTGCAAGCGCAAGAATATTGATAACACAAATAAAGAATATAAGTTAAGTATGGATCTGAAAAACTAAAAGGCTTAAATTATAAATCAATATGGCTATTATTAATATAAATGAAGTTATTACACATCTTTTACCTGGACAAACAATAGCAGGTTTAGATTTAGGCAAAAAAACTATCGGAATTGCAATTTCTGATAGGGGATTAACTTTTTCAAATCCGCGTCCTGTACTGCAACGAAAAAAATTTATGGAAGACGCTCACACACTTATAAAAATTTTTGATCGTGAAAACGTGGGGGCTATTATCATTGGTTTGCCTCTTAATATGAATGGAAGCAGCGGCCCTCGCGCTCAAGCAACAAGAACTTTTGTAAGCAATATGAAAGCATATACGGACATTCCATTTGTTTTTTGGGATGAACGCTTATCAACAATTGCTGCAGAACGCTCTCTTTTAGAAATGGACGTATCACGTGCTAAAAGAGCAACCCGAATTGATTCGGCCGCTGCCGCTTTCATATTGCAAGGTGCTCTCAATAGGATTAAAAACTTTCATCATATGGAAGGATAGAGAACATTTAACAAATGTCCTGCATTATATCGTGCAATGAGCATTCCATAGGATGCTCTCCATTGTCCACCAAGGCGGCTTTCCATATAGGCATTTGCCACATGCTCTATATCTGTAGAATGTAACGATGCAGCAGCTGCTGCATACGCTACTTGTTCCACAAAAAATCTTCCTGCTCCCTCATTTGCCGATGCCATCTCTACAGCAGACTTAATAATTTCAATTGTCCGTGGACCCGCTGGTCCAATATCAACAGCAATTTTTTCTAACAATTTCTGAAATAATCCCGGTGCTTTTTTAGCAATGAGAATTGCATCCTTTACCAATTGATTAGCAGAATTATTTCTCACAATCCGTGCAGGGGCATTACACAACATTTGTGATAATGGATTGCCCTCTATAAAGCTTTCGATACCAAGTTGTGCAATAATTTCGCCAATAATAGGTATAACTAATTGGCTTACGTGATAAGAAATAATAGGAGTCATAATCCGTGCAAAAGCTGCTTCAGAGCGATCATTTGCAGCATTGTCAAATGCGCGTGCTAAACGTAGAACTAATGCTTGTGCCGCTGCAATATCCAGTGCAATATCTGCAAAAATACGTTCTGTCAGTGGGGGCAAAGGCTGATCTGGCATTTTTTGCCGAAAAAAATCTATACCAAATTGAAGTGCAGCCCGCAAAACACCTGCCGACACGACAGATTGATCAAAACGCATCATCGTTTCGATATCCTTAATGACTTTAAGCCCTTCTCCAACATTTCCCAAAAGCCAACCATAACAGCCCTGAAAATCAACAACACCTTCTGGCGTTAGAGATTCTCCAGAACGCTGCAGCAAATGACGAATGGATATAACACCATTTAATGTACCATTTTCTTGCATACGTGGAACTAAAAAGCAGCTTAAATGGCCATCTAATTCTGCACTAACAAGATATCCATCAACTATAGGATTAATAACATTGGTTTTTGAAATATTTAAACGATACAGATCACGTCCAACTTTTTCATCAAAAGAAATTTTTTTAACAGTTGGGAAATTAAAAGAATATTTTTCACGTTGTTCAACATCATCAAAAGCATAGGTAAGTGAAGCCGCTTTTTTACTACTAATAGGCTTGGACGATAGATCATATTGGCGTGATAAGAGAACATTTTGCCATTTTCCGAAGAGCTCAACATCACTAATTAAAACTGCTATAGCCGCACTTGTTATAATAACTTCATTCAAATGCCCTGTTTCTAAACTAGCTGATAAAGCCAAACGAATAGCACGCGCTTGATAGCGTACCCCATTTTCTGAGGTGGTATTTTCCCAAAGTGAAGTAACCAAACCAGCTTGTCTAGAGTATTGTTGAAGAGCTTGATAAGAAGAATGTATCTCTAACTTTTCTGTTGGCTGCCCCCACTCATCATTATAGTGCAATACTGGTCGATAACGATTCGCTAAAGAAGAAAGCTCCCATGCTTCACGACTTGCTACAAAATCTCCTATTTCTTCAAAACTTGCTAATAAAAACTTAGGTAAAGTAGAAGCAACACGAAACATAAGCGTATCACTGAGAAACGCATTTTTTTTGCGGACATTTTGCGCAGACACAGTACTCATAGGTATATTCCTATATTCAAATCATTCACATCATAGACTATTTGTCGTTTTGCAGTTAAAAAACATTTACTATATTCAAACAAAAATGCTTGTTTAATTTGTTTAGAGAGAGATAGAAAAGAATGCTATGACTCAAAATACTTTTTTTCCCCTTTTCCCCCACCAACATCTTTTAGGCATTAAAGGTTTGCGTGCGCAAGACCTTACTACATTGCTTGATCGTGCAAATGCAAATGTTAACCTCTCTCAAAAAATTGATAAAACAAAATCTATATTATATGGGCGTACTCAAATTAATCTTTTCTTTGAAGCCTCCACGCGCACACAATCCTCTTTCGAATTAGCTGGCAAACGGCTAGGAGCAAACGTGATGAGTATGGCTATTGGCAACTCATCTGTAAAAAAAGGGGAAACATTGATTGATACAGCCACAACCCTCAATGCGATGAAACCAGATATACTCGTCATTCGCCATAGTTGTGCTGGAGCAACTGCTTTGTTAGCACAAAAAGTGGATTGTTGTGTCATTAATGCTGGTGATGGAGCCCACGAACATCCTACACAAGCTTTATTAGATGCTCTTACTATTAAAAGAACAAAAGGCCGCATTGAAGGATTAACTGTTGCAATTTGCGGAGATATTTTGCATTCACGTGTTGCGCGTTCTAATATCCTCAGTCTCAATGCTTTGGGAGCTCGGGTTCGTGTCGTCGCACCTTCAACGCTCTTGCCTATAGGAATTGCCGATATGAGTGTTGAAGTTTTTAACACGATGAAAGAAGGTCTTAAAGGTGCTGATGTCATCATGATGTTACGCTTACAACATGAACGCATGACAGGTTCTTTTATTCCTTCTATTCGTGAATATTTTCATTATTTCGGCTTACATAAAGAAAATTTGGCTTACGCCAAAAGTGATTGCATTGTTCTGCATCCTGGCCCAATAAATCGTGGTGTAGAAATTGCATCTGACATAGCAGATGGACCACAAAGTATGATTCATACACAAGTAGAAATGGGAATCGCTGTGCGTATGGCTGTCATGGAGGCTTTATTGGATTCACGCCTTAAAGCAAATGGAGAAAAAAAATGACAAAGCCAATTGTTTTTCAAAATGCCCGTATTATTGACCCTTCACGTACAATCGATGAAATTGGCACTGTTATTGTTGAAAACGGACTGATTACAGCTGCTGGAAAAGAAGCTTTGAATCAAGGAGTTCCCGAGGGAGCAGAAATTATTAATGCTCAAAACAAAACAATTCTACCCGGACTTGTTGATGCGCGTGTTTTTGTCGGAGAACCAGGAAATGAACGTCGTGAAACAATTGCGTCGGCAAGCCAATCAGCAGCGGCAGGTGGTATTACGTCTTTCCTTATGATGCCAGATACACATCCAATTATCGATAATGTAGCGCTGGTTAAATTCATTAAACATACAGCACAAGAAATGTCATCGGTTAATATTCATCCCGTTGCAGCGATCACTCAAGGTTTTCAGGGACAAGAAATAACCGAATTTGGCCTGCTAAAAGATGCAGGGGCAGTTGCCTTTTGTGAAGGAAAAAAAACACTCCAAAATTCATCTGTTATGCGGCGTGCAATGACGTATGCACGTGACTTCGATGTTATATTGATGCACGAAACACAAGATAAGGATCTCTCAGAACAAGGCGTTATCAATGAAGGACTTCTAGCAAGCTGGCTCGGTCTTTCTGGAATCCCTCGTGAAGCAGAAGTCATCCCACTTGAAAGAGATTTATACTTAGCCGCATTAACACAAACACGCTATCATGCAGCGCAAATATCGACAGCTCTCTCTGTTGATGCTCTTCGCTTAGGAAAACAACGAAGTGAGAAAATTTCAGCCGGTGTATCCATTCATCACTTGTCTCTTAATGAAAATGATATTGGTGAATATCATACCTCTTTCCGTTTTATGCCTCCATTGCGTACAGAAGAAGATCGTAGAGCAATGATTGAAGCAATAAAAGATGGGACAGTGGATATTATTGTCTCTTCCCATGATCCTCAGAGTCCTGACACAAAACATTTACCATTTAATGAGGCAGCTGCTGGCGCCATTGGTATGGAAATCTTATTGAGTGCTGCTTTACGCCTTTATCATGATGAAAGTATCTCTCTTTTACGACTCACTGAACTTTTGTCAACGGCACCAGCAAAACTCTTTGGCCTCAATGCAGGAACACTCAAAAAAGGTGCTTATGCAGATCTCATTTTGCTTGATCTGCATGAACCATGGGTAGTTTCTACAGAAAAGTTGTATTCACGTTCAAAAAATACACCTTTTGAAAATGCACATTTCCAAGGACGTGTTCTTGAAACATTTGTTAAAGGGCAATCAATTTTTAAAGTCGATCAACAAAAGAAATGAGATTTTTCATGAATGAAGGTGAAATATTTTTTCAATTTTGTACATGGTTTGTTTTTCTGTTGTCTTATCTGATTGGTTCTATCCCGTTTGGTCTACTTTTTACGCGTTTGGCTAAACTTGGCGATATAAGAACTATTGGTTCTGGAAATATTGGAGCTACAAATGTTTTACGCACAGGGAATAAAAAAGTTGCAGCCTTCACACTTACTTGCGATATATTGAAGGGAACTATTGTTGTTCTTGTAATAAAATTTTTAAGTAATCCAATAGAAAAGAGTGTTGTTGTTTCACTGGTTGGTTTTTTTGCCTTCTTGGGACATCTTTTTCCCATATGGCTTAAGTTTAAAGGTGGCAAAGGTGTTGCTACCTATCTGGGTATATGCTTAGGTATCTACTGGCCAGCAGCTATTGTTTTCATTGTTGTATGGATGGCGATTTTTCTACTCACACGCTACTCTTCATTATCCGCACTCATTGCTGTAGTTATCACTCCAATCTTTTTCTATTTTTTCTATCCTTATTCCTATGAGCATTGTATGCTGCTGTCTATGAGCATATTGGTGATTATAAAACATCACGCAAATGTCGGTAGATTATTAATTGGGAAAGAAAGCAAGATTGGCACACAAAACGGGGATAAATAAAGGAATCTTGCTCACGGATCGTCAACGACTAAATTGGTTACGGTTGTTGCGGAGTGAAAATATTGGAGCAGTGAGTTTTCGCAATCTCATTGATCATTATAAAACAGCAGAAAATGCTTTAGCTGCACTTCCTGAACTTAGTAGAAAAGGTGGACTTTCTGCATCTTCTCTTCGGATAACAACAATAGAAGATGCAGAAAAAGAAATGCAAGAAGCCGAAAGGTTAGGTATTCGCTTTATCGGTGTAGGAGAACCAGATTATCCAGTCTTTCTTAAAGTAATAGAAGCATCACCACCGCTTATTGCCATAAAAGGCAATGTATCAGCTTTTCAGACGCCTTCTGTTGGAATTGTGGGATCTCGAAATGCCTCAGCGGCCGGTAAAAAACTTGCCTCTCAATTTGCTCATTTTCTTGGTGATGCTGGCTTTACAACAATTTCTGGACTCGCTCGTGGAATTGATAGCATCGTACATCAAGCAAGCTTATTAACAGGCACAATAGCGGTAATGGCTGGTGGAATTGATCACATCTATCCTCCGGAAAACAAAAAATTGTACGAGGATATTATTGCTAACGGTGGAGCTATCATCAGTGAAATGCCTATTGCTTGGAAACCGCGTGCTATCGATTTTCCAAGAAGAAACCGTATTATTGCTGCTTTATCACTTGGACTTTTGGTTGTAGAAGCTGCCACACGATCAGGCTCCTTAATTACCGCACGTCAAGCGGCTGAAATGGGACGATTGATCTTTGCCATTCCAGGCTCTCCACTTGATCCAAGATCTATTGGTACAAACAATCTTATCAAAGATGGCGCGTTACTCACCACACATCCTTCTGACATCATAGAAGCACTTACACCATTAACCCCAACTCCCACACATTCTCAACTCAATTTTTTTGAGGAATCAGCTTCTCTGCAATTCGAAAAGGAAAGTTTTCATTCACCTGATGAAAAAGCCTACAGTCCCTCTCCACTTGGAGATGATGAAGAACGCACAGCTGTTCTCTCCGCCCTTTCAACAACTCCAATCGATTTAGACACACTCAGCACCCATTCAGGTGTTTCACTCCCAAATCTTTATCTCTTGCTGGTGGAGCTCGAGCTTGCTGGAAAGCTTATTCGACACTCTGGTGGTTATGTGTCATTGGCGCATTCGGATCTTCTCCAAGAGCCTCAGCACTATTAATAATGCTTTGACCTTCTTTGGCAACCATATCCAAAAGCAATGCTAAAAGTGGGCTATGCGCTTGACGCGCCATCTGATTCATTTGCTGTGACATATCTGTAATATATTGGATAACTTTTAAATGATTTATAAACATAATCTTCTATCCTTGAGTATTTCCCCTCCTACTTCTCAATAGACGTTATCTGAGTACTTCGCCGTATGTTGTTGTATTAACAGTGGAAAATAAATCGTGTAATTCTATATAGTGTGTATTTTAATAATAACAATTACAAGTTGTACAATATTAATGTTTTTTATATGGCTAATGTTTTTTATGTGCTCTTAATAAATTGCCATTAGCTATTCCCATGAAAGGGGTTTATAAGAAAGATTTTTATTTCAACATTCGGGTAAAATTATGAATATCGTTATCGTTGAATCTCCAGCAAAAGCAAAAACAATTAATAAGTATCTTGGATCTCAATACAAAGTCGTCGCATCATTTGGACATGTTCGTGATTTACCTGCAAAAGATGGCTCCGTTTTACCCGATCAAGATTTTTCTATGAAATGGAGTGTAGATTCTGCTGCCACTAAGCGCTTAAATGAAATAGCAAAAGCAGTTAAAGAGGCTGATAGTCTCATTTTAGCAACGGACCCTGATCGTGAAGGGGAAGCCATTTCATGGCACATTCTGGATATTCTTCGTCAAAAAAAAGTTTTAAAGGATAAACCTGTCAAACGGGTTGTGTTCAATGCCATTACCAAAAAGTCTGTGCTTGATGCCATGAGCAATCCGCGTGATATTGATACATCACTCGTAGATGCATATCTTGCACGTCGTGCTCTTGACTATCTTGTTGGTTTTACACTTTCCCCTGTTTTGTGGCGTAAACTTCCCGGTGCACGTTCAGCTGGTCGCGTTCAATCCGTTGCTTTGCGTATTATTTGTGATCGTGAGTCAGAAATAGAACATTTTATCAAAGAAGATTATTGGTCTATTACAACAAACTTAAAAACCATTCGAAATGATGATTTCCAAGCAAGATTAACAATGTTTAATCAAAAAAAGATTGGCAAACTTGACATTCAATCTCAAGAACAAGCAGATCAAATTCGCCTTATGTTGGAGGGAGCAAAATATCGTACACTCAGTGTTGAAGCAAAACCAACGAAGAGAAATCCTTCTCCTCCATTTACAACATCTACTTTACAGCAAGCGGCCTCTTCAAAATTAGGTTTTTCAGCCTCTCGCACCATGCAAGTTGCTCAAAAACTTTATGAAGGTGTTGAAATGAATGGTGAAATGGCAGGGCTTATTACCTATATGCGTACCGATGGTGTACAAATAGCACCAGAAGCCATTGAATCAGCACGAAAAGTGATTCATGAAACTTTTGGTAAAGACTATATCCCTGAAAAACCACGCTTTTATTCAACAAAAGCAAAAAATGCCCAAGAAGCGCATGAAGCTATCCGCCCAACAGATTTTCAACGCTCTCCCGATCAAGTCCGAAATTTTCTCGATAGCGATCAAGCAAAACTCTATGAGCTGATATGGAAGCGCGCTATTGCTAGCCAAATGTGTTCTGCTGAGATTGAACGTACAACTGTTGAAATTGAAGCACTGAAAGAAGAAAACTACGCAAATTTACGTGCAACAGGCTCTGTTATTCGTTTTGATGGCTTTATTTCTGTCTACACTGATCAACGAGAAGAAGAAAACAGTGAAGAAAATGAAACAACACGTTTGCCACAAATTAACGCAGGAGAATCGCTTACAAAAGAAAAAGTCGAAGCTATACAACATAGCACAGAGCCACCTCCCCGTTATTCTGAAGCTTCCCTCATTAAAAAGCTTGAAGAACTAGGAATTGGTCGACCTTCAACCTATGCATCTACATTGTCCACACTTTGTGATCGTGGATATATTGCCATTGATAAACGAAAGCTTATCCCTGATGCGAAAGGACGTATTGTTACAGCCTTTCTTGAAAATTTCTTTAATCGCTATGTAGAGTATGGCTTCACAGCAGATCTTGAAGAAAAATTGGATCTTATATCGGATGGAAAACTTTCTTGGAAAGATGTAATGCGTGATTTTTGGGATGAGTTTAATGCATCTATTATCAATATAAAAGAACTCCGTATAACCAATGTTCTTGACGTTTTAAACGTGACATTAGCACCTCTCGCCTTTCCACTCCGTGAAGATGGAAGTGATGTCCGTTCTTGTCCGCTTTGTACAAACGGTCAGTTATCCTTAAAGTTAGGGCGTTATGGTGCATTTGTTGGCTGCTCTAATTATCCCGAATGCAAATATACCCGCCAACTTGGAACAGAGACAGGAGAAGAGAATGATACCATGCGTAATGATGAACCCCTTATGCTTGGTATCGATCCTAAAACAGGACAAGATATCTCTCTTCGCAATGGTCGTTTTGGCCCATATATTCAACTGGGTGAAAGCAAAGAAGCTAAGCGTGTAGGGCTACCAAAAGAATGGAAAGCAGAAAATATAACCCTTGATAAAGCCTTGGCCTTAATATCTTTGCCCCGTGAAATTGGCATTCATCCTGAAACAGGAAAAATGATTACAGCCACTATTGGACGCTATGGTCCCTACCTGTCACATGATGGAAAGTCTGCTCCTCTTCTTCAAGCAGATGAAGTTTTTGATATTGGTATTAATCGCGCTGTTACAGTGCTTGCTGAAAAACAAGGAAATAAAACAACGCGCAGCAGAACAACACCAACAGCACTCGCAACATTAGGAAATCATCCAGATGGGGGAACAGTCACTGTGCGCAATGGACGTTACGGTCCATACGTTAATTGGGGCAAAATTAATGCAACATTGCCAAAAGATAAAGATCCAATTAGTGTAACACTTTCAGAAGCATTAGAACTTATATCAGCTAAAGCATCCGGAAAAAAAACAACTTCAAAAAGAGCTTCTTCTTCAAAAAAAGAGACATAAATCTTGGCTAAAGGTGAAAAAAAAACAAAATACTTCCACTTATTTAATATGGAACGGCTGCCTAACAAAGCAGAAATTCTTTCCTTTATTAATGAGAATCCTCATCTCACAAATAAACGTGAAATTGCCAAAGCCTTTAACTTAAAAGGCAATTCTCGTATCTGGTCAAGAGATATCTCACGTGAGTTAAAAGATCAAAATCTTATATCAAAACAGCGTAAAAAGGGAATAAATAGAGAGAAGTTACCACCGGTTGCTGTCGTAAAAATTAGCGGGCGTGATGAAGATGGCGATTTTATTGCACAACCTCTTGAATGGGAAGGGGATACAAAACCAAATGTCGAAATACGTTCTTTCCCTCGCATAAAAGGAGAAAGTATTGGTGTTGGAGATCATATTCTTGTAAAAATTTTTCGAAATAAAACTCCTCAAAGTGCTTCTTATACAGGACGTATTATTCGTAAAATTGATGTATCACCAAAGACTACATTTGGCGTTGTACGAAAATTAAAAGCTGATCAATGGCTACTTGATCCTATAGATCGCAAAACAAATGAACTCATTATTGATACCTCTGAACCATCTTCAAAGATGAAGATAGAATCCGGCGACCTTGTTGAAGTTGAAATTAAAAAAAATACTGGTTATGGATTGAAAAGCGCACAAATAAAAAACGTTTTAGGACGCATTGAGAGTGAAAAAACACTACCAATGATCGCACTTCTTTCCAAAGGAATTCCCTATATTTTTCCTGAAGAGGTCCTTGAGCAAGTAAAACATATAAAACCTGCCAACATAGAAAATCGCGAAGATTGGCGACAATTGCCACTTGTTACAATTGATCCTCCAGATGCAAAAGACCATGATGATGCTGTTTATGCAACAAAGGATAAAGACCCTGAAAATCGTGGTGGCTGGATTATTGTCGTCGCAATTGCAGATGTTTCTTACTATATAAAAACGGGAAGTGCTTTAGATAAAGAAGCTTTAAAACGGGGAAATTCTATTTATTTCCCTGATCACGTTGTGCCAATGCTACCAGAACAAATTTCTAATAATTTATGTTCTTTACGTGAAGGAAAAGAAAGACCAGCTTTAGCTGTTCGTATGATTTTTGATGCAAAAGGTCATAAACTAAGACATAGTTTTCATCGAATTATGATGCGTGTAATAGCGAAACTCTCTTATCAAGAAGTACAATTAGCCATTGAGGGAAAGATAACTAAAAAAACTACTCCTCTTATAGAAAATGTCTTGCAACCATTATGGCAAGCTTATGAGTGTCTAAAAATCGCACGAAATCGCCGACAACCTCTGGAATTAGAAATAGCAGAAAAAAAGATTATTCTTGATCAAGATGGATGCATCAAAGATGTTGTAAATGAATCACATCTAGAAGCACATCGTTTGATTGAAGAATTCATGATACAAGCAAATATTTCCGCTTCTGAAACATTAAAAGAACATCATCAACCTCTCATTTATCGTATCCACGATAAACCCTCTCTTGCAAAGCAAGAAATACTGCGGACTTTTCTTCAAAGTTTAGGCATATCACTCTCTCGAGGTGTAGAGCTTACGTCAGCACGCCTTAATAGCATTTTAGCAAAAGTCATGAATACCCAACATGAAGAATTGGTCAATCAGGTTATTTTGCGCACACAATCTCAAGCCGAGTATAATCCTAAAAATATCGGCCATTTTGGTTTGAACTTACATAACTATACACATTTTACATCCCCAATCCGTCGTTATGCTGATCTTATTATTCATCGTGCACTCATTAAAGCCCTAAAACTAGGGAATGACCAATTAACAGACATACAAGAAGAAAATCTTACAGAAATCGCCACACAAATTTCTCTCTATGAGCGCCGTGCAATGATAGCTGAAAGAGAAACTATTGATAGACTTGTCGCACATTATTTAAGCAACAAAATCGGACGCACTTTTACAGGCCGTGTTTCGGGAGTCACAAAAGCAGGTCTTTTTATCTCACTGGATAAACTCAATACGGATGGTTTTGTGCCTATTTCTACTCTTAAAAATGATTATTATCATTTTGATGAAGTACAGCATATTCTTATAGGAAAGCGTAACCGCAAAGGCTATCAACTCAGTGATAGAGTAGAAGTGAAGCTGATAACAGTACAGCCTTTTGCTGGTGCTTTATGCTTTGAGCTCTTAACAGAGCCTCGTCCAATAGCCTTTTCATCTACATCCTACTATAAGAGCAAATTCATAACAAAAAAACGAAAACAAAGTTTTTATGGAAAAAAATATTAACTAAACATAAAAATAATAATAAAAGAGCAATATAGAGATTATTAAAAAAAATCCAAATGAGAATGTTATCCCTTATAGCACATGGGCTGCACTCTTTTTAGGCTTTAGTTGGAACTTTTATGGTTCCGTAGATAAAAAACACCAATGGCTTTGACATTGGCTCTCTTTCCCTCAGAGGTAATTTTAAATCTTTATACAATCGGGCTTGCATATCTCATTGGATACATCTCAAAGAACATAAACTTACTCCTACTCATTGTGCTTTTTTGTTATGGAACAAATATGCTTATGGATCTAACAGTTCGAACAGAGCATGAGATATCTTTAAACCATTTGAGTTTTAGCAGCAGTGGTTTGTTTTTGGGGATTAAGTATTATTTTAATGCTTGTACAATGCATGAAGAAATTAATCAGCTCTTGACTTTTTTTAGAACATCCGTAGTGTTGCCACGAAATCTGATTACATAAGAAATAGATTTTGATAGCAAGATAATATCGTTTTCAGTATAAATAGGATTCTTAAATTATGGCTAAGGCAGCAACCATTAAGATTAAGCTTTTATCAACTGCAGATACTGGTTTTTTCTATGTCACAAAGAAAAACAGCCGTACAATGACTGACAAAATGAGTAAACGTAAATATGATCCAGTTGTAAAAAAGCACGTAGAATTTAAAGAAACAAAAATTAAATAGTTGGATTCTACCACTTAACTAGTGAATTCTATAACTGAAGGCCAATACAATTTCATTCCTCTTCAAAATTATTCTTTTGAGGGGTGTTTTTGTTTTTTTCATTTAAATAAATAGTATATTTGTAATTTGCACGTTATATGGTCTTGTATAGGTTGACTTATTTTCTGGTTGCCTATTTTTATTATAGTCGAAATTTTTGTAAAATTATAAGTGCTTCTCATTCAATCAAACATGTTATAATGGCAGTTTCTTTATTTCATGAAAAAAAATTACCATTTTAATTCAAGAGGCTTTCATTTAAAGTTTATCGGTTTTAGTTTTCTCGTCGCTTCTATCTTTCTTATCATTATAACGATTTATTTTAAGCATACTCAAACACTCTCTCAAAAAGCAAATTCTTCTTCTAAAGCATTTGTCGAAGGTCATGCCTCTATTATTGATGGTGATTCAATCATGATTTCCTCTGTCACGATTCGGCTTGCAGGAATTGATGCTCCTGAACTCCACCAATTCTGTGGTAAAAAAGATGCACGCTATCCCTGTGGACTTGAGGCCAAAAAATACTTAGAACAACTCATAGCAAATCAGCCTGTTAGATGTCATTGGCATAAAAAAGATAAATATCGCCGTATCCTTGCAACGTGTAAAACAAAACAAATTAGCAATATCAACGCAACACTTGTACGCAATGGATGGGCTATCAGCTACTATAACTATCCAGAAGAAGAGAAAAAAGCCAAAAAGACAAAAAAAGGGATGTGGCAATCAACTTTCCAACGACCAAAAGAATGGCGAAAAGTTCATCCTCGAACAGAATAAGAAAAATACTCTTTAACCTTCTATCAGCCAATGAAGAAACCACACTGTAATCCAATTATTGAACTTGAAAAGGAAATTTATTCCTGTCGTGTTTGTATCCAATATCCTCATTATCTCCCTCCTCTTCCTCATGAACCAAAACCGGTCGTTTATTTATCTGATACAGCTTCTATTGCAATCGCAGGTCAAGCACCAGGATTGCGTGTACATGAAACTTCTATCCCTTTTAATGATCGTTCTGGTGAAAGATTGCGTAATTGGCTCAACGTAACAAAGGAAGAATTTTATAATAGATCTCATTTTGCTATTGTTCCTATGGGCTTTTGCTTTCCAGGCTATGACCAAAATAAATCTGATTTGCCCCCAAGACGTGAATGTCGTGAAATATGGCATGAAAAAATATTTCAAGCGATGCCACAAATAAAGCTTGTCCTTGCTATTGGAAGTTATGCACAAAAGTGGCATATTACTGAGTTAAGACATAAAACTGTTTCAGCAACCGTCAGTGATTGGAGAAATATTCTTTCCATACGTCAACCTCGAGGTTATAATGTCATGCCTTTACCTCACCCATCATGGCGAAACACTTCTTGGTTACAGAAAAACTCATGGTTTAACGAAGAGCTTATTGTGTACCTACAGAGTTTAATACGTAAATTTTTATAAACTGAATCGAGAAAAATATGGATCGCCTTGATCGAAAAATTTTATATCTTTTACAAGAAAATGCAACACTTTCTGTCGCTGACATTGCTAAAAGAATTGGACTTTCAACCACTCCTTGCTGGCGTAGAATCCAAAAACTTGAAGAAGATGGTGTTATTCAGCGTCGTGTTGCTGTTCTTTCTCCAGAAAAAGTAAACGCACACGTTACTGTTTTTGTTTCCATTCGTACAAATACACACAGCCATGAATGGTTTAAGCGTTTTTCAAAAATTGTCCGAGAATTCCGTGAAGTAATCGAATTTTATCGAATGAGCGGAGATATTGACTATTTATTACGTGTTGTCGTTCCTAATATTGAAGCTTATGATCTTTTTTATAAAAAATTAATTGCTAAAATTGATATTCGTGATGTCTCATCTTCTTTTGCAATGGAACAAATTAAATATACAACAGAACTTCCACTCAGTTATATAAAATTGCAAGAAAAAACAAGCGAATAAAGTTCTTACAAGCTTCTTTCAATACACTATTACCCTAGGCAATCAAAATTTTCTATTCAACAGCCACCATTTGTGCATGCATCAAAATAGCAGCCTTGACAATACCCGCTGCCATGGCCGCCCCTATCCCTTCACCAAGGCTCATCTCTAGATCTAAAAGCGGTTCTTTGCCAATTTTTTCTAAAAGTTTACGATGTGCAGTTTCAGAAGAAACATGCCCAACAAGAGTATGATCAAGAGCCCTAGGATGCATTTTATAAAGTAGAGCTGCTGCTGCTGTTGCTACAAAACCATCTAAAATAACTGGTATTTTTTCTATTCTTGCCGCTAAAATGGCACCAACCATAGCAGCAATTTCACGTCCTCCTAAACGACGCATTATTTCAAAAGGATCATTAAAATAATCCTTATGTAAAGAAACTGCTGCCTTAACCGCTGCTATTTTACGTTGATAGAATTCCCCTTCAGATTTCATTCCGCTTTCTGTCCATTCCTCAACTTCTCCACCAAACAACGCTAAACATAAAGCTAAAGCTATTGTTGTATTTCCAATGCCCATTTCACCTATACACAGGAGATCAATTCCACCAGCAATGGATTCCATTCCAAATGCCATTGTAGCTGCTGCACTACGCTCATCCATTGCAGCATCTTTGGTAATATTCATTGTGGGATATTCCAATGCTAAATCAAAAATCTTCAATCCAAGATCATAAGCTATGCAAATTTGATTAATAGCACCCCCACCAGTTGAAAAATTTTGTACCATCTTTTGTGTCATAGATTGTGGAAATGGTGTAATATTTTCTTCTGTGACACCATGATTTCCGGAAAAAATAGCAACTAAAGGGCGCTTTATAACAGGCTTTTCTGTTGCTCTCCATCCTGCATACCAAACTGCAATATCTCCTAATTTACCTAGTGATCCTTGAGTTTTCGTCAATTCTATTTGCCGTTTTTTTGCCAAAGTTACAGAAAATGCATCTGCAATAGGTAAATTTGTGAGTAAAGCACGAAAATCATCAAATGGACTAACGGTCATGAAGATACCTTTTCAAATCTAAAATGTTTAATGAGAATCTCGTCATATATACAGGATATGAATAATTTGTTGGTTTTTTAAAAGCCGCTTTTTAAGAACATTAAAATCTTATTCGTAAAATTATTTTTGCATGATATTTTCCAAAAAAGAATATTTTAGTGATTTATAAAACAAATATTACCAATATCTTATGGTATAATTTTAAATTATTTTCTTAATTATTTCTACATTGCAGAGCATTCATCAATATACTGTTTAACATGCAATACTAAACATCCTCTTCATAATAAAGATTGAGAGCTTTACGAAATTTCTCAATCTGAATTTTAAAAATCCGTAAAGAAATAAAACTTTAGGAAATCTAAACTGTTAAGAGAGTTCAATCTGTAAACTGTTGTTAAATGAGAGCAGAAAAAGCCTCTTTCAAAATATGCACACCTGCATCGGTTTTTGTTGTATCATTTGATAATATTTGCCGCCATCGGCGAGCCCCATCCCGCCCATGAAATAAACCAATCATATGGCGTGTCACATGAGAAAGCCGCCCACCTAATGCGATATGTCGAGCAGCATAATCACACATGGCTTCAATAAGATCACTATCACTCATTTCACTCTGCAGTTCACCATATATTTCATGATCAATATGCTTCAACAAAGTGGGATCATGATAAACTTGTCGACCAACCATAGTAGCATCGCACAAAGTCAAATGCTTTTTGATCTCATCAATAGATTTAATTCCACCATTTATCCCAATAAATTTATGAGGATATTTATGTTTTAATTTATAAACTCTTTCATAATTAAGTGGAGGAATATTGCGATTTTCTTTCGGACTTAATCCTTGTAACCATGCTTTTCGTGCATGTACCCAAAGGGCATCACAACCAGCATCCCAAACCTGATCAGCTAAAAAATCTAAAGCTAACTCTTCATCCTGCTCATCCACACTAATACGACATTTGACAGTTACAGGTATCGTAACTACTTGCTTCATCGCTTCCACAGCACTTGCTACAATATTAGGATGTAACATCAAACAAGCACCAAATGCACCTGCTTGAACACGATTTGATGGGCAACCAACATTGAGATTTATTTCATCATAACCAAATTCTTCAGCAATTCGAGCAGCCTCTGCCAATTTCTTCGGATTTACCCCTCCTAACTGCAAGGCAATTGGACGTTCTTTATCATTAAAATTCAACAGTTGCTCACGGACACCATGGATTACAGCATCGGCTACAATCATTTCGGTATAGAGAAGAGCTTTTTTTGTTAAAAGGCGATAAAAAAATCTACAGTGCCTATCTGTCCAGCCCAACATTGGTGCTACCGCAAATTTTACTGATGATGGAGAATTATAAGATATCATAGGAGCTTATGTTTCTTATCTCTATTAAGTATTTCCCATTCATAGCAGGCTGCCACTCTTTTCCCATTTCACAATAAGTTTTATTCTCTTTTCATCCTTCAAGAGAGAAAAATACACTCTCTACCCAATTCTTTTCCTCAAATAACCTAAAATTTGGCTAAAACAAAAAGAAGAAAGACAATAAAACATTACTAACAAAACGAAATGTCCAGATATCATAGCCATGCAACTGATTTTATAATAAATGAAATTGTAAATAAAAAACATTTGAACAGTACTTCTCACCATTCAAATAATCCATGAAGGACTATAACTATATGATGCATTGTACAGTATCAAAGATATTTTGTGTCTAACAAAATAATAATCGAAAGCATTACACTCATATCATTATAGCTTATTTTCCTTCAAAGTTTTTCAGTTTATTGTGCAAATAAATTTTACAATAAAGTACTTGCGTAAAACTGAATTAGTATAATTCTTGTTCACTTTCTTTTTGGCTTTGCATATAAGTAGAAAGAGCATCAATTTCTTTCTTCTTAAACAAAAGCCCAAGTTTCGAACGACGCCATAACACATCTTCACATGTTTTAGCCCACTCCTTTTCCATTAACCATTTGACTTCTACTTCATAAAGTCCATGACCAAATTTTTTTCCCATATCTGCCTTCCCATTTGCAAATATCACCAGAGCCTCCGAACCATAAGAGCGCGCAAGTCTGCGATATGTAAAATCATCTAAATCTGGAATCAAAAGAGCGATCTTATTTTCAAGTGTATCTAGCCTATTATACGGAAAATCACCTCCGGGAAGTGTTGAATTTTCTGTCCATGGAGATCCCTTTATCCCAAGCGCTTTTTCAACAAATTTCATGGCATCTTCAGCTAGCTTACGATAGGTTGTAATTTTACCGCCATAAAGATTAAGAAGCCGTGGCATATTTTCTGTGCCCATTTCTTTTAAAACGTAATCACGCGTAATTTCTTGCGCTTTTGAAGCTCCATCATCATACAGCGGACGAACACCAGAATAAGTCCAAACAATATTCTCACGTAATACTGGTTGTATAAAATACTCACTCGCTGCTGCACAAATATAATCAATCTCTGTATCCGTAATATGAACATTAGCAGGATCACCCTGATAGTCACAATCTGTTGTTCCAAGCAATGTAAATTTTTCCTGATATGGAATAGAAAATATAATACGTCCATCACCGTTCTGAAAAATATATGCACGATCATGGGCATAAAGCCTAGGAACCAAAATATGAGAACCTCTGACAAGTCGTACGGGAGGCTTCTCCTCACAGCCTAATACGTTTTCTAGAATATGATTAATCCAAGGCCCTGTCATATTCGCAACATAAGAAGCCGTGACGCAATATTCCTTGCTGTTTAATTTATTTCGAAGAACTATAAGCCATTTTTTTTCTTCTCTCTTTAAAGAGAGAATTTCTGTACGTACTTTTATATCAGCGCCCTGCTTTTCTGCATCACGAGCATTAGCAACTACCAAACGCGCATCATCTACTCTTGCATCAGAATATTCAAAACCTTTCTGATACTCTTCCTTAAGCGTAGAACAAAAATCTTTTGAAAAATTAACCTTTTTACTACGCCACAGTTTTTGATTCCAGTTTCCTAAATAATCATAAATGAAAAGCCCCATACGCAATATCCAAGCAGGACGTAACTCTTTATGATAAGGGAGAAGAAAACGTAAAGGACGCACAATATGGGGAGCCATCCGCAAAATAATTTCGCGCTCTTTTAACGCTTCACGAACAAGTTTAAACTCATAGTGTTCAAGATAACGAAGACCACCATGAATAAGCTTTGTCGATGCACTTGATGTCCCTGACGCAAGATCATTCATCTCCGCCAACCCCACTTTAAATCCGCGTCCAGCTGCATCCCTTGCTAATCCACATCCGTTTATTCCTCCACCAATGATAAACAGGTCGTAATGCGTTGTAGTTTTCATCATTTTACTTTTCATCATTTATTTAATTTTCTCTAATATAATCAATAAGATAACAGCTAAAGGCAAGATAATGCCAATGCTCTTAATCAAATTATTAACGTCCTTTTTTCCACAGTAAATTATGTATAAACTATTCTTGATATATAAAAATAACATCTGATAAAAAGAACGGAAAATTCAGCAACAATAAAAATAGTACTATCGTAAAATATGCTTTATATGAAAGCTCCTTAGAAAAAATTTATGTTTTCTCTGCAACCTACTAGATTTACACTATAGTTAAATACCTTATTGCACATAGACAATAGCTTTCATATAAGTTTACTCAACATTACAATAGGAATATGAAGCCATAAAATGATGACCTATCAGCCCCAACACTCAAAAACAACGTTCATTTCAAAATTTTTAACAGCAGCTCTGTTAAGTATTTTGATCTTTTCCTCTTTTTTATCAAACGCAACATCGCACGAGAAAACAGCAAATCATTTTAGCTCAGAAAAACTTAAGAGACAGCTTCTGGAAGATCCTGCTTTTTTATCTAAGCTTAAAAAAAAGCTTACACCACTTATCAATGATCACGATATTCAAAATATTGTAAGAGATTATTTACTCACTCATCCAGAGATTATGATCGAAATGCAGCTTATCCTCCAAGAAAAGCTAGAAAAGAACAGCGAACAAAAGGCTCAAAAACAAGCTTCAATCATCAATTTGTTTAAAAAAGAAATTTTTCAGTCTCCTCATGATGCTGTTTTGGGAAATCCAAACGGTAAAAAAGTACTTGTTGATTTTTTTGATTACAATTGTGGATATTGCAAAATGTCCTATTCATACATAGAAAACTTAATAAAAGAGGATCCGGATCTACGAGTTATTGTCAAAGATCTACCAATTTTGGGAGCTGATTCTATGGCGGCACATACTGTTGCCTACGCTTTTCGACAACAATTTCCAGAAAAATATCCTCAGTTTCATAAAGCGCTTTTAACTGATAAAAGTCGCGCAAACGAAGCTAAAGCTATAAAAATAGCAGTTTCATTAGGAGCAGATGAAAAAAAACTGCGAAATGCAATAAGAGATTTTAATCTTCAAGATTCCTTTAAAGAAAATATTCAAATTGCCTCTGCTCTGAATATTACAGGAACACCTTCTTATATTATTGGTGATCAAGTACTCATTGGAGCCGTGAGCCAAGATATTTTAAAAGAATTCATCAAGAATATACAGTAAACACCTTTTCTTCACCTCTTTAACTTTATGAAGAATACCGTAAATGAAATAATTTTATGCTTTCTCTTTTTTGATAACAGGCTTATAAATGCGATTTCATACAGCAGGTACCAGTTGAAAATTGCAAAGTGTAATTCTTAAAAAATAAATAGCTTTTAACAAAAAGCCTTAAAAAAGGTCATTCGTAGTCTAGAGATATCCGATCATAATGATTAAATAGAGACGATCTTCATTGATCAAGGAGTGAAAAATAAAATGGCAACAAAAAAAATGGATGCGGGAAAATATACCGCAATTGATACGAAAATTATCCGTGACCTTGCTGAAATTTTAAATGATACAAATTTAACAAACATTGAACTTGAACAAGGTGAACTTCGTATTCGTGTATCACGTCAAAATACCCAAACCACTTCTGAACAAACAATTTATGCCCCTCTGACCCCTCCTGTTGCCGTAACTACTTCTCCTGTCTCAACAACTGAAACTTCTGTACAAGAAGACAAATCAAAAAATGCAATAACATCCCCGATGGTTGGGACAGCCTATCTTGCACCTTCACCAGGCGCGCAACCTTTTGTAGAAGTGGGACAAAATGTTTCTGAAGGACAGACTTTACTTATCATTGAAGCAATGAAAACAATGAATCAAATTCCATCACCACGCTCAGGAACGGTGACTGCTATTTTTGTTCAAGATGGACAACCGGTCGAATTTGGTGAACCACTTATTGTTGTTGAATAAAGCGAGGGGCAACCATGATTCGAAAAATTCTCATTGCTAATCGGGGAGAAATTGCTCTTCGCGTTCTACGAGCCTGCAAAGAACTTGGAATCAAAACTGTAGCCGTGCATTCCACTGCTGATGCTGATGCAATGCATGTGCGTCTTGCTGATGAGAGTGTCTGTATTGGCCCTCCCCCAGCACGCGATTCTTATTTAAGTGTTCAGCAAATTATTGCTGCATGCGAAATTACAGGAGCTGATGCGGTTCATCCAGGCTATGGCTTTCTTTCTGAAAATGCTAAATTTGCCGATGTTCTAGAGGCTCATAACATTACATTTATCGGCCCAACAGCTGCGCATATTCGGATCATGGGCGATAAAATCGAAGCAAAGAAAACCGCTAAAAAACTTGGAATTCCTGTAGTCCCTGGTTCAGACGGAGCTGTCACTGAGGAATCTGAAGCTCTACGTACTGCTCGTGAAATTGGTTATCCAGTTATTATTAAGGCTTCTGCCGGTGGTGGGGGGCGCGGTATGAAAGTGGTCCATTCTGAACAAGAGTTTGCTGTAGCTCTCAAAACAACCCGTTCAGAAGCAGCAGCAGCTTTTGGAGATGATGCAGTTTATATCGAAAAATATCTAGAAAAACCCCGTCATATTGAAATTCAAGTGATCGGTGATGGAGCAGGGAATGCTGTTCACTTAGGAGAGCGCGATTGTTCGCTTCAAAGACGTCACCAAAAAATATGGGAAGAAGCTACATCACCTGCACTGAATGAAACTGAACGGAAAAAAATTGGTGATATTGTCGCAAATGCCTGTGCACAACTTGGATACCGTGGAGCAGGTACTATTGAGTTTCTTTATGAAAATGGCGAATTCTATTTTATCGAAATGAATACGCGTTTACAAGTCGAGCATCCTGTAACTGAAGCGATTACAGGCATAGATTTAGTTCACGAACAAATTCATATTGCATCAGGCTGCAAACTTTCAGTTGCACAAGATGATATTTGCTTCTCTGGTCATGCTATTGAATGTCGTATTAATGCAGAAGATCCTGTTAACTTTACGCCATCTCCAGGAATCATTACACATTTTCATACACCAGGAGGTTTAGGAATTCGCGTTGATTCAGGTGCTTATTCAGGTTATCGTATTCCTCCTTATTATGACAGCATGATTGGAAAGCTGATTGTTCATGGACGTACACGTTTAGAATGTATGATGCGGTTACGACGCGCTTTAGATGAATTTGTGGTCGATGGAATCAAAACCACATTACCTCTCTTTCGCGATCTCATTAACAATAAAGATGTTGCAGATGGTAATTATAATATTCATTGGCTAGAAAAATATCTTTCTAACCAATTGAATTCTTCAGATTCGTGATCTGGTAGAAAAAAGCATTTTTTCTCAACACCTCTATAAAGTATTAATGTGTAAATAATTTTTAACCTTACGATAAAGGATGATAAGAAAACAAAAGAGCTTATTATTTTATAATTTGTCATATAATTTTTAAAAATATGCACAGAAACTGATAATTTTCTATTTTCCTTTTTGTAAGTTTGTGCTACCTCCTACGTTGTTATGCCCTTATAGCTCAGTTGGTAGAGCACCTGATTTGTAATCAGGGGGTCGGGAGTTCGAGTCTCTCTGGGGGCACCATTCTCTTTTTTATTCCCAATAACTTATTGATTCTCCATATGTTTTTTTAAGTGAGGGATGCGCGGATAAAAGTGAGGGAATAGGATTCCAAATCATGCCTCTACAACAGGGGCATTTTTTTTCGCTTTTTCTTTCTCTAATTGTGCTAAAAATTCTTTGACGAATTCTAATTCAAGTGGTGTTAAACTATTCAACGTTCTCACAAACATGCCGGCGGTTTCACACCTCAACTGATCAGAAGGCTTGATCATAAAAATATGACGACAAGCATCAGATTCTCTCCTTAAACGTTCTGCTGTCTCTTGATCTAAAGCGTAAAGTTCAATGATCTTTTCTTCCATACCAACAGGTACAGATTTTTTGCCAATCTCAACAGAAGATAAAAATGCTACAGATATATCTAATTTTTTAGCCATATCTAACAGGCGTTCTTCATGATCAATGCGCGGAGTTTCCGTAAGGTTTTGCCAAATGGTGTAAGCATCTAAAAAATCCTATTAAAAAAATTAGCATTCGTGATGATTCTAGCAAAAACTTCAGATTTTTCTCTACAATTATTCTGAATCAGAAGCTCTTTTCAGGGCATTTTTTTGAGAAAACTTTGTACATTTAACTCTTTGTTAACCATCTTTTGAGGTGTGTGAGGATGTTATCCAGCGCATCCATAATGCGGGCAAAATCGATAATGAACATAAAGACAATGAACGCTATCCACTTCACGCAACGAGACATCATCTTCAAACCTTGATAGGTATTGATCATCTCATAAAGCAGCTGTCGTTCGGTTTCTGTAAGTTCTTTATCTTTGTTGTTTGCTTTCTCGGCCATCTTTCCAACCGCATAAATGCGCTCCCTGCTTGTTATGCTTTAAAATATCTCTTGCTAGGTTGGGACTGATGACCGAAGCATCGCGCGAATCTAAATAAATTGGCAATCAGCCACCACAAGAAACAGACCTATTTGCCGCGCACCCAACGAGAAAGTTCAGAGCGCACACCAGCATCACTTTTTTGATTAACTTCATTTTCTACCTCAAGCCGTCTCATTGCTGTCTTCAAAGCATTCTCTGTTTGCTTGTGCCGTCCACTTTTCTTGCCAAGGTAAAACGCCTTGGCTAAAGCCATAAAAAAACGGCTAAAGCCGCCGTAAACATCAGGTAATATTTCTTGAAGCAGAAAATCACAATCGTTGCTCCCGAAACCGTTTAGCCACAAACACTATGCCCGTGCATGCCGCTAAAACCATAATGACGGCTAGTGCCCATTGGACAGGTCCATTGCCTGCTAACAAACCTCCAAGACCTGAACACGAGCCTATAATCGGTACAAGGGCTTCTGCTTTGAGAAGTCCCGTTGCCTCTTTCGTTTCCACATGTTGGTTGCATCGGTTAGGATGATGGTGCCATCACTGATAGCAGATTTGGTTTCCCCTTCCGCCGCATCCTTGGCTTTGCCATGACTCAGAGCATTTTTGGCAATGTTTTTTATCGTGTCGTTCCCAGAAACGCTAACCCCATGGCTGCTGGCTTGGGCATGCGCACTGTTGGTGATGTCACTGGTGCTAATGGTTCCCGTGGTTAAGCTGTTTTTTTCTGGCGATGCGATGCTCGCAATCAGCCCCCCAGTCAGCGTTGTTTTATCTTTAACGTTGATATCAAAGCCTCCATCACCGGCTTTGACCCCTGATTGCTCCACAACACTATGATAATCGCTGGAGGATTGATCCTTTTGTAAGGAGAAGCTTGTTGAGCCTGCATCAAAACTTTTGCTGCCACCAAAACCAACAGAAGCTGATTTCTGCTTGTTAGAACTTTGTCCCGTATTACTCTGGCTTTTTATGGTCAAGCTTCCTCCCACATCCACTTTGACCTGACTTCCAAAAACCACGGCTCCCTCCAATGCGGTGTCCCCTCCACTGCTGGTGTGAACAGTGCCCGTACCAATGACATGGCTGTTTTTATGGTGAACCTCTTCACTGGAGCCTTCTCCTTGACTAAAGGAAGCATTGCCTGTTCCCTCAGCACCACCAGTACCATAGCTGTATCCAACATTGACCGAAGCACTCTGCGTGTGGTTAAGGTTTGCATTCATATTGTTCTGGATGCTTTTTACAATAAGGGCTCTTTAAACGTCTCTCAACACTTCGTTGAGGCATGATAGCACCAGGACGACATATGGGAAGGTTTTCGGATTTATTATTTTCACACCAACCTTGTATTGGAAAGCTAGGGCGGAAACCTGATTGCGCCATACACATTTCAATACTGGCAAATTGATTCGAATCTAGCGCCACAACCTTATCAAAATCCGGTACTCCACATTCTAAAAGTATTTTCTTTCTCCATATTGCTGGAGAAAGTGAGGGAATTGAGTTAACACATCCAGCTGTACTTAACAGAGCCATGCAACTCAATAGTTTTAAGATTTTCTTCATTTTTCCCCTCTTTCCATGGATTTATTTATGATAAAAAAGCTCGGAAGCCTGTTGATGTTTTCTGTCCATACTGTGTTCAAGACAGGTTAGAACTAAATTGAGATGGTGGATTAAGAAAACAATCCCGCTAGTCCAAACAAAGGCAAGAATGGAGGATTGTTTCCCATCAGCAGCAGTAAGGCTTAAGGATAGCATTCATATTGTTCTGGATGCTTTTTACAAAACGGGCTATTTAAGCGCTTCTTGACACTTCGCTGTGGTATGACAGCTCCTGGACGGCAAATCGGGAGGTTTTCTTCTTTAAATGTATAACACCAGTTACCTCTCCCTTTATAGTAGAATCCTGCTTGGATCATACAAGCATGAATAGTTGCCCATCCATTATTGCTTACCTCTCTATTTTCTGAATCCTCATCATATGGGGTAGGCATTCCACATTCTAATAAGGCTTTTTTTATTTCAAGCTTATCTGCGCCAAGCTTCTTCCACCAATATACCTCTCCTGGGGGAGATTTGTCGATATTTGATATGTCACATCCAGAAATACTTAACAGAATGAACCCGCTCAATAACTTTAAGATTTGTTTCATTTTTTTCTCCATAAATAACCTAAATCTAAATTATCTAAAATCGAATAAACTGAATAAATCGGTAGAGTATGAGCGGTTCCATAACGCCCAATACATTCTTTACTCGCATTACCATAACAATTATGCGTACTAGGATCAGAGCCAAATATCGCTCCTCCTTGCTCTCTCAGTGGGAGTGCTGGTGGAAATAATAAATAGAATGGATTGAACGGCACCTTATAAGTAGTCGGTGGATTGCCGCCAAATCCTGTACCAATGGGGTCAAGTAGATGGTTTTGTAAATAAACATGATCTTTTTTCCCATCGCTTACGATATATACTGTATTTGCCATCGATAGAGAATTATAAGCAGGTCCAAAAAGATAGATATCTGTTTTTTGTCCTATACCGTGGATGCCACGCTTTTCAAAGTCATGCAATCCATTGCCTACTGTCGAGCCAGCACGGCTATGCGCATCAACAATCGCCCCCTTATTGCCATAACGATAGATAAAATCCTGGAACTTCTTTGTTGAATTACTCCATCCCCCAAAATACTCATAAATCGCTACCCCTACTTCTACTTCCCATGAGTCAGCTTTTGGGTGGTATGTAAAATAAAGGGGCTCATTCTTATTATCAGCCAACTGGACGGCATTACGTGCTGCTTCATCTGGCGTGTTAAAAATGCCATTGTAGAACATACGTCTGTTGCCATCAGAGCCGGCTTTTAAATACTTCTCTTCCTCTGGTGTTAAATAATGATACAGAGGTATTTTTTTATCATTGCTGTCTGTTATATATTGTCCATTTTTATCTGTTGCATAGATGACATTGCCATTTTCATCATGCAAAACCTCACCCTCGGGATGCTCTTTGACATTTGCGATTTCGCGCACTTTGCCCCAGTATCCAAATCCTTCATCTGATAAATCATTGATCATATTGAGGCGATTATGTAGTGCCTCCTCAAGTGGTGTGGCATCCAGCGGCACTACAGCTTGGTGTGCTGCTGCGGTGTTGCGGTTGAGGGTATCAATGATTTGTCCAGCATCTTGCCCCATCGCTCTCTGGTTGGTTGCATCGGTTAAGATGATGGTGCCATCGCTGATGGCGGATTTGGTTTCCCCTTCTGCTCCATCCTTGGCTTTGCCATGACTTAAAGCATTTTTGGCAATGTTTTTTATCGTGTCGTTCCCAGAAACGCTAACCCCATGGCTGCTAGCTTGGGCATGCGCACTGTTGGTGATGTCACTGGTACTGATGCTTCCTGTGGTCAGGCTGTTTTTGTCTGGCGACGCGGTGCTGGCAATCAGTCCTCCAGTCAGCGTTGTTTGGTTTTTTACCGTGATATCAAAACCGCCATCACCGGCTTTGACCCCTGATTGTTCTACAACACTGTGATAATCGCTGGAGGATTGATCCTTTTGTAAGGAGAAGCTTGTCGAGCCTGCATCAAAACTTTTGCTCCCACCAAACCCAACAGAAGCTGATTTCTGCTTGTTAGAGGTTTGACCCGTATCACTGCGGCTGGTAATGGTCAAATCACCACCAACATTCATTTCTACATGGTCTCCAGAAACTACAGCTCCCGCAAGTGTGGTGTCTCCCCCACTGTTGGTGTGAACAGTACCCGTGCCACTAATATGGGCGTTTTTCTGGTGAACTTCTTCACTGGAGCCTTCTCCTTGACTAAAGGAAGCATTGCCTGTTCCCCCTGCACCACCAGTACCATAGCTCGTACCAACATTAACCGAAGCACTTTCACTTCTGTTTTGTGTGCTTTGCGTGTTTTGTGCACTTTCAAGGGTGATATCTTTTCCTGCTTCTAAGTTGATATTCCCGCTTTTCTCATCATTTGCATAAACAGGGTTGGTGCCAGCGATAATGTCAGCTCCAACACCATGGATACTGCCTTTGTGGGCTTGCATGTTAACAGAACGCCCTGCTTCCATTGTCCCTGTCACCGCCGTGGAGGTTTGAGAAGAGGCTTCTGCTTTCTCTGTCTTAAAGCCCACGGTCACACTCGCAGAAGCATCAGCCATATTGGTAAGAGCATCCTTGGTGGCCCTCCCCAACCCTCCTAATGGGCTACTCAGTCCTTTGCTGATATTGCCCCTTTCCCCTGTATTGCCAGTCAGCCAACTCACAAAATTCCTACCCTTGTTAAAGAGGTGATTGATTTTCATGCCGGTCAGTACGCCATTAATAACTGTGTTATTTCCATCCTTATTATTCATGTGGTCCGCTGAATCTTTTAAGCCTTGTACAGTATCAAGAACACCCACATTGACAGTGGTTGTAACACCAGCAAAGGACTTTTCATGGGTTTCTTGTGTATTGGAGATATCATGGCTTTCCGATAGTGTGATAGTATTGCCGGCATCGATATTTAGATCACGATCCGCCAAAACATCTGCCGCTTGCATGGTCACATCATTGCCGGCGGTAATCTGTACATCGTTCTTCGCCGTGATGTGCGATTGAACAGAAGTCGTTTCCTTCTGATCGCCTGTGTCTTTCGCGCTGGCAATCCCAACACCGACAGAGGCACTGCTGCTGCTCTTTTCAAACTGAATGCCAAAACCTTCCCGCTCTTCCTTTGAGCTTGACTGATGACTGTTCTGACCAACAAGCACATTGACATCACGTGCTGCGGTGAGATTAACATTTTCCCCTGCAACATCAGAGCCCACAATTGTCACATCTTTTTTGGTGGCAGTGATATTGATAGTGCCATCCGCATTCAAAGAAGAGCCTTGATGTTCAAAACTCTCTTCATTTTGTGTTTTGCCTTCACTTCCATATATCGACACAAAGCCTTTGCCTGATCCCACACCAAAACCAGACTCATGCTCCTCTGAATGGCTGCTATGGTGGTCTGTCATGCCATCAATCGTCACATCTTCCGCACTCACATTGATGTCTTGACCGGAAAGCAGATGAGAAGCAGAAATCTTGGCATCTCCTTGTGCTTCCATATCAATGTTGCCTGTCGCACCTAGAACAGAGGAAACCGTTGTGGTGTGCGATTCAGATTTATTGGAAGATTCATCGTGCAAAAGGCTACTTGATGAGGATTGCTGTTGCTGATCAAACTGTTCTTGAGCGCCTTTGATGACAATCTTTCCCCCAGAGTGAATGGAAATATCCGCTTGTTTCTGATCTTCTGCTGTTTCCTTTCCTTTGCCAGCAAGAACCATTGACCCAATGATGGTAGTATCATTTCCCGATTCAAGAGCAACCCCTTCACCCCCTGTAACGCTTGAGCCTACCACTTGGGTAGCATCAATCTTGTTATGCTCAGATTTGCTGCTACTAAATGTTCCCCCATCTTTGTGGTACGACATCTCATAATGTAGGCTATCCTCTGCATTGGTAATCACAATATCGTTGCTGGCTTTCAGCCCCACTTTTTTCTCAGCCGCGACAGAACTGCCTGTGATGGTGAGATCATGCTTTTTGCCATCCTGCCCGGCAACAACAGTGGTATCACCTCCCGATTTTATTGACGAGCCCTGGGAAACCGAGACTTGCATATCAGCTTTCGTGTTGTTGGTATGAAGATGATCCTCCATTTCATCGTTTCTCACCCCTATCGCTATTTCCCCTTGGGCACCAAGAGCAACATTGCCCTTGGCATCTATATATGAAGCAGCCATATGAATATCTTGACCGGAGATAACAGTGGTCTCTTTTCCAGAACTTAAATGAGAACCATTGTGTAAGGCTACATGAGAGGTTTGATCCCCGTGATAGCTATTGGCACTGTTGCGTGTCGCATCAATGGAAATATTTTTCTCAGCTTGTAAATGCAGACTCTCCTTTGCTTGAACATCAGAACCTAGAACATTCAAATCTTTTCCAGAGACAAATGTCATTGAGCCTCCAGAGTGTACTTGCGATTTATGATGCATGGTAGCATCACTGTTCTCGCTGTGGTGGTGGGTTTCTGCTGAGCCTATCGTCAAATCACCTTGTTCTGTGGCCATGGCAAGATCACCTCCGGTGGTGATCCCCACCCCTGAGGCGGTGATATCTTGCTTGGCAATCACCGTTGCATTGCCCCCTGTAGAAAGCGCATTGGTGTTTAATACTGTCTCCACGCCGTCAACCGTTGTGCGTCCTGCATCCAAACGAATATTGTTCTCCGCAAGTAAAACAGCATCACCACCAGCAGCAAAATGCCCCCCTTGACTGAGAATATCCCCACCATGCACATACAATTGGTGGTTTGCCGCAATCCGCCCGGAATTGTTTATCGTGGAATTGCTCGTATTTTGGCTGGTGATATTGACATCATCCCCCATGATCAAAGCCCCAGCAGAAACAAAGGAGGCTCTGTCTTTTTCAGGGATGTAAAGCACCGGTGCATAAACATCCATGCCCTTGACCTGTTGGCGCACATAAATCACCATCGGGGCTTCTAGGGACGCCAATTGTTCTTCACTCAAAGCCTCACCAAAGGGGAGATTGTGTGCTTTTGCATATTCTGCCCCGATATCAAGCAAGGTTTTAACTTGTTCAATAGCATCACTTCCAGGAATAAAGGAACCTTTTCCCAAACCTTGACCAACCAGATCACGCATTTGTTTCTCAATCAATTGCTTTTCGAAATAAGCATCCCCTAAGAAAAAAATCTCCCGATCAGGTTTGTAACCAATTCTGTTTAAATAATAGGCTGAGCCATAAAACTTGCCAACATCAAGGAATTCTGCCCGCGTTTCATAAAGGAAATTCTGGTTGGGTAGCGTGCCCCCAACTCCACCCGATTGGGGTTTTGGTAAAGGCAATGAACTCCCATCCGAAACACCAGCTGTACCATCTAAGGCGATATTTGGCGTAAACAAAGCACCAGCCCCAGTCAAACCGCTCAGCGCCCCTAGTGGATCACCCCCAACGGTTTTTGCTTCAAAATGCGCATCCCCTGTAATTGAACCTTCCGCTGCCGTGTTGTGGAGTTGATCGACCACCAAATTCAACGTGCCACCCGCTTGGACAAGACCAGGAACGCTCTCCAAAGCTTCTGAACGAATATGGCGAACAGCACCATTGGCTATGTCTAAAGAAACATCCCGGCTTCCATCAGCTTTATAGCCATAACAATAAGCATCCGTATTTGCATCACAACCCATATAGGTGTTTTTATAAGCTGTTGCTCCTAAATTGGTGAGCATATTGGCTTGGATATCTGCATTTCCTTCCGCTCTTATAATGCTATAATGGTTGTCAATGCTATCTGCGTTAATGATAAGATTACCGTGAGATTCTATCATCCCCTGAACGGTAGGTTTATGCGAAAATGCTTGCGTGACAGTCTTTTCTGTCATATGTGACCAGTTTTCGTTTATTGACTCGAAAAAGCCTCCCTTCCACCGAGAACCATTCCATTGATAGCGTTTTACCGACTTTTGATCATAGACAGGTTTAAATTCCCAACTAAAAGCCTTATAGACTGTTCCATCGCTTGAAATTGCTGTGCCATAGGTTTCTTCTTTGCTTGCCCAAAAAGGAACATCCAAAAAAATTTTTACGTGTCCTTTAAAAGGTCCCGTATGACTTTGATGTTCGTGCCCCGTTCCCCACTGGTTGGGACCATCTTGATATAACATTCCATCGCTGAGCCTATCAGAACCCTCTGGTTTTTCGAATGCGATGGCAATTTCTTCAGTTTTTTCGGTGATTTCTGGCGTACTATCGGCTTCGTTTTTCAGGGTGTTGGTTTGAATATTTAAGTTGCCACCTGCTTGAATAAAGCCCGCTTTATTGACAAGCGAAAGGCTCTTTCCTGTACCTTCTGCATTGGTAAAAAACAAATCACCCTCTGCCATAATGGCACCAAAATCATTCAACACAGTGCCATCAACTTGTAAAGCACCATTGCCCTTCACATAAATTAAACCCGTCTTACTGTTGCTGACATCCCCCGTTACGATAAAGGCTAAATCCTGTCCCGATGCCAATTGACCGCTATTCTCTAAACGGCCCGTTTTGATCACAAAATCTCGTGCCGCTAAAACCGATGTAGTCTCATCCACCATAACGCCTGGAGCAACAAAGAGAATATCTCCACTCCCCCCCTCATCGGTAATGGCTTGTAGCCGTGCATGGTGAATATCAAGAACATTGGTGCTGTTAAAATCTAAACCGCCATACGTCAATTCGCTGCCCGAGACATCAATATGATCTGCAATTAAATACAGCGTTTGCGGCGTGTAAATATGAGAACGATCATTGCTCAAATCTAGAGTTGTTGCCGTCAATCTCACATCCCCCTTAGCAGACAGCTCATTCTCAACACTGATCCCTCCAGACACTGATGTCAGGGTTGCTGTGCCATAGCCCATGACCTGATCATAATAAATGTCGTTGCCAGCAAAAAGATCAATATTGCCACCACTGATAATATGTTCAACCTTTATACCCCTTTGTGCCGTGATAGAAAGGGAACCTTTGTCATAAAAAACAAGAGCACCGGAAGGATTCGAAGGGCTCACTTGAGAGCTAACAAAATCTAAACCTGTCATCAGTGTGCCTGCATCAAGGCTGCCTACCGTTAAAACGGCATCATCGCCCGTTATCAGAGAAGCAAAATCAACCGCCCCGCCATCAATATTGGCCTTGCCATAGGCTAAAACTTGTCCAAAATGAACGGGGGCATTTGTGTTTAGTTGTGCATGGATTGCTACATTTTGGTGAGACAATATCGATTGGGAAACAAAAAGCCCATCATGCGAAACCAGTGTCACATCTCCTGCCCCATAAATATTTGTGGCATTAATGCTCCCTCCAACACTTTCGAGGTCAACATCTCCTTGGGCACCAAGAACAACAACACCAGCAGCACCCGTTGCCGCCATATCAACCCCACCAGCTAAAAGACCAGCTTGGATATCACCACCGGCATGTGCCTTAAGGGTTCCTTCAGCTAACACTATCCCCTCAATGTTCAGATCTCCACCCGCCTCAAGAACCATATCAGCACCAGATCCAAGCCCAGCAACTTTCATAGCATCAAGCGAAGACAGCTGCATATTGCCCCCAGAGGTCGCTTTGCCTGAAATCGATAAAAGCCCATCTTGCGCATCTACTTTCAAATCACCATCAGCGCCAACCATCTCTAATGTGACATCTTTTTTGGCTGCAATCTCAATATGTTTTTTCGATGTAACGCTTTTTGCCAATATGCTCTTGCTCTTTGATTGAAGAACAACACCCCCATGACCAAAAACATTTTTTAAGGAAATTTTTCCATCAGCTGAAAGCTGTAACTGCCCCACATTGGCCGCCATATCATGACGCATCCGAACGCCAACACCTTGTTCTGTCGCTACAAGTTTAATGCGATCCGCCTGCAAGGCGCCCAGTGCAGAACCATCTATCGCATATTCCGGTTTGCCCGTAATATCGGTGAGCTCCTTCATTTGACGAGAAGCATAATCAAAATGCCCCGTTCCAGCACTCACACCAATCTCCCTGCCCGCAACAGCTCCTTCAAAATGCACCGTGCGTGAGACAATATCAACAATATCAACAGCTCCCTTGCCAGAGAAAAAATTCGCTCCCTTTGCTCCAAAGCTGATATCCCCACCTCGCACCTCAAAGCCTTTCAGAAAACCGCTTGCATCAATTTCGGGGAGACCCGTGGTTAAGGTTGCATGGGGCGTATTGATAAAGCCACAACCATCACAACTGATCCCATTGGGATTGGCTATAATCACATCGGCTTGACGCCCAAAAACTTCCGCTGGGCCATTAAGCGCACTACGCTTGCTGCTGGTCACTTCATTTAAAATCACTGTTGCAGAACCCGTGGAACGCAAATGCGGATTGCCCGGCATAATGCCTCCCAATTGCGATTGCCCTACTTCTTGTGCATGATTGTTGAAAATAACGCCGGGATTGCCAATATTGAAATCGTAATATTTATTGTGCGATAAACCCTTGCCATTGGGGGTAACAATATCTATCGAGGGAACCCCATTGGGCGCTGCCACTATATCCGGACGATATGCGCTACCTGCGTTAGGATCAGAAGCAATTTGCGCTTGGAGCATGGAAGGCTGTAACAAAACAGAAAAACCTATCCCACTGAGTAAAACCTTTTTAAGCATCGTACTAGAAACTAAAGCTCCCACTAAAGCTGCTCTGTTTGTTCTCTTCTCATATCTCATGCTTTAACTCCCCACTAAAAGATGCTTAAAGTTCCATTGTTAATGTTACAAAAGCCGTGCCAGACTTCTTGTGCTTGACGGTACTCCACAAAACACGCGAATAACTGGCATCAAGGGAAACAATGCCCCCTACAAGCTTTACACCTGCCGTCCAACCGGCAAGCTGTTCACCGGTCATTCCATATAAGGCTTGTGAAAAAACACGCCCATAATCCAAACCAACAAAGGGACGTAGTTCCCCAAAAACCTTTTTGAAAGAAGCACTGTTGCTCCAGGGCACTGTGCGCAAAGACAAATCATTGCGGCTAAAAAAACCATTATTGCCAAAAAGCAAACTCTCACGCGTGCCACGCACATTGGAAGCCCCACCCAAAGAAATCTGTTCAGCACCCAATAAATTATGCAGGGAATATTGACCACTCAAAAGATTGCTCAGTATAAAATCCAAGCCCCCTCCCTTAAAAGGCGTCATAACACTAAGCGTGCCAGTAAATTTAGCAAATTCAGGTTCCGCATCCCCTGCCCCTGGAGCATGTCTCTTTACTGAATGAAACAAGGGGAGCCCTTGCAAATAACTCACATCAAAGCTCCAGGTCCCACCCAACATCTGGCGCGAATGCGAAATCCCAAAATTAGCTACGCTATATTGACGGCTGCCAACCTCAATCTTATTACCAAGAAGGTAATTGTTCGTTCTTTTATAAGAAAGACCCAAATTGAGTGTGGTGAGTGAAACACTATCACGATGGATCACTGTGCTCGCACTGCCGTGTACTTCACTGGAGTCCCCCGTCGTCTCAATATCGGTAAAATTGCCAGGGATAATGCTTTGATAATTATAAACAGAACCATTCAATCCAAAGGTCCAATAACCGTAAGGAAGACTCACACTCGCTGAAAGATTGTTGCTATGCCCCTCTTGTTTACTCCCACCCCAATAATCTGTTTCACTGCGTTGATAACCAAAATCCCACGCATCATTAAGCCCTAAAATATTCTCCACCTTTAAGCCTGCACTATAACGCGCATAACCGGTGGAGGCTTGTCCCATATTGTCATGCGTGACTGTAACTCTTAAAGCTTTCTCAGGGTGATTGCTAATATTAACAATAGTGCTGCCATCTTCACGCCCAGGTAAAAGCTCACTTTTGGCATGCGCTGACTGAAGTCTGTTGATCTGATCAAGCCCCTGTTCAATATCGCGCATATTGAGAATATGCCCTTTAAGACCCGGAAAAGCGCTCCATACAACATTGTTATGAGCAGAAGTTGGTAAACCATTATAATAAATATCTGAAAGCTTGCCCTCAACAGCAACAAATTTGAGTGTCTTGCTGTTTTTGATATCTTGATCGGGAATATAAAAACGGGCCGTCACATAGCCTTGATCCAAATAAAGCTTGGTGAATTGTTTGATTAAAATCTGTATATCTGCAAGTCTAACACATCTGCCAACATAAGGATCCGTCACTGTTGCAAGAGCCTGCTTTTTGAGATGATATGCATCCTCAACAACAATCTTATCAATGGCAAAGCAATATCCACCACCCAAAAACGCACTTTGCTCTCTTTCAGGAGAAATGTTCATTCTTTTAGGCGTTAAAGCGCGTAAATGCTCAATTCTTTCTAATCGTTGCTTCTCAGATTGTTGGCGAGAAAAATTATCTGTAGGGACGTGTAAAAAAGCCGAAGGACGCGCATAAACTGTCACGCCATGAAACATACAAAAGAATATAAAAAGGGCTAGAAAAAGCTTTAAGCAATAACCTTGGCGTAAAAATCCCAAAAACAATACAGATTTTCCCCCCACTTTTGGTCACTCTGTAAGCATTGCTTTAAAAGCAAATAAAATACTTGATCAAAACGCAATGACCATTCAAAGACAATCATAAATAGCACAACACCCTGTTCTCACTCAAGTGCGAAAAATCTTTTCCCCATATCTATGCCATCAAACGCTTACTCCACCCCCATAAAGCAAACATTAAAACCCTTACACAAACCTAAACAATAACCCTAATCCCTAAAAACTCTTTTTCAATGGATTCTGTTAGGTAACCTTCTTCAAAGAAAAATGATCAGAATTCTTTTGTAAAAAGAGTGTTGTCTCTTTTGACAGTTTTGTCGGTCCCTTCTGGTCGTACTTTTATTTTTTTTAATGAGAAAAAATAAAAACATTCTATTTCAATAGTTTAGCATTATACAAATTTTTGCAACCCAATCGATAAAAACCATGTGAGTAAAATAGACAATCAGTGACTTGAGTTTTGTCTGCTTTTGTCAATTTTTGTCGGTAAATCTTAACTGACAATTGTTATGATTTTTAGAGGCAATAAAACACTTCAAAACAATTATTTTGATCTCTTAAAACACGGTTCGAATTTGTTTTAATTTCCCATAAAATGAATAGCAAATTTCACTAGTTTACTTTTTATAGCTGCATCTTGTTAAATTTTTTTGACGCATTTTATGGCTTTTCAGGCGTTTTTCTCCCATTTTACACTCGATATTTATCCTAAATGTATTTAATAAACTCCATTTCGATTCTTTCGAAGTCAATTGATTAATGTCGTAAGACTATGGAGTTTCTCTATAATGCTTCAATCCCTCAAGTCTGATAACAAACAATCCTCTTTACGCTCTCTCTTACAATCTTATCGTCAACAAGCAACTTCAAATGCACAAAAAGGAAAAATCTTTGAAAGTTTTGTGACGAAATATCTTATGTATGATCCTCTTCATTATGGGCGATATGAAAAGGTTCAAACCTATTACGATTGGGCTAAAGAGCGTGATGAAGATGGGCGGGATATTGGAATTGATTTGGTTGCAAAACTTCGTAATCGAGATGGGTATGTGGCTATTCAATGTAAATTTTATGAAGCAGACCATCAGATTAGTAAAAAGGATATTGATAGCTTTATCGCCGCATCTGGAAAAGACATCTTCAAATATCGTCTTCTGGTTGATAGCACGGAAGTGAATTTAAGTGACAATGTGAATGCCATGATTAAAGGACAAGCGATACCGGTTTATCGCATTGACCTTCGCCATATGGAAAACAGTCGTATAGACTGGCAAATCTTTGCAACAAAAAAAGAAGTTGTCCTTAAATCGACAAAAGAGCCTCGTCCTCATCAGATAAAAGCAATTCAGAAAGTCTGTGAGGGTTTACAAGAAGCAGACCGTGGCAAGCTGATTATGGCATGTGGAACGGGAAAAACCTTTACGAGCCTTAAAATAGCAGAACAACTAGCCGGAAAAGGCAAGCGGGTTTTATTTCTAGTACCTTCTCTTGCATTAGTCTCACAAACCATAAGGGAATGGACAGCTGATGCACAAATTCCATTGCATTCATTTGCTGTTTATTCGGATACGAGAGTTGGCAAGCGTCGTAAAAATCAAGATGATATTCTTGAAATGGAAACATCAGATCTTGTTCTCCCTGCAACCACGGATGCACAAGCACTTGCCAAAGAAGCTTGTGAGAACCTAGCAGATGCAATGACTGTGGTGTTTTCGACTTATCATTCAATTCAAGTGATATCGGATGCACAAAAAGATCATGGTTTACCTGAATTTGATCTGATCATTTGTGATGAAGCCCATAGAACAACGGGTGCTGTGTTGGGATCAGATAAAAGTGAATCTGAGTTTGTCAAAGTCCATGATAACAGCATTATACAAGGTAAAAAACGTCTCTATATTGATGCATCCCATATCCTGTAAAAATACAATAAATTCAATAAGTTATTGGTATTTATTTTATTTAAATCCACTTCAGAATCCACACTTTTATGCACGATTCAATTGAACATTTTTTATAAACAATAGCCATCTATTTTATAAACAATAGCCATCTATAAACAAACCATAAAAAGCAAATCATGATGCGAATATTATAACGCATGTGAGCATTCAAATGAAATGAAAAGCAGATATCATTCATAACATCTCATAAATTTTATGATACGTTTTTATCATAAAATAAATTGCATTGTTAAAACGCAATTGAATATGAGAGCTTGTTTAAATGCAAAGATTTGAAATGTCCTCTTTTGAAAGGGGTTAATCCAAATTTGGATTGGCTAATTTTAGTCACCTCAAAAATGAGGGCATTGTTATGAGTACGTTTCAAAAGAGGTTATAACCATCACAGAGCTAATAGGCTTTTTTCATTCAAATGTGATGATCTAAATTCAGAAGCATTCATTTATATTCTTTTGGATAAGTTTTTATAAAGAAACTAGAGAACTTGCAATATGATACGTTTTGTATATATGCATTCATACTCCATTGTGGATTGATTTGGAGAATCGAAAATATGAAAGCCGTGTCATATAAATTTGGCACGGCTTGTTTTTTGAATTCTCTTTGTAAAATAGCATTTATAGCAAATAAAAAGCGCCCCCGCGTTTGTTGATTATTCCTTTGTTTCAATTTTCTCAATAATTTCCATCAGAATATCACTTTTAGAAACCTCTTTATTTGGGGGAACCTCCTTAATCTTACTTTGTCGATTGAGTTTTGCACGCCCACAAACACGACCCCAGACCTTAACAGTATGAGCAACCTGAGCTTTTTCATAAACAGAGCCATAAATTTCAGCACAGCCACTCACTTTTGCATAGTCATAAACCTTGCCATAGATTCTTGCACGGTTGTTAATAACAGCATGACCATAAACATGCGCATAGCTAAAAAGAGAGGCAGAACCTGAAACCTTGGCATTGCCATAGAGCCTTGCATATTCAAAAAGATAACTATTATGGGAAAGATGCGCATTGCCATAAACATGGGCTTCAATCGAAACGCGGCTATTGCCATAGACACGCGCCTTGCCATAAACATAACCCGATACAAAGGCATTGTTATAAACCAGCGCATTGTCATATATTTGCGCATATTGAGAAATAAAAGCCTGATCACAAATTTGTGCATTACCATAGACTTGACCACAAACATGAGCATGATGGCGTATTTTTGCATTCTCATAAACACGGGCATGTCCATAAACCCATGCATCATCATAAACCCAACAATTGCCATCATGAGAGAGATTGATTTCCTTTTCAATAAAGCCGCCAAGGTCACCAGCCTTGACATCATCAAAATTTTTTAAAGCTCGAATGCGATAAAGCTTAGTAATTTTTTGAGTAATTTTATCTTTCAATTGTTTCATTTCATTTGTTAATTGGTATTTTTTAGACATAACAAACGCCTCACAATTTCGATTGTGTTAAAATTTAAATGAGAAATTTGAGAGAAAGGGGCGCCCCGCAGCACCCTAGATGTTTAAAAGGGCTTTATTACGCAGCCAGAAAATTCTTAATTCATTATGAGAAAGCTGCTCGATATAAGCTCTTGTTTCAATATCATCACTAGTCTTTTCTAAAATCATAATCATGCCGTGAAGATTGGCATTTTCACAAACATGGAGATGATTTATCACACGGGCATGATCATAAATTCTTGCATTTCCATAGACATGAGCATGATCAAAAATGATAGCCTTTCCAAAAACGCATGCCTTTCCATAAACATAACCAGCGATAACAGAGTTATTAAAAACCTTGGCATCTTGAGAAATATGACCGGGATTTAAAACCAATGCATCACCATAAACCCAGCAGTTGCCATCATGGGAGAGGTTATTTTCATTTTCGATAAAACCACCTAATTGCCCCGCCTTGACATCAGAAAAGTTTCTTAAAGCTTTAATGCGATAAAGGGTACGATTAGCAAAGAGACGTATTTCATTAGTGATTTCATATTTTTTAGATAGATTTTTAGTGGTCATAGGTTTTATCCCTAATCTAAATAATTGCTAAAATTTGAATGAAAGAGTTTGGAAAGCAGGCGCCCCCGCCACGCCCGCGCCGTTATTTACGTTGCTTTATTTTCACTAATCTTTACAACTGTATCATTTTCATAAATTTCACAATCCCTAGGAATTCCATATGCATAGTGAGGGTTTTGTTTGGTATATAAATAACCATCTCTTTTTAATCTTGCATTGCCATGTACCAAACTTCTAATGATGTGATAACCAGTCACTTTTGCATTGCCATAAACAGAACCGTAGACCTTAGTATACCCCCCAACGCTAGCATTTCCATAAACAGAGCCATAAATTTTTGCTGCTCCATTAACAACGGCATTATCATAAACTTTCGCGTTTACTTTAATACGAGCAGAACCTGAGATTTTTGCATTACCATAAACCCGCGCCTGATGATAAACCCATGCTTTATTGAAAATATGAGCATTGTCATAAACATGCGCATCTAGATAAACGCGGGCGTGATTACAGACATGCGCATTACCATAAACATGACCACAAACATGAGCATTATGACGTATTTTTGCATTCTCAGAAACACGGGCATGTCTATAAACCCATGCATCATCATAAACCCAACAATTGCCATCATGAGAGAGATTATTTTCATTCTCAATAAAGCCCCCAAGGTCACCCGCCTTGACATCATCAAAGTCTTTTAAAGCTTTAATGCGATAAAGGGTATGATCATTAGATACACGGGTTTCATTTGTGAGTTCATATTTTTGGGATACAATTTTAGATACAGTTATAGTGGACATAGGTTTTATCCCTAATCTAAATAATCGATAAAATTTTAATGAAAGTTAGAGAGGGGGCCCCCGCCGCGCCCGCGGTGTTATTTACGCAGCTTGATTGGCATCTTCAGAATTGTAATCACAATCATCATCATAACCATAATCATCATAATATTCATGACGGTAATAATCATCTTTACTACCAAAACGTGGAATTGCCTCACTATCAATTTGATCATCTTCAGTTAAAGAGGCAGCGCTATGGATATAAGAATCCCCTGAGACAAGAGCGCCACAAATTACAGCATCATCGAAGACACGCGATTCATCACAAATATAGGCACCATCACTTATTTTTGCATTGCCCCCGACATGAGCATCACCACAAATGACGCTATCATCAGAAATATGAGCATAATTCGTTACACAGGCGTTATCATAAATTTTTGCATTGCCTTCAATAACCACAGCGTTGCTAACATGCGCATTGCCATAAACATCGACAAAATAACCCTTTACTTTTGCATTACCAAAGACACGAGCATTCTGGAAAACACGAGCATGATCATAAACCCAACAATCCCCTTTATGAGATAGGTTGCTTTGCTTTTCGATATACCCCCCGAGATCACCTTTTTTTACATCAGCAAAGTCTTTTAAAGCACGAATACGGTACAATAAGTGACCATCTACGCATTGCATATCACATGTGAACTCATATTTTTTGGATGATGTTTTCTTATTAACAGTAGCATTCATAGCTAGTGTCTCCTATCTGTTTAAAAGTTTCTTATTGATGCCTTAATAGGCATCGGGTGCTAAGAAACACGGCAGATAGTCCGTCGTTACACTTTCCCCTCTTGAGGGTATTGTATGGTATAACTACACCCGACAAGATCTTCATATACTAACAAGAGAATAAAAGACAGTCAGTTTTTATATTAGGGATTAGGTTTATCGTAACCTTTCCGCTATCTGTTTGATGTTTCTTAGGCATCTGAGTATTTAGATATCAAAATACGTATTTATTGTCAATTATATTTTGCTGTTTTTTGTATTTTTTTATGATTATTTTTTATCATATTGTGTATAAATATGCCTCATATGCCTATCAATATTCTCTATTTTATTGCATATATTTGATTCTATATTACGCAATTGCGTTATTTTCTCTTTTAAAATTCATAACAACTAGAAATGCTGCTTATGATGCGTATTTTTAACTTTATAAAGCATGGTTATTTTTATTGAATTCCTTGTGAATATTTTTGTGAATTTCGTTGTCATTTATAAGAGCTTTGTAACTTAAGAAGCTTTAATAGAGATCGCATTTTTATAACCAACGCTTTTGATTCATTCTCTATAGCCACCGCATCATATTCCTATAACAAAATGATAAATATGATCATGCGGTTTTTATCTTTTATAAGATAGATCTAAAGATACCTATTGAATTCTTATTCCATTATCAAAATCTCTTTTTATGTGGTTTTGTCTCTTTTGTTAGTTTTGTCTGTAAATCTTAACAAACAATTCTTATGATTTTAGTGAGTGTTTAAACCCATATCTTATGAGAAGGCATATGGCTCTTTAAAGCCTTTCAAAAGAGAGTGTGTAATTATGAAAGGTGCTATCAAGATTATTATCGTTATTAGTTTTAAGGATTTTGGAGGTTTTGGGGGTTTTGGGAGTGCCTGTCTCATTTTTCTTTTAATTTTTTTCAATAAAAAATAAAAATCATTATATTTCAATATGTTATTTTTTTACCAATTTTTCAAAAAACAACCTATTTCCATAATACAACCTATAAATACAATCAATAATATATGTTTTGTAGGGGTTTTGGGGGTATAGGGGGTGTTTTTTTGCTTTTTTAAAAATGAAGGAATTAAAAGCGTAAAGTGATATCAACATTCACTGTTTTCTTTAAAGAGAGCGTTTGAAAGATATGATGGCATCATCTTAAATTGCGCGTTAATCTTTTAAAGGCAATGTAAACAAATCTCATTCTGTTTAAGATGGGATTTCTTAAAAGCCTTAAAGCAATCCAAATGAGAGTGTTTAAAAGTGCAAAACCTCTCTTTTTAGAAGATCGCATGATAAATCGTTCCTTTTAAGAGTGTACATAATCATCCTTAACAAGAGAGTATAGATATAAACTCTATACCCCTTGTAAGATGTGCATACCCATCATGTGAAATATGAGTATGCTTTTAATAAGACTATTCAGTTTCTCTTAATTCCAATTTGGGGAGGTTCTTAACAATCTTCATTGTTTCTAAACTTACTGTAATAACCCTTTGAAACAATTCCAATGGATAAGCAGGGTTGCCAATGGTTTCAACAGCATAGCAATTGGCATCATTAACAATGCCACTCTTTTTATCAGTTTTTACACATTGACGTTCCATAACCCATTCAAGGGCAGGTTTACCATTCACGATATACTCATAAGCTTCCTTAGGGATATCTGTTATTGTGATATTATTGTTATAAAAAACAGTAGATTTATCTTTTTCCTTACCATTCCCAGCAAATTTCATTTCTGTAACGTAATAAAACTTTTCGGGGTTAGAAATATCTGTAAGTTTGGGGTCACCTTTTTTGAAGGTAACGGGATAAGGTTCTACAGTTTCATAATTGACGTGCAAATTGCCTAATTCACGCCCTGCTGTAACAAACATCCAAAAATCTTCAGCACTCTTTACGCAAGGGATGCGAGGGAGCTCTTTAGAGAGGTTATCAGCATAACGAGCCCTATAATCTTCTGAATGTAAAATCCCATAAACATAATAGAATAGATCATCTTTAGTGATTTTTTCATTCGGATAAGCAGCTTTAAAATGTGCTAATCCCTCATCAGTGATGGCATCACGGCGTTGTAAACCAGCGGCTTTGGTCTCTTCTGTAGAATTTGCAAATAAATGAGATTGTTTTTCGTTTTTATCTTTTGAAGCAGCATCATCTTCATAAATATAACGTGGAAAACATTGACTAGCAGCTATCGCATTAACATCAGGTAACTCTTTAATCATTAGGGTAGAAAAACCATTTACTCCTATACCTGTAACTTGAATTACCCTGTTTTCAACCGCTTTTCCCATAGGGAATATACGTGGTATCTGATAAACTCCATCGTTGAGAGCCCGATTATAATAAAGCCACTGTTGTGTAAAAGGACGATAAAGACTTTGAGCTAAGCAATCACTTTCAAATTTGAAAGTCTTTCCTTTTATCAAATCTTGTTTGAGATTATAACTCCAACTTATTTTGCTCTCATCTGAATTGACAAAATCATCGACAGCATTTGTACGCGTTTTTCGGTCAGCATGCGGATAGGTGTCATTAAAACGTTCGACTTCACTATTATAAAAGGCTAGCATATTATTCATATTTTTTGCTAAAATCCTACGGTTTGAGTTATATACCCATGTATCACGGCTGGTCATAATGCCACGGGAAAAAGTCTCAAACAGCTTTTTATCATAACCTTTTTTATAACCTATGGATAAAAATGCTTTGAAACTGTCATCCCGTTGACCAAGCCAATCATTATGCCTATCTGGTATAATTATTTGCCAACTTTGTTTACTCCGTGTAATGCCATCAATACTACTAAGGGACTCAATTATCGTAAGCTTTTCTTGCCTCGTGAGATAATCTCCAATATCACGGAAATATATTTTACCACGCTGTTTGGATTCCGGATTTTTTACAAGAATAGAGATAGCAATAGGGGCTCGTGACCCAGAACCAAAAATTTTACCTCCTTCTTTTCGAGAAAGCTCTCCAGAGGTTCGTTGATTACCACGCAAATGGAAAATATAAAGGCTGCTAAATTCCTCAACAAGGCATTTTCGCACGCCATCCATAGAGCATCCATTGATAAAACCGGCATTTGTCACAAAACCAATAACACCACGGTTTTTTATACGATCACTAGCCCAGCGGATGGCACGAATATAACTATCGTACAAAGCTTGCATACTAGTTGCTTTTGAATGAACAGCATAAGTTTCACTGATATGTTTATCTAAGAGTGGATAAGGAGTATTTTTTGCATTATCGTTTTCATTCTTTTGTCTCAAGGAGTAAGGAGGGTTACCAAAGATAACTTCGATATTCAGTTTTTTCTGAAGTTCCAAATATGCACTGTTTTCTTCTAGTAAACCCTTCATCAAATCTTGCTTTTCAACCATCTGAAACGTATCGGTTAATCCGATATGCTTAAAGGGAATATAATCTCCTTTCGTAAGACCATGATAGGTTGCTTCAATATTAATCGCGGCTATGTAATAAGCTAATAAAACAATCTCATTGGCATGGATATCATGACGGAATTTATATTCCATATCTTCCGGTTTTATCAGATCGGATTGCAACAACTGCGTGATAAAGGTACCAGTTCCCGTAAAGGGATCAAGAATAGAAACACCACGTGATCCCAAGCTTTTTCCAAATTCTTTTCGTAAAACATCATCAACAGAATGAATAATAAAATCCACAACTTCAACAGGGGTATAAACAATTCCTAATTTTTCTACCGTACGCGGAAATGCCTTGGCAAAAAAACTTTCATAAAGCGTAATAATGAGATTTTGTCTTGCTTGCGGGGTAGTGATCCCAGAAGCACGTAATTTTACACTGTCATAGAATTCTTTAAGCTCTTTTGACTCTTCTTCAATATTTGTTTGATCCAACACAGTTAAGATCTTTTCCATCGCTTGCGAGATGGTATTGTTTTGTACAAATTGATTGCCATCAAACAAAGCTTCAAACACAGGACGTGTCACAAGATGTTGTGCAAGCATCTCAACCGCTTCTTCTTGTTTGATATCACTGTTTAAGTTGTTCTTTAATTCAAGATAAAAGCTCTTAAAGGCATGATAGGCTTCACTCTTTTCATCAGAGAGCATATTTTGAAGGCGGTTGATATGGTTTTGTGCAATTTCAGCAACATTGCCAGCCCAGTTTTCCCAATAATCGGTAATGGCAAATTTCTTCGCAAGGAGTGTTTTAAGGGCATGGGGAAATTCAAAACAAAAGGAGTAGTTTTTTTCTACTTTATAGCTCTTAGAAGGTTCATAGGCGGGTTTTCCAATTTGTAATCCTATACTTTCTGATTTCTCATGGATTGAGATTTTATCTTCAATAGCCGTCATACTGTCTAAGGCAAGAATCTCTAGGGTATGACTTACATCTTGTCCTAAAATCATCTGGTTAAGAATAACCTCAAAATTCTTATCATGGGCAAGCAAAGCATTGATCACTTGCCAGACAACCTTATATCTCTTGTTGTGTCTTAAAGCCTGTTCAGCAGAAATCCCCGCAGGAACTCCAACCGGTAAAATGATATAACCTCTTTTCTTACCCTTTGCACGCCGCATGATACGCCCCACCGCCTGTATGACATCAACATGACTTTTGCGCGGGTGTAAAAACATCACCGCATCAAGAGCAGGAACATCCACACCTTCAGAAAGACAACGAACATTGCTTAACACACGACAGGTATTTTCCCCCGCATCTTCTCTTAGCCAATCTAGGAGTTCATTGCGTCGTTTTGCACTTTGTTTTCCGTCAATATGAGCAAATGTACAATTAAGAGGAGGTGTCTCTTTACGGTTCTCATAAAGAGCATGCAATCTTTCCTTAGTTTTATCAGAATTAAAGGCTTTACAGATACGTTCAGAGGTTTCAATATCTTTACAAAAAGCTAAAGCCCGACGCATGGGATTGGGGTCATCACTTAAATCAACTTTCAGATCGATTTTACTCAGAGCCTGATAACAGCCTACGAGCTTGGTTTCATCATCAAGAGTAAGTTCATAATTATCATCGGTCATAAGATGTTGAATGGATTGAGCCACGGCTTCTTCATTCACACCCAAGACAATAATCTTATAAGGTGCTAACAATTCATTCTGAACGGCTTTTGAGAAGGTATAGGTATAAAGGTTTTTGCCATAGAGCTCTTCATCATCCATAGAAGCCAGAACGGCATTAATCTCATTGGCTTGTTTCTTGGCATTATCGGTAAAGATCTTTGGAGTAGCTGTCATGTAGAGGCGTTTTTTGCCTTGTATAATGCTATTGTCGTGAACTTTGACAAATTCCGATTCACTGTTATCTGTACCCAACACAGCACCCGTTGTTCTATGGGCTTCATCACAAATGATCAGATCAAATTCAGGTAACGCATATTTCCTTTGTGCATCCGATATCACTTGTATCGAATGATAAGTCGAAAAGATAACAGTCATGACATTGGGAGAAGCCTTATTGGCTTTGCTAGCAAGCTGTTTTGCATCTGTTGTTGCAGGCAGGGCAAGATCAGAGCTATCAAGACCAGCATCATCATCTTGGTTTTTACGCCGCTTGCCAATGTGAAGATCAGAACACACCGCAAAGGACCGCAAGGGTATCTCTGTATCTGCTGTCCATTCCCTTATCGTTTGAGACATGAGAGCAAGAGAAGGTACTAAAAACAAAACACGCTTGCCTTGACCAGCAAGAGTTTCTGCTATCTTAAGGCTCGTAAAGGTTTTTCCTGTTCCACAAGCCATAATCAGCTTGCCACGGTCTGCTTCTCGTAAACCCTTACAAACAGCTTCAAGGGCTTCTTTCTGATGATCTAAAAGCTTTTTCTTCTTTTGTTCTTTAAGGACAACCGTTTCTTTTCCTTCAAAACGACTCCAATCGATTTGACTTTTTTCCAGATCAAACAAATTAATCTGTTGAATGCGAACTTCTTGTCCTTCACAGGTGTGAAAAGCGTTATCACTCCAATCACTTTCAGTGCTATCGATAAGAATGCGACGGGTGAAGATCTTTTTGCCAGAGGCAGCAATAAAGCTATCAATATCTTCTTTCTTAATGCAATGAGAGGCTTCATAGCATTTACATTGAATGGCAGCATAGCTTCCTTCATCACGAATTTTAGCGACCAGATCAATGCCAATATCGCGCCCATCTTCTCCACGCTCTTTCGCCCAATCACAATAGGTTTGAACCTGTTCATATTCTTGGCATTGCAAAGGGTCTTGCGTCAAATAAGCCATGACAAGGTTTTCAAAGAGAGTACCCAATTCACGGGGTGATTTTGCCTGTTGACGATAAGATTGTAAGAGAGAGCGTAAAGAGGATTGTTTGTTATCAGACTTGAGGGATTGAAGCATTATAGAGAAACTCCATAGTCTTATGACATTAATCAATGGGCTTCGAAAGAATCGAAATGGAGTTTATTAAATACATTTAGGATAAATATCGAGTCTGAAATGGGAGAAAAACTCCCGAAAAGCCATAAAATGCATCAAAAAAATTTAACAAGATGCAATTATAAACAGCATGTAAAAAGCAAAGTAGTGAAATTTTCTATTCATTTTATGGGAAATTAAGACAACTCCAATATGTGTTTTTAAGAGTTCAAATATGCAATTTTGAAGAGTTTTATTGCTTACTTCATAAGAAAGTAAAAAACACCCCCTATACCCCCAAAACCCCTACAAAACATATATTATTGATTGTATTTATAGGTTGTATTATGGAAATAGGTTGTTTTTTGAAAAATTGGTAAAAAAATAACATATTGAAATATAATGATTTTTATTTTTTATTGAAAAAAATTAAAAGAAAAATGAGACAGGCA
>NZ_JH725037.1:1145371-1164047 GCF_000278235.1 Bartonella vinsonii subsp. arupensis OK-94-513
CCAGCAGGAACCCCAACCGGTAGAATGATATAACCTCTTTTTTTGCCCTTGGCACGGCGCATGATACGTCCTACCGCTTGTATCACATCCACGTGACTTTTGCGCGGATGTAAAAACATGACCGCATCAAGAGCAGGCACATCCACGCCTTCTGAGAGACAACGAACATTACTTAACACACGGCAGATATTTTTCCCCGCATCTTCTTTTAACCAATCAAGTTTTTTTGTACGCTCTTTAGCGCTACAAGTTCCATCAATATGCTCAAATCTACAGTGAAGAGCAGGTGTCTTTTTATGACTTTCATAAAGAGTACGTAATTCAGACTGAATTTCATCAGAATTAAAGGTATCACGAATGCGTTCAGAGGTTTTAATATCTTTACAAAAAGCCAAAGCACGACGCATAGGATTGGGGTCATCACTTAAATCAACCTTCAGATCGATTTTACTCAAAGCTTGGTAACAGCCTACGAGCTTGGTTTCATCATCAAGAGTAAGTTCATAATTATCATCGGTCATAAGATGTTGAATGGATTGAGCCACTGCTTCTTCATTCACCCCCAAGACAATAATCTTATAAGGTGCTAAAAGGTCATTCTGAACGGCTTTTGAGAAGGTATAGGTATAAAGGTTTTTGCCATAGAGCTCTTCATCATCCATAGAAGCCAGAACGGCATTAATCTCATTGGCTTGTTTCTTGGCATTATCGGTAAAAATCTTTGGAGTTGCCGTCATGTAGAGGCGTTTTTTTCCTTGTATGATGCTATTGTCATGCACTTTGACAAATTCAGATTCACTATTGTCTGTACCCAACACAGCCCCCGTTGTCCTATGGGCTTCATCACAAATAATCAGATCAAATTCGGGCAAGCCATGGTCTTTTTGTGCATCTGATATCACTTGGATTGAATGATAAGTCGAAAAGATAACAGTCATGACATCAGGAGAAGTCTTATTGGCTTTGCTTGCAAGCTGTTTTGCATCTGTTGTTGCAGGCAGGGCAAGATCAGAAGTATCAAGACCAGCATCATCATCTTGGTTTTTACGACGCTTGCCAATATGGAGATCAGAACACACAGCAAAGGAACGCAAGGCTATCTCTGTATCTGCTGTCCATTCACGGATGGTTTGTGACATGAGAGCAAGAGAAGGCACTAAAAACAAAACCCGCTTGCCTTGACCAGCGAGAGTTTCTGCTATCTTAAGGCTCGTAAAGGTTTTGCCCGTTCCACAAGCCATAATCAGCTTGCCACGGTCTGCTTCTTGTAAACCCTCACAAACAGCTTCAAGGGCTTCTTTCTGATGATCTAAAAGCTTTTTCTTCGTTTGTTCTTTAAGGACAACAGTTTCTTTTCCTTCAAAACGGCTCCAATCGATTTGACTTTTTTCCAGATCAAACAGATTAATCTGTTGAATACGGACTTCTTGTCCTTCACAGGTATGAGAAGCGTTATCACTCCAATCACTTTCGGTGCTGTCGATAAGAAGTCGACGGGTGAAGATCTTTTTGCCAGAGGCAGCAATAAAACTATCAATATCTTCTTTTTTAATGCAATGAGAGGCGTCATAGCATTTGCATTGAATGGCAGCATAGCCTCCTTCATCACGAATTTTAGCGACCAGATCAATGCCAATATCGCGCCCATCTTCTCCACGCTCTTTCGCCCACTCACAATAGGTTTGAACCTGTTCATATTCTTGGCATTGCAGAGGGTCTTGCGTCAAATAAGCCATGACAAGGTTTTCAAAGAGAGTACCCAATTCACGAGGTGACTTTGCCTGTTGACGATAAAACTGTAAGAGAGAGCGTAAAGAGGATTGTTTGTTATCAGACTTGAGGGATTGAAGCATTATAGAGAAACTCCATAGTCTTACGACATTAATCAATTGACTTCGAAAGAATCGAAATGGAGTTTATTAAATACATTTAGGATAAATATCGAGTGTAAAATGGGAGAAAACCGCCAGAAAAGCCATAAAATGCGTCAAAAAAATTTAACAAGATGCATTTATAAACAGCCTATAAAAAGTAAACTAGTGAAACTTTCTATTCATTTTATGGGAAATCAAGACAAATTCGATATGTGTTTTAAGAGATCAAAATGAATATTTTGAAGCATTTTGTAATATATTTCATTTGAGGTTATGAAGGGGGATATAAAACTTCAAAACCTCCTCAAAACATATATCATTAATTGTATTTACAGGTTGTATTATGAAAATAGGTTGTTTTTTTAGGGTTTTTAAAATCTTAACATATTGAAAAGTAATATTTTTATTTTTTAATGTTTTTTTCTTTAAACACAAAGTTTCAAAACTCAAAACCTATGGCAATAACTGTATTTCTGTTTTTAAGAGTGAGAGTGTTCAGAAAACAAAAACCCTCAAAGATAACTTATGAACCATTGTTCTTGGTGCTCTAAGATTTTGAGGGTTTGAAAGATCAAAGAAAGAAAATTCTCATCGTTTCATTGTCTTGTATTCTTGTTTTTTATCAAAGGATGCCATTCATAGCGTATGGTAGGACGCCCACCTGTTGGGTTTTTCGTTCCAGAGATTTCACGAATATGGTTTGAACGGCATAACAACTCCAAAGCTTTTTGAACAATGCTATGCTCTATTAAATCTGTCCAATCACGTTGGTGAATATCGCGTAACGTAAAGATATCAGGTAAGCAATCACAACGTTCTACAATCAATTTTGCACGTTCTGCTGTTAAGGTATCCTCAGCAGCATAAAACCTTTTTACATGACTCAACAAATAGTTTTCCCAACGCAATGCTGTTAGAACTTGTGCAGAACTAAAAGGCTCGACCGCTAAAAGAGCGCTGCTAATCGGTTGTATTTCACTTCAACCAATTTGTTGCAATGCCACTTTATAAGGAAGGGCTTCATCTTTAGAGCATGAAATCTATTTTGGCTCTAAATATATAGATCAGTTTTCTTTAACTGTATTAACTAGTAATTATTGGTAAGATACTTTTAATATAAAAATCTAATTTTCATTTGTTAAAAGCAAAATTTTGTAAATTTTTACTTGTGAAAGCAATATTTTTCGAATTGTATATATAGTATATATAAATGTATGAAACAATAGCGTAAGAATTTTATTATCCATAAAAATACGATGCTATTCTAAATAGTTTGTACGATGAGAGGTATTCTTTTTTTATAAAAAACTCCTTACAATGATAAACGTTAACCTACTAATCTAATGGCTGAATCTGAGCAACAAAAAAACTATAATTTATTTATTGACAATTATAACCAAAACGTGTGTTTACTATGACCATAATGTGCATTTGCCTTAATTTCATAGCAAACGCATTTGTAAATTTATTTGTTATTAGGAAATTTATCTCATGAAACGTATTATTTTAGCAGCGGCTTTGTTTTCTATCTTTTCTACAGTATTATCTTCAATAACAGCTAGTGCGCAGTCGGTGGGGAGTGGCTGTGGGATGTCGATAGCGGAAAAACTTGCAAAGCAAAAAAATCTTGGAGAGAACGAGAAAAATCTTCTTTCAAAAATTATTATTCCTGAGGCGAAGGGCCTCTTTAAAATTAGAGAAGACAGATTTACAGTTGACGCATTTTCTTATCCCATTCTTAATATTTTTGGATTGGGGAGTGGTTGTAAGCCGGTTAACGCGCATCTGAAGAAGATTGAATACCTATTTTTTTCATGCTCTGTTGATGGAAAGTAGTAAAGAAAGCTAGGAGCTCTTGATAAAGAAAGCATCTCGTGCAACACGAGATGCGTAGCTTCATGAGTTATGCATAGGCGTAGCAATATTAGCGTTTGAGCCTTCCGTTTTTTTCTGTAACGGTATATCATCAACAACGGTTGTAGCATTTTCTAATTCGGTCTTCTGAGCAATTTTTACAATGTCAATAATATGGCTTATATTTTGCCCTAAGTTGATTTGGTTAAAGATTATCTCAAAATTCCCATCATGAGAAAGAAAAGCATTGATAACTTGCCAAACAACCTTGTATCTTTTGTTGTATTTTAAAGCTTGTTCCGCAGAAATTTCAGCAGGAACCCCAACCAGTAAAATGATATAACCTCTTTCTTATTTGGAATACGACGCGTGACATGCTCCACCGTCTGTATGACATCCACTTGGCTTTTGCGAGAATGTAAAAATATAATCGCATCAAGAGAGGGATGGGGGCATTTGCTATGAAAGCGTAAACTAGGGAGGTAAGTCACAAGTGATACCACGCTTGCGTAAATAAAGCTCTGCTAAAGTCTCTTTAATCGGTTGACTTTGCTTCCAAATCTTTTGTGCTCTCTCTGCTTTCTGTTTTGTCTTGTTATCTTCACAACAAACCTGTTTTGAGAAAGAGAGATTGTAACAAGAGGTTTTGTGATCAAAACATGCCTGTTTTTCAATCAACCCAATATTTTTGAGAGCTTGTATGATCTCTCTAAAAGAGCAGCCAGCATAACAATGAAGCAAGAGACGCCCATCATTTCCATTAGAAATGCCTAAACTAGGCAACCTATCATCATGAGCAGGGCAACGGGCTAGTCTATAAGCCCCATACCAGACACCACGCAAGGCATTTGTGATGCCCCGAGCATTTATAGAATTATACATTTTTTTCATCCTATAACGTTGCGTCACAGGATGGATTTTGCTATATTCTTATCGGTTTATAAGAGAAAGCCTTGTCCATCCTTATGTGACAAGGTTTTTTTTCATGCAGCGTCACTTTGACGTTGCGTTTTTGCTTTTTCAATCACATCCATCAGATCCGATTGTAACCAACGCGATAAAGAACCAAATTTTAAAGGCTTTGGTAAAGATCCATTGGTGACATGACGGCGGAATGTTGAAACGCTTATATGCAATAATTTTGCACTTTCACGGTCTGTAAGAAGAACATCATTTTCAGTTATAATTTATCCTTTCAATCTCAAAAAATGGAAACAAATCAATAACCATTTATTAACCATATTTTAGAATCATTTGAAAGTAAGTTTGTTCATAAAAAACAGTATTTTATGAGGTATTTTCTCATTTGATACTTTATGAGTCTTATTGAAACGGAATGAGAGAACGAAGAGAAAAAGTTATCCACAGATAATGAAAGAATGATGGGGTGCAAGACCCCATCTTTTAAGATTGCCCCGTGACATAGGCAGCCCATTTATCCATATAAACACGGCGCTGTTCTAGATAATCAGTACGACGGTAGGCGCGCTCTACTTTACCCCCAACCGTATGACCCAGAATGGTTTCTGCTACCTCAAAAGGAGCATCGGTTGTTTCTGCTAACCAATCGCGTAAACTAGACCGAAAACCATGCGGGCGTGCTTCAAGCCCAATCTGTTGCATATATTTTGACATGCAATTTTCACCAAAGGGACCACGACCGGATGCAGAAAAAAAGAAATCATTACGTGATAGGGGACGTGCTTGTTTCAAAATTTCTAATGCCTCAGATGATAAAGGCACGCGAAATTCTGTTGTAGCATCACGCCTTCCTTTCATATTTTCAGCAGGGATAGTCCATATATCACCATTAACTTGATCTTTATGAATATAACGTAAAGGACGTGTACGAACACCTGTCAGAATAAGTAGACGCAAAGCCAAGTGTGTCATGGTTGTTGTTTTGCAGAGTGTTTTATAAAAATCCGGAACATCTCTCCAATCCATAGCAGGTACATTTTTAACTTTATGCCGTTGTTTACCTAAGAGCGCGCGTGCTTTTTCTGTTGCTTGTAAATCAACATCCAAACCCAAGGCAGCGGCATGTTTAAGACAAATATTAAGGCGGTTTAGTGCTTTCTCAGCTGTTCCAGCTTTTGTATGCCAGATGGGAGCGAGAACTTTGCGTATATCTGTTTGTGTAATTTCTGAAACGGGGAGGCAGCCTAATTTAGGGAGAATATAAAGACGTAAAGGTGCAAACCACACACCATTTTTACCGTCATTTTTTAATTCTGCTTTACGACTTTCAAAAGCATCCACGGCAATATCTTTTAAATAATGCAGATTACGCATTGCCTCACGTTTTTGTTTATTGCGTTCTTTAATGGGGTCACGACCCTCATGCAAAACAGAACGCCATTGGGTTGCAGTTTCACGAGCTTGTTTTAAAGAGACATCTCTTAAAGCACCCAAGCCCATTTCACGGCGCCGCCCGTGGATGGTATAACGATAAAGCCATTGAGCGCCCCCATCTTTACGCTTATGAAGTAACAAGCTGGCACCATCATTATATTTGCCAGCTCCCAATGTTGCGACAGCCCTTGCATTAAGACGATTCATAAGAGGCATTTTTGTTCCTTTCTAAACGGTTTTTTATCCACACGTTAATCCCACTTGTGATGTGCAAGGGGATGATTTTGATTGATTTAACATAAGCAGGTTTGAGATGAGAGAATCTTAGGATATTCGGGTCTCTCATTCAACATGCAAAACAGTAAATTATCATTATAAATCAACACGTTGCCATTCTCAGTCAAGGGAGACATTTTGCTGCTGGTGGTGATGCTGTTTTACTTGCGGAGAATAACATTCGTTTGGATGCAGGGCGTACAACGGTTGATGGTGTAGGGACAGTATTAAACACCAATGCGCTTTCTGTTGGTGGCAATGCGAGCGTGATTGCCAAACAAGATCTCACCGCCTCAGGGGTTAAGATCACCACAGGAGGTGATCTTACCATGGCCACAGAACAAGGTGATTTGACGATAGGCTCAGCAGAAACCCACCACCACAGCGAGCACAGTGACTCCACCATGCACCATAAATCGCAAGTCAGTTCTGGGGGATCAACAATACTTCTCTCTGGAAAAGATCTTAATGTTTTAGGTTCTGATGTTCAAGCAAAGGAGAGACTGCATTTACAAGCTGAGAGGAATATTTCCATTGATGCCACACGCAACAGTGCCAATAGCCATCGCGGGGATCAAACCTCTCATGTTGCCTTACACAATGGCTCTCATTTAAGTTCTGGAAAAGAGACCACTGTTATCTCCGGTCAAGATATTCATATGGCTGCTTCAGATATAGATGCCAAGGGCAATGTTGCTCTTGGTGCCCAAGGGGAAATAGCAATAGGGGTAAGAAAAGATGAGATGGAGGATCATCTTCACTCCAACAACACGAAAGCCGATATGCAAGCCTCGGTTTCTCAGGGCTCATCAATAAAATCTGGGGGTAATGTTACGGCAATAGCGGGGCAGGATGGCAAAAAGCATGATCTCACCATTACAGGCAGTTCCATTGCGGCTGAGAAAAAAGTAGGGCTGAAAGCCAGCAACGATGTTGTGATCACCAATGCAGAGGATAGCCTACATTATGAGATGTCGTACCATAAAGATGGAGGAACATTTAGTAGCAGCAAATCCGTGCATAACAAGATTGATGCTACCCAAGTGGTAGGCTCAAGCGTTACAGGGGGTGAAGGGGTTGCTCTTGAATCGGGAAATGATACCACCATCATTAGGTCAATGGTTCTTGCTGGAAAAGGAAAGGAAACGCCAGAAGATCAGAAACAAGCGGATATTACTATTCACTCTGGTGGAAAGATTGTTATCAAAGGCGTCCAAGAACAGTTTGATCAGCAACAGCAATCCTCATCAAGTAACTTTATTAAAATGGTGATTATGAATCGGTTCCAGCAGAATTACAGAGATGGAACAAGATAGGAGGCAAGCCTCTTAAGGGATTAGCAAACCGTAGAGCAGCAGAAGCGGGGTTATGGGCGAAGGGTTCTTATGTTTCTTCGAACTATCAACATGTGGAAACGAAAGAGGCAACGGGACTTCTCAAAGCAGAAGCCCTAGCACCGATTATAGGCTCGTGTTCAGGTCTTGGAGGATTATTGGCAGGCAATGGACCTATCCAATGGGCACTAGCCGTCATTATGGTTTTAGCGGCATGCACGGGCATAGTGTTTGTGGCTAAACGGTTTCGGGAGCAACGGTTGTGATTTTCTGGTTCAAGAAATATTACCTGATGTTTACAGCGGCTTTAGCCGTTTTTTTTATGGCTTTAGCCAAGGCGTTTTACCTTGGCAAGAAAAGTGAACAGCACAAGCAAACAAAGAATGCTTTGAAGACAGCAATAAGACGGCTTGAGGTAGAAAATGAAGTTAATCAAAAAAGTGATGCTGGTGTGCGCTCTGAACTTTCTCGTTGGGTGCGCGGCAAATAGGTCTGTTTCTTGTGTTGGCTGGTTGCCAATTTATTTGGATAATCAGGATGTTGCGGTCATCAGTCCCAACCTAGCAAGAGATATTTTAAAGCATAACAAGCAGGGAGCGCATTTATGCGGTTGGAAAGATGGTCGAGAAACCAAACAACAAAGATAAAGAACTTACAGAAAACGAACGACAGCTGCTTTATGAGATGATCAATACCTATCAAGGTTTGAAGATGATGTCTCGTTGCGTGAAGTGGATAGCGTTCATTATTTTTATGTTCATTATCGATTTTGCACGCATTATGGATGCGCTGGATAACATCCTCACACACCTCAAAAGATGGTTAACAAAGAGTTAAATGTACAAAGTTTTCTCAAAAAACACCCCAAAAAGAGCTTCTGATTCGTAATTGCAATATATAGATGATGATGCTATTTGATAATCTCATAGATTCTATATGTCAGGTGATCTAAAAGGTGGTTTTGTTATTTGATATTTTTATTAAATCATTGAAAATATTATAAAATGGTACCTCTTGACCGCACCATTTGATTTCTCTTGTGGGATATGTATATTTAACAGGATTGCTGTTTTATGCATTGTAGCGGGGTTTTTCTTTGTGTATTATTTGATTTAGTGCATTCCTAGTAATGCTTGTATTTCAGGTTTGTAGAAGTTTTATTCTTTCACCTACAGATCTGGGATATTGAATCTTTTTTTAGAGGGTTGGGTGGTGTTGTCGTGAGAAGTACAATATTTCTAAAGTATTTAACATTCTTTATTTGCATTTCTTTATTGACAGCATGTAGCAAATCGCGTGCCGTACTTTGGCACGGGGTACATGCAACACCATCTATGGTTGCAGTGCAAAGGGAAGTTGAGGGTAGACCAATTCTTCCTAAAACTGTTGTTCCAGTATATGTTGCAACAAGTCGTATGATGCAAAACAACTATTCTCAGCCTTATGGAGCAGAGCGATCAAATAAAGTGCATTATAATCGCGTTGATGTGGGAATTCCTCAACAACATGTGAAGGGTGCAGTTGAAATAAATGCTTATAAACCTACCCATGACAAATATTTTGCAGCAGTAGCCTTGCAAAAATATGATAATAAAGAACAATTTAAGCAGCAACTAAATGCTGCTTTAGCAAAAAAGCCAAAAGGAAAAAGAGAGATTTTTCTTTTTATTCATGGCTATAACAACAATTTTGCAGATGGCACATTTCGTACAGCTCAGTTTACATACGACTATTCTTTAGATGTTGTTGCTGTGCACTATTCTTGGCCCTCCGCTGGATCAGTCCCTCTTTATATTTATGATCGTGATAGCGCTAATTTTGCGCGTGACGGACTCATAGAGCTTTTGAAACTCGTTAGTGAAACCCATGCTGATCAGATTTCCGTTATTGCTCATTCTATGGGTAATTTTGTTATAATGGAAGCATTTAGAACTTTAGCATTACAGGGGAACTATAAACCTATTCGTCGTATTACAAGTTTCTTAATGGCGGCGCCGGACATTGATGTCGATGTTTTTGAACGACAACTTAATGATATTAAAAAGTTGCCTCGACCAACAGCTATTTTGGTGTCTCGTGCGGATAAAGCACTTGCTGTCTCGGGGCGCCTTACGGGAGGACATCATCGTGTGGGAGATGGTTCTGATATTGAAATGTTGCGTAAAAATGGAATAACTGTCCTTGATTTCTCTACTGTTGATGGCGGAGCACATAATGTCTTTGCATCTTCACCAACGTTGATGGCTCTTTCTCGAGAAGGGTCTTTGGCTTCCACAATTATGCAGGGTACAGAATTATCACCTAGTCAAGCGCTTCTTGCTGATAGTAGTACTGTGTTGGAAAAAACAACTCATCTTATTCTTTATACACCTGTACGTTTTTTAACCCCATTGGCTCCACATTAATGGAAATAAAAGCTAAAACTTTCCATAAAATATAAATGAATGACAACGCATGTTTTTTAGCACTTTCTTTAGAATAGTTTTGTAAAATAAAAAAATAGCGGAATGAATGTAAACAATTATGAGGTGCGTTCATAATGGTTGCACGAAAGCGCTCTGTCGATACATCTACATTAGTTGATTATTTATCTCATTCCGCAATTAAGTTATTAGACATTCATACTATGCTTTTGAAGGCGAAAGAAGGTAATATGGGGGAAAAGCCAAATTTATTGCGTCAAATTGATTCCACAAAAAAACAACTGGATGAGATAAGCCATGCTCTTGTTTTAGAATACCGTAAACGCCAAGAAAATGAGCGCTTCTTAAAACAAGTTCTGCTATCAATTTCCGAACAACTGTTATCGCTTAATAATGGTTTTAAAGAAACGGGACGCCTTTTCTTCCAAGAAATGAGAATACTTCAGTCTCAGATGCAATGTTTCTATGAAGGGATGGAAAGGCAACACTTATTAGATAGTCAAGAATCTTGTTATTCTCCATCAAAAATTGATGAAGTCATTAAACAGTTACAAAAAGCACGTGAAAAGCTTATTGTTGAAAGCCCACATCTCTTTGAAAAAGAATATTAAAGTTAAAGATAAAAGATTCTTTCGACAAGGCACGTCTGTAAAAATATTTTTAACTTTATAGAAAGCAGAGTGATTCAAACACTCTAGCTATTTAAAGAAAAAACGCTGATATCTGCCATGATATTGCTTTCTACTTATTTAATTGTAAATTTATAGGCATATTTGGAGATCATTGAATAGCTATTTTGCAACAAGATTTAGAATCATTCAACTAGTTATTAGAAATGAATAGCTAAGTGAAAAGAGGAGAAAATATTTCTGTTGTAGAGAAAAATAAAAGAACCCCATTCCCTCACTTTTATCCACGAATCCCTTACTTTAAAAATACATGTAAAATCAGCAAGTTATCAGTAAGTTACATGTATCTTAAAAGCATATGGTGGGCGATGAGAGCAAACAGGGAGTAAATAAAATCAAAAATTTATATATAATGTAAGGGTTTTGGTGGTTATTGATTCTATTATGTTTTCTTCGTCTCCACCCCTAACTTTTTTGGAGCTTTTTTATCGATTCAAGAGCAAGTTTTTTACGATCTGCGTTTTTGGTATAAAGAGATGCCATGTTGTCGTTTGTCCATCCAAAAATTGCTTTGAGTTGTGAAACTGTTGCACCGGAATTAGCGGCGCGTGTTGCTGCTAATTTTCTCAAACCATGCGCTGATTTTTTGATTCCCGCTGTATTACAAGCATCTCGAAATGCATTCCCAAAGCTTTCTTTGACAAACTTTTGATTAAGTTTACTACAGATGAATGTTTTTTCTCCAGTGGGACCAATTTTAAGGGTTTCTGCTAATTCAGGCAAAATGGGTAGAAAAACATCTGTTTGGAATTTACTTTTCTCTGTCTTAAGATGAATGATATTATCTTTGACGTCTTTCCAACCAATACGAACGGCGTCACCACGACGCAAACCCGTATAAAGAAGAACATCAATCCAGACGCGTTCATGTGTACCATGTGACCAATGGTGATAATATTTTTCAACATCTTCTTCTGTCCAAACAGCAAAGCCATCTTTGTTGTTCAAAGCTGGTCTTCTTACTCCTGCTGTTGGGTTGTTTTCTAAAAAACCTTGATCAATCGCCCAATTAAAAAGACCATTAAGGGCTTTCAGAAAATTCCTAGCCATTGCTGGTGTTTCTTTACGCCGTTCAACACCGGCTATAATATGTTTTTTTTCGATTGCTTGGTACGGAATGTTTCCTATGGTATCACATACCTTCATAAGGATGAGTTCTTTTTGTTTCTTTGTGGCTTTAGCAAGATTATTCCAATGAACGCTGTTAAAATACTGTTTAAGCAGCCATGAAAATGAACCTTCAACAAGTTTACCTACTTTAGGTTTAGGGGGGATGATGCCTTGTAATTCGGCAAGTGCATCTTTGTAATTGTCAACAAACTCTTGCGTTCCATATGTACCGCGTACTCTAATACGTCGCCCACGACCAATACGCACATACCATATAATTTTACCATGGCGTGTGATTTCTTTGACAAGGTGAGGGGGGCGTGGTTTTGGCATGGCAATTTCACATCTTAGAGAGCGCGTCTTCGTAGTATTCATTCTTTGACAAATCGAATAATTTGTCTGGATGCGCGGCTGCGGTTGGTATTGGGATATCGGATTTGAGATAGATGAGGAGTTCACCTGTAGGTTTGATTTCTATTAATTCACACCCTTGTTTTTTTGCTTCTCTTAAAGCGCGTGCAATAGCTGGTTGTGTTATGGTAGCGGGGCGTGGCGCCATGTCTGTTCTCCCTTCATTAGATGCAATTTGCCCGTGGCGTGAAACACGCATTTCTTGAAAGTTGTTATGAGAGGGTGGGGGTGCTAAGAAGACTTAAAAAAACGCACCCCCATAGGGATTAAGCAGCTTTTGTTGAGATCTTTTGTATCTCTTGCTCTATGTCTGCTAAAAAGGCTTCAACAGCTTTATTGATCTGTTCAATTTGTTGATCATCACGGTGGATGCGTTTGACTTTCATACGCAAGTGAAAAGATTCCCCCGTGAACCGTGGGTCATAGCTTACGAAATCACACCATTTGCGTCCTGTACAAGCCATTTGGAATTGCATTTGTGCATGATATTCAGGCTTGATTTCGTTATCTATACAAAAGCGCATATGGGTTGCGGATCTAGGACATTTGACTTCGATTAAGCCATCCTCACCAATAAGCCCATCAGGGCTAGCCCCCGCCATTTCTATTTCAGGGTGTTGAATAAAGCCGCATTTTATTATATAGGCATCATAAATGAAGCCATATTCTTGCAAGGCATCATCCTCATGTTCAATGCCCCATCTCATATCTTCAGTTTCATAATGGGGGCTTATTTCCCCTGTTAAACGTTCAGTGATGAGTTTGATTTTGTAGTCCTCATATTTGCTTGTAGGTAAACCTTTTGCTGTTTTGCTGAGTATGTTATACACATTGGATGCGGTAACTTTACCCAATCTTGCTTGAAACCATTGTGCTGTTCTTTGTTCCATATCACACCGCCGCTGTCTGTTCTTGTTTGGTTTGTGCATATTCGATATCTTGAATATGTACGTATTCGGCATCTTGTATAGGAGCGTCGTTTTGCTCTTGTGATGGTAAGGATTGTTGTGCTTTTTCTCTTTGAATGTTTTGCTTTTTTTCCAATCCCTCCAAAACCATTTGCGCTTGCTTATGAGACATGTCTGTTAGGTTTTTAACTTTAACAAAAGAGAGGACATTTTCTTCTTCTGTTTGTGTTTGTTCCATTAATTGTCTGATTTGTATAAGCATGTCATGAGAAACCATTTGCTCTTGCGTATTATGGTTTATCTCATTGATACGAGCAGCTTCATCTTCTTCATAAATTCCTGAAAAGCCGAAGGCATATCGTGCACATTGTATAGCGGCTTTATGACGCAACATGCGTGCTGGATATTTTCGCCATGCGTCACTTCTTTCTTGTTTGCATTCTGCTAAATATTCAGTGACCTCTATAGGGTCTTTAATGCCTTTGAGACGAATAGCACATTTGATTGCAATGATATTGCCATCCTTATCCAGATGGTCTTGAAAGGTCATACCATCAAATTGAGGATTAGATTTAATGATCTTAATCCACCCGTCGATAGAGACCACAGGAATAATGCCTCCTCCTCTTTTAGGGAGAGCATAGATTTCCTTCGTTAAAGGGTTGAGACCATAAGTATGAGCAACAGAAATAAAGACAGCAAACTCTTCATCAGAAAAGTTGCCACCAATACATGTTTTAATAATCGTTTTTCGAAATTCTTCATGGGAAAATCCATATTTACTAGCCATTGTTATTAAGGGAGAATTTGTCATCTTGATTTCCTCAATTGCGCGCACTTCACCCATTGCGTGAATCACGCTTGATTTATAGTTGTGATTTTGTTGTGTAAGGAGGCGTCTTTTAAAAACGCCCTGTATAGTTTGGGTAGTTTGGAAGGACGTCCCAAAGGGTTAAGCGGTTTTGCTCTTCATAAGTGCCGTAAATTTTATCTTGATATCGCTGCTTTTCGATTTCTTCTAAAAAAAAACCGTATGCATCACTGTCTTTAACAAAGTTATGAGGAATGATGCCATCAAAACACTTTTGTTCACGTTCTTTAATGTAGAACTCTGCAATATCTTCAGAGATATCTTCGCACCGGTTAGTTGTTGGTTCAATGCGCAAGATTTGAACGGCATTATCAGTTTCATCTATAAAGTCGATAATGTCACTTTCTTCAAATAAAGGACCTGATTTTGCAATGCTTTCTCTTTCATCATCGCACATCACTAAGAGAATTTCATCTGATTTTATAAAGACAGGTTTATTCACAACAGCCTCCGATATTAAAATTTAAAAAGAACATTTTGAATAAAATACCTGTTGACAAGGGTATTTTTTTTTCTGGTACGGTGTCTGTATTTCATATTTTATGAACAGTGTCAATAAAAAAATTCATAAAATCTGAAATTTATATTGAGTACAAATTCATTATGGATAAAATAATGTTAGAAAAATTTTGGAACTATGGAGATAAAAAAGTAATGGCTGCTATTATCTTTTGTCTAAAGAGCAGGAATTTTGAAGAATCGTTAAAACAGCTTTCTGAACTTCAGGATTTGCTTGATAATAAAGACGAATAAATTGTTCAGATTCTTTGATTAAGAAAGGCGGGATTTCACCAAAAAAATCAATAATCTTTATGAGTTCAGTTGCTTTTATTAGCCTAGGTTTTATTGATTTATTTTTACCCGATGTACCCGAATTATTGATCATACTAGTTAAAGTAGATGGCAATACCCCCAAATGTTCAGCTAGCATTTTTTTGCTACCATGTCCATTTTTAGCTAATTGCTCTTTAAGCCATGCCTTTAACTGATCCGATTCCATAAGAATAAGGATCTTTCATATCAAATGAAAAATCAATTGAAAAAACCTGAATTTTTTTCTTGATAAAATTCAGATAATATGAAATTTTATTATTATGAAAAAAGAACCTGCGTATACCATAATAAAATATTTAGGCGGTGCTGTTAATGTTTCACGCATTTTACAGAAATGTAAGGGTGCTGTTTATCGCATTACTTATTCCAAGGAAAAAGGTGGTGCTAATGGATTATTTCCTTCGGTTTATCAGGCACAATTACTAAACTATGCACGTGATCATGGCATAGATTTACGCCCTGATGATTTTTTTTACCCTGAACGCTTGCAGTCATTAATGCAAGAGAGCAAAGGCCATACAAAAAATAGATTTATAAATAGCTCTTCTGTTTACACCTCGCGTTGTGATGAAAACGATGCGTTACAGTCATTAGGGGGGTAAAAATGAAAGAAGCGCATAAGAATGATAATGGCAAAGCACGTGTTGAACTTATCCCCCCGTCAACATTGATTGAAATCGGTCGTGTTCTTGAGTTTGGAGCCAAGAAATACGGAGCAAACAATTGGCGTCATGGCATGGATTGGAGCCGGTTACACGGCGCTGCTTTGCGTCATTTATTAGCATGGTTTGATGGAGAGAGTAAGGATGTCGAGAGTGATTTATCACACTTGGCACATGCGGCTTGTTGCCTTCTTTTCTTAATGGAATGCGAAGCAAAACAGATAGGTCATGATGACCGCCCTAACAGTTAAAGGAGAAATAAAATGGGTTTGAATGAAATGTTATTAATAGCGGTGTTTTCAGTCTTGCTTTTTAGCGGTTTGATGTTTCGTTTTGTGTTGCATTATCGCGACCAAGTTAAAGCCCTTAAAGAGCGCGTTACCAATCTTAAAGAAGAACTCAAAGAGATAAAGAGTGAGTTTGCACAGGAACGCAAGCAGATAATTGACGAATGTATTGCGGATACTAAAGAACGCGACGAGGAGATTTCAAAACTAAAACAAGATCTAAAGACGCATGATGAGGTGATTAAAGCACGCGATAAGACCATTACAGAATTAAAACAAGATATTAAGTATAATGGTGAGGCGCTTCTTTCAAGTGACAAGGAAATTGAAAAACTGAAACAAAAAATAGATCAGTATGATGAAGCGCACACACGGAAAAATGGAATTATAAAGACACTAGAAGAAGATGTTAGATCACGTGACAAGGAAATTGAAGTACTGAAACAGCAAATTAAGCAGTGTAATGATACGATTAAACTTGCAGAGAAGATTGATCCAACTAAGAAATATAAATTCACTGGTGAAATCAAGGAATATAAACTCAATGGTGCTAAAGATGATTGTGTCCATATTTTGCATCGGATTCGTGCATTAAAAGACTTTGGGGCTGTAAAAAAAGGTGATTTAGGTGGCTGGATCGCAAAAGAGGGGAACCTTAGTCATGAAGGCGATTGTTGGGTTGGGGGCGAGGCTATGGTTTTTAACAATGCTCTGGTTTACTGCAATGCTGTAGTTTATGACAAAGCACAGGCTTATGGAAAAGCAACCATTGGTGGGAATGCCAAGGTTTATGGCAATGCGCATGTGTATGAAAAGGCGGAGGTTTGGGGCTCATCACAGGTTTATGGCGATGCCCGGGTTTACGGATATGCTACCGTTACGAATGATGCACAAGTTTATGGCAAAGCACAAGTTTATGGGGAGGCATTCATTCATGGCACAGCAAAGATTTATGACAACGTCACCGTTTGTGGTGATGCACGTGTTACTACAGAAAGTATTGGCGGCGGTACTTTAGTACAAGGCAAAGAAGTGCTTGTTGATAATAAAAACCTCTCTTCTGAGAAGAAAAGTAAGTGAGTAGATAGTGGTGGAAGATATGATACTTAAAAAGAAGTATGAATTTACTGATGAAATAATCAAATTTTGGGGAAGAACCATTTATCGTATTCGGGCACGGAGAGACTTTGGCAAAGTAAAGAAAGGCGATTTAGGTGGTTTTATAGAGCATGAGGGTAACTTATCCCATGAGGGTAATTGTTGGATTTACGATGAGGCACATGTTTATAGCAATGCACGCGTTTACGGCAATGCCAAGGTTTATGGTAAGGCATGTGTTAATGAAAATGCATGTGTTGGTAACAATGCTCAGGTTTACGATAATGCACACGTTTACGGTGATGCAGAAGTTGATGATCGGGCGCATGTTTACGGCAGAGCTAAGGTTTATGGCAATGCTCGTGTTTATGGCAATGCACATGTATATGGTACAGCAGCAATTCATGAATTTGCCAAGGCATGTGGTGATGCACGTATTTCTCAAGATATTATTGATGGTATTTTTCGGGTTGATGGTAGCGAAAGAAAATACGAACTTACTGATGAAATAATTGAAGTTGATGGCAAAACTCTTTACCGCATACGTGCATTGAGAGACTTTGGTGATGTCAAAAAAGGTGATTTAGGGGGCTGGGTAGAAAGTGAAGATAACCTCAGTCATGATGGCAATTGTTGGATCAGTGGTGGAGGGGCGGTTTTTGGTGGTACAAGAATAAGGGGTGGTGAACATATAAACTCTCAGTTCGTTTCTAATAAGACTTATGAATTGTCTCTGTTAACACCACAACGATACATGGTATCTCTACCTTGGCACCGTAGAACATGGGAGAGACTCCGTTATTATTGGGAGTACGGAATATGGCTTTAGCTATTAGAATTATTCACGAAGGCGTTCTTTCTTTGAAAAATTTATTTCAAAAATATCGTTCTATTCATCATTACAATAGGAACCAAGATAAAAATTAGCTTTGAGTGTTTTGGTTGGATAGTTTGGAGAAGTATGTTCTACAATGATATTTATAGGCTGTATTTTAGATGGATTGTACATTGCAAAAATGAGTAAAAATGTTAGTTCACTTTCACCCTTGATACTAAATAGATCACACCACTCATTTTGGATTGGGTTTAGTTCAGGAGTTATCAAGTTGACGTGTTTTTTTTGCGTTTTAATAAAGATGTCTTCTGTTTGTTTATGCAATTCTAGGTTGGATTTAAGATATGAAACATGAACAAATTCAAAGGAGGTCTTTTTATCTATCCATATATGGTTCAATCTAATCATCTGTTTTGTAGGATTATAGAAGGTAACTTGTAAATGAACCAGCGATCCTGAGATTACCCTTAAAACGTTTTTCTTTGATGGGATAACACTACCATATTTTGGTTGGGGAATAGGTCTTAGTTCCAATTTGGCTCCTAGTCTTCGTTCTTCTTGCTCTTTGTACTTAGTGTAAACTGAAAAAATTGTGCGAATAAGATTAAGAGGCATTTATTCTCCTATTTCAGAAATAATTACTGCTGAGTGCTTTTATAAAACACATTTTGTATGGAGTTGCGTGGTGATTAACACGATTCTTTGTTTTGATCTAGGTACGAAGATGGGCTGGGCGATATGTGGTGTGGATGGTCACATATTCAGTGGCACGGCGAATTTTCAAACGAGCCGTTTTGAAAGCAAGGGTAGACGTTATTTTCTTTTTCAGAAATGGCTTACAGAAATGAAGATGAC
>NZ_JH725037.1:1165547-1166100 GCF_000278235.1 Bartonella vinsonii subsp. arupensis OK-94-513
AGCAGCGATAGCAAGATGGCATAAGGAAAAAGAGGAGGTAATGCATGTCAACTAAGTTGCCATGGACGAGGCTTTTTGCAGACAAGTGGCTTCTTGATCTTGCACATTTGCCTGCTTTTGAAGGTTTTATATATGTAAAGTTACGATTTCATATGCTTCGCACTGGTGAACCGCTTACGAATAATTTTCGTGTGTTATCTTTATTGGCTGGTTGTACAATTAAAAGATTTCAAAAAGCATTAGATCTTTTATTGGAAACAGGACACATCATCTGTTTGGAAGATGGTCGTTTGTGGAGTTTGCAAGTTGAAGAGGAACTCAATAACTCAAATGAGAATTTAAATAAGTTTTCAGAGAGAGCAAAGAAAGCAGCAGAAGTAAGATGGGAAAAACATCATAATTCTAAGCATGATGCTAAAGACGCTAAGCATAGCGTTAAGCATGATGCTTGTGATATGCTAAATGATGCCATTAACAATAACATTAACATATATAAAAAAAATAACACTAACGTGTTATTAAAAAAAGAAATCGATTTTGAAGATTTAGAAAC
>NZ_JH725037.1:1166835-1167482 GCF_000278235.1 Bartonella vinsonii subsp. arupensis OK-94-513
CGTTATTTTCTTTTTCAGAAATGGCTTACAGAAATGAAGATGACAGCAGGTCAAATTGACGCGGTGTATTTTGAGGAGGTGAGGCGTCATATTGGTACGGATGCAGCGCATGTTTACGGTGGTTTTGTAGGTCATTTAACTGCTTGGTGTGAAAACAATCAAATCCCTTATGAGGGAATTCCGGTTGGTACGATAAAGAAGGCGGCAACGGGGAGGGGGAATGCGTCGAAAGAAGAGATGATACAGGCGATGCGTGCCAAAGGGCACAATCCGAAAGATGATAATGAAGCGGATGCATTAGCAATTTTACATTTAGTTAAAGGAAAGGAGGGCATTCATGTCTATTAGTAGAGTTCCTTGCGTAAGATTTTATTCAAATCAGTTTTTAAAAGAGCTTACTGGTTTAAAAGCAACAGAAAAAGGCATTTACACAACATTAGTGTTGCTTATGAAAGACAAGAAAGAGCCTCTTATAAATAATACGTCTTATTTATCAGGATGGTGTGGGTGTTCAGTAAGAACGTTTCAAAAGGCATTACAAGCTTTAATAAGGACGGGTCATATCACACAATTAGAGAATGGCAACTTATGGTATGGATCAACAGCCTTTGAATATGAAAATAACAAATTTTCAGAGCGCGCTTCGA
>NZ_JH725038.1:0-11954 GCF_000278235.1 Bartonella vinsonii subsp. arupensis OK-94-513
GGAAGTTTTGGTCAATTCTGGGGAGGTATTAGGGATTCCTTTGTCGGGCATATAAATCACATAACAGAAACAATGGATAAAGAGGGAGGGGATGGAGCACTCGGTGCTGGTTTTGAATTCGGCCAAATGATAGGTAAACCACTAGGAACAGTGGCCGAAGTGCTCGGAGGTGCTGGATTAGCCAAGGGTGGCGCAAAGCTTGCAGAGAAAGGCATTGGAAAACTCACTTCTCAGGTTGAAAAAGAAGTTGCTAAGGTGGGTGGCGAAGTTTCTCAAGCACTCGGAAAGATGAGTGATGAAGTTGTTGCAACTCAATATTTTGGGCAGGAAAGAAAATTCTGGTCAGCGGATCCCATTGATGCTGAGTTTGAAATAACTTACAAGGGAGAAAAAATTACTCAGAAAAACAAAGTTTATCAGAGAGAAGATCTGTTCGATCCTAACCAGATTGTTACTTGGACAGTAAACGGCAAAGAAGTAAAAGGTACAAATATTGAAAGAATGAAGACAGGAAGAGCTCCTCTTGACGCTGATGATGACCCCATTGAATTGCATCATATGTTGCAAACACATGATAGTCCCATAGCAGAGGTTACCAATGAGTTTCATAAAAAAAATACTGCTGTTATTCATATTAATCCCAACACAATGGGATCAGGTATCGATAGAGATATTTTTGATAGGTGGAGATCCAAATATTGGAAGGACCGCGCTAAGGCTATAGAAGAAAAGATAAAGCTAAAACAACAATTTATGGAGAACAATTTATGAAAACTTATACTTTAACTGATGTTGCACAATTAGTGGATAAATATAGTGATATCATAAATTTCGGTACTGCAGAGGATGCAGTTAGCGATGTACGGATTAAAGAGGCTGAGAAAACTCTCGGTTTGCAATTTACAATTTCTTATAAAGATTTTTTAAAAAATTATAAAGGAGGAGAAATTGGTTATGAAGAAATTTTTAGCATTTATAACGCAAGTTTTGAGGATCATCCTGCTGGTGATATTGTGTACAAAAACTTAAACTATAGAAAGAAGGGCTTAGCAAAACCACAGCAACTTGTTGTTAGCAGAACTGATTTTGGTGAGACATTTTATTTTGATTATTCTCAGTTTCAGGATGGCGAATGCCCACTTTATGTCGAGTTACCATCTGGGACTTCAGAGTATTATGCAAGTAATTTTTATGAATTTTTATGCAAAAGAATTACAGCTCGTATAGAATGATGTCCTTCGTATGGCAGTTTTTCTTATCAAAAGAAAAACATTATTATCTGTGGGAATGAGTTGTGATCTATAATGAATAATCACTTCTGGGGGGATCATTCATGAAAACCTATACCTTAAATGATGTCATAGAATTAGTTGATAAATATGAAGGTGATATTGTCAATTTTTGTTCTGAAGAAAAGGCGGTTGATGATATATGGATTAAAAAAGCTGAAAAAACTCTTGGTTTGCAATTCACAACGTCTTACAAAGCTTTTTTAAAAAAATATGGAGGAGGAGAAATTGCTGGTTATGAAATCTTTAGCCTTTACAAAGATTGTGTAGAGTTTCCTTTTAATGATATTGTTCACCAAAACTTAAATTATTATAGAAAAGAAGGTTTTGCAACACCAGAACAGCTTGTTGTGAATAGAACAGATTTTGGTGAAACATTTTATTTTGATTATACTCAGTTTCGGGATGGTGAATGCCCACTCTATGTCATGCTTCCATCTGAAGATTGCGAATATTACGCCAGTAATTTTTATGAATTTCTCTGTAAAAGAATTATGGAACATGTTGGGGGAGGAATGACGATGCAAACCAAAGACGCAACAGAGATTTTAAAAAAAGTTGGTTGGGAGCCTCATCGAGATGAAATAGGTGATATGTTTGCTTATTATCACCTTCCCGATCGCATAGTGCGTATTCATTATGGTGTCATAGATTATGGACAGGATAGCGGTAGGTTATGGGTTTCGTCCAGTCTCACCACTGTTGCCTATTGCCTTGGCTGTGAATACATTAACGGTAAAGAATCGCAACATCAATATGAGGATATGCTGATTTCTTCAGAAGAAAATTTTGGAGTTACAGCGCTGGAGTTTTTTGAAAACCATGTCAAGGTCGCTTTAAACAAAGTGTTAGCTTGGGCGCAAGAGCAAGATATTGAGCAAAAATTACGTGAAGAATCTGCCAATCATTCTCTCATTGCAAAAGCTCTACTCGGCGATATTGAGGCTTTAAGGAATTACAAATCTATATCTCAATTATATACACCAGAGTTTTCTGATTATGAAAAGATGACGCAGGTTGAGCGTGCCATCTTTTTTGCTGAGGCTTATAAAAATAACGAATTGGATGATCTTTTGGCGCGCAAAAAGCCTAAACAGCGTTCGATAAGTCTTACAACAGCAACTCGTATTCTCAAAACCGAAGGATGGCTTGCCACAGAGCCTGGGAAAATGTGGTTGGTTTTGCCGGATCGTTTTATTCAATTTGATTTTGGTTTTATCCGTCTTCATGATGATTACAATGTCCATCTTGAAGCAGAGATCTCCAACGAAGAGATTTCTGTAGCTTGCCATTATATTCACGATAGTGGAAAATATAGGAAGATATCAGCTACAAATATTTATCAGTCTTTTAATACGATTGGGGGAGGGCTTTTTAGTGGTGTTGATAAAGGGATTGATATTCGTGTAGAGACATTAAATGAGCAAGAGCTTATCAAAATCTCTGAGCGGATAATACAATGGGCACGCGCTCAAGATTTGCAAGGATCGATAGAAGGCAAAACGCTTGTTCAAAAATATAACTACAATACAGATATAATTTGGCATTTGGCTTGTTTAGCATTGACCGGAAAAATCAATGTGCTGAAATCTTATCAAAATTTACTTGCGTTAGGTACTATTTCTGAACATTTGGAAAGCAATATTGTAGAAAAGTCTGTTAAGTACGCGGTTGAATTTGCTGAAAAACATCTAAAAATTCTAAAAGAGCGAGAGGTGGCAGATGCACGCATTGGTGTACAGTCCTTGGCCTTCCTGAATACAGTTTCTAAAACATTAAAAATGATGAACTGGACAGTCTATCGCGACAAAAATTACAATTATAATGCCTATTTTATAAGCAAAGATCGTATCATCAATATAGTGTACAGTTTTGATAGAAAAGGAAAAATACCGGTTGTTGTATTTAAGGCTTCACTTTCAACACTTGCTTTTTCTACCGCTCATCGGGATGTTTTTTTCGAGAAGCCTCAATATATAGCTCTCAAAGAGGCAGAAGAAGTTTATACAGTTTCTAGTGTTGAAGTTGAAGAAGGCAAACTAAAGCAGATCTGTGCGGATATTCTTGAGTGGGCAGATCAACAAAATGTCAATCAAATTATCTATGATTATGCCGCTTTGCCAACAGATAGTGAATTTTGCCTTGCAGAATTTCACCTTATTGCACTTATTTTGACTGGTAATGTCAAAAAACTCAAATTTTATAAGGAGAGTTTTCAAAGAAAGAACTATCTAGGCTTTGTGGATACTATCACAAGATATGATATTGACAAGGCTCTTACTCTTGCACAGGGTTATCGAACGTTTTTTCAAAAAACGCTCTGATTTTATTCCTCGATCCACAAACAGCATCTTTTGCCTCCAAAACAGCGCTGCTTGAAGAGGAAGAGATCGATGAAGTTGATGAAACGGATGTTGGTGATGATCGTCTTACCATGGAGAGTGCAACAACACTTTTAAAAAGTTTGAATTGGGCAGTGAAGAAAATCGCAAGGGATGACTATATAGCAAGCTATCAATTGGCTGATCGTGAAGTTGATGTTCTTTATAATGATGAAATTGCCAAAGATTATCCGCAATTTGATAGTGCCTTTTTAATTAGCACCGGTATTCTTGCTGCTGCTTGCAAATTCATTGATCCTACCCACACGGAAGATATTCCAGATATACAGCTTAATTTTGAGGTAAAGGGATTGGAAATCTTTGAAGCAGAGGTGAGTGCGGATCGTTTAAAGCAAGCACTTGATGATGCATTAAAATGGGCGGTAAGCGCCATTGATCTTTCTGAAAGGCTTCGTTGTGATTATGGCCTCGCTCCTTGGGAAAAGGATGCAACATCTAAAGCAAGCAATAAGGATTATGCTTTACTTCATCTTGGTGCCCTTGCTTTATTGGGTGATATTGAAAGCTTACAGTCTTATCAACAAAGCTTTGTGACAGGAGATCATCTAGGCTTTGAAGAGAACATCAACCAAACCCACCTTGAACGCGCCCTGATTTTAGCTGAAGAATTGTCAAAAGCCAAACAACTGAGTTATGCTTTGATTAAACAGGTTGGAGAAAATTTTGATGAACAACGAAAAGTTTCTAGTGAAGAGCAGCCTCGCTCTTGGAAAGAGAGGATCACTCAGTTTATCGGAAAAAAGACAAAAAATAGTATCTTAAAAAAATAATGCGTTTTTTCTCATATGAAAGCATCAAAAAATACCTATTGAATTATTATAGCATTATCAAAATCCCTTTTTATGGGCTTTTATCTCTGTCAGTCGTTTTACCCCCTCATTTTAAAAAAGCTTTTAGATAACAATAAAAAACATTATATTTCAATATATTAAGTCTTATCAATACTTCAAAAAATAATCCATATTGATAAATACAACCTATCAATAGTCACATTTCTCTTTAAAGAGAGCTTTTGAAAGATATGGTGCTATCATTTGAGATTGCGATATAATCTTTTAAAGGCAATATGAGAGTGTTTAAAAGTGCAAGGCTTCTCTTTTTAGAAGATCGCATGATAAATCATTCCTTTTAAGAGTGTACATAATCAACTTAACAAGGGAGTATAGATATAAACTCTATACTCCCTTGTAAGATGTGCATACCCATCATGTGAAATGTGAGCATGCTTTATGAAGTCTCTTCAGTTTCTCTTATTTCCAATTTTGGGAGGTTCTTAACAATCCTCATAGTTTCTAAACTTACCGTAATAACCCTTTGAAATAATTCCAATGGATAAGCAGGGTTGCCAATGGTCTCAACAGCATAGCAATTGGCATCATTCACAATGCCACTCTTTTTATCGGTCTTTACACATTGACGCCCCATAACCCATTCAAGAGCGGGTCTACCATTTACGATATATTCATAAGCTTCCTTAGGGATATCTGTTATTGTGATATTACGATTGTAAATAACAGTAGATTTATCCTTTTCTTTACCTGCTTTTGCGAATTTCATTTCTGTAACGTAATAAAACTTTTCGGGATTAGAGATATCTGTAAGTTTAGGGTCACCTTTTTTAAAGGTAACAGGATAAGGTTCTACAGTTTCATAATTGACGTGTAAATTGCCTAATTCACGCCCTGCTGTAACAAACATCCAAAAATCTTCAGCAGTTTTTACGCAAGGGATACGAGGGAGTTCTTTAGAAAGATTATCAGCATAACGAGCACGATAATCTTCTGAATGCAAAATCCCATAAACATAATAGAAGATATCATCTTTAGTTATGGTCTCATGAGGATAAGCTGTTTTAAAATGTGCTAATCCCTCATCAGTAATCCCATCACGAACTTTCTTTTTTACTGCTGTAGTAAACAAACTATGGTCATGATGTTTTTTCTCTTCACAATGAAGCATAAGCGGGTAGCATTTTGCGTTTTGTAATGCATTATAACTAATTGGTTTATTTGTCATAAGACAAGAAAAACCTGTTTGACTTCCTATTCCAGAAACACAAATTCCAAGATTATCACGCATATCTGGATTAAAAAATTGATGCATTTTCCCTAATCGTTCATTAAGGAAAGGTGATGCGTAATGCCACATAACAGTAAATGGACAATAAAAAATTAGGACTTTTAGATGAGGTTCAAATATTGCATTTATACCTCGTTTTAATCTTGAACGAAGACTATGCGACCAACTAATTTTGGTAGGGTCATGATCGATAATATCATCAATAGACATTGATGGGCTTTTAGCAAAAAGACACCTTTGTGCATTAAAAAAATTAATCATTTTTTTTACAGATGTATCCAATGTATCTCTCGAAAAGTTACAAACCCAAGCATCCCGATTTGATTTCACTATAGGTGACGCATCTTCAAAAATCTTAACACTCACCGAAGTATTTCCATTTCCTATTGAAATAAATTGATCATAATCCGCATCTCGTTGCTTTATCCAATCATGCTTTTCATTAGGTATGATTTCTATAAATTGTTTGGATTGTATTATTTTATTTACACTTCCGAATGTATTTAATCTTTTTAATTTTTCTTTAGTAGAAAGATCATCCCCAATATCATGATAGTAAATCTTACAGGGTTTTTTATTATTAGGATTACGTACAAAAAGAGTTATAGCTATTCCATTTTGGCTTCCAGAACCAAAAACATTTTCCCCTTCTTTTGCTTCCTTTCCAGACCGTATATTTTTTCTAATATCACCACGAAGATTAATGATGTAAATAGAAGAATATTCATTTTGTAAGCATCTTCGCATACCATCAGCAAATATTTTATCTATCCACCCATTACCAGAAACATAGGCTACAATACCTCCTTGGAAACTCAAACGGTTACTTGCCCATTTAATCGCTCGAATGTAGCTATCATAAAGTCCTCTCTTTAATTTTGCTTGAGAACCGAGTGCATATGTGTCACGAATGTTTGCGTCGAGTGTAGTATAGGCTACATTTGCATTGTTATCATTTACACTTTTTTGACCAGCAGAATAAGGAGGATTGCCGAAAATAACTTCGATATCGGCTTCTTGTTGTTTTTTACACCGTTCTGAATTCTCAAACATATAACGTGTAAAAAAATCTTTCTCTTCAAGCATCTGAAACGTATCAGTTAAACAAATCCCTTCAAAGGGAATATAATCTCCTTTCATAAGACCATGATAGGTCGATTCAATGTTAATTGCTGCTATGTAATAAGCGAGTAGGACAATCTCATTGGCATGGATATCATGACGGAATTTATATTCCATATCTTCTGGTTTAATGAGATCAGATTGTAAAAGCCGCGTGATAAAGGTACCAGTACCCGTAAAGGGGTCAAGGATGGAAACACCACGTGATCCCAAGCTTTTTCCAAATTCCTTGCGTAGAACATCATCAACAGAATGAATAATAAAATCCACAACCTCAACAGGGGTATAAACAATGCCAAGCCTATCCGTTGTCTTTTTAAATGCCTTGGCAAAAAAACTTTCATAAAGCGTAATAATGAGGTTTTGTCTTGCTTGCGGGGTGGTGATCCCAGAAGCACGTAATTTAACACTTTCGTAGAATTCTTTAAGGTCCTTCGACTCTTCTTCAATATTTGTCTTGTCTAATTCCTTTAAGATCTTATCCATCGCTTGTGAGATGGTATTGTTTTGAACAAATTGATTGCCATCAAACAAAACTTCAAACACAGGACGCGTTACAAGATGTTGTGCAAGCATCTCAACAGCTTCTTCTTGCTTAATATCACTGTTTAAGTTGTTTTTTAGTTCTTCGTGAAATGCATGAAAGGCATGAGAGGCTTCGCTTGTTTCATCAACAAGCATGTTTTGCAGGCGGTTGATATGGTTTTGAGCAATCTCAGCAACATTACCAGCCCAGTTTTCCCAATAATCCGCAATAGCAAATTTCTTAGCAAGAAGTGTTCTAAGTGCATTAGGAAACTCAATAAAAAAGGGTAATTTTCCTTGTACTCCAATACTCTGAGAAGGTTCATAGGCGGGTTTTCCAATTTCCAGTCCCGCACTTTCTGGTTTTTCATAGATTGAGAGTTTCTCCTCAACCACAGTCATACTGTCTAAGGAGATAATCTCTAGGGTATGGCTTACATCTTGCCCTAAAATCATCTGGTTAAGGGTTATCTCAAAATTCTCATCATGGGCAAGCAAAGCATTGATCACTTGCCAGACAACTTTGTATTTCTTATTGTGTCTTAAAGCCTGTTCCGCAGAAATTCCAGCAGGAACCCCAACCGGTAGAATGATATAACCTCTTTTTTTGCCCTTGGCACGGCGCATGATACGTCCTACCGCTTGTATCACATCCACGTGACTTTTGCGCGGATGTAAAAACATGACCGCATCAAGAGCAGGCACATCCACGCCTTCTGAGAGACAACGAACATTACTTAACACACGGCAGATATTTTTCCCCGCATCTTCTTTTAACCAATCAAGTTTTTTTGTACGCTCTTTAGCGCTACAAGTTCCATCAATATGCTCAAATCTACAGTGAAGAGCAGGTGTCTTTTTATGACTTTCATAAAGAGTACGTAATTCAGACTGAATTTCATCAGAATTAAAGGTATCACGAATGCGTTCAGAGGTTTTAATATCTTTACAAAAAGCCAAAGCACGCCGCATGGGATTTGGATCATCATTTAGATCAAGTTTTAGATCGATTTTGCTAAGGGCTTGGTAACACCCTACGATTTTGGTCTTATCATCAAGGATAAGTTCATAATTATCATCGGTCATAAGATGTTGAATGGATTGAGCCACTGCTTCTTCATTCACACCCAAGACAATAATCTTATAAGGTGCTAACAATTCATTCTGTACGGCTTTTGAGAAGGTATAGGTATAAAGGGTTTTTCCATAAAGATCTTCATCATCCATAGAAGCCAGCACAGCATTAATCTCATTGGCTTGCTTTTTGGCATCATCAGCAAAGATCTTTGGTGTTGCGGTCATATACAGACGTTTTTTACCTTGTATAATGCTATTATCATGAATCTTAACAAACTTCGATTCACTGTTGTCTGTTCCTAATGATACACCCGTTGTTCTATGGGCTTCATCACAAATGATCAGATCAAATTCAGGTAAGCCATGATCTTTTTGTGCATCGGCAATCACTTGGATAGAATGATAAGTCGAAAACACCACAGTCATCACATCAGGAGAAATCTTATTGGCTTTGCTAGCAAGTTCTTGCGGATCTGTTGTAGCAGGCAATGCAAGATCTGAGACATCCAGTTCAGCAATATCATCTTGGTTTTTACGCCGTTTGCCAACTTGTGTATCAGAACACACCGCAAAGGAACGCAAGGGTACCTCTGTATCACTTGTCCATTCTCTTATCGTTTGAGACATAAGAGCAAGAGAAGGCACCAAAAACAAAACACGCTTGCCTTGACCAGCAAGAGTTTCTGCTATCTTAAGGCTCGTAAAGGTTTTTCCCGTTCCACAAGCCATAATGAGCTTGCCACGGTCTGCTTCTTTAAAACCTTCACAAACAGCTTCAAGAGCTTCTTTTTGATGATCTAAAAGCTTTTTCTTTTTTTGTTCTTTAAGGACAATATCTCCTTTTGCTTCAAAAGTACTCCAATCTATTTGGCTGTTTTCGAGATCAAACAGATTAATCCGTTGAATTGGAACGTCTTGTCCTTTACAAGTTAGATCGGCATTGTTACTCCAGTTTATTTCCGTGCTATCAATAAGGATACGACGAGTAAATGGGGCTTTCCCAGAGGCAGCAATAAAGCTATCAATATCTTCTTTTTTAATCTGATGATTTGCACTATAAAATTTACATTGAATAGCAGCATATCCCTCTTCATCACGGATCTTTGCTACCAGATCAATGCCGATATCAGTACCATCCCAATCATGTTCGCATGCCCAATCGTAATAGGTTTGAACCTTTTCATATTCTTGGCATTGCAGCGGATCATGTGTTAAGTAAGCAATAACAAACTTTTCAAAAGAAGTTCCTCTATCACGGGCACCTCCTGTATGATCACGGTAAGATTGCAACAGAGAGCGTAATGTTAGTGGTTTGGTATGAGATTGAAGCATTTATAATAAAACCCCACCGCTTTATAAGCGTTAATCTATCGGTATCAAAAAACTTTCGATAGAATTTGCTAGATCTGTTTAGAACAAATAGCAAGAGTAAAGTAGGAAAAGAGTATTAAAGATCCACAAACTGCTTTAAAAAATTTAACAAGATGCATTTATAAAAAGCAAAGTAGTGAAATTTGCTATTCATTTTATGGGAAATCAAGACAACTCCAATATATGCTTTTAAGAGATCAAATATGCAATTTTGATAAATATTAAAAAGAAACCTTCAAAACCCCTCAAAACATATATCATCAGTTGTATTTATGGGTTGTGTTGTCGATAATGATTGTATTTTTAAGATCTTCAAAATCTTAACATATTGAAATACAATGGTTTTTATTTTTTGCTAAAATTTTTTTTAAAAATGAGGTCCTAAAAGAACCCTCAAAACCCTCAAAACATATAAGAAAAGTTGTTTGTCTGCTCTATACATCTATTATCACTTGTACAACAAAAATCTATAAGAAGGACAAGAATAGAAAATAATGTTTTTTACCAATAAGTTATATTGAATTACCCAATAAAAGTTAAGTACTGGTGTAAAGGAGTTTTTTACACTTTTTACTATAGGTTTTGAGGGGAGATGTTGGAGGACAAAATCTTGATAAAAGTTCAGATTGCTTCATTGTGCTGTCCTCTGATTTTTTACCAAAGGATGCCACTCATAGCGTATGGTAGGACGACCGCCTTTTTGGTTACTGTCTTTAGTGATTTCACGAATGTGGTTTGTATGGCATAAAAATTCCAAAGCTTGCTTGACTGCTCCCTTGTCTTTTAAACGAGCCCAATTACGTTGGTGAATATCGCGTAACGTAAAGATATCAGGTAAGCAATCACAACGTTCTACAATCAATTTTGCACGTTCTGCTGTTAAGGTATCCCCAGCAGCATAAAGACGTTTTGCATGGCTTAACAGATATTTTGACCAACGCAATGCCATGGAAAGATAAGGGTAATTTACTTCAAAACGCTTTCCATCAACAAGTTCGAAGATTAAGGCAAGACTTGCTATGGTTTTAGGCATTTTTAAAAGATATGATTGTAAGGACGGGGAGAGATTATCCTCTCTTACTTCTTTATGAAGATTTTCCCACCATTCACGAAACGCCTCTTGTGCTTTGGGAGAAAAACGTATCACAATCGGGTGTTCAGGTGATCCCAAGGGTTTATTCCGAAAAGAACGAAAAACCTCTTCATAGTTCTTATAGGCATCTTTTAAAGGGTTTCTATCAACCCATTTGCATTCTTTATTATTATCGGGCCAAACGATCATTTGAAAACGTTGGATTAAACCATCATCTCCTTTTCCAGAATGAAGCGCGCGAATAAGAGGGACAATCCGAGAAGGTTGGATGCCTCCAATCATAGAAAGTGTTGCATTTTCAACATGGATTGTTCCACGCCCAATACGGTCATGGGTATAGGGTTGATCACCATTGAAAGATTGCAAATAAAAACCACGGTCTGTTTGATACTCCTTTCGTTCTAGATTTGCTAAAAAACCAGAAAGTTCATCACGTACAAACAATAATCCACGCGGATTTTCTTTGAGTAATTCTCCTAGCTTTTCTACCGTTGCATCATTGACAATAAGACGCCGCTTTGTATCGTTCTGGTCACTTTCTTCCTCATTCTCAATCAGTTCTTCTAAAAAGGCACGGGTTGCATCATAATCACCGTTTTTAAAAGCTTTTGCTGCTTTTTTATTTCCTTCTTTTTTACGCAAGGTCTCAAAAGCTTCATTCACTTTTGCTTGTTTATTCTTTTGTTGACAATTTTTATGCCATTCATTTTGTAAGCTATAGAGAGGGGCGAGAGCTGCTTGCATAGCAGGTGTTTTTCGTGCAGAAGGTTCTCCAATAATAGCCCCCCATAGATTAGGGACAATGAACCAATCATCATGCTGTCTTGGCGCGATACGCACGCCATTGCCAATCACGGAAGCTAAAGCACAGACGGCAGACACAGCCACAAAATCGACAGGGGATTGTTGACGGTCAGCAATATCATAAATATACCTTCCCAATGCTGTTGGAACTTGTGTAGCCTGAAAAGGCTCGACCGGTAAAAGAGCTGTATC
>NZ_JH725038.1:12054-18198 GCF_000278235.1 Bartonella vinsonii subsp. arupensis OK-94-513
TTATTGAAAAAAATTAAAAGAAAAATGAGACAGGCACCTCCAAAACCCCCAAAACCCTCAAAACTAATGGTTTCATGCTTTATAAGATCTTCCAGATTGCTTTATTGTGATGTTTTCTGATTTTTCACTAAAGGATGCCATTCATAATGTATCGTAGGTCGACCACCTTGGGAACTATTGTCTACAGAGATTTCACGAATGTGGTTTGTACGGCATAAAAGCTTTAAAGCTTGTTTAACTGCTTCCTTGTCTTTTAAACATTTCCAATCACGCTTATAAACATCCCGTGCAGTAAAAACATCAGGTAAAGAGTCACAACGCTCTACAATCAGTTTTGCATGCTCTGCTGCTAATGTATCCCCAGCAGCATAAAGCCGTTTTGCATGGCTTAACAGATATTTTTCCCAACGCAATGCCATGGAAAGAGAAGAGAAAGTGATTTCAGAACGCCCACCCTCAACAAGTTCAAAAATCAGGGCAAGACTGGGTATGGTTTTGGGCATTTTAAAAAGATGCGCTTGGAAAGCTCCAGAAACTTTGCTCTCCTTTGCTTTTCTATGAAGTTTTTCCATCCATTCACGAAATAGCTCTTGTGCTTTGGGAGAAAAATGCATCACCAGCGGTTGTTTTGGTGATCCCAAGGGTTTATTCCGAAAAGAACGAAAAACCTCTTCATAGCCTTTATAGGCATCTTTTAAGGGAGGTCTATCGTTCCATTTCCACTCTTGGTTTTCATCGGGCCACGCCATCATTTGAAAACGTTGGATTAAACCATCATCTCCTTTTCCAGAATGAAGCGCCCGAATAAGAGGGGTAATCCGTGCAGGTTGGATGCCCCCAAAGATGGAAAGCGTTGCATTGGGAATATGAATCGTTCCACGTCCAATACGGTCATAGGTAAATTGACCATCCCCATTAAAGGTTTCCAAATAAAAAGCACGCTCTGATTGATATTCAACACGCTCCATATTTGCTAAAAACCCAGAAAGTTCATCACGGACCAATAATAATCCACGCGGGTTTTCTTTGAGTAATTCTCCTAACTTTTCCACGGTCACATCATTGACAATAAAACGTGAGACGCAATCATCATGCTGCTTATTTTTCGATATGTTTTCCGACAAAATAGCGCGGGCTGCTTCATAATTACCTTTTTTTAAAGCTTTGCAGGCTTGTTTTTTCTTTTCTTGTTTATCTAAGATCTCAAGATCTTCTTCAATTTTTGCCTTTTCTTTTTGCTGTTGGCAATTTTCAAATCCTTCTGTTTGAAGAGCAAAAAGTGGTTTAAGAGCCGCCTTCATAGCTGGTGTTTTCCCAGTAGAAGGGTTAGCAATAATGGCGCCCCACAGATTAGGGACAATTTGCCAATCATCGTGCTGCTTGGGAGCTATGCGAACTCCATTACCAATCACGGCTGCTAAAGCACACAAGGCAGAAATGGCAACAAAATCAAGAGAAGATTGTTGACGGTCAGCAATATCATAAATATACCTTCCCAATGCTGTTGGAACTTGTGTAGCCTGAAAAGGCTCGACCGGTAAAAGAGCTGTATCAAGTGATTGTAATTCCCCCCAATCCATTTGTTGCAATACCACTTCATAAGGAATGGCTTGTAAACAAGCATGGTTCTTTAAAGAGACATTGTCGTTATTGTTATCATTATCATTTAAAGAAATATTGCCATTGTTATTGGCTAAATCGTTATTGGCTAAATCAGATGGATTGTGTTCTATCATCTTTTCTCCTTAAAATTTACTAAAGAATCATTGTAATCAGCTCCTTCGGGAGCTTGCATCATAAAGACTTTGAAACCTTGGCTATAAGCACGGGCAGCAAGGGAAAAACCTGCTTTACGACCCGCATCATCTCCATCCATAGCTATAGTGAGACGGTCTTGGCATTGGGGTAAATTCACATGCATCATGCCACTGGTTGAGAGGGACGCCCATAAAGTCACAGGCTCTGATAACAGACCAGACAGAAGAGAAAGACCTGTTTCAATTCCCTCACAAATGACCAGATGCTTGTGATTGGCTTGGCTTAAAGGCACAGCACCGCCCTTAACAGAGCCCAGCATGGCTTTTGCTGGTAACTGCTCTGTTTTGCAGCCATTGTCGTTTAAAAAGGTTCTATGGATTGCAAAGGAGCCACCACCTTCAACAAGAGCAACCAACGCGGGGAGGGTTTTCCCAGAAGGATGGGGGCATTTGCCATGAAAACGTAAATTAGGAGGCAAGTCACAAGTGATGCCCCGCTTGCGTAAATAAAGCTCTGCTAAGGTATCTTTAATCGGTTGACTTTGCTTCCAAATCTTTTGTGCTCTCTCTGCTTTCTGTTTTGTCTTGTTATCTTCACAACAAAACTGTTTTGAGAGAGAAAAGTTACGCGTGTAAGCTTTATCAAAACATGCCTGTTTTTCAATCAACCCGATATTTTTGAGAGCTTGTATGATCTCTCTAAAAGAGCAGCCAGCATAACAATGAAGTAAGAGACGCCCGTCATTTCCATTAGAAATATTTAAACTAGGCGACCTATCATCATGAGCAGGGCAACGGGCAAGTCCATAAGCCCCATACCAGACACCACGCAAGGCATAAGTCATGCTTTTAAGAGTTTGAGCATTTGCAAAATGCATAAAATACAATCCTGCTACTTGCATTACAGGACAGATTCTGTTATTTCGGGATTTGCGAAAATCGAAATACTTTTGTCTGTCCTAGACGGAGTTTTTCTTTAAGCGGCGTTGTTGCCACGTTGGTTTTTAGCCTTCTCGATGACATCATGAAGGTCTGAAGCTAACCAACGGGATAAGGCACCAATCTTTAAAGGTTTTGGTACCGTTCCATCAGCAACACGCCGCCAAAGTGTTGTAACGCTTATACCAAGCATCTTTGCACTCTCACGAGTTGTGAGAAGTGTTTCATTTTTATTCATGAAATCCCTCTTTATTTATAGATTTAAGTAATCGAATCACTATTCGATAACCATCTATAAATAGCAATTCGTAGCAAACATTTCCAGTGAAAACATACGATTCCTTCATAAAAAAACAATATATTGTGTGTGATCTTCATAATGAGCAATAATTTTTGATTCCTATTATTCATTATGTATATAATAAAAAGCAGCTTCATAGTTATTCACAGCTTTTATTGTTTTGCCCCATGACATAAGCCGCCCATTTATCCATATAAACACGGCGCTGTTCTAGATAGTCAGTACGACGGTAGGCGCGCTCTACTTTACCCCCGACCGTATGACCTAGAATGGTTTCTGCTACCTCAAAAGGAGCATCGGTTGTTTCTGCTAGCCAATCGCGTAAACTAGACCGAAATCCATGCGGGCAGGCTTCAAGCCCAATTTTTTGCATATATTGTGACATACAATTTTGTGCAAGAGGACCACGACCGGTTGCAGAAAAAAGGAATCCATTGCGAGAGAGAGGGCGCGCTTGTTCAATAACCTTTAGAGCTTCATTTGATAAAGGCACGCGAAACTCTGTTGTAGCATCACGTAGACCCTTCATATTTTCAGCAGGGATGGTCCATATATCATCTTCAACTTGATCTTTATGGATATGACGCAAAGGGTTTGTACGAACCCCTGTAAGAATAAGCAGACGCAAAGCCAATTGTGTTAGGGTTGTTGTTTTGCAAAGTGTTTTATAAAAAGCTGGTATATCTTTCCAATCCATAGCTGGTAAGTTTATCACTTTATGGCGTTGTTTACCTAAAAGCGCGCGTGCTTTTGCTGTTGCTTGTAAATCAACATCCAATCCCAAGGCAGCAGCATGTTTGAGACAAATATTAAGGCGGTTGAGTGCTTTTTCAGCTGTTGCCGCTTTTGTATGCCAGATGGGAGTAAGAACATTGCGTATATCGGTTTGTGTAATCTCTGAAACGGGGAGACAACCTAATTTAGGGAGAATATAAAGTTGTAAAGGCAGAAACCAATTCCCAGCCTTGCCATCATTTTTGAGTTCAGCTTTGCGACTTTCAAAAGCATCCAAAGCAATGTCTTTTAAGTAATGCAGATTACGTATAGCCTCACGTTTTTGCTTCTCACGTTCTTTAATGGGGTCACGACCCTCGTGTAAAACAGACCGCCATTGGGTTGCCAATTCACGAGCTTTTTTTAAAGAGACATTTCTCAAAGCCCCCAAGCCCATTTCCCGACGCCGCCCGTGAATGGTATAACGATAAAGCCATTGAGCCCCCCCATCTTTACGCTTATGAAGGAGCAAGCCGGCACCATCATTATATTTACCGGCACCCAATGTTGCGACAGCCCTTGCATTAAGACGATTCATAAGAGGCATTTTTACTCCTTTCTAAATGGTTTTTACCCACACACCAACCCCACTTGTGACGTGCAAGGGGATGGTTTTGATTGATTCAAAATGAAATGATTTGAGATGAGAGAATCTTACAATATTCGGGGGTATGATACAAGTTGAAAAAGGATGATTTATCTTTATAAATCAATGTGTTGCCATATGACGGCAACACCAAAAATCTTTACGGATAGGTTAAAAAGGAAAGCTGACCTATCTGATACTGTTCTTGCCTCTATGGATGATGAAAAAATTTATGGCAAAAACCTTTACACTTATACCTTCTCAAAAGCTTTAAAAGAGAAACTGTTAGCACCTTATAAGGTTATCGTTTTAGCTGTTGATGAAGCTATTATCAACGCAACGATTCAAAAGCGTCTCAAGGATAAAAATTCTGAACTCATCCTTGATGATACAACAAAGATTATTGGCTGCTACAAAGCTCTTGCTCAAATAGAAAAGAAAGATGAAGATGATGATATAAAGCCCATGCGTCGTTCTCTGGCTTTTTGTAAAGATATCGAAACTTCTGACAAAATTAGCAGAAAATTCAATCAAGCTATTGATGAATATCATAAATTGGTTCCTGAAAGTAAAACCTCCCTTAATTTTGAAATTAAACATATTGACGGGTCTTTTAATGGTAAGGACCGCAATAAATTACTTGATTGGCTTAAAGAAGACACCGATGAGAATAGCTGTCATGTCTTAACCAATGTAAGATGTTTGTCTGAGGGAGTGGATGTGCCTTCTCTTGATGCGGTCATGTTTTTACACCCGCGCAAAAGTCACGTGGATATTATACAAGCCGTGGGACGTGTGATGCGTCGTGCTCCCAATAAGGAAACAGGTTACATTATTTTACCAGTAGGAATTCCCTTTAATATTCCACCAGAACAAGCTTTAGCAAACAATAAAAAATATGATGTCATTTGGCAAGTTCTCAATGCTTCACGTGCCCATGATGACCACTTTAAAAGTAAAATGAAAGCCTTAGAGCTAGATCAAAATGTTCGTCATTTGTTTGAGGTTGTGGGGGTAACTTTAAACCCTGCTTTAAAAGCAATGACGGATATTGTAGATGAACTATCCCTTCACGCAAGATCTGAAAGTGCGGGGTTGCATATTGGTTCATTAGCCTGTGAAACGTCTCATGGAGATAACGGACAAGGAGAATTAGACCTAGACGTTTATATTGATCAATTCTCGCGTGCTATTAAACCAATCATTGTCGACAAATGTACGGAGCCTAATGAGTGGGGTAACTGGGCGAGCAATGTAGCAGAAGTTGCGCAAAATCTTTCCTAGCAAGGAACTTGATCAGAGCATTTTCGCCAAGCTTTACACCTTCCTTAGCTACACCAGCACCTCCCACCACTAGGGATGCTACTTCTGTCAATAATTTTCCGACTTCAAGTCCAGCTTTAAAGGATCCACCGGCACCGGCTCGCTCATATTCCTCCTCCATTTTATTAATACGGTCTACATAGGATTGCCCAAGGGTAGCTAAAACCTCACCACTCGTGAAAAAATCTTTAAGCGCTTTCAAAGTATCTATGGGATGAAGAGCCAATTGCGCAAAACCATCAACCGTATCGTATAATTCAGCCGGTACACCAGCAACCACACCTGCCGAAAAGCTTATATTTTGCCCACCACTAATCGCAGACCATTTCGCAAAAACTTTTGTTTTACATAAAAGGTTAGGACATTCCTTTAATTCTTTCTCCATCTGCGCTTGTTGAGCGCTGCTGAGATAGTTGTTTTCCGCAGCATTGCCTGCAGCATCAGCACCGGTATTGACATCACCA
>NZ_JH725038.1:18298-290606 GCF_000278235.1 Bartonella vinsonii subsp. arupensis OK-94-513
AATGATTTGAGATGAGAGAATCTTACAATATTCGGGGGTATGATACAAGTTGAAAAAGGATGATTTATCTTTATAAATCAATGTGTTGCCATATTGATGAAATCCTCATAGTCGTCGAAGTGCGACATATTCAACTAAATGGTCTTTTCCTTTACGTAGAATGAGATTAGACCGTGGTCGTGTTGGCAATATATTTTCTTGTAAATTTTTCAAATTAATGGTTTGCCAAAGGTCTTCAGCAATTTTTAAAGCTTCTTTTTCGGTAAGGTGTGCATACCGATGAAAGTAGGATTCAGGATTTTGAAAAGTTGTTTTGCGCAAACGTTTGAAACGTTCCAAGTACCAGTGACGAATGACTTCTGTTTCGGCATCTACATAGATTGAAAAATCAAAAAAGTCTGAAACGAAAGGAATAATTTTTCCATCTTTAGGAAGATCACTGACCTGTAACACATTAATTCCTTCAACAATTAAAATATCGGGACGATCAATGATAATTGTTTGATTTTCTAGAACATCATAAGTCATATGCGAGTAAAGTGGAGCACGAACATTACCAATACCAGCTTTTATAGCAGAAAGAAAGCAGAGTAATTTTTTAATGTCATAAGAATCAGGAAATCCTTTACGATTCATACGGTTTTTTTGCTGTAAAACAGCGTTGGGATAAAGAAAACCATCTGTTGTAATCAAATCAACTTTAAGACTAGATGTCCAACGTTTCAAAAGTTCTTGAAGAATGCGAGCGGTAGTTGATTTTCCTACCGCAACAGAGCCAGCAATTCCAATGATAAAAGGCGTTTTTTTTGTTCCTTTTTGATGTAAAAATTGTTGACGTTTATGAAAAAGTTGCTGTACTGCTTCAACATGGCATGATAGCAGACGTGATAAGGAAAGATAAATACGTTGTACCTCTTCAAGGTCAATGGGATCATCGATTGAGCGCAAACGTTTAATTTCATCAAAAGTTAAGGTCAGCGGTGTGTCTGCACGAAATTGTGACCACTCTTGTGCAGTAAAGACACGGTAGGGTGAATATCGATCAGAAATGGATTTGACCAAGTTATTTTCTTGATCAATTTTTTGGAGAAGCGTATCAATCATTTGTGTTGGTCGAAAATTCTTTTGCTGTAGTAATTGATTAAGAGACAAACAGGTAGGCTATTTCGTATTCAAATGCGCTTTATTATGCATGTTCTCTTCTTTAAAGTAACAGATAGTCTTTTGTTAGCTTATAGTCCAGTCATTCCATTGTGCATTGATTTGTGCCAATGAGTACCCTTGTGCCAAAAAAGCCCACAAAAGTAAGCGTGCTTTTACTGCTGATAAATAACCAGACATAAGGGCACCAGAAGCAATCATATCAACTTCTGAACCTTTATAGCCATAAGTTTTGCGGGTTGTTGAGCCAGTGCAGGTACGGCTAGCGATAATGATTGGCATTTTTTGTGTATATTGTCGTATGATGTCTGCTTCTTCAAAACTGCAATGTCCTGATCCAAAACCAGCAACGACAAGTCCAGCATAATGCCCACTTTCAAGGCAGAATTTCATTAATTGTGTGTCAGAGGATAAAGAGGAGTATAAGAGTGCAATTTGATGATCATAGTTTTGGGGAAGATCAAATGTTGTCGGAAAAAATTTTTGGTCATTAAAATAAAGCAGTTTTCCTTCTAAAATAGTGCCTAAAATACCAACGAGGCCTGACTGAAATGTCTCAATTTTGACGGTATGGCTTTTTTGGACCCAATAAGGTGAATGAATGGTATCATTGATGACAACGAGAACGCCTCTGTTTCGACTTTGTGGATGAGCAGCAACGCGGGTTGCTGCTAAAATATTCGCTGGTCCATCAGCACCTGCTTCACAAGGTATACGCATAGCACCCGTTATAACGAGTGGTTCCGCTTTATCCCAATAAAGGGAAAGAAAAAAAGCAGTTTCTTCCAGTGTATCAGTACCTTGGGTTAAAACAATACCTTCTGCACCAGCTTTTATTTGTTGTGTTGCCCACTCTATGATTTCAAAAAGAATCTTAAAAGATAAAGATCCACTAGGCAATTGTGTTAATGTTTGCGCTTGAATATGAGCAACTTTATTTAAGTCAGGAACACTTTTGATGAGAATATCTGAGGTTAATATTGGTTGCATTTGGCCAAAATTGTCAGCCGCCATTGCAATTGTTCCTCCCAATGTTCCTATGGCTATTTTTTTCATCATTTTTCCTCTAAAAGACGCAAACTATTTACAAAAACTATTTAGCAACAATTTGCATTGATAACAATGATATCATTTTTTTATTTCAATAAATTGAATTGTGCTGAATCATTGTGTTTTGCAGTGTATGTTCTTAAATAAAGGCAATAGTGATTTGATTTTACATTTGATGAAAAGAAATCAATATTAAGAATAGAGGTTAATATTAATGAGTTTCCTTATGGAAGAACATAAACCAGACGTAATGTATGGTACGACTATTATTACTGTACGAAAAGATGGAAAAGTTGTGATGGCTGGTGATGGACAGGTTTCACTTGGGCAGACGATTATGAAAGGCAATGCACGCAAAGTTCGTCGTATTGGAAAGGGTGGAGCAGTTATTGCTGGTTTTGCAGGTGCTACAGCGGATGCTTTCACTTTATTGGAAAGATTGGAAACGAAGCTTGAGCAATATCCTGATCAGCTTATGCGTGCATGTGTAGAACTTGCAAAAGATTGGCGAACAGACCGCTATTTGCGTCGTCTCGAAGCAATGATGCTGGTAGCTGATAAGAAAATAACTTTAGCTTTAACAGGGCTGGGCGATGTTTTAGAGCCAGAAGATGGCGTTATGGCAATTGGTTCTGGAGGCAATTTTGCTCTTTCAGCTGCTCGAGTACTCATGGATATGGACTTGGATGCAGAAACCATTGCTCGTAAAGCTATGGATATTGCTGCTAAAATTTGTGTTTACACCAATGATCATTTTACGATTGAAACATTGGATACAGAATTATCATCTTTAGAGAAAGCTATTTGAATGTGTGTTGTATTTTCCCCTCGTGAGACTGTTTCTGAACTTGATCGTTTTATTATTGGCCAAGATGATGCCAAACGTTCTGTTGCTATTGCATTGCGTAATCGGTGGCGTAGACAGCAGCTTGATGGTCCTATGCGTGAAGAGGTTATGCCAAAAAATATTTTGATGATAGGGCCAACAGGTGTTGGTAAAACAGGTATAGCGCGTCGATTAGCAAAACTTTCTGGAGCGCCTTTTGTTAAAGTAGAAGCGACTAAATTTACTGAAGTTGGTTATGTAGGACGTGATGTTGAGCAAATTATTCGCGACCTTGTTGAGATTGCCATTTCTCTTGTGCGTGAAAAAAAACGAGAGGAAGTCAAAGTAAAGGCGCACGTTAATGCTGAAGAGCGCGTTTTAGATGCTCTTGTTGGGAAAACAGCAAGTCCCGCTACCCGTGATAGTTTTCGCAAAAAATTGCGTGAAGGTGAATTAGATGAGAAAGAGATTGAAATTGAAGTAGCTGATAATAACAGCAATAGCGCTTCGACTTTTGATATTCCGGGGATTCCAGGTGCGCAAATGGGAATAATGAATTTGTCAGATATTTTTGGCAAAATGGGAGGGCGTACAAAGGTCCGCAAAACGACAGTAAAAGATGCTTTTAAACCCCTCATGGATGATGAATCTGAAAAGCTTCTTGATCAAGATCAAATTATACAAGAAGCACTCCGTGTTACTGAAAATGATGGAATTGTTTTTATCGATGAGATTGATAAAATAGCAACCAGAGATGGTGGAGCAAGTGCTGCCATTTCGCGTGAAGGTGTTCAACGGGACCTTTTGCCTCTGGTGGAGGGAACAACAATTGCTACAAAGTATGGTCAAGTCAAAACAGATCATATTCTTTTTATTGCATCAGGCGCATTTCATGTTTCTAAGCCATCTGATTTATTGCCAGAACTTCAAGGGCGTTTGCCCATTCGGGTGGAGTTAAATGCTCTCACAAGGGAAGATTTACGACGTATTTTAACCGAACCTGAAGCCAGTCTGATTAAGCAATATATTGCTTTAATGGCAACGGAAGAGGTTCACTTAGAAATTACCGATGATGCGATTGATGCTTTAGCCGATATTGCTGTAGATTTAAATGCTAGGATTGAAAATATCGGGGCTCGTCGTTTGCAAACAGTGATGGAACGCGTTTTGGATGAGATTTCCTTTACAGCGCCTGATAAAGCTGGAACATCCTTTAAAGTTGACGCCGCTTATGTGAGAAAATCTATAGGTGAGCTTGCGGCTGATATTGATCTTTCACGCTTCATTCTTTAGAGAGATTGCTTGTTTTTATCTAGCGGCGTGCTTCGATAACTTTGAACCCATGGGCTTCTTCATGTATCAATACTGTGCGAAAAATGTCTTTTAACAATGTCTCATAAGGCAGGTGGCGATTAGCAACAAGAAGAAGATTGCCGCCTGGCTTTAGATATTTTGCAGCCTTTATAATAAAATTCTGTCCTAATGAAATATCTGTTGTTTGCTGCGTGTGAAATGGTGGATTTGAAATGATGGTATCATACAGATCTGTGATTGGTTCATGTACGAGATCATGCCAATAAAAATGAATCGGACAAGAAGCTGTTTTGTGTTTAAGGTGTTCTTTGGCTGCTTTCAAAGCGTTGTAGTCGGCCTCATAAAGGTCAAGTGTTGTTAGTTTTTCACTTTGTTCAAGAGCTTCGTAAGAAAGAAAACCCCAACCAGCACCAAAATCAGCAGTTTTTCCGCAAATAATTGTGCGCATATGGAAAGCAAGAGCGGCAGATCCCGGATCAATACGACCGTGCGAAAACATGCCAGAAGTGGTCTGAAATTTATTTTCAAAAGTAAGCGGTGGTGAGCGCAATTGCTCAATATTCTGTTTCTCTATTTTTTGTGGAACTTGAAGCCAGAATACCAGCCCATGGTTTTTAGAAAATTTATCAGTAACGGGAACAAATGTTTTGATCCATTTCATCATTGAGGCAGCGCCAGCTGTTTTATTTCCACCGATAACAATCCATCCACCAGGTTTGACGCATTCTAATAAATCAAGAAAACAATTTTGGTTAAAACCACGATATTTGCTCAAACGTAAGAGTGCACCATCATAGGTGAAGGTCCTATCTATTTGAGGAGTGCAGTGAAACTGAGCATTGGAAAATTTTAAAAAATCCGGTCGCCAAGGCGTTATAACATTTAAATTTTTTGCCCATTCGAGGCTAGGGATTTCTGTTAAACCAAAACCCAACCAAGACTGATTGGGATTGGGAAGAGGGAGGCTATGATTTTTAAAAGGTAAAAACAGTAACACATATGGCTCTTTCAAAGAAAAAATGCCATTCTGATATAAGAATGGCATCTTATTTTATGATAAGAAGGCAGATCATCCTTCTTTTACTGGCTTATCACTTGTAATTTCTTTACCGGTTTGTTGATCGATGATTTTCATTGATAACCGAACCTTGCCACGTTCATCAAAGCCCATTAATTTAACCCAAACTTTATCACCCTCTTTAACAACGTCTGTTGTTTTTGTGACGCGTTCTGATGCGAGTTGAGAGATGTGAACGAGTCCATCACGTGAGCCAAAGAAATTTACAAAAGCACCGAATTCTGCCGTTTTTACAACCGTTCCTTGGTAGATAGCACCAACTTCAGGTTCATCAACAATAGAATGGATCCAACGTTTTGCTGCTTCAATGGTTTTAGCATCGGCAGAAGCAATTTTAATTGTCCCATCATCTTCGATATTGATTTTTGCTCCAGTTTGTTCAACGATTTCTCGAATAACTTTACCGCCAGAGCCTATAACATCCCGAATTTTATCAACAGGAATGTTCATAACTTCGATGCGTGGAGAAAATTCACTGAGTTCTGCACGCGCACTGGTTAAAGCTTTAGCCATTTCGTTCAGGATATGGATTCGTCCCTCTTTGGCTTGATCAAGTGCGATTTTCATAATTTCTTCGGTAATACCATCAATTTTGATATCCATTTGTAAAGCAGTAATACCATTTTCTGTTCCTGCTACTTTAAAATCCATATCTCCAAGATGATCTTCATCTCCTAAAATATCGGAAAGGACAGCAAAGCGTTCACCTTCTTTAATCAAGCCCATAGCAATACCTGCAACAGGGCGTGCCAGAGGAACGCCAGCATCCATGAGAGCGAGTGAAGTTCCGCAAACAGTTGCCATGGAAGATGATCCATTGGATTCAGTAATTTCTGAAACAGCACGAATGGTATAGGGGAAGGATTCTTTAGTTGGCAACATAGGATGAAGAGCGCGCCATGCTAATTTGCCATGTCCAATTTCGCGACGACCAGGAGAACCAAGACGTCCTGTTTCACCTACTGAAAATGGTGGAAAATTGTAATGAAGGAGAAATGTTTCTTTATACATACCAGTTAAGGAGTCAACATATTGTTCATCTTCACCAGTTCCTAGTGTTGCAACGACAATTGCTTGTGTTTCTCCACGCGTAAAGAGTGCTGATCCATGTGTACGGGGTAAAATACTCACTTCTGATTGAATGGGGCGTACTGTCGAAAGATTGCGCCCATCAATGCGCTTTTCCGTGTCAAGAATGTTCCAGCGCACAATTTTTGCTTGCAATTGTTTGAAAACGGTTGCAATTTGATCTGTACTAAATTTACAATCCTCGTCCTCTTCTGGCATAAATTTGTTGATGACTTCTGTTTTTAGGGCGTCAATTGCAGCATAGCGTTCTTGTTTATCTGTAATAGTATAAGCCTTTCGTATATCCTGTTCAGCCATTTCCAGCATGGCTTTTTCAAGATCAGAAAGATCTTCGGGAACAAAGTCGCGTGGGTCTTTTGCAGCAACTTCGGCGAGCTTGATGATAGCATCAAGAACAGGTTGAAGGCCTTTGTGCCCAAACATAACGGCACCCAACATGATGTCTTCTGGCAATTCGTGTGCTTCTGATTCAACCATCAACACAGCGCTTTCTGTTCCTGCTACAACAAGATCAAGTTTTGATTCTGGCATTTCATCTATATGAGGATTGAGAACATATTGTCCGTTACAATATCCGACACGTGCACCAGCAATGGGGCCCATGAAAGGAACACCTGATAAGGTTAATGCGGCAGAAGATGCAATCATCGCAAGGATATCGGGATTATTCTCGAGATCATGTTGTATAACGGAAACAATGACTTGTGTATCATTTTTATATCCATCGGCGAAGAGGGGGCGAATTGGACGATCAATCAAGCGTGAAACTAAAGTTTCATTTTCAGTTGGTCGGCTTTCACGTTTCAAATAACCACCGGGGATTCTACCAACGGCATACGATTTTTCTTGATAATTAACTGTAAGTGGAAAAAAGTCTTGATCCGGTTTTGGAGTTTTTGCTGATACAACGGTTGCTAAGACAATAGTTTCTCCGTAGGTAGCAATTACTGCACCATCAGCTTGACGCGCTATTTTCCCTGTTTCGATGGTGAGTGGCCGCCCAGCCCATTCAATTTCTATCTTGTGCGTTTTGAACATTTTTTATCCTTAATGATCAGTGTTCATATTTTCAAGTGCTCACATTCTGTTTTTGCGGAGCATATTTAAAGTTATGGGCAGGATAACAAGACACTTCTGTCTGTTCGCGAGAAGAGAGAAGTAAATCGCCTTTAAAGGCGAAACAACGAGCAATTCTGCCTCATGATGATTATTTGTCAGTTTTTAAGTTTTTAACTAAAAGCAGCAAGCTGAAAAAAATGGGTGGTTTTAGAAAGACCACCCACCCATTTTTCTTTTAGCGGCGCAAACCTAACTTTCTGATAAGTGTCTGATAACGATTTTGGTCAATTCCTTTCAGATAATCAAGAAGACGACGACGTTGAGACACCATCTTCAAAAGACCACGACGAGAATGGTTATCCTTTTTATGAGATTTAAAATGGTTAGTTAAATTAGAAATACGTTCAGAAAGTACAGCGACCTGCACTTCTGGTGATCCTGTATCACCGACTTTATTTGCATATTCTGCGACAAGAGCTTGTTTACGTTCAGCTGTAATCGACATCGTATCATCCTTTCAAAAAACAAAGAAACAAAAGTCACCCACAGCCAAGATGTCGTTCAGCAGGGGTCTGTGAAAAAACAAGAAGAGTTGAACTCTCACTTGCTTTAGCATTTATATAGGAAAGGAGGTTAAAATACTAGTCCTTAAAAGCATCTTGAAGACCTTCTTTAGAGAAAGGATTTTTTTTGAAATATTGATTTTAAGTAGGTTTTATGAGAATTTTTTAAAGAATTATGCATCCTTTTGATACAAAGATGACGGCTTACGGAGAGAGTGTGTGGTAAGAAAAGCGATAAATATCGATTGGGAGGCAAAAGATGCAGAGCATTTCAACATTAGAACTTTTTCGTAATTCGGTATTTCGAAATTTGTGGTCATCCACTCTCATTTCTAATTTAGGGGGGCTTATCCAAGCTGTAGGAGCAGGGTGGTTAATGGCGTTAATAAGTTCTTCGCACTCCATGGTTGGACTTGTTCAAAGCGCTACCACATTACCACTTGTGATATTTTCTCTGATGGCAGGGGCATTGGCTGACAATTTCAATCGGCGCCAAATTATGTTGTATGCCCAGATTATAATGATGGTTATATCAATGAGTTTGGCTATTTTATCCTATATGGGCGTTTTAACACCTGGGCTTCTCTTATGCTTTACGTTTTTAATTGGGTGTGGAAGTGCCTTTTATAATCCTTCTTGGCAGGCAACAATAGGAGATATTGTGAGCAGGGAAAATATTCCTGCTGCTGTTAGTTTAAACAGTGTTGGCTTTAATTTGATGCGTAGTGTAGGCCCTGCTATTGGTGGTGCTATTATTGCAACTCTGGGGGCAGCCGCAGCTTTTTTATTTAATGCAATAAGTTACATTCCTTTAATTGGTGCTTTGTTTTTTTGGAAACCGAGCTATGAAAATAACAAATTGCCACGAGAAAGGCTTTTAGGAGCTGTTTCAGATGGTTTGCGTTATGTTGCGATGTCACCCAATCTTTTAAGTATTATGGTCAGGGCATTTCTTTTTGGCATTGGGGCAATTTCGATTTTGGCTCTCTTACCAATTGTTGTGCATAAAATTCTTGGAGGAAGCGCTCTTCTTTATGGGACATTGCTTGGTTGTTTTGGTCTTGGAGCTATGACGGCTGGTATGATTAATGCATCTGTACGGCGTTTTTTTCGTTTAGAGACGATTATTGCAAGTTCATTTATTGGTTTTGCCTTTTCTTGCTTTTTTTTAGCAATGAGCCGTTCATTGATTGTAAGCCATATTGCTTTGTTTCCTGCAGGCTTATGTTGGGTTTTGGCGTTATCGCTATTTAATACATCTGTACAGCTTTCTACACCGCGTTGGGTTGTTGCACGTGCTTTAGCGCTTTATCAAACTGCATCTTATGGAGGGATGGCAATTGGAAGCGTAATTTGGGGTGTTTTAGCTGATGGTTATTCTCCTACTGTTGCGTTGAATGTGTGTTCTCTTTTCTTGGTTTTTGGAGCTCTTGCGGGGATAAAGTTTAGAATTCAGGAAATTCCCCAAATAGATTTGGATCCGCTTGATCATTTCCGAGAACCAGAGCTTTTACTTGACTTAAAAGCACAAAGCGGTCCGATTATGATTATGATCGATTATCAAATTCATGAAAATGATCTTGAAGAATTTCTCAAAGTGATGACACGTCGTCGCCATATTCGTTTACGTGATGGCGCTCGCCAATGGGTTCTCTTACGAGATCTTGAAAGACCTGAATATTGGACAGAAGTTTATCATATGCCAACATGGGTAGATTATCTACGCCATAATCACCGCCGCATAAAAGCAGACGCAGAGGTGAATAAGCTTCTGCGTCATTTAAATCGTGCACCTGACGGGATAAGAGTACACCGCATGATTGAGCGGCAAACAATACCACAAGCCAATGAGATGCTTTTAAAATCCTCTGCTGATCAAATACCTTAAAGATAAGAGGAGAGTTATACAGTTTTTTATAAACTGTTATAAATGCAATTTATTTTTATGGAATAAATTTGTTAGTATGAACAGAACAGAAGAAAAATGAGATATTTCAGTGAGCACTTTATGTTTGTTGATAAGTTGAGGATAGATTTCTGTTGAATAAACAGTCGGAAATTATAGGTATTGTGCTTCATTTAAGCTAAAGCTTTTCTCATTCTACAATTTTTTTTTAACACTAAAGATATGCACGTATATCCAGTAATGATCAGAGATAATTTAAAATAACAAAGACAAATTCTTGTGCTTTTATTTATACAAGAGAAGGTTGGATTTATGAATGCCTTACTAATTGAGGTTCTGATATGAATTATCATAAAAAGGTAAAGCAATGAAAAAACCTTCTTCTCTTTATTGATATAAAAAATATCTTTTTAAAGAGACTATTCTGAATCAAATTGTGAAAATCCGCTTTGGTTTGAACAAGCTTTTATCGAGGGAACCTATAGCAAGAAGTTGTCCTTTGTAGGTGACACAAATCTCATCTTCATCAAGAGGTGCATTGTGAGTACAAAGAGGTATAGAAGTGCCCATCATGACACGCTGTGCTTGGGTTTCGCTAAGGGTGTAATGAGAGAGGCAATCCAGTGCAGCACCTGTTTCAATTAAAAGTGCATCAAGTGTTGAAAAATTTCTTTTAGGAGAAACATCATTTTCATTTGTTGCATTTTTATCCAGTGCTACCGCTTTTAGTTCATCCCACGTGATGAGATCATCTTCACAAAAGGGAGCCACTGCGATACGTCTTAAATGAGCAATATGCCCATAACAACCAAGATCACGTCCCATATCGCGTGCTAAGGAACGTACATAGGTTCCTTTTCCGCAGGTTATTTCAAAGAGTGAACATTCTTTGCTAGGAGATTCTATTAATTTAAAAGTTTCTATTTCCACTTGGCGCGGTGGAATATTAACAATTTCACCTTCGCGGGCTAGATCATAGGCGCGGTTACCAGAAATTTTAATTGCTGAAAATTGTGGGGGTGTTTGTAAAATAACGCCTGTATATTGAGGAAGAAGAGCGAGTATCTCTTCTTGTGTTGGACGTTTGAGAGATGTTTTTGTTATTTCACCCTCGAGATCGTCTGTTGAACGCTCTTCTCCCCAAGCGATTTCAAAGCGGTAGGTTTTTGTTCCTTGCATCACGTAAGGCACGGTTTTAGTTGCTTCGCCCAATGCAATTGGTAAGAGACCAGAAGCAAGAGGATCCAGCGTTCCCGCATGTCCTGCTTTTTGCGCATGAAAGAGCCATTTAATTTGTGAAACAGCTTCTGTTGATCTCATTCCTTTGGGTTTATCAAAGATGACCCAACCAGAAACAGAACGGCCTTTTTTTTTACGTTGCCGTGCCATATTTCTAATCCTCAATTTTATCACTATGGTGAAGATCGCGTGCGACCTCAGGTAAGCGAAGTAGGGTATCGATTTTTAAAAAATTATCAAAACTACTATCAAGTCGAAAACGCAGTTCAGGCATATATTTCATTTGTCGCAATGCATGACTGATTTCCCCACGGATAAAGCGGCTATGTTTATTGAGTATATCAACGACACAACCATGAGATGCACTTTTGAGAGTACTGAGGGGAGAAACAAAGCAGGTAGCAATTTTTAAATCTGCTGACATGCGCACTTCCGAGACAGAAATCACCATGTTTTTCAAGGCATCCTCGAGTAAAATGCCACGCTGTAGTACATGGGATACTGCGTGGCGGACTTGCTCTCCTACTCTGAGTTGACGTTGTGATGGCCCTGTATTTTTCATCGAAATCTTATCCTTGTTACAATCACTTTTCTTTTGATCATCTTAAAAGATTTAAAAAGAACAAAGCACTTGCACATAAAATTCAATAACTTTTTTCATTTTTAGGAATAAAGCCATTAAATTATTTTATAATGTGCGATTAATATGTTCGATGCGGAAAGTTTCAATGATGTCTCCTGCGCGCATATCTTCATAGTTTTCGAATGCTATTCCACATTCTTGCCCACTCTGCACTTCATTGACTTCATCTTTAAAGCGCTTGAGTGTTTTTAGTTTCCCTTCGTGAATAACAATATTATCACGGATAAGGCGAACACCAGCGCCCCGTTCTATTTTACCTTCTGTCACACGACAACCAGCAACTTTTCCAATTTTTGTAATATTAAAGACTTCCAGAATTTCAGCATTACCAAGGAAAGTCTCACGCTGTTCTGGTGAGAGCAACCCTGACATAGCGGCTTTTATGTCGTCAACAAGATCGTAGATGATGTTGTAATAGCGAATTTCAATTCCTTGAGTTTTAGCACAATCACGTGCTTGTTTATTGGCGCGAACATTAAAACCAATGACAGCTGAGTGAGAAGCTTCAGCAAGAGAAATATCACTTTCAGTGATACCTCCGGCACCAGAATGCACAATACGTGCACGGACTTCCTCATTCCCCAGCTTTTCTAATGCTGAAGCGATTGCTTCAATTGACCCTTGTACATCTCCTTTAATAATAAGAGGAAATTCTTTAACACCAGTGGTTTGTAATCTGGTCATCATTTGTTCGAGAGAACCACGAGACCCCGTTTGTCGAGCGACAGCTTTATCACGTGCTAATCGCTGACGGTATTCAGAAATTTCGCGTGCTTTTGCTTCATGAGTAACAACAGCAAATCTATCACCAGCTTGTGGTGTTCCCTGCATACCTAAAATTTCAATGGGTGTAGAAGGAACGGCTTCTTTAATATGACGACCATGGTCATCAATCAAAGCGCGTACGCGTCCCCATTCATTACCAGCAACGATAATATCAGAGGGATGCAACGTTCCTTTTTGCACAAGAACTGTTGCAACAGATCCACGTCCTCGATCCAGTTTAGCTTCAATGACCACGCCTTCTGCTGTCCGTTGAGGATCTGCTTTTAGATCAAGAATTTCAGCTTGAAGGAGAATAGCTTCGAGAAGTTTATCAAGATTTTGACCAGTTTTAGCAGAAACTTCAACTTCCAAAGTTTCTCCACCCATGGTTTCAACAAACACTTCATGTTGTAGAAGTTCTGTACGCACTTTTTGAGCATCAGCAGCTGGTTTATCAATTTTGTTGATAGCAACAATAATGGGCACACCAGCAGCTTTGGCATGATTGATTGATTCAATCGTTTGCGGCATGACACTATCATCAGCAGCTACAACGAGAACAGCAATATCTGTAACACGCGCTCCACGAGCACGCATCGCTGTGAAGGCGGCATGTCCAGGTGTATCAATAAAGGTAATTTTTTGACCATTTTGTTCCACTTGATAAGCACCAATATGCTGTGTAATCCCACCGGCTTCACCAGAAACAACATTTGCTTTTCGAATAGCATCAAGAAGAGAAGTTTTTCCGTGGTCGACATGGCCCATAATTGTTACGACAGGCGGACGCGGCTGCATTTTCTGAGGATTATCAGCTATATTAAAGATGCCTTCTTCTACGTCAGATTCTAAAACACGTTTGACAGTGTGTCCAAATTCAACAGCGATGAGCTCAGCAACATCGGCATCAATAACATCGCCTGGTTTCATCATTTGTCCCTGTTTCATGAGGAATTTAATCACATCAACAGAGCGTTCAGTCATACGCTGTGCAAGTTCTTGAATCGTAATGGTTTCAGGAAGAACAACTTCACGAGAAATTTTTTCCCTTGGTTCTTGGTTTTGTGCACGTTTAAATTTTTCCTGCCTGCGACGCATAGCAGCCATTGAACGTCCACGCGCGCTTCCTTCTTCATCCAGAGCACTATGAAGGGTTAGCTTTCCACGACGTCGTTCATCAGCACCTTTCACAACTTTAGGTGCACGCGCTTCTAATTTAGCAGGGTTAGCGCGTCGGCTATGTCGATCATCTTCTTTATTTTCATCTGCTTTACGTTTTTCGATGACAGTTGTATTTTTAGGTGGAATAGGGATATCAATTGGTTCTATGAAGGAGGGAGTGGAAGGAGAAGGCGCAGATTGTTCTGGTTGACTTTCTTCTTCTTGATGTATTTTTGTTTCTTGAATTGACTGCTGTAAACTTTCTTCACGTTCTTTTGCTCGTCTTGCTTCTTCTTCAGCTAGTTCACGTGTTATTTTTTCTTGGATATGTGCTTCTTCTAATGCACGAAGTCTCGCTTGCATTTCAGCAGATGAGAGATTGCTTTTATTAGCGACGGGCTCATGGGGTTTTGCTTCTTCGAATCGAGGTTTAGAACGTTGAGAAGCCACATGAGGTTTTGTAATTGGCTGTTGTATTTCAACTTTTTCGTCAGGACGCGTGATTTTGCGTCGTTTAGTTTCGACAACCACAGCTTTTGTACGGCCATGGCTGAAATTTTGTTTGACCGTACCTGTTTCTAGGACTGACCGCTTTAAGGTTAGTGTCCTCTTGACTGTTATCTTGTCGTTATTCTTTTCACTCATTGTATTTCCTTCACGGCTTGTGCCGTTCTCTCACCAGGCTTGCTGTGCGTGTTATCACGATAGGCGAGCAGTTTATTTATCGTTTTGAGAAATCCTTCAGCAGCTTTGGTGTCCAATAAGGCGGCATGCATGACAGGATTAGCGCCAAAAGCCACCCGCATTTCATCACTTGTAAATAAAGATATGTTTTTTATATTTCGTCTTGTTTGTTGTTGTATTGTATGGATGGCTTGTGCAATTTTGCGCTTTCCATCTTCTGTAGCTTCTTTAGCGTGAAGTACGAGAATAACTTGACCAGAACGGATAGCAGCATCCACTTTTGTTGCCCCCATGACAATGGCGCCGGCTTTTCGCGCCATGGAAAGGCTTGAAAGAGCGGCTTTTAGCAAAAGCGTATCAACAATATGCGCAAGATTTTGTGCAACCTCAACATCTATCTTAAATTTTTTCTTAAAAGCATTCTGTTTGATTGCTGTTTCAATGGCAGAATGGTGAGCAGAAACCCAAACGCCACGCCCAGGCAAATTGGATTTCAGATCAGGGACAATTTGATTATTGGGACCAATAACAAAACGGATCAGCGTTTCTGCTGAAGCATTTTTTCTTGTCACAATGCAGGTCCGTTCATTCATTTAAACTGTATCCACGTTCAAATTATCACTTTTTTCATCTTTTGCAGAGCTTTCATTTTCTGCAGGTGTTTCTGTAACAAGATCAGCTTGCTCTATCCAACCTGCTTGCACACGCGCTGCTAAAATCATAGCTTCTGCATCAGCACGTGTAATATCAAATGGGGTCAGGATACCAGAAAAACTCTGTGTTTGACCTTCTTTACGTTCTCTCCAGCCAACCAAATCATCGACTGCATAACCAGCAAAATCTTCTATTGTTTTTACACCATCTTCGCCAATAGCAACCAACATAGCACTTGTCAGTCCAGGAATTGCTCGCAATTCATCAGAAACACCGAGTTCTTTGCGCTTTTCATCAAGCTCTTTTTCTTTATGTTCGAGATGTTCGCGTGCGCGGCTTTGGATTTCAGCAGCAGTTTCATGATCAAAACCATCAATGGAGGCAATTTCTTCGAGATCAATATAGGCGATTTCCTCAATAGAAGAAAAACCTTCTGATGCCATAACCTGCCCAATCATCTCATCAACATCTAGGGATTCCATGAACAATTTACTACGTTCGGTAAATTCTTTTTGACGGTTTTCAGATTCTTCCTGTTCCGTTAAAATATCAATATTCCACCCTGTTAATTGTGAAGCTAAGCGAACATTTTGTCCACGACGACCAATGGCAAGACTGAGCTGGTCGTCAGGTACGACGACTTCGATACGTTCCGCATCTTCATCGAGAACAACTTTCGAAACTTCAGCCGGTTGTAGTGCATTGACAATAAATGTTGCAGCATCAGGAGACCAAGGAATAATATCAATTTTTTCACCTTGTAATTCTGCAACAACAGCCTGAACACGGCTTCCTCGCATTCCAACACACGCTCCAACAGGATCAATGGAACCATCGCGTGAGACAACAGCAATTTTAGCACGTGAACCTGGATCGCGGGCAACGGATTTAATTTCTATAATACCATCATAGATTTCCGGTACTTCCATAGTAAAAAGTTTCACCATAAATTGAGGATGTGTACGCGAAAGGAAAATTTGCGGACCGCGCGATTCACGATGCACATCATTGACAAAGGCACGAATACGATCTCCATAGCGAAAAGATTCACGTGGAATTAATTCATCACGGCGCACGATAGCTTCACCACGACCTAAATCAACGATCACATTGCCATATTCCACACGTTTTACTGTACCAGAAATAATTTCACCAATTTTATTTTTAAATTCTTCATATTGCTGATCACGCTCTGCATCACGTACCTTTTGGACAATAACTTGTTTAGCAGATTGTGCTGCGATACGTCCAAAGTCCATAGGAGGTAAAAGATCAGCAAAAAAATCACCAATTTTTGCATCTTCTTGACGTTTGAGTGCATCAGTCAAAGTAATTTCGGTGGTATAATCCTCAATAACATCAACAATTTTAAGCAGGCGTTGTAATTTAATTTCACCTGTTTTGGAGTTTATTTCAGCACGGATATTTGTTTCTTGACCATAACGAGAACGTGCTGCTTTCTGAATAGCATCAGCCATTGCAGAAATGACAATTTCACGATCAATTGACTTTTCACGTGCAACAGCATCTGCAATTTGCAGAATTTCAAGCCTGTTAGCGCTTGTAGCCATCAATTTTCTCCTTCTTTGTGCCACTCGATGGGCATTTCCCAGTGATATTAATTCTTGTCATTTGATGTTTTTTTCGAGACATGAGAATTATCTTCGGGAATTAATTGTTGACTTAAATCTTTATTTTTTTTCAATGCGTCGCGAATAAGTTCATCGGTAAGTACCAAATGTGCGTTTGTAATATCACAAAAGGGGATAGAGGTATACATGGCTTCTCCATATGCGGCTTTATCAGTATTTAAAATAAATCCGTCTTCTGTGATATTTGTAAGTGTTCCACGGAATTTTCGGCGCCCATCAATTGTTGTTTTGGTTTCAATTTTTGCAAGATGCCCTTGCCAATGAAAAAAGTCAGATTTTCTTACCAGTGGGCGATCAATACCAGGAGATGAAATTTCTAAGTGATATTTGCGTTCAATAACATTTTGCACGTCAAGGAGGGGAGAAACAGTTCGACTAACAATTTCACAATCTTCCACGGTCATAGAGCCATCTGCGCGTTCAATCATAATCTGAAGAGTTAAACCATTCAGACCGAGCAGTTTAACGCGAACTAAACGAAAACCTAAAGGTTTAAGCAATGGTAAGATAAGAGCAGCAACACGCGCCTCAACGCCATCTTCTTCAAAAAGGCGTGGTTCATCAAGATCACTTATTTTTTCAGTTTCGTTCATACATTTTGTCCAAGTCATTTTCATCAGTTTTATGACATTAAAAAAGAGCGGGTCCAACGGCCCACTCCTCATCATAAGACCAAGAATTTAGCTATTGATACTCTTAAATTCAAAACTTTTCAAGTTGTTTATAAGAAAGGCGTTTTATGATTTATTTTTTGATAAAGGTAAGATAGGTAGGTATCCGCCCTTCGCGGAGAGCTTTTGCTTCATAGCGGGTTCCTAACCATAGCGGATAAGGAGTTTTCCAATCCTTAGAGGTTTCTGCTTCCCACTCAAAATTATTATGTTGTGCACAATGGTAGAGGGTCCAGTTTACATAATCGTCTATGTCGCTAGCAAAGCGAAATTTTTTACCTGTTTTAAGAACACGAGCGAAACGATTCAGATTTTTTATGTTAATGAAACGGCGTTTCCAATGCTTTTTTTTAGGCCATGGATCAGGATAGAAAAGATCTATTCCATCAAGTGATGCATTTGGAAGCCAATCAAGAAGATGTGTAGCATCATCATCATAAAGGCGAATATGGCTTTGATACTTTTTATACTGTTCAAGAGACAGTAACATTTTTGCCATACCATTGATAAAGGGCTCGATGCCAATAAAACCAGTTTGCGGAAAATGGTCCATTTCATGAAGTAAATGCTCACCTCCACCAAAACCAATTTCAAGCCGGACTTCTGTTACTTTATTGGGAAATAGGGATGTTAAGTCGATGGGTGAAGGGGTATTTAAATCAATCTTAAAAGTTGGGAGAAGCGTGTTTATACGTGCAAGTTGACTGTTTCTTAGGCGTTTTCCTTGTCGGCGACCAAAGAAGGCTTCACGCGTACGTGTATTATGCTCAGTCATGACATTTTAATCATTTTGTGAAGGGTTTCGATAAGATCGGTTTTTTCCCACGAAAATGAACCATCAAGTTGTGGCTTACGCCCAAAATGGCCATAGGCGGCTGTTTTGGTATAAATAGGTTTATTAAGGTCAAGATGTTTTCTAATGCCAGTTGGTGAAAGGTCCATTATTTTGCGAATAGCTGCTTCGAGAATTTTCTCATCGACTTTTCCTGTTCCATGGAGATTAAGATAAATAGATAAGGGTTGTGCGATGCCAATTGCATAAGAGAGTTGAATGGTGCATCGATCTGCTAAATCAGCCGCAACAATATTCTTAGCGAGATAGCGTGCAGCATAGGCTGCAGAACGATCGACTTTTGTCGTATCTTTGCCTGAAAAAGCGCCTCCACCATGAGGAGCAGCGCCTCCATAAGTATCAACAATAATTTTGCGCCCCGTTAATCCGGCATCGCTTTGAGGACCACCGATAACAAATTTCCCTGTTGGATTAATGTACCAACTGCATTGATCAGAAATGGGGATATCATGCAAAGCTTGACGAATATAGGGTTCGACCACTGTACGTACTTTATTGGAATCCCAACTTTCATCTAAATGTTGTGTTGAAAGAACGATAGAGGTCACCTCTATGGGTTTTCCATTTTTATACCGTATTGTTATTTGGCTTTTGGCATCTGGTCCTAATTTTCCAGTTTCTCCTTCCTTTTTATGGCGCGCAGCTGCAAGAAGTTTGAGAATTTTATGCGCATAATAAATGGGTGCTGGCATGAGTTCAGGTGTTTCACGGCAAGCATATCCAAACATGATACCTTGATCACCTGCTCCTTCTTCACCATGCCGGTCCATGGCGTTATCAACTCCACGTGCAATATCAGTTGATTGAGGGCGTAGAAGAACATCAATTTTAACAGTTTTCCAATGGAATCCGGTTTGTTCATAGCCAATTGCACGGATAGCACGACGCGCTACTGCACGAAAACGAGTAGGATTAATGAGAGGGCAACCAGTTTCATCGTAGATGATTTCTTTATTTTTATCTCTTTTTAAAAGTGTATCAGGAACACGCACTTCACCGGCAATAACAACACGGTTTACACTTACGAGGGTTTCACAAGCGATTCGTACAATCCATGGATCTGTACCGGTTTTTTGTGCTTCTTTATAAACCATATCAACGATTTCATCAGAAATACGATCACAGATTTTGTCAGGATGCCCTTCCGATACCGATTCACTCGTAAAAAGATAATCTTGATGCGGCATAGGAACTCCTTCAAAAAAGAAAACCAACAGTTATGAATCGTCTATTAAAGTTGCCCCTATTTGCCAATACAACGGCAAATCGTCAATGCTGATTTATAAGATAAGTGAGAGAAAAGATAGAATTTTTATTTTATAGCTTATTTGTCATATCTTCTTCAGAAAGTGCTTTTGCCAAATCAATAATTTTTCGGCGCACTTTAGCGTCAGATATATTCGTAAAAGCACGCATGAGCTGGATTCCTTCACTGCTAGAGCAAAAATCCATAAAATCATTATCGCTTTCAGCAAAACCTTCTACATGTTGTGTATTAAGGCCTTTATCAAAAAAATAAGAAACAGGAACATCCATAATTTCTGCAATTGCTTGAAGACGACTTGCGCCAATACGATTTGTACCTTTTTCATATTTCTGGATTTGCTGGAAAGTGATGCCTAGTTTTTCACCTAGCTTCTCTTGAGTAAGTCCTAAAATATTACGACGTAAACGAATACGGGTTCCAACATAGACATCTATAGGATCGGGTTTTTTTCTAGTTTCAGTCATAATGCAACTCTTTATTTCCAGCACTCTGCTTCTAAACCAACATCAGATTTATGTGAGGTTGGTTTATCATATAATTAAAATAATATGTAACATTTTTTCCCAATATTACTGGTATGCGCAACACAATACTGTACTTGGGCATCTGATCACTTAAACTGTTTTGTAGAACCAAAACCGATACGGCACAATAGCATAAGAAGGAATAAGATAAAAGTAGAGAATATTCTATATTCATTGCTTCCTATGGGGGTAACGGGTGATGGGATTTGTGAATCAAGAACGCCAACAGCATTTTGCCGAAGAGCTACAATGATTCGTCCATAAGAATCAATAACCGCCGATATTCCATTATTGGCTGCTCGGATTATGGGAATTCCCAGTTCAATGGCACGAAGCTGTGTTTGTTGAAGATGTTGATATGGTCCAGGTGTTGCTCCGAACCATGCATCATTTGTAACATTAATGATTGCTTGTGGAGGGGAACCTTCAAAAGTCATTTCATTGGGAAATATTGCTTCATAACAAATCAGCGGTAGATAAGAAAAACCGTTTGGTATCGTAACAGTTTTGCGCATACTAGCAGCACTATATCCACCAATATTATCAGCAAGGATACGTAATCCAATTTTTTTCAAGAAATTCTCATAGGGAAGATATTCACCAAAAGGCACTAGGTGGAGTTTATCAGAAGTCTTTAAAATATCACCTTCAGCATTGATGGCTGCAATTGTATTAAAATATTGTGTTTGTTCATGAGAAGGATCGTCATTGGCGCGTATAGCTCCAATAATAGCCCATTGTTGGGGCTTGAGAAGAGAGGCAATGCGCATTGTTATATCAGAGTTCTCATCGAGAAGGTAAGGAAGAGATGCTTCAGGCCATATGATAAAGTCTGGTTCTGGATTTTTTTCGGCTGTTGGTATTGCACTTAGATTCATATGAGTTTCGAATATAGCTTCCCGTGTAGTATTGTTTAATTTTATGTTTTGCGGGATAGAAGGTTGGACAATACGCACCCAATAATTTCTTTTTTGATCATCAGAGGTATTTGGCATGCTGTTGAGGCGGTAAAATCCAAAGCCAATGTGGATGAATATAAGCGATAAGCAGAGAGAAAGTGCGATTTTCTTTTTTTCATTCGTTAATAAAACAGTTGGTAAACTGTAGACTAAGACAGCAAGAATATTCATTCCGTAAAGTCCAACGATTGCATCAGATTGCATGAGCATTGGGGTTGGCATTGCTGTATAACCAAGAGAATTCCATGGAAATCCTGTGAATAAGAATGCGCGCAACCACTCTGCTAATCCTAGCGCAAAAGCCAAGACAAAGAAGCGTGCTATTCCTTTTGTCCATAATAAACCGACAATAAAACCAGAAAAAAACCAATAAAGAGAAAGGTAGAGAGGCGGGCCTAAAATAGCAAACGGTACCGCCCAACCAAAAGAAACCGGATCAATTAATAAGGCACTACACAACCACCAAAGATTACAGGTAAAATAACTAAAGCCAAAGACACCACAGCTTAGAGCGTAGGTAAGAAAGCGCTTTTTATTGTTCTGGATAGTACGGATTGAGTCAAGGAGAACAATAAAGATGGGAAAAGTTAAAAAGCACAGAGGTGTCAAATAAAAAGGTGGAAGTGCAAAAGAAGTAAAGGCACCACAGAGAAACACCCATATTTGTCGTTTCCAACCGGTAACAGAAAACAAGAAAAGTGTAAAATTGCTTAGAAAGGATTGATTATTTTTTAGGGATGGCATTGTTTTCAAAATTTTCATTTTCTGGAATGCGAAAAATGCGCAACCGCTTAATCCGGCGTTTATCAGCTTCTAAAATACGAAATCGATAGCCAGGGACAGCTTCAACGACTTCACCTTTTTCAGGAATACGGTCCAGAATAGAGACAATTAAACCACCAATAGTGTCAACGTCATCACCATATTCTCCTACGATAAAATCAGGACCAAGAGCTTCTTCTACATCTTCTAGTTCGGTTCTTCCGTCAACAAGCCATTTGTTATTGGGTTCACGCACGATAGCATTGTCTACATTGTCATGTTCATCTTCAATATCACCAACGACCAATTCGACAATGTCTTCCATAGAAACGAGACCATCTGTGCCACCATGTTCATCAATAACGAGAGCCATCTGTGTTCGTGTAGTTTGCATACGTGTTAATAATTTGCTTGCTAGCATGGAACTAGGAACGAAGAGAACTGTTCGAATTAAATCCAATTCACCGATTGGAGTGTGTAGATCCATATGATTTAACTGGAGTGAATCGGACTTCTGCTCGGTTTGGGTTGAGTTAATAATAAAGCGTGTCATATAATTAAGGATATCGCGGATATGGATCATTCCTCGTGGATCATCTAGAGTTTCAGCATAAACAGGTACGCGAGAATGGCCAATTTTTGCAAAACATTTAAGAGCTTCTCCAAGCGGGGTATTTATTTCCAATGCTTCAATTTCAGAACGTGGAATCATAACATCATCAACGCGTGCTTCACGTAAACGTAAGATATTATGCAGCATAGTACGTTCTTCAGGTGAGAAGAGGGCTGTATCTTTTTTGTTGTCAGTATTGAGTGCAACAGTCAAATCATCGCGCAATGACTTACAATTACGGCCACGTAAAAACGAAAACAAATGATTAAGTAGGGAATATTTTTCTGGACGATGAGCCTGTTGAGAGGCATGTTCTTCGCTATGAGAAGATATTTGATTGTTATTTGGTGTATTTATTTTGTTTGCCATGATTTTGAAATCTTCAAACTTTCTTTATAATAGAGACATAAAAGGCTGTAAATTTTCTGAGAGCGATAGCGATTTAAGAAGGCTCATTTTTATCATTTTAAGATATTTCAGTATAGGGGTCTTTTATGGAAAGCTTTTGAAGAATTTCTCTTTCAAGCTTTTCCATGTGAAGCGCTTCGTCATCTGTTTCATGGTTATAGCCAAGTAGATGGAGTAAACCATGAACAATCATATGTGCCAAATGATCCTGAAATGATTTTCCTTCTTTTTTTGCTTCAAGCGCAACAGTTTCTCGTGCAATAATAATATCACCAAGCATAGGCCCAGGAGGATCTCCAGCTTTAAGTGGAAAAGCAGGAAAGGATAACACGTTCGTGGGTTTGTTTTTATTACGCCATTGTGCGTTGATTTGTGCCATATGTTTGTTATCCGTAAAAAGGAGGCTGACTTCGCTTATAACATTTTCCAATGAGACATGATGCATTGTTGTTGTTAATATTTTTTCAGTGATATCATAAAGTGTTTTCTCATCATTCCATCCAGAGCTCTCCACAGTTATACCAATAGTAATCATGACAAATCAAACTCACTTTTTTGATGAAGTACTTGGGGATGGTGTTTCTTGAATTTGTACACCAGAATCATGATCATAAGCACGGACGATAGCGGTAACAAGGGGATGGCGCACAACATCTTTTTCATTAAAGCGAATAATTGCAATATTTTCTACGTGTGAGAGAATGCGGATTGCTTCGATTAAACCTGATTTTTGTCCGCTAGGCAAATCAATTTGGCTTACATCACCGGTGATGATCATACGTGTTCCTTCTCCAAGACGTGTGAGGAACATTTTCATTTGCATGGAGGTAGTATTTTGGGCCTCATCAAGAATGACAGCTGCATGGGTAAGTGTTCGCCCACGCATAAACGCAAGAGGGGCAATTTCTATAACACCAGAAGCTAAAATGCGCTCTACTTTTTCGGCAGGCATCATATCATAAAGGGCGTCATAAAGTGGACGTAAATATGGGTCAACTTTTTCTTTGAGGTCTCCAGGAAGAAAGCCAAGATGCTCTCCAGCTTCAACGGCAGGACGTGAGAGGATAATTCGTTCAATAATACCACGCTCCAAAAGCATTGCAGCGTGAGCAACAGCAAGATATGTTTTGCCTGTTCCTGCTGGTCCTACCCCGAATACAAGTTCACTACGGTCCATTGCACGTATATAAGCATCTTGTGTTGGAGTCCGAGCATGGATTGTTTTTTTATGGGTACTTAATCGTGCAGCAATAGTTTTTTTCGCAGGTTGGGGTGTTGTTGAGGCTTCTTGCTGTTTCTGCAAATTTGCCATGGCAATCACTCCTTCTGTGTCTGATAAAGTGAGCTCTTGATGTGTTTTAGCGCGTTCATAAAGCTGCTGTAATATATATTCTGCGCGTTTTATAGCATCAACAGTTCCACGGATGAGAACTTCATTACCACGTGGATGAATACTAAGTCCGAGTTTTTGTTCGATATAAGCAAGATTTTCGTCCAGTTTACCAAAAACTATTTTCGCATATCTATTATTTTCAAAAATTAAAACAACATGATTCACATCTTGTGTGCTTGCTTTTCTGAAGATACGTGTATTTTCAGGGGCAGCATTTATTTTGTCTTTAACGCGCTTTACTTTTTCGGTTGAAGCTTTCAACCTATTCTCCCGTATTCACATAAGTTTTGCACATTTTCTTGAGAAAACTTTATAAAAAAACAATCTCACTTTCATAGAATGCAAGCTTTAGATGTAATCATTTTCTTCAAAAATAAAAGGGTTTTCTAAAATCTATATTGTATACAAGGTATGAGAGGCATATTTATACATTTGCTATTTCACCGACAAAACTGTTTGAGCTTGCATTTTTAATATGAATTTCCATTACAGTGCCCATAGAGGCCTCTGTATCCACGACAACAGGTAAAAGCCAAGGGGAACGACCTATCATTTGTCCCGAATGACGCCCAGCTTTTTCGATGAGAACATCGGTTTTTTGACCAATTTTAGAACGCAAAAATGCATTTTGCTGTTCAAGAAGAAGCACTTGTAAATGTTGAAGTCGAGCATCTTTTACAGTTTCATCAACATGATTTTTCATTGTTGCGCCAACGGTTCCAGGTCGCGGTGAATATTTGAAAGAATAGGCTGAACTGTATTGCACTTGTTTAATAAGTTTAATGGTTTCTTCAAAATCTTCATCTGTTTCTCCTGGAAATCCTACAATAAAGTCACCTGAAAAAGCAATATCAGGTCGCGCGGTACGAATTTTTTCGATAAGCTGAAGATAATGAATGCTTTTGTGTTGACGGTTCATTGCTTTTAAGATGCGATCTGAACCTGATTGAACAGGAAGATGCAGGTAAGGCATCAATATATCAAGGTCTCGGTGAGCAGCAATAAGGCTGTCATCCATATCTCGTGGGTGGCTGGTTGTGTAACGGAGACGCTTTAAACCATCCAGTTTAGCAAGATGATAGAGAAGATCACCAAGGCGCCAAGTTTTGCCATTAGCACTTTGTCCATGCCAACCATTTACATTTTGACCAAGGAGCGTAATTTCTTTAACACCCGCTTCAATGAGTTGGCGTGCTTCCTCGGTAATTTGTTCAACAGATCGTGATATTTCGGCACCGCGTGTGTAAGGAACAACACAAAAAGTGCAAAATTTGTCGCAGCCTTCCTGCACTGTTAAAAATGCACTCACGCCTCGTTTTCTTACAGCGCGTTTATTATGAGGTGGTAGGTGAGCAAATTTATCTTCAACAGCATAGTCTGTTTCGATAACTTTTTTCCCCTGTTTGGCTTTTTCTAATAAGTCTGGCAAGCGATGATACATTTGCGGACCAATGACGAGATCTACCGTTGGAGCACGGCGCAAAATTTCACTTCCTTCGGCTTGTGCCACACAACCAGTTACGCCGATCATCAAAGGCTTGTCAGGTGTTCTTTCTTGACGCATCACACGTAAACGACCAAGATCAGAATAGAGTTTTTCTGCTGCTTTTTCACGAATATGGCAGGTATTAACAAGAATAAGATCGGCATCATTTGGTGTTTGTGTCGTAACATAACCTTGTGAACTGAGACTATCAGTCATTCGCTGGCTATCGTACACATTCATTTGACACCCATAGGTTTTAATAAAAACCTTTTTAGACGTAACAGGAGGCGTATTTTTAGGATTTATTTTATTCATAATGCATGTCTAAATGTTTTTTACGCAGATCTCAATCTGTTTGCTGAAAAGTTTTTTGCATAATGATTGCATCTGTGCGGCTATTTTTTGATTGGTAGTAAGCAGGTCGTTTAGAAATTTTCTGAAATTCGAAATGTTGATAAAGGTTTAAAGCAGACAGATTTGTTTCTTCTACTTCCAAGAACAATTTTATAGCGCGTTCGTGGTGAAGATGGCGGAGTGTGCTATCGATAAGCAAGGTGCCAATTCCTTTTCGACGAAAATGAGGGTGAACAGCAATAGTGATAATTTCTGCTTCATCAAGAATGAGACGGCATAGGCAAAAGCCTAACATTTGATCTGGTTGACCAATGAAAGAGGCTTTGTATCCGAAGATAGAGGTATCTGTTAAGAAATTATCAAAAGCCTGTTTTCCCCAAGCAGGGACAAAACAATGCTGATGAATTTGGTGGAGGGAAGTACTATCATCAGCTTGGAGTGGAGCAATCCAAAAATGTTTTTTTGTCAATGAAAATTTGAACATCATTTTTTTCGCGGTAAAATAAAACCCGTTTGTTGTTTTGCGTCAGCATTGCGTAAATACAGTGGACGGGGCGGATCTTGTGGTTTTTTATTTGCGGCAAGGTGGGCATAGTTTACAATATCAGCTGCTTCGCAGAGAATTTTATCTCGCACGATTGTTTTGTTTACTTTATTATTTTTTATGTATAGCGCTATGATATCAGCTGCTGGACCAATTAATGTCGTTTGTTGTGGTAAATCTTCGATAATATTTTCAATTGTTTTTAAGCCAGGTGTCCCTAAAGGTGTAAGATCATTATTGAAGTCTTGATGGTAGAACATGTCTCTTCCGGCTTCAATAACAACAGTGATGGCCGATGTGGTGTTTTTATTGCTTATCTGTGCTGCTAACGCTTCAAATGCACTGACTCCAACAGCTGGTATTTTGAGTGCGAGTGCCAAAGCTCTTGCTGTTGAAACACCTACACGCACACCGGTGAAGGATCCAGGTCCAATATTGACAGCAATGCGATCAACCTGATTAAGAGACATATTAGCTTGGTCAGTTACTTGTGCAATGTATCCAATGAGTTTTTCAGCATGTCCTTTATTCATACGTTCGCTGATATGGGCAATGACAGATTTATGATGAAAGAGCGCAACCGCACAATAGATTGAAGCAGTGTCTATAGCAAGGATAAGCATAAAAATATTCTCATTGAATAATGGGTTAAAAGACTACTGTATTTTTTAGTCCTGTTTATTTTATTGAGTATGTTGCAATATTTTTTAAAAAGATGCAGTTTCAAAACATGATATGTTTTAAATCAATTAATTTTATCATAATAAGACTGCAAGCAGCAAGAATGAGTATTGAGCAGGTTGATGCTAAAATAACACGCCATCCTGCTTTTTTTAATGAGCGGATATCAACCCCTAATCCCAAGGCTGCCATTGAAATGATAGTGAACATCTGAGCGATAGTTTTTATAGGGTTAATAGCTGTTGTAGGAATAAGTCCGCTTGAGCGGACAAGCATCATGATAATAAAACCAATGATAAACCACGGAACAAGTGTATGTATACGCAAGCGTGTCTGTGCTGATCGGCGATAAATAATTGATAGAGTAAAAATAACAGGGCCTAACATTAAAACCCGTACTAATTTGACAATTGTTGCAATTTGAACACTTACAAAAGAGACAGAAGCTGTTGCGGCTAAAACTTGTGGTACAGCATAAACAACCATGCCTGCAAGCACGCCGTATTGGCTAAATGATAAGTGGAGCAGTGTCTGTAAAAAGGGTAGAAGTAAAATGATAAGAACGCCTAAAAGAGCGGTAAAGGCAATTGACGCGGCTACATCTTCGTGTTTCGCATTGATGACGGGAGCAGTTGCAACAATAGCTGAATTACCACAAATGGCGTTACCACAAGCAACCAACATTGCTAAATGCGAAGAAAGTCCACAAAGTCGTCCAACAGCAAAACTGATAAGAATCGTTATAAATATAATGAATACGATGCCAGCAAGCAAATTCCAACCGGCTGAAAGAACAGCATGGATGCTAATGCTTGCACCGAGAAGAACAATAGCAATTTCGAGAAGTGTTTTTGCGCAAAAGTTTATACCTTTTTGAAAATATTTTGGAAAAGTAAAACAACTGCGGGCAATGGAGCCTAGTAGGATTGCTAAAACAAGACTTTCAAGCCATGTCTCTGCAAGAAGCTGTTTTTCTAAAAATTCCAAACCATAAGCTAAGGCAGATATGAGCAGACATGCGAGAATGCCAGGGCCAAAATCGTTTAAAAGAGAGGGACTTTTCTTTGGCATTTTTGATGTCTTCCTAAAAATTAAGAGCAATAATGGACAGAAAGGGTGATAATTAAGTAAGGGTAGTTTTAAAGATTTGTTCTTGCTTGTAAGGCAGCAGCCAAGGTTCCATCATCCAGATAATCCAATTCACCTCCTACTGGCACTCCATGAGCAAGCCGAGTAATTTTAACGGGGAAATTGGAAAGTTGGTCAGTGATATAGTGTGCAGTTGTCTGTCCTTCAACAGTGGCATTAACGGCTAGAATAATCTCTGTAATTTGGTTTTTTACAACACGCTGTACTAAGGGAGCGATGTTGAGTTCATCTGGACCTATTCCATCTAATGGAGAAAGTCGCCCGCCTAGTACATGATAACGTGCTGCTAAAGTTTTTGCGCGTTCAAGAGCCCAGAGATCAGCAATATCCTCAACAACAATAATTGTTGTATCATCACGGCGGGGATCTGTACAAATTGAACAGGGATCAGTTGTATCTACATTTCCACAAACAGAACAAAGACCGACTTTTTCTACAGCTGCTTGGATTGCTGCTCCTAAAGGTTCCAATAAGGACTCCTTTTTTTTAATAAGGTGAAGCGCAGCACGACGTGCTGAACGTGGACCAAGACCTGGTATTCGCGTTAAAAGCTGAATGAGACGCTCAATTTCAGGTCCTGCAATATATTTAGACATACTTTTATCCCCCGAGATTTAATGCAATCCAGTTCATTTAGAGTGGCAGTTTTAAACCCGATGGGAGTGGTAGTCCTGCTGCTATACTTTTGGTTTTTTCTTCTATAGCAATTTCAATTTTCATTTTAGCTTCATTATGAGCTGCTACAATGAGATCTTCAAGAATTTCAGCTTCTTCAGGATTGAGTAATGAAGGATCAATTTGAATCGCTATTATAGCATTTTTGCCATTTAAGGTGATGCTGACAAGACCGCCGCCTGCAGAGCCAATAGCTTGCATATTTGCCATTTCCTCTTGCATTTTCTGCATTTTTTCTTGCACTTCTTTGGCTTTTTTCATCATGTTCATCATGTTACGCATAGGAATAGGTATCCTTATTCATCATTGATATCACTTTCATTTTTAAAAGTATCAGTATTTTTAAAGGTATTGGGGAGCAAATCAAGATCGTGTTCTTGTTTATTCAGGCGAATATCGACAATTTTTGCTTCTGGGAAATGGTTGAGTATTTTTATGATATCGGGATCTGCTTGTGCATTGGAAAAAAGAGTCTTTTGGATAGCCACACTTTCTTCTTGTAGGGTTGGTCCTCCTCCTTCATTAATGAAGGTTATTGTCCAGCGTTTCCCAGTCCATTGGAAAAGGTTTTTTTCTATATCGCGAGCAAGTGAATGCGGAGCATCTTCAGAAAGCCTTAAGGTAATATGCTCTGGTTTAAAAGAAACAGGATGAACGAATTCTTTAACAAGGATTTTGAAAGAAAATTCATTATACTGTTCAGCTAATTTAACAATATCGTGCAAGGAATTAATAACGACAGTTTGCGGTTCAAAAATTTCTTTTGCTGTTTGCGTGGAGGAATGTGGTAAATTCGCAATATTTTCAGAAAGGTCAACAGATTGAGAAGTTTCAAGAGATTTTGTTCTTTCAGGAGTTTGAATTTCAACCGAATCTTTTGATTGTAAGGAGTGGTCTAATTGATTTCTCAATGGTGTTTTTAAATCTGATTGATTTGCTATTTTTTTTGAAACATTTGGGGCAGAAGGGGTATATACAGCTGTTTCTTTTGTCGTATTATTTGCATTTGTGACTTCTTGATGAGAAGCATTTGGAACGTTTGTGAGAGATGTTTTTTCTTGGGTAAGCTTTTTCAAAGCTTCATCAAGAGTTGGAAGATCAGCCGTATGTGCAAGACGAATTAGTAACATTTCAGCAGCTTGAAGCGGATGTGCAGTTTGACTAACTTCCTGTAAACCTTTGAGTAACATCTGCCAGTTTCTAGATAAAACAGGGATGGAAAGTTTTTGTGAAAAATCGAGGCTTCTTAAACGTTCATTTTCAGTAAGCGAGAGATCTTCGGCTATCTTTGGAGTAAAACGTAGACGTGTAACCAGATGATTGAAATCAGCTAATTCTGTTAATATAGTGAGAGGATCTGCACCTGCATCATATTGGCTGCGTAATTCATGCAATGCATCTACAACATTGCCCTTCATAATGAATTCAAAGAGATCAATAATACGTGCTTGATCAGCTAATCCTAACATTGTGCGCACAGCAATAGCACTGACATTGCCGTTACTATGTGCAATTGCTTGATCAAAAATGGACAGTGCATCACGTACAGAGCCTTCAGCAGCACGAGCGATCATAGAGAGTGCTTGATCTTCCACTTCTACATTTTCATATTTTGCAATTTGGCGCAAATGCGCACTTAAAACTGCTGATTCAACACGCCGTAGATCAAAACGTTGGCAACGTGAAAGAATTGTAATAGGAACTTTGCGAATTTCTGTGGTTGCAAAAATAAATTTCACATGCGCTGGTGGTTCTTCAAGCGTTTTCAATAAGCCGTTAAATGCTTGTGTTGAAAGCATATGTACTTCATCAATAATATAAACCTTATAGCGTGCAGAAACAGGGCGATAACGTATTTGTTCAATAATTTCACGAATATCGTCAATACCTGTATGTGAAGCCGCATCCATTTCTATAACATCGATATGGCGTCCTTCAATAATTTGTGTACAATGTTCACCAAGCGCATTTAATAGAGTTGTTGGTTGGTTAATATCCTTTGTTTTGTAGTTGAGGGCACGTGCTAAAATACGCGCTGTTGTGGTTTTACCCACTCCGCGAATTCCTGTGAGCATCCACGCTTGTGCAATACGACCTGTTTCAAAGGCATTCGTGAGGGTACGCACCATTGCTTCTTGACCAATAAGATCAGAGAAATTTTGAGGTCGATATTTGCGAGCAAGAACACGATAGGTCGTTTCTACCGGCGTATTTTCCATCAACGATTCCAATTTTGAAGCTCTTTATGCGTACATTCCAATAATACAAAGGCACAGATTAATACTGTACTTTAATATAAAAGGATTTTTTCTCAATCAATTTATTTTTTGAAAGAACGGGACAATTTGTTTAAAGAGAGCCAAATTTTCTCTCTGCTTATGCGTAACGCCACTTTGAAAATTCAAAATGCTTCACTAAAAACTGCTGCTTGAAAATTTTCTGCAATGTCAGCAACATTGCTTTCTGTAAGAAATGACAAAGATATGATCTACCTGATAATAAAGGAGGCTGGTACGATGACCCGTACCAGAACTCGTTGGGGCTGCTTCTTTCCAGACCTGACCCGGTTGGCGAGCAGTTCGTCCATCACCAACCTCCCAAGCTCATATTGTCGATTTAGAATGAAAAATCAAGCTAAGAAACAAAATTATAATAAGAATGACAAAGATTTTTTTCTTTGAGCTTCATTTTTGCATCTATGGACAACTAAAAGAGGATGAAGATTCATTCATTTTCATTGGAAGAGTGCACTCTATTTATTGGCTATAAACAGAGTGTTTATTTTCAGGAATTGCTGATTGATCGAGATCTATTTTGGGATTTTCGGAGAGGGGTATTTTTTTTTGAAGTTATTCAACATTTATAGAAACTTGTAGCTGCAAAAAGGGGGAGATGAAGTATACATCCTATTTAATGAATTGAAATTGAAAACTTAGGAGAAATATTGTTGCTAGAATAATGATAACGTAATTCAGATTATATCGCTTTAGGGGACTGATGAATTTTGAACAGAATTTTGAACAGTTAGAGAAACAGTAAAGTTAATCTTTCTTTGCGTAAACTGAGAGAAATGTAGTTTAAACACAGCTCAATCGTATGATTTTAGCATGATTAAAATAAAATAAGGCGAGGACTTCTCGTGTGTGTTGTGACATTCATTTTTTATTAACAGGACATATCTGTTATTCTATATGTTCTTATATTGGACAAGATCTGGAACACTCTTACAGGACCAAAGCAGTTTTTTGTTACTTTTTATGTATGTGATTTACAGTGTAATTTATTATAATTTTGAGATGGTTCAATTGCAAAGATGAATATGATGCTTTTATTGAAAAATCGCTCTGATAACTTACCACATACGATTTTTAAAAAGCTTATTTCAATAATTGCAGAAATTTATACAAAATTAGATGTTCTTGGAAAGATTATCAATCATAATCCCCTGTATCACAATTTTTTCCAATAATTCTTTTCTTCGTAACATTTTTAAAAACATAATTCCCTGATGGAGGGAAGCTTATAGTGAGAGATTTTACACCTTTAAGCCTAAAGATTTGATGTTTTTTATCATGCGTTATTTTTTTCTCATCATCAGCAACAATTTTTAATTTTTCTAAGTCAGAAGGGGAAGAGTAAGATAAAGTAAAAGACGCTTTCTTGGGCTTAAATATTTTACAAGAATATTCAACACCGTGATGCATCTTATCGGGCGCACCAATCTTAGCACTTTCACCTGGCGCAAAATCCCACTCTTTCTCACCAAATCCAGCAAATGCAACACTGGAGTAAACAAGAATACTGGCAGCTAATAATCCTTTACTGAAATTTTTTTTCATTTTTTTCCCTTTAATCACCCCAAAGTAAGACTAATTGTAAATCAGTTTTCGTAAATATGAAAGGTCAAATTTAATATATAAAGCAGGCCTAACGGCATTTTCTCATTTTATAAAAATTAGTTTGATCCTTATTAAAATCCAAGACAATTGAAAGCATTATTGTCTGTTATATTCTGTAAGCAATTTAAATTATTTTCTGTTCGTGCATGAAGTCATGCTCTGTTATTTCATTTATAAAGGTATTGCGAATAATTTAAATATTCCTTTAAGAGGTGCTGTTTCGATTTTTTTTCAGAATTCATTATCAAGTTCTTTCAGAAGAAAGAGGACATGTTTTTTAGGAGAGTTATATTACGGGCTTTACAAAATATTCTTTTTTGTCCACGAAAAATTATACAATTTAATGATCTGTCATACATGTGGTGTTCGATCGTTCTTAGCAGGATAAATGCCAATAATACGAAGTTCAGCAGAAAAGAAAGAGAGTTCTTCCAAGGCGAGTTGCATCATGGGATCTTCAGGATGTCCTTCAAGATCAACAAAAAATTGTGTTGCATTGAAATTGCCACCAATTTGGTAGCTTTCTAATTTTGTCATATTGATACCGTTTGTAGCAAATCCTCCCAGAGCTTTGTAAAGGGCAGCTGGTACATTGCGCACTCTGAAAAGAAGACTCGTGATGATTTTTTCTCCATTTTTGGGTTTTGGCACATGTTGTTGAGAACGCGAAAGGATGACAAAACGGGTAATGTTATGGGGACTATCTTCAACATTTCTCTCAAGAATATCAAGTCCATAGAGTTCTGCCGCAATCAAAGGAGCTAAGGCTGCTTGTGAACGATTTGCATTTTTTTTAATAAATTTTGCAGCTCCAGCTGTATCAGCAGAAGTAACAGGTATCCAGCCATTTTTACGGATGATTTTACGGCATTGTGCAAGCGCATGTGTATGGCTGTGGACAGTTTTAATTTCTTCATGCGTAACGCCAGGTAAAGCCATGAGTTGAAAATGGATAGGCAAAAAATATTCACCAATAATATAGAGGGAAGATTGCGGTAACAGATGATGAATATCTGCAACACGTCCAGCAAGAGTATTTTCAATAGGAATCATTGCCAGATCAGTATGGCCACTTTCGACCAAGTGAAGGGCATCTTCAAAAGTAGTAGAAGGTATAGCTTCCATATCGGGAAACATATTAGAGCAAGCAATATGGGAATTTGCCCCATATTCTCCTTGGAAAGAGATTTTATTGTTTTTTCTCAGTGTGTTCATGCTAAAATCTTGCGTACTTTCTCAAGATCCCTTTGCGTATCGACGCTTAAGGGAATTGTATTTACTATTTCTACATCAATACGCATATTATGCTCTAGTGCACGTAATTGTTCAAGTTTTTCACGTTGCTCGAGTGGAGAGGGTTTAAGCGCGACAAATTTTTCAAGTGCTTCGCGTCGATAGGCATAGATTCCAATATGATGGAAAAGGGGTCCTTCCCCATAGGGTGCTGTTGCACGGGTAAAATAAAGAGCACGAAGGCGATTTTGAGAAAGCGGTGTACCAATAATTTTGACAACATTCGGATTTATCTTTTCATCTTCCTCAACAATTTTAGCACTCAAGGTCGCAATATCAGTGAAGCTATTTTCTAGAGGGCGTAAAGTACTCATGATTTCATGAGGCGTTATTGTTGGCAGATCACCTTGTAAATTCACAATAACATTGTAGCGTTGTTTAGGATCAATATGGGTTAAAGCTTCATAAATCCGATCGGATCCAGATTTATGATCGCGAGATGTCATGATACATTCATGCCCGTAAGTTGTGACAACTTTGGCAATGTCATTATGATCTGTTGCAACGAGAGTACGTCCTATTGCAGCTTTTTTTGCTTGTTCCGCAACATGAACAATCATCGGCTTTCCGGCAATATCAGCAAGAGCTTTTTTAGGTAGACGGGTTGAGCCTATACGGGCAGGAATAAGAATAATAGGTTCAAGTGCCATTGCAAAGTTCCAAATGCCGTGTGTAATGTATTTATAATATTGTATGTTGTAAGGAAAAAGCTTAAACTAAAAATGGTAATGAAAGGATGAACGTTTAAGTTTTTATGAATCGCTCGACAGTCATTTATTTCATTTTTGCTTGTTTCTTTGTGCTGATGATTTTAGTGGGAATTTCCACACTGAGCAATATAATTTACGATTATTCTACTCCGGTTCAACATTCTCATACAGCTACAAAGAAGGATGAGTTCAAAGAGAAGCAGAAAACGTCTGACAATTCTTTGTCACTGTATGATCGTCTTCAACAGGGTAGTCTTGAAAATGGCCGTAAGATTTTTCGCCAATGTGCTATATGCCATACTTCTGGACGCAATAAATCTAGCCGTGTTGGCCCAGTGCTTTGGGATATAGTAAACCGCCCTTTGGCAGCGGCGCCAGATTTTGTTTATTCACGGGCGTTACGTGCAAATTCTGATCAAAGATGGGATTTTGCAACTTTAGATCGTTATATACAATCGCCACGTACAGTATTTCCAGGAACAATCATGTCTTTTCGTGGGATCAAAAATGATCAAGATCGTTCTGATCTTTTGCTTTATTTACGCAGTTTATCTGATCATCCTGTTCCTTTACCAATGAGTAATAAAGAGGGTGAACTCGATCAAACAAAAGATAAACCATTTCAAGAATAAATCATTACCAAACCAAGTTTAGCTTATTTTTCCTAAGGTAAAAGAGAGCCTTAATATGCATTGAGGTATTTTCTGGCTTCTAAAGAGTTCTATTCAATATTTTTCCAATTCATTGATGTCAAAATATCACGCACTTGATAAAAAATATAAGAATTCTATAAAATGTTTCTCGTTCTTCATGTGTATGGCGCTTTAATTTTTCGTTCAGAGCAGTCAAGTTGTTGCGTCAATTATCGCATTTTCGTTCATTTATGGATTTATTTGCACTGTGCCGATAGGAGCAAAGAGTTTATTTTTCTCAGAGCTTAACCAAAAAAACCAACATATTTCTGGCATTATCGGTGTTGCATCTTTTAGCAGAAGAATATTTTCAAGAGCATCATTAAGCGTTATTTCATTTCTCCCTGTCAAAATTTCACCGTCTTATTACCTTGTACTACCAACTTTAACCTTTTTCATGTGTGGTTGGGTCACCATCAAGTGGATATCGCTCTCTGGTAAATCTATTTTGAAAAAAATGATATAAAAATACAGTTGAAAAAGTGATTGTTTCTGAAGTTTCATAGATCAAAAAAACGAGGGTGTATCATTACTAATGAAATATAATAACTTCTTATCAGAATTTTTCTATGTCGTAAATGACTGAATGAAGCGCACTGAAATCATCCAGAATTCTGTATTGCTAAATCTGGTTTATTTCATCGAACATAGTTTCTAAGCTTTCTTTTTTGTTTTTACTCAAGAGTGTAAAGAAAAGAACCTTTTCAAAAGTGGTGAGGATAAGGAAAAAGGGGAGATCATTGATATATTAAGTTTTCATGAGATTGATGGCTCCTTTTTCTCGCTACGTTATCCACATGAGTTTTTTCATGGTAGAAAGAGACAACGGATCACTCTTGCGTGTGCAATCATCATCAAACTACACTTTATCATGCTTGATAAACCACAACGTCTTCTCTTTATGTGAGTGTGCACAGATCATTACTTTTTTGCACCATTTACAACAGAAATATTACTTGGGTTATCTGTTTAGTAAGTCATGATTTGAAAATCGCTTAAGCGCTTGCACATGAAGCGATTGTCACGCACAATGGAGGAATGGTTGAATATGGTTTTGCTTGATCGTATTTTTCTTGTCCCCCAAAATTCTTATATGCAAACCTTGATGGTTGTTGCATTCTCGTCGGGATCTGACCGTTTATAAGTGATGATATTAATAAGTGATGATATTAAATTGAGCTAACAAACCATTATAGAGAAGAATTTTCCCCACTAAGGGTTCACCGATGTTTGTGATCAGTTTAATAGCTTCCATTGCTTGGAGTGTTCCGATAACTCCGGGTAAAACACCAATAATTCCAGTTTCAGCACATGTTGAAAGAGTTTCTGGAGCAGGTGGGTTGGGGAAGAGGTCGCGATAATGAGGATTATTGTCTTTATAGGGCATAAGCACCGTTAGTGAACCGTTAAACCGTCCTACAGCACCACTTATTAAAGGTTTTTTGCATTGAGCAGCATGATCGGCAAGCAGATAGCGTGTGGTAAAGTTATCACTACCATCAACAATGATATCATAGGCGTTTAGTAGTTTATCCACATTACTTTTATCTAAGCGCATGTTATGTTTTTCAACTATAACATGGGGATTTATTGCTTTTATAGAAGCTTTAGCACTATCGGTTTTGAATTGATTAATTGTGCTGGTTTTATGAATAACTTGGCGTTGTAAATTGGAAAGTGAAACGATATCATCATCAACAATTCCAAGAGTACCAACGCCTGCGGCAGCCAAATAGGTGAGGACAGGAGCTCCAAGACCACCCGCGCCAATAACAAGGATGCGCGCAGCTTTCAGTTTTTGTTGCCCCGCACCACCAATTTCAGGAACAATAATATGGCGTGCATAGCGTTCTATTTCTTCATTACTTAATTTTGTATCTGCTTCTTGTATCATGATCGTTCTCTTGTCATAGTTCTTTTATTGTTTACTAAGTTTAGAGCGCATAGACTAGTCTACTTTTAGTAAGGGAGGTTTTATTCATGAAAATTGCCATTCAGATGGATCATATTTCAACACTTCGGATACAAGGAGATACGACATTTGCACTTGCTTTAGCAGCGCAAGAGCGCGGACATTCTCTTTTTCATTACACACCAGACAGTTTATCTATGCGCGATGGTTGTGTCATTGCACGGGTAGAGCCATTGACGGTACATGATGAAGAGGGGAAGCATTATGAATTAGAGAAGTCTTTTCGCACACAGTTAGTGGATATGGATGTGGTTCTTTTACGTCAAGATCCCCCCTTTGATCTCAATTATATTACTACGACGCATTTGTTAGAACGCGTTCATCCTAAGACGCTCGTTGTGAATGATCCAGCATGGGTGCGCAATAGTCCAGAAAAAATTTTTGTGACTGAATTTCCTGATTTAATGCCAGAGACGTTAATTACAAAAGACATTGAAGAAATAATGGACTTTAGAGCTACGTTTGGCAATATCATTATTAAACCACTCTATGGCAATGGGGGAGCTGGTGTTTTTCATTTGAAAAAGGATGATCGTAATTTGGCATCGCTCTTGGAAATGTTTGCACAAATTTATCGTGAACCTTTTATTGTGCAGCGCTATTTAGAGGCAGTACAAAAAGGCGATAAGCGAATTATTCTCCTTGATGGGACCCCTGTTGGAGCGATTAATAGGATTGCTGCAGAAACAGAGATTCGCTCTAATATGCATGTTGGAGGTCGCGCAGAAAATATTGACTTAACAAAACGTGATTATGAAATTTGCGAGCGTATTGCTCCAGCTTTACGGGAGCGTGGACTTCTTTTTGTAGGAATTGATGTGATTGGAGATTATATCACCGAAATCAATGTGACATCTCCGACTGGAATTCGTGAAATTAAACGTTTTGGTGGCACGGATATTGCTCATCTTTTCTGGGATATTGTTGAATTAAAATGTTCACATTAAATTTGTTTGCACAGAGCAATATAGTTTTTTCAGAAAAATTATGAATGTTGCTTTTTTTATGTTTGTTATATTGCAAATGTGAACTACACTTTAAATTTATAGGGCAAATAAGAGACCTTAGTTGACATTACTTAAGGAGTTTATGGATGAGCAAACTATTATCAGTTGGAATGGGACTGGTTTTTGCAATTGTGTTGACAGGTGTTGGCAATGCACGTGATCAAATTCAGATTGCTGGTTCATCTACAGTTTTACCTTATCAAAAAATCGTTTCTGAGATATTTGGAGAAACTTATCCTCATTTTAAGGTTCCAATTATTGAATCGGGTGGTTCAGGTGCTGGAATTAAGGAATTTTGCCGTGGTATTGGGGAGAACACAATTGATATCGTGAATGCTTCGCGGGCAATAAAGCCAAGTGAATTGCAATCTTGTTTTGATGCTGGTGTAAAAGATGTAGAGGAAATACGCATTGGCTATGATGGAATTGTCTTAGCGACAGATATCAATGGCCCTGATTGGAAATTGCAGCCAAAAGATGTGTATAAGGCACTTGCGGCGCGGATTATTATAGACGGAAAATTACAACCCAATAACCTTCCAAAATGGAATGCGGTCAATAGCGCTCTTCCTAATTGGACAATAGCAGCTTATATTCCTGGAGAAAAGCACGGAACCCGTGAAGTTTTTGAAGAAAAATTGCTAGCTGAAGGCTGTAAGGAAAGTGGAGCAATTGAAGAAATGAAAACTTTAGGGATGGATGATAAGGCGATACACGTTGCTTGTGTTGCTGTGCGTAAAGATGGAAAAGTTATTGATATTGATGGCGATTATTCTGAAACATTGGCGCGTCTCACTTCTAATAAAACAGGGATTGGTGTTTTTGGTTTGTCTTTTTATGAAAATAACGCTGATAAGCTAAAGGTTGCAGATATTAATGGTTTTGTGCCAACTGTTGAAACAATTACACGTGGCGAATATCCGGTTTCGCGTCCACTTTTTTTCTATATTAAGAAAGCGCATTTAAGTCTCATTCCTGGTTTGCGGGAATATGTTGACTTTTTTCTTTCTGATCAGATGATTGGTCCAGATGGCCCCTTGGCTGAATATGGTTTGGTTGTGGCTTCTGAAAAAGAAAGACAAGCACAGCGTTCTGCTTTTTCTTCTGGGAGAGTGATGACTTTGGAATAATTCTTTGAATTTGCAGTGTAAGGGTTTTCTATGCTACTTTTTTGTAAACATTGAAAGAGAATATGCGCATTTCCTTCATTATTTTTCTCCTGTTTTCTCTTGGTTTTGTTGGCTTTTGTATTTCTTATATGCGGGCTCGCACTCTTGAGTATGCACAATATAAAATGCATTCTCGTGCGTATTACTACGGCTGGTGGACATTTTTGATCACTGTTATTCCAGCTCTTATTCTTTTCATTTTCTGGAATGGTGGGAGTGCAATTTATTTAGAGTATAGCATTTCTCAAGAGGTTAGAGCATATAGTGCGTATGCGACAGAGCGTGTAAATCATGACCTTATTTTGGGAACCATTCGAAGTTTAGTGAAAATGTTTCACCGCTTTGAAGGGAATTGGGTTACTGCTTCGTGTGAAGAGGTACGGGCACAATTATTTGCAAAGGGATTTGTTTTGCCTCCTGAAGCATCAGATGATGTTTTAAAAATAGCACAGTCATGGGTTTCTTCTTCTGAAAAGCTACGGCTAGTCGGTTATGGTTTCCTTTTTATCATTGCATCCTTTGGTTTTATCTGTGGAATTATACAAATTTCTCCACGTCAGCGTGCACGCAATAAGGTTGAGTGTTTGATTGTTTTTGGGTTGATTTGTGCATCTATAGTTGCTGTTTTAACAACAGCAGCTATTGCACTTTCCATGTTCTTTCAAACGATAAGTTTTTTTCAGTCTGTACCCTTTTCAAATTTCTTTTTTGGAACGGTTTGGGATCCGCGTTTTTCAGCGAGCGGTTCAAGCAATGAAGTAGGACAATTCGGTCTTATACCACTTCTGGCAGGCACGCTTTATATTGCATTTGTCGCAATGCTTTTTGCTGTTCCTATAGGATTATTTTCAGCTGTTTATATGGCTGAATATGCTTCTACTCGCGTACGGTCAATTGTAAAACCATTGTTAGAAGTGCTTGCTGGCATTCCAACCATTGTTTATGGCTTTTTTGCTTTGAAGGTTGTTGGACCTTTTTTACGTGATCTCTCTGTTTCTCTCTCTGGTGGTGTTGGTTTTATTATGGCCCAAAGTGTTTTAACAGCTGGAGTTGTGATGGGAATTATGTTGATTCCTTTTGTTTCCTCTTTATCAGATGATGTTATTACGGCTGTTCCACGCATTTTACGCGAAGGATCTTATGGTTTAGGAGCAACACAATCTGAAACGATTAAAAAAGTTGTTATACCGGCAGCACTTCCAGGGATTATGGGAGCGATTTTGTTGACAGCTTCACGTGCAATTGGAGAAACGATGATTGTAGTTTTAGCGGCAGGTGTTGCCGCGAACTTAACGTTTAATCCCTTTGAAGCAATGACTACAATGACCGTTAAGATTGTTAATCAATTGACAGGTGATTTTGAGTTTAATTCCCCCCAAACTCTTGTTGCTTTTGCCTTAGGGATGACACTTTTTGTGATGACGCTTTTGATGAATATTCTTGCTCTTTACATCGTGCGTAAATATCGGGAACAATATGAATGAATGAAGATTTTCTTATTCCTCGTCGCAATATTGTTCTCAAACGCCGATATTGGGCTGAACGTCGTTTCCGTGCGTATGGTTTGACTGCCATTTTTATTGGTCTCTTTTTTTTGTTTGCGCTTTTATGGTCTGTTATTAGTCAAGGTTATACAGCTTTTTTTCAAAGTGAAATGACATTATCAATTTATTTGGATGAGAAGATCATTGATCCAAGTGGTCAGCATGAAACAAATCCACAGGTACTCATTACTGCCAATTATCCCCTTCTTGTACGCAATGCTTTGGCAAAAAAACTTGAGATAGATCAAAATGATCGAGTATCACTACGAGATATTAACCGTATGTTTTCAAAGAGGGTACGTGTTCAGTTGCGTGAAATGGTGACAAAGAATCCAAAGCTGATTGGGACAACACAAAAAATCAAAGTTTTGGCAGCGGCGGATATTGATTCTGCTTATAAAGGACAAATTGATTTGCAGGTAGCAGAAAAAAAACGCAAAGTTTCTAATCGCCAAGTAGAATGGATGAAACGCTTAGCAGATGATGGTACACTTTATAAAACATTTAATTTTGGTTTTTTTTCATTTGGTGCTTCAAGTCGTGCTGAGACCGCGGGATTAGGGGTTGCGATAATAGGTTCTCTTTACATGATAGCCATCGTTTTAGTGGTTTCACTCCCAATAGGAATAGCAACAGCTCTTTATCTTGAAGAATACGCACGCAAAAATAAGTTTACAGATTTTATTGAAGTTAATATCAATAATCTTGCCGCTGTTCCTTCGATTGTTTTTGGTCTGTTAGGGCTTGCTGTTTTTGTTAATTTTTTGGGGTTACCACGTTCAGCTTCTTTTGTTGGTGGGCTTGTGTTGGCTCTTATGACTCTCCCAACAGTTATTATTGCAACGCGTTCTGCTTTGCGCGCTGTTCCTCTCTCTATTCGCGCGGCAGCTTTAGGGTTAGGGGCATCGAAAACCCAAATGGTTTTTCATCATGTTGTTCCTTTAGCAGCTCCTGGTATTTTGACTGGTACAATTATTGGTGTAGCTCAGGCTTTAGGTGAAACGGCACCTTTGCTGTTGATTGGAATGGTTGCTTTTGTTGTAAACATTCCTACGACACCCATGGATCCAGCAACAGCTTTGCCTGTTCAGATTTTTATGTGGGCGGGTGAAGCAGAACGCGCTTTTGTTGAAAAGACTTCGGGTGCTATTATTGTATTAATGATTTTTCTTGCAATCATGAATATTTCTGCCGTTTTTTTACGTCGACGATTTGAACGACGCAAATAACTTCGATAAGGTTTGTGTTTTAAAGTAAGGTGATTTTTTGTAATGAAAATTAAAATGCGTGGTCAAGATGTGAAGGTTTCTTACGGAGGTAAAGCAGCACTTCATGGTATTACTCTTGACATTCCTGAACATCAGGTTACGGCTTTGATTGGTCCTTCAGGTTGCGGAAAGTCGACTTTTTTGCGTTGTTTTAATCGTATGAATGATACGATTGAAGGCGCTAAAATAACGGGTCTTATTACCTTAGATGGGGAAAATATTTATGACTCGCAAATTGATGTTGTAGAATTGCGCGCCCGTGTAGGGATGGTTTTTCAAAAGCCTAGCCCTTTTCCAAAATCTATATTTGAGAATGTTGCGTATGGGCCACGCATTCACGGTTTAGTCAAATCGCGTGCTGAATTGCATGATGTGGTTGAAAAAAGTTTAAGGCAGGCAGGTTTATTTGAAGAAGTAAAAGATCGACTCCATGAGGCAGGAACAAGTTTATCAGGAGGGCAGCAACAGCGCTTATGTATTGCACGTGCTATTGCTGTTAGTCCTGAAGTTATTTTGATGGATGAACCTTGCTCTGCTCTTGATCCCATTGCGACGGCACGTATTGAAGAACTTATCGATGCATTACGACAAAATTATACAATTGTTATTGTCACACATTCCATGCAACAGGCAGCACGAGTTTCACAATATACGGCCATGTTTCATTTGGGGCATTTGGTAGAAGTTGGTGCGACTGAAATGATCTTCACCTCACCAAAAGAACAACGTACGCAAGATTATATTACGGGGCGCTTTGGATAGGTAAATTGAGGAGTATGTCAAATATGTCTAAAAATCATACTGTCCGTTCTTATGATGCAGAATTAAAATATTTGAAAGCAAGAATTACAGAAATGGGGGAGCATGCGGAAAGGATGATTGAACGTTCTGTTGCATCAATTGTATGTAATGATCTTCAACTTGCGGCGACAGTTATTGCTGATGATTTGTTTTTAGATGAAGCAGAACGTGACATTGATGAAAAAGCAATTACCATTATTTGCAAACGTCAACCGATGGCTGTTGATCTGCGTGAAATCATTGGTGCCATTCGTATCTCTTCTGATATTGAGCGGATTGGAGATATGGCTAAAAACATTGCTAAACGGACGGTAGCACTTTCAGAAACACGTCAATCAGCTGGTTTTTACCATGGGTTTGAAACGATTACAGCCTTAGCACTTAATCAGTTAAAGGAAGTATTGAGTGCTTACACCAGCCGTTTATTAGAGCGTGTTGATGCAGTACGTGAGCGTGATGGTAAAATTGATGCTCTCTATACCTCTCTTTTTCGTGAGCTTTTGACTTATATGATGGAAGATATGCGTAATATTACGGTTTGTACGCATTTACTTTTTTGTTTAAAAAATATTGAGCGAATTGGGGATCATGTCACCAATATTGCGGAAATGCTCCATTATATCATAACAGGTTGCCATATGTCTTCTGATCGTCCTCGCGATGATCTTACTTATAAAGTTGGGTTAGAGGAGAAGAAAAGAAATTGAAATTTTCTCTTAATGTATGAAATGTACTTTTTATGAAAGATAAAACCATTGGGCATTTTTTGCAGTATGGCTGTGAGAGGAATATAATGGACGTATTATGGTATGGGCAAGAGCAAAGAATAACGTATGACTTTTCAAGGTAAGATTGCGGATTTTTAATTCTTAATTTGATATATTGGGATATAGAATGGCATCCTTATTTATACTGTGCCAAGAAGGGGAGCTTCTTTCTGATCGTTTTGTTTGAATTTTTATTTAAGGGGATATTTGTGTTTTTTCTTCAATATTAATAGAGATAGTTTTCATACTTCCATCTTTTTTATGTACAGAATTGCTTGGTTAACTTTTGGAAGCATATTAGTTTATTGCGATTGAAGCATGATGGATGATATTGTGTAGCTACATTTGGTCATTAATAATGACAATATTAATCTGAAATTGAGATTTTTTTATTTCACGTCAATACCTTTTAGTTACTCTTTGTATTAAAATTTTACTAAGTTGTAACAATTAACCGTATACTTTCTTTCAAGATGCATTTAAGACTCATTCAAATTTAAAGATTTCAAAGACATGGAAATGTGTTGTATAAGATGAAAAAGAATTTTTGGACTGTTTTTGTTACTTGTTTTTTAGCTCCGTTTGTTATTGTGGGATGTGCTTCAGATCATTTTGGTGTTGGAAAAATAAATGATAGTAAGAAAACGAAACCAGCGGTGTATCCATTGACAGAGCGCCAATGCCTTATGCGTGTAATGTATTTTGAATCCAATCGTACAAGCCGTGAAGGAATGATTGCTGTTGGAACCGTTGTTATGAATCGTGTTAATTCATCCGCCTATCCCAAAACGATTTGTGGTGTTGTTGGTCAGTACAAACAGTTCGCTCCTGGTGTTTTAACGCGCCCTATGACAGAGCCTGCCTCTGTTGCCCGTGTTAAAGAGGCTGCTGATGCTGTTTTACGGGGCGAACGAGATAAGAAACTTAAAAACGCTAAGTTTTTTCATACCGCAGGTTTGTCTTTTCCTTATAAAAATATGCACTATGTTCGTGTTGCAGGGGGAAATGCTTTTTATGAAAAGCGCTCGCGTGATGGATCGCTTCAGGTTCCTACCAATGATCGTCCTTATGATATAGCTTATGCTTTTGCCCAAGAGCATTCTGCCAATGCACCGAGCTTCTTAGATGCAAATACAGTAAGTCAAGAAATAAAAGCAGAGAAAAAACAAAATGCATCTTCTTCGATAGAAGTAGCCCAAGTTAATAAAGTACATACCATGACTTTTGTTACAGTACAGCTTGATAAAGTTCCTATTCCTACATTTGCACCTCATCGTAGAGATCAGGAATTGGAGAACAAATCAGTTGTAGCCTATACTATGCCCTCATCAGATCAGTTAAATGCAATTGTTGCAGTGTTAGATAAACGGTACAGAAGCCGCTAATTTTTCACAACCAAAGTAAGGATATTGGTAATGTACTTTGATATTCATGAAACAATTTCGCCTGAAATGCTTAATCGTCTTGCAGAAATTACAGTAAAAGTTGGGCTGAATTTACAAGAGGGGCAGGATCTTATTGTGACTGCTCCAGTTTCCGCATTACCTTTTGTTCGGCGTATTGCATACCATGCCTATAAGGTTGGTGCTGGTGTAATTACACCGCTTTTTAGCGATGATATGTTATCGCTTACACGTTTTGAAAATGCACATACTGCGAGTTTTGATTGTGCACCTTCTTGGCTTTATGAGGGAATGGCGAAGGCTTTTGAAAATGGGGCTGCGCGTTTAGCTATTGTTGGTGATAATCCTTTGCTCCTTTCTAATCAAGATTTTGATAAGGTTGCGCGTTTAAATAAGGCTACCTCAATTGCTTATCAGCCTGCTCTTAAAGAAATATCGAATTTTGCTATGAACTGGTCGATTGTTGCTTATCCAACAGCAGGGTGGGCTGAGACGGTGTTTCCTTCTTTACCCCTTCATGAAGCGATTAAGAAGTTAGCAGATGCAATTTTTTCTGCTTCACGTGTTACAGAAGAAGATGCGGTGCATGCGTGGACTACGCATAATGCAACTTTGAAGCAACGGTCATCTTGGCTTAATGAACAGCGTTTTTCTGCTTTACATTTCACAGGTCCGGGAACTGATTTAATGGTTGGTTTGGCAGATGATCATGAATGGCATGGTGGTGCATCAATTGCTAAAAATGGTGTTGTCTGCAATCCTAATATTCCAACAGAAGAAGTATTCACTACCCCTCATGCGCATAAGGTTGAAGGTTTTGTTCGTTCGACAAAGCCCCTTTCTTATCAAGGAGCACTCATTGATAATATTGAGGTGCGGTTTGAAGAGGGGCGTATTGTTGATGCACGTGCTTCGACGGGGCAAGAAGTTTTGCAACAGGTTTTGCAAAGTGATGAGGGAGCAAGTCGATTGGGTGAAGTTGCCCTTGTTCCACATTCTTCACCGATTTCTAGGAGCGGGCTTCTTTTTTATAATACATTGTTTGATGAAAATGCTGCATGTCATATTGCTTTAGGGCAATGTTATTCCAAGTGCTTTTTAGATGGAGCATCCTTGACGGCAGAGGAGATTGCAGCGCGTGGTGGCAATAAAAGTGTGATTCATATTGACTGGATGATTGGTTCAGGTGAAATCGACATAGATGGCATTATGCAGGATGGCACAAAAGTTCCTGTATTCCGTAAGGGTGAGTGGGCTTAATATTTTGTTGGAAAACGCTTAATTCTTTAAGAAGAGAGATGCCTGAGCTTCCTGAGGTAGAAACCGTTCGTCGTGGATTGGAGCCGATTGTAACGGGTGCAAAGATACTATCTGTCACGCTTAATCGAAGGGATTTACGATTTCCTTTCCCTGAGGCATTTTCTGAACGTCTTATGGGCAGGACGATCATAGAAGTTGGTCGGCGTGCGAAGTATTTGTTGTTTCATCTTTCGCAGAATGAAACAATTTTAAGCCATTTAGGAATGTCAGGATCATGGCGCATAGAGGATGAAAGGCAAACATCTTCTCTTACAGAGAAATTTGTGAGGCATGATCACTTTGTCATGGATATCCAAGTAAAGGATGGCAAAGTTTATCATCTTACTTATAATGATGTTCGTCGCTTCGGGTTTATGCTTTTAGTGGATACAAATAGGCTTTATGAGCATCCACTTTTAAAGAAGCTAGGGCTTGAGCCGATGAGTCATGCGTTTTCTGGGAGCTATTTACAAAAGGCTTTTGTAAATAAAAAAATATCCCTTAAAGGCGTTTTGCTTGATCAGTCTATCGTAGCGGGGCTCGGGAATATTTATGTCTGCGAAGCGCTATGGCGTAGTCGTTTGTCTCCACAGCGTGGTGCATTTACATTAGCATTGAAAACCGTACATGCACGTGAATTTGCAGATTCTTTAGCACAGAATATACACGATGTGATTTCTGAAGCAATTGTGTCTGGCGGATCTTCTTTACGTGATTATGTCCACGTAGATGGCTCTCTTGGTTATTTTCAACACGCTTTTTCGGTTTATGGACGCGAAGGAAAAGAATGTTTGAAATGCGGAACGCCTATTATACGCATTTTACAGTTGGGGCGTTCAAGTTTTTACTGTTCACAGTGCCAAAAATAAATAAGATCTCTTGCAAAATTCTACAGGAGGCTTAAAGTCATCACTACTACAATTAATAAGGCTTGAAAGGTTTTTTTATGCTTAATAAAGTACTAACACATCTTGATGATAATATAGAAAAGAGCCTTGAACGCCTTTTTTCTCTTTTGCGTTTTCAATCGATTTCTACAGATGCAGCTTATAAAGGGGAATGTCGTAAGGCGGCTGATTGGATTGTAGAGGATTTAAGAAGTATTGGCTTTGAAGCTTCACGCCGTGATACACCGGGTCATCCAATGGTTGTAGGGCATCATCCAGGTCCCTCAGATGATTGTCCGCATGTCTTGTTTTACGGACATTATGATGTTCAACCTGTTGATCCGTTGAGTTTATGGGAGGATGATCCATTTACACCTTCTATCAAGGAAAAAAATGGAGAAAAAATTATTTGTGCTCGTGGAGCTTCAGATGACAAAGGTCAGTTTATGACTTTTGTTGAAGCGTGTCGTGCGTTTAAGAAAGAGACGGGGCAACTTCCTATTAAGGTTACTATTTTATGTGAAGGTGAAGAAGAAAGTGCTTCTCCTTCCCTTATACCTTTTTTAAAAGCAAATAGGGATGAGCTGAAAGCAGATTATGCGTTGGTTTGCGATACTGGGATGTGGGATGCAAATACACCATCTGTTGCTATTGCTCTTCGGGGAATTCTGGCAGAAGAGATCACAATTACTGCTGCTGATCGTGATTTGCATTCTGGTGCTTTTGGAGGAGCAGCAGCCAATCCCATTCATATTTTAGCTAAGATTCTGGCAGGACTTCATGACGAAAATAATAGGGTAACACTTCCCGGTTTTTATGATGGAATAGAAGAAGCACCTCCGCATATTTTGCAATCATGGAATGATCTTAATTGTACTGCTGAAAAGTTTCTTGGTCCTATTGGGCTTTCAATCCCTACTGGTGAAAAAGGGCGGAGCGTTTTAGAGCTCATATGGACACGTCCTACAGCAGAAATTAATGGCATTAGTGGTGGCTATGAGGGAGAAGGGTTTAAAACGGTTATTGCTTCTCAAGCGAGTGCAAAAGTGTCTTTTCGTTTAGTGTATAAGCAAGATCCAGAGAAAATACGTCAAGCTTTACGTGGTTATGTATGCAGTCTTATTCCTGCTGATTGTACAGTTGCATTTAAGGATCATGGTGCTTCTCAAGCAATCAAGCTTCCCTATGATTCTCCTTTTATTGAAGCCGCCAAGGATGCTTTATCACAAGAGTGGGGCAATAAGGCTTTATTAACGGGCATGGGTGGTTCAATTCCGATTGTTGGAGACTTTCAGAGAATTCTTGGCATGGAAAGTCTTTTAGTTGGTTTTGCACTCAATGATGATCGTATTCATTCGCCTAATGAAAAATATAATCTAAAATCCTTTCATAAAGGACAGCGGTCTTGGGCCCGTATTCTTACAGCTTTAGCAAATAGGGAGGGTAAATGACGGAGATCCGTGTTCATCAAGGTGATTTACCAAACTTAGATAATTATCAAGTTGATGCTATTGCGATTGATACCGAAACTTTAGGGTTACTCCCTCATCGTGATCGTTTATGTGTTGTTCAGCTTTCTCCTGGGGATGGTACTGCTGACGTTATACAGATTGCTAAAGGACAAAAGAGTGCACCGAATTTGGTCAAATTGCTTGCGGATAAGGCAATCACCAAAATATTTCATTTTGGACGTTTTGATCTTGCTATTTTAGCACATACATTTGGCATTATGCCAGATGTTGTTTTTTGTACAAAAATTGCTTCAAAACTCACGCGTACCTACACGGATCGTCATGGATTGAAGGAAATTTGTAGTGAATTGCTGAATGTCAATATTTCTAAACAGCAGCAATCTTCGGATTGGGCTGCTGAAACTTTGTCACGTGCACAAATTGAGTACGCGGCATCAGATGTTTTATATTTGCATCGTTTAAGAGATATATTTGAAGAACGCTTAAGACGTGAAGAGCGTGAAAATGTTGCAAAGGCATGTTTTCAATTTTTACCTATGAGGGCGAAACTTGATCTTTTAGGATGGTCAGAGGTTGATATCTTCGCTCATAGCTGAGTTGATAAATTGGCTTTTAACCAGAATAAGAAAAGTCATTGATGTAACAAAACAAAAGCCCATGACAAATGGGCTTTTGTTTTTTTGTCTGTTTTCATACTAGTGTTTTATGACCTCATTCTGAGTATAGAAAGTGCTCTTTCATTTGGAGAGATTCAATAAAAGTACATTTATGAATCTCTATTTTTATGTTTATAATTGCTTTTATTTTATTAAAGTTTAGAAAAAACAGAGAGCTTTATAAGGGGGGAAGAGTAGAAGATACATAACATTCACAGAGACAGTTTTCTCTATGAGTATTATCAAATTTGCATTATTTATACGAAATAAAATATCGTTGCTCAAAAAAATGCATTTATAAACACCAATTTCGTTTGTTGTACAACTGAAGGTAGCTTCTATTTTCATTGGTTACAGAGTCAGTGATTTCTGCGTTAGCAGAGCTAAAAAAATCATTTTTTTAAATTAAACTGCAACAAATTTTCACTTTTTAGGATTCTTAACTTTTTATCTATGACGCGTATTATTTTCTATGGAAATTTGAAGTGAGGGCACTAGGTAAAATTCATTATGGATATTTTATAAGGAGTTAGATCTATGAATCTGAAATATTTTATTACAGCATTTACTACTTTTGCTTCAATTTCTGTCGCTCAAGGAACAAATTTGATGATGGCTCAAAAGCTGAAGCAGAGTATGTCTTCTGTTATTCCTTCGGTAGATTCTTTTGCTATTCAGCAGGCTAACAATAGTTTATCTGAAGTTATTCAAACGAATTTTTCTTGTATTGAGAATAATCAAGGGAGAGAGGCTGTTGAGCTGGTACCTGTAGCGTCTTCTTCTAAACGAAGAGGTCATAGGGGTAAAAGAGGTCGGCCAAATTTGTTTAAAGGCCCGATGAGTTTTTAATAAGCAAAGCTGCGACGTTAAGAGATATAAATTTTTTCTCTTAGTAATTTATGAAGTCTAAAGGAGGGGAGAAAGCAGGGGGGCGAGCATTATGCAGTTGCCGCTTTTGGTTGTGGGGTCTGTTTGTGAGAAGAGAGAATGCATCCTTGATATAAAATGCACGGGTGTTCCTATTTCAGTAAAATGAGAGGTGTAAGAATAAGAGAGTTATAGTGTTTTAGATTTCTAAGGGAGTTTTTTCTTGGCGATTTTTTTTGCTGTAAGGAGAGGAGGATTGAGACTGATAAAGAGCATAAGATGATGGAGCGCTAAAAAAATAAATGCGTAAAGAGTTTTAAAAAAAGGTTCTGAAATTATAAGGTTGCATGTAGTTTTGTTGCGGTTTTTGTGATCTTGTACTCGGAGAAGCAAGTTTTTTTTCACTTGAGAGGCAGAAATCTAAGAGATTGCACCATGGGATATGGTCATTATGACAGTTGAAATCGAAAGTGTTTCTTATGAGCATTAAGGCGAAGGTGTTGCATTTTGCAACAATCGTCAGGGCATATTTTTCATAGAGAATGCGGTTTAGATTTTGGAGAGCCTATAAAAGAACAGCAGTGAATTTGATTGATAAGGTTTATTTCTTACATTGTTATAGCTTAAGAATTCCTATTTATTTTAGAACAAATGGCTAAAGGGAGAGGTGGGGGATGGGCTTTTTGTTTTTTTTATGAGTGTATCATTTTTACTACAGATATCTGTAGAGGCGGCTCTATATGCAATCGTGTGTTCAAATATTCAGCTATGGAGAGAAATTATGAATATGAAATGGTTAATAACAGCTTCTGCTTTCGCTTTTGTTTCAGTTTCAGCAGCGCAGGCAGCAGATGTTATTGTTCCCCCTAATCCTACACCTGTTGCACCGGTTGTTGTTGCTCCCACTTTTTCTTGGACAGGTTTTTATATTGGTGGTCAGATTGGTGGTTTTTCAAGTAAAACGAAGATGGATATTCTCAGCAATGGAAAAAACATTCCAGTAGATGATGACTTTTTGCCTAAATTGTCAGGTTTTATGGGCGGTCTTTATGCAGGTTCCAATATTGATCTCGGCAATGGCCTTATTTTAGGTGTTGATACAGATATCATGTGGTCTGACAAAAGTGACACAAAAACGGGGAAAGTGTATCTGATTGCTCCAAATCACAAAGATTATGTTACTAAAATAGTGAGCGACGCTGGTATTAAGATTAATGAAGAGATCCAAGCTGGTGATAAACGCTCTAGCAGTTTCACTTTTAAGGAGAAGTGGGCTGGTGCTACGCGGGTACGGATTGGTTTTGCAGCTGAGCGCATTATGCCTTATATTGCTGGTGGTATTGCCTATACGCAGCTTCAAGATATCACATCGATATCAATAACAGGAAAAGATTCAGGCAAAGTCATAGCTTCTGGTAATCTTTCTGATGAAACAAAGACATTTGTTGGTTACACCCTTGGTGCTGGTGTTGATTTAGCAATGAGTAATAATGTTATTGTTCGCGCTGAATATCGTTACTCGGATTTTGGTAAAAAGAAATACTCAAACGATAAATATGAAACTTCTTACAAAACCAATGATTTCCGTGTTGGTGTAGCTTACAAATTTTAATGTATTTGTAAAATAAACCATTCAAAAGTTCCGTCTTTGGCGGAGCTTTTGTTATTTCGAGCTACATTATTGCACATATTCAATAACGGTGCTCATTAATTGTGATAAAGAAAGATTTTCAAAGGACAAAGATGAAAGCTCTTATAACATCAATAATTTCTGTGTATGTGATTGAAAAACTTTAGTGCACACCTAGTTTATTAAGCAGCTCTCTCTTTGGATAGAGGTTCCATTCTGTATGGCTGTACCATTTTTACCTACAGATATTTTTGCGTGATTGCGCAGGATTGCATTATATGAATTAGGAGCGAAATTTATGAATATAAAATGTTTAATGATGACCTCTGTTATCGCTTTGATTTCAACATCTGTGGCACAAGCTGCTGATATTGTAGTTCCACATGAGGTTGCCTCCCCACGGATGACACCGATTATGTCTCCCTCTGCATTTTCTTGGACAGGTCTTTATCTTGGTGGTCAAGTTGGGAATTTTTCAAGTAAGGTTAACATAACAGATTCTGGTAAGAAAAGTGAGTTTTTTGGTAAAGATCAGACACCTCAACCTTCAGGTTTCATGGGAGGAATTTATGCCGGTTCCAATATAGATCTTGGAAATAGTCTCATACTAGGGGTCGAAACAGATGCAGTTTGGGCTGATAGAGGAGATACAAAAACGCTCTCTACAAAAGAGCTTGAGGTTAGTGACATTGAGGATTTTAACAAGGCGTTTACAGATGCCAGCATTAAATTGGATGACGCTGAAAAATTTGTAGCAGGCGATACAGGATCATATGGTTTTACTTATAAAGAAAAATGGGCTGGTGCCACGCGAGCACGGATTGGTTTTGCAGTCACGGATTGTATTATGCCTTATATAGCTGGTGGTATTGCTTATGCACAAATGCAAGGTATTGCTACGGTTTCTGGAACAAAAAAATCGTTAGAGAATAAACCAAGTAAAACAGTTACCGGTACTGTGGGTGATAAAACAACAACGATGGTTGGCTTTACTCTTGGAGGTGGTGTAGATTTCGCAATGACTGATAATGTTTTGTTGCGTGCTGAGTATCGTTACTCAGATTTTGGTAAAAAGAAATTCCAAGATGATGAAGCTGAATTTAATTATAAGACTAATGATTTTCGCGTTGGTGTAGCTTATAAATTTTAGCTTATTTGTAAGCAAAATTATTCAGAAGTTTTATTTTGACAGGGTTTTAGTTGTTTTCTGTGGCAATAGTGCCACAGAAAACATATTATTACATATCTAAAAATTCGTTAATGATTGATCTTTGTAAAAAGCAATACAGAGACAATATTTATAATTTGATTTTAATATCAATAAGTTATAAATTTTCATACCTTAAAATCGTTCGTATAAACGAAAGTGTTAAGAGGTGTCATTTCTGAATGGAGCCTTTATTTCTATAACAGTGTCATTTTTGCTACAGATTTTCTTTACCTAGTCCTATAGGATAGTTTCATAAATAAATTAGGAGCAAAATTTATGAATATAAAATCTTTAGTAACAACTTCTGTTATCGCTATGGCAGCAGCTTCTGCAGCACAGGCTGCTGATGTTATCATTCCACATGAAGCAGCACCAGTTATTGCTGTCCCTGCGTTTTCTTGGACAGGTTTCTATATTGGTGGTCAAGTTGGAAGCTTTTCAAGTAAGGTTGAGATAACTGAACCAAGCAAAAATAAACTTAACAAAGATTTAACACCTAAGCCTTCTGGTTTTATGGGTGGTATTTATGCGGGTTCCAATTTTGATATTGGAAATGGTCTTATTCTAGGTGTTGAAACCGATGCAGTCTGGGCTGATCGTGAAGAAACAAAAGAGCGTTTTTCACATGTTCTTCAAGAAAATGAACTTAATGATTTTAAGGATGATCTTACAGAACTGAAGGCCAGTGTTGCTACAGGAAAAACAATTGGTGGTATCAAGGCAGGTGACAAGCGTACAGATAGTAGCACTTTAAAGGAAAAATGGTCTGGTGCTACACGGGTGCGTATTGGTTTTGCAGCGGCTGATCGCATTATGCCTTATGTTGCTGGTGGTATTGCTTATGCACAGATGCAAGGTACCTATACGATTAAGGCAACAGAAGCTGCGGGTAATGCAGAAATCGCTTCTGCTAAATTCTTTGATGCAACAAAGACATTTGTTGGTTATACCCTTGGTGGTGGTGTTGATATCGCAATGACCGATAATGTCTTACTGCGTGCAGAATATCGTTATTCAGATTACGGTAAAAAGCAATTCGATAGGGATACAGATGAGTTTAGCTACAAGACCAATGATTTCCGTGTTGGTGTAGCTTACAAATTCTAATCTCGTAAAAAACGAAATTATTAACACTAAAGATTTCTAAGAGGCTCTGTCAAAGATGGGGCCTCTATTTTTTTGTGAATGTGATATTTTTGCTACAGATATTTTAAAACAGATGCACTATATATGCCTCGTTTTGGATATTTGGAGACATTTTATGAATACGAAACGTTTAATAACAGCATCTATTTTCGCATTGATTTCAGTTTCTACAGCGCAGGCAGCCGATGTAATGGTTCCTCATCAGCCAACGAAAGCTTCTTCATCAGCTTTTGTGGCTCCTAATTTTACATGGGCGGGTTTTTACTTGGGTGGCCAAGTTGGTGGTTTTTCCAGTAAAACTGATATGAGCATTGTTGGTAAGGACAAGAGTATACCGCTAAGCAAAGATTTATCCCCTAAACTTTCAGGGTTTGAAGGGGGGCTTTACGCAGGTTCTAATATTGATCTCGGCGACAACTTTATTTTAGGTATCGATACGGATTTAACTTGGTCTGGACAAAAACACACAAATACTATCACTTTAGGTGCATCTGGCAATGCTGAGGTAGATAATTTAGTAGCAAGATCTCGCAGATCAGTACGGTCAGCATCTGGGGCAGCAGCAGCACCAGCGGCGCCAGCACCAGCGAAGCCAGCAGCAGTAAAGCCAGCAGCACCAGCAAAGCCAGCAGCACCAGCAAAGCCAGCAGCACCAGCAAAGCCAGAAGCACCAGCAAAGCCAGCGACAGCAGCGGCAAAATCAATAGGGGCAGTGACACCAGCAGTGGCAACGGTACCATCGACAGAACCAGCAAAGTCAGAATCAGTAGCTAGGGTAGCAGTAGCTGCGGCACCAGCAGTTCAAGCAAGATCAGAGTCAGCTAAATCAGAGGCACAGGGATCAAAAAAAGAAGCACTATTATTGGCAAGATCGCTATCAGAAGGATCATCGCAGTCGATGGCGGCAACACCAGCACCAACACAGCCAGCCAATGGGGTAGGTAGTGATACCAACAGGAATCCTCACAGTGAACAGGGTTCTCATGCGCACCATGCATCTCACGGAGTTGGGCATGGGGCTGGCGCTAATTCACATAGTATTAATACGCACAGCGGTGGCGTCAATCCACACGCTTCTCATCCGCATGTTTCTAGTTCACATGGTACAAACAGCGCGGCTGGACGTAATGCACAAGCTACACAAGCTTCGGATAAAAACACTAGCAGTGTATATGGTGTAGAGCAAATGAGAAAAGTGGTCTCTGAACTTGGTTTGGAAAGAGACAGTGAAGCTGAAACTTTAAGCCATACTTTGAAACAGAATTGGGCTGGTGCCACACGTGTGCGTATAGGTTTTGCTGCTGATCGCTTTATGCCTTATGTTGCTGGCGGTATTGCTTATGCACAGCTCCAAGACACTGTATCGGTTTCGTTAAAGAAAGATGATGGAAGAGTTGTTTCTTCTAAGAACTTAACCGATGAAACAAAGACTATGATTGGTTATACTGTTGGTGGCGGTGTTGATTTTGCAATGCTAGACAATGTGATCGTGCGGGCGGAATATCGTTATTCAGATTTTGGCAAAAAGAAATTTGCAAAAGAAAAAATTGAGATGAAATATACGACCAATGATTTCCGTGTTGGTGTCGCTTACAAATTTTAATTTGTTGTAAAGAATAAATTACTAAGGGACTCCACCAAATGGTGGAGTCCTCATTTTTTAAGAAGGTCATTTTTTTGGTTTTCTTTCTTGATAGTTTCATGATAAACCCCGTAAAATGTGATGATATATCTTCCTGATTACTGCTTAATATGAATGGTTCATTCGACTTTCCCTATAGATTAAAAAAACAGAGTTGCAGGGTTCAGGGGAGTTATGCAAAAATGAAATCGTAAAAGTGGATGGGAATATTTCACAATGACTGTGAAAAATGAAACAGTAGATTACTCGAAAACTCTTTATTTACCACAAACAAATTTTCCTATGCGTGCAGGGTTGCCGCAAAAAGAGCTTGAATTGATAGAGCGGTGGGAGGATATGGGGCTTTATGCGCAGTTGCGACATCAAGCAAAAGATCGCCCATTTTACATTCTTCATGATGGTCCGCCTTATGCAAATGGACATATTCATATTGGCCATGCTTTGAACAAAGTTTTAAAGGATGTGATTGTTCGTTCATTCCAAATGCGCGGTTTTAATGCAAATTACGTTCCTGGTTGGGACTGCCATGGACTTCCGATTGAATGGAAGATTGAAGAAAAATATCGTGCACAAGGGAAAAATAAGGATGATGTACCTCTTAATGAGTTTCGTCAAGAATGCCGTGAATTTGCACAACATTGGATAACTGTTCAAAGTGAAGAATTTAAACGCCTTGGCGTTGTTGGTGATTTTAAGTCACCCTATACCACCATGGCTTTTCATGCAGAAGCGCGCATTGCCGGTGAATTGATGAAATTTGCTCTGTCAGATCAAATTTATCGCGGTTCAAAGCCTGTGATGTGGTCTGTTGTGGAGCGAACGGCTCTGGCAGAGGCAGAGATTGAATATCATGATCATGAATCAGAGGTTATTTGGGTTAAGTTTCCTATTTTAAAAACAGATTCTAGCGATTTGTATGACGCTTATGTCGTGATTTGGACAACAACTCCGTGGACAATTCCTGGTAACCGTGCTGTGAGTTATTCGTCGCAGATTTCTTACGGTGTTTATGAAGTTGAAAGTGCAGAAAATGATTTTGGTCCTCAAGCTGGAGAAAAACTTCTCTTTGCTGATGCATTGGCTGTGAGCTGTGCGGAAAAAGCAAAACTTGTTTTGAAGCGTTTACGTGTTGTTTCTGCTGATGAGCTTAAAACACTTATTCTTTCTCATCCACTTAAAGGTTTGGCTGGAGGGTATAATTATAAGATTCCGTTGCTTGATGGTTCGCATGTAACAGAGAGTGCTGGTACAGGTTTTGTTCATACAGCGCCAAGCCATGGGCGTGAGGATTTTGAAATTTGGAATGTTTATAAGCCTTTATTGGAGCAGGCGGGGATTGATTCATCTATACCATTTCCTGTTGATGATGCTGGTTTTTATACGAAGGATGTTCCTGGTTTGGGGCCGGATCGTCAAGAGGGACCAGCACGCGTTATTGATGATAATGGAAAAATGGGAAATGCCAATAGAGAAGTTATTAACGCTTTAATAAAAGCTGATCGATTGTTTGCACGTGGTCGTTTAAAGCATTCCTACCCTCATAGCTGGCGTTCAAAAAAGCCGGTTATTTTCCGTAATACACCGCAATGGTTTATTTCAATGGATAAAGATCTTGGAGATGGATCAACTTTACGCAGCCGTGCTCTAGAAGCCGTTTCGATGACACGTTTTGTTCCTCCTTCTGGGCAAAACCGTTTAGCTTCTATGATAGCAGAGCGTCCTGATTGGGTTCTTTCTCGCCAGCGGTCTTGGGGAGTCCCTATTTGTATTTTTGCCAATGAAGATGGTGTTGTTCTGAAAGATGAGTGTGTGAATGCGCGTATTTTGCAGGCTTTTGAAGCAGAAGGAGCAGATGCATGGTTTTCTGAAGGAGCGCGTGAGCGTTTTTTAGGTGATCGTGCACAGGAGTCTTGGGTTCAGGTTTTTGATATTCTTGATGTTTGGTTTGATTCTGGAGCAAGCCATAGTTTTGTATTAGAAGATCGGGCTGATTTAAAATGGCCTGCCGATGTTTATTTTGAAGGGTCTGATCAACATCGTGGGTGGTTTCAGTCCTCTCTTTTGGAAAGCTGTGGTACACGCGCTTGTTCTCCTTATAAGGCGGTAATTACGCACGGTTTTACTTTGGATGAAAATGGCAAGAAAATGTCTAAATCCTTGGGGAACACGGTTGTTCCACAAGAGATCATTAAAACATCTGGTGCGGATATTTTTCGTCTTTGGGTCATGACGACGGATTATTGGGAAGATCAGCGTTTAGGCAAAAAAATTCTTCAAACAAATGTAGATTCATATCGTAAATTACGCAATGCAATTCGTTGGATGCTTGGGACGTTGGCGTATGATGAAGGAGAGGAAATAGCTTATTGCGGACTACCAGATCTGGAAAAACTTATATTGCATCGGCTTTTTGAACTCGATCAATTGATTAATCGAGCTTATGATGAGTTTGATTTCAAAAAGATTATGCGTGCATTGCTGGATTTTTCGATCATTGAATTATCAGCATTTTATTTTGATATTCGCAAAGATTCTCTTTATTGTGATGCTCCTTCATCAACAAAGCGTAAAGCTTCTTTGCAGGTTGTTCGTGAGGTTTTTAAACGAATGGTCACATGGCTTGCACCCATGTTGCCTTTTACAATGGAAGAGGCTTGGTTGGAACGTTATCCTGAAAGCCAATCCGTGCATCTAGAACAGTTTTGTTCTGTGCAAAAGGAATGGCAGAACGAATCTTTGGCTGAACGTTGGAAAAAGGTGAAACAGGTTCGTAAAGTTGTGACGGGGGCTTTAGAGCTTGAACGCGCTGATAAGCGTATTGGATCATCTTTAGAAGCTGCACCTATTGTTTTTATTTCTAATCCAGCTTTATTGGAGGCATTGGAGAGCTTAGATATGGCAGAAATTTGCATCACCAGTGCTTTAACAATTAAACCGCATGCACCACCTGAGGATGCTTTTACTCTGAGTGATGTTGAAGGTGTTGGTGTGTATCCGGAAAAGGCATTGGGGAAAAAATGTGCTAGGTCATGGCGTTATACACAAGATGTTGGGAGTGATCCAGCTTATCCTGATGTATCTGCTCGCGATGCAGAAGCTTTGCGGGAACTACAGATGCTTGGCAAGATTTAAAATTGAAATCAAGGCATAGAAATGCGGGGGGTGTAAAGAGCATTGTTATGGTTTGAATTCTGTCATTGATGCGGATAGCCTTTTATGGTAATAATGAAATCCGTTGTTTTTCCGTGGGGGGTAAGTTTGTGTAAGCCAGATCTCCAATAAATTGCGGGAAGATCGAACAGCCATATACTTTACTTAGGAAAATAGGATAAGCAGTGAAAAAGCGTGAAGTAAAAAGATTGCCAATAAGCATTTTAGGCATGTGCTTTATTTTAACAGGATGTGGTTTATCCGCTCCTACCTATGGTACAGATAAGCCGGTTTCATTGCAGTTTTTTGAAGATGTTGCTAACATTACTTCGCTAACACCGACGAATGACAATAGTCAGCTTGTGATGAAAGCACATCCAAAACTTGTGATACCAGATCCCAGCGCGCGCAGAGTTTTACCATTACCGCAGCAGGATAACTCTTTTAGTAGAACCGCAACATCAAGGCAGCATCTTGATGGAAATAGGGGGCTTGTTTTTTCCCAAAAAGCGTCATCAGTTAATGAGCATGCTAGTGCTGGTTCGGAAAGTATTTCACGGTTGAATACGAAGCAACGGCAGGAATATTTACGTCGTCAGAGAGCGCAAATTGGAAGTGCAAACTATCGTCGGTATCTCACTGAGCCACCTTTAAGTTATCGTCAACCAGCAAGGATTGCGCCTGTTGGTCCAGAAGTAAAAACGAAGCGTTAAAAGAGCGCGAGAGAAAAGGTGTATCCAAAACCGGTTTTGGTAAAAGGAAGAGCTATAACCAGAGAGTTCCAATATTTTTAGAGATGAGCCAGCGTTAAGAAGGGGAATTATTTTTAACGCCGCTTTTGTGCAAAAAAGTCTTTAAGAAGTTGAGCAGCTTCTTTTTCCTTGAAACCAGAATAGATCTCAGGTCTGTGATGACAGGTTGGTTGCTGATAAAAGCGTGGGCCGTGTTCGATAGCGCCTCCTTTGGCGTCATTTGTTGCATAATAAAGACGCCGTATACGTGCAAATGAAATGGCTGCAGTACACATAGCACAAGGTTCTAGTGTTACATAAAGATTGCAATCAGGGAGTCTTTCGCTTTGAAATATTTCACAAGCCATACGGATTACACGCATTTCAGCATGTCCGGTAGGATCATGTGAGGCTTTTATGGAGTTACCAGCGCGTGCAATAATTGTATTTCCGCATGTGATAACAGCACCTACGGGGATTTCGTCTTTTTTTCTTGCTTCTTGCGCTTCTAAAAGAGCTATTTCCATGGGAGTCAAAGTCATACTGTTCTTTCTACTGAAATAGAGGAAATCAAAAAGGCTTCATCATAAAGAAGACTGTTGCAAAAGGAATGTGCTATGATCCTTTGAGAGGAAGCATTATTTTTTTTATGTTTAAAATCAACTTGCAAGTAAACAAGTGTATTATTGTTGCTAAAGGATAGCAAATGATAAATGATTATGTTACTTCCCCTTTTAAGATAAGAGCTATAGTGCAGACAGGCAGTTTTCTGAACGTACGCAAAGAGATTGGTGTAAAGAACAAATGAAGGAAAACGGTGAGAGTGAGCGGATTGCTAAAAGATTAGCGCGTGCTGGTGTTGCCTCGCGTCGTGATGCAGAAATGATGATTTCTGCGGGTCGTGTTGTTGTTAATGGTAAAGTTGTGACGACTCCTGCTTTTAATGTTACCCGCTCTGATGTGATTAAAGTTGATGGCAAACCTTTATCTCCTATAGAGCGAACGCGGTTATGGCTCTACCACAAGCCGGCGGGTCTTGTCACCACGAACCGTGATCCTGAAGGGAGGCCAACAGTTTTTAGCAATTTGCCGAAAGGGATGCCTCGTGTTCTTTCTGTGGGTAGGCTTGACATTAACACGGAAGGGCTTTTGTTGTTAACCAATGACGGTGGTTTAGCACGTGTATTAGAGCTTCCTGTAACGGGATGGGTCCGCAAATATCGGGTTCGTGCTCATGGAAGAGTTAAACAAAGTGCTCTTGATAATCTTAAAAATGGCATTGCGATTGATGGTATTTTTTATGGTTCGATTGAAGCATCGATTGAACGTGAACAAGGGTCGAATCTATGGCTTTCTTTAGCTTTGCGTGAAGGAAAAAATCGTGAAATAAAAAATGTTCTTGGTGCATTGGGATTATCGGTTAATCGTTTAATTCGTATATCTTATGGTCCATTTCAGCTCTCTGATTTGGAAGAGGGAGCAGTTCGCGAGATAAAAGGTCGAATGTTACGTGATCAATTGGGTGAGCGTTTAATTATGCAAGCCAATGCAGATTTTGATTCTCCTATTCTGAAGCCCTTTTCAAATTCTGCGGTTGTTGCAGAAAAACAAAGTGAGAAAGATCTTGTTGTCACCAAGGGGAATTGGATTTTTTCGAGTGGAAGAGATGTGCAACGTAAGCTACGAGGCGGTTCTGTGAAGCATGATCAAACACGATTGGGGACAAAATCTGATGAGAAATTTACGTGTAAGGATAAGAGCGAGGAGCGAAAAGCAGAACGTATTTTGCCTCGTTCGCGCCGTTCTAATGTTTGGATGGCTCCTGGTGCACGCCCAAACAGTGGGCGTAAGAAGCCTTTTTACAGTGAAAATACCTCTCATGATCATAAAAGCAATTTAGGAGGTAAAAGAGCTTTCTATAAAGGTAAGAAAAAGCCAGCAGAGGTTCAGCTGGCCAAAGAGAAGAGCGTTCGTTTTGATCAAAAACGTGGTAAAAAACCTTATGGTGAGGAGCGTGTTGGTGGCAAGAAGGAGCGTTTTTTAAAGAAAGAAGAAAAGGTTGTGAAAGGCAATTATGATGAACGTTCTTTTGAGAATAAGCGTAGGGCTAAAACATTTGATGGTTCCATGAAAAAATCTAAAGCGTATAGTAGTGATGCAAAAACAGCCAAAAGATTTGGAGGACCACGTGCGGATCGTCGGCGGTAAGTTTGCCGGACGTGTTTTGTTTGCGCCTGTGGGGCAGTCAATTCGCCCAACGAGTGATCGTACGCGTGAAAGTCTTTTCAATATTCTTGCTAGTCGAGAAGAACAATTTTGGACCAATAAACGCATTCTGGATCTTTTTGCTGGTACGGGTGCTTTAGGTATAGAAGCTCTATCACGTGGTGCAAAAGCTGCGGTTTTTGTTGAAAATTCTGTTGAGGGACGTGGATTGCTTCAAAAAAATATTGAAACTTTTGAATTGCAATCGATTGGGCGTATTTTGCGTCGTGATGCAACAAAACTAGGCAATATTGGGACAATGCTTCCATTTGATGTTATTTGCGCAGATCCTCCCTATGGCCATTGTTTAGGCGAGCGTGCTTTTGTGGAGGCTCTGAGAGGTGGGTGGGCAAAAGCTGAGACACTCTTTGTGCTCGAAGAAAAGAAAGATGCGATTATTCATTTACCTGATATCTTTTATCTCGATGATGAGCGTTTTTATGGTGAGACAGCAATACGTCTCTATAAACTGCGATCATAACTTTAAACTTAAAAAAAATTCTTATTTTTATCTGATAGGATAAGAGAAATTATTCTATAAATCTTTCACGGGGGGAGGAGATAGTGTGATTTGTGCAATCAACAATGCGGATATTTGCGATGCAATTTATGCTCTTCGCTTACGTCTTAAAATACTTGACCTCATTAGAAAAGCAAAATCCGGCCACACAGCTAGTAGCCTTTCCTGTATTGATTTTATTTATATTTTATACAAATATATTCTTCAAATAACTCCAACGCGTATCCATGATAACAATCGCGACCGATATATTCAAAGTAAGGGACATGCAGTTGAAGCATTGTATATTGTATTATCAGAAATGGGTTATTTTGATCCTAAGCTTCTCGAGACTTATTTAAAATTTGGTTCAAATTTTATTGGACACGTAACCAAAAAAATTCCTGGTATTGAGCAAAGTACAGGTTCTCTCGGTCATGGCTTGTCTCTTGGTGCAGGAATGGCTCTTTCTGGACAGCTTAATTCTCAATCCTACCGTGTTTTTGTGCTTCTTGGTGATGGAGAAATGACAGAGGGATCTGTCTGGGAGGCTATATTATTTGCAGCGCACTATAAACTCAGCAATCTTATCGCAGTTATCGATAGAAATCGGCTACAAATTACTGATACGACTGATGTTTTAATGAAAACAGAGCCCTTAGCAGATAAATTTACAAGTTTTGGCTGGCATGTGGTCGAAATTGATGGTCATGATATTACACAACTGAAAAAATCCTTAAGCTCTCCTCCATTTCATAAGGACAAACCAACAGCAATACTGATGAACACAATAAAGGGGGGTGGCATTTCCATTATGGAAAATTACATACGCTGGCATCATAAAGTTCCAACAGATGAAGAATACAATATTGCTATCAATGAAATTCAAACAAAAATTCAATTAATGGGAAAATGAGCGTGGATATTCCTCATCAAAAAACGCAAACAGCTGTAAAATTTTCAAACCTCGAAATTATGAATAAAACCCTTATAAAAATAGCGCAATGTGATAAAGATACTGTTGTTCTGACAGCTGATTCACTCATATCTGGAAAGATTGATCAATTCGCAAAGCTCTATCCGGAACGTATTATAGAAGTTGGCATTGCTGAACAAAATTTGGTAGGGATTGCTGCTGGACTTGCTTCGTGTGGAAAAAAGCCATTTGTTGTTTCACAGGCCTGTTTTCTGACAACGCGTGCACTTGAACAAATAAAGGTAGATGTCGCTTATTGCGAAAACTCTGTTAGACTGATTGGTATTAGTGCTGGTATTAGCTATGGACCACTCGGGGCAACACATCATGCCATTTCTGATTTTGCTTCTCTTCGCGCTATTCCTAATATACGTATCATTGCTCCTGCTGATAATAAAGAAACAGAAGCTGCCATACTCTCTACTCTAAACAATCCTATGCCTGTTTATATACGTTTAGGAAAGCGTGCAGTGGAAAATATTCATGATGATGCTTCAAAAATCGATATTCACAAAGCTTCTATTATAAAAAAGGGAAAAGATATTCTTTTGCTTGCCACTGGAGAAACTGTCCAGATTTGTCTCGATGCTGCTGAGGAACTGCAAAAATATGAAATTATACCAACGATTGCAAGTGTGCCAACAATTCGACCTTTAGATGAGGAATCTATGCTAGAATTATGCAAGTCCCACAAATCTGTTGTTGTCTGTGAAGAACATAGTATCAATGGCGGATTTGGAGAAGCAATTGCGAGATTACTTATGGAACAGAGCATTGCATGCAAATTTATATCATTAGGAATACCAGATGAGCCAATTTGTAATGGAAGCCAATTAGAGGTTTTAGCAAATTATGGGATCAGTCGAGAGGGTATAACAAAAGCTGTATTAGCAATGAGATAATAAAACATTAAATTGCATCTGAATATATTCTCTAGCTCAAAACATCATAAATTATTGAGGATGCGAAGAAATAAGATATATAAGTCCATTAAATTTTCGCATTTTTATTTCCAATGAAACAAGCTTTTCTTTATTACTCAAAAGCATCTGTCCGCACTAAATTTTCGCGTGTAATTTCTTTGACCGCCTGTACACCAGTTAATGTCATAGCGACCCGCATTTCATTAGCAAAAAGATCAAGAAGCTGTGCAACACCTTTTTCACCTGCAGCTGCAAGAGCATAAACAAAAGCACGACCGATCATAACAGCGTCTGCACCTTGTGCTATCATGCGTACAACATCAAGACCAGAACGAACACCAGAATCCGCTAAAATGGTCAACTTGCCCTTTACAGCTTCCGCAATTGCTGGCAATGCGCGTGCAGTTGATAAGACACCATCGAGTTGACGACCACCATGATTGGAAACAACAAGACCATCAGCACCAAAGTGTACTGCTTCTTGTGCGTCTTCTGGATCAAGAATACCTTTCAGAATCATTTTGCCTTTCCAAAAGTCTCGAATCCATTGCAGATCACGCCAACCAATTGAGGGATCAAAATTAGCACCAAGCCAACCAACATAATCATCCAATGCAATCTTCTTTTGCAAATAGGTAGAAACATTTCCAAGATCATGTGGGCGCCCCATAACACCAACATTCCAAGCCCAATGCGGATGGGTAAAAGCTTGTAAAATACGACGTATTCCAGCATAAGGCCCAGACATTCCTGAATGTGCATCACGATAACGTGCACCAGGAACCGGCATATCAACTGTAAAGACTAAGGTGCGCACACCCGATTCCCAAGCCCGCTCTAATGCATCACGCATGAATCCACGATCTTTGAGAACGTAAAGTTGAAACCAAAATGCACTTCCAACGGCTTTCTGCACTTCTGCAATGGGGCACACGGAAACTGAGGATAGGGTAAAAGGAATACCTTTTGCAACGGCCGCACGTGCTGCTTGTACTTCACCACGGCGTGCATACATGCCTGTTAACCCAACGGGTGCAAGTATAATCGGCAAATTAAGTGTTTGATCAAAAAGCTTTGTTGAAAGATCAACCTCACCAATCTGTTTCAGAATTTTTTGACGTAATGCAAGTGCCTGAAGATCTGTACAATTTCGTCGCATTGTTTCCTCAGCATATGCTCCGCCATCAATATAGTGAAAAAGAAAAGGAGGAAGTCGACGTTTTGCTGCTTTGCGGTAATCAAATGTTGAGGAAATAATCATAATGGTACCATTGTTTCTGAATGAAAAGCGAAAACACCTTAAAATCAATAAAGATGAGCCCACGCACCTCCTCTTAAATGTTCTTACAGAACACAAAACTAAGTAAATATAAGTAACAGAGATTGCAATTCAAAAAAATCAATTGATAACAAAAATGACTTTATTTACCTTCTCTAGGGTTGTGAAAATTTCATCATATTTTTCAAAAATGGGGATGTTTTCTCTTATAACTAATATTTCTTTAAAAGATACTCCCCACAAAGATGCTTCATACTATAGGCCATAAGGTATAGAGTTAATCATTGTGTTTCCTACATAAAATAAAAGGGGCTGTTGCTAGAACTGAAAAGTAACCCGTTGAATACATCCAGCAATTTTTTAGTTATTTATCAACAGAAGAGGAAACATAAATAAAATCATCAAATTGTCGTTTGAATGAAAAAAGAGATATATTAAAAAAAGTGACAAATAATGCCAAATTCGAAAAAACTACTATTGTACTGTAAAAAACTTTTTTAATTTATAATGACATTAAAATATGGTGTACCTTCATTTAAAATGCTTAGATAACTTTAATCCCTGCGCTTGGTAATGTGATCCAGCATTTTGTCCATAAAGCTTTAACGGTCGATGAAGCATGTGTTCATATACTAAACGGCCAATAATTTGACCATGCTCTAAAATAAACGGAACTTCATGGCTGCGCACTTCCAAAACCGCTTTTGCCCCTTTTCCCCCCACTTCCATATGTCCAAATCCTGGATCAAAAAAACCTGCATAATGCACTCTAAATTCACCAACTAAGGGATCAAAAGGGGTCATTTCAGCTGCATAAAGTGGAGGAACATGGACAGCTTCTCGCGAAACCAAAATATAAAACTCATCAGGATCGAGAATGAGTTCTCTTTGACCACGGTCAAAAAGAGGTTCCCAAAAATCTAGAACGTGAGCAACAGCGTGTTTATCAATGTCAATAACACTTGTATGGCGTTTACCGCGATAGCCTACAAGTCCATTTTCATCCCCCTTTAAATTAATGGAAAGCCCAATACCACTCGTACTAATATTAGGCAGATCATCTGATATCAGCGTTTCGTTCCTATGCAAAACATGGAGTTCACTTTCATTTAAATAACTATGTCCTTTGCGAAACCTAAGTTGAGATAAACGTGAACCGGTACGCACCAAAATTGGAAATGTGCGTGGGCTAATTTCAAGATAAAGTGGACCGTGATAACCGGCACAAATCTTATCAAACTCTTGTGCATTATCTGTAATTACACGTGTAAAAATATCTAATCGTCCAGTAGAACTTTTAGGATTAGCGACGGCTGATAAAATTTCAGGTAAAGCCAAACTTTCTAAAAGAGGCACAATATAAACACAACCTGTTTCTAAGACTGCTCCATCTTGCAAATCAAATTCGTGCAATTTTAACCGTTCGAGCTTATCTAAAACTTTTACATCTGCTCCCGGCATAAAGGAAGCGCGTATACGATAGGCTTTGTTTCCTAAACGAAGATCAAGACTTGCAGGTTGTATTTGGGCTGTATCAAATGGACAAAGAGCTTTGAGAATGTCATTATCAATCAAAGCTTGTATATCATTATCTGCCAAAATACCGCTAACACGCGTCATATGTTTTGCCTTCCATTCTTACTTACTCTCTTTTGGAGTAGATAATTGAGTAGTACAAGATGTTTTAGAGCGATAAAAACACTTCTCCTTTGATTTTTCTTATTAATTATTCATATGAAAATATTATGAACAATAAAATAGCATTTTGTATACTACTCTTTGAAAGTTAATGAAGAGTGTTATTTTGGGAGAGCACCTTTCACGCACTCTCATTCTTGAATGTTACACAAATAATGTTATCATACATCAAAGCTTGCTTAAGAATCCGCAGGAATCCTGTTAGAATTTATGATGATTATACGCCATCTCAGCGAAAATATTATTAATCAAATTGCCGCCGGGGAAGTTATTGAACGGCCAGCAAATGTCGTTAAAGAACTTGTTGAAAATGCCATTGACGCGGGAGCAACGCGAATCGAAATTGTTACAGCAAACGGAGGAAAAAATTTTATAAAGGTGAGTGATAATGGCTGTGGTATTCCTGCAGATCAGTTAACTTTAGCAGTTTCTCGCCATTGTACTTCAAAAATTACTGATGATGTGCACAATATCTGCTTTCTTGGGTTTCGAGAAGAAGCTCTACCCTCTATTGGTTCTGTTGCTAAACTTAAATTAATCTCACGAACGCAAGATGCTGAGAGTGCTACTGAAATTATTGTTACAGCAGGGAAAGTTTTGGGTCCCAAACCAGCTGCTGCAAATCCTGGAACGATTGTTGAAGTTCGTGACCTTTTCTTCGTCACTCCAGCGCGGCTAAAATTTATGAAAACTGACCGCGCTGAAACGAATGCCATTACCGATATGATTAAACGAATTGCTATCGCATTTCCGCATATCCGTTTTTCTCTTTCAGGTCCAGACAGAACTTCTATAGAGCTTCCTGCTACGCAAAATAACATTGAAGGACAATTGCAACGTATTACACAAGTAATGGGAAAAGAATTTGCTCCCAACTCTATTGCACTGAATGCTGAACGCGAATCAGTCCGTTTAACTGGGTTTGCTTGTTTGCCATCCTTCAACCGTAGTAATAGTCTTCATCAATTTGCTTATGTTAATGGGCGCCCAGTGCGCGATAAATTTCTTTGGGGAGCAGTTCGGGGAGCTTATGCTGATGTGATGACGCGGGATCGTTATCCTGTATCCATTCTTTTTATTGATTTACCACCCGCTGATGTTGACGTTAACGTCCACCCAACAAAAGCGGATGTTCGATTCCGTGATCCAGGATTTATTCGCGGTTTAGTCGTCGGAGCAATTCGTGAAGCATTGCATCAAACGGGTGTTCGGCCTACTTCAACGCGTTCTGAAGCAATGTTGGCTGCATTTCAGACACAACAGCCATTGAAGACTTTTAAAAGCACTCACGCACCTTCTTCTTACAACCCACAGCATCACTCTTTTGCATCTGCATCAATGGTACATAAGCCATTGGATATTAACAATTCTTTTAGTTTAAAAGAAGATGTTACTCCTCTTATGGAGGGGATAGATATGCCAAGTGGTGATGCTTACATTCCAAGTGCTGAATTGTCATTAGAAGAACTATCTTATCCGCTAGGAGCAGCTCGAGCACAAATCCATAAAAACTACATTATTGCTCAAACTCAAGAGAGTTTGATCATTGTCGATCAACATGCGGCTCACGAAAGATTGGTTTATGAAGCACTCAAGAATGCACTTTATTCCAAACCGCTTGCTTCACAATTGTTGCTTATCCCTGAAATTGTAGAACTCTCTGAAGAAGAGGCAACATGTCTTTTAACGCACAAAGATGCTTTGCAAAAGTTTGGCTTGGGCATAGAGCCATTTGGACCTGGAGCAATTGTTGTGCGTGAAACACCCTCTATGTTAGGGGAGATAAACGTACAAGCTCTCATTAAGGACCTTGCAGATGAAGCCGCTGAATATGATACGACAGACAATTTAAAAGCAATGCTTGATTATGTTGCAGCAACTATGGCTTGTCATGGTTCAATACGGTCAGGGCGTGTTTTACGCCCCGAAGAAATGAATGCGCTGCTACGACAAATAGAAGCAACCCCTCATACAGGCACATGTAATCACGGTCGTCCTACTTATATTGAACTCAAATTGGCTGATATAGAGAGGCTTTTTGGTAGAAAATAAGTTACCACGCACTATTTTAGGAAGAAAAAGTTAAATTCATTCTCGACTTTATAGGGCATCTTATGGCACTTTTCTTGTGTCATCTCTCATACTAACAAAAAGGGATTATGAAGTATGTTTTCCAATGATGAACGTGAAGCAAAAATCCATTATTCCAATAATGGATATAAAATCATAGAATATGGAACCTATACCCTTTGTGCTGTCAGTGGACAAAAAATCCCGCTAGACGATTTAAAATATTGGAATCATCATCGCCAAGAAGCATATGCGAGTTGTGAAATTTCCTATCATCGTGAACTTGAATGCAATCCGTATCTCAGCCAATTGTTAAAAGCACAGAAAAAATAACCAATTTGAAGGCTATGAATCTCGCCTTTTTTCCAAAATGCAGATTAAAGAGGATTTTTGCCGTTCTCTAAAACGGGTTATGACCTCCTCAAGAATCTTATAGCAAAAATCTTCTTGAGCAAAATTAACTTGAACATCAAATACAATAAGATTTTTTAAATCTTTTTGCACACGGTTTGTTTTTATACGTGCATAATCTTTAGCAGTTGTAGCGAGCCATAAGTTTTGCATTTTAGCTTTTTGTACAAGATTATTTAAATCTGTGTCAGTAAAAAAATAGTGGTCAGGATAAGAGTAAGTTTGCACCACATGACCAGAGAGTTCTTTAATGGATTGAAAAAATTTATAGGGATTGCCAATACCTGCAAATGCCAAGAATGATTTTCCTGCAACCTTATCGGAGGCTAACGATTTAAAATGAGCGTGATGCAAAGGTTTTCCGGTATGCATGAGAGAAAAAGCCATTTTATCACACGCATCCAAATGACCAATCAGCAAAATACTATCTGTTAAAGAAAGCTGCGTTTTTAGTGGTACACGCAAAGGCCCTGCTGGAAAAACAGCTCCATTACCAAAACCACGCATTGCATCAACAACGAGCAACGCATAATCCATATAAAGACGGCGGCTTTGAAAGCCATCATCCATTAAAATAAGAGTACATCCTTCTTTCTTGAGCCGTTGAGCTGCCGCATAACGATCGGTTGATATGGCAACAAAAGCATGCCGTACGAGTAAAAGCGCTTCATCTCCAACATCGCGTGCATTATCATATTTCTCATTTACAAGATGTACTCCCTTGAATGCTCCGCCGTAGCCACGTGATACGACACCAGGCACGAAACCAAGCTCTTTAGCGGCTTTTGCAAAAGCAATGACAACAGGGGTTTTACCGGTACCACCACATGTAAAATTGCCAATACATAAAACTGGAAGATCGATGATAGGGGGCACTTTTGCCATACGGCGGTTTGAAAAATAACCATATATCCAAGAAACCGGAGTTAATAAAAAACGTAAAAAACTTCTCTCTTTCCACCAAAAATGAGGTGTACTAATATGCATACTGACTCCGATGTTGGCTTAAACCTGTTTGTATCACGAGAGGTTGCAAAAATGGCTCAAGAAGCTTTAATGTGCGCTCGAATGCACCTGCCATGCCGGTTGCTACGTCATAGGCTTTATCAACCATTTCTTGTCGCAATGCTTCGTTTGTTAAAAGCCTATACACTTGTATAGCAAGTTGTTTTGCATCTTGAACCATATATGCTGCATCACGGGTTACAAATTTGTCAAACATTTCTTGAAAATTTGAAACATGAGGTCCGGTTAAAATGGCGGATCGAAGCAAAGCTAACTCCAATGGATTGTGTCCACCATCTCCACATAATGACTTCCCAATGAAAGAAACTTTTGATAAGCGAAGAAAAAGACCCATTTCTCCAATTGTATCGCCCCACAAAATGTCTGTATTTGCATTTGGAACAGCATTGTTACTTCTACGGATAAAGCACAAACTCTTTTTGTCGCATTTTCTTATAAGGTCTTCTAAACGTTCAGGATGGCGAGGCACAATGATTGTTAATAAATCTGGCAAATAATTTTTGAGAATTTTATGAACTTCAAAAGCAATTTCTTCTTCCCCTTCATGGGTTGAAACAGCTGCCCAAACTGGGCGATTGCCAATAGCACTACGATAATATGCAAGCAAATCTTGATCTTCAATCGGCAAAACATCAGCCTTGAGATTGCCAGAAAGCGCAACAGATTTTACCCCAAGGGCGTTGTAATAAGCTACATCTTTTTCATTTTGTCCAATAGCCAAGTCAATATGCTTAAAGATATGTCTGGCAAGAACACGCCGTTTTTGCCAAGCTTTAAAAGAACGTTCAGACATATGAGCATTAACAAGAATTTGTGGTATGTGCATTTTTGCAAGTTCTTTAATACGGAGAGGCCAAATCTCTGATTCACAAATCAATGCTAAATCAGGTTTCCAATGACTGATAAAACGATGCACAGCCAAATCTAAATCCAACGGAGCATATTGATGAATGAGCCGGTTACCAAACTGCTTTTTTACAAGAGAAGAGGATGTTACAGTGCAGGTTGTTAATAATATATTGATTTTTAATGACAAAATATAATTAATAAGTGGAACAAGAGCAAGTGTTTCTCCAACACTTGCCGCATGCAACCAAATTAATGGGCTTTGAGGACGGACTTTATGGCTTTTACCCAAACGCTCTTTTTGGCGCCCCCATTCTTCTTTTCCACGAACCGCACGAAGAAACAAATAGAAAGGTATAATGGGACGTAAACAAAAACCAATCATCCGATAGATTAAAAGAGCTGCACATGCCTTTATTTCCATCATTAAAACCACCTCATTCACCTGTTTTAAGACGTCTGTAAGCTTTTTCTATTAAACGATTCATCCATCCTTGTTCATTGCATCAATTTTTTATAGCGAGGAGCAAGATATTCTTCGCATTTTAAGCAATAAAAAACGCTTTATTCATGAGAATGCTTTGGAAAACGATATCACAATTTATCCTATATTTTTTCAAGAATTTTCTCCCATGACAATATATGTACATAAAGTATGAGATAGTACAGGTAAATAATTTGGCTAATAAAATAATCCCTTTTCTAATTTTATGCGCTTTATATCCACAATTATAGTGTTTTTTATCAGATTTAAGAGAATTTTGAGCATAAACATTCTCATAGAAACTTATGAATATAAGGTGTTTTACTTTTTCTTCTTAGCTTATAAACAAATTTAAACGCTCATTTTTTTGAAATGCCACATTCTAATATTATGTTTAAAAGATTTATTTTTTCAGCATTTGCATAATGAGGAAAGTAACAATGTAAAATTCAAGTTTTATTATGCATCATCCATTTCATTATCAAGAAGGTGATGCAAGTCTACGATGTAATAACGTTGTAATGCATTATCTACACTGCTTTGTGCTTTCGCTTGCCATGCTTCCTGAGCTGATTGATAATCTGGAAAAATACCAACTACATCTAAATCATCAAGATTCTTAAATTGATTACTTTTAAGATTTTTCAATTCCCCACCAAATACAAGATGCAAAAATTGTTTTTTTTCATTGGCTTCAGTCATGGTGCCTCCATATCGTTAAGAAATTTTAGCGCATTTTTTATGTGATTAAACTAACTTTGCTTGACGAACAACATCTATCATATTTTGACAGCAATTATTTTTACCCGCAATTAAAAGTCCATATTGATAAGGTTCAATTCCGTAAGATATAAAAGGTGCATCAAGCGATAAAAAACATCCTCCACATTCTTGTAGAATAAGATCAGCTGCGGCGATATCCCATGCATGACAGTTCGGACGAACCAATACAATATCAATCTCATTTTGGGCAACAAGGACAATACGATATGCAAGAGAGGGAATATAGCGATAAAAACTGATTTGATTGAGAAAATTATCTGGCAATTTTTGAGCGAGCGATTTATCAAGTGAAACTTTATATTTGCTCTTAATCTGAGATGCCAAAAGAGGAAGTTTTCTGCCATTGAATGTAGCCCCTCCACCAATAATAGCGGCATAAACATCGCCCTGAGCTGGACATTGTACAACACCCACGATAGGGCGCCCATTCTCAATAATAGCTATTGAAATACACCAATAGGTGTTGCCAGAAAGAAAACCACGCGTTCCATCGATAGGATCAACCACAAAGTAGCGCTCATAGCTTTGTTGTTTCCGATGATCTTTAGTTTCTTCTGAAATCCATCCATAATTTGGGCGTGCCCCAAGAAGTTTTTCTTTCAAAAAGTGATCAACTGCAAAATCGGCCTCACTAACTGGTGAATTTCCATCTTTTATCCAAACGTCTAACGTGCATCCAAAATACTTCATTGCTAAATCTCCTGCTTGTCGACCAATATCAAGCAAGAGGTTTAAATCAGAAGAATGATGCGTGTTATTTTCCTGCAAGTGTTATTCCTTCAATTAATAATGTTGGTGCTGCTGTACTATAACGCCGATCTATATCGTTCGCAGGTGTTAAATGTGCTAACATATGGAGTAAATCAGAACCTAGTGTTACTTCGCTTACTGGATAAGCAATTTCGCCATTTTCAATCCAAAAACCAGAAGCACCACGACTGTACTGTCCTGTAACGAAATCAATGCCATGCCCAAATAATTCTGTAACATAGAATCCAGTACGCAAATTTTTTATCATATCATGAGGCGAAATTAAACTCGGTTCAATAGCAAAATTGGTACTTGCTGGTTGAACCAATGATGCTGAACGTACACCATGACCATTGGTTTCAAGCCCCAATTCACGCGCTGAAGATGATGAAAGAAGCCAGTTTTTTAAAATACCATTTTCAATAATATTCAATGTTTGCCCCTCTACTCCTTCTCCATCAAAAGGACGAGAAGCATTTCCACGCAATCGCAAAGGTTGATCTGTCACATAAACATCTGATTTCATCACTGCTTTTCCTAAGAAATTTTGTAAAAGGCTCGTTTTACGAGCTACAGATGCTCCATTCACCATACATGCGATATGCCCAGCAATTCCGCGAGCCGTACGTGGATCAAAAATAACATCCACAACCTTTGTGGTAGCACGAACCGCTCCCAAACGCCGAACTGCTCTCATTCCTGCATTTTTTCCCACAATTTCTGCTGCTTCCAAATCAGCAAAATGGAGGGCAGTTGTATAATCATAATCCCTCTCCATTGCTGTACCCTCACCAGCTACAGCACTACAAGAACGTGAAAAATAACTGGAATGATAAGCCCCACAAAAACCATCGCTTGTTACAAGAACAAACCCACTCCGGCCATAAGCTGTTGTAGCTCCACCAGAATTGCTTACTCCTTTAACATCGAGGGCTGCTGCCTCCGTTTTTAAAGCATCTTCTGTTAAAAAATGGCTATGTGGAATAAAATCATCAAAAAGATCAAGATCTTTAGGGTGTGTAACCAAATAGTCTTTATTTGCCAAACCTTCAAATAAACTGTCAGGAGAAGCTTTTGCCATTGCAACAACACGCTCTGCTAGTTCTTGCGGATAAGCCGTTAAATTAGCAGAAACACTTGCTACTTTTTTGCCCACAAAAACCCTCAATGTAAAATCATTGCTTTCTGAAGCTTCTGTCGATTCGACTTTTCCACAACGAACTGATACACCGGTAGAATGTGTACGGACAATAACAGCATCAGCAGCATCTGCTCCAGAACGTCTCGCAGCTTCAACCAACGAAGCAGCTTTATCAATCTGGTTTTTGTCGGTCATTATAGACTCCCTTAAATATTTATTATTTATATAGATAAGCAATTTGGCGAATTCATATAAAATGTAATTTTGTATGCTTATCAATATAAATACTCGCATACACACGTTCTTTTAATAAATCGAACGATTTTTTTCAGCTTCTTTCAAAAAAAAGCAAGTAAGATCTCTTTGGCTTCAGCTGTTCTAATTTGCTCACTGTCATCAGTAAGTCAAATCCATATTTATATAAAACCAATGGAAAATTGTGCGCTGACACTTAATTTTAAACTCAAAAACTGCAAAACGGACTAGACCACATACATTTGAGTCTTAAACTAAAGCTGCGATTATCTTTTCTCATGCGTGATAATTGATTAGCTACTTTGTCCATTAAAGAGGAAAATCCTGATCAACTTCTTCTATATTTATTTCTCAGATTCAGTTTGGAAATTAAGAGTATTCAATATAATTAATTTGGAAAAATAGCATTTCATAGTCTTTTTAATAAGCACAAAGATATTTGCCAGTCATGAGATATCTCTGTGTCTAAAAAAACAATCATTTTTTGAATAGATGCACTTAAAGAGAGTTAGAGTATTTTTATGGAGTCAATATTGCACTTATTTATCACGTGGTATCTTTCAAGGTATACTTTCAAAGGAGTCATAAAAGAAGAAATTATTTGATTTTATAAGTTTTTTTATAGAACAACAATTAACAGGTGCAACTTTCCTATTTTTAGCTAAAAAAATGCTGAAGCTTTTGTATGATAAAATAGAATTAAGTTATCTTATAAGAACTTTATTATAGAATTGATCCTTTGATGTCCTTATTAGGTTTAAATAAATAATGACCATATACCTCATGGGCAATTGGTTAGTTAAACATGCATGGTTCAAAGACTCAACTTTAATGTGGGCTAAACTTCTGCGTCATCTTTTTTTGACGAATTCAATTTTCTTAAATGAGTAAGCGTAGCTATAGAAAAGATTTATCACCATTAAGAGCACGACGGCTCATTTCGATCATTGCATCACGAAGGTGTAATTTAATCTTTGATCCAATAAGCACTCCAAATAAAGGAGAAAATAAGCCAGACATAGTTACTGTATGGCGAATTTTATTTTTTGAAGAATCAGATTTTGTTGAGCTAATATATTCATGATCAAAAATTATGCGTGTGAAAGGAAGTTTAGCATAATTAGAAAAACAAACATTTTTTATAACTTTATCAAGTGTAAAGGTTACTTTCGGTCCTTTTTTAGGTTTCATTTGTCCTACAGCTCCTGTTTTGAAAGCACTAGGAAGCTCTACCCATTCAAGTTCGTGATCCCAACAAGGCCATGTTGCTACGTCTTGCCACATAGCCCAAATTTGTTCAGCACTTGCTTGTGTGTTAATCTCTTCGCTATGTGTCCATTTAAACATGAGAGTCCCCTGTTTCATAAAAAAATCCGTTTAATAGATAGGCTATATAGGATTCAAGCCAAAAGAAATTCTTAAACTTAAGACATTCATTTCTATCTCATCCCAGTTTCAAACAGCAGTGTCATGACAAATAATGCGTTGGTACCAATCTCTTTAGACTATGCTTTAATTAAAAGAAGCCATTCAGTCTCTAAAAGAGGTCTTCTTTACAATACTTGAAATAACAAAAATAGATGAATAATTAGCCATCATGGATTCCCATGGCTTTGCGAATTCGGGTTGCATCATAAGCTGTAATTTCGAAAAAACCTCGCCTTGCTAACATCCCCCAACGAGGATTGGATAGAAATTCTAGACCTTGAATTTCTTTTAAAACAACAGGTTTTGCTTGTTTATTAAAGAGAACGTCTTTTCGAAAAGGTGTAAAATCAGGAGTTTGCTCTACTTGATAAATGTTGTTGTCTTTAAACACACACTGAAACTCTATAGTTTGAAGAATTTTTCCAGTGCTCATTTCACTCCGTGGACAGTAAATGAAGACTTCATCTCCCTTAGATGTTTTTTGAAGTGGACCAGCCTTACCGTGACAGACTTGAAGGAAACCTAATTTGGCTGCAAGGCGAGCGTGATCTCGGGAAATTATAGCTATCCAATGTTTCATTTTATATTCATTCTTTCGCAAAGTAAGCAATATTTTCTACACGAAGTGAAATATCTCTTTTAAAGTCATAACAGAGAGGGATTTTTCACACCGTTTAAGGTATAGATGCAACCTGAATAAATTAAATCTGTAAATTTCTTATAAGCGGTTAATAATATTGGATAGAGAAAAAAATATAATGCTTGTTGTGAAATGCAATTTTGCAATGAAGATTACATAAATAATTATTGAATTAGAAGCAGAATTCAGGATTATTAAAATCTCTCAAATGAATTACTTAGCAGTGCCTTTTTAAAAAGGGATATATTCCATTGTTGCTAATCTTCTAGCTCATACTATACCTTTAAAGCATGAAGACATAGCAAAGTACGATACGCGAATTAAAAATAACGAGGAAATGTTTTATTTGGTGTGCAAGCCTTTGATGAAAAGATAAGTTTTTTTACGATTCTTTCTATAGCTTGCTGTTCATGAACAAGACACAGCTTACATATACAGTTAAGTTAATGGTATTTAGCATTAAAATTGTATATAGTTTAAATGGTATTGCTAACAGCTTTGTATGACATACAATAAGATTCAATTGTGCATTGTAAAGATAGATGAACGGGTAAGTTAAAAATAATTAGAACAGACTCTTATTTGTGTTTTATTTTAAAAAGTTAAGTGGTGCCGCATGCCGGATTTGAACCAGCGACCCCATCATTACGAATGATGTGCTCTACCAACTGAGCTAATGCGGCCTAGGTTTGTATATAACGAGACAACAGTCAGTTTGAGGGTAATAGCCAAAAGTACATACAAAAGCAAGTATGCATTTTTTTCAATACTTTATAACATGCTGTAATTATTGAGGGAGGAGGAGGGAAATGCAAGGGCTTGAGAGCAGAACAATATTTTTGATCTTGATGCTGTAAAATGCTTTCCAATTTAAGATTACATTTAAACTTAGAAGTTGGTATGAAAGCGCATCTTTGGAGTGGAAAAAATGATGGCAAAATATCCTCGTAAAGATATTTTCTGCTTCTTCTATGCAGAGGAAAGATATTGAGTAAACGGCTAGAGGAATAAAAGGTATCCTCCACCTTTATAATGTGAAGATAAGATCAGTGGAGTGAGTAGAAAAAGGACTTCTCATTCTTATAAAAATGAGAATAAAAAGAGGGCTTAATAAATTAAATACGTTTTTCTATTTAAGACGGAGTAAGAAACATGTCGGACGAAAATAGGCTAATAGAATTAGAAACGAAGCTAGCTTATCAGGAAAAGCTTATTGACGAGCTTTCTTGCGTGGTAACTGATCAATGGAAAAGTTTGAATGAGATATCTAAAAAAATTAATGTTTTAATGAGGAAATTTTCGGATTTAGAAGAACGGAGAGTTTTCGAAGATACTATTCCTCCATCTTCTCATCGATAGAGATATTAGATACTTTTTGTAGATTGCAAATTTTCTCGGTAATTGTTTCTGGATTTTTTTTATGATAACCATAGTCGTTTACCGCTCAGTTTTTTATTTTAACGCGTTCTGTTAGACGTGTAGAATAGATTTTATAAGATTTGGAACTTTCCTTTATTATTTAAGAAATTGTTCATCTTATTACAGAAGTCATTCCCGTATGTGATTCATGGTGCTGAAAAACAGAATAAACTTTTAGAGAGGGAAATTAGCAATCATATAACTATTGCCTTCCTGTACAGATTTTCTTTATAGGTGGAATGAGAGGGGTAAATTTAGTAGATTTCTTTTATATATGTTTTTTTGTGAAAAGGCTTTTGTTTCTCGTGATTTAAGATACAACATACTATTGCTAACGCACCAAGAATAGACCATGCTGGTAAACAAGTAAAAGCAATACAGATTGAGGATAGGAAAGCTGGTATGATGTTACGTATAGACTGGTTAAGCCCATAGATATCTGTTTGTAGAAGGTTTGCTAGCATTTTATTCAAGGGGGTTATCGTCAAATATGACGTGCTTACAGAGTATGCGCTGTCAATGACCAATACTATAATTGTTAGTGTAACAAAAATGAAAGTCATTAATTTGAGTAAAAGACGGAGCATATTTTCTTCCTGTAATTTTAGCGCATCATTCGCATAATGCATAGAAAAACAAGGAGTTGCATTATGACAAGGAAATAAGTTTACGTTCTTTTTGTATTTTTTTGAAAAAGATGCATAAAAGCTATGTTTATGTTACTTCGATAAAAATTTAGGTTGAATACAACAAAAGTAATGAGGAATGATGTTTGAGGAAAAACATAATGAATTGAAGCGTAATCTTCAAAATCGTCACGTTCAAATGATTGCTTTAGGAGGAGTTATTGGAACGGGTCTTTTCTATGGATCAACAGAATCTATAAAATTGGCTGGTCCTTCAACCATTCTTGCTTATCTTTTTGGGGGACTGATTATCTATTTCATTATGCGAATGCTTGGTGAGATGTCGGTAGAAGAACCAACATCGGGTGCTTTTAGTTTCTTTGCCTATAAATATTGGGGGAGTTTAGCTGGTTTCATAACGGGTTGGAATTATTGGTTTCTTTATATTCTCGTTAGTATGACCGAACTTACAGTTATAGGATTTTATCTAGATCATTGGATTTTTATTGATCATTGGAAGTCATCGTTCATCATTCTTTTGCTGGTGACATTAATCAATTTGTTGAATGTTCGTTTTTATGGTGAATTTGAATTTTTCTTGGCTTTAATTAAAGTCGCTGCTGTTGTTGGTATGATTATTTTTGGATTGTTTCTCATTTTCACTGGAATAGATGGGAATCAAGTGGGCATCCACCATCTTTGGGCTCATGGCGGTTTTTTCCCTTATGGTGCAATAGGAGTTGTTTTGGCTACGTGTGTGGTGATGTTTTCATTTGGAGGAACAGAACTGATTGGTATTGCTGCTGGGGAAGTATCAAATCCACAAAAAACAATACCAATCGCTATTCGTAAAGTTATGTGGAGGATTGTAATTTTTTATATTGGCTCTATTAGTGTTATTATGACGATAAGCCCGTGGAATATGATCGGGCAAAAAGGTAGCCCTTTTGTTACAATCTTTGAAACCATAGGAATTCCAGCTGCTGCTCATATTTTGAATTTTGTGGTCATTATGGCTGCCATTTCAGTTTACAATAGTGGTATTTATTCCAATGGTCGTATGCTTTACAGTTTAGCTATACAAAAAAATGCTCCACATATTTTTAGTAAACTGAGTGCTGCTCGTGTTCCTTATGTGGCTATCCTGTTTTCATCGTTTTGTACTGCGATAATTATTGTCGTTAATGCTCTTATTCCTGATAATAGTTTTATGCGGATCATGGCTCTTGCAACAGCAGCAGCGGTTATTACTTGGGCTATTATTGTTATTGTTCATTTAAAATTTCGAAAAGCACATAAAAACAGAAAAGAGGACTTTATTTATGCGTTTGGTTTATATCCTTACGCTAACTATCTTTGCCTTTGTTTTCTTGCTTTGTTATTTTGCATAATGTTTGTAAGTGGCTTTGGAAAAAATGGGTTAATGACTCGACTTTTTGATATGATAGGAATAGAGATGCCCTTTCTTGGAACATATATTCCTGCGCAGATGCCTGACATGAGTTTGGCAGTTATTATTATTCCTATATGGTGCTTGTTTTTACTCTTAGGCTATAAACTTAAGCGATAGCAGTAGAAAAGGTAATAAAAGGGATTGATTGGAATAAATCTTGGGGATTATAAAATTTGATAAGGTGACGCAAATTTTTGGAGATTTGTGTGTTTTAAAGAATATCACTGTACAACTTACTGAAAGACGAATTGCTATTATTGGTGCGAATGGTTCTGGAAAAAGTACATTTGTTCGTCTTATCAATGGGTTACAATTACCATCTGACGGTTTTGTAAGTGTTGATGGGCTTGATACAAAGCGTGATGCAAAGGCAGTAAAGCGTAAAGTGGGATTTGTGTTTCAAAATCCTGATAATCAAATCGTTTTGCCATTAGTGGAAGAAGATCTCTCTTTTGGTCTCAAAAATCTAAAACTTAGTAAAGAGGAAATTAAGGAGCGCGTAGATGAAATTTTACAGCGCTATGATCTTCAAAATTTCAGAAATCACGCAGTTCATTTATTAAGTGGTGGACAAAAACAACTCGTTGCCATTTCCAGTGTAGTGGCAATGAAACCAGACTATATTGTTTTTGATGAGCCGACGACATTACTTGATTTGCGAAATAAGCGTCGCGTGACGCGAGTTATAGAGGAATTATCACAAACAGCAATTGTTGTATCACATGATTTGGAGTTTTTGAAAAAGTTTGATAGAGTGTTGGTTTTTGATAAGGGGGAAATAGTTGTAGATGATGTACCTTTTGTTGCGATCAAAGAATATATAAGAAGAATGTCATGATCGGCTTATATCTTCCGAGGGATACATTTGTTCATAAGATAAAGCCAAGTATTAAGTTGTTATTTCTTGCGGTATGTGGAACTACTCTATTCATGGTTTCATCTGTACCTATGCTCTCGTTTTTTTTATTGTTTGTAGCTTTGTTGTATGGAGTTGCGAAGATTCCTTTCAAGAATGTTGTAAAACAGCTTAAATCGATGGGTTTATTTTTAGTACTTATATTTGTTTTTCAAGTTTTTTGTAAGAGTTGGCTTGAGGGGGCTGAAGTCGTCTTACGCCTTATTATTCTTTTTTCTTTATCATCGCTTATTTCATTTACGACAAAAGTTTCAGATATGGTTGACACGATTCAAGCAGGGCTACGGCATTTTCGTTGCTTTGGCATAAATCCATCAAAAGTAAGTATGGTTATCTCTATGGCGATAAGGTTTATTCCTCTTTTGAGTGAGAAATTTAATGAAGTGCGTGAAGCACAGCGGGCGCGCGGATTTGATAGCAACATTTTTGCTCTTGCAATGCCCCTTATTATACGAACTATCAAGATGGCTTCGGAGGTGGCTGAGGCCTTAGAAGCACGTTCTTATGATAGTAATACTGATAGTAAAGTCTAATGTCGATAAAGGTATTCGCAGTAAAGGAATAATTTAATGAATACAAAAGATTTATCTTATATCGCCCTATTTGCTGCTATTTATGCAGTTTTGGGGCTATTCCCTCCTATTTTTCTTCCTTTTCTGCTTGGAGTTCCTATTACGGCTCAATCGATGGGACCGATGTTAGCAGGATCTATACTCGGGGCGAAGAGGGGAGCTTTAGCATCGCTTCTTTTCCTTGTCCTTGTCGCAATTGGGTTACCTCTTTTGCCTAGTGGTCGTGGTGGAATTAGTGTTTTTTTAGGAGCTACTAGTGGTTATCTGATAGGTTTTCCATTTGCTGCATTTTTTATTGGTTTTATGGTTGAGTTGCTTTGGCGTCGGCTAAATTTTATTAAGTTATTTGTGATAAATGCTGTAGGTGGTATTGGGATTGTTTTCCTTTTTGGAATACCATGGATGGCTTATGTTACTCAAATTCCCTTGCTGACAGCTTTAATAAGTTCTTTAGGTTTTTTAATTGGCGATTTTCTGAAAGTGTTAATTGCCTCCTTTATAGCACTTACAGTTAAAAAATCTATTCCCCTTATTGTGCCCCGAAAAAGATAATTTCCACTTAAATAGAAAAAATATGTAAGAGAACAGAAACTTATTGTGGGTTATTTAAGTATTTATTTAAAAAGTTACTATACAATCTGTATACTATTCATGATGCGTTAAGCATAAAAATATCACTGATAAATTACATGGATTATGATTTGTTTTAATTAAGTTTATTAAAAAAGTCAGATGATATATTAAACAAAAATTGTATAGAAAATTATATTAATATCTATTGTTTAATAAATTATAAAATTTTTCTATGATTATTTATATTTATAATATATAATACAAAAAGATATTATATTGAATTCATTTTGAGTATTAAAATAAAGTATATATGAGTAAAATTATGAATATAAGATATTATTTTTTTGTATGCGCTATTATTTTATTGTTTTCATCTGTTGTGAAAGCGTCTGAGCATATGGTTTTTCAAAAAGAAACATCTGTTGTTCTTGTGCCTACTGTTACTGCAAAAAATATGTTTTTGAGTGAACCGGTTCTATCTTTTGATTCTTTATTGAATAAAGTTATTGCACCTGCTCATCCTGGGAAACATGGTATATTTTGGAAAACTGTAACATCAGCTTTTTCGAAATTAGGACGTGTGTATGCTGATTTAGGAAGATATTTATACGCTTCTATATTCTCTATATTTAATTGGTAGGATAAAAGTGTATTATCTTTTCATTAAGCAATGATTGACCAGTATAAGTAATCTGAATAATGGGAACATCAATCTTTTTCAATATATTCAGAATTTTTTCGATGATTTAACAGAACAACAGGTGTTTTTTTGTTTTTTCATAGCTATTATTTTGCGGATTTGCGGATATTGAGCCTATGAGACTATCATAAGGTTGAAATATACGCGTTTTTTACAATGTTGGGTTCTCTATGGATAAAAACTTATAAGTTTTTTTACTTTGGAAGAAAAAATTACTAGATTTAATCTAGTAAAGCTTTTAGAGTAAATGAAACATATTAGGCAAAAGTTTCTTCCTCTATTTTAATTTTTTATGGAAACGAGTTGTTGCATTTTAAAGTACTACAAACAGCTTATTTCATTCAGATTTACAGTATTATCTCAAGAAAAATTATTACATTTCCTGTAATTTTTTGAATATGACTTTATTTTGGTGCATCTTTTCAAGGATATCAAAAGTAAATTTGTATAGAGTTTTAGTGATTATACAAAGGTGAGAGAGATTTTCAAAGATTTTTTTAGAAATAGAAACTCTTTGGACAGCTGGCTCTTCTAAGAAACGCTCTGAAAAGAACGCCTGATTCGTAATTGAAAAAATTCCGAATAGGGGTAGATTCGAAATCCTATTCCCTTACTTTTATCCACGTATCCTTCACTCAAAAAACATATGTAGAATCAATAAGTTATTTGGGTTAAAGACACAAAGTGGTGCCCAGACGCGGATTCGAACCACGGACACGCGGATTTTCAGTCCGCTGCTCTACCAACTGAGCTATCTGGGCACGTTTCACAAAACACGTGAAACGTGTGCGGTTATAACATTAAAATTTTCTCTGTCCAGTCATGAAACGAAAAATAATCGATTTTTTATAAGTTTATCTCCGTATTCTAAGCAATATAGTGACTCTTTCCAATAAAATAAACTTGATAGCTATGTTATGTCACGTTAGTGTATCGTTATCAGGATGCTGTCTTTATCGTAGTGATGACACGAGGAAATTATTTTTAGAGAATCAATCTCGATTCATGGTCTAAGAGAGATGTTTTTAAAAGATTCCCGCGTATTTTGAGCTTACGAAATAAATAGAAAACATTTTTGATTTTTGTTTGCAAAGACTATTGGCGCAGTCTTTGTAGTAATTCGCCTTTCTTTAAAGAAAGGCAAGCCATCTAAAGGGGAGAAATAATGATAATGTTAAAAAAACCAAGTTGTCGTCCAAATAATCCTAATTTTTCTTCAGGTCCTTGTAGTAAACGTCCTGGTTGGAGTCTTGAAGTTCTTAAAAATGCATTAGTTGGACGTTCACATCGATCGAGAGAAGCAGCATTGAGACTTGCTGAAGTCGTCAATTTAACCCGTGAGGTTCTTGAAGTGCCTTCGGATTATCGTATAGGGATTGTTCCTGCCTCAGATACCGGTGCTGTTGAGATGTCTCTATGGTCTTTATTAGGTGAGCGTGGCGTCGATATGGCAGCGTGGGAAAGTTTTGGATCCGGGTGGATTGCAGATGTTGTTGAACAATTAAAGCTTTCTGATGTGCGTCTTTTTGAAGCTCCCTATGGTGAATTACCAGATTTAACACAAATTGACTTTGATCGTGATGTTGTTTTTACATGGAATGGAACGACTTCAGGTGTGTGTATTCCTAATGCAGATTTCATTCCAGATAAGCGAGCAGGGTTGACAATTTGTGATGCAACCTCAGCAGCTTTTGCACAAAATCTTGATTTTTCAAAATTAGATGTTGTTACTTTTTCATGGCAAAAAGTTCTTGGAGGAGAGGCTGCACATGGTATGTTGATTTTAAGTCCTCGTGCTGTTGAAAGACTTGAGAGTTATGTTCCATCTTGGCCCATGCCACAAATTTTCTGTATGACAAAAGATGGAAAATTGACTGAAAATATTTTTAGAGGGGTAACCATCAATACGCCTTCTTTGCTATGTGTTGAGGATTTTCTTGATGCATTGAAGTGGGCAAAGGCGCAGGGTGGTTTACGGGCATTAATGGCGCGCGTTGAGAAAAATTTTTCTGTACTTGATGCTTTTGTTCGTAAAACTCCGTGGTTGGAATATTTGGCAAAAGATCCTCACGTACGTTCTCATACATCTGTTTGTTTGGATATTGTTGATCCAGTTATTACTGCTTTAGAGACTGAAAAGCGGGTATCTTTTATAAAAGCGGTAGTGAATCGTCTTGATGAGGAGGGGGCTGCTTATGATATTGGTTCGTATCGAGATGCTCCTCCAGGGCTGCGGATTTGGACAGGTATAACGATTGAGGCTTCCGATCTTGAAATTTTAACACATTGGCTTGAATGGGCATTTCAAGTTGAAAAAGCGCGACTTTAAGTAATTATTAGCGATTTTTATAATCCGTTTTTTTCAAGAAAAAGAATACGGGAGATTATCATGATCTTTCGTATTTTTGTGTCATACAAACAATTTAAAAATGCTGCATAGATTGTGAAAGATCACAAGGGAGAGTGGATGATTTATCAAGTGTTGACGACAAAACCACCAAAAGCTCTCAATTTTTCTACTTTTTGCGAAAAAAATGACTGATTTAAAATAAAGATATATTTTATAATCCTAGCATTTGTTTGCCTTTTATTATTATGAATCTGAAAATTTAATTACTTAAAGATTGGGAAAAAGCTGAAATGAAGAGTCGCACTTGCTCTAAGGTTTCGTTATAAAGAGACATTTGTTTTTGAATGCTGGTTTTATTTGAAAAACGCGACGGAGAAAGTTATGGCCAATGTAGTAGTTGTCGGTACACAATGGGGTGATGAAGGCAAAGGTAAGATTGTAGATTGGCTGTCTGAACGGGCAGATATTGTGGTGAGATATCAAGGGGGGCATAATGCAGGTCATACATTGGTTGTTGATGGGGTTAGTTATAAATTATCGCTTTTGCCGTCTGGTTTAGTTCGTGGGAAGTTATCAATTATCGGCAATGGTGTTGTTATTGATCCTCACCATTTTGTAGCAGAATTAAAAAAACTACGTGATCAGGGTGTAAAGATTACCCCAGAAATTTTACGTATTGCTGAAAATGCTCCGTTGATTCTTTCTTTGCATCGCGATCTTGATGCAACGCGTGAAAGCGGTTTATCTGGTTTAAAAATTGGTACGACAAAGCGTGGTATTGGACCAGCTTATGAAGATAAGGTGGGGCGTCGTGCGATTCGCGTGATGGATTTAGCAGAACCTGAGACGCTTATGGCTAAGATCGAACGGCTTTTGGGACATCATAATGCTTTACGGCGTGGGATGGGGGTTGCAGAAATTGATTCTCAAACACTTTATGATGAGTTGATGCAAGTAGCGGATGAAGTTCTACCCTTTATGGATTGTACGTGGCGTCTTTTAGATGAAAGTTATCAGATGGGAAAGCACGTTCTTTTTGAAGGTGCACAAGGTGCTTTATTAGATAATGATTTTGGAACTTATCCCTATGTGACGTCATCTAATACAGTTGCTGGACAGGCATGTACTGGTTCAGGTATGGGGCCTAGCTCAATTCATTACGTTTTGGGGATTGCAAAAGCTTATACAACACGTGTGGGAGAAGGACCATTTCCAACAGAGCAGATAAATGATATTGGCGAATTTCTTGGGATGCGTGGGTGTGAATTTGGTGTTGTGACGGGTCGAAAACGCCGATGTGGTTGGTTTGATGCTGTCTTAGTACGACAGATGGTAACGGTTTGTGGTGTTCAGGGGATAGCACTGACGAAGCTTGATGTTTTGGATGGTTTGGATGAAATTAAAGTTTGTATTGGTTATGAGCTTAATGGTAAAAAAATCGATTATTTACCCTCTTCCATGGGAGCTCAAGCCCGTGTAAAACCTATTTATGAAACATTAGAAGGATGGAAGGAAGCAACAGCACATGCATTGAGATGGGAGGATTTACCGGTGCAGGCTGTTAAATATATACGCTATATTGAAGAACGAATTAATACAAAGGTGGCTTTATTATCCACTAGCCCTGAGCGTGAAGATACTATCCTTATAACTGACCCTTTTGCAAATTAATCATTATGTATGATTTCTATACAGGTTTTTTTGTGTTTTTCTACCAGGAGAGTTTAAAAGGCAAAGGAGAGAAAGCTGTAAAATAGTATTGTTTATTTTTCACATTCATTTTAAATTATTACGATAGTTGTATCGATGTAAATGGCAATCAATTTAGAAGGCTAAAATGAAGGCATTTTTAGTTTTATGATGGGATTTCTTTTTTCGGTCTGAGAAAGACATAAAGGATATGGTAGATTTCGTTGGAATCTTAAAAAAGGCAATTAGTGCACAGAGTAATGGTACAGCACAAGTGCGTAAGCGAATTTATAAACGGGCTATCGAAACATTAGAACATCAGTTTGTAGCAGCAAAAGTACCGCATGCCATAGCAGATGAGAAGAGAAAGACTTTACGAAGTGCTATTGCAACTGTTGAGGAAGAGTATTTAGCAGTTGAAAAGAAGTTGCTTTCTTCAGTCATTGGATGGAATTCTACACAGAGTACTGAAGATGGCAAGCACATACAAAGTTCTCCATTGCCACAGAATAATGCGTTTTCAGAGGTAGAAACAAAAGAAAGACAAGCTTCTGTTACAAGTTCAAAGGACAAAAGGGCGCTTAATAAGCCTTGTGTATCAGTTATGCCAGATGCAGAGCCTGTCAATATGAAAGCAGATTTTCCTTCTCAAAATATTGATGACAATATGTTAAAAGCTTCCCCTTTAACTGCTTCCTCGCAAGGGGATAATCCGCACATTGTTTCGCATATTTTTTCTCAGGCTTTGCGTCGTGCTCATCGGTCATCGATGCAAAGGCGCATTGTAATAAGTGCTTCTGCTTTTGCTAGTTTTGCCATCTTAACTGTTGGTATTTGTTTCATTGGGGGGCGTGTGTTTGTAACAGATGATTACCAGTTAACGGAGCAAAATCTTCAAGTTTCTCATGCATTATCAAAGGCAATTTCGGTTAATCAAAAGTTAACAAAACGCTTATTAGAGGATGGAAGCGAAGTTGACGTCGGTTTAGATAAAACAGCGGATTCTTCGAATGAAGAGGGGAGCTCAACAGTTGTAGCGAATAATTTGCAATTACCTGAGCAACTAGGTGAAGCTGTTTTTTATCAAGCGCGTACGAATTCTGATACAGAAAAAGTGGCGACAGGAAGTGCTCGTTGGACGCTTATAAAGGAGTCTCGTGTAAAGGGAGCTCCAGAAGAATCGGCTATACAAGGTGATATAACAATTCCCGATGAAGGGTTATCATTACGGTTAATTCTACGTCGTAATACCGATATGTCTTTTCCTGCTGCATATATGATGGATCTTATCTTTATTCCTTCTGATAAATTTTCAGGTCAAGCTATAAGTAATGTCCAAGCATTAACTTTTAAAGCAAGTGAACAATCCATTGGACAAGCTTTAACAAGGGCTGTTGCAGCGAAGATTGACGATGATTTTTTTCTTGTTGCTTTAAGCGGCAATCATCCATTTCTTGACCGGAATTTACAATTGATGCGAGAATTGGATTGGGTGCGTTTGGTGTTAACAGATAAAAACGGACGTATAAATGAGTTAACCTTTGCAAAAGGACCAACAGGTGAGTCTATTTTTAATGAAGTTATTGGACAATGGCTCGCGCAACCAGATAAGCTCACAGTTCTTGGTCAGAAAAAATAAAACACCAATGTGAGTAATGCAAGAAACTACATAAAGAACCCTTTCTGCCAAAAGGGTTCTGTTGACCGATTCAAGAGTATAAAACCAATACAGCTCTTTTCTTATCAAGAACACGCAAACAAATTGGATTTATATCTAATTTCGTAGGCTCTACACTTAACTTTGAGATAAGGCAGAAGCTTTGATAGAATTTTGTACTTTTTCAAATGCACGCATTTCAATTTGTCTGACACGTTCACGACTGATATTAAATTCACTTGAGAGCTCTTCTAGCGTTAATGGTTTATCGCTTAAACGACGAGCTTTGAATATACGCTTTTCACGTTCATTCAGATTGTCCATAGCGTTTATAAGCATGGAACGACGATTTTCCAATTCGCTTTGTTCAATCAAAGCCTGTTCCTGATTGTCAGAGTCATCCACCAACCAATCTTGCCATTCGCCGTTTTCACCTTCTTTTGTGCGAAGAGGCGCATTGAGTGAAGTGTCACCACCAAGTCGACGGTTCATAGAAATAACTTCATCTTCTGTGACATTTAATTGGGTTGCAATTTCTTTTACTTGTTCCTCGTTAAGATCGCCACTGTCAAGGGCTTGAAGTCTACTTTTTAATTTACGAAGATTGAAAAACAAACGCTTTTGATTAGCGGTTGTTCCCATTTTTACTAAACTCCAAGATCGCAATACATATTCTTGAATTGATGCTTTAATCCACCATATCGCATAAGTTGCAAGACGAAAACCACGTTCTGGCTCGAAACGCTTAACAGCCTGCATAAGGCCAACATTGCCTTCTGAAATAACTTCCCCAATAGGCAGCCCATAGCCTCTATATCCCATGGCGATTTTGGCTACAAGCCGCAAGTGACTGGTTACAAGCTTATGCGCAGCCTTTAAATCATTATGTTTACGATAACGCTGAGCCAGCATGTATTCTTCCTTTGGCTCAAGCATTGGAAAACGACGGACTTCTTCCAGGTAACGATTCAATCCTCCGTCACCTGTTGTGACTGATAGCAGATTCATATGGGCCATAAAGCACCCTCCTTTTGTACGAATTCCCTCATAAGGCAAATTCTTTTTCCAGATATTCTAAACATCTCTTCAACTTTATCCTAGCATAATTTTCAAATTTGTTCAAAAAAAGATATCTATTGTGAAATCCTGATAAAGCAAAAAGTTTCAATTTATTTTTTAAAATGCTTGATAAGTTCAGCCATATCTTGAGGGAGTGGTGAAGAAAAAGACATAATTTGGCCTGTAGCGGGGTGTTCAAAAGTAAGGCTAGCGGCATGGAGCGCTTGTCGGTTGAATTGATCGATTGCATTTTTAGTGATGGGATTAAGGATATTTGATTTTGTTCTAAAAGCATTTCCATAAACAGTATCACCTATGAGCGGGTGTCCAATATGAGCCATATGAACACGAATTTGATGAGTTCTTCCAGTTTCCAAACGACATTCCAGAAGACTGGCAAAAGGTGTTGTATTTGCACAGATTCTATATTTTTCAAGGAGAGAAAAATGTGTAACAGCATGGCGCGCATGAGTTTTGTGGTTATGGACGACAGCTTGCTTTATTCGATTATGGGGAGAACGACCAAGAGAAGCATCAATTGTCCAGATATTGCGACTAGGAACTCCCCAAATCAAAGCGTGATAACGCCGATCTAATGCACAGGTACGCCCATGGTCAGAAAATTGGGCACTGAGACTTTTATGAGCGAGATCGTTTTTGGCAACAACCATGACGCCACTTGTGTTTTTATCGAGACGATGGACAATACCGGGGCGCTTAACCCCGCCGATACCAGATAAACTATTCCCACAGTGATGGATAAGAGCATTAACCAATGTTCCGGTCCAATTACCATTGCCGGGATGAACAACAAGACCAGCTGGTTTATTGATGACAATAACATGATCATCTTCAAAAAGAATGTCCAAAGCGATGGCTTCACCCCTAGGTTCCGCATCACGAAGGACAGGCATTGTCAATTCAATGATTTGGTTAGGTTTTAATTTTGTTTTTGGTTCCCTTATGAGTTGACCATCAACTTTAAGATAGCCTTCACGGATGAGGGTTTGTAGGCGTGAACGTGACAGCGCATTATGGTATTGTTTAGCAAGCCACTGATCGAGTCGTTGCCCAAGAGCATCTTCATCCGTTATTTGCTGTGTGATCATATAATTCCTATTAAGCTTTTAATAAGATCCTTTTACCAATATGAAATTGCTTTTGTATCGAGAAATTCTTTAATTCCCCAGAGACCACCTTCACGAGCACGTCCAGAAAATTTTACGCCTCCAAAGTAACTCCCACTAGGCAACCCATGTCCATTAATTTCTACCATACCGGACCGTATTTGTGCTGCGATACGACGACATTTACTGCGATCTTGTGATTGTATATAATTTGTAAGACCATATTCGGTGTCATTGGCTAAAGCTACAGCTTCATCTTCTGTATTAAAGGGAAGAATTGAGAGGACTGGACCAAAGATTTCTTCTCGAAAAATACGCATATGAGGTTTCACATCAGCAAAAACTGTGGGGCGTACATAATAACCACATTCCATTCCCATTGGTAAACCAGTCCCACCTGCAACAAGAGTTGCACCTTCATCAATTCCAGATTGGATAAGATCTTGAATTTTGTTGTATTGTTGTTTTGAAACTACGGGACCAATATGATTTCCTGCTTGATGGCTTGGTCCCACTTTTGTCTGTTCGGCAATCTCTTTGGCTGTTTGGATAGCTTCATCATAGAGGGCTTGTTCTACAAGCATACGGGTTGGTGCATTACAGCTTTGTCCACTGTTATAAAAGCAGTGTCGTACCCCACGTTGAATAGCGTCTGTATCAGCATCAGCAAAGATGATATTAGCGCCTTTCCCTCCAAGTTCCAGACAAACTCGTTTTAAAGTATTGCTGGCATTTTTAGAAATATCTTTTCCTGCTCTGGTTGATCCGGTAAAGCTAATCATTTCTAGATCTGGATGAGCAGAGAGGTAAGAGCCAACGTTGGCACCATCACCGTTGATTAAATTAAAAACACCGGCAGGCAAAGCGGCTTCATCTAAAATTTCAGCAAAGAGCATGGCAGAAAGAGGAGCAATTTCAGAAGGTTTTAACACCATCGTGCAGCCAGCTAAGAGAGCAGGGATGACTTTAAGTGTTACTTGGTTCATAGGCCAATTCCATGGAGTAATCAGTCCTACAACGCCGATAGGATCATAATGGAGAATTGCTTGTTCATTTCCTTCTATTAAAACATCTTGGAATGAAAATTCTTTATAAGCCTTGATAAAGTTGCGAATATGAGAACTGCCGGTAGCTGTTTGTGCATTGAGTGCCATGTCAATCGGTGCTCCCATTTCCATTGAAATGGTTTTTGCCATATCACCTGAGCGTTTTTCGTAGATTTCTAAAATTTTTTCGACGAAACCAAGACGTTCACTAGGCAGGGTTGTTTTCCAAGTTTGAAAAGCCTCTTTAGCAGCATTAATTGCTTTATCTGCGTCTCTTACGCTGCCAAGGCTAATGACAGCACAAGCTTCTTCTGTTGATGGATCAATGACGTGTAGATCGTGGGGAGTGCTTGGATCATCCCATAGACCGTTAATATAAAATTTCCGCTTATTAAACATGATTATTCCCTCATTTTTCTCTTTTTATATTGTTAAATTTTACCCTATTTGATCCTTTTTAAACAAGAATAACAAGGATAATTTTGTCAAAGCAACAAATTGATTTATTTTTATGACAATAAAGCACGGAGAATTGAAAGAGCACTTATTATACTAGTGTTTATATTATTGCGCTCATCATTTTTATGAAAGAAGCAGGAAAAAGAATAATTGGCAATTTTTTCTCATAGAATTTTCTTAAAAACAAAGAGAGTACAGTTTCATGACATCATGAATTTTGTAATTTCCCTAGATTTGCAGAGAAAGTCCTACGGAAAGAAATTATGGCATTATTTTTTGTTAAAAAGTAGCAGTCAGCAAAAGGTTATTAACCTTCGTGTTATAGTCTCTCTATATTCTTTTTGAAGAGGCAATTGTTCTCATTATTATTATAAGTTTGTTGGGTATCATGCATAATTCGAAAAAAAAATCTGTTTCTACGTCTTCTTTTTCTGATGAGAATCCACAAAGTGCATCAGAAGGAAATGTATCTACTAAGATTGTTGAGATATTTCCTTATCCGGAAGTATGGAAAAAAGCATTTGCCTTGGGACAAAATGTACGTTTTACGCGAACACCAGAAGTTGAGATTTTACGTCGTCGGATAGAAGCAGATCCAATTTTTGCAAAACAGTTTAAAATTTTTACAAAGCAAGAGCAAAAAAATCTTACAAACATTCCACATACGCACAAAAAAACAAAAAATCTCTCATCAACAAAAAGAGTCATTAATTCTCAATCGATAGAGAATAAAGCGTCAATTTGTCATTCAGCGGTTTTGAAGCAATTATCACGGCAAGCTGTTAGTATGCCGCTTGAGAAAGATACAGAGGAACATAAATTACAAGTAGAAAATGTGGTGAAAAAAATAAAGCCTGTTTTTCATCTTTCTGATGATGCATTTTTTGAGTGTGAATCCTTTATGCTAGAGCAGGTTGATGCTCAAATTTCAGAAGATAATTTGTCGATTGATTGCACGAATAATGAGATTACATCTGATACACCTTCTGCCTTTGATGAATCAATTACTGCTCTTTACCGTGTTCTTGAATACCGCTTTCCACAATTTTATGATTCAATTACAGCAGAAACTCCAGCGGGAGAGATTGGGAAAGACGAACAAATTTCTGATTTAATGCATGCAAAGAATCATACAGTTAAAGAGAATCAAGAGTATCATTCTCAGCTTGCTATTGAAGATTCTTCTGATAGGTTAAGCGATGTAAAGGCTCTTATAGACACCAAAAATACGAGCAATATTGCTTGCTCTACATCAAGAGCTATTGCAAAAAATCCAAGGGATTCTTCTGTAATGAAACCAAAAGGCAAATCATTACGATCTGCTAGTTCGTCGCTCAGTAATTATAATTCCGCTTTTACGTCAAATGTTCAATCTTTTGATGATGCTACTTATGAATTTCCTCCAATAAATTTATTGCAGGAACCTGTTTTTCATGAAGGTACAGTGATTCCACAGGAAACATTAGAACGCGGTGCTGGACTTTTAGAAAGTGTTTTGGAAGATTTTGGCATTAAGGGTGAAATTATCCATGTTCATCCAGGTCCAGTGGTAACAATGTATGAGTTTGAGCCTGCAGCTGGAGTAAAATCATCGCGGGTCATTAACCTTTCTGATGATATTGCGCGTTCTATGTCTGCTATTTCTACACGCGTAGCTGTAATTCCTGGACGGAATGTTATTGGAATTGAGTTGCCAAATGCGGTTCGTGAAACCGTTTATTTACGAGAATTAATCCAAACAAGTTCTTTTCGTGAAAGCCAATTTAAACTCGCTCTTGCTTTGGGGAAAGGGATTAATGGTGAACCGGTAATTGTAGAATTGGCAAAAATGCCTCATTTATTGGTTGCAGGAACAACAGGATCGGGCAAATCTGTCGCAATTAATACAATGATTTTGTCGATTCTTTATCGCATGACACCAAAGCAGTGCCGTTTGATCATGGTTGACCCTAAAATGTTAGAACTCTCTGTTTATGATGGTATTCCTCATCTTTTAACGCCTGTTGTGACGGATCCGCAAAAAGCTGTAACAGCTTTAAAATGGGCGGTTCGTGAAATGGAAGAACGTTACCGAAAAATGGCTAAATTAGGTGTGCGTAATATTGATGGTTTTAATGCTCGCGTTGCCCTTGCAGCACAAAAAGGCGAAACGATCATGTGCACTGTACAGTCGGGTTTTGATAAGGAAAGTGGGGAAATACTTTATCACGAAGAAGCAATGGATCTAACACAGCTTCCTTATATTGTTGTGATTGTTGATGAGATGGCTGATCTCATGATGGTGGCAGGTAAAGAAATTGAAAATGCCATTCAACGTTTAGCGCAAATGGCACGTGCAGCGGGTATTCATCTTATTATGGCCACACAGCGTCCTTCTGTTGATGTCATCACTGGTACGATTAAAGCAAATTTTCCAACCCGTATTTCTTTTCAGGTTACATCGAAAATAGACAGTCGTACAATTTTAGGAGAACAAGGAGCTGAAACACTGTTGGGGCAAGGTGATATGCTTCATATGGCAGGTGGTGGACGTATTGTACGCGTTCATGGGCCTTTTGTTTCTGACGAAGAAGTTGAATCCATTGTTGCACATCTTAAAATGCAAGGAAAGCCTGATTATTTAGCAACGGTAACGGATAGTGAAGACGATAACAAAGAAGATGAGGCTACGGATTCAGTTTCTGGAGTTTCAAAGGAAGAAAAATCTAGTGAAGATGGTGAGGAACTTTATATGCAAGCTGTAAAGATTGTTATGCGTGATAAAAAATGTTCGACATCTTATATTCAACGCCGCCTTGCAATCGGTTATAATAAAGCAGCTTCTCTCGTTGAGCGCATGGAAGAAAGAGGCATTGTTGGAGCTGCTAATCATGTAGGGAAACGTGAAATTTTACTCAATGAGTACATGTAGTAAGCGAGATAATTTTAAGAATATATAGCTTTAAAAATGTCTAACGATCATTATTTTAATGATTAATGCTTGCTTTATGCTATGAGCGAGGGTTGTTCTGTACTTATTTTTAAACTGTGGAATATTAAAAATATTAAATGGGGAGTGACAAAATAGAAGCGATATTTTGTATTAGGGTTGCTGGTATGTAGCATAAATACAAAGAAGGGTTTAAGATGTCTTTTACATTTTTAGATTATCTGGAATGTGAAGAAATTAAACAAACCTTCATGCGAGGACAGAGAGCTTTTGTTCTTTCCTCTGATTGTAACAATCTTCTTTGGTCCAATGGAGCTGCGGCGTATTTTTTTGGTTTTTCTTCTGTATCGGATATGATGAAAGACCGGTCTTTTTTAGACAAAATGGAGCGTCATAAAATATTGAAGAGTGCTCAATGTGCAAGTTCTGTTGCATTAGATGGTTTAAAGCATACTGCTGAATTTTCTGTAGTTTCTATTGATATTATTGGTTTAGGCAAGGTATTTTTATTAGAATCTCCTCTGGAAGAGGAAAAGATTTCTCTTATCGCTGGCTTGGATAATGCAACAATGTCCGTTGCGATAATTGATGAATATGCAACAATATTAGAAGCTTCTTCTCATTTTTCTTTTGTTGATGAAACAATCCAAATTCTACTACAGACGATTGATCATGAGAAGACAGTCAAAACCATTTTATCCATAGCGGGTGCTTATACACAAGTTGGTATTATTCGCCTAGAAATAAAACCAGCAAGTTTTTTGGTTTTATGCATGCCATTAAAAGCGGAAGAGTTGAAGAGTAAACAGGAGCTTTTTCATTTTAATCCGGAACTTTTACCACAACGGTTTACTTGGAGAATGGATAAAAATGGACGTTTTTGTGATGTTTCAAAAGAGTTAGCTGAAATTGTTGGACCTTTATCGTCTTCTATTTTGAGATCTGATTTTTATGAACTTACCAAGAGATTTAGTGATGAACGGTATCAATCCTTAAACGGCTTTATTGAAGCGGCTTTACCTTGGAATAAATGGACAGTTCAATGGCCTATTGATGATTCTCCAGAGTGGCTTGATGTTGAATTATCTGCTGTGCCAATTTTTGATAACGAACGACGGCTTGAGGGATTTTATGGCTTTGGTATTTTGAAGAAGCAAGAAAATGGACAAGAGAAAAAAGATGAAAATCTGGAAACAAAAACACCAAGTCTTTCGGAGATAGAGCGTTCAGCATTTCGTGAAATTGCACAACGATTGCGTGAAGAATTGCATTCATCGGTAGGATGTGATCATTGGGTTAAGGAAACAGCTGTTTTGTTGCCTAGTGCACAGACATTACCGGAAAATGCTATAGAACAAACTCTCATCAAAGAACCAGCAGTTGTTTTATCATTATTGGATACAGCAACGGATGGCATTTTTTGGTTGGATGAACAGGGTTTTATTCGAGCGGTTAGCAGTGCTGCTTTGGCATTAACTGGCTATGAAATCAACGAATTACTAGCCAAGCCGTTATCATCATTATTTACTTTGCAAAGTCGTTTTTTATTTGAAAAATATTTTAAGTTGATCCGTGTGAAGGAAAAAAATCAGGTTTTTAATCGCGGAGAGAGAGCAGAACTCGTGACGAAAAGTCATAAAAATATAACGGTTTTTATGACAATTGTACCTTTGGCACGACAAGACAATTATGCTGTTATATTGCATAATATAACAGAGGAAATTCTACCAGTAGATAAAAGAGTAGAAGAAAATCAAATGGTTGAAGTGATTCATGAAATACGGACACCTTTAAACGCTCTCATTGGTTTTGCAGAAATTATGAAAGATGGCCGTTTTGGTCTGATAGATAATGAGCGGTATCGTGGATATTTACGCGATATTATTTCATCTGGAAAACATATATTATCGCTGGTTAATCAATTACTAGAATGCTCAAAAGCAAATTATTCTGGCTCAAATAACAAGATTAATATGCCTGTGGAAGCATTTGATGTGATATCTTGTTTACGTGCCAGTATGGCTTTTCTTGAAACACAGGCTAATCATAATGGCATTATGATGCGTATTGCTGCTCCTTCTCATGTGCCATTTATTAGTGTGTCACAACAGATATTTCGGCAAATTATATGGAATCTTCTTTCCAATGCCATCCGTTTTACACCGTCGGGTGGGCAAATTATTGTTCACGTTTCTTATAGAAAAAAAGAGCGCGTGAAGATTGCAGTAAGTGATAACGGTATTGGGATGAGTGATGAAGAGATTATACAAGCACTGCAACCCTATGGACAAGTAGAGCGCAAAGATGGACGATCTGGCGACAGCGCTTTTGTTGGAACAGGTTTAGGTCTTCCAATGTGTAAAGCAATGGTAGAAGAAAGTGGTGGCCAATTTTTATTATTTTCAAAACCCAATCATGGAACAACTGTGGAAATGTTTTTTCCAGTGTCCCATGAGTCAAATGTTCCATGAGTCAAATCACGCATAAGTTTATTTTTTCTTGGCCAAAAGATCTCTGATTTCTGACAGAAGTTGTTCTTCTAGAGACATTTTTTTTGAACTTTCCTCTTCTTCTTGTTTTCGACGGAGCTTATTCATAGCTTTAACAAAGAGAAAAAGGACCCAAGCAATAATGAGAAAATTAATAAGTAAAGTTATAAAGTTGCCGTAGCTAATGGTTGCTCCCGCTGCTTTAGCGGCACTCAATGTAGCTTGTTTCTCGCCGGCAAGCTGAAGAAACATGTTAGAAAAGTCAATTCCACCTGTAATAAGCCCAATGATTGGCATAAAAATATCATTGACAATTGAATTGACCAAACCACCAAAAGCTCCTCCTATAATCACACCGATGGCGAGATCAATCATGTTACCTTTTAGAGCAAATTCCTTGAATTCTTTAAGCATTGCGTTTTCCCCTTTATGTATGCGACAGATGCTCATTTTAATTATCGCTTTTGATAAAAAAGAAAAGGGTAGTTTTTATTTTCTTAGTAAACCTGACATTATAATATGAAAACTCTTTTTTGAAAATATTATGATATATTTTAAAAGACTAACAAGGGGCATTGTTTGACTCTATATAAGGGTATCGCATAGAGTGCAGAACGACAAAAAGCTTTTTTAAGCTGTATCTACTCTCCCTTTAAGATAGAAATGGAAAATTTTGGTGATTTATAAAATTGTTTCAAGCTTTTTATAATAAAATTTTAAAAAAGTGCTTCATTGCACAATATGAACAATTGTGAACAAAAGAACATTTTTTAAAGCGGAAAATCTTTTTTGATCAATGTTCACAAGTAGTATGAGTGATAATGTTATAAATTTTCTTTCTGGTGGGATTTGTATTCTTGTTTAAATAGCATACCATCTCTTATGGAAGGCTGTGCGAGATATAAGAGGGAATGTTGTGGAGAAAAATAGATGAATTTTTTTCGTTGTATTGGTCGTTCTGCTTTATTTATGTTGGATCCAGAACATGCTCATCGTTTAGCTATTATCAGTCTAAAAAGTGGATTGAACAGGTATCAAAAGGTCGTTGATAAGCGTTTAAGTGTGACTGTTGCGGGGCTTGAGTTTGAAAATTTTGTTGGTCTTGCTGCGGGTTTTGATAAGAATGCAGAAGTTGTTGATGCTGTTTTTCAGTTAGGATTTGGTTTTACTGAAATTGGGACAGTGACGCCAAAGCCTCAGGGAGGAAATCCTAAACCACGGCTTTTTCGCTTAAAAGAAGATGAAGCAATTATTAATAGAATGGGATTTAATAATGACGGACATCACATTGTCTACAGCAGACTTTGTGCATGTAAACACCTTGGTATTGTAGGAATCAATATTGGTGCCAATAAAGATACGGTTGATAAGATTAACGATTATACTGCTGGTATTGCTCATTTTTATGATGTTTCTGATTATTTTACGATTAATATTTCTTCGCCTAATACGCCAGGGTTACGCGCTTTGCAAGCACGTGACAGTTTGCATCTTTTGATGAATGCAATTTCGCAGGCGCGTAATGAGCAAAAGAAAAAACATGGATTTTCCGTTCCCATTTTTTTAAAAATTGCACCTGATTTATCAGAAAAAGAATTGGATGATATCGCTGAAGAAATGAAGTTTTCTGATTTTGATGGTCTTATTGTTTCCAATACCACTCTTTCACGCCAAGGGCTTCACAATAGTTTTCTTAGTAGTGAGGAGGGGGGGCTTTCTGGACGTCCACTCTTTGAGCGCTCTACAATTGTGCTTGCAAAAATGCGTCAAAAATTAGGTAAGAAGATAGCAATTATTGGTGCTGGTGGTGTAAGGGATGCACAAACGGCATTGGAAAAAGTTAAAGCTGGTGCAGATTTGATTCAGTTATATAGTGGGATGGTTTATGAGGGACCAGAGCTTGCTATAACTATTCTGAAAGAGATTTTGCAGTGTATGCAGCAAGATGGAGTTGAGAGTATAAAAGCTTATCGTGATCACAGTGTTGACCATTGGGCAAAGCGCGCGCTTCCTTTATAAAAAAAATTAATAAAAAATGCGGGATTTTTTTAAAGGGGCTTGCAAACTCTTTTGATCTTCCTTATGTCACACAGATAGAGAATGAGTATTTACGGAATAGTAAACACTTATGATGCATTAAGTTTTTATGCGGTTGTAGCTCAGTTGGTTAGAGCGCTGGTTTGTGGCACCAGAGGTCGTAGGTTCAAATCCCACCAACCGTACCATTTATCTTGTTACAACTTTTCTAATTCTTATTTAGTGCGACTTTTGCTGTGGTTAAAAGCCGCAGTTATCGGCCTTTTTTGCGTTTGAGCCAAAGCCTACAAGAGCAGGACATTGCCAAGCTAAAAGCAGCCTTTCCGCATTGTTTATTCGTGGATGTAATTTGATTGATATTGCCGATGAAAACCGTTATTTGCAGAACGCATGGTTTGCACTGACCGGCAACCTTCTTAATGAAGAACAGATGGATCGGTTGATTCAGATTGCAAGCATCATGAGCAAACATCGGGCTGCTCCTGAGCTGGGATTGTTGGCTTTTTTCGTTTGTCGTATGCCGATACTTCTCGCGCGCTATCAAGCGCGGTTTATCATCAAAGGATTTAAGAGAAAAATATAAAAAGGTCCACCAATCATGGCTATAAAGCATCGCGCCGAGCAAAATTTCTTGGGTATATGTCAGATTTTGGGCGCAAGCGCTGTGATTAGCCAGCTGGCGTTCCCGCGCTGGGGAGCAATCTCAATGTTGGCAGGGCTGATGATCGGCGTTGGTGTTGGCTGGTTGCTCTGGCATGCCACTCCGCGTTTAAAAATCAAAGAGGGAACGGATTTAATTATTCTGCCTGGTACGCGGTTGACGCTGACATTTATTCTTATCGCTTTTGTCATCAAATTCGCATTGATTGTTTTTCTCAAGATTGAACCTGATTTGAAATATGCATTTGATTTTAACCTTCTTTTTGGTCTTTTAAGTGGGTTCACTGGTGGTATGTTTTGGGGCGGCACATTAAATTTATATATAACATTTCGAAAGAATCCAAATTAATCCCTATACCATTAGCTGTGGGTGCTTCCCATTAGAACTATCTCAATAGAAGCTTATACCTAACAACAACGCTGCATACAAATGCAGCGTTGCCTCGTAGTTTCAGATTTTTTATCCCAGCGCGTGAATACGTGACGGAAGTGATATATCTGACTATGCCCCCTTGGGGGAAGAGCGAGCCTAAAGGTTTAGAATGCTATGAGTTTGAGCTAGCTGGACTTTGAGCAGATGGTTTATCGCTAATGGGAAATCATTTTGTTTTACGATTCAAAAAGAAGATAGTGATGGTCTCATTGGCGTAGGTGGGCAAGAAAACTCTTAGCTTGGCAATGCGTCAACAATTTGTAGAACTATGTTGTGGAACCCATACGCAAAGCGGTTGCTATGATGGCATGATGCTTTTGTCAAGCATTATGATATGGTAGGAACCGGTGTTTAAGAGTGCAACTGCGGTCACTGTACGATCCAGTAGTATTACGTCTAAGTATTTAGGAGCGGTAGACTCTGTACAGGCTATACGTACAATATGTGAAGCACGCTTGTGGGAATCAGTGTGCCATTATTGCGTTGTGCATGCAACCCTCTAGCTAGTACTTCATTGGTAAGGTTGTTTTTTGAAGCTGATTAATTATCTGTGTGTTTTTTAAGAGAACGTTAGTACCGATGTATCGCGTGCAGTACCATTTTTTACTATATTTGATAGTGTAAGCAGCTTATAATGGTGGTAAGGTCTCTTTTACCTCAATATAAGTTGTGTCATTCTTTTTACGTTGATAAAGTTTTTTCGTGACGTTCATTGGGGTGGTAGCGTAAGGGCGTAATTTGGTTATTTTTTGAGTTAGTGTGTCATGGTTGTGAAAAATGGTAAAAAAATGCAAAATAAGGGTTCTAAACCTGTTTCTGGCTTTCTCAAAAATTTACGTGGTGTAAAAAACTGGGAGCAAGTTTCACAGTGGCTTGCTTTCCGTAATGTAGAAGATATTGAGTGTATTACGCCTGATCAAGCAGGTGTACCACGTGGCAAGATGATGCTTTCTAAAAAATTTACATCAGAAACATCATTGGCATTGCCTTCAGCCGTTTTTGTGGCAACAATTTCAGGCGATTATCCTGAAGATGGGCATGGTTTTGAATATCCGAAAACAGATGGAGATTTACGCCTTGAGCCTGATCTTTCTACGTTAAGCATTGTGCCATGGGAAGATGCGCCTACCGCACAAGTGATTTGTGATCTTGTGTATCAAAATGGGCAAGTTGTGGATTATACACCACGCAATGTTTTGCGAACAGTGATTGATTTTTACACAGAAATGGGACTAAAGCCGGTTGTTTCACCAGAAATTGAATTTTATTTAGTAGAGAAAAATCCTGATCCTGATTATCCTTTAGTACCTCCAGTTGGTCGTTCAGGACGTTCAATTGGCGGGGGACAGGGCTATTCGATTGCCGGTGTAAATGAATTTGATGAGTTCATTGATGATATCTATCATTTTTCAGAAGCGCAAGGATTGGAAATTGATACGCTCATTCATGAGGAGGGGGCTGGCCAATTTGAAATCAATTTACGTCATGGTGATCCGATTGAATTAGCTGATCAAGTGTTTATGTTCAAACGCACAATTCGTGAAGCGGCACTTAAGCATAATATGTATGCAACTTTTATGGCTAAGCCTATTCAAGGACAACCGGGTTCTGCTATGCATATTCACCAATCGGTTGTTGACCAGAAGACGGGTATGAACATTTTTACACAAGAAGATGGTGAGGAAAGTGTCTTTTTTCGCCATTTTATTGGTGGATTACAAAGACATATGGCAGGGGGGCTTGTTATGCTGGCTCCTTATGTAAATTCTTATCGACGTCTCATGCCTGATATTTCAGCACCTGTTAATTTGCGATGGGGATATGATAATCGTACCACAGCTTTTCGTGTACCTCGCTCTGCTCCACAAGGACGGCGTGTTGAGAATAGACTCCCTTCATCAGATGCTAATCCTTATTTAGCTCTTGCAGCTTCTTTGGCTTGCGGTCTCATTGGATTGCAGCATAAGCTTGAACCCGATGAGCCAACAACAAATAATGTGAATGCTGATAACATTGAATTGCCACGTGGTCTCATTGAAGCGGTCAACTTATTTGAACAAGATACAGCGATACGTGCAATTCTAGGAGATGCGTTTGTCAGTACCTATGCTGCAATCAAACGACAAGAGTTTGAAACTTTTATGGAAGTGATTAGCCCGTGGGAGCGCGAATATCTCTTGCTTAATGTTTGAGGTTTATCACGATGATTGATTACAATCCGATTTCTCCGGGAATTTCTTGGTATGAAGATAGTTTAGAAGAACGCCCCTTTTATCCGTTTTCAGATGAACAGATACAGTGCGATGTGGTTATTATCGGAGGTGGATTTACAGGGCTTTCAGCGGCTTATCATTTAGCTAAGGCTGGAGTACATGTTGTTTTGTTTGAGGCTTCACGGTTTGGTGACGGTGCTTCAGGGCGCAATGGTGGGCAATTGGGAACGGGACAACGACAATGGGTAGAAACACTGGAAAAAAAATATGGTTTTGAGCGAAGTAAAGTGCTGTTTGATCTCGCTGAAGAAGCCAAAAGAGATGTTCTATCTTGGTGTGCAAAGTCCGATTGTCAGTGTGATTTTATGGAAGGTCATCTTTCCGTTACCCATAAAAAACGTGAACTCACATCTTATCAACGGCATGTGGAAACGATGCAGCGTTATGGTTATCATGGTCTTACTTTTCTGGACAAGGATGAAACAGCTAAGCGTATTGGTTCTTCTTTTTATCATGGTGGTATTTATGATGCGGGGACAGGTCATATAAATCCCTTAAAGCTTGTTGTTGAATTAGCCAAAAACGCAAAAAACGCTGGTGCTAAACTTTATGAGAAGACGCAAGTATCTGCAGTAAAACGCGATGGTAGCCATTATAGTGTGCTAACGGAACGGGGCAAAATAAAGGCTGAACATGTTTTATTGGCGACCAATGGTTATAAACTTGGACTTCAACATTTTATTGAAAGAAATATTTTTTCTATCCGCTCTTATATTGGAGCAACCGAACCTTTATCAAAAGACAATCCTATTCTTCAGGGAGGCGAATCGGTAGATGATTCCCGTTTTATGGTACGCTATTTTCGCAAAAGCATTGATAATCGCTTATTATTTGGTGGAGTAGAAAGTTACGATAATCAGTATCCTGCAAATTTAGAAGAACGTATACGACGGCAGATTATTGAAATTTATCCTCATCTACACTCTATAAAGCTGACACACCATTGGGGGGGAACAGTTGCTATCACAGTTGAACGTATGCCTTATGTTCGCCAACTTCTTTCGGGTATAACTTATTGTGGTGGTTATTCAGGACATGGGGTTATACTTGCTCCTTTTATAGGGAAATTATACTCTGAGTGGCTTACTGGGAAACGTGAACGTTTTGCGTCTTTTCAGGATTTAAAGATTTCGTCTTTTCCTGGTGGGAAAATTCTGCGTTATCCGCTTATGTTTTTAGCAATGCGCTGGTTTTCTTTAATGGATCATTTGTAACTGGATATTGTTTAAAACGAAGAAAATTAATGGCTTGTTTAAGATCTGTCTGCTTTAATGATTGGAGCTTCTGTAAATTGTTTAAGCTTTTATAATTAAATAGGAAGAGAGACAAGTTCATGGTGAGTCAAATTATTCCAGTCTCTTCCTTTGATTGTATTGTTTTTGGTGGCAATGGCGATTTAACATCACGCAAACTTATTCCAGCTCTCTATCATTGCCAGTGTGTTGGACAATTAAGTGAGCCAACGCGTATTATTGGGGTTTCACGTTCTTCACTGAGTAATGAAGAATATCAAAATTTTGTTCGGGCTTCTCTGGAAAAACATGTTCATCCAAAAGATCTCAACCAAATTGAATTGAACCGTTTTCTTGCGCGTTTAATTTATGTTTCTGTTGATATTACATCAGATCGGGGATGGCAGGATCTTGCTCTAGTGTTGTCAAAGGATTCAGCTGATATTCGGGCTTTTTATTTAGCGATTGGTTCACACCTTTTTGATGATATCGCGATGAGATTAGAGAAAAATGGTTTGGTAACGCAGCAAACACGGATTATCATTGAAAAACCCATTGGACGTGATGTAAAAACAGCAATAGAGATTAATGATATATTTGCAAAAGTGTTTGATGAAGATCAAATCTTTCGTATTGATCATTATCTTGGCAAGGAAACAGTTCAAAATCTAATGGCGTTGCGGTTTGTCAATACACTCTATGAGCCGTTATGGAATTCCAATTATATTGATCATGTTCAGATAACAGTTGCTGAATCTTTAGGATTAGAAGGACGTGCTGAATATTATGAAAGTGCAGGTGCGCTACGCGATATGGTACAAAATCATATGCTGCAATTGCTATGTTTGGTTGCTATGGAAGTACCATTTACCAATAAGGCAAATGCGGTGCGTGATGAAAAACTGAAAGTTTTACATTCTTTAACACCTCTTAATGTGCATAATGTAGAGCAATACACTGTACGTGGCCAGTATTTTGCTGGTATCTTGAATGGTATTTCTGTAGGCTCTTATCTTGATGATTTGGGGAAAAAGGTCAGTAAGAGCGAAACATTTGTAGCGCTTAAAGTTAAGATTAACAATTGGCGTTGGGCGGATACACCTTTTTATTTACGAACTGGTAAACGTATGCCTACACGGATGTCTGAAATTGTTGTCGTTTTTAAACCCATTCCTCATAATATTTTTAATACGCATTTGGATGAAATTTTTTCTAATCGCCTCGTTATTCGTCTCCAGCCTAATGAAGGGGTAAAACAATGGTTGATGATTAAGGATCCAGGTCCTGGTGGTATGCGATTTCGTCATATTCCATTGGACATGAGTTTTGCGTCTGCATTTTCTGAACGTAATCCTGATGCTTATGAACGCCTCTTGATGGATGTTATTCGTGGGGATCAAACACTGTTCATGCGTCGTGATGAAGTTGAAGCTGCTTGGTGTTGGATTGATCCTATTCTTGAGGGATGGCAAGCAATAAAGCAGCCTGTTCATGGATATAGAGCTGGTTCGTGGGGGCCATCTGCTTCGACACTTTTGATGGAACGTGATGGGCGTATATGGAACAATTTAGTTTAGAGTAATAAGTATGCATGGAATGAATATTGATCGTTTAAATTTTGAAACGCCCACGGATTTAGCTTTAGCATTGGCTGATCGTGTTGCAGCAGAGCTTAGTGTAGCTGTCCTTGAGCGTAAGCGCGCAATTTTAGCAGTTTCTGGTGGTAAAACACCAGAATTGTTTTTTCATTATTTGTCAAAAGCTGATATTGATTGGCAAAATATTATCATCACTTTGGTCGATGAACGCTTTGTGCCTGCTCAGCATGAGCGTTCAAATGAACATAGGGTACGCCGTCATTTATTACAAAACTTTGCAGCTAAAGCACATTTTGTAGGACTTTATCATAAGGCAATTACTGTTGAGCTTGCGGCTTTTTCAGCCGCTAGTCGTATCAATACTTTGCCTAGACCATTTGATGTTATTGTTTTAGGAATGGGGGTTGATGGTCATACGGCTTCTTTTTTTCCTGATGCTGATCGTTTGAAACAAGCACTTGATCTTCAAACACAGGCACTTGTTTTACCACTTCATGCGAAGAGTACTCTTGAGCCAAGGCTTACGCTCACTTTGCCAGTTATCATACAATCTCGTTGCATTATTCTTCATTTTGAAGGTTTTCAGAAACGCGATTGTTTTGAAGCAGTTTGTCAGGATGGGGATGAAATAGAAATGCCTGTTCGTGCGGTTTTACGCAATACCCATCACCTTATACAGGTTTATTGGTCACCAGATGAAAATGAAATAAGTGAAGTGAAAATGTGATACAGATGTAGAAAACACGCAATCTCTCGTTAATGATGGAAAGCGTAAATGAGGGGGTATAAATATGGCGCTTTCTAAGACAATTGCTACGGTTACACGAAAGATTTATGAACGTTCTCTACCAACACGAGAAATTTATTTAGATCATATTGCTAAGGCACATGAAAATCGTCCCAAAAGAAGTTTTTTAGGGTGTGCCAATCAGGCTCATGGTTTTGCAGCCTGTGGTCAAATAGACAAAGAACGCTTAAAGTGTAATATCGTAGGAAATATTGGTATTATTACTGCGTATAATGATATCCTTTCATCACATCAACCTTTTTTGTCTTTTCCTCACCTCATTAAAGAGGCTGCTCGTATGGTTGGTGGTGTTGCACAAGTGGCAGGTGGTGTTCCTGCGATGTGTGATGGTGTAACACAAGGGAATGTGGGGATGGAGCTTTCTCTTTTTTCGCGTGATGTGATTGCAATGGCGACGGCTATAAGCTTATCACACGAACTGTTTGATGCTGCGTTGTATCTTGGAGTATGTGATAAAATCGTACCTGGTTTAGTAATTGGGGCACTAACATTTGGTCACTTGCCAGGAATTTTTGTTCCTGCTGGCCCTATGACAAGTGGGCAAGGCAATGATAAAAAAGCCAAGATCCGCCAGCTTTACGCGGAAAATAAGATAGATCGCCAAACCTTGCTCGAATCAGAAGCACGTTCTTATCATGGTCCAGGAACATGTATATTTTATGGGACTGCTAACTCAAATCAGGTGATACTGGAGATGATGGGGATACAGATGCCTGGAGCCTCTTTCATTAATGCAAATACACCGTTGCGTGACGCTTTAACAAAGGAAGCTACTCAGCGTGTATTTGAAATGACAGCACTTGGCGATGATTATAGTCCCCTTGGTATGATAGTTGATGAACGTTCTTTCGTGAATGCTATTGTAGGATTAAATGCGACAGGGGGATCTACCAACCATGCGATTCATTTGATTGCTATGGCTGCCTCTTGCGGTATTCAATTGACATGGCATGATATTGCAGAAATTTCGTCAGTTGTTCCTCTTTTAGCACGGATTTATCCTAACGGTTTGGCCGATATCAATCATTTTCATGCCGCTGGTGGTATGGGATTTGTTATTCGCGAGCTCATTGAGGCGGGTCTCGTGCATGAAGATGTCTGTACAGTTTTTGGTAAAGACCTCAATGCTTATGCAATTGAAGTAAAGCTTTCCGCTGATAGTAGCGTGGTGCGTGTGCCTGCTCTCAATAAAAGTGGTGATCAGAAGGTGCTATCAGGGTGGAAAAACCCATTTCGGCCTGATGGTGGGATTCGTGTTTTGTCGGGAGATTTGGGTACAGCTATTATTAAAGTTTCCTCTGTTAAATCTGAGCATTGGCGGATTGAAGCTCCAGTTCTTGTATTTGATGATCAAGAGGGGCTGCAAAAGGCTTTTAAATCTGGAGCATTGAATGACAAAGACTTTATCGCTGTCATTCGTTATCAAGGGCCAAAAGCCAATGGCATGCCGGAACTTCATAAATTAACGACAATTTTAGGTCTTTTACAAGATCGTGGTCAAAAGGTGGCATTGGTAACGGACGGTCGTATGTCGGGTGCATCAGGAAAAATTCCTGCTGCAATCCATGTTACACCAGAAGCTTTGGATAATGGTCCCATTGCGCGTTTGCAAGATGGTGATATCGTTCGTCTTGATGCACATGTGGGAGAATTAGCTCTTTTGGAAGATTTGTCAAAATTTAATGCACGGACAATCATACTTCCTGATCTTTCAAAAAATGAATATGGCTTTGGGCGTGAGCTTTTTCATGTTTTTCGCAAATCCGTTAATAGTGCAGATCAAGGAGCATCTGTTTTGATAGTATGAGTAAAGGAATATTCATTGCAATAAATATGTGTAAAATCTCTTAAAATTTTGGCACAGGCAGATTATGTGCTCGAGCCGCTGCCTTGAGCGTATTAACCATGAGCATGGCAATTGTCATAGGCCCAACCCCTCCTGGAACAGGGGTAATTGCAGCAGCTTTTCCTTTTATTTCTTCAAAATCGACATCACCAACAAGACGTGTCTTTTCTATGCCTTTTTCTGGAGCTGCAATGCGATTAATGCCAACATCAATAACAATAGCACCATTTTTAACCCAGTCCCTTTTAATCATACGTGGGCGGCCTATGGCTGCTACTAAAATATCTGCGCTACGACATACATCATCAAGGTCACGGGTACGACTGTGGGCAATTGTCACGGTAGCATTTGCTGCTGTTAAAAGAGCGGCCATAGGTTTTCCTACAATATTAGAGCGTCCAATAACAACGGCATCAAGACCGGATAAATCTCGTCCACATTGTTGTTCAATCATCATCATAGCGCCTGCTGGTGTACAAGGAATGATAGCGTCCTCAAGGTTGTTGGTTGCGAGTTTTCCTACATTGATATAATGAAAACCATCAACATCTTTTTGGAAAGCAATGGCTTGTGTTATGCGGTTTGTATTAATATGGGGGGGCAAGGGAAGTTGCACCAAAATGCCATGGATTTTAGGGTCAGAATTTAATGCGGCAATGCGTTGAAGAAGTTCATGTTCTTGTGTTTCTTTGGAAACCATATGTTTAATTGAAAAAAAACCACACTCTTCGGCTTTTTTGCTTTTTGATGAAACATAAACCTGACTTGCAGGGTCATCTCCGACAATAATAACAGCAATACCAGGTTGTATATTATAGTGATTGCGGAGTTTTGTTGTTTCAGCCTTAACTTTTACAATAATCTCTTCAGCGAGCTTTTTTCCGTCGATAATATTATTCATTGAGAGAGATCCTTTCGATAGGGCTGTTTATTTTTTTGTAAAGCATTTGCTGACAATACAATAGCGTTTTATAGAAATATTCCTATGAAAACAGTAAGAATGGTATGACAATATTATGTATTTTATAATTTTTGACAGCTTTTAAAATAATCTCTTTGTAAAGAAGCAGCAACATTGCTGTTCTCGTAAACTTTGGATAAGAACAAGAATAATGAAGTTGTTAAATGAGATATGGCAAATTTTAGGATTATAAGAAGTTTTTTGACGATCATTTGAGTTTGCTTTTAATCTTGTTATAGGAGTGAGAGTATAGAGGAAGATTGTGCACGTCAGAATAATAAAATTTTTGAGCGGAATTTTTATTACAATTATTTTTTCGCTTGGAGTTGGTCTTTTTATTTTACCTTATCTTGTTTCTACCGATATGATTCGTATTCGTTTAGCACAGGATTTGAGTGCGTGGACGGGTTATAATGTGCAATTGCGTGATCCCCCTCGATTAAATCTTTTTCCTTACCCTAAAGCACTTCTTTCTGGTGTTACTTTAACATCAAAGATGAATCATGTTGTACCGTTGATGGAAGCTGAATCAATAGAAGTTGACCTTTCTTTGATCGACCTTCTTTTGGGACATGTTTCTTTTTCAGAAACGCGAATTGTGCGCCCTCAGTTTGTTATGGAAAAGCCCGTAAAAACAGCTGCAGATTTTTTTGATAGGTTTTCACGATCACAAGGTGCATTAGGATTAGCAATACGCAGTGCTCGTGAAATATTGAAGCATAATCCTGATCATCCAGATATAGAGCATCTTTTGAGACAACCGTTTGGGCGGATTGTCGTCGAAAATGGCGTTCTTGTGTATCATGATAATATTTCCAGAGTAGCAGAAAAAATAACGGGTTTAAATGCGACCTTAGATTGGCCCGAATCAACACAGGAAGTGAGATTTCGTGCAGATGCTCGTTGGCGCGGAGAGTTGACAAAATTATCAGTTGATGCTGACCAAGCATTGCTGCTTTTAGCAGGAGGGAAAAGCCAGATTAAGGCAAGTCTTAATTCTGTGCGTGGTGGCGTAACCTTTATAGGGCAGGCTCGATTATCTGAATATTATCGTTTTGATGGAAAAGTATCGATGCGTTCTCCTGGTTGGGATCAGACATTGTCTTGGATTGGAGGCAATCAGTTTTGGGGGTATAGATTAAAAGCACCTATTGTATGGGAGTCTGGTTTTTTAGCACAGCCAATGCATATCCAAATGAATAATGTTACATTTACGATGGGTACAGCAAATGCGCGTGGAGCTTTAGAAGTTGATTTTCAGGACTATGTACCAATTATAAGGGGATCTTTAGCATTTGATAATCTAGATTTTAATGTTTTGGGATCAATGTTTTTTTCGGTTAAAAATCAGGATTCATTTCTTGATATGGCAATTTTTAATCGTATTGGGGTGGATCTACGACTTTCTTTGCCTCAAGCAAAAATAGGGAAATTTGCGCTTACGAATTTAGCTGCTGCGATACAAATAAGAAATAGGCATGGTATTTTTGATCTTGGACATGCAAATGTTTTTGGTGGCTCATTTCAAAGCAATATCGAAATTGTACCAGATAAGCAGAAAATGCGTATTAAAGGACGTGCTTCAGGGACTTCTATTGATATACAAACTGCTGCAGAGGCTCTAGGAATAACTCCATTGGCACAGAGCAAAACAAACTTTACTATGACGGCAGAAACGCTTGCCAGTTCTTGGTCAGAAATCTTTTCAAAGATGCAGGGTAAATTAACATTGAATATGTCTTCTGGTCGATTGTTAGGATATGATTTGAATGATTTACAAATGAGACTTTCAAAAAATGAGCAATTTCTCTTAATGGGAGACGATGCCCTCTCAACAGCTTTCGATTTCTGGGATATTCAAACAACATTTTCAGATAGTACGATAAAGGTAACAGAATCATTGATGTGCACGGCAGATTGGAGTTTATCCATTTGGGGAACAATTGCATTTTCTGTCATGCAAGAACTACAGAATGAGTTTAGTTTGCAGGCAAGATTGCGAAAAACGCATAGTTCAGAAACGCTCTGTCAAGATGTTCAATGCCTTGCTAACAGTCTCGTTTGGCCTTTTACTTTTTCTCTTAGTTCTAAAGGACAAGAACGCGGAATTTTTTTGGTTAAACAAGGTATCTATGCAGATTGATCGCTATTTTTCATATTGGTATTGGTAAAAATTTTAGAAAAACTGTTAAAAGTCTTATGTCATGATAAAATTTTATAGATAAGCTATCCAGAGCTTGGAGCTTATTGAATTTGTGAAGAAATGCCATAGCCATCTTTAGTGACGGAAAACTTCCCATCTGCTCCAACAGAGCCGATTCCTACAGTGATCAGAATAAAAGCTAACAGGCTAATAATAGTGATAATTGTGGCTTTTTTAGCAGACATATTTTCCCTCAAACTATGTGACCTATGACTGAATACAATGGTGAATAATGTGTTTTTATAAAATTACAGATAAGCAGAATCATTTAGTGATCCATTTGTTCCCAGCATTATCTCATAAAGCGAAAAAACTCTATAATTCTTTAATATATTATAGTTCTATAGATATAATTCTCTCTTTTTGTTATATGTTTTTTTATCTTCTTGATGATTATAGTTAGCTTTGGCACAATTCTATGCGCATAAATTATAAACTTAAAAGGTTATTTGTCCGACAACCACTTGCTTTGAATGAAGCAATCAAGATAGAGGGGGCACAAGCTGCTTATCTTATACATGTCTTGCGCATGCAAGAAGGCGCTGAAATTTTACTTTTTAATGGACAGGATGGTGAATGGCTTGCTAGACTCACCACCATTAAGAAAAAATTTGTTGTGATTCAGCTTATTCATCAAGAAAGATTGCAAACGACGCATTCAAATCTCATTTACTGCTTTGCTCCACTCAAAAACGCGCGTTTGGATTATATGGTGCAGAAAGCTGTTGAAATGGGGGTATCAATGTTGCAGCCTGTTATAACGCATCACACACAAGTTACGCGTATTAATATGGAGCGTATGAAAGCTAATGTTATTGAGGCTTCAGAGCAGTGTGGCATCTTATCCGTGCCTGAATGTGTATCTGCTATCTCGTTAGCAGAGCTTTTAGCTCATTGGAACGAGGCACGACCTTTGTTCTTTTGTGATGAAGCGCATAAACCACATAATCCATTACATCTTTTAAAAAAGTATGAGATGACAGCATCTGGGGTGCTCATTGGACCAGAAGGTGGTTTTAGTGAAGAAGAGCGGAACTTATTAAAAAAACATCCTTTTGTGATTCCGATATCTTTAGGTCCGCGTGTTTTACGTGCTGACACTGCAGCTGTTGCTGCTTTGGCTCTTCTTAATGTTACCGTGGGGGATTGGTCAATTAATTGAGACGTTCGTAAAATCATTCTAAACAATTCATTTAAAATGATGGAACTGATGATAGGATACAATAAGTTATGGCGCTTGATATAACGGATGAAAGTGAAATTTATAACTTAGATTCCTTGGTTAGCTATTTCCAAGGGGGGTGTAAAGCAGAGCATGATTGGCGTATTGGTACGGAGCATGAAAAATTTCCATTTTATATAGATGGTTTTCGTCCTGTTCCCTATGAAGGTTCTAAAGGGATTCGTGCACTTCTAGAGGGAATGCAAGAAGCTTTAGGATGGAAGCCTATTGTAGATGAGGGAAATATTATTGGGCTTATAGGATCAGTTGGTCAAGGTGCCATTTCTTTGGAACCTGGGGGGCAATTTGAATTATCTGGTGCACCACTGAAAACCATTGGTCATACTTATTGCGAGGTGATGGAGCATTTAACTCTTCTCAAAAAAATTTCAGGGCCATTGGGTATTGGTTTTCTTGGTATGGGGGCTAGTCCAAAGTGGACTTTAGCTGAAACTCCGCGAATGCCTAAGTCACGTTATCAGATTATGACAAATTATATGCCAAAGGTTGGTCATAGTGGCCTTGATATGATGTATCGCACATCAACGGTTCAAGTGAATCTTGATTTTTCATCTGAAATTGATATGCGGCGAAAAATGCAAGTATCAATGAAATTACAGTCTATTGCGACAGCATTATTTGCCAGTTCACCTTTTACAGAAGGAAAACCGAACGGCTTTTTATCTTGGCGCTCTGAAATTTGGCGCGATACTGATAATCAGAGGTCAGGAGTTCTTCCGTTTGTATTTTCTGAGCGTTTTGGTTTTGCGGATTATGTTGAATGGGCACTTGATGTCCCCATGTATTTTGTCGTGCGCGATGGTCGTTATTATGATTGTACACATATAACTTTTCGTCAATTTATGCAGGGAGCATTAAGAGGACAAGTTACAAACGCAATACCCAATATGGGAGATTGGATTAATCATCTCTCAACTTTATTTCCTGAAGTACGCTTAAAACGATTTTTAGAAATGAGAGGTGCTGATTGCGGTTCTTGGAAGCATATTTGTGCATTGTCGGCTTTTTGGGTTGGGCTTCTTTATGATAGTGAAGCATTGAATGAAGCAGAGGCTTTGACAAAAGATTGGTGTTTTGAAGAAGTTCTGGATATGCGCAGACGTGTTCCTAAAGAAGGATTAAGAACACCTTTTCGCCAGACCATAATTTTAGAAATAGCTCGTCAGGTCGTTGCTATTTCACGCAAGGGGTTAAAAAATCGCAGGCAGTATGATGCTGATGGTTTAGATGAGACAAATTTTTTGGTTCCCTTAGAAGAGGTGATTGCAATGGGACAAACAAATGCTGAGAGGTTTTTGTCTCTTTATCATTCTATTTGGAATGGGACTGTGGAACCTATATTTTTAGAATGTGCCTATTAAATTTTGAAACAAAAATTCTCTTTTTAATTCTGAAGAAATGCACATCGGAGAATCCAAAAACTTTTTGTGTACGCAAATATTGGATCATAAGAGTTTGTTTTAAGTTTTGTTTTTAATTTTTTATCTATTCGCGTTGATCTTTCTTTATCTTCTTGCCACAAATTGGCAAAGCATCCGTGAAAGACAAGCATTATATGATCATACTTTCAAATATCTAATTCGGGAGGGGCACGCTGTAATTCTCTTAAATATTTTAAAACAGCCTGTTACTATATTTTGTAGGGATATTTCTTTCTCGAAAGATTTTATTGCTTTAAATAGAGCGGGAATGGTGAAATATCATTCAAATGACAAGGCCTATTGAAAGTATTCTTTTAGTATTAGAACGTGAAAGAGAGCTGTTGGTATTTTATTTCTGATGAGAAACATTTTATTTGCAAATAGAATTGAAAATAATTTTATTTGATTTTTTATCTCCTTTAAAGAGTGATTAATAGACAAAAAATTCTCTTCTAACTTATAAATTAAAAAAATAATGATTTTGTAAAAGCGTTGCACGCTTTATATTCCGTTTTCCGATATCAGACATTGATTTTGAGCTATGTATATTATTCAATATCAAGCATAACAATAGTGGGCATAAACAATGGTATTTCATTTTTTCATCAATTTATTTCTATTTGTTATTTTTTTGTTATGGCTTGCTCAAAGCAAGAGAATGAAATGGAGCCTTTCACTCCGTGTTATGCTGGGGCTCATCCTTGGCATGATTTTTGGAAGTGTTTTACAGATTGTTTATGGAGAAGGCGAAGCTACTTTGTTGAAATCTGTTGAATGGTTTAACATTGTTGGTAATGGCTATATCTTATTACTACAAATGATTGTTATGCCATTAGTTTTTGTCTCTATCGTCTCAGCGGTCGCTCATTTACATTCTGTTTATGCTGTTGGTAAAATGAGTACAATGACCATTTCAATATTGCTTTTTACAACTGCTCTTTCAGCATTGGTAGGCATTTTTGTGGTTAATTTCTTTGGGTTAACAGCGAATGGTTTGGTACATGAAGGGAAAAATGTTTCTGCTTTTCTCGATGATCGTATTGCTCAACTTGGAGATATGAATGTTCCAAAGATGATTTTATCTTTGATTCCTAAAAATCCATTTGCTGAATTAAGTGGAGCTAAGCGCACATCAATTATCAGTGTTGTTATTTTTGCATCCTTTTTAGGAGCTGCGGTTCTTCTTTTAAAGAAAGATGATCTAGAAAAGGGGGAAAAAGCACTTTTATTCATTCAAGTAGCACAAGCTTGGATTACGCGATTAGTTCGTATTGTAATTGCTTTGACGCCTTATGGTATTTTTGCCCTTATGACGAAAGTTGGAGCGACCTCACATGTTGCAGATATTTTAGATTTATTTGTTTTTATCATCGCTTCCTATGTTGGTATTCTCCTTATGTTTGGAATTCATGCTGTGTTGCTTGGTATATCAGGAATTAATCCGTTTCGTTTTTTCAAAAAAGTTTTACCTGTTTTGACATTTGCTTTCAGCAGTCGTTCAAGTGCTGCAAGTATTCCTTTGAATATTGAGGCTCAAACGCAATGGATTGGTGTACCGCAGTCAATTGCAAGTTTTGCAGCCTCTTTTGGGGCAACAATTGGACAAAATGGTTGTGCAGGACTTTATCCAGCGATGCTTGCGACCATGATAGCACCTTCTGTGGGTATTAACCCTCTTGATCCTACTTGGATTGCTACTCTTGTTGGTGTTGTAACGTTGAGTTCTATTGGTGTAGCCGGTGTTGGTGGTGGTGCTATTTTTGCTGCATTGATCGTTTTGCCAGTTATGGGGCTTCCTGTTTCTTTGGTTGCTGTCCTTATGTCTATTGAACCCTTAATTGATATGGGGCGTACAGCTCTCAATGTAAGTGATTCAATGTTGGCAGGAACTATAACCAGTCAAATGTTACGGACAACGGATAAAAGTATTTTTGAAAAATAATTTTCTATGTCGAGGCTATGCTTTTTTTGGCTGTTTTACTAAAGCATCTGCAAGAGATATTTGTGCCGATCCAGGTTGGAGAGGCTTTTGCTGATTTGGATGAGGTGACCAACCAGAGAGCCAGATGAAAGAAAAATGCGCGCGAATGCGCCCATCAGGATCACTAAAACGTTGTGCATAGATTTCAGCTGCGCGGAGAAAAAAGCGCTTAGATACAGGGCGTCGTGAGCGATTGATAAGCGCATTTTGCATTCCCATAGCTTTAAGATCATGTATAAGGTCAAACATTGTATCGTAACGTATTGTGATATTTTCAATGTCTGCTACAGGAAGAGCAAAACCAACACGTTGTAAAAGAGCACCTACATCACGAATGTCGGCAAAAGGATAAATTCTAGGGCTTGCCCCACCATAGATTTCCATTTCAGCTTCTAGTAAGCATTCACGCAATTCTACAAGTGTACCTGCTCCCACCATAACCGCCAGAAATAAACCATCTGCTTTAAGGGTATTTTTTATCTGACGAAGAACACCAGGGGTATCATTGGTCAATTGTAATGAAAGAAGTGAAACGATAAGGTCACAATAATTTTGAGGAAAGTTGAGAAATTCTCGAGGGCGTAAATGAAATTTTTTGTCATGACTTTGATAAAGGATATCGGTTTCAACGCGTTCTATGGAATGGACTTTTCCAGATTGCAATAGAGCTTTTGCTGCAAGATCTGTATGGCTGTGTAAATCGAGAGCTAATGTAAAGAAACGATCAACAGTACTGAGACGTTTACAAAGATCCTCGGCTACGTAGGACAATAAAAAGTCACACCCTCTTTTTGCTTTTTTGAAAGCACGTTTGCGGAATTGCTCAATACGGTCATGATCAAAAATTAAAGGATGCGGCATATTGTTAAGGTCTTTCGATCTATGATTCAGAGTCTATTTTGCAAAGGTTCATTTTTGCACAAGCTCTGTCAAGTTTATGATGTGGAAAAAGAACAAATTTATAAGAAGTAAGGGTTTTTAAAGGAATTAAAATTAAAAAATACAAAAGAATGTTTTTGTACAGGGAAGCTGTAAAAGCCTAAATTAATGATGTTATGCTTTCAAGAAATGGCTTTAAATAGCGGAAATATATTAAGCAGGTTCATTGAGCGCTTTCTAACAATTTTGTATCCGCCGATTTGCCCTGGATGTAAGCAAAGCGTTTCTGCTTATGGTACAATTTGCTCTGAGTGTTGGAAAGATCTTCAATTTATCACAAAACCTTATTGTCCTGTTATGGGAACCCCTTTTGTTTGTGATATGGGGGATGGTTTTCTCAGTGGTGAAGCTCTTCAAAATTCTCTTCCTTTTTCGCGTGTTCGCTCGGCCATTGTTCATAAAGGGGTGGCGCAAACTTTGGTAACGCGATTGAAATATGGTGATCATATAGAGTTGGCATCTTTTATGGCGAATTGGATGGTGTTTGCTGGGCGCGAGATTATTAATGATTGTGATATTATTATTTCTGTTCCTTTGCATTTTCGTCGTTTTTTGAAGCGGCGTTATAATCAATCTGCTGAGCTTGCTCGTTATATTGCCTTTGCACAGAAAAAAAATTTTAAGCCCGGTTGGCTTGTGCGTTGTCGACATACCCGTCCACAAGTCAGTTTATCTGCTAGAGAACGAAAATTAAATGTACTGAATGCTTTTGAGGTGCCGCGTAAAGTTAAAAAATATCTAAAGGGGCGTTCTATTTTGTTGATTGATGATGTTTTCACAACCGGTGCGACAGTTACAGCAGCGGCTGCAACATTGAAACGCGCAGGTGCGCGACAGGTAGATGTGTTAACATTTTCGCGCGTACTAAAAGAGGCTTCTATCTTTCCTAGTTCTTGAGAGAAGCTTAAAGTTGATAGTATTTTGAAACCATTGGAGAATAACTATGAAAGAGATAACACTTTATACACGTCCTAACTGTCCTTACTGTACGAAAGCACGTGATTTGCTTGATAAAAAAGGAGTAAAATATACAGATATTGATGCATCAACGTCTCTTCGCCAAGAAATGGTGCAGCGTGCTAATGGACGTAATACATTTCCACAAATTTTCATAGGTGATTATCATGTCGGCGGTTGTGATGATCTTTACGCTTTAGAAAATGAAGGGAAGCTCAATTCTTTGTTGCAAGGTGTATAATTATTGTAGATTATATTCGCTTAAGATTTTTTTGCGAGAAGCATATAGTTGACGTCCATATCTTTTGAGCGATTCCAGCTGTCGGTTAAGGGATTATAGGTAATGCCGACCTGATCAATGACAGTCAGAGTACTTTTTGATAAAAGGTTTTTAAGTTCCTGAGGTTTTAAGAATTTTTTATAGTCATGAGTTCCTTTTGGAAGCCAACGTAAAATATATTCAGCACCTACAATAGCGAGTCCCCATGCTTTCCACGTACGGTTGAGTGTTGAGACAAACATCAATCCTTGTGGTTTGAGGAGTTCTGCTGTGGCTGCCATGAAGAGGTTAACATCAGCCACATGCTCAACAACTTCCATATTGAGGATGATATCAAATTGTTCTTCTTCATTAGCCAGTGCTTCTGCAGTAGTGGTGCGGTAATCAATAGATAGGCCATTTTGGGCTGCGTGGATTTTTGCGACTTCAATATTAGTTTGCGCAGCATCAGCTCCTACAACCGTAGCGCCAAGACGTGCCATTGGTTCACATAACAAACCACCTCCACAGCCAATATCAAGAATTTTTAAATTTTCGAAGGGCATAAGTGAGATAGGATCGCGATTAAATTCTAAACAGATTTTTTCTCTAATGTAAGCAAGACGTGTTGGATTAAATTGATGAAGTGGGCGAAATTTTCCTTGTGGATTCCACCATTCAGAAGCAATATGTGAGAAGTGATCAATTTCATCCTGATCAATTGTGGTATGCGTTTCATGTATCATATCGCTTTCCTTGTATTTTTAATACTCAAGTCAGATAGATTTTATCTTAAAGTCAAGAGAAAATAATATAAATATAACTAAACTTGCACAAATGGTAGATATTCTATATGTGAAAAAGTGGTTTATTGATATGGGAGTAAGTTCTTATTCTCACTGTCATTTGAGATAAGAAATGTAAAGGTAAGAGTATTATTGATGGCACGCATTGTCATGAAATTTGGCGGAACATCTGTAGCAGACATTGAATGTATTCAGAATGTTGCGCGGCATGTTAAAAGAGAGGTGGATGCAGGTAATGAGGTTGCGGTTATAGTATCCGCGATGGCTGGAAAAACCAATGAGCTTGTTCAATGGACATGTGATGCTTCACCAATGCAGAGAGATGCTTATGAATATGATGTTGTGGTTGCTTCTGGTGAGCAGGTAACAGCGGGTTTGTTGGCTCTTACACTCCAAGCAATGGGAGTCAATGCGCGTTCATGGCTTGGTTGGCAAATTCCTATTCACACGGATAGCGCGCATAGTCGTGCACGTATTACAGATATTGATGGATCTTTTTTGATACAGCGTTTTCAGGAAGGTCAAGTAGCAGTGATTGCTGGTTTTCAGGGATTAGCTCCAGATAATCGGATTTCTACCTTAGGGCGTGGGGGATCAGATACAAGTGCTGTGGCTATAGCGGCAGCGATACAAGCTGATCGCTGCGATATTTATACAGATGTGGATGGTGTTTATACAACGGATCCGCGTATAGAACCTAAGGCACGTCGTTTACCAAAAGTTGCTTTTGAAGAAATGCTAGAAATGGCTTCTCTTGGGGCGAAAGTTTTACAGGTTCGTTCTGTTGAATTGGCAATGGTTCATAAAGTCCGTACCTTCGTACGCTCAAGTTTTGAGGATCCCGATGCATTAGGCATGGGTGATTCAATGAATTTTTCTGGAACACTTATTTGCGATGAGGATGAAATCGTGGAACAACAAAATGTTACTGGCATTGCTTTTGCTAAGGATGAAGCACAAATTTCTCTCCGTAGACTTGCAGATCGTCCAGGGATCTCTGCAGCAATTTTTGGTCCCTTAGCTGAAGAGCGAATTAATGTCGATATGATTGTGCAAAATATTTCTGAAGACGGCTCAAAAACCGATATGACTTTTACTGTGCCGTCAGGGGATGTAGAGAAAGCCGTTGCACTTCTTGAGAAAAATCGCAAAGAGATTGGATTTGATGTTATCCAATTTGAAAGCGATCTTGCCAAGGTATCTGTTATTGGGATTGGTATGCGCAGTCATGCAGGTGTTGCCGCTACAGCATTTCAGGCTTTGGCTGAAAAAGGTATTAATATTCAAGCAATCACGACTTCTGAGATTAAGATTTCTATTTTGATTGATAGTGCTTATACTGAACTTGCAGTTAGAACATTACATGCTGTTTATGGGCTTGATAAGGGGTAAGTATTTTGGGGTTCTAAAAAGACTTCCACGTCATATAAAGTATGCATATATGTAGGGGAAACGGGAGGCTCCTTATATAAGTGTTTAGTGAGAGAGAAAAGTACGCTATTGTTTCAAATAAGTCTATTAGAGGAATTTTTGTAAAAGCTGAGTTAGGTTATAGAGCTCGTAGATTTTATTATTCACGCAATGATGTAAAATAGATTCGATAAGATATAGTCCTTAGATATTTACTTTTCTTAAAAGATTGGTTAAATTTTTCTATATTTTCTACAGATTTAATTTTATTCTCGTTTGAGGGGGGATAAATATCCAAATGGTTGGTGCGACAATCACTCATAAAGAAATACTTCAATTGTGAGGTAATATGCCAAGGCTTTTTTTCTTTTGGCATACAGGATTTTATGGTTCTTGATTTGTCTTCTCTTGTTAGCCTTGGATAAGGGATTATTTACGTCAAATACAACAAACAAACTCTTTATAGTTCTCAGTAAACAAAATAATGTGCACTTTATTATTAGAAATCAGAAGTTTGCACAGTGATAGTAATAGTAAGTTGAGACGTGTAAAATTACCATCTACAGTTTTAGTACAAACAGTTACAATGAACAATTTGTTCTATATTTTCTGTCTGTTCATTATTTCGCAATACATTATACATGCGCATTGATCGGTCAAGATTTCAATGTTTTGATCATTTGAAGACATAGTATAATATGCAAAATCACATGTTCATTTTGTTTACTGGGAACTATGAGGAGCTTTTTGATTACGCTTTATGTAAATAACTCCATATCCAAGGCCGATAAGAGCAGATAAACCGGATCCACAAAGGACACCAATTTTTGCAGAATCAAGCAGGATAACATCTTTAAAAGCAAGCATTGAAACAAAGATAGACATTGTAAAGCCAATACCCGCTAAAAATCCAATGAGCAAAATACCTGTCCATGTCATATGAGGAGGTAGGCGGCATAACCCTGATTTTACGGCCAGATAGCTAGCAGCAATAATTCCCAAAGGTTTTCCAACAAAGAGACCAATAACGACGCCAAGCACAATCAAGAATGATTCATGAGAAGAAAGGTCGAAGTTTGCAAAACTAACACCAGCATTTGCAAAGGCAAAAATTGGCATTACACCGTAGGCAACCCACGGATGCAATGCTTTCTGAACACGTGTTACTGGCGCAATCATATCACGTTGTCCTTTGCGCATTTTTTTTAATGCAGTTGAGATATGATGCAGATCTGTTTTTGTATTTTTTTCTTGGAGAACTTGCATTGCATTGCTTAACATGGTGAGAGGAGCTACCAAAGTACGGGTAGGAAAAACTGGAGTCATCATGCCTAAAATCACGCCAGCAAGTGATGGATGAACACCTGTTGCCATTAAGCCCCACCAGATGATTGCGCCAGGTAGAATGTAAAGCCATGCCGAAGCGAGACCAATCCATTGAAAAAATAACACTAAAGCAATACCTGCTGCTGCAATAATGAGACCACTAGGATCAATGTTCGTTGAGTAGAAGAAAGCAATAATAAGAACAGCGATAATATCATCAATAATTGCTAAAGATAAAAGAATGATATGAAGATTAGAAGGAATTCTTTTCCCTAGAAGAGCCAGAATTCCGAGCGCAAAGGCAATATCTGTAGCTGTTGGTACCGCCCAACCATGCGTATGCCCCCCATTAAAATTAAAGCTGAGATAAATAACTGCAGGGAGACAAACTCCACCTATTGCCGCAACAATTGGCAAAACTGCTTGTTTAAAATCAGCGAGAGCACCTTCATGAATTTCGCGTCGGATTTCCATTCCCGCAACGAGAAAGAAAACAGTCATGAGAGCATCATTAACCCAGAAATGTAAATCCCATGAGAGGGTAAAATGACCAAAGTTAAAGCCAAAAGGTGTATGCCAGAAGGATTCATAGAGAGAAGCATATTTAGAATTGGCAAAAATGAGTGCTGTCGCCGCTGCTAACAAAAGAACAATACCGCTGAGAGCTTCAATATGAAGAAAGCGCTCAATAGCAGAAAGCGCTTGATTTGTGACACGAGACGCGCGATTGGGCAAACGATTTGAAGATAAATCAGACATGAACAACTCCAAGTGTCGACAATTTTACCAATGATATTTTTTATATAAACCACTCTGTATGATGTTTTTTATATCATACAAAAGAAAAAAGGGGAATAAGGCTCTTAAATCCACAGACAAAATCATCATGTTCAAAGTTAAATAATGCTTTTTAAGGTGATGCTTCATTCTTGATAGTGAGATGCACTTTTCTCAAAACTGTGGACAAATCGTTTTGTAGTGCGGTTTCGAGATCAGCTATTGTAAGCCCTTTGTTATCGTTAGCCTTTATTTGAATAACCAATGTTTTGGGATTTTTAGCAAAGTCACCAAAAGCTTTTGAAAGATCTTCAGCTTTATCATGATTTTTTAGAAATATTTTTGGGCTTTGTGTCATCAACACATAGAAATCGTCATAGAGTTCCTTTTTGAGATCATGTTTGCCATCATTAAGATTTTGAGCAAGATAAGAGAAAAACTTATCAATGAAACCAGCATCTGTATAGCGTATGTCAATTTCATTGATGCCAAGGTCCTGAGAGGCTGCAATCATCACATCTTTCTGACCAGAAAAGAGTTTTTCATCAGCATCAATAATTTTAGCAGATATTTTTCCAGAACCAACACCTTTTATGTTGAAAGACATTCCATTAAGAGAGAGCGTACGTTTCCCTTCATCATAAGCAATATCGAGTTTTCCTGAAATATCAAAACGCTCAAGGTTCATTTTTTTGAAGAGATCTAAGTCTTTTTCTTCTATTTTTTTCGGTAAAATCGAAAAGTTATCAAGAGAAAGAAGCATTTTTTTGGGTATAGGATGTTTCCACAGACTTGGTTTAAATTGGAAGGATTGGAGCGTTGTTTTCAACCGCGGTATATCAACGACAACATTATCAATTTTCGCATCAGCTGAGGTAATAGCGAGCAGTGTGTTTAAGAGGATACCATTTCGTGCTGTTTTTTCAGCAACTGGATTATTTTCTTTTCTTGCATCAAGATAAGCTTTAATCAATTTCTCTGGTGTTTGTTCGAGCGGTTTCATCTTTAGACCAGACGTTTTAAATTGACCGAGAGAAAAAGAAGCATTTTTTTCTGTTTCTTTGAAAATATTGACACTTATGTTATTCAAAGAAATGGGACCAGTAACGATTTTTCCTTGATTGAGCGCGTTGTTTTTTCCAAAAATGATAGAATAAGCGTAATTGATGTCAATATCATGCATTTTCATTGTATCACTTTTGGCAATAAGAGACATCTGTTCAGCGCCATTTGCAGCGATCGTTGTAAGGTCGATATTCTTAACGCTAACAGAACGAATATGACCGTTTCTAAAACCAGAAAGCTGAAAATTCTTTACGTCAACTTTTTCTGTTTCTTTATTTTTATCTTTTACAGAAAGCTGTATATTAGGAGCAAAGATTGATGCAAGTTCAATACGCATAATTGTTTGCAAAAGGTGTGATGTAATCGCAGTATCCTTTTCTTTTAATGATACGCTTTTAAGAGAAATCTGGGGAATGTGTACATGAATATTCTTATGCTTTAAATCAACATTATAAAATGTAAACGTCCCTGGAATAAAAGAAAGAGGGGGGCGGGCTGAAATGGCACCAATTTTAAGTGATGTATCTGCAGGAACTGGCAGTGTAACATTTGTTAAATTGACTTTTCCCATGATGCTAACTTCGGCTGTTTCTGCTTTTATAGAACGGCGGGCTATTTCTCGTCTCACAAAGCTGTCAAGATAGGGTTTTGCCATATAAAAAGCACCGACAACTATAATTGCCAAGATAGCGACAAATCCAATAATACAAGTCAACCAGTATTTTAGATTACTTCTATACCCATTATTAAGATTGTCCATCATTTCTTCTTTCATCTTTATCACTCCCTCGTGAGAGTGGAGATAAATTCCTTTAAGCAACAACAAAAGTTAAGATAAAGTGCGCATCAGGTTCAACAGTTATCTACTCTCTTTTACATGTAGAGTCATTTCTGTTTTTTTTGCAATACGCTTTTATTAACTGTTATCAATTTTCTTTAATTTCAACAAAACACTTAAAGAATAAGCAGAGAGAAGTGTATACCATTTATCACTTTAAAGTGTGCCAACGTTTGCTTTTATCTTGCCGCTTTTTATAGGACAAGTTAAAACAATATATGTGTTTATTATAATCTAATGGGGAGAGATGGGTATCATGACAGGAAATCAAATAATGGCTTTTTCTATCATTGGTCTCATGATGGTTGTTTTTATTTGGGATCGATTCCGTTATGATCTTGTCGCTATTTGTACATTATTGATTGCTTGCATCGTAGGACTTGTCAGCCCAAAGGAGGCGTTTAGCGGTTTTAGTAATGATATTGTTATTATTGTGGGGAGTGTGTTTGTTGTCAGTACGGCTGTATCGCGTTCTGGTATAATGGAATTTATTATTCAACGGATATGGCCAGATGTGAGATCAGTGCGTCTTCAATTGGCTTTTTTAGTTATTTCTGTAGTATTTTTATCAATGTTTGTTAAAAACATTGGTGCTTTGGCTATAATGCTTCCTATTGCTTTTCAGTTTGCTCGTCGTTCTCAGGTTTCTCCTTCTGTCTTTTTGATGCCCATGGCATTTGGTTCTTTATTGGGTGGTCTTATGACACAGATAGGAACTTCTCCTAATGTTGTTATTTCAGCTATGCAAGAACGTTTAACAGGGGCTCCTTTTACCATGTTTGATTTTACACCGGTTGGTGCAGCTGTTGCTACTGCTGGTGTACTATATCTGGTCTTTTTTTCTTGGCGTTTACCTGTACGTGTACGTTCAGGTGTATCGTTTGATGATGCTATTGATATTCGTAATTATGTTTCGGAAGTATATATTCCAACAAATTCACCGATTGTAGGAAAAACGATAGTGGATCTTGTTAAGCCATCAGGTGGTGATGTCATGGTGGTTCAAGTTATCAGAAACAAAGTCTCTATTTCGCCGTTGCCAGATTTTATTTTGTCTGAAAACGATATTGTTTTGTTAGAGGGTTCGCATACAGGGCTAGATAGTGTGATGAATTCTGCTCGTTTGGAATTTTTCTCTGGTCGTACTATTTCTACGGGAGACAAGGACAGCGACGTTGATATTATTGAGGCAGTTGTCACACATAATTCACCCCTTATTGGTATCAGTGCAAAAGAGTTTTCGTTTTTTGATCGCTATGATGTGAATTTTCTTGCATTAAGTCGGCAACATGAAAGGGTGCGGGGGAGGCTTGAGGATATCGTTTTTCATCTTGGAGATGTGATTGTTTTGCAGGGACAAGAGAGGGTTATTCCAAATTTATTACGGGAACTAAAATGTTTACCTTTAGCAAAACGTAATATTGTGTTTGGCAATTTACGTCATGGTTTTGTATCTTTAGCTATTCTCTTTATAGCGATCATTTGTACAGCTTTTCATATTGTTCCAGTTTCCCTTTCTTTTTTCTCTGCTGCTACTGCTATGATTATCTTTCGAGTTTTACCGGCGCGTGACTTGTATCAAGCATTAGATGGCCAAATATTAGTTTTATTAGCAACTCTTATTCCAGTGAGTGAAGCACTAGAGAAGACAGGATGTACGGATCTCATAGGTCAATGGCTGAGCCAATTGGCGGTGTTTTTCCCACCCTCTGGCGCATTAGCACTAATGTTGGTTACAGCTATGTTGGTAACGCCATTTTTAAATAATGCAGCAACAGTTATGATGGTAGCACCAATAGCATCAAGTTTTGCTCATTCTCTTCATTATAAGCCAGAAGCTTTTTTGATGGCTGTTGCAATTGGTGCGGGGTGTGAGTTTCTCACACCTATTGGGCACCAAAGTAATATGCTTGTGATGGCGCCAGGGGGATATCGTTTTAGTGATTATCCACGCTTTGGTGCTCCGTTAGCGGTATTGATAGTCATTGTTGCTGTTCCAATGCTCATGTGGATTTGGCCATTACAATAAAACATTTTTAGAAACTGTAAGTAACAGCCTCAAAAGATTATCAATCAAGTGAAGGTAAGTTAAAGAAAAATACTTTGTACAAAGAGTTTTGTATGGATTTTAAATTCCAAATAGAGTTTTCTTTTAGAGTTCATACATTCTCTTACTTTGGATAAAAAACTTGTTTATTTGGTTATAGATATTTTCAAACATAGAAATTAAAGATATCTTTTTGTTAAAGTTTTTTTAATGAATTACATTTCCCAACGTTATCCCACAATTGAAGGTTTTGAAAAGTGCAATAGGATTGTTGCTTTTAAGATTTTTAAAGGTAATTTTTGTATATATAACTAATACCTAAGAGGAGAGGCTAAGGATACTTTTTGAGAGTATAGAGAGGCTTGTGTGGTGGACATGAGAGCTGTGGGAACTGTTTTAGAAAAAGGGAATGAAAAAGTTATATTATGAACTAAAAGGCAGTTACATCGTTTTTGATTGATGCTGTTGCAACAGTCTGAAGCGAATTGATTTGAAATTAATAAGTTAGAAATTTGAAGTTTTTTAGTTCATGAGGGCTACCATCTTTATGCATTTATGCGTAAAAGCACAGAAAGTAAATTTTTTCCAAGGTATGATTCATGTCGTATGATAGTTTTATTGCTGAAGTTAATGCAGAAGTTCGTCAGGAAAAAGCTCTTGCTTTTTGGAGACGTTATGGTTTTTCGATTATTAGTGCAGTCATTGTTTTCATTTTGATGGTAGTGGCTTATCAAATTTACCATCATGAACAAATAAAGAAAGCCGGTCATATTGGTGATGCCTTTGTAAAAAGCCTCGATTTTGCAGAGACACGGCATTTTGATGAAGCAATGAAGCAATTAGAAAATGTTAAAATCTCTCATTTTGGGGGATACCCTTTTCTGGCTCGTTTGCGTGAGGCTTCTTTACTCATGGAGCAAGGGGATGCTGTTAAATCAGTAGAAGTCTTTGATTCTGTTGCGGCTGATGAAAAAGCACCGCAAATTTTGCGGCAAGTTGCGAAAATTCGGGCAGCTTATATTTTGGTTGATATAGGGACTTTTGATGAAGTCAAGAAGCGCGTTGAAGATATGGCAAATGATAGTGATCCTATGCGTATGTCTGCAAGAGAGGCTTTGGGCTTAGCTGCATATAAAGCTGATAAGGTGAAAGAGGCGGTTGATTATTTTAGGAAAATTTCTGAAGAAGGTGCTTTAGGATTGAAAGTAGCAGATCGGGCTCATATGATGCTTGAGCTTATGCAAGCAGAGGGCAAGGCAAATAAGGAATGAATTTATGAGCCTTACCATTGCTATAGTTGGTCGCCCCAATGTTGGGAAGTCAACGCTTTTTAATCGTTTGGTTGGACAAAAGTTGGCTTTGGTTGATGATAAGCCAGGCGTCACACGTGATCGGCGTATTCATGCAGCAAAACTTCAAGATCTGCGTTTTGATGTGATTGATACGGCTGGTCTGGAAGAAGCAGGCGATCATACACTTGAAGGCCGTATGCGTTCCCATACAAAAGCTGCCATTGAGGAAGCGGATCTTATTTTATTTGTGTTTGATGCCAAAAGTGGAATAACACCAAGTGATTTAAATTTTGCTTCATTGGTTCGCAAGTCAGGGAAACCGATTGTGCTTGTTGCCAATAAGTCTGAGTCAAAAGCAGCTACAGGGGGAGAGTATGAAGCATGGTCATTAGGTTTGGGGGAGCCTTGTCCAATATCTGCTGAACATGGTTTAGGGCTTACGGATCTTCGTGATGCAATTGTAGATGCTATTGGTACGCAGCGCGCTTTTGAAAGCAACAAAGAAGAAGAAAATATTTCTATACAACCTGCATCCGTTGGTGATGATGTGGGTGATTTGGAAGAGGGATTGGTTTACGATGAAAGTAAACCTATTCGGATTGCAATTGCAGGGCGTCCAAATACAGGAAAATCAACGCTTATCAATAGCATGTTGAAACAAGATCGGTTGTTAACAGGACCAGAGGCAGGGCTTACACGTGATTCTATTTCTGTAGATTGGGAATGGCGTGGCCGTCATATTAAACTTTTTGATACAGCAGGTTTGAGACGAAAATCAAAAATACAAGAAAAATTAGAAAAACTTTCCGTTGCAGACACTTTACGTGCAATTCGTTTCGCAGAGGTAGTGGTGATTGTTTTTGATGCAACGGCACCGTTTGAAAAGCAGGATTTGCAAATTGCTGATCTTGTGATTTGTGAAGGGCGAGTTCCACTGATTGCTTTTAATAAGTGGGATCTGATTGAAAATAGTCAGGTGACATTGATTGATTTACATGAGAAATGTAGCCGCCTTCTTCCTCAGGTTCGTGGTTTGAGAGCTGTTCCTTTATCGGGCCAATATGGTCAAGGGATTGATAAACTGATGGAAAATATCATGATGATGCACCGTGTGTGGAATCGCCGTATTTCCACGGGAAAATTGAATCGATGGCTTGAAACAGTTGTTGCGCATCATCCACCGCCTGCAGTTTCTGGGCGTCGACTTAAGGTTAAATATATAACACAGATTAAGACGCGTCCTCCTGGATTTGTGATTTCTTGTTCGCGACCGCAGGTAATGCCTCAATCGTATTTACGTTACCTTTCCAATGGATTACGTGATGCGTTCGATATGCCTGGTGTACCAATTCGTATATCATTACGTACATCTGATAATCCTTTTGCGGTACGTTCCAAAAAGAAATGATTCTTCTCTGTTTTTTAAGTGAATGAAGTTTACATTTAAGAAACAGTTTTAAAAAATAGGCATTTTTCGTAAATGATTACTTTTTAATATCAATAAAGAATGATGTTATTTTCAATAAAAGAAAAAACATTTTATTGAGCAATATATTGATTTATAAAAATAAGTTTATCATTCTCTCTATTGAATGAAATGAGATCATTATATGATGATCTTCTCTCGTTGCAATTTCTTTTAATCTAAAACAAAAAAATCTTTATTAATGCGTTATTGAAAGGAATAAATGTATGAATCAGAATTGTTTAAAGCAAAAGTTTCTTTAATAAAGCATTTGATACAAGAGGAGTTGCAACAAGTGAGGATTAGAGAGTGTAATTATAGTGCTGTGTAAAAAAGTTTTCATATCTATAATTATTAAAGAGAAAGATGCAGAAAGTTAGTTACACTTATATAAAGTGGTGTAGTGCTCTAGTATTTAAAACTTTGTTTATATAGGCTTCTTTATATAACGTAATTCATTGCAGTCTTATATCGTACATTAAAGGATATAGAAGTTTCATAAATCTCACACTTTATTTGTTAACAGAGATAAACGCTGTAAAAGAGGGTGTTTTCTTAATATATTTCTTGATGTCTTGACATGAGGACTTGTATGGTTTGCTAAAGCTGAATAGCGATGTATCTTCTATAAGTTGGAGTGATTATTTAAGAGTGCATAAGGGATGGGGATTCATAAAATTAAAAGACACGTTATTTATGGGATAAATTGTGATAGATTTCTTTTAGCGTCTTGACGAATAAATTCGAGAACAATATGATGCGCACGGTTTTATAGATTAGCCTTTTACTTTGCTTTTTGATTAAGGAGCCAATGATGGCAAAGGGGAGTAAACCCATTGTGCCACTGCAGGAAATTGAAGCGGAAGAAGAAGGGCAAAAAGACTGTCTTCATTCAGAGGATTTAGAATGTCGAAGTAAGGAGTTAGGTAAAGCTTTAATGCGCAAAAAAGCATTAAAGAAGCAGGAGTATGAGAATGAGGGGGGAGAGTCACAAGGAAAGATGACACATGCGATTAAGCTTTCGAGTGAGTTTCTTGCAAGTATTATTGTAGGTGTGGTTTTGGGGATGGGGTTTGATAAGTTAGCAGGTTCATGGCCATGGGGATTGGTATTCTTTCTTTTTCTTGGATTTGCTGCTGGTGTATTGAGTATTCTTCGGTCTGTGGGGTATATTGCCTCCAGTCCATTAAGGCAAAACGGCGTATTACGCCAAGACAAAAGGTCCGATAAAAAGGACCGATAAATGAGGTTGAAGTGACATCACACGCTCCAGATCCTATCCATCAGTTTGAGATTTCACGACTGATTAAGATTTCCATAGGGAACATGGATTTGTCCTTTACAAATGTATCATTTTTTATAGTAGCTACAGTCGTTATAACTTCGGTTTTTCTCTTTATTTCATCATCAAGTCGCGGGTTAGTTCCAACACGGATGCAGTCTCTTTCAGAAATGGCGTATGAGTTTGTAGCAACGACTTTGCGGGAATCAGCTGGTGTGCAGGGGATGCAATTTTTCCCTCTAGTTTTTTCTCTGTTTACTTTTATTTTGGTTGCAAATTTTATTGGTCTTTTTCCCTATTTTTATACGATTACCTCTCAGATTATGATTACGTTTTCATTGGCTATGGTGGTAATTTTGACAGTTATTAGCTATGGTTTTTATAAGCACGGGGTCAATTTTTTGAAATTGTTTGTTCCCAGCGGTGTGCCTGTTGTGGTTTTGCCTTTGGTGACGATGATTGAGGTAATTTCTTTTCTTTCTCGTCCTATCAGTCTTTCACTTCGTCTTTTTGCTAATATGCTTGCTGGTCATATTACTCTCAAAGTATTTTCTGGTTTCGTTGTCTCAATGATTGGAGTAGGGGTTGTAGGTGTTGGTGGTTCAATTTTACCGCTTATCATGACCGTAGCGATTACTGCTCTTGAATTTTTGGTAGCATTTCTTCAGGCATATGTCTTTACGGTTTTAACTTGTATGTATCTTAATGATGCAGTTCATCCAGGACATTAATAAAACTGGCGGTTTTCCGTCAAATGGTGCAATTTCGCTTTAAAGGAGAATAATATGGAATTAGTGCTTGCAGCAAAATATATTGGTGCTGGTCTTGCTTGCTTTGGTATGGCGGGGACGGCTTTAGGCCTTGGAAATATTTTTGGTAGCTATCTTTCTGGCGCGCTACGCAATCCATCAGCAGCAGATAGTCAGTTTGGTCGTCTTGTTTTTGGTTTTGCTGTGACAGAAGCTTTGGGCATTTTTTCATTGCTCATTGCTTTATTGCTTCTTTTCGGAGTTTAATTATCATCCAAAGGGTATACCTGTTTTTTGTATAAGAGGGAGGTATGCCTTTTGTTTCTTAGCGAAAAGAGTGTTAGTTAGCTGCCGTCGGTTTTAGGGGGAGTGAGTTGTTGAAGGATGAGAGAAGATGTTTGTTTCCAGCGCTTATGCACAAACCACTGATAAGCCGATAGAACATATACAAAACGTGGCAGGGCATACAGATCGTGTGTTTCCGCCTTTTGATTTTGTGCATTTTGCTTCGCACTTTTTTTGGTTAGCAATTTCTTTTGGGCTTTTTTATCTTTTCATCTCTCGTGTGATTGTGCCTCGTATTGGTGGTGTTATTGAAACACGTCGAGATCGAATCGCATCTGATTTAGATCAGGCGATGCGTATGAAGCAGGAAGCAGATATTGTAGTTGAAACTTACGAGCGGAAGTTAGCAGAAGCGCGTTTGCAGGCTCATGTTATAGCGCAAGCAGCTGGTGAGGAATTAAAAGAGAAGGCGGAGCTTGAACGAAAGGAAGTTGAAGAAAGTTTAGAAAAAAGATTGGCCGATGCTGAAAAACAGATCACAAAAATTCGAGATAAAGCTATGCAAAATGTTGGTTCTATCGCTGAAGAAGTGGCTCTTGAAATCGTAAAGAAGTTGACTGATGTTAATGTCAGCAAAGAGGCTGTTCGTTCAGTTATTAAAGTTACGGATTACTGAAGGATACAAGAATGTCAGATACTTTTTGGGCGTTTGTTGGGTTAGTTCTTTTTTTAGCTCTTTTGGTTTATTTCAAAATTCCGCAGATAGCTGTGCGTCATCTTGATGCGCGTGCGAAGCGTATCAAAGATGAGCTTGATGAAGCCCTTCGTCTTCGTGAAGAGGCTCAGGAAGTTCTTGCTGAATATCAGCGCAAACATGCAGAAGCAGAGAAGGATGCACAGGAGATTATTGCAGCAGCTAAGCATGAAGTTGCAGCTATTATCGCTGAAGCTCGTACAAAAGCAGAAGAATATGTAAAAAACCGCAATAAATTGGCAGAGCAAAAAATTGCTCAAGCGGAAGCCGATGCGATACGTATGGTTTCTTCATCTGCTATTGATTTGGCGGTTTCTGCTGCTCGTACGCTTATCGCAGAAGAATTAGATTCTCATAAAGCGAATGAACTTATTAAGGAGTCTCTTTGTGAAGAATCTTTTAATAAAATGAAAGCATATCTTAATTAATGACGTCTAAAGCACTAAGCTACTCCTTTAGGAGAGTGGTTTCTTTTCAAAATTGAGTATTTCTTTCAACTTTGTCTCACACTTCTAATGCGCGTGTTTATTTTAATTTTATGAAAGGTATCTTCTCAGCTTTTGAGTTTATTTTTTTGCTGTCTGTGAAGGTAATCATGCAAAGTATCTTAGGATATCATCATTTTACGCTTATAAAGCCATAAGTCAGTATTATGTATTATCGCCTCAAAATATCGCGACGGCTTTTGTACGGAGACAGTTCAATTCGTATTGTTTTTGATTTTTTCATTTAATGTATAAAGGAATAAACTATTATTATAAATTAAATGGTTATATTATAATAGTTTACTCGATTTTTTGATCAGTTATTATAAAGTATCATTTACGCTACAAATTTTACAAACTCTTACAAAGTGTCTCAAACTTCATTAATCATAATGTTTTTTAAGGTTCAATAATAAAAATATTAAAAAAATAGAAAAATTGCTTTTTTATTATTTTTCAATTTATAGAGTGTTTATTTTTAGACTACAAGTTTTGAAAAGTCTGCTACTGCTTCTGTAATGCTATGGATCTGTTTCAGAAGAGCGAGACGGTTAGTGCGAATATCGGGATTTTTATCATTCACCAATATTTTTTCGAAAAATATATCAATAAATTTTCCAAGTGGCGCTAGTGTATTGAGTGTGCACGATAAGTTTGTTGCATTGATGTAATCATAAACCTTTTTTTCTATCTTCGTAATTTCTTGATAGAGTTGTTTTTCTTCTGCTTCAATAAAGAGTTCAGGGTTAATTTTATTTGTTATGATTGTCCCTTTTTGAACTTCATTTTCAAGAATGTTTACGGTCCGTTTTACAGCAGATAAAAAGCTGCTTCCATCATTTGTATTGATAAAGGCAATAAGTGCTTCAACATGGCGGGCAATTAACAAAAGATCATCAGCATCTTTGTTTAAGATTGCGTCAAGAGCATCATGACGGGCTCCTTGTTCTTTTAAATAGATTTTCAGACGTTCATGAAAGAAAAGTAACAGATCTGATAAAATATATTCTGTTTTTTCCAGAAATAAATTTTGTGATTGTGTATCTCCATTTTGAGATGTTTCATACTGTGTTTTTTGTTGTGAAAAAAGACTCGTTGCCAGTTTAAGCAGTGGCATAAGATTAATTTTCCAGTCACGCAAAAGTACAAGCCGAATAATTCCCAATGCAGCTCGTCTTAATGCGTAAGGATCTTTGGAGCCGGTAGGTTTTTCATTAATGAGCCAAAAACCGACGAGCATGTCAATTTTATCAGCCAGCGCAATTGTTATAGCAAGAGGTTCTTGCGGAATACGATCTGTTGGTCCTAGGGGTTTATAGTGGTCTTCAATTGCTTCAGCTACTCGAGGATCTTCTCCTTGAAGAAGCGCGTATTTTCGTCCCATGAGTCCCTGTAGTTCAGGAAATTCTCCGACAACTTCTGTTTGCAAATCAGCTTTTGCAAGTATTGCTGCACGTTTGGCTAAGAGAGGGTCTGCCTGCACTAAGGGGGCAATTTTTTGTGCTAGGGCAGCGATGCGTTCTATTCTTGCACCTTGTGTCCCTAATTTTGCATGGAAAGTTACATTTAAATGATCCAATCGTGCCATTCTCTGATCGAGAGGTTTTGTTAAATCAAGGTCAAATTTTTTTGCAGAAGACTCTAAATCTTTGATATCGGGCAAATTATGTTGGTCTGTTTGCCAGAAATAAAGGGCATCAGAAAGACGAGCACAGACAACTTTACTATTTCCTTTAGAAATTTCCTTTCCTTCATCGCTTGCAAGGATATTAGAAACCAGAATAAAATGATGAGAGAGAATGATATTTTCACCTTGTTTGCGAGTTACAAAACATTTCTGATTAGCTCGAATGGTCAAACGAATAATTTCTGGAGGAATCTCAAGGAAAGATTTGTCAAAATTGCTCATAAGGACAACAGGCCATTCAACGAGTCCTGCAACTTCTTCTAAGAGAGCATTATCTTGGACGAGTTCTAAACCATTTGCAAAGCAAAGATTTTGAGCATCAGCCAAAATAATATTTTTTCGCCTTTCTGCATCGAGAATAACTTTATGGGACTCAAGTTTAGTAACATAATCATCAAAGCGGCGGATTTGGAGAGGTTTTCCATCACTTAAGAAACGATGACCATAAGTTAGATTATTACTTTTGAGAGAACCAACGGTAAATGGGATAACGTGCGTTTCACCGATTTCTGGTCCGAAAATGCAAAGAATATTTTGTAAAGATCGAATCCATTTTACTGCTCCGCTTTTTGCTGAATCTTCTCCCCAACGCATGGACTTCGGCCATGGAAAATTACGAATAATATCTGGTAAAATATCAGCTATAATTTCTTCTGCTTTTCGACCTTTTTTGATGATTTTAGCGATATAAAAATCGCCTTTTTTACTATCATGTGCAATATCTGATTCAGAAATATCACTCAGCCCTGTTGAACGCAAAAAACCATCAATCACATGCTGTGGTGATTTTGTACTGGGGCCTCTACGTTCTTCAAGGGTATCTTTTGAGCATAGAGAAAGACCTCGTACGTCTAATGTTAACCGACGGGGTGTCCAATACTCTTGAGCAGCTTTATAGGTTAAACCTGCTTTTACAAGTTGATCCGTGAGACATTTTTTGAGATCAGCAGCAGCTTTTCGTTGCATACGCGCAGGGATTTCTTCGCTGAAAAGTTCAAGAAGAAGATCAGACATGAGATTTTTCCTTTAGTGCGATTTGTCCAGCTTCTGTGAGTAAGAAAGCTTCTCCACAACGGCGTGCAAGATCGCGAACGCGAAGAATATAACTTTGTCGTTCAGTCACAGAAATAACGCCACGTGCTTGCAAAAGATTAAAGAGGTGGCTTGCTTTAATACATTGGTCATAAGCTGGAAAAACACACAAATGCAAATCATGTTCTTTATTTGGTTTCCCAGCTTCAAGAAGTGCAATGCATTCACATTCTGCATCGATAAAATGCTGGTGTAACAATTTAGTGTCTGCAAATTCAAAATTATAGTATGAATATTCTTGCTCTGCTTGTAAAAAAATATCTCCGTAACTTATTTTATTTTCGTTATCTAAACCATTAAAGTTAAGATCATAGACATTATCCACGCCTTGTATATACATTGCTAAGCGTTCAAGTCCGTAGGTGAGTTCTCCTGAAACTGGAGCGCATTCTATGCCACAAACCTGCTGAAAATAAGTAAATTGAGAAATTTCCATTCCATCACACCAACACTCCCATCCAAGTCCCCAAGCACCAAGAGTTGGACTTTCCCAATCATCCTCAACAAAACGAATATCATGAAGCTTTGTATCAAGACCGATGGCTTGTAGGGACTTAATGTAAAGTTCTTGTAAATTGGGCGGAGAAGGTTTGATGAGCACTTGGAATTGATAATAGTGCTGTAAACGATTTGGATTTTTACCATATCGTCCATCTGTTGGACGTCTAGAGGGTTGGACGTAAGCTACTTTCCAAGGGCGCGGTCCTAGTGAACGCAATGTTGTGGACGGATGAAAAGTTCCAGCCCCAACTTCCATATCGTAGGGTTGTAAAATTGCGCATCCATAATGAGCCCAATAATTTTGCAAAGTTAAGATAAGTCCTTGAAAAGAACGTTTAGGATTGAGATGTTCAGGCAGTTTCACGCTTTATACTCTTTTAATATTTAACTAATAGACAGCAATCAAAAGGACTTCATCTTTTATACTTGTCTATTGTCTCATAGGGTTATGGTCAAGAATCGTTATTTACTGTAAGCCACATTTTAGTTTTTTTTGGATTTTTTGGGAGTCTTTTGCTTCCCCATCAATTGCATGATTCCACTGAAATATTGCTTCACGTTTGCGTCCAACTTGCCAATAAGCATCTCCTAAATGATCATTCAATGTTGGATCTTCAGGTTGCAATTTGACGGCATTCTCCAATATTTGAACAGCTTGATTATATTGCTTAAGCTTGTAATAAGCCCATCCTAAAGAATCTAGGATATGACTATTTTGAGATTGTAATGCGGAAGCTTTTTGCAGCATACGGAGCGATTCTTCAAGTTTTTGATCACGTTCAACAAGTGAATAGCCCAAATAGTTAAGGACTTGCGGCTGATCAGGGAAGAATTCAAGCGCTTTTCGCAAATCAATTTCGGCTTTTTGCCATTGCTGTAAACGCTCTAAAGCGATACCACGCTGATAAAAAAGTTTCCAATCGTCGCGTTGAAAGTTTTTGATTTGTGCAATAGCACGATCCATAGTTCTGACAGCTTCAGCAAATTTATCTTCTTGCATATAAAAAGCGGCTAATGTTATCAAAATATGGCGATCGTGAGGAAACTTTTTCTTTAATGAGTAAAGTAATTTGATGGCTTCTTTATGCTTGTTATTATTTGCAAGAATGAATGCAAGCCGCAACTGTCCACCTTTATAATAAGGGGAGCTAGGTGATAAAGCTTGGTACAGTTTAATGGCTTGATTAAGATCATTCAATTTTACAGAAATATTTGCTAGTTGAAACAGTGTTGCCTCATTTTGAGGAAATAAGGCAAAAGATAATTGTTTAAAAATACGTGCAATTTGCCCTGAGTTTTTGTGGTTTAAGGCTGTTCCAAAGTTATATAATACTTCACCCGCTCCTTGTTGGGGTGTTTTAATCAATATTTCTAGGGAAGCGCCTTTTTCAACTTTTTCTCGGATGTTTTTAAGTATCTCACGACCTGGCAACATCTGTTCGCCGTGTTTGAGAGTCTGAAGAGCTTGATTGCGCATTTTATGACGCAATTGGAACGAGGCATAAGCTATAATAATACGTTCGTAGGTATTGGGAGCTATGAGAATAGCTTGTCGGTTATTAAGTGCTTGAGTGAAATATTTTTCTGCATCCTGTGTGTGTTTTGCTAGATCACTCATGAGTGCAAGATGGTAGCGTATAAAAAGGTCATACCAAGCAGGTCCTTGGATTTTTTCAAGATCAGCTATTGCTTGAGAGTGTTGCCCAGACCCAAATGTAGCCCAAGCTCCGATGAGTTCAGGTATTGGATTGTTTGCAGCGGGAGGTGCTTTTAATTGTAGAAGAAGTCTGGCGTCTTCGTAGTTTTTTTTGATGAGATTTTCTATCGATAAGGTTAAGGAAACAAAGGGAGTTATAATACCTTGCTTTTTAAGTTTTTTTGCTTGTTGAACAGCTTCTTTGAAGTTTCCCACGGAAAGTATCGACTCAAAGAGTTCTTTTTGTGTTTGGATATTATCAGGTTTATAAATAAGTGCTTGTTTAAAGTAATTGATGGCAAGATCTGTTTTATTTTCATAACCCGCAATTCTTCCAGCTAGATAAGCACCTGTAAATGAGGTTGTATTAATTGTGGAGTTTATTTTGCTGTAGGTTGCTGATGGCATCAGTACGATAGCCGCGATAAAGAGGGGAAAAAAGCGGGATACTGCTGCACTGCACATAGAGTTAATCCTTTTCAAGATAATCAATCGATTGTATAGGTTATAGATCATATCCGATTACTTTATTGAAAAATATTGTGATTCTTGCAAATAATCAGTTTACGCGTGCAATACAAAAATCAACAGTTTCAATGAGAGCATGGTGAGCAGGGCTTTTGTTTATTGAAGCAAGCGCATTGGTTGCACGCTTACCATAAATGCGTGCTTGCTCTATTGTATCTGCGAGGCTGTCATATTTTTCTATTAAGTGTTGCGCATGTGCGAAGGCTTCATCATCGTTATTGCCGTTTTCAAGAGCTTTTTTCCAAAATGCTTTTTCTACTGAATTACTCCGTGCATATGCGAGGATAACAGGCATTGTAATTTTGCCTTCTCTAAAATCATCCCCTATGTTTTTTCCAAAATGTTGTGTAGCACCACCATAGTCAAGTGCGTCATCAATCAATTGGAAGGCGAGACCTAGCAATGTTCCATATTCACGCAATGCAGAACGCTCTTTCTCTTTATAGCCTGCGATAATTGGTCCCACTTCAGCAGCAGCTGAAAAAAGTGCTGCCGTTTTTGCGTTGATAACTTTGAGGTAGTCTGCAACACTTGTTTCTAGATTTTTTGCTGCAGATAGTTGCATTACTTCTCCCTCAGCAATAATTGCAGCAGCATTTGCTAGGACAGAGAGCGCTTCTATAGAACCAACATCAACCATCATTTTAAAAGCTTGTCCTAAAAGAAAATCTCCAACAAGAACGCTTGCTTGATTTCCCCAGATCATTCGTGCAGTAGATTTTCCGCGTCGTAAATTACTTTCATCAATCACGTCGTCATGTAACAAGGTTGCCGTATGCATAAATTCAACAGCTGTGGCGAGTTTTATATGTCCATCACTTTGATAACCGAACATATGAGCGGAAGCTAATGTAATCATTGGGCGTAACCGCTTTCCACCTGATGAAATCAGATGATTGGAAATTTCAGGGATCATTTCAACCTCTGATTTTGCCATAGAGAGGATAAATTGATTTACACGCTCCATATCATGTTGGGTAAGATTGACAAGGGATTGGAGAGATATTTGATTATTGCTTGTCTGATTTGATTTTATGGCGACACTCAATGTGTTTGCTCCTAGAAGTATTGCAATGGACATATATGAATTTTATTTTTATTTGCTAGCATAAAGTGGGTTTTGTTTTGACTCAAGCTTTTGATGCCATTTGGGAGCAGAAGTCTTTGATGATGTTGGCAAGGAATATTTTAAAAGCTTGCGTGAGGTTATTGTTATGAAGTTGTGGGAAAAATTTGAAACAGCTTTTTAAACAACTGTTGATAGGAAAAAGTGTAATTCATAAAGATGAACATTAGGTTTTTAAATGGATGAAATAACGAATCAGAGTGATAAAACAATAGACAGTTTTCATCGCGGGAAATTTTATTTGGTTCAACCACGTAAATATGGTCATCGTTCTGGTATGGATGCCATGTTATTAGCCAGTTTAGTTCCCAATGATTTAAAGGGAAAGGTTGTTGATTTAGGGGCTGGTGCTGGTGCAGCAGGATTGGCGGTTGCTTCGCGTTGTCTAAAGGTTCATGTGACATTGGTTGAGCGATCAGCTTTTATGGCATCTTACGCGCAAAAAACGCTTATGCTAAAACAAAATGAAAAACTTGCTGAACGAATTTGTTTGTTAGAAGCAGATGTCACTTTGAAAGGCAAAAATCGCTTAAAAGCAGGATTAGCAGATAATTCTTTTGATTTTGCAATTATGAATCCACCTTTTAACAGTCCTACCGATCGCAAGACACCTGATAAACAAAAATCTGAGGCACATGTTATGTCTGAAGCGATGTTTGATCATTGGTTGCGGAGTGCAGCAGCAATTGTTAAGCCAAGTGGATATTTAGGGTTAATTGCCCGTCCACAATCACTGCCTGATATCTTGCGCGCTTTAGAAGGGCGCTTTGGTGGTGTTTGTATAATTCCCGTTCATGCACGCGCGAAAACAGCGGCAATTCGACTTTTATTTTATGCAAAACGGGGTAGTAGAGCGACTTTATCTATATTGCCGGCGTTGGTTATACATGAGGATGATGATCATACTTTTTCACCGCGGGTGGATGCAATTAATAATGGCTGTATAAGTTTGTGGGAACTTTTTAAATGATCTCTTGTGTTTTCCGGTTTATTGCTTAAATTCAAACTAAAGCTTCGTTTTTTTAGGAGACTTTAAACTTTGTATGAAGTTTTATTTCTAATTGTAATGTGGGTGGGAGTTATTGCTTTTGGAGGTTACGGCGTTCTTCCTTTCTGTTGTCCTTGCTTATTTAGTTTGTCTTAATTCATGAGGAGATTTTGTTTTGTTGGACGTTATTAAAAATCTTGTTCCGCGTCGTTTTTGTTCTAGTAAACTTGAAATTCCTGTGGTGCGCCTTCATGGGGCAATTATGGATTCAACATCACCGATGGCACGGTCGCTTTCATTAGGTAGGTGTGCGAATCTTTTGGAGAAGGCTTTTGCATGCAAAAAAGCGCCGGCTGTTGCACTTATTATCAACTCTCCTGGAGGGTCGCCTGTGCAATCGCGTTTTATTTTCAAGCGTATTCGTGATTTGGCAGAAGAAAAAAATAAACAGGTTCTTGTATTTGTTGAAGATATAGCAGCGTCAGGTGGCTATATGATTGCTTGTGCAGGGGATGAGATTTTTGCTGATCCTTCTTCGATTATTGGTTCTATCGGGGTTGTTTCAGCCTCCTTTGGTTTTCCTGAGCTGTTGAAAAAAATTGGTGTTGAACGGCGTGTTTACACAGCAGGAAAGAACAAGGTTACCTTAGATCCTTTTCAGCCTGAAAAGAAGGCAGATATTGAGCATTTGAAATCTCTACAACTCGAAGTTCACCAAACTTTTATTGATTTGGTTAAAGAGCGACGTGCTGCGAAGCTATCAAATGATCCAGATATTTTTACAGGAATGTTTTGGAGCGGAAAGAAAAGCATTGAACTTGGGCTTATTGATGGATTGAATGATGTGCGTTCTGTTATTAAGGAGCGATTTGGAGATGATACAAAGCTTCGATTAATCACACCTCCAAAAAGCCTTTTAGGACCTAAAGTTCCTTCAGGAGTTACTGCTCAAGCGGTTTATACAGCGGTTGATAGTGCTTTGATGCTAGCAGAAGAGCGAGCGCTTTGGCAACGTTATGGTTTGTGATGAGAAGTATCATTTCGATAATTCTCAAGAGAGTTAATCATTTTGCTTGAAAAGCGATTATGAGAAAGAGAAATCATGAAATGATACGGATGATTGCATTCAGTTTGTTATGTATATCAGCTTTTTATATTTATCGTTTGTTTAGGAAACGGTTACAGAGGGTGTTCCAAGATGCTTATCGTGGTGAATCTAAACCCAATATAAGAAAAAGAGACACATTAATAAAAGATCCCTGTACAGGTGAATATTACGTAAGATGATATCAGATGTACAAGCTTCATTCAAAAGGCATTCTTATATATTTACGCCTATTAAGCTGAATTTAGCTTTGCACGTTGTTGGGCAACGCACGGATGGTTATCATTTAATAGAAAGTTTGGTTTATTTTAGTCTCAGCGGGGATCGTCTAGACTATGCACCTTGTGAAAGGGATCACTTTGTTTTAACAGGCCCATTTGCCAATAAGCTTGTTTCTCATTCAGATAATTTGGTTATTCGCGCACGGGACTTTATGCACAAGGCATTTCCCAAAAGTGTTCAACCGGTTTCTTTTCAACTTGTTAAAACCTTACCTATTGCTTCAGGCATTGGTGGTGGATCTGGTAATGCTGCTGGTGTTTTAAGCGTATTACGTCAACAGTGGCACCTTGATTGTTCTTGTGAAAAATTAGCAGAAATGAGCTTAATTCTTGGTGCTGATGTGCCAATGTGTCTTTTTGCATTAGAATATCAGCAGCCACTTTTTGTGCAGGGAATTGGCCAAGATATTATACGATTAAAAGAGGCTTGCCCTCTTGCAATGGTGTTAGTAAATCATGGTCAACAGATTGAAACGAAAGCTGTTTTTAAGGCTTTGGAGAAGCATAATTATCCTTCCTTAAAAATTAATCCAGAATCTCTTAAAACAGTTTATTCATTGGTTGAGGCTTTACAAGAAATGCGTAATGATCTTTTTGCACCTGCATTAAAAATTGCACCTCAATTAACGCAAGTGTTGTCTCTTTTAGATGAGAGTGGCTCTCTTTTTTCCCGTATGTCAGGGACGGGAGCGACTTGCTTTGGTATTTTTGAAGATCAGAAAGCAGCTCAAAAAGCAGCTCTCTTTATCAAATCGACGCACCCAAGTTGGTTTGTAAAACCTATTGTGACTTTAGGAAAAGTTTGAAAAATAAATTAAAGGTAAAAGACTTTTTTTGTAAAGACACAACATAGTAATAGAGAGATTAAGCAATGACATATTTTTTTGTTTTCCAGATCAAATTCTTACATGCTAAGATGATGTTTTAGGAGAAGGCTCGGATAGCAATATGGAAGACTGCGGAATTGAGTTTTTTATTTCTAATGCTCGTGCAAGAGTTTATGAGGATGTTTGCTGATCTATTTTTATTGTAGAGCTTATAGAAAAGAGGCTATACGCAAAAATAGGTGTCTGTTCCATTATATTTGTGTTTATCAAGAATGTTTAATTTACCACTTCAGCCAAATTTTTCGTATGAATTGGATTTGCAAAGCCAAGGTTTTTTTCATATAGTGGGTGTTGATGAAGTAGGACGTGGACCTCTCGCTGGTCCTGTTGTAACAGCAGCCGTTGTTTTGGATAAAGATCATATTCCTGAAGGGCTGAATGATTCAAAAAAGCTTTCTATTTTACAACGTGAAAAACTGTACGATGAAATTTTGCGAAATGCATTAGCGGTTTCACTTGCTAGTCTTTGTGCCCATACGATAGACCAGTCTAATATTAGAAAAGCAACTTTGGAAGCGATGCGTCGCTGTATTATAGGGCTAGCAATTCCAATCCATTATGCACTGATTGATGGACGTGATATTCCCTCTGAATTACCATGTCCAGCAGCTGCTTTGATTAAAGGTGATCAACGTTCGGTTTCAATTGCAGCAGCATCTATTATTGCTAAAGTAACACGGGATAGGATGATGGAATGTGCGGGACAGGTTTATAAGGATTATGGTTTAGAGAAGCACGTAGGTTATGCAACGCTAGCACATCGCGTAGCTCTTAATAAATATGGACCAGTTGTAGGATTACATCGTTATAGTTTTTCACCACTCAAAGAAAACTATAGGGATGATGTGTCATGACAATTTTGCCTCTTAATAGTAGTTCGATAAAGGAGGCCGTTGCACTTCTTGAACAAGGGAGGTTAGTAGCACTGCCGACAGAAACTGTTTACGGATTGGCGGGTGATGCAACCAATGGGAGGGCAGTCTCTTCTATTTTTTCTACAAAGAATCGCCCTCAATTTAATCCTTTGATTGCTCATGTAAGTGGTATCAAAATGGCAGAACGCTACGTCGACATTGATGTTGTTTCACGTAGATTGATGGAGGCATTTTGGCCAGGCCCAGTGACATTTGTCTTACCTTTAAAGGCACATCATGATATTCATCCTTTAACCACTTCGGGTTTGAATACATTGGCTGTTCGTTTTCCAGATAGTCGTTTTGCAGAAGTTGTACAATGTTTTGGTCGTCCTCTCGCTGCTCCGAGTGCAAATCAGTCGGGACGTCTTAGCCCGACTTCTGCTGAAGCTGTTTTAGAATCTTTAGGGAGATCTGTTCCTCTGATACTTGACGGAGGACCTTCTAAAATAGGACTTGAGTCAACAATTATTAAAATATGTGGTGAAAGTATTTATCTTTTGCGTCCTGGAGGACTTTCGGTTGAAGAGATTGAGAAAATTGCTGGAAAATCGCTAAAACGGATAGATCAGCGGGCTGCGATTGAGGCACCAGGGATGTTAAAATCGCATTATGCACCCAATGCTGTAATTCGTTTGAATGTACAAAAGGTGGAGAGTGGTGAAGCGCTTTTAGCATTTGGTCCCAAACGTATTATGGGTATTGAAAATGCTGTTTCTATTTTAAATCTAAGCGAGAGTGGACAGTTGGAAGAGGCTGCCTCTCATTTATTTGAATACATGAAGAAATTGGATTCATATAAAGTGAGATCTATCGCGGTAGAACCTATTCCATCATACGGATTAGGTGAGGCGATTAATGATCGTCTTATACGTGCTGCGGCTCCAAGGAAGAAATGAAGATGGAGCAGGCGTTAATTGAAAGATTTAGAAAAATTGTTGGCACTGCGCACGCTATAACAGATCAAGCGCTGATTGCCCCCTATTTGCTTGAAGAACGCGGACTTTTTCATGGAAAAACTCCATTACTTTTACGTCCGTCTTCTAGTGAAGAGATATCGTCAATTATGCAATTAGCCAGTCAAACGCGCACACCAATTGTGCCTCAAGGAGGAAATACAGGTCTTGTGGGTGGTCAACAACCAGATGAGAGTGGGAAGGGCGTTCTTTTATCCATGGAAAGATTGAACAAGATAAGATGTATAAATCTTGAGGGTAATTTTGCCGTGGTAGAGGCTGGTGTTATTTTACAGGATTTACAGAAAAAAGCAGATGAATCAGGTCGTTTTTTCCCTCTTTCTTTGGCTTCAGAAGGTTCTTGCCAGATAGGGGGAAACCTTTCATCTAATGCTGGAGGGACAGCTGTTTTAGCTTATGGTAATATGCGTGAACTTTGTCTTGGCTTGGAAGTTGTTTTACCTGATGGCCGTATTTTGGATGATTTGCGTTTTGTCAAAAAAGACAATAGCGGTTATGATTTGAAAAATCTTTTTATTGGTGCAGAAGGTACTTTAGGAATTATAACAGCAGCAGTTTTAAAGCTTTTTCCAAGGCCCAAAGGAAAAGCAGTTGCTTTGGTGGGGTTACGTAGTCCAGCTAAAGCTCTTGAGTTTTTATCTCTTTCTCAATGTCATGGAGGGGAGATGTTAACAGGCTTTGAGCTTATGGGACAACTGAGCTTACAAATGGCTTTAGACTATAAGAAGTATGAAAGATCGCCTTTTGAGCATAAGCATGAATGGTATGTATTAATCAATATTTCGTCATTACAAGGTGATGATGAGGCACTATCAGTGCTCAGTATTATTTTAGAAGAATCTTTAAAAAATGCTGTGATAGAGGATGCAGTTATTGCACAATCATTAAAGCAGCAAGATTTTTTTTGGCAATTGCGTGAAAGTATATCATTTGCACAAAAGTTAGCAGGAGGGTCTATTAAGCACGATATTGCGGTGCCTCTTGCTGCTATTCCTGATTTTATTGCTGAAGCAGCACGGATTGTTGAAGAAATTGCTCCAGGAGCACGGGTGGTTTGTTTTGGTCATATGGGTGATGGAAATTTGCATTATAATGTCACCCAACCTGTAGGAGCTGATCCTGCAGCGTTTTTGCAGTTATGGTCACGAATGAATCATCATATTCATAATTTAGTGGTGTACTATCAGGGTGCTTTTTCTGCTGAGCATGGAATTGGTCAATTAAAGCGTGAGGAACTTCGCACTTTCAAATCACCTGTTGCCTTGGATATTATGCAAGGGATTAAGAAAATTCTCGACCCTTTAGGGATTATGAATCCTGGAAAAATATTATAATTCAAAGAGAGATGAATTTTATTGCGTGTTTTTGTTTAGATTTTAATAACCAAAAAAGAAACCAGTTGTTTTTTATTCAATCTTTTAATAATCCAGTGGGAAAAAGCTGTTAAAGGGGGTGTAGTATTAAAATAAATTGGGACACTATATATGGCTAATCAATGCTTTAATCAGGCAAAAGCGGTGCTTGAATTTCGGTTAGATCCGTGCCATTTGCCACAAACGACGACATATTCCTCCTCAAAAACGGGCAATCAAATAATTTGTTCGTTAAGTGAGCGTGGTGTTTTTTTTAAAACCGATACTCCCTCAAGCTTGTCACATTTAGTACCCTCTTATTATTTCAAAGGTATTGCGGCACGTACTGTAAAAACACGTTCAGGAGAGAGAGCCGTTGCATTAGAGTTATTTCATACAGATAAAGAATTTTGCATCCCACTTTTAGTTTCTCGAGATTTAAATAATGTTCTTCTGGATTGGCGATTATGGGCGGATATTTATGATCTTCCTATGCTTATGATTGATGAAGATAATCGCATTATGGTTGTTAAAGATCGCTCTGATTTACGTCGTTTTTTGGGGACAACACTGCATTCTAAACAAAAGCGTTTTTTACTTCGTTATAGCAATCCCTTGGGTTTGCGTCTGGTGATCGGAAATCGAGTTGCTTTACAATAACAGGGATTTTAAAGCTTGGGCAAGCAAATGAATTTTAAATAAATATGCAAAGAGAACTGCATGGATACAGATCACACTTTCATAATCAGAATCTTTTTGTTTTGCCTACTTTGTAATAGGCATGAATAGCTTATTTATGCGCTTTATTTTTTACAGGAAAGTTCGATATTTTTTTAATCGCGAGAAATATAAGATAGTGAGCAGATTTACGCATCATGTTATCACGATCAAATTTAAATTATAAAAAACTTCTCGAAGGATTTAATTTTCTCGTGCAACGGCTCTCCATCCAATATCGCGGCGGACAAATCCTTCTGGCCAATCAATAGAATCGACAGCTTCATAGGCACGTTTTTGAGCTTGCGTAACGGTTTCTCCTGTTGCCGTTATATTTAAAACGCGTCCACCATGAGCAATGAGTTTTCCATTGTATAATGCTGTGCCAGCTTGAAAAACTTTCACATTAGGGAGATCCTTTACCTGATCAAGATTGCGGATAACCGTACCTTTTTGAGGAGAGTCTGGATAACCTTTGGCAGCCATAACAACAGTTAAAGCAGTTTTTTTAGACCATTGAAGGGGTTTTTGCTCCAGATTTCCTTGAGCTGCGGCAAGAAGAAGCGGAAGAATATCCTCTTTGAGACGCATCATTAAAACCTGACATTCAGGATCACCAAACCGTACGTTAAATTCAATGAGTTCAGGTCCTTTTTTCGTTATCATCAATCCGACAAAGAGGATACCTTTAAAAGGAGATCCCATTGCATTCATGCTGTAGAGAATTGGTTCGACAATTTCTTTGAGAGTACGATGAACCATTTCCGGTGTCATGATAGGAGCTGGTGAATAAGCTCCCATGCCACCAGTATTTGCTCCTGTATCACCATCACCCACACGTTTATGATCTTGTGCAGATCCAAAGGGAAGAGCAGTTTTACCATCACAAAGACAAAAGAAGCTCGCTTCTTCACCTTCAAGAAAAGATTCTACAACAATTTTTTTTTCTACATTACCAAAGGCATTTTTGAAGCAGGCATCAACGGCGTTAAATGCTTCTTCCATAGTTGTTGCAACAACAACACCTTTCCCAGCAGCTAAGGCATCGTCTTTAATAACAATAGGAACACCTTGTTGACGAATATAGGCTTTGGCTTTTACAGCATCATTAAAACATTGGTAGGATGCTGTAGGAATGTTATTCTTATGGCAGAGGTCTTTTGTAAAAGCTTTTGAACCTTCTAGCTGAGCAGCTTTTTGAGTCGGTCCAAATACACATATGTGAGCGTTGTTAAGGGAGTCTGTTATACCAGCAACGAGTGGTGCTTCTGGTCCAACAACGACCAAGTCAATAGAATGGGTTTTACAAAAGTTAATAACGAGAGAGTGATCATTAATGTTCAAATCAATATTTTCACCCAGTTCCATTGTTGCAGGATTTCCAGGAGCACAATATAATTTTGTTAGCAGTGGTGAAGCTGCTATTTTCCATGCTAAAGCGTGTTCGCGTCCACCTGAGCCGATAAGAAGGATGTTCATTGTTTGCTCCTATCATAGAAGATGATTAAATACGTTTTCTTGTCATAAGAATGAAATGTCTGTATCGCAAGACTAAAGGTAAAACTATTTGATGAAAAAAAATAAAAATATTACACATATTCAATCTCCTGAGAAACAGGGGCGTGTGATGGATGCATCCTCTAAACAATGGGTTTATTATTTTCTACCATCTTCTTTATGGTTTTATGCTCAATTGGCACGTTGGGATCGACCTATTGGCTGGCAGTTGTTGATGTGGCCTTGTTTTTGGTCAACAACAATGGCTTTTGTCTCTTATGAAATGCATAAATTGCCTTTTTTAACCATGCTCTTTCATTGGTTCTGGTATCTTTTTCTTTTTTTCCTAGGATCTATAGCTATGCGGGGTGCAGGGTGTACTTGGAACGATCTTATAGATCATAAAATTGATTCTCAGGTAGAAAGAACACGCTCTCGACCATTGCCGACAGGGCATGTGAGTCGGTTTCAAGCAAAAGTTTTTATATTGGTGCAATGTTTGGTTGGTTTAGGTGTTTTATCGCAATTTAATAGATACAGTTTTTTTCTAGGGATCTCATCACTGATAGCAGTTGCGGTATATCCTTTTATGAAACGTATAACATATTGGCCGCAGTTTTTTCTAGGTGTTGCATTTAATTGGGGAGCATTAATGGGGTGGGCAGTTGTGTGTGGGAGTTTGAGTTGGGCACCAATTTCACTTTATGTAGGATCTATCTTATGGACGATAGGGTATGATACAATTTACGCGCATCAAGATAAGGAGGATGACGCTACTGTTGGTGTAGGTTCCACGGCACTTCTTTTTGGTAAAGGCACGAAACGTGCTCTGGTATTTTTGTATAGTGGTTTTGTGATTTTCATCAGCCTAGCATTTTATTTGGCACAGGTTCCTCTTCTCAGCTTTTTGGGTGTTATTATTGCAAGTATTCACATGTTTATTCAAATTAAAACCCTTGATATAGATGACAATTCACAATGCTTAAAGCTTTTTAAGTCTAATTCATTTATTGGTTTTGCGGTTTTTGTTGGTTTAATATGCGGTGGTATATGGATGATATTTCATCCTGTTATTTAACAATAGGAGTGAGGATATCCTCATTTTAATCACTCTTGCTTGAATCCAAATTCTGCATTTCCATTTATGTCCTCAAAGTTGAAATGCGCAAAATTATTTTTCCTTTTCTCTGCTCTGTTTTTAATATTGCTGATTACTTTAATAAAGGATTTCTAAAACGGCTTTGTACTCGGATGGACGCATAATTATAACTTGTTTACAAGCGGAACAGGATGCATAAGATTGTTATCAATCAAATCTTCATGGTGAAGATTTTAACTCTCCAGTTTAAACTGAATTCAACGCTTTCCTCGTTTGTTTGCAAAGAGTTGTTTAATCATTAAGAAGACAGAGTTTTATATTTTAAATTTTGAAGAATTAGGGGTAGAGTTTTTGCCTTTGCCAATCGTCATGTTCAACAGAATCGCGTGTAAAGAGTAGGCGATCATGTAGACGAAAGGGGCGATCCCGCCAGAATTCGATAGAAAGGGGTTTAACACGGAATCCAGACCAATAAGGTGGGCGTGGAATATTTCCTACCGCATAACGTGTAGTATACTGAGCAATTGCTTTTTCGAGGACAAAACGGTTTTCTAATGGTCGAGATTGTTTAGATGCCCATGCACCAATTCGACTACCCCGTGGTCGCGATTGGAAATATGCATCTGCTTCTTGAGGACTGACTTTTTCAACAATTCCCCGAATTCTAATTTGACGACGTAGCGATTTCCAATGAAAACCTAAGGATGCTTTCATTGATTTTAAAATTTCTTGTCCTTTGCAACTTTCATAGTTTGTATAGAAGACGAAACCTTGAGGACTGTAATCTTTGAGAAGAACCATACGAACATTAGGCAAGCCCGTTTCATCAACTGTTGCGAGTGCCATAGCATTGGGATCATTTATTTCACGCACTGTTGCTTCTTCAAGCCATTTTGTAAAAAGTGCAAAAGGTTTTTGCATTTGCATAAAACCATCGTCTTTTTTTACTTTATCGTTCATAATAACTCCGAGTTTCAGTGAGCATAGTGGCAAGCTCTTTAATTTACATTGTTGCCAAGAAATAAAATGCTATTTTTTCTTCTTAAAAAAAACAGCACCACCATGTACCCTTATGATATCTTAATCATTTTTGTTTCTAGTATAAATGCAATAAGTTATAAAATAAAATATCTCTATTATCTGGTATTTTGGTCTCTTTATAGACATATAAAGAGAGAAAAAGTTATTCTTGAGAGTAGTTTGATAAAGCTGTGAGAGATATTAACAACATACCAGTTTTGATATTTGCAAAACGAAAAAATTGAAAAGAGGGCAATATGCGTGATCCGTACGCAATTCTGGGTGTGTCACGTACCGCAAGACCGCAAGAGATTAAATCGGCATTTAGGAAATTAGCAAAGAAATATCATCCAGACCACAATAAGGATGATGTAAAGGCTAAAGAAAAGTTTTCTGAAATTAATCAAGCTTATGAAATTATAGGTGATAAAGACAAAAAAGCCCAATTTGACCGCGGTGAAATTGATATGGAAGGAAAACCGCTTTATCAAGCTTATGGTGCTGGTGAAAACTTTGGCAATAGTCACAATCCTTTTTCTGGAGGGGCGAAAGGTTTTGATTTTAGCTCTTCGGGCGGTGCAGGTTTTGATGCAAGTGATATTTTTCGCGATTTGTTTGGTAGAGGAGGGAGCTTTTCAAATTCTAGACAATATACGCATTCTCAACAGGGTACTCATGTTCGTGCCAATCTTGCCATAACATTGGAGCAGATGGTTGGAGCAGAAAAGGTGGAAGCTGTTTTTCCTAATGGAAAAAAGTTAAAAATTAAATTACCAGATTACGTTGAAGATGGACAAACTATTCGTTTAAAAGGCCAAGGAGAAGAGGTGCCTTTTGGGCAAGCAGGAGATGCGTTGATAACCATTCAGATTCAAAAACATCCTCGTTTTCGAGTTGAAGGAAGGGCTCTCCATCTTGATTTACCTGTTTCGCTTCAACATGCTGTTTTGGGAGCAAAAGAAGAAGTTGAAACTTTGGAAGGGCGTGTAGTTTTAACCCTTCCCGCTTGGTCAAGTTCTGATCGTGTTTTACGGTTGAAAGGAAAAGGTCTTCGTTTAAAAAATGGCACAAGAGACGATCTTTATGTGCATGTTCGTATCATGTTACCGGAAGGTGGAGATGCTGCGTTAGAACAATTCTTGCAAATGCAAAAAGGTTAATTTTTGAATGAGATGTAAAGCGTAGTTTTTGTTTTGATTTTAAACCAATTGCTTGAAGAAAAAGTTGACCTATGCCATAGGCAGGTAAATAATATTAATTTTTAAGTAACAATGGGGCAATGCTAATGGCTAAGGGTAATGGTTTATTGTACGGCAAGCGTGGTTTAATTTTGGGATTGGCTAATAATCGCTCTATCGCTTGGGGAATAGCTAAAGCGGCGAGTAGTGCGGGGGCTGAGCTTGCCTTTACCTATCAGGGTGAGGCGATGAGAAAGCGTGTGGAACCTTTGGCTGAAGAAGTAAGTGGGATTGTTTGTGGTCATTGCGATGTTTCTGACAGTGAATCGATTGATACAGTTTTTAAAGTAATAGAGAAGAAATGGGGTAAACTCGATTTTCTAGTTCATGCTATTGGTTTTTCTGATAAAGATGAGTTAAGCGGTCGTTATATTGATATTAGCGAATCAAATTTTATGATGACCATGAATATTTCCGTTTATTCCTTAACGGCTTTAGCCAAACGTGCAGAGAAATTAATGTCAGATGGTGGTTCAATTTTAACACTGAGCTATTATGGTGCAGAAAAGGTTGTTCCCAATTATAATGTGATGGGAGTTGCAAAAGCAGCTCTTGAAGCTAGCGTGAAATATCTAGCAGTGGATTTAGGTCCTCAGCATATTCGTGTTAATGCTATATCTGCTGGTCCGATTAAAACATTAGCCGCTTCTGGCATTGGTGATTTCCGTTATATTTTAAAATGGAATGAATATAACGCTCCTTTACGTCGTACGGTGACAATTGAAGAAGTAGGTGATTCTGCTCTTTATTTTCTTTCAGATTTGTCTCGTTCTGTTACGGGTGAAGTGCATCATGTGGATTCAGGTTATAATGTCATAGGCATGAAAGCTGTTGATGCCCCAGATATTTCCGTCGTTAAAGAATAAAGTTTGGTTTATAAAACTTTACTCAACAGCGGTAATTTGACCGAATTTAAAACGGCCAAGGGTATTTTTAAAGAGAGGTTGTTTTATACAACTTAATAAAAGTTGTTGTTGCGTATATTTGACGAAGAAACGGATCATTTTTCATGTCGCATAATACATTTGGTCATTTGTTTCGTGTAACAACATGGGGTGAAAGTCATGGCACTGCTCTTGGGTGTGTTATCGATGGTTGTCCTCCGGGAATTATTTTTACGCTTGCAGAGATCCAAGCTTATCTTGATAAGCGCCGACCGGGACAAAGCAAATATACAACGCAGCGGCAAGAACCAGACCAAGTAGAAGTGCTTTCAGGTGTTGTTGTTCAGGATGATGGAACGACATTGGTGACAACAGGGACTCCAATTTCTCTGTTGTTTCAAAATACGGATCAGCGATCGAAAGATTATGGTTCGATTGCCCATCAGTATCGCCCTGGTCATGCAGATTATACTTATGATGTTAAATATGGCATTCGTGATTTTCGAGGTGGTGGGCGTGCTTCAGCGCGTGAGACGGTAGCACGTGTTGCCGCAGGTGCGCTTGCACGTAAAATTGTTCCTGATTTGATTGTACGGGGAGCTGTCATAGCCATTGGTTCTCATACGATTAATCGTGATCGTTGGAACTGGACAGAGGTTGATAACAATCCTTTTTTTACACCTGATGTAGAGATGGTACAGGTTTTTAGTGATTACATAGATAGAATACGCAAAGAGGGGTCATCTGTTGGTGCTGTTGTTGAAATTATTGCAGAAAATGTTCCTGCAGGTTTAGGAGCACCTGTTTATGCAAAACTTGATCAAGACATTGCTTCACTACTTATGTCGATTAATGCAGTGAAAGGTGTTGAAATAGGGGATGGTTTTGCAGCAGCTCGTCTGACAGGAGAAGAAAATGCAGATGAAATGCGGATGGGCAGTGATGGAAAGCCACTTTTTTTATCCAATCATGCGGGCGGTATTTTAGGTGGAATATCGAGTGGGCAGCCAATAGTTGCACGTTTTGCTGTGAAGCCTACTTCATCAATTTTAACACCTCGTCGTTCCATTGATGTTGATGGTCATGATGTAAAGGTTATAACGAAGGGACGTCATGACCCCTGTGTTGGGATTCGTGCGGTTCCTGTTGGTGAAGCGATGGTTGCTTGTGCTATTGCTGACCATTATTTAAGACATCGCGGTCAGGTTGGGAGCTTTGAGAGGTAAGTAATGGCGTATGATGAGAACAAAATTGTTTCTGCACTTCAAGCTTTTGAACGCGGTGAAATTGTTGTGGTTACCGATGATGATGACCGTGAAAATGAAGGTGATTTAATTGTTGCTGCTGTCCATTGTACAGAAGAAAAGATGGCATTTATCATTCGTCATACAACGGGTATTATTTGTGCCCCTCTACCCAAAGAAGAAGCCCAACGGTTTAATCTTGTTCCTATGGTGCCAGATAATAATTCAGCGCATCGTACCCAGTTTACTGTTACTGTCGATTTTAAACATGGGATAACAACGGGGATTTCAGCGCATGACCGTACATTAGCGGTGCGTAATCTTGCAAATTCAAATGCCGGTCCGAACGATTTTGTCCGTCCAGGACATATTTTTCCTTTGATTGCACATGAAGGAGGAGTTCTCATGCGTTCAGGACACACCGAGGCAGCTGTTGATTTATGTAAATTGGTTGGTTTGCCGCCAGTTGGTGTTATCGGTGAGTTGGTCAATGATGATGGGAGCGTTAAACATGGAGATGAGATTACAAAATTTGCACAAGATAATCGTTTGCATATCATAACGGTTGCAGATTTAATTGCTTATCGCCAGCGTAAAGAAATGTTGATCAGGCATGTTGGAGAAATGCATATTGAGACATCGGTAGGTCCCGCTGTTGTTCAAAGTTATCAACTTCCTTGGGAAACAGTTCAGCATGTTGCAATTGTTTTTGGTGAAATCCGTGACGGTGTAGATATTCCTGTGCGGTTGCACCGTGAAAACGTTATAAATGATGTTTTTTGTCAATCTTCAGAGATTATGGCTATCATACAACGCATGATGGAACGAGAAAAGCGTGGAGTGTTTGTTTATTTGCGTGAAGGATCTGTTGGTGTACAATCAGCTATTGGCATTCAGGAGATGGTTAAAGAAGGTTCAGAAAACCACATGCAGGCAATTAAACGTGAAGAAGAATGGCGCCAAATTGGTTTAGGATCACAAATTTTAAAACATTTGGGAATTCGTTCTGTTATTGTATATGCTTCTAGAGAGCGCCATTATGTAGGTTTAGAAGGTTTTGGAATTCGTATATCCAGAACAGACATCTTGTGAGGATCGCATGAAACAAGAGATAAACAAGGGGGATATTACGGCTTTAAGTTTTGAGGAAGCGCTTAAGCAACTTGAAGTGATTGTCGAGAATTTGGAACGCGGAGATATTCCTTTAGAACAATCAATTGATATTTATGAACGTGGTGAATCTCTTAAAAAACACTGCGAGAAACTTTTGAAAGTCGCTGAAGCTAAAGTTGAGAAAATTCAGCTTTCAGAGGGAGGATCTCCAGAAGGAGTAGAGCTTCTTGATTCTGAATAATATTAAGTAATTTTGGGATATTTATTGCAAGAGAGGAAAGCAGTGTCTTATTTAAAAGGAACGAATTTTATCAGTTTCTTTTTTATGAAATAAGCTAAAAGTAGGAAAAACCATAAATCATCACCAGTAGAGAACATTTTTCAGTAACAATATGCAAAATTATATATAGAAGAGGGGAGGAAGTCTATTCTTACTATTTTGCTTTCTTGATGCGATAATATTAAGGAGTTTTTTTTGTCTCAGGTCTTAACGCCATTGCTTGATCGTATTTGTGTACCGCATGATTTGCGGTCATTGCCTGAGTCTGATTTGGTAAAATTAGCCGATGAGTTGCGGACGGAAACAATTGATGCAGTTTCCGTAACGGGTGGTCATCTTGGTGCAGGACTTGGTGTTATTGAGCTCACGGTTGCATTGCATTATGTTTTTAATACACCTGAGGATAGGATTATTTGGGATGTTGGTCATCAAGCTTATCCGCATAAAATTTTAACAGGGCGTAGAGATAGAATTCGCACATTACGTCAAGAGGGGGGATTATCAGGTTTTACGAAGCGTTCAGAAAGTGTGTATGATCCATTTGGCGCAGGTCATTCTTCTACTTCTATTTCAGCTGGACTTGGTATGGCGGTGGCTAGTGCTTTAAAAGCAGAGGAAAAGCGGAATATCATTGCTGTGATTGGTGATGGTGCTATGTCTGCTGGTATGGCTTATGAAGCGATGAATAATGCGGGTGCTTTGAATGCACGTTTGATTGTTGTTCTTAATGATAATGATATGTCTATTGCACCACCTACAGGTGCTATGAGTGCTCATCTTGCACGATTGGTTTCTCGTCCTGCTTACCGTAGTTTGCGTGAACGGATCAAGGTACTAGGCGAAAAATTGCCCAAGTTCTTTTTAGATAAAGCACGTCTTTCAGAAGAATTTGCACGTGGTTTTTTGGTTGGAGGAACTTTATTTGAAGAGCTTGGTTTTTATTATGTTGGTCCAATAGATGGACACAATTTAAAGCATTTATTACCTGTTTTGAAAAATGTTCGTGAATATCCTCATGGGCCTGTTTTGGTACATGTGGTTACGCATAAAGGAAAGGGATATGCACCTGCAGAAGCGTCATCTGATAAATATCACGGTGTTAATCGTTTTAATATTATAACAGGTCAACAGGTTAAAGCGCAAAGCAGTGTTCTCCCCTATACTAAGGTATTTTCTAAGGCTTTAATAGAAGAAGCTAGTCATGATGACAAGATTGTGGGTATAACAGCAGCAATGCCCACGGGGACAGGACTTGATGCTTTTGCTAAAAAATTTCCTGAAAGAATGTTTGATGTCGGCATTGCTGAGCAGCATGCGGTCACTTTTGCTGCTGGCATTGCTTGTGAAGGGTATAAGCCTTTTGTTGCAATTTATTCTACTTTTTTACAGCGTGCTTATGATCAGATTATTCATGATGTATCAATTCAAAAATTACCTGTGCGTTTTGCGATTGATCGAGCAGGCTTTGTGGGGGCAGATGGTGCGACGCACGCTGGTAGTTTTGATATTGTTTTTTTGACCACTCTTCCTGAATTTGTTGTTATGGCGCCGTCTGATGAAGTCGAGCTGATGCATATGGTGCGTACTGCTGCAGCTTATGATCAGGGTCCACTTTCTTTTCGTTATCCGCGTGGTGAAGGTGTTGGCATGGATTTACCGCAGCGCGGTGAGTTATTAGAGATTGGAAAAGGGCGTGTTCTGTGTGAAGGTAACAGGATAGCTTTAGTGTGTTTTGGAACACGGATGTCAGAAGTATTAGTAGCTGCTGAGGAGTTGCTTGCGGAAGGATTATCTACGACGGTTGCAGATGCACGGTTTGCAAAGCCTTTGGATAAGGATTTGATGCGTCGTTTAGCACGTGAGCATGAAGTATTAGTGACAATTGAAGAGGGTGCAATAGGTGGATTTGGAGCGCACTTATTACAATTTTTGGCGCAAGAAGGGCTTTTAGATCATGGTTTGAAAGTTCGCACATTAAAACTTCCTGATGAATATTTAAGCCATGGTTCACCAGAGAAAGTTCTTTCTCGTGTAGGACTTGATGCTGTTGGTATTATCAACACGGTTTTTACTGCTTTAGGACGCAAGATTCGAACAGTGCAGAAATTTCGAGTATGAGATGGCTGTTAGGAAAAGACTTGATGTTCTTTTAGTTGAAAAAAACTTTTTTACGACACGCTCACGAGCGCGTGATGCTATTATGCGCCAAACTGTTAAGGTTGATGGTAAAGCAGTTTTTAAAGCTGGGCAAATCATTCCTGATGATGCAGAAATTGTCGTTTGTGATCCAGCACAGAATTATGTTTCACGTGCAGCGTTAAAATTGATTTGTGCACTTGATGCTTTTCCAATTATAACAGACCAAGTGACTGCCATTGATATTGGTGCATCAACAGGCGGTTTTACACAAGTTCTCTTAGAACGTGGAGCAGCTCATGTTATTGCGGTTGATGTTGGTCATCATCAATTGGATGTGCGTTTATTGAGCAACAGTGCGATAACCTTATTAGAAGGTTTAAATGTTAGAGATTTGAAACAAGAACATTTAGGAGGACGCGAAATTGATCTCATCGTTTCAGACGTCAGCTTTATTTCTCTTAAACTTGCATTACCTCCTGTTTTGTCTTTAGCCAAAAAGGGAGCTCAAGCCATTTTATTAGTAAAGCCTCAATTTGAAGTTGGTCGACAAGCTCTTGGCAAGGGGGGAGTATTAAAAGATCCATTAATGGCGAAGGAAAGTGCTGAAAGACTTTTTAATTGGTTAAACACACAAAGAGGGTGGATTGCAAAAGGTTTGCTTCCTTCACCTATTGCAGGTGGTGATGGTAATTTAGAATATTTGTTATTTGGAGAAAAAAAAAAGTGAATGACAATGTCATAATCGACTATATGGGGATGAATGGTCATGGTGTTGTCAAAACATTACATGGTTTGGTTTATGTTCCTTTTACTTTACCAGGAGAGCGTGTTGAAATCACCATTCATGGAAAATATGCTACTCTCAGAGCATTAAAGGAAAAATCATCAGAACGCATTGATGCTCTTTGCCAGCATTTTGGAGAATGTGGGGGGTGTGCACTTCAGCATTGGCATCCTGATGTTTATCGCGAATGGAAACGACAATTGGTTGTTGATGCGCTTAAAGAGTATGGGATTGATGTTGCCGTTTCTCCTTTAATCGAATGTAAGCCCCATAGCCGACGGAGAATGACTTTAACAGCATTTATGACTCCACAAGGTCAGAGAGTTGGTTTTAATCGTTACCTCTCTCATGAGATTGTAGCTCTTGAGGAATGTCCAGTAAGCCGACCAGAGCTTATATCTAAGCTAAATGATATCAGGATTCTTTGTGCTTGTTTAAGCAATTATGCTAAACGGTTTCATATCACGATCACACTTGTTGAAAATGGTTTTGATGTTGCTTTAAGTGGTTGTGCTATACACAATGAGTCAATTCGTCAGAAAATGGTACGTATAGCTCTTTTGTGTGGAATTACGCGTCTGTCAGTTGAAGGGGAAGTTCTAGTTGAACAAGAAAAACCATTGATTTATTTCGGAGATGTCTGTGTTGAATTTCCGGCTGGTGGATTTCTCCAAGCGACTTTTGAAGCAGAAAATATGATGGGCAATATTATTTTGTCCCATTTAAAAAAAGCAAAAAATGCTCTTGATTTATTTTCTGGGGTAGGAACATTTACATTCCGCATGGCGAGAAAGATGAATGTCCATGCAGTGGAAAATGATGAGCGAGCGTTAGCAAATTTAGATTCTGCTGCACGTTTTGCAACGGGATTAAAAACAGTAACTTGTGAGAAACGCGACCTTTTCCGTCGTCCACTTTCTGTGAAGGAACTTGAATGTTTTGAGTGTGTTGTTTTTGATCCTCCACGTGCTGGTGCAGAACAACAAGTACGTGAATTGGCAAAAACAACAATACCTCGTGTCGTGGCGATTTCATGCAATCCTATTACATTTGCGCGTGATTTATCTCTTCTTGTAGCAGGTGGTTATACAGTAGAAAAAATCATACCAATTGACCAATTTTTATGGTCACCCCATGTTGAAATTGTTGCACTTTTGAGCAAACGCAAAGCAAAGGCAAGCTGGAAACTTTAGCCTCAATTGAAGAGTCTTTTGAATCTTATTGAGATTTTTATAATGAGTTGATTGAGTATATTTTACGAAACTGCTGTTCCACCAATTGTCATATTATTAATTCGCAGATGAGGTTGCCCGACGCCAACAGGAACATTTTGTCCAGCTTTCCCGCACATACCGATACCATTATCAAGTTTGCTATCATTGCCAATCATTGTAATATGTTTCATGGCGTCTGGTCCGTTTCCGATAAGGGTTGCACCTTTAATAGGTGCTGTAATTTTGCCATTTTCTACTCTGTAAGCTTCAGTACATTCAAAGACGAATTTTCCAGAAGTGATATCAACTTGCCCTCCACCAAATGAAACAGCATAAATACCATTTTTTAATGAGGATAGAATTTCTTCAGGTGTTTTATCGCCTCCTAGCATGATCGTATTGGTCATCCGCGGTATTGGTGCATGTGCATAGGATTCACGCCGTCCATTTCCGGTTGGATTAACACCCATAAGACGGGCATTTAGCCTATCTTGCATGAAACCAATAAGTTTTCCATCTTCAATAAGAACGTTATATCCTGATGGGGTTCCTTCATCATCGACAGTGAGTGAGCCACGGCACTGAGGAATTGTACCATCATCAACAACTGTAACACCTTTTGCAGCAACTTGTTGGCCCAAAAGTCCAGCAAAGGCAGAGGTTTTTTTGCGGTTAAAGTCACCTTCCAAACCATGGCCTACAGCTTCATGGAGCATAACACCGGGCCATCCATTGGCTAAGACGACATCAAACGTTCCAGCTGGCGCTGCTTCTGCGTCTAAGTTTATGAGAGCCATACGCAAAGCTTCATCAGCAGCCTTTTTCCAGTTTTCTTCATGTATAAACTGGCTAAATGCTTGTCGCCCACCACATCCATAGAAGCCATTTTCACGCCGATTACCCTCAGCAGCAACTACAGATATAGACAGTCGTACAAGAGGACGAACATCACGAATCAAATGACCATCTGCGCGTAAAATTTCAACATGCTGGAGAGAACCGGAAAGAGAAACAGTCACTTGGTGCAACTTATCATTTTTTGCACGTAAATAGGCATCAATTGTTTGCAAAAGCGTACTTTTGTCTTCAAATGATGGTGCGTCAAGAGGATTATGGGGTTGATAGAGTCTTTTGTTTGTCTGTTGAGGTGCTACACTATAAGGTCCTGTGTGATTATTATAGGTAACAGCTTTAGCTGCTTCACTGGCACGTTTGAGTGCAGCAGCTGTTAATTCACTAGAATGCGCATATCCAGTAGCTTCTCCAGCAACCACGCGCAGACCAAATCCCATATCTTGATGAAATGAGCCATTTTTAAGCTGTCCATTATCAAATAAAAGTGTTTCACTTTCTGTATACTCAAGGTAAAGTTCTCCATCATCAGCATGATGAAGTGTTTCTTGTACAAGTGATTGCACTTTAGATGAAGCAATATCAAAATGGTCAATCAGTGATTTCATAGTGGTTATATCCTATTTTCATAGAGGATTGGAAAACTTCTAGTTATCTTTTTTAGAAGCTGTAGAGCGCGTTATGAGGTTTTAATTATTCAATATGCATAAATTTGTTAAGTTGGTAGAGTTGCATAAGCATCGCTAAGCCCTTTGAGATCAATGGCTCCTCCAATTGCTTGCTCAGGAGTTGTAAAAATAAAATAGGTTGCTATTTTACCTTTAAAAAAGAGCTGTAATATGTCTTTTTTAAGGACAGCTTCAGCAACACAATTATCACCAAGGCATCGGCGATATTCTACTCTTCCCATATTTTTATCGTCAATTTTGAGACCAACACCAGGACGTAACTCTACACGGATCGGAACAAACACACGCATCAAAGCTCCTTGATCTTTAGGGAGTTTATAAAATGTAACACGAAGAGTAATGTCATGACGATTTTGTGTGTGTACATTTTGGACAACTTCACATTGCATATTAGGTGTACCTGGTGGGAGAGAACAAACTTTTGTCCATGCACCGTAGGTTTGTGGGGCAGGAACACTTTGTACGCGAGATGTTTGTGCAAATGCAAGATGAGCAGAGATATTACAGAGTGCACAAAGAATAACACCAACAAAGAAAGTTTTTTTTAGCAATTTATAAAGTACCACAGAAAACCCTAACCGCATTAGCACTACAATATACTATATAGCTCTGTATAAAAAATGAACTCTCTAACCAAAGTTATAACACAAAACTATTATCTCCCCAAATATATTAATCCATATGCACAAGATAAAATATGTCATAGAAAACAAGGCTTTTAGCGTTGCGTTATGATGCCTAGTATGATGTATAAAGTATGCTTGTTGTTTAAGAAATAATGTATGTTGAAAAAATGTATTTTTGTTGCAAAAATCTTCATCTGTTTTTGAAAGATATATGTTTTCAAAAACACTGTGCTCCTCATTGGTCATTCCCATATGCTAAGCAGTATTTGTTTATGGATGACAGAAATAGAAAAGGTCTTTGAGTGGAATGTTTGTTTCAGAAGAATTATCAGCAGCAAGTGATAAATCAATTCCGCCAAAATCTGGTATTGGTGATTATATCACGCTTTTAAAACCACGGGTTATGTCACTCGTTGTATTTACAGCTTTAGTTGGACTTGTGGTGTCACCAGTTTCTATTAATCCATTTTATGGTTTTTTAGCAATTTTGTGTATTGCACTAGGGGGTGGTGGTGCAGGAGCACTTAATATGTGGTATGATGCTGATATTGATGCAGTGATGGAACGTACCAAAAATCGTCCTATTCCCACTGGTAAAATCAGCTCACAGAAGGCGTTTATTTTTGGTATGGTTCTTTCTGTGCTTTCCGTGTTTATTATGGGGAGCTTCATTAATTGGTTTGCAGCATTTTTTCTTGCTTTTACAATTTTCTTTTATGTCGTTATCTATACAATTTGGCTAAAGCGTATAACGCCACAAAATATTGTTATTGGCGGTGCATCTGGAGCTTTCCCACCAATGATTGGATGGGCTGTAACAACGGGTACAGTGAGTATTGAGAGTTTTTTATTATTTTTAATCATTTTTATGTGGACACCACCACATTTTTGGTCTCTTTCTTTATTTTCATCTCTCGATTATGATGCGGCGGGCATTCCTATGATGCCTAATGTACGAGGCGAACATTCAACAAAAAAACAGATCTTGTTTTATACTGTTCTTATGGCCATATGCGCTGCTGGGCCCTACATTATCGGTCTTGCAGGAATCTTTTATGGTATTTTTTCATTAATTTTAAGCGTTATTTTTATTTATTTTGCTTATCGTTTGTGGAAAGCTGATACACATGATGCAACTCTTTTAATGGCAAAAAAAACATTTTTCTTTTCGTTATTTTATTTGGCAGCTCTCTTTGGCACTCTTTTAATTGAAACTTTGATATTCTATCATCTTCTAGCATAGAAAAATGAAAGAGCGAGCTTTAAAAACAGCTTTGTCTGCAGAAAAATACGATAAGAAACTGCCATATATTAAGTGTTTTTACGGAAAAGGTAGTATTTTTCAGTGTTTTTCTTTACACCACTTGTGTCATGCATAACAAGAGTTCGTTTAAAATTGTGATAAAAGTTATAGATATTAAGGATGGTTTATGTCTCTACGTCCTCCTTTAACAATGCGTCTTTGTGGTCCACGTGGATTTTGTGCAGGAGTTGATCGTGCTATTCAGATTGTTCTTCTTGCATTAAAAAAATATGGTGCTCCAGTATATGTTCGTCATGAAATTGTACACAACCGCTATGTCGTTGAAGGATTGGAACAACGTGGGGCTGTGTTTGTTGAAGAACTTGATGAGATTCCAGAAAAACACCACAACCAACCTGTTGTATTTTCTGCTCACGGTGTGCCAAAGTCTGTACCAGAAGAAGCACGTCGCTATAATTTGTTTTATCTAGATGCAACATGTCCGTTAGTTTCTAAAGTTCATAAACAAGCGATACGGCATAAACGGCATGGACGTCATGTTATATTAATTGGTCACTCTGGCCATCCTGAGGTAATAGGAACAATGGGGCAGCTTGAAAAAGGAGATGTGACATTAATTGAAACGATTGAGGATGCTTTACATTATCAACCTCATGATCCGGATAAATTAGGGTTCGTGACGCAAACAACACTTTCTGTTGAAGATACAGCAGAGATTCTTAATGTGTTACAACGACGTTTTCCTACATTAGAAGCTCCGGCTGCTGAATCAATTTGTTATGCCACTACAAATCGACAAGATGCTGTTAAGGCAGCGGCATTAGGGAGCGATTTATTTTTAATTGTTGGAGCACCGAATTCTTCTAATTCACGACGGTTGGTAGAAGTTGCTGAAAGGTCTGGTGCGCAGCGAGCTGTCTTAGTTCAGAGGGTTGATGAAATTGATTTTGATCATCTGGGTGCTCTTTCTGTTGTAAGTCTTTCAGCAGGAGCTTCTGCTCCTGAAATTATTATTGAAGAAATTATTTCAGCTTTTCGGGAACGTTATGATGTTACAATAGAATTGGTTGAAACAGTGGTGGAAACGGAAACATTTTTGGTAAGTCGCGAGTTACGTGATGTCATTTTAACTCCTCAAGATACGGCTTTTGTCAATGGTCGAGCTGAGATGCTGAAAAATGACAATCAGGATATGCCTTTAACGAAAGCAAAATAATGGCAGTTTATACAGATATTCATCCAAATGATTTGAAGGCATTTTTAACACGTTATTCGATAGGTTCACTTTTATCCTATCAAGGCATAGCGGAGGGAATCGAAAATTCTAATTTTATGTTGTATACAACAGAAGGAAGGTTTGTTTTAACGCTTTATGAGAAACGTATTTCAAAAGATGATTTGCCCTTTTTTTGCAACCTTATGCAGCATTTAAAGCAGCGTGGAATTCCTTGCCCACAACCAGTAGTACAAAATGATGGGACAATGATTGGTGAATTAGCAGGACGCCCTGCTGCTATTATTACTTTTCTGGAAGGAGTGTGGATTCGTCAGCCCAATATATATCATTGTGGTGAAGTGGGATCTGGTTTAGCGCAATTGCATTTAGCAGGAGAGGATTTTACACTGAGTCGTAAAAATACTCTTTCTGTTATGGATTGGAAATTATTGTGGGAACATTGTCAAACGAGCAAAGATGCGTTGCTAAAAGAGTTTGAAAAAAAAATTGGTACGGAATTGTCTTTTTTACAAGAAAATTGGCCGTCAAATTTACCAACAGGTGTTATTCACGCTGATTTATTTAACGATAATGTGTTTTTTTTGGATCATCGTCTTTCTGGTATTATAGATTTCTATTTTGCTTGTAATGATTTTTTGGCTTATGATTTAGCTATCTGTTTGAATGCTTGGTGTTTTGAACAGGATTATTCCTATAATCTTACCAAAGCACGCAAGTTATTGGAAAATTATCAAAAAATAAGGCCATTGATACCTTTAGAAATAAAAGCAATTATTTTATTAGCGCGAGGTGCTTCTTTACGTTTTTTACTCACACGTCTTTATGATTGGTTCAATACACCACCAGAGAGCTTTGTCGTTAAGAAAGATCCGTGGGAATATTGGCATAAGCTTTGTTTTTTCAGTAATGTAGATTCCTTGAGTGAAGTGGGTTTTTGAATTCTATGTTAAATCAACAAAAAGTCGTTGAAATTTATACAGATGGGGCTTGCTCGGGTAATCCTGGAGTAGGAGGATGGGGAGCAATTTTACGCTGGAATGGTCATGAACGTGAGCTTTATGGTGGAAAAGAGCACACGACCAATAATCAAATGGAATTAATGGCAGCAATTCATGCATTGAAGGCGCTTAAAGAACCTTGTTTAGTCGATCTTTATACGGACTCAGTTTATGTACGCAATGGTATTTCTATGTGGCTTGAAGATTGGAAGAAAAATAATTGGCGTACGGCATCAAAAAATCCTGTGAAAAACATGGAATTATGGCAGGATCTTGAAGATGCCTGTTCTCGCCATACTGTCAGATGGCATTGGGTAAAAGGGCACGCAGGGCATCCAGAGAATGAGCGGGCAGATGCTCTTGCTCGGAAAGCAATTAGTGAATATCGTGAAAACGGATCTTTTTAGAAAGAGCCCTTTTGTTCAGGCCTTTCTCTTTTATCGCGGAGTAGAAAGAGGGGTTGGTTGTGCATAAAGTGTAAATGTTCCACTTAAAGCATGGCTTTTAAAAGAAACTGTATAAAAGATTGTATGATTTGCTTCATCTGTGATGAAATAGATTGGAGCGCTAAAGAGTGTATAGTCTGCATTTTCAGTTACTTTTTTTGTTGGTCCAATTTGCATTTCTCCTCCATCTAAAAAGAGAGAGCGAGGAGTAATTTTATGTTTATTTTGTATTGTAATGAAGAGCGTGTTTTCTTTTTTTTCAGTGCTTATTTTAAATGCATCATGCGTTGTACGAGGTAAAGTATCTTGAGCTTTCTTTAACAAGGATAAAGGAAGATATTTGTTTTTTTGAACTGATGGAGAAAAATCAAAGTGAACAGTAAAGGGAAGGCAGATTTTGTGACATAATCCAAGTGTTAAAGTGCCACTTAAATTTTTGCTTGAACCGGTAATAGTGAAGGGCAAGACGACTTTGTCTTTGTAGCCTAATGACCAGTCATTTTCTGTTTCATAGAGCTGTGGTGTGGGATAAAAGATTTCATAAGAAACCTGTTGGTTGAAAGTAAAAAATGGTGCCATTCCGGAATTACCAGGATTACGCCAGTAGGTTTTCCACTTGGGTTTAAGAACAATTTCAATAATACCCTCTCTTATTCCAGAAAGAGAGGGTTCAGTAAGAGCTAATCTGATACGTCCACCATCTGATTCATACCAAGATGTTGCCAAAAGATATGCGTTTTGTTTTGTGTGAGCTCTAACAGGGAAGTTAAGTAATTCTAAAATTATGAACGTTAAGCTAAAAGTAACTAAAAGTTTTTTATAAAGGGAAATTACGATATCTTGTAACCTTATAAATATTGGAATTTTTTTCATTGGAGCTTTATTTTCCTATTGTACTCACTAAAGTGACTTTTATCATGTAAATTATGGAGAATAGCAGAGTTATGAAGCAGTGTAATGGCTTTTTAGGGGGACAGTTACTCATAGCAATGCCAGGGATGAATGACAAACGTTTTATTCGTTCTGTTATCTATGTTTGTGCGCATTCTGATGCTGGTGCTATGGGGATTATTCTCAATCAATTGCATCATATTGATTTTCCAGAGCTTTTGCTTCATCTTGGGGTTATAAACAGTGGTCAAAAAAAAGGACTTTCTGAACCGATAAAAAAGTTTCCAGTACGCTATGGTGGACCTGTCGATCCCTCACGAGGTTTTGTGCTGCATTCTGATGATTATGCTTGTGAAGAAACTGTTTCTATTGCAGATAAGGTCTGTTTTACTGCAACGATTGATATATTAAAAGCGATTAGTTGTGAACAAGGCCCGCAGCATGCATTGATAGCATTAGGTTATGCTGGATGGAAAGCTGGACAACTCGAGGCAGAAATTTCTACGAATGGTTGGTTAATTAGCTCTACATCGCCTAGTTTTCTTTTTGGAAGCGATTTAAGTCGCAAATACGATGAGAGCCTAAATCGCATGGGAATCAACCCAACCTATCTCGCTTCTGAAATGGGGCATGCGTAGAGTTTTACTATTTTCTAAGTATTTGATTGTGCACAGTATCCTATTCACTATGTTTTGGTTGTATAAGGGAAATGATTTTGAATAAGAATGATTAATTCTTCGATGGCAATTGGCTTAGTCACAAGTGTGCTTTGAACATATTTACATCCTTCTTGGCGTAGGAAGATTGCTTCTTTTTCATTTTCAACGCCTTCTGCGATAATTTGCAAATTAAGGTCAATTGCCATATTAATAATAGACTTAAGGACCAGCTTTTTCTTGACAGAGTCTATTGAGATAAGCGAGCGATCCAATTTAACCATGTCGAATGGATAACGCACGAGATAAGCAAGTGACGAATATCCTGTTCCAAAATTATCGAGTGCAAGATTAATTCCAAGAGCTTTAATTTGTTCAAGAAAGTGCGCTGATTGTTCAGGGTTTTTTCTTAAGACAAACTCGGATATTTCTATCATCAAGCCTCCTTTGTTGAGGGGATGGCGAAGTAAAGCCGAGCGCAATTGACTGATAAAGCGCGGATGAATCATTTCTGTACTTGGTAAATTAATTGAAATAAAGAAAGACTGTTGAGAAAATTTTTCTTGTATATTTGTAAGATCAATAACAGCATGATCGATAATAAATTGCGCCAAATCCATAACGATTTTTTCATTTTCTACGATCTTAATAAAATCAGAGACATTTAAATTTCCGTAACTTGGGTGATGCCATTCTATAATTGTTTCACAACCAATAATGTGTCCATCTGATAAATTAAGGATAGGATGGTAGAGGATTTTTATTTCATTACGTTTTATGGCAGTATGAATGTCTTTCCCCATGGTGTTATGTTCAATGCCTAACGTGCGAAAACTAGGGCTAAAAGGTTCAATATGGTTACCACCCATTTGTTTTGCACGGATCATCGCGAGTTCACTGTCATTTAAAATATCTTTAGCCGTCGACCTACTTTCATTCCATGTGACCAATCCAATTGATGTTGAAAGCGTTATTTTTTTTTCTGTGAGTGAAATAGGTGCTGAGATCGTTTTATGCAGGTGATCCGCAAATGCTGCAATTTTCTGTGGCTCTGTCTCACTGAGTAAAATGATTGCAAAACGGTCTGCAGAAAGGCGTGATAAGGTATCTTGAAAGTTAATAAGCCGGCTCAAACGACGTGCAATGATGAGTAGTACAGTATCACCAACAGCGATACCTAATTTGCGATTAATTTGACGGAAATTATCAAAGTCAATCATAAAGACAGTTGGTCTAATTTTGATATTTGCTTTAGCTAAAGAAGTATAGTTTTGTAGTCTATCGAAGAAAATTTGCTGGTTAGGAAGACCTGTTAAGCTATCGTGAATGGCGTCACACAATAAGCGTTCTTCAGATTTTTTATGATTGGTAATATTAACAATGGTACCAATAACACGTGTAATCTTTCCATCTTTTTGCATAGCTGGCCGTGCGCGAAGAGAAAACCAATGATAATAGCCACCACCGGAAGACAGTCGAAAAATTTGATCGATACGTCCTTTTTTATTTTTAAGAATAATATCCAATATAGCTTGAAAGCGCTCACGATCATCATGGTGCAAGGCTGAAATCCAGTTGTGCATAGGACCATTAAGTTTGTGGCTTTCAATACCAAAAAGAGTGGTCATATTTGGATGTACAACAATGCGGTCACGCTCGACATTCCAGTCCCAAATAATATTTCCAGCTCCCTTTGCTGCAAGCACTTGTTGTTCAAGGTCGGAAAATATTCCTTCATGGAAAGCATCATTGGAAAAAGTTTGTTGCATGACAGTGAAGCTGATAAGAAGAATAATGAGTACCAATCCCCCTGCTAATGCCGGTTGGATAATATCATTGTTTAAATACCCTGCTATGCAGGCATAAGCTCCGATACACCAGAAGCTAATAAGCAACCATGTTGGGATAAGCATAATTGCGCGGTCATAGTTGCGGATAGAAAAATAGCTGATTAAAATTATACCAAGTACAGCAGTGAGGCCAAAAGACAGACGGGCAATGCCAGCTGCTCTGGTTGGGTCATAAATAGAAAATGCTCCCAGACCGCAAAGAGCAATGGTCCATATAATTGCACCATAACTGAAGTGATAGTGCCAACGATTAAGACAGAGATAGGTAAAAAGGAAAATGAAGAGTGTAGCAGCAAGTGCTACCTCTGTACCAGCGCGCCAGATCGGCTGCGTTGTTAGGGTAATTGCAAAGAATTTATTTAAAAAGTTAAAGTCGATACCAATATAAAACAGTACTGCCCAAGCGATAGCTGCTGTTGCAGGAAAGAGTCCTGTTCCACGAACGACAAAAAGAACGGTTAACAAGAGCGCTAAAAGACCTGATATACCAAGAAGAATACCATGATAAAGCGTATAAGAATTGATTGCATCTTTATAGGCTTCAGGTTGCCATAAATAGATTTGTGGTAGATTTGCAGAGTTAAGCTCGGCAACAAATGTGATAACAGCACCAGGGTTCAGTGTAATACGAAAGATATCAGAGTTTGCACTAGGCTGGCGATCGAGAGAAAAGCCTTCACTTGGGGTAATGGATTGAATTCGTGCTGATCCGAGGTCTGGCCAAAGAAATCCTGAATGCGCCATACGATAATGGGGGGCCACAATAAGACGGTCAATTTGTTCATCTGTTGGATTTGCAAGAGAAAATACAGCCCAGTTTCCAGAAAAATTTTCACTTTTTGCCTGAACCTCAATGCGCCATACAATACCATCTGGTCCTGGTGCTGTACTTGTTTGAAAGATAGAGCTATTTGTATGGTGAATTTCAATTGCTTTTGAAAGATCAAGAGCAGCATCTTGAGAAGAAATTTTAACAGGCTCGACTGCCTGTGCTGACGTAAGGTGGATAAAAGAACTGACGATTACAATGAAAATGATGTCAATGATTTTACGCAAACTCTTCACAATGTCCCACTCTCAGTATTTTAGGATATTTCATTTTAATTTAGATTTTCGAGAAAAAACGTCCACCTTTTATAATTTGTTTTACATAACAAGCGGTTATTATTTTCTTTTGAAAAGTTATACGATTTTATACAAAAATAAGTTAACCTTTCATTTGCTTCAGTGAAGCTTAAAGTTAATAGAATCCTATATTTTTGTAAGGCAAAATTAAACCATGAGTTTTTAGATTTCATAGATATACCTTTGCTTATCAAATATTTTATCACATGAAGCAGAAGTTGGGTAGTTTTGTACAGCGCTTTGATAAATATTTCCCAAACTTATTTAGTGAGAAGAACTTTTGTGGTAAATTTTGTTATAAAATCTGGGCATGTTATGATGTTGCTGCTTTATAAGACATGACATCTCCACTATGCACGAAAATATTTTGAGAAACCTTTTTTAATCTTACTTCATTTTGTATGAAAGAATTGATGTTAAATCATCAAAATTCATGAGGGATCCAACAGGACCGACAGCGGCTAATGTTGGAGTGGAATTGTTAACAAGACGATGTGCTAAATCAGTTAATCTTGCAGGAGTAATGAGATCTAAACGTTCCATTGTTTCAGATATTGGAATTGGTCGACCATAAAGAAGCATTTGGCGAGCAATGAGGTGCGCTTGACTAGATGGATTTTCCTGTGCCATTGTAAGGTTAGCGCGATATTGCGCTTGTGCGCGTTGAAGTTCATTAGCATAAATATTTTTGCTTGCCTTAGAAAGCTCATCCAGAATTACGGGAAGCAGTTCTTTTAGTCCTTTTTGTCCAGTGGCAGCATGAACTCCAAAAAGTCCAGTATCTGAAAACCCCCAATGAAAAGCGTAAACAGAATAGCATAATCCACGTTTTTCTCTCACTTCTTGAAAGAGGCGTGATGACATGCCTCCGCCAAGAATAATTGAAAGAATTTGAGCAGCATAAAAGTCACGTGCATGATAAGCGCGCCCTTCAAAACCAAGCACAACTTGTGTATCCATTAAATCGCGATATTCACGAAAATCGCCACCAACATAATTTGCAAGATTGGTGAGGGGGGCTGTTGCATGGGGACGAAAAGTGCTAAGGCGACTTTCGACTTCTTGCAGAAAATTTTCATGTTGTACAGCTCCTGCTGCAACCACGATCATACGGTCTGCACTATATTGTTGCTTCATGAAATTGTGGAGGTCAGCAGATGTAAATGATTGAATTGTTTTTGGGGTACCTAAAATAGAGCGCCCAAGCGATTGGTGACGAAAAGCTGTTTCAGTAAAGTGATCAAAAACAATATCATCAGGAACATCACGAACGGCACCAATTTCTTGAACAACTACTTGTTTTTCTCGTTCTAATTCATTTTCATCGAATTTTGAACACATCAAAATATCGGCTAAAATATCAATGGCAAGCGGGACATCGTTCTTGAGGACGCGTGCAAAATAAGCAGTTGTCTCCGTACTGGTCGTAGCATTGATTTCACCGCCAACATCTTCGATATCAGCTGCAATTTGAAAAGCTGTACGGTTTTCCGTTCCTTTGAAAGCCATATGTTCGAGAAGATGTGCAATGCCGTGTTGTGAGCAGATTTCATTGCGAGAGCCAACCTTAACCCATATTCCGAGAGCTACACTCTCAATTTGTTGCATTGTATGTGTGGCGATAGTCAAACCATTACTAAGGCGACTGATGTCTACACGCATGTGTTTATGACTCCATTAATAAGCCAAATACCTTATTTGTAAGGGCATTGGAATATTGTTGATTTGACTCAATGCAGCTAACTTCAATAAGATGCACATGATTTTAAAGAAATATAATCTTTTACTATTTTTTCGTTATTAGCAAGACTTATAAAATGTTCTTCGCGTTCCATTAAATTATTCAGACAAGAAGGACGGGGAACATTAAGTCCACAGGCACTTTTTATAGCATCAGGAAATTTGGCAGGATGCGCAGTGGCAAGGACAATCATTGGAATATGTGGCTGCTTGTTTTCGCGCGCTACTTTAAGAGCAACAGCTGTATGTGGATCAGCAAGATAACCGCTTTCTTTGTAAATATGGTCAATCATTTGTGCTGTTTCAGCTATACTACTTTTTCCAGCGGAAAATAGAGAACGAATATTCTTAAGTTGTTTTTCCTCAAGATAAAAACGTCCTGATTCTTTCAAGTTTTTCATCGCATTGCGAATCCATTCCGGATCACGTTCGCCACTTTCAAAGAGCAAGCGTTCAAAATTAGAAGAGATTTGAATGTCCATGGACGGTGATGTTGTGTGGGTTATCGGCCGTGTTTCGTAAATACCGCTGGTTAATGTACGTGCGAGAATGTCATTATCATTCGTTGCAATGACCAGTTGTGTAATCGGTAACCCCATACGGGCTGCAACATACCCTGCAAAAATATCACCAAAATTTCCAGTAGGAACAGTAAATGAGACGGATCTATCAGGAGCACCGAGGGAGAGTGCAGATGAAAAATAGTAAACAATTTGCGCCATGATACGTGCCCAGTTTATAGAGTTAACACCTGAAAGCGCTCTTTTTTGTCGAAAATTATGGTCGTTAAACATTGCTTTAACGAGAGCTTGGCAATCATCAAAATTTCCGTCGATGGCGATAGCATGAACATTCTTGCTTTGATTGGTAGTCATTTGTCGTTGTTGAACAGGTGATACACGTCCTTGAGGGAATAAAATAAAAATGTCTGAATGCTCTCTTTCAGCGAAGGCTTGTGTCGCGGCACCACCAGTATCACCTGATGTAGCAGCAATGATTGTTGCCCGTTTGTTTTTTTTAGTGAGAACATAATCCATCAATCTAGAGAGAAATTGCATTGCAACATCTTTAAATGCCAAAGTAGGACCGTGAAAAAGTTCAAGGATAAATTCATTTTCTCCAGTTTGTTGTAACGGACAGATCGCTGGATGATGGAACGTATCATAAGATTCAGCAATCATATTTTCAAAAGAGGTATATTCAATTTCATTATTTACAAAGGGCCAAAGAACTGTTTTAGCGATTGTCGTATAAGATTTTCCGCGGAGCGCTCGTAATGTATCGGGTGATAATTGAGGGAATTTTTCTGGAAGATAAAGGCCGCCATCATGAGCTAGACCAGTCATGATAGTTTCAGTAAAGCCTAAACTAGGGGCTTCACCTCTTGTGCTGATATATTTCATAAGTTTTTTCTTTCATTTATTTTCAGTAAGCTGATAAAATTCTATATTTCATGTTTTTAACAAGATTTAAATTATTAAATGAATGAAAGTTTATTTGCTTATGCTTGTAAATAATGAAAAATCAATGCCAGAAGAATAAATAACTTTAGCGTTTTTAGATGTTTCAAAATAACATATTGAATAATAAAGAAAAATTTTTTACATTTGAAAAAATAATTCTTTTATAATTTATGTTGATTTATAAATACTTTTCTCAATATACAAAGCAATATTTCTCGAGAAATTTAATTTCTAGTGCTTACTTTTTTCTTCAACCTTGTATAATCAAAATGCGTATGACAATAAACCTCTGCAAAATGGCAATTATGATTTATGTTGAGGGATTTATGAGAGAATTTCATGGTATTTCGTGCGTAAGCTGTGTATCGAAAGAGTTATTTGTTCAGTTTAAATTATCTATTTTTATGCTAAGAGGTATTTATTTATATTACGTAGTATTATGCGTAATGAGAGAATTTATCCATAGAAAGCACAAAAAAAGCCTGCCCCAATTCTTTGAAGCAGGTTGGAATTTAAAAATGTTTTGGAATTATTTGGTTTTTTAGGTTTATTTTTTGGTTTTTCCTATTCCTATACCGATTAGCCCACTGAAGATAGCCATAAGAAACCCAGTAAAGTAACCAAAGAGCATGGATCCTATTGTAGTAAAAGTTCCTAGTGTAATAGGTTCAAATACTTTTTCAATTTTTCCTTCCGTGGCATCTTTATTTTTTGTTCCATGATTTAAACTTGGAACATAAAGAGTAGCGATATTGATTGCCTTCTTTTTTACCTGCTCTATGATAGAAACATCTTCTTGTTGTGTGTTATTGCTCAAATGGTTTGCATGAACATTTACAACTTGTGAAAGAAAGAAAGCACTTGCTATTAAAATACTTAACATATGATTTTTAAGAACTTTAATCATAATTCCACCTCAAATATTTTTTAATTTTATCTTTAATGAAGCAAATATATTGATAGAGCTGCTCAACACGCTCACTATAGGAAATGTGAGTGGCTCTTGTTGCTTTTGACAGAGGGGGCCGCTGTGCATTTTTATTTTAAATAATGAACAAGTAATGCGGCTGTACTCTGGTGTGATGTTGAAAGATTTTGTTTTTATAAACGTTTCAAATATTTAAGCACGAGATTTTGTGAGTGATACTATGCCCTTTATCATCCATGCTAAGAACATACCCACTATAGATGTCCCATATCCAACTAACACCGAAAGACCAAAAGTTCCCAGTGTAAGGGGCTCCAGCACCTTTTCAACTCTTCCTTCAACGGTAGCTTCATTTTTGGCTCCATGATTTAAACTTGGAACATAGAGAGTAGCCATATGAGTTACCTTCTTTTTTGCTTGTTCTATGATAGAAATATCTTCTCGTTGTGCATTATTGCTCAAATGATTTGCATGAACATTCACAATTTGCGAGAGAATAAAAACAATCGCTATAAAAATATTTAATATATAATTTTTAAAAAGTTTTGTCATAATTTTACCTCAAATACTTTCTACCTCTAATGTGAATTTATGATTGCATTAGTAAATAAACATAAAGGATAGTCTGTATTATCTATATTTGTTATGGCTGAATCGCTTCACTATGTTGTTTAAATATTTTTATTAAATTCATAGTGAAGCTATTTCTTGTAGCTTTATAGTAGATGGTTTTATTTGAACATTAAGACTATGTCTTTTATCCATCCGATTATTGAGCTTACGAAGCTTATTGCATATCCAGCAAATAAAAGTCCCACTCCTAATGTCATAGGTTCAACAACCTTTTCAACTTTTCCTTCAATGCTATCCCCATTTATCGTTCCATAACTTACAGCTGGAACATAGGAAGCAGTCGTACTAACTGCTGTAGATGTTACAGTTGCTACTTGTTCCAATGCGCAATTAGTAACATCATCGTGTTGAGAACTATTTTTCAAGTAGTTTGCGTTAACGCTTGCAATTTGTGAAAGAAAAAAAGCGGATACTATAAAAATATTTAACACATAATTCTTAAATAATTTTACCATATTTTTTACCTCAAATATTCTATACTTTTTTATTAATATGTAAGAGACAAGTGCATTTTTAGATACTTAATATGTATAATAAAATAAATACAAATTGTATCATATCACTGCACAATCCGCGTGTATATACTTCATTATGAATTTATAGTCAATAATAAAATATTTACATTATGTATTTTTATAAAATGTACATAATATGTCTTTAGATTATATTTTATTTACTACAAGTATGTTCAAAAATTTACTAAAGATATTTATGTATTGAATATAATATAATTTACAAAAAGGCTGTTTTTAAAGTGGTTGCTAGATGAGTTTGTAAGAGAGAGGTGAGCTATCCGGGGGGGAAGAGGAAGCTTTTTGTGCTATTTTTGTGATCTATATTTCAAGCTGTGTTTGGCATAAGATGGAGTATACAATACGTCGTATAAGTAAAATTTAGTATTGAAACATAAAACAATAGCAGAAAACAAAAAAACCTTAGATTATCAGATATAAAAGAGATTTTATAAGTTTCGTTTCAGAACCTTGAGAGGATAATCTGATGGATGCTTATTTATTATTGAGTATAGTATAAGAAATAGAGCTGAAAAATGTGATAGAATTTTTACCAATAGGTTCTTTAATAAAACACTAGATTTATAGAGTTTTATCCAGAATGATAGTTATCATAGGTTATATATTTAAAAGTAAATATTTAATTGCTGTATTTATATTGAAGAAAAGAGTATATTTCAATTCTTAAGTGTATGAATTTTGTGGTTTGTTATAATACGAAGTAAAATATAATAGTTTTCTCACAATAGGGAATTCCAATTGAGGAGAGATCAAGACTTCATAGAGTATGACAATGGTATATACTTTAATTGTATATAACCAATACAGCTGTGTTTTAGCTCATGTAGATATGCCTTACCAAGACAAGCTATCTTGAAAAAAGTGTTCCTTAAGAGAGTTTAAATTGATAAATGTCGAAGAGACCTTTTTATGATAAATCGCGCCACACTGCCATTGCTTCTAGGACTTCTGGTAAATGGGCGTGTTTGGTGATAACGGTTTCTGCACCAGCTTCTGCAAGGGCATGAGAGTGACCAAGATAAGTATGTGATCCTCCAGTAAAACCGATAACGCGCATGCCCGCTGCTGATGCAGCATGTACGCCATGAAGTGAATCCTCTATCACAATAGTATTTTGAGGCTCTACATGTAATTGTTGTGCGGCAAAAAGAAAAACATCAGGGGCGGGTTTAGTCTTTTTTGTTCCGACTTCAGGGGCAGAAAATATTTTATCTTTATCATCAAAAAGATCGTAAAGACCAACAGTAGAGAGCATCTCTTTTATATCTACGCTCTTTGCGTTAGAGCAAATACAGTAGGGATAACGCGTTTGAATGATCTCTATTGCTTCTTTTATACCATCAATAGCTTGTAATTCAGTTGCTATTTGTGCTCGAAAAAGATTTGACATTTGATCTATGAGATGAGCAGAAACTGGTTTTTCTGTTTCCTGTTCAACTTGTCTAAGAATATCGCGAAAAATAAGTCCTGCATAACGTTCACTCAATTCTTCAGGTGATATTTGATATCCTGTTTGTTTAAGTAATTGAGATCCAATTTTTGCTGCGAGATATTCAGAGTCTACTAAAACTCCATCACAATCAAAAATAATGAGATCTATCTGAGGCATGAGATATTCCTTTACATATTATTATAGCTTAAAAACTTTCATGAAAATGCCATTGAGAGGATTTTATTGCATAAAAACATGCTTTGAAAGTGATTCTTAATTTATGCGATGAAATAAAGATACAAGAACGGTGTCTTGAAGAGAAGAAAAATAAGGATTCACCAGTATAGACTTTCTTATTTTTCTTGAAACAGAAAAAATTCATATTAATTTTGTGGAATTTTAACGATACGTTTACTCTATTTTGTAAATATGGTGTGGTAATGCGGGCCTATAAACTATTTTAATTGATTATAGGGCAAATTCAGTTCACTTCGTTGGGTTTTTCATGACAGTTATTCAGCTTCAAAAAGAATTCAGTCACACTTTTTCGCGGATACCATGGCGCAATAAAATTTTCAAAGGGGATTGTGTTGCAGTACTGGAAAAACTTCCGAAACATTCAGTTGATGTGATTTTTGCCGATCCTCCTTATAATTTGCAATTGGATGGTGCTTTATATCGTCCAGATTATTCGCTTGTTGATGCGGTTGATGATGCATGGGATCAGTTTGAGAGTTTTGCTGCTTATGATGCTTTTACGCGTGCATGGTTGCTTGCTTGTCGTCGCGTGTTGAAGCCCAACGGGACGATTTGGGTTATAGGGTCTTACCATAATATTTTTCGGGTGGGCACGGCTTTACAAGATTTAGGTTTTTGGATGTTGAATGATATCATTTGGCGTAAAAATAATCCTATGCCTAATTTTCGAGGTCGTCGCTTTCAAAATGCTCATGAGACGCTTATTTGGGCTGTTCGAGATCAAAAGGATAAAAAATATACATTTAATTATGATGCCTTAAAAGCTGCGAATGAAGATCTACAAATGCGTTCAGATTGGCTTTTTCCTCTGTGTACTGGTGCTGAACGTTTAAAAGATGAGGCAGGGCGTAAATTACATCCAACACAAAAACCACAAGCTTTATTAGCCCGTATTATTATGGCTTCTAGTAAGCCTGGTGATGTCATCCTTGATCCGTTTTTTGGTTCGGGGACGACAGGCGCTGTTGCCAAACTTTTGGGGCGTGATTTTGTGGGTATTGAACGTGAGCAAGACTACATTGATGCAGCATGTGAGAGAATTGCTTCGGTTAAACCTTTAGCTAAACCAGAATTAGCAATTTTGGATAAAAAGAAAGCAGAGCCGCGTGTTGCATTCAACAGTTTACTTGAAGCAGGTTTACTTCATCCTGGAGAAGTTCTTTATGACCGCAAGAAGCAAGTATCTGCTATTGTAAGGGCTGATGGTACGGTCATGCATGGTGGTGAAGCTGGTTCTATTCATGCAATGGGACGAAAGGCTCAAGCTTCACAAAGCTGTAACGGATGGACCTTTTGGTATTATGAGGAAAATGGACGCTTGAAACCCATAGATGATTTAAGAATGGTTATACGTACACAGATGTTAAAAACTGGTGTTATATGAAGAACTACGCTAGCTGCCTCACTATTTGTTAGCCAGCTTCAGTATAGCACTCTTGTATTTAGATGTTTTGGTATATTTATTTTTTTCTTAAATGTTTTTTTGTTCATATGTTAACTCTGCTTGTGATGTAAAAGTGAGCGTTTTTTGGGTGATACCTTATGAGAGGGGTTTGAAAGGGGAAAGTCCACTGTATTTGAGGTTTCCATTCAAGCTATAGGGTATGAATTGTCATTATAAATCAATTTTTATGAAAAAAACATTGTGAATTAAAGAATATTTTTTCAGTGATGAGAATTATTTTAAGCGAAAAGAATGAGGGATTGCTACAGAAATAGCTTTTTTCATAACAGTAGGAAGTGCTTCTTGGGCAAGATGATGGATATCGCACCACCAGCCATTTTCATGATTCATTTCGTGTGTACTGTTAGTATAGTAAACATCGAGTTTTAGAGAAAAGTGGGTAAAAATGTGTGTAATTTGTCCTTTGAACTGCCAGTTAGCGATAAAGGGTGCGTTTTGAAGTCCATTTTCGTTATTTATTCCAATATTGTTGGGAATTTGGGTCATTCCACCGAGAAGTTTTTTATCCTGTCGTTTTTCTAAATAAATTTGTTTGTTTTTATTCAGTACAACAAAAGCAACACCAGTTTTTGAAGGGCGTTCTTTTTTAGGAGCTTTAACAGGAAAAGACTCTGTTATTTTCATCTTTGCAGCTTTACACAAATTTTGAAGAGGGCAGAGATAACAAGATGGTTTACGTGGTGTACAAATGGTTGCTCCCAGATCCATCATCGCTTGAGCAAAGTCACCAGGGCGATTTAAAGAGGTAATTTTTTGTGTTTTTTCTCTGATTTCGGCTTTTGCTTTTGGCAAAATTGAAGCGATAGCAAATAAGCGGGTTACAACGCGCTCAACATTACTATCAACAACTGCTACAGGGTGGTTAAAAGCAATTGCGGCAATAGCTGCGGCAGTGTAGTCTCCAATACCTGAAAGGGTTCGCAATGTTTTTACGGATTGTGGGAATTGTCCTCCGTAGTTTTCAACAAGCTGCCTAGCGCAGTTTTTCAGATTACGGGCGCGTGAATAATAACCAAGTCCAGCCCATGCTTTCATGATATCGTCTTGTGAGGCTTTTGCTAAAGAAGAGAGGTCAGGCCAAAGTTTCAGAAATTTTTGAAAATAAGGTTTTACGGCTTCGACAGTTGTCTGTTGAAGCATGATTTCAGAAAGCCAAACGCGATAGGGATCAGGGCGGATGCCTTGCCTTTGTTCTTCGGGGGTAATACGCCACGGTAAATGCCGGTGCTTTTGGTCGTACCAAGAAAGGAGGTATGAAGAAATTTCATGCATGATTGTTTTGCACCATAGGAAGATATAAAATACAAAAGAAAAAAGCGTTTATCATACAATTCATATTTTACTTTTTCTCCTTTAATTATAAAAACTTTTGTTAGACGAGAATTGTATTTTTTTGATATTTGATGAGATATGTGGGGAAATGGTTTTTAGATGAAAGAATCCCTTATAATTCAGAACATGACTGAATGTTGATCTAAAAAAATGAGCAAACAATTTAAAAAGCGCCATTTTTATTCTCTTTCTGAGACGGTATCCAAAATACTTGATCCTGTTTTATGTAAACGGACAGGGCTTAATGTCGCATTGATAGAGTATTGGCCACAGATTGTAGGTTATGATATCGGTGAACATACAATGCCGCTTAAAATTATTTGGAAACGACGGGCTGATCAAGATGAAGTTTTCCAGCCAGCAACACTTGTGGTGGCGTGTGAAGGGGTTTCTGCTTTAAAATTGATGCATGAAACAGATGAATTGCTGCATAAAATAAATGTTTTTTTTGGATATATTGCTGTCGGTCGCATTAAGATTGAACAAAGATCTATATGTGCTCTGAAGAAACATTTGCCAATGAAGGCAGATCTAAATGAAACAGAGAAAAAATGTATAAAAAAAATGCTTAAGGAGATTGAAGATGAAAATTTACGTCAATCGCTTTATGAACTTGGTTGTTGCATTTTTGCAGAAAAAAATAATAAATAGAGAAAGCTGTTTTATACGTTTTTTTAGTGTATAAGAACTGTTGGATTTTTGTCTGTTAATAACAAAAGAAAAGTATTATTTATGATGAGCTGCCGTTCTTTTTTATCTTTTGCAATAATTTTTCTCATGGCTTCTATGCCAATCAGTACAACTGTTGTTATTGCTAGTGGCACGAAGCCAGTTTCAACTGTTGATATGGATAAACTTCTTCAATCAGGCAAGGTTAAAGATAGGTTTGAGGGGGAGGAAAACGCACCAGTAACAATTGTTGAATATGCTTCATTGACATGTATCCATTGTGCACATTTTTATAATGATGTACTTCCACAAATTCGTAAAAAATATATCAAAACGGGAAAAGTAAAACTTATTTTTCGAGATTATGCTTTTGATCCGCGAGCAACGGCAGGTTTTATGTTAGCGCGATGTGCACCAGAAGATCGTTATTTTCCTATGATAGAGGTTTTATTTCAAAAACAGCAGGAGTGGGTCTGGGAGAAAGACGCTCTCACACCATTGAAAAAAATTGGCTTAATGGCTGGTTTTACGGATGAAAGTTTTACTGCTTGCCTGAAAAATCAGTCCATTTTAGATGAAGTGAATGCTTCTTTTGAACGTGGTAAAGAGCTTGGTGTTACAGCAACGCCTACCTTCTTTATTAATGGTAACAAGTATGAAGGTGCAATGTCCGTGGAATCCTTCTTTTCGGTGATTGATAGTTTTCTTAAAGACTAAATCTTCTTTCCAAGAGATGGGTATTGATACTTGTAGTCGTTTTTCTTTTGGAAGGATTGATTTCATGCATTTATGAAGCAATATTTTTTTAGCCAATTTTGAATCGAATATTGTTTTGATGATATTAGCTCAGATCAAAGGATGTTTTGATGCTGATATGGGAGGATTTGTACTATGACGAAATGGGTTTACAGTTTTGGTGATGGGCATGCGGAAGGGAGTGCAAGTAAGCGCAATCTTCTTGGTGGGAAAGGGGCTAATTTGGCAGAAATGAGTAATCTTGGTTTGCCTGTCCCTCCAGGATTTACTCTTACGACAGAAGTTTGTAATTTTTATTACGCACATAGTGGATCATATCCAGAAGAATTACAGGAAGCTGTTAAACAAGCGCTTAAACGCATTGGTGAACAAACAGGGCGCGAATTCGGAGATGAAAGAAGGCCACTTTTACTCTCTGTTCGGTCAGGTGCAAGAGCTTCTATGCCAGGGATGATGGACACAGTACTTAATCTTGGTATGAATGATGAAGCTGTAAAAGCAATTGCTTTACAAACTAATAATGAACGCTTTGCTTACGACAGTTATCGCCGTTTTATCCAAATGTATTCTAACGTTGTTTTAGGTTTAGATCATTCGTATTTTGAAGAGATTCTTGATGAGTCAAAAGCGCGCAAAGGTTATGTTGTCGATACAGAAATGACAGCAGACGATTGGAAAGATGTTATTGTTTCTTATAAGGCATATGTTCAAGAACAGTTAGATAAACCTTTTCCGCAAGATCCTGAACAACAGTTGTGGGGAGCGATTGGAGCGGTTTTTTCAAGTTGGATGACAGCACGTGCTATTACTTATCGTCGTTTACATAATATTCCTGAAAGTTGGGGAACGGCAGTTAATGTACAGGCAATGGTATTTGGCAATATGGGTGAGGATTCGGCAACTGGTGTTGCTTTTACACGCAATCCCTCAACAGGAGAAAAAGAACTTTACGGTGAGTTTTTAGTTGATGCCCAAGGTGAAGATGTTGTAGCGGGAATTCGTACTCCTCAAAATATTACAGAAAATGCGCGTATTGTTGCGGGATCAAATAAGCCATCTTTAGAAAAGATTATGCCAGAAGCTTTTTTGAAGCTGTATCAAATTGCCCAGAAACTTGAACAGCATTATCGAGATATGCAAGATCTCGAGTTCACAATTGAAAAAGGTAAATTGTGGATGTTGCAGACTCGTTCGGGAAAGCGAACGGCACGTGCTGCTCTAAAGATGGCAATAGAAATGGTTGAGGAGGGGTTGATAAGCCGTGAAGAAGCGGTGATGCGAATAGATGCAAAATCGCTTGACCAGCTTTTGCATCCGACACTTGATCCCAAAGCAGAACGTGTTGTCGTTGCACGTGGATTACCTGCTTCTCCTGGAGCGGCAACAGGAGAAATTGTTTTTACTTCGGAAGAAGCAGAAGCTGCGTTGGCAGAAGGCCGCAAAGTTATTTTGGTGCGTGTAGAAACAAGTCCAGAGGATATTCATGGGATGCATGCTGCAGAAGGGATTTTAACAACGCGCGGTGGTATGACAAGTCATGCAGCTGTTGTAGCGCGTGGTATGGGAAAGCCGTGTATTTCTGGTGCTGGCAATGTACGGATTGATTATAACACAAACACAATGTTTTCTTCAGGGCAGAATTTTAAAAAGGGTGATGTCATCACGATTGATGGTGGAAGTGGAGAGGTTCTCAAAGGAAAGGTTGCGATGTTGCAGCCTGAGCTTTGTGGCGATTTTGCAAAATTGATGGAGTGGGCTGATGGGATGCGGCGTATAAGAGTTCGTGCCAATGCTGAAACGCCCACTGATGCACGTATGGGGCGTTCCTTTGGGGCTGAAGGTATTGGACTTTGCCGTACGGAACATATGTTTTTTTCTGGTGAACGTATTGTTGCCATGCGTGAAATGATTTTAAGTAATGATGAGAGCGGCCGTCGTAAAGCATTAGATAAACTTTTGCCCATGCAGCGTTCAGACTTTAGCGAATTGTTTGAAATTATGAGTGGTTTGCCTGTTACTATCCGCTTGCTAGATCCGCCACTCCATGAATTTTTGCCAAAAACGGATGCAGAAATTCTTGAGGTTGCAACGGCTATGGGAGTGTCAGTAGATGTACTTTCTGAACGTGCGCAGCAGTTACATGAATTTAACCCTATGCTTGGACTACGAGGATGCCGTTTAGCTATTACATATCCCGAAATTGCAGAAATGCAGGCGCGAGCTATTTTTGAAGCAGCAGCAGAAGCTGATCAAAAATCTGGATCTCCTGTTATGCTTGAAATTATGGTGCCACTTGTTGCACTGAAATCTGAACTTGATTTTGTCAAAGCGCGTATTGATCAGGTTGCTAATGAGGTAATGAAGGAAAAGGGGAGGAGTATTCAGTACATGGTTGGGACGATGATTGAGCTTCCTAGAGCAGCTCTTCGGGCAGATGAAATTGCCGAAACTGCCGAGTTTTTTTCATTTGGAACCAATGATCTGACACAAACCACTTTTGGAATTTCACGTGATGATGCGGCTCCTTTTTTAGCAACTTATTTTCAAAAAGGGCTTTTAGAACAAGATCCTTTCGTAACCATTGATCGTGATGGAGTAGGGGAGCTTATTTCTATTGCTGCACAGCGTGGTCGTTCTCAGCGTACAAAAATTAAACTGGGTATTTGTGGTGAGCACGGGGGTGATCCTGCTTCTATTGCTTTATGTGAAGAAAATGATCTGGATTATGTTTCATGTTCTCCTTTCCGAGTACCAATTGCACGTTTAGCAGCGGCACAGTCGGCTATTGCAAAAAAACATAGAGGTTTTTTGAGGTAATTTTCATTATGAAGCAACTGTTTTTGCATTTAGAGAGTTCATAAGAGGCGTGTTTACTTTTTTGTATTTTTACCCACACGCTTGTCCTTTTTGTAACCTGCAAGAAAATACCCTTTTTTCTGTTTCATGAGAAAGGAAGTATAATAAGAGAATCTTATTGTATTCCAAAATTTTTTGCTGGTAAGAACGACGAATTTTCTTTGTAAATCAATGTGTTGATTGCAGTACGCAGAATAAATGCGTATTTTTCTTTACTAAAAGAAAAAAATGAGAATACACTCTAAGTTGTATGGGAGAGAGAAAGGAAGCTATAGTTTTGATGTCTTTATGAGAAAAAGCATAAAGTGGAGGAATATATTCTTACCATGTTTGCAGTGTTTACTTTATAAGATAGAATTTTCCTTCAGTTTAACAAACCAACTTCTTTCATTTTTATCAGAACAGTATGATCAATCTTACCTGTTATGGGAAGATCAAAAATTTGTTGAAACTGTTTTAAGGCATCTATTGTCTTTTGGTCTTCTATGCCCGTAACAATAACCTCTTGATTACCAAAAATACGCAAAGCTTTTTGCACTTGCATAATATCTGAAACAGGAGGCTCTAAAACAGTTTCTTTTGAGTGTGGCATAGCTTTTGTTTTTGTTGTTTCATTGGCTATTTCTATTTCACTACGCTTAATTAATACTGTAATTTCATCCGTTTCTGTATTGGGTAAAATATTGCGTTGCATTCCGTGAGTGGTTTGTTGTTTCCAAAGTGCTATAGCACGACGCATTTTAGGTCCCTCTATTCCATCTAAAGGACCATCATAAAGCCCCAGTTTTGCCAGCTTTTTTTGCATTTTTAATGTGTTTTCTGACAAAGCATGTGAAGATAAGTTTTTGTATAGATGGCTTGGAAAAGCTACAGAAGGATCACGAGAAACTGCGCTAAGTTTTGCTTCTTTTGCAGATGAAGGAGAGTTCTTTTCTCTCTCTGGAGCAAATGTAAATTTCATTTTTGTAAAGACATCTTGATGCATTATCATTTGCGAAAATAAAGCATTAAATGAAACAAATCCAAAACTAATGATGAAAAGAAGTGATCCAATGAAAAACAGAGTATTTTTCCGTGTATAGAAATAAAGTGTTTTTGCTATCCAAAAAAGAAACTGACAGCTTATAAGAAAAAATGTTATAACAATACTACTATAGTGTTTACGCTTTTTTGTGGTTTTTGTTCTGCGCATCTTTCGTTTTTTTGCCATTATTTTTTTATTTTAAAGAGTAATTGTTTTTATACAGAAAAGGATATAAATTATTTTTACTTCCAACGAGAGGGAGAGAGTTTTATATTGTTGCTCTTTCCTTTCAAATTGTTAAAATGAACAAATTCGTCATATGAATCTATAAACTGATAAATTAACAATAGTCCTTACCCAATTTTCTTAGTTTCACATTCTACAGCATTCTAGTATGTATAAAAAGCTTCCGCTTATGCAACACCGTTTTTACGCTTAAAACTACATCGTCACGTATTATCATCTAAATTGAAAGTGCTACGTCATTTCCTCATTTTTTATTTTTTGCGTATATATTTACTAGTCTTTGAAATCAAATGGAAACACATTTCCTTATCACGCTGCAAGCTGAGAACAGTTTTGTATCTTTTTCAAATATCTCGTACGTACATAAACCTGTATTTCCATACAATGTTGATGAGAATAATTTTTTCTCATATCATATATATTCTAGCATAAATTTATTTTACTAATATTCGATAAATTTCATAAAGATAAACAGAAGTGATTTTTAAAATATCTGCAGGAAAAGTGGTTGGAGGCTTAATCCTTATAATTTTATATTCATGCTTTTTTATAAAATAGAAAATGACAACATGGTAAGTACCGTAATCCTCACTTTGTCATGGTTATGAGGTATCATTCTGTCTTTCGCACTACATGTATGTTTATGATATGTTATGAGAGTATAATCTCGCATACTTCAACGTTTATTTTTTTACGGTGCAATTTTGACGCTCATTTTTTAAGGAAAAGCTCATGCGTTCTCATTTTTGTACAGCTGCATCATGTCTTATTACAAAATAATGAATGCTGTATATCTGATAAACAAATGTTCAATTTCATAAATTTTTTATAAAGAAGAAGAGTGTAGACTGCTGCTTTTGTCTCATTTACAACTGCGGTGCATTGGTTGCTCATGATACGTTTTTTAATCAAATTATTCTTTTTTTTGTTTTTTGTTTTTGTCATCATTTCATTTTTTGTAGAAAAGCCGAGTAATAAACATTCCTTTTCTCAAAAAGATAATGAGACAATAACGAGCGATGTGATTATTGCTTTTAAGGAAGCTTTAAGTGATTTAGGAACATTTTGTGATCGTAATATAGAAGCCTGCAAAGTGGGAAAGTCCTTTTTAAGTTCACTTGGCGAGCGTGCTTATTATGGTGCTAGAGCAGCTTACGAATATTTTGGACGTATACTGGATGATAAGAATATGGAAACCTCTCCAAATATTATGTCTAAGAGGGAGGGACAAGAGCCTACACAAAAACAGAAGTATACAGCATCACCTTAAAATAATTTTTTAAACGCGCATTATAGATATTATGCTAATAAGAAGAGTAATTACTTATCTGTCAAGAAAACACATGGCAAGACAGGACTGAGATTATGGCAGAAACGATTGAGAATATTATAGAAAACTTTTCTCTTTTGGATAATTGGGAAGATCGTTATCGTTATGTCATTGAACTTGGACACGAATTACCACCTTTTCCAGAAAGTGCTCGCAATGATGATCACAAAGTGTCGGGGTGTGTTAGCCAAGTATGGCTTTTATCATCACGTAATAATACTTCGGATAATCCAACAATAACATTTCAAGGCGATTCTGATGCCCATATTGTGCGTGGACTTATTTACATTCTTCTCACCTTTTATTCAGGAAAAAAAGCCTCTGAAATCCGTAATGCTGATGCTGAAGGCCTTTTTAAAACACTTGGTTTAAAGGAAAATCTTACACCACAACGGTCAAATGGTCTTAAATCGATGATTGAACGGATTCGTAAAGAAAGTTATCTATAAAAATCAACATCTTGTAAAAACTACAACAAATGCCCTTAAAAACATACAATGTAAAAAAATATTTCATATATACTAGAGACGACCAGTTTTTTAGAAGACGCTATTATTTTGCTTTCTTCCGTTTGCTTTTGCGCCCAAGCCCCATCTCTTTTGCCAAAGCTGAGCGTGCTTTGGCGTAATTAGGTGCAACCATAGGGTAAGAACTATCCAGTTGCCATTTTTCACGATATTCTTCTGGCAACATTCCGTAATGTGTCATGAGATGACGCTTTAAAGATTTAAACTTTTTCCCATCTTCAAGGCAGATAAGATAATCCGGAAAGATTGAACGCTTTGGGTTAACGGCGGGCCTCTGCTTTTCAACCTCTACTTCTGTTAATTCCACATTCCCCGCTTTACGAAAAGCGGCATGAACATCAGCAATCAAACTTGGTACTTCAGTCGGTCGAATAGAATTATTACTCACGTAGGCAGCAACAATATCAGCAACCAATGTAATAACTAAATTGCTTTCAGTCTCTAAGACTGGACGATGTTCCATTCTTCTTTCCTTTAACTTAAAATCGAGTAATTTAAAATCTAGATACAGCACATATACTCATGACATGAGATCCCATGCACATAGGTTTCATATTGTACAAAAATCTTTTTTGTCAATTCAATTATTCTATAAAATTGCGAAAACACAAAAAAATCAAATAAATACCTCTTTTTGGTCATAATATACAACAAGAAGAACCAACTTATTGACCTGTTAGAATATAGTTTTTTATATAAAATCTCATAAATAAAGTATATTATAAATGTAAAAAATAATATAATATGAATCAATTTATTTTATATAGATCACAAAAATAAAAATATAACACATAAATTAATATTTTATTTTATAATGTTTATTGTTTATATTTATATAATTATTATTTAAAAATAATATAGTTAAATATAATATTAAATTATATATTTTTTTATTTTAAAAATACTTTTAATAAATCAAAAAAATAAAATATATTTAAAAATCAGATTGTGCAATATATAGTATACAATTAACTATCAATATGGCACAGTAAATCATTGTTTACTAAAAAGTAAGAGCAACATATCTAGATATATTATTAAAGTTAATTCTATTTTTATATCAGAAGGTTAGTTCTATTATTTGAAGAAAAATTCAATTTTGCTACAAAATAGCCTTATTTTCCTAGCTTGTCACTTTTATAAAAGGGGCATTACACATAGAAGACAATGCCTGTAATCCTGTAATGTGGATAAACAGAAAGTATATGATGTCATTGTAGAAATTATTACAGCTGTATTTTTGTAAGTAAGCGGAATTTATAGATTTACACACTTGCATAAACAATACGATTCTAACATATACGAAATCATGATTTTTACTTAACATTAGGATCATGCATGACTCTCTTTTCTGTAATTCCCCCAAAAGCATCTAAAATCACACATGAACAAATATATCATGGTATTAGTCGTAATGATCCCTATCATTGGCTACGTGCGTCTAATTGGCAAGATGTTTTAAAAAAGCCTCATTGTCTTGACTTAAATATCCGATATCATCTCGAAAATGAAAATGCTTATCAGGCTGCTCAAATGGCTGATACAAAGTCATTACAAGATTTGCTTTTTACCGAAATGAAAGGACGTATCCAAGAGAATGACAGTTCCGTTCCTATAAAACATGGTCCTTTTGCTTATGGATTTTCTTATGTTACCGGAGGCCAACAACCACATTATTTTCGTACTTTAAGGAATGGAGAAGAAAAAAACGTTTACCTTAATGGTGATGCTTTGGCTGAAGGGAAAGAATATTTTAATTTTGGTTCAGTTCAAGAATCTCCTGATCATACACATGTTGTTTGGAGCTATGATGACAAAGGATCAGAATTTTATACAGTTAAAATTCGTAATTTGGAAACATTATCTGATTGTATGGACACAATTACGAACACATCAGGACAAATCGTATGGGATGCTAAATCTGAAGGTTTTTTCTATACTAAGATGGATGAAAATCATCGGCCTTCAGAGCTTTATTATCACCGATTAAACACCAATCAATCACAAGATAAGCTTATTTTTCGTGAAGATAACCCAGGATTTTTTTTACATGTAAGCGGTTCTAAACTGAATGACGTTATTTATATTAATATTCATGATCATGAAACGTCAGAGATTTGGTTGATTCCAGCTGAAGCGCCTCTCTCTGTTCCCCAATGTGTACGGAAGCGGCAAAAAGGTATTGAATATTCACTTACAGAAGGTGGTGATGTCTTTTATATTCTAACCAATCTGGATAATGCAAAAGATTTCAAAATTATGGTAGCGCCGTATGCATCTCCGCAATCAGAAAATTGGTCTGAACTCGTGCCACATCAGTGTGGAGGCTTGATACTATCCCATGATGCTTATCAAGATTTTCTTATCTGGCTGGAGCGTTTTGAAGGGCTGCCTCGTATAAAAATAATGGAGCGTACCACTAATCAAATTCATTCCATTGCTTTTGATGAGGAGGCTTATTCTTTAGGTTTACAAGGTGCTGCAGAATACAACAGTCAAACCATTCGTTTTTCCTATTCCTCTATGACAACACCTGATCAAGTGTTTGACTATGAGATGAAGAGTCGCAAACGGATGCTTTTAAAAACACAAACTATTCCTTCTGGGCATAATAAAGATGACTATGTAACGCAGCGTATTACAGCGATAGCAGATGATGGTGAAAAAATTCCTATTTCACTTTTTTATCACAAAACTACCGCTCTTAACGGTAGTGCACCCTGTTTGCTTTACGGTTATGGAGCCTATGGAATTTCCATTCCAGCCAGTTTTAATAGCAATGTACTTTCTTTGGTTAACAGAGGTTTTATTTATGCCATAGCCCATATTCGTGGAGGGAAAGAAAAAGGAGTTGAATGGTATGAGAAGGGAAAACACCTTTTTAAATACAATACATTTACAGATTTTATTGCTTGTGGGCGCTACCTTGTGAACAACAAATTCACTTCTCATGACCGTCTTATTGCCCAAGGTGGTTCAGCAGGAGGAATGTTGATGGGAGCTATTGCTAATATAGCTCCACAGGATTTTGCTGGAATCGTAGCAAATGTGCCTTTTGTTGATGTTTTAAATACTATGTTAGATGCTTCGCTACCACTAACGCCTCCTGAATGGCCAGAATGGGGAAATCCTCTTGAATCAGAAGAGGACTATAATCTTATCAGTTCTTATTCTCCCTACGATAACGTCACAGCTCAAAAATATCCTCCTATACTTGTAACGGCAGGATTAACAGATCCTCGTGTAACTTACTGGGAGCCTGCTAAATGGGTTGCAAAATTACGAGACTTGAAAACAGATGATAATGCAATTTTATTGCGCATTAATATGGACTCAGGCCATGCAGGTGCGGCTGGACGTTTTTCAAAGATAGAAGAAGTTGCATATATCTATGCATATATTCTAAAAACAGTAGGAAAAAACTGCTGTTAGTTTAAACTCCGTTCTCTTTTAGAAAGGCTCCGTAATTCATTAGATTACGGAGCCTTTCATAAAAAACTATGCAAATAGCTTAAAATGCACAATCTTCATAAAGTTTCAAAACATAGTCCCAATTAATTAAATGGTCTACGAAAGCTTCGATATATTTCGGTCGTGCATTGCGGTAATCAATGTAATAAGAATGCTCCCACACATCGATTCCCAAAATAGGTTGAGCATCATGAACTAAAGGATTTTCACCATTAGGTGTTTTCATAATTTCAAGCTTACCATCTTTAACAGCAATCCACGCCCATCCAGAACCAAATTGGGCAGTAGCAGCAGAGATAAAATCAGTGCGGAACCTGTCATAGCCACCAAGATCAGCTTCAATAGCTTTTGCTAGTTTTTCAGGGAGTTTTTGACCACCACCACCTTTTTTCATCCAATGCCAAAAATGGTTATGATTGTAATATTGCGCTGCATTATTAAACAACCCAATATTTTTTCCAAAGCTTTTTTTAATAATATTTTCGAGGCTTTCGTTTTCTAAGCCTAACTCTTTTACAAAATTATTGGTATTGGTAAGATAAGCGAGGTGATGCTTATCATGATGATATTCAAGCGTTTCACGGGACATATAGGGCGAAAGGGCGTCATAATCGTAAGGCAACGCGGCCAATTCAAAAGCCATTTGAAAATCTCCTCGATTCTATTTTGTTAAGCTCACTCCATGAACCTAGTGTGCCATTTACTTCATCTAAAAGCAAATGTTGAGTATCTGTTTGTATGACTTAGAAAACTTTAATACCCATGAACGCATAAAAAATGTAATCCTCTTTATTAAGTAAAAATGGACGTAGAGAGCTATCAATACCTTATTGTTGTTATCTAAAATGTTTTTAATTTTTGCAAAATTTCACTTACCCTATTCCTAAAATGTGTTGTTACTTTAAGTGTTTGTAATGGAGTACGAGCGGGTGTCTTTTGAATAAACCTTAGAGATATTTATAATTCTCATTACAACTGATAGTTTATACATATTAACTAAAGAGGGATTTATCTGTGATGAACAATTGTGTTCATCATGCGTTATTATTCTAATCTATGAGTAGAAGAGAGATGAATTATTGTACACTGAATAAGCAAGAATGCTATTAATGAAGCTAAAAGACCGTTAATACATAAACTCTCTGTTTTGGTGTCTCATTTAAAGAGCTTGAATTTGAATGCATCAAGAAAAGATGTCATGCTATAATGATTTTTAAAATACATTGGTAAATTATAAAATGTACGTTTTATGTTGCTATGAAATGAAAGATAGATAATAGCCATTGCTTATGTTAGGAGTGTAAACGAGTGCAAGCTTTCTATTGCAGTGTTGCAGCAATTTAATACGCGTAAGATTTCAAAATTTTATAATAAAAAGTAAAAGCTTTGATTTTCAGATATTGCGTACATTAATAGGAATCGCTATAAGGTGCAAAAGTAGGCGTGATCGTATTTTTTGGGGTATAGCCAAGCGGTAAGGCACCGGTTTTTGGTACCGGCATTCCCTGGTTCGAATCCAGGTACCCCAGCCAATATTTAATTAAATCAATAGGTTATATAAAAATTCGGGGTTTTTCATTCCGTTGATTCTTTATCAAGAATAGGAATACCATGTAATCCCAAGTTTTTTCCAAATTCCTTTCCTGAAATATCATCAACAGAACGAATAATAAAATCCACACCCGCAATAAAAGCATAAACAATCTTAAGTTTATCGGTTGTCTTTTAAAATGCCTTGGAAAAAAACTTTCATAAAGCTTGATAATGAGATTTTGTCTTGCATGAGGTTCGGTGATACCAGAGACATGCAACTTAATACTGTCATAGAATCCTTTAAGTTTTTTCGATTCCTCTACAATATTTTTTTGTCTAACCACGTTACAATCTTTTTTATCGCTAGAGAGATGGCATTGCATTGGTACGAGCATGTTCACACCAACAGTGAGAAAAATACCACACTGGCTGAGGTAATGGTTTCTGGTAAACATGTAAAATGGATGTTGAGGATGTTTTTACCATCACCAGCCGCAATGTATGGGGCAAACCTCTAGTAAGCAGAAGTCGGTTTCACGCGATTATAATGGCGGATAAAAGGCTGATACAGCATCAAAAACTTCTCCTTCAAAAAGGATAAATCCTTCAATCATTATAGTAGCGTTGTGGAGCAATCGGTGGGCAAAGCTGGGGCGGGAGGTTTTGATATCACTGTAAAAAGACAAAACAACGCTGATTGGTGTCTTGATTGCCAGCACGGCTCCAATAGGAAAAACAGCCTGACCACTGGAAGCATCACAGCTAGGGATATTATCCAACAGTGCCCATGTCCAAACTGGCAGACATAGCACCATCACCAATCACAGCACATACGGCATCACTAAAAATGTCGCTAAAAATGCTTTAAATCATGGAAAAGCTCAGGATACAGTGGAAGAGGAAACCAAATCCGCCATCAGCACCATCATCATTATCGATGAAGTAGGGAAAAAGACATTGATGGGACAGGGAAAAATAATCGCCTCCCTTAATCACGGCATCGCGCTACAGCGTATCAGGGTGTATAACCGCTAGACATAGGCAAGTTGGAACAAATAGTTTTTGAAAACCGCGAAATGGCAACTCAATTGCTGGAAGAAAGCTTTAAATACAGTGGTGAAGCCTATAAACCATGTTTATCAAAGCGCATTTCATTGCTGTGGTTGATCGCGATAAAGATGGCAACATAATTTATCTTAAAGATAAAAATCCTATCAAAGGTTGCGCAAATGAAGTGACTTATATTTTGTAAAGTGGTAGTGGTGAAGGTTGCTGAGGATGCTTGCGATAAATAGGCAATGAAAGTTTGATCTCTCATTTGGAAGAACAAGCCATGGATTGTCCAGCGGCTTCTTCAGCATTGTTTGGTCAGGTGTTGCCATTACGGGGTATGTGTGTATGGTGAGGCGATTAAAATGATGGAGCGTGTAAAAGTAGCCCCGTTAATTGATGATGACAAGGCAGATTAAAATTGTACTAAAAATTATTCCGATATTTGCAAGCACAGCAGCGGTGTGTGTGGCTTGGAGTTGGAGAACCCGGGTTAGCAGATGCAGCGTGATATTAATAATTTCCTATATGATTTAAAACGCGTCGAGGAAATTTTTTAAGAGTTTAGCTGAATGAGGAGTGAATCATTGGTCATAAAATTTATTTCATATTCATTTTTGATGATTTTCTTTCCATTAATTATTAAATGGCTATATATTCTTTAATAGTCAGTATTGACAAGGTATGGAATGTATAAGCTTTTCAGGAAGAGTAGAACGAATAAAAAGGGTTGCAAAGGTGTTCTTGCAACACATTGGCTTTGAACAAGCAAACAGCAAAATTCACTTTTCAAAAGAGAAAGTAAAAATAATGACAAATGACTCTTTGATCAATGTTTTCCAATCTATTCTGTCACGTAAATCGATACGAGCTTTTACCAATCAGCCAGTTTCAGAGGAAACAATCAAAGAAATTTTAAAACTTGCAGCACGTGCACCATCTGGAACAAATATTCAGCCATGGCAAGTTATTGTTCTTACAGGAAATCTATTGCAGAAAGTAGGGCAAGAGCTTTCACAACTCGTACTCTCAGGTGTAAAAGGCGAACGTGAAGTTCCTTATTATCCACGCCAATGGCGTGAACCTTATCTTTCAAGGCGACGAAAAATTGGTTTGGATCTTTATAAGAGCCTTGGAATTCAAAAAGATGAGCAGGACAAAATACTTCACCAGAAAGCGAGAAATTTTTCCTTTTTTGGTGCACCTGTAGGGCTTTTGTTTACAATGGATTACGACATGGAAAGGGGAAGCTGGCTTGATTTGGGGATGTTTATGCAGACCATTATGTTAGCAGCGCGTGGGTTTGGGTTGGACACATGTCCCCAAGCTGCTTTTGCTGATTATCATAAGCAAATTCGTGCACTTTTATCAGTGCCTTCTGATAGGCAAATTATTTGTGGTATGGCACTTGGCTACCGCGATATAAGTGCTCCAGAAAACAATTTTGAAACTGAACGCGAGCCAATTGAGAATTTTGTAAGCTTTATGTAAGTGGGTGTTATTTTTTAGATCTTGGAATTTATCAAAACATTTCGGTGAGAATTTATCATTCTTATTAACTTTAAAGTTGCATGTTAACGTTTGTTTTACTACGTTTATAACATAAACAAGGTAATCATTGTCCATTTTGAAGGTTGGCTATGGAAAGTGCTATAGAAAGAAAATGTTGGGTGGTAGCAAGACGAGCGACTTTCATATTTATTGCTGTTATTTTTTTAGCTTATCTTGCAATTTAATTTTGAATGGGACAAGCGCAATAAAAAAGCGTATACTCAAACCTTTTGGAATTTGGGGGTCGTGAGTGTTTTTATCTGTTTTTGAACTTTTTAAAATTGGCATTGGTCCTTCTAGCTCACATACGATGGGGCCGATGACGGCAGCTAACATGTTTTTGCAAGAGATTCTTGCACGCAATTTCTCTCAGCCATTTGATGTTGAAGTTTCTCGTATACGTGTTTACCTTTATGGTTCTTTGGCTTTCACGGGCATTGGGCATGCTACAGATAGAGCTATTATATTAGGGCTTTTGGGAGAAAAAGCTTCTACTGTTGACCCTGATTGTATGGGATTCCTATTAGAAAAAGTTATACGTGAAAAAAAAGTGCAACCAAAAGGCCATCCTACTTATCAGTTTGATTTGCAAAGTGATCTTATTTTTGAACGAAAGAAAGTTCTACCTGGTCATGCTAATGGACTTGCATTTGAAGGGCTTGATAATGAAGGAAATATTCTTTTGCGGCAGATTTATTATTCTATAGGCGGTGGTTTTGTTGTGACTGAGGATGAATTAAGCCATATGAATGGTAATATGCAACAAGAAGTATTTGATGTGCCATATCCTTTTGATTCTGCAGGTAAAATGTTGGCAATGGCAGAAGAATCAGGATTTTCAATTGCTGAAATGAAGCGCATGAACGAAGAGACGAAGATGGAGCGTTCGGCTCTTGATACGGGTCTTGATGAAATTTTTTCCGCTATGTCAAATTGTATTGACAGAGGTCTTTCACAAGAAGGTGTGTTGCCCGGTGGATTGCATGTTCCAAGGCGTGCTAAAAAGCTGTATGAAAAGCTTTTGGAAAATCGAAAGAAAAATAGCAATTATCCACTTTTGGCCAATGATTGGCTTTCGGTATATGCTATAGCAGTAAATGAGGAAAATGCTGCAGGTGGTCGTGTTGTTACGGCACCAACGAATGGAGCAGCTGGAGTTGTGCCCGCAGTTTTGCGTTATTATCTCCAGTTTAATGATGGTTCAGATCGAGAGGGAATCCATAATTTTTTGTTAACGGCAGCAGCCATTGGTGGTGTGATTAAACATAATGCTTCTATTTCTGGTGCAGAAGTTGGTTGTCAAGGTGAAGTTGGGACAGCATCTTCAATGGCAGCAGCAGGGTTAACAGCCGCGTTGGGTGGTACACCGGCTCAAATTGAAAATGCCGCAGAGATTGCGCTTGAACATCATTTGGGAATGACATGTGATCCGGTTGCAGGTCTTGTGCAGGTCCCTTGCATTGAACGCAATGCAATGGGTGCTGTTAAAGCAGTGACAGCTTCTTCTCTTGCGTTGCACGGGAATGGGGATCATTTTGTTTCTCTTGATGCTTGTATAGAAACAATGCGTCAGACAGGACATGATATGAGTGAACGCTATAAAGAAACAAGTAAAGCTGGTCTCGCAGTCAATGCAATATCTTGTTGAAGCGAGCAATGGGTTTTAATCTGGTAAATTTTTTACAGGCTGTCTATTGCTTATGAAAGCAACAGTGCACACTGTCACTGTATTTGTTAGTTTCCAGCGTTAGCTAGCAGCTTTTGTATTAAAACAGTGTATAAAGAGGGATATTGAGTCTCTGCTTAAAGTGCTTCAGAGCTATTTCACGTGTAATGTGCAAGAGAACAAATATCAATTTATCATAAGAGAGTTTATAGTAAGAGAATATTCTTGCATTCTGGGGTCTCATTCAAGTTATAATATGATGAATGAGCTTTATAAAGCTGTCTTCGGTAGGAGCTAACAAATTAATTATTTTCATGTTATTCCAAACCATTCGATATTGTGAAACGTTTCTATTTTTCGCATTATCATCAATAAATCACCAGAACTCATTTAATTACAGTGCAAAAGTGGATGAACATTCGTGCAAAAAATTGCTTAAGTGCAAGAATAGTGATGACACATCAGTACCAGTAAATACAAAAGGGGTGGTACTTGGATCTGGCTGTGAAGAGTGAGGAGAAAAGGCTTAGTGGATGCTGCATTATAAGATTTATAGTTTACCGTGCGAAATGGGGAGTGAGGAACTATAAAAAGTTGTATTTGAAAGTTGTTTTGCTTTTGAAAAAAACACAAGTTGAGTCAAATCATTTAAGAAATTTCATACAATACTTATGTTACATGGGTGAAATTATGCTTTATTGAAGAGAGTTCTTTTCATTGAATTATATGATGGTATCCAAACAATGCCAGAAGTTTGCATCCAATGGGACCATTTTTTCTTATGAAAAAATATCAAGAATAATCTTTTAGATTAAATCTAAAGGTAAGCCTAACATTTGGTATTTTTATGCGTCTTAAGTGATGGCTTTATTGAAAATCTAATCAGATAATTGGAGAGAGCCTTACGAATGTGAGCTTAAAATTTGAGGAAGCAGTTGTGTGCGCCAAAAGATTTTTTTTAAAGCTGTAGGCAATGTGCGAGTCTTCTTATTTACAAAATAACTCTTGCGGAAACGATCTATAGAATTAGATGTTTGTTGCACCTAGATGGATTTTAATAGGTACATTACCGGTTTGACTCGCTACGCGTAAATGAATGCGTACAGGAGGCATGGCAAGACGACGATTTCGCGTTGTTTGACAAATAAGAAGATTGACAAGAGATTGCGTATCTAGCGTTGTAATAGGAATATACTTTAAACCAGCAAGCTTTATTGCAGCATCGTGAAGAGAACGCAATGAGAGGAGAGATGATTGCTTCAATAATTTTTCTTTTTTAATAGATGAAGCAAGAGCATTATCGGTCATGATACTATCCTTAACGCGAATTCAAAAACTTTTAATAAGCTACAGTATAGCAGTTAAAATTTGCTTTCTTTAATGTAGAGCAAGCATTGAGAGCCTCTTTTTTTGATGGAAAGCCTATAAACCGAGCTCGGTAATAATGACGTCCACTTTTCTCAAAAAGTTGCATATGTGAAGATGTACGCTTTAAAGCAGAATAAGCTGTGTCTTTTGCTTTTAAAAGTAGTTTTTTTGCTTGTTCTTCACTAGGAAGAGAACCAATTTGGATAGCCCATCCGGCGTTTGTGGACAAAGAAGCTGGAACAATTTTATGAGTTTCAACGGGTATAGCTTTTTGAGGATTAGGGATTGGTATAATGGCTTGATTGACAGCAGCTATTGCCATATTAGAATTTCTAGGCTGTTCTGCAAATGCTGTTAACATAGTGGAAATTTCGTTATCGAAATTGGTTGGTTCAGCTTTAACATTTGGTATAGGAATATTTTTTCCTGTAGGTAAATTATAGTGTACAGAAGCCATTAAATAGCTACCACTTTTCGTCCTACTTGCTTTTGGCAAATATTGGCTCAATAAGCTGGCCATATGCTCATCACGTGCGGTAGATGATTTGCCTCCCATAACGACAGCAACGATAGAGCGCCCTTCAAGACGCATCGAAGTCGCTAAGTTAGAGCCTGACATTTGTGTGTAGCCGGTTTTAATTCCATCAACACCTTTCATGATTTTGACAAGCTTGTTGTGGTTGTTAATTGTATGACCACGGAAAGTAAAACTTTTGATTTTGAACAATTTATACTGTTGTGGAAAATTTTTGCGCAAGGCTAATGATAAAGTAGCCATGTCCCGTGCTGTAGAATAATTGCGCACATCTGGGAGTCCTGAAGCATTGGCAAAATGTGTATGTGCCATACCAAGTTTGCGGGCTTTAGCAGTCATCATGCGAGCGAATTTTTTTTCATTACCGCCAAGATACTCTGCAATCGCAGTTGCAACATCATTTGCTGATCTTGTAATGAGAGCTTTAGCAGCGGCTTCTGCAGAAATTGTTTGTCCTGCTTTAAATCCGATTTTTGTTGGTGGCCTTGTTGCTGCATAATGTGAGACGGGAATTGGTGTATTGGGTGTGACACGACGCATATGCAAGGCTTCAAAAAGCATGTAGAGTGTCATCATTTTTGTTAGAGAAGCAGGATAACGTTTCAGAGTTGCATTGGCTTGAAATAAAGTTTTTCCTGTATTTGCATCTATAACGATAGCAGCATACTTATCCGGATAAGCTCCTTGGGGAGTAGCTGATGCCCAAGAGTAAGAAAGAGCTAAAATAATAAAAGCGATTGCTACCTTTTTGTAAAAACACGCAATTTTTTGGCAGTTAATATACACTTGCAGTATCCTATTTCTCCATTTAGTCTGAAAAACTTCTGTAAAGCTCTTTATCTTTACGTTGATGCAATTTAGAGGAATGATGTTACTAATTTGTTTACAGAAATTATTTTGTGCGTTTCTCTTATTTTAAATCTACCCCACAAAAGAAAGTTTTTTCTTTACACAAACAGCTGTTGCAATAGTTATGAAAGAACTTAAAATTAATAAAAATATGCAGCACAGGAAATAGTAATGGTACAAAAGCTAATAACAAATTCTATAGCCCACATTATGCATGATGAAAAGGGCAAGAATTGGAATGAAGACAAGCGCGATGCCCTTATAATATCCAAGGTTAGACTAAAACTTCAAAAGCCTAAGCTGTATCGTGTTCTTTTACTTAACGATGATTATACACCTATGGATTTTGTTGTTTTTGTTTTGAAAAACTTTTTTAAAAAAAGTTTCGAAGAAGCAACACGTATCATGTTACATATTCATCAGAATGGGGTAGGTGAATGCGGGACTTACAGTTATGAAGTAGCTGAAATGAAAGTAGTACAAGTTAGAGAGTGTGCACGTCAAAATGAACATCCATTACAATGTGTAATAGAATGGAAGTGAGGAGTTATGCCATCTTTCACACCTAGTCTTGAAGAAGTTTTGCATCGGGCATTAACAATTGCTACTCAAGCGCGGCATGAATATGCAACATTAGAGCATCTTCTGCTTGCTCTGCTAGATGATGTTGATGCAAATTCAGTGATTCAGGCTTGTCAGGTAGATGTAGAGGAACTGCGAGAGCGCTTAATAAACTATATCCAGTTAGAACTGGATGTACAGATTAAAACTGATGAGGATACAAAACCAACAACATTTTTCCAGCGTGTTATCCAACGTGCGGTGATTCATGCTCAATCGGCTGGAAAAGATGAAGTTTCAGGAGCAAATGTTCTCGTTGCAATTTTTTCTGAAGGTGAAAGTCATGCGGCATATTTCCTCCAAGAGATGGGAATGACACGCTATGATGCTGTGCGTTTCATTTCACATGGTATTACTCGGGATGAGGGATTATCCATGTTACTTGAAGGGCTTGAAGAGCAATTGGATCAGCAGATTTTAGACAATGAAGAGAAGGTAACAAGTGCACTGACGGCTTATTGTGTTGATCTCAATTGTAAGGCACGAAATGGAAAAATTGATTTATTAATTGGTCGTGAAGTAGAGATATCACGTATGATTCAGGTTTTATGTAGAAGGTCCAAAAACAATCCGCTTTTGGTTGGTGATCCTGGCGTTGGAAAAACCGCTATCATTGAAGGATTAGCAAAACGTATTGTTGATGGGCAAGTCCCTGAAGTTTTATCAAATGCAACAATATTTTCCCTTGATATGGGAGGGCTTGTTGCAGGTACACGCTATCGTGGTGATTTTGAAGAACGGTTAAAGCACGTTATTAAAGAATTTGAGCAGTCTCCAAATGCTGTTTTATTTATTGATGAAATTCATACTTTAATTGGAGCAGGGGCTACATTGGGAGGAAATATGGATGCAGCAAATCTTTTAAAACCTGCATTATCTTCCGGAACTATTCGATGTATTGGTTCGACGACTTATAGAGAATATCGTAAAATTTTTGAACAAGATCGTGCTTTAGAGCGCCGTTTTCAGAAGATTGATGTTAACGAGCCTTCTATTGCTGATACAATTAAGATTTTGCAGGGGCTGAAGCCTTATTTTGAAGATTTTCATCAGATTAAATATACTGATCAGGCGATGAAGGCATCTGTAGAATTGTCGTCCCGTTATATGATTGATCGCCGATTACCTGATAAGGCAATTGATGTTATTGATGAAAGTGGTGCGGCACAAAAGCTTTTGCCAAAAAAGCAAAGGAAAAAGAGTATAGGCGTTAAAGAAATTGAAGCAACTGTTGCTACTATGGCAAGGATCCCACCAAAAACAGTTTCTGGTGATGAGCAAAAGACGCTTAGTAAGCTTGAAAGAGAACTCAAGCATGTTGTGTATGGACAAGATCAGGCTATTTCCGCATTGGTTTCATCAATTAAATTGGCGCGAGCAGGATTGCGTGAATCAGAAAAACCAATAGGAAGTTATTTATTTTCAGGGCCAACAGGTGTGGGAAAAACTGAAGTTGCAAAACAGCTTGCATCTTCTTTAGGCATTGAATTGTTACGTTTTGATATGTCAGAATATATGGAACGGCATACAGTCGCGCGCTTAATTGGAGCGCCTCCAGGTTATATAGGGTTTGATCAAGGAGGTCTCCTTACAGATGCGGTTGATCAGAAACCGCACGCAGTCTTATTGCTCGATGAGATTGAAAAAGCGCATCCAGAGTTATTTAATATTTTATTGCAGGTGATGGATTATGGTAAATTAACAGACCATAATGGCAAAAAAATTGATTTCTGTAATATCATTTTAATTATGACAACGAATGCTGGTGCTTCAGAGTTGGCAAAGTCGGCTATTGGTTTTGGCAAAGTGTATCGCGATGGTGATGATATTGAAGCAATTAATCGGCTCTTTACACCGGAGTTTCGTAACCGGCTAGATGCGATCATTCCGTTTGCACCTTTATCTCATTTAATTATCAATCAGATCGTGCAAAAATTTATTTTTCAGCTTGAAGCACAATTAGCTGATCGTGGAATTTGTTTTGAATTAAGTTCTTCTGCGATGATTTGGCTTGCTCATAAAGGATACGATTCTCAGATGGGAGCTCGCCCGTTGAGTCGTGTTATACAAGAGCATATTAAGAAGCCATTAGCTGACGAAATTTTATTTGGAAAGTTGCGCAATGGTGGCATGGTGCGCGTATTAACACAAAAATCAAACGTGGGAAAAGAGAGGCTGAAGTTAGAAATTTCACCTTCCAGTACATCTGTTGGTTCAAGGAATAAAAAAACGACACATTTTACAAGAAAATATGTCAAGAAAAAAAGTTCCACGACTTAAGAGCGCTTTAAAGGGCTGCACGGATTTTTTTTGCATTCTCTTCAAGGATTTCTGTAGGTGTTATAACATTATTATGGGGAGAAAGCTCTACACCTTCCATACGTGGTATAATGTGGAAATGAAGATGATAAACAGTTTGTTGACTTGCTGCTTCATTCAATTGCATGACTGTTATACCATCTGCTTGAAAGGCTTTTTTTACAGCATTGGCGATTTTTTGAACCGTTTTAATGACTGGAAACAAGGTTTCAGTATCTGCATCCAGTAAGTTTCTAGAGCCTTTACGAGGGATAACCAACGTATGTCCTGGGGCTTGTGGCATGATATCCATGAAGGCAATGACATCATCATCTTCATAGACACGAACAGAAGGGATTTCATTGCGAATCAATTTAGCAAAAACATTATTATTGTCATAAGTTTGTTTCATACAAGTGTTTCCTTTTATACGTTTAATTCAGAACTTTAATTTTAAGACTGAAGCATGCGATGGTTAGTATAGGGTTAACAAACAGATTTCACATTCGGTTGTTGCTTAACTGTACTGCAATCGATGAAAGTTTAAATTTCTATAATAGCTTCAACTTCCACTGGGACGTCCATAGGGAGAGAGGCAACCCCAACAGCAGAACGGGCATGTTTTCCTGATTCACCAAGAATATTGACGAGTAAATCAGAAGCTCCATTGGCAACAAGAGGAATATCAGTAAAATGAGGAGCTACAGCCACAAAAACAGTGATTTTTACAACGTGTTTTATTTTATTTAAATCACCAAGAGCTGTTTTGATTTGTGCTAGAATGTTGAGTGCGCAAACTTCGGCTGCTTTTTTTGCTTGTTCAACGCTAACGGTTGAGCCAACTTTACCAGTTGTTAGTGGCTTTCCTTCAACAAGAGGGAGTTGTCCAGAAATAAAGAGTTGATTGCCGCTTTGTAAGGCTGTTACGTAATTAGCAATGGGATGTGTCGCCTCAGGAAGAGTGATTCCAAATGTTTTTAGGTTGTTTTCAATCACGTTGGTCATAATTTAAACTCCATAGCTTGTTCTACAATATGTTGTCCATTGCATAAACTAATTTTTGATTTAAGGAAATGTGTGGTTAACTGAGAAGTGAACCTTTTTTGCCTTGTTATATGGTGTTATGCAACAGGGATAGAATTGGAAGTTGGGAATGAACAGATCATTATTTATAATAATTTTATATGTTATTCTTTTATGTCCTGCGAAGGCTGAAGAATCCGTTTTTATTGTGCCTCATCGAGCAATTTACGATTTTCAACTCGATAGTGTTTCTCATGAAATGACAATATCAGGGATGTCTGGGCGAATGGTTTACGAACTCACTGGTTCAGTATGTCAGGGGTATACGACACGTTTTCGTTTTATCAGCCGTCTTCATACTGAAGATATGCCAGTACATTTAACGGATCAACAGACAACGAGTTATGAAACAGGTGATAGTCGTACGTTCCGTTTTAGTGTTACAGATCAAGTTGGGCAAGAGGTTGCACATCGTTCTGAAGGAGTAGCTGAGCGTATTCAAGATGGGATTGTCGTTAAATTAAAAAAGCCAAAGGAAAAAGAATATAAACTTGCAACAGCTGAATTTCCAATTATGCAACTTAAAAATATCATCCGCCATGCAAAAGCAGGCCACAATTTTTACTATGTTACGGTATTTGATGGAACAAATAAAGCAGATAAAGTTATAAAGGAAAGTGTAGTCATTGGGGAAAAGAAAACACTTTTGTCTGATAGTGAAACGGAAGAAATGAGAAAATTGGATGAAGAAAAATATTGGCCTATTACAATTTCTTATTTTGATGATGTAGAAAAGAAAGATGGCTTACCAACCTATCGTACTAGTTTTCTCTTACATGAAAATGGTGTTATGCGTGATCTCCATATAGATTATGGAACTTTTGCAGTGCGCGCAAAATTGAATAGTCTTGAATTCCTCGATCTTGGAAAAAATCATGATCAATGTAAATATTAAATGATTGCAGAAAATGACTTGAAAAAGAATCAAATATTAGTATGGTGGCATTATTCCACACGCGGAGTTTGGGTGTTTGCAAGAAAAATTTAGCAAACGTCCGCCGGTAGCAGTTTTTCTGCTTTTTCCGCGGAGGTTAAACCGGAAAGGATAAACTATGGCACTACCCGATTTTACTATGCATCAGCTTTTAGAAGCAGGTGTACATTTTGGTCACCAGACTCATCGCTGGAATCCGAAAATGACTCCTTATATTTACGGTCAGCGTAACAATATTCATATTATTGATCTTGCTCAGACTGTTCCTCTTTTACACCAAGCTCTTAAGCTTGTTTCCGATACGGTTGCACGTGGTGGACGTATTCTCTTTGTTGGTACTAAGCGTCAGGCATCTGACATTATTGCTGATGCTGCAAATCGTTCAGCGCAATATTATGTTAATGCGCGTTGGCTTGGCGGTATGCTCACAAACTGGAAAACGATTTCCCATTCGATACACCGTTTGCGTAAGCTCGATAAAATTCTTGCTGCTGAAGCACAGGGTTTTACCAAAAAAGAACGTTTGAATCTTGAGCGTGATCGTGAGAAACTTAATCGTGCACTCGGTGGTATTAAGGATATGGGCTCTGTTCCAGATCTTATATTTGTTATCGATACAAACAAAGAGAATATTGCAATTCAAGAAGCAAAACGTTTAGGTATTCCCGTTATTGCTATTATTGATACCAATTGCGATCCTGATAACATTACACATCCAATACCAGGTAATGATGACGCTTCACGTGCAATTTCCCTTTATTGTGATCTTTTTGCTCGGGCAGCGCTTGATGGTATTGCACGTCAACAAGGCGCAATGGGAGTTGATTTGGGAGCTCAAGTTGATGCACCTGTGGAACCTGTTTTGGAAAATGTTGTTCCAGTTTCTGAGTAAATTAAAAAACGCCTGTTAAGGTACTTATTTCTAAAGAGAGATTATGGGCGTGCACAGAGTTTTACTTCTTGCACGCTTTTATCGTTACAAAATAAAGAGGCAAATATGAGCATTACTGCTGCACAAGTAAAAGAACTTCGGGAATTGTCAGGTGCTGGTATGATGGACTGTAAAGCAGCGCTGTCGGAGACCAATGGTGACATGGAGGCTGCTGTTGATTGGCTTCGTAAAAAAGGAATAGCCAAAGCAGATAAAAAGGCTGGTCGTACGGCTGCTGAAGGATTAATCGGAGTTGCATCAAACGATTCAAGCGCGGTTTTAGTTGAAATTAATTCTGAAACAGATTTTGTTGCACGCAACGACGTATTCCAAGACATTGTGCGTAAAGTGGCTACAGCTGCTTTAGGTGCGAAAGGGGGTGTTGATGCTGTTTCCGCTTCTCTTTATCCTGGTTCTGAGAAGACTGTAGAGGTTACAATTAAAGATGCGATTGGTACTATTGGCGAGAATATGACATTTCGGCGTTCTGCTAAACTCTCTGTTGAGAATGGCGTCGTTGCGACTTATATACACAACAGTGTGGCTGATGGGCTTGGTAAACTTGGTGTTTTGGTTGCTATTGAAACTACAGGAAATAAGGAAGCCGCTACTGTTTTTGGTCGGCAGGTTGCGATGCATATTGCTGCAACTAATCCGTTAGCTCTAACAGCGAAAGATGTTGATGTTAGTGCTGTTGAGCGTGAAAAAGCGATTTTTTCAGATCAGGCGCGCCAGTCTGGAAAGCCTGAAAATATCATTGAAAAAATGGTGGAAGGCCGTATGCGTAAGTTTTACGAAGAGGTTGTTTTGCTTTCTCAGGCTTTTGTTATGAATCCTGATATGAGTGTTGAAGCTGCTTTAAAGGATGCTGAACAATTGATTGGTGCACCTGCAAAAATTACAGGGTTTGTTCGCTTTGCATTAGGGGAAGGTATAGAGAAAGAGGAATCTGATTTTGCTGCAGAGGTTGCAGCGGCCGCGAAGGGGTAGTGATTTGTGAATTATTATCAGAGATTAAAATTATACCATTGGTTATAAAATCGCTGATGTAAAATGTATGATTATTGAGAGGGCGTCACGTAATAAGGTGGTGCCCTTAGTGGTGTCGAAAGCAAAAAAAACAGCTGTGCTTTTGGGGAGATTGTCAATGACATTAGCGCTACAATATAAACGTATTCTTTTAAAGGTTTCTGGCGAAGCCCTTATGGGGAAACAGAGCTTTGGGATTGATGTTTCCGTTGCAGACCGTATTGCCGCTGATGTTGCTGAAGTGCGAGCGTTAGGGGTAGAAGTTGCTATTGTTATAGGTGGGGGAAATATTTTTCGTGGAGTTGCTGTTGCTTCACATGGTGGAGATCGTGTGACAGGTGATCATATGGGAATGCTTGCAACAGCTATTAATTCTTTAGCATTGCGAACATCATTGATAAAGCTAGGGGTTGAAACAGTTGTTTTGTCTGCGATTGCTATGCCACAAATTTGTGAAAGTTTTTCACAGCGTAAAGCAATAGGTTATATGAACCAAGGAAAAGTCGTTATTTTTGCAGGTGGTACGGGTAATCCATTTTTTACCACTGATTCTGCTGCTACTTTACGTGCTGCAGAAATTGGTGCAGATGTTCTTTTGAAAGGAACACAAGTGGATGGTATTTATTCTGCAGATCCAAAGCTAGATCCTACGGCTAAACGTTTTGACCAATTAACACATGTCGAGATTTTGCAATGGGGGTTATCTGTTATGGATACAACAGCGGTTACTTTAGCACGCGAAAATAATGTACCGATTATTGTATACTCCATTCATGAAAAAGGTGGTTTAGCTAAAGTGTTGAATGGAACTGGACGGTTTACAATAGTATCGGAATGAAGATAATCTTCAAGGTGTAATTGAAGGAGACAGAAATATGAATGTTATATCTATTATGGATGATCTGAAACGTCGCATGGATGGTGCTGTTTCCGCTTTTAAACATGAATTAGGTGGTTTGCGGACTGGACGAGCTTCAGTCAGTTTATTAGAACCTTTAACGGTTGAGGCTTATGGTTCTGTTGTACATATAAATCAAGTTGCGAATATTTCTGTTCCAGAACCGCGAATGCTTTCAGTTTCTGTGTGGGATAAAACAATGGTAGGAGCAGTAGAGCGTGCTATTCGTGATTCTGGTCTTGGTTTGAATCCCATTACTGACGGTATGAATTTGCGTATTCCTTTGCCTGAATTAAATGAAGAGCGCCGTAAAGAACTTGTAAAAATTGCACATCAATATGCAGAACAAGCGCGTGTTGCTACCCGCCATGTCCGTCGCGATGGTATGGATAATTTGAAAAAATTGGAAAAAGAAGGTGAAATTGGGCAGGATGAAGCGCATGGCTTATCTGACAAAGTTCAAAAACTCACAGATGAAACTATTGCTGATATTGATAAGATTTTGGCTGTGAAAGAAGCCGAAATTATGCATGTTTAAGGCGGTTTTATCGCTAGAAAATATTATATCTATATTTGTGTAATATCTTTTTATGGATGAGAATGGCTAGTAAATATTCTATTAATAAAAGAGCGTGAGGCGGGAAGACGTGCATTTTAGCGCAGTTCTGCGCTGTAAAATAAAGATTGATTTGAAGTAGCAGACGTTTTTTAGATGTTTATCTAAATATTAAAAGAGATTTTCTGCTAAAAAGAGGGGTATGTCATAAGAAAATGAGAAATTTTACGTATTCCTTTGAATTACGTAATAAAAATATTTTCATTGGATGTTCTTCAAATCTTGAATGGTAGATATTTAAAAAGAACGTAACGTAAAAACTATATCTTAACTTTGCTACTTTTCATTATAAAAAATGCAGTTTGTACAGCTTATTTTCAGATGATTGAGAGGTTGATAGAAAAATGTTTTTACATGAAGCAAAGATCAGATCTAAATTTCACAATTCCCGTAAAAAATAAACAGCAGTTTTTCCATTCTTTAAGATAGACAGAATGTTAAGAAACATATGTATGAATGAGTTTTAATACATAAATCTTTGATGTTTCTTTCACTTTTTAGTCTTATAAACGCCATCTTGGTATATCAGATCATATATGGTAGATTGTAAAAAGTCTGCAAAAGTGTGAGTACAAAGGGACTGCATAATAAAGTTTTTTGTTTGAGTCAGTTTTTGGATTTGTATTTTCTATTTTTATTGTTTGGATATTGTTTTGTCTAATCTTATTTATCGTATTTTGACTGCTTTTGTTTTTGGCATTATTGCTTTGTATTTAACATGGTTTGGAGGAACTTTATTTTTTTTGTTTGTATGGGGTATTGGCGGTTTTATTCTTTATGAATGGATGAGTATTACTAGAGAAAAGTGGTATGTTTCACAAAAAATATTAGCAAGTATTTTTTATTTGATTTTTGGTTCTTTTTTGCTATTGGGCGTTTCTGCTTCATTGATTTTTTGTGTTTTGATAATTTTGGCAGCAGTGTTGTCCATTGGACCTATGAAAAAGAGTGGTTGGGTTTTTTCAGGTTTTTTATATGCATCTTTTCCAGTTGTTGCTTTATCTTTTTTACGAGGCTATGAAACATTAGGATTCCAAGCTGTTATTTTTTTATTTACGATCGTATGGGGAACGGATATTGCCGGCTATTTTAGTGGACGGGCATTTGGTGGTCCTAAATTAGCACCACAATTTTCTCCTAATAAAACATGGGCAGGGGCGATTGGTGGTACGGTTGTCGGAGTCTCCGGTGGTATATTAATTGCCTTTCAGTTTTTTGACATCAATTTAACGAATTTTTTTGTACCATTACTCGCACTTGTTTTATCAATTGTTTCGCAATTGAGTGATTTAGGACAATCATGGCTAAAAAGACAGTTTTCTGTTAAGGACTCCAGTTCTTTCTTACCTGGACATGGTGGGTTTATGGACCGTATGGATGGTTTAGTAGGGGCTGCTTTCCTTCTTTATTTAATTGGTTCATTTATGTCTGATATGGATACACCTTTTAATCTCTTTTATATGGTTTAATTGGGAGGAAATATTTTGGAACTTTTAAATCATATGATCACTGTAGGCGATTTGCTTCTAAGAGTTTTAAGTGTTCTTTTTGTTGTTATGATTATCATTTTTGTGCACGAAATTGGGCATTATCTTATTGGACGGTGGTGTGGTATTAAAGCGTCCGTTTTTTCGCTTGGGTTTGGTCCCCAAATAGTAGGATATACAGATAAACACGGCACACAGTGGCGTTTATCGCTTATTCCCTTAGGAGGTTATGTTAAGTTTATTGGAGATGAAGAAGAAGGAGTGAATGTGCCATCATCTCAGCTATCTCCGATTATTAACGGTTCATTTGCTAGTGCGCATGCTTGGAAAAAAGCCGTAACTGTTTTTGCAGGCCCCTTGTTTAATGCTCTTTTTACCATTGTTATTTTAACATTTTTTTTCTTTATTTATGGTCGTGTAGCGACTGAACCAATTGTTGGTTCTTTGGTAAAAGATTTCCCTGCTATTCAATCCGGTTTGGAAATAGGGGATCGTTTTGTTGAGATGGATGGACAGCGGGTTGAAAGCTTTGAAAGTTTGATGAATTATGTAGCTTTCCATGGAGAAGATCCTATAGAGTTTAAAATAGAACGCATGGGGCAAGTATTTACGGCGATAATTACACCAAAAGTGATTGAGAGAGATGATGGATTTGGTAATTTAGTTCAAAGTAGTATGATCGGTGTAGGTGTTCCCGTTGATCCAGATAATCCTGCGCGTTTAGATCCAGCTTATGTAAAACATATTCACTATGGTTTTGTAAGAGCTATAAGAGAAGCATCGGAACGAGCTACGTTTATTGTTACTCAAACGATTTTTTTTATTGGTCGTTTAATAGGAGGAAAAGAAGATCATTGCCAGCTAAGTGGGCCTTCTAAGACCGTTAAAATTGCGTGGAAAATAAGTGAGACAGGTTTTATATCTCTGTTGAATTTTACAGCTTTTCTCTCGATAGGTATTGGATTGATCAACCTTTTTCCGATTCCGCCACTTGATGGTGGACACTTTTTACTTCATGTCATTGAGGTTTTTACGAGGAGGCCTGTATCTGCTAAAATTCGAGAAATTATTTTTCGTATAGGTTTTTTTATTGTTCTCCTCTTTATGGTTTTTGCGTTCTTTAATGATTATTTTTGTTGGTTTAGCTAATAAATGATGGAAAATATTTTATAAATTAGGTAATAGTAGAAGAGTAATAATGGAAAAAGTAAATCAAAGGTCATTTACCATGTCCACAAAATATTGTGGCATCGTGTGTTATAATGAATTAAGGGGTGGAAAGTCTTGCTGTGAATAAGAGAGTTGTTATGGCAGTTAGCTTTTGAGGCATCATGTCCAAGGAATAAGATAAGGTAAAAGAAGCCAATGACTACAAATTCGAAGTTTTTAAATGCAGTATCTGTATTAGTGTTAGGTATGGGGATAGTTGCTCCAACAACAGCCTTTATGTCGATTGCAATGGTTGGAGAAGTACAGGCATCTGTGGTTCGTTCTATTGAGGTTCGCGGGAATAAATTTGTAAGTGCTCAGGCAGTTCGGGACAATATGGACATTAAAACTGGACAGAGCTTTTCCAGTGGTGATGTTGATGCTGCGGTAAAGCGGCTTTTCGGATTAGGCTTATTTTATGAAGTGAAAATAAATCAGGTCGGTGACAAGCTGGTCGTATTCGTCAAAGAATATGAGGTAGTCAACCAAGTGTTGTTTCAGGGAAATAAATCTCTCAAAGATCCTGATCTTAAACGATTTATTTCTTTAAAACCAAATGAGCCGTTTAATTCTGCTAAACTTTCAGCTGATGTTAATACGATTCGTGAAGCGTATAAAACTGTTGGTCGCAATAATGTTGCAGTGAAAGTTCAAACCATTAATTTGGGAAAAGGGCGTGTAAATGTAGTGTTTAATGTTGCTGAAGGGCGAAAAACAAAAATTAGTGATATTGTTTTTAAGGGAAATCATGCTTTTGGAAGCCGTCGTTTGCGAGATGTAATTTCGACAAAGTCTTCGGGAATGTTCTCCTTGTTACTGGGGGGGGATGTTTATAGTGAAGAGCGTTTAGCTGCTGATGAAGAAGCTCTCCGTCGCTTTTATTATAACCGTGGTTATGCAGATTTTCGTGTTGTTTCTTCTAAAGCAGCTTTTGATGAATCGAGTAATACATATAAAATTTATTTTGTTCTTGATGAGGGCGTTCGCTATAAAATTAGTGATATTCAGGTTGAAAGTGATGTTGATGGGATTGACGTTCAATCTGTAAAAGGGATTCTTAAAACTCGATTAGGTGATATTTACAGTGCAGAGAGCATTGAACAGTCTGTTGCAATTATCAATAATAAGGTTGCTGATTCGGGGTATGCTTTTGCTAAGGTTGAGCCACGGGGAAATCGTAATTTAGCAAATCATACAATTTCAATTTTATATAATATTGAACAAGGTCCGCGAGCTTATATTCAACGCATTGAAGTGCGCGGCAATGAAAAGACACGTGACTATGTTATTCGCCGTGAGATTGATTTAAATGAAGGGGATGCTTACAATCAAACTCTAGTGCAACGAGCAAAGCGTCGTCTGGAAAGTTTAGGCTTTTTTAAAGCTGTTAATATTTCGATGGTTCCAACAGATCAGTCTGATCAGGTTACCTTAGTTATAGATGTAGTTGAAGCTCCGACAGGGGATCTTTCCTTGTCTGGAGGATATACAACGGGTGGGACAAGTCCAGGTATGTCACTTGAGGTATCTGTTACCGAACGTAATCTTGGAGGACGAGGTCAATATGTTCGGTTAGGATTAGGTGCTGGGCAAGAAAAGTCTCGTAATTATAATTTGTCGTTTGTTGACCCTTATTTTTTGGGTTATCGCTTATCTGCTGGTGTGGATATTTTTCGCAGTACTTACCGTGCTGATAAAGCATATGATGTACGCCAAACAGGTGGATCGCTTCGATTTGCGGTACCTATTAATGATCAATTATCTGCTAATTTAGCTTATTCTTATGTGCAGGAAGAATATGATTTTGGTAAGGAATATGACTTAAACAAAGAGTCCGATATAAAAGAATTATATGGGAAATATTCTGGGGCAATTGTACAAGCAGCTAAGCACAGTCCTTGGAAGCGTTCGTCAATTAGTTATGGTTTGACCTATAATACTATTGACGATATGAAAAATCCACATGATGGGTGGTACGTGCGTGTTCTTCAGGAATATGCGGGGCTTGGTGGGAATGCAAAATTCTTGAAGACAACTGGTAAAGCGATGATGTATAAGACGCTTTCTGAACCAATGGATCTTGTTGGTTTGCTTTCTTTTGGAGGTGGCTATATTCATGGAATGGGTCATGATGGTGTTCGTATCTTCGATATGTTTAAAGCAAATACTGATATGATTCGAGGATTCAAATACAATGGAATAGGTCCTCGTCAGGTTTCCAATAAAGGTGAAGCTTCTTTCTTGGGTGGAACAACATATATAAATGCGACTGCTGAAGTGCAATTTCCTGTACCTGTTGTGCCTGAAGGGTTAGGATTGCGTGGTGCTTTATTTGCGGATGTTGCAACGCTCTATGGAAATAAATATCAACCCGTTTTTCAGGGTGAGGCGCCTGTTACACATACCAAAAATGCTTGGCGTGCGTCTGCAGGTTTAAGTTTAATATGGGATTCGCCTTTTGGTCCACTGCGTTTTGATTATGCTTGGCCAATAAAGAAGCAGGAAGGTGACCGTTTGCAGAAATTAAACTTTGGTATTTCTACGAAGTTCTGATTTGAATTTTCTTGAGAAAGAAAAATTGAAGAGGATGGGTTAGGCTGGGAGAGAAAGTGTTTTGATGGCGGATACATTTTTTTTTACGCCGTCCCGGCGATTGACAGTTGCTAATGTTGCAGAGTTAACAGGTGCTAAACTTCTTAATCCAGAGTTTTCTAACACAGTTATAAATACTCTTTCTTCACTTGAGGGGGCTGTGGAAGGATCCCTTGTGTTTGTGGAGCATCGGAAGTTTTCTGATGCTCTAGTAGGCAGTTCTGCTGTTGCTGTTTTTTGTACGAGTGAAGTTGTTTTTAAAGTTCCGGAATCTATGGCAATTTTAGTCACATCCACACCGCAGCGTGATTTTGCACAGATTGGTCGCATCCTATTTCCTGATTCTATAAAGCCAATGCCTTGGTTTGGCCAGAAAGAAATCTCACCACAAGCACATATTCATCCAAGTGCTAAATTTGCGCATGATGTGTGTATCGAGGCGGGGGCTGTTATTGGCCGTAATGTTGAGATTGGTGCTGGAACACTTATTTCCTCCACTGCTGTAATTGGTGAAAATTGTCGTATTGGGCGTGACTGTTATATTGCCCCAAAGGTAACAGTTCAGTACTCTTTAATAGGAGACAGAGTTCAGCTTTACCCTGGTGTTTGTATTGGGCAAGATGGTTTTGGTTATGTTGGCAGTGTTTCTGGAATTGAAAAAATTCCACAGCTTGGTCGTGTTATCATCGAGGATGGTGTAGAAATTGGTGCGAATACAACGATTGATCGTGGGACATTTGAAGACACCATTATTGGTGAAGGGAGTAAGATCGACAATCTCGTACAAATTGCCCATAATGTAAAAATTGGTCGCTATTGTCTTATTGCTGCACAATGCGGAATTGCTGGAAGTACATCGATAGGTGACATGTCTCAACTTGGTGGAAGTGTAGGAGTAGCTGACCATATTGTAATAGGTAAATGTGTTCAGATTGCAGCTGGTAGTGGTGTTATGAATGATATTCCGGATGGAGAAAAATGGGGAGGAAGTCCAGCCCGACCATTTAAGCAGTGGTTCCGTGAAGTAGCGGCGTTGCGTAATATTGGCAAAGTTAAAAAGGAGAAAGGCTAATATGGTCAACACCGGAGAAATTAAAAGCTTAGAGGCAGTAGATATTGAAAAATTGCTGTCAATTTTACCACATCGTTATCCATTTTTATTGATTGATCGCATTGTTGGAATTGATGGTGAGCAAGAAGCTATTGGTATTAAAAATATAACGATTAATGAACCCCATTTTACGGGACATTTTCCCACAAAACCAGTTATGCCTGGAGTCTTGATTTTAGAAGCTATGGCACAAACAGCGGGGGCAATTTCGCTTTTAAAATTAGGGAATAAGCAAACAAATTTAGTTTATCTTATGACTGTTGATCATGCGAAATTTCGTAAGCCGGTTGTTCCTGGTGACCAGCTAAAGATTCATGTGCGTCTTTTAAAAAAGAGGTCTGGTATGAGGCGTTTTTCGTGTGTTGCAAAAGTAGAGGATGTCCGTGTTGCTGAGGCGGAAATTGCTGCGATGATTATCGAAGAAGAGTAAACGATATTGATGGGAATTTAAAAATATGTCCGGTACGAAAATCCATCCAACTGCCCTTGTGGAGCAGGGAGCGCAGCTTGGTGAGAATGTACGAGTTGGGCCATTTTGTCATATTAGTTCACAGGCTGTTATTGGTGATGGATGCAGTTTGATGAGTCATGTTGTAATAATGGGGAAGACAACATTAGGAGCTAATAGTAAAGTTTTTTCACATGCCGTTTTGGGGGCCGATCCGCAAAATAATAAACATAAGGGAGGTCATACAACTCTTTCGATTGGTAAAAATTGTACGATTCGTGAAGGCGTAACAATGCATAGAGGCTCCGATTCGAGTATAGGAATGACGATAGTTGGCGATAATTGCCAATTTTTTTGTTATGCACATATTGCTCATGATTGCCATGTAGGGAATTGTGTAACATTTGCAAATAATGCGATGATAGCTGGTCATGTTACTGTTGGTGATCACGTTATTATTGGTGGTGGTGCTGCTGTTCACCAATTTGTTCGTATTGGGCATCATGCATTTATTGGTGGTGTTTCTGCGCTGGTTGGTGATCTGATTCCCTATGGGACAGCTGTAGGTGTACAGGCAAAACTTGCTGGATTAAATATTATTGGTATGAAGCGTGCAGGACTTGAGCGTAAAGATATTCATGCTTTACGTCACGCAGTTACTATGCTTTTTGATCATAGTAAGCCGTTTAAAGAGCGTGTCAGCGACGTTGCTTCTTTCTATTCTACTTCTCAGCCTGTTATTGACGTCGTTAATTTTATTAAAGAAGAAGGAAAACGTTTTTATTGCATACCAAAATTTGAAGATAATAGAATAAAAGAAAATAAGGATTGAGAGTGTCTGTTTCTGGTGCCAGAAGTTTTCTTTCCGGCCGCACTGCTATTATAGCAGGAAATGGTGTTTTGCCGATCAGCGTTGCTCAGGCTCTTGAGAAGGATGGACAGAATCCTTTTCTTATACTTTTGCGTGGTGAGGCGGATACTGTTCTTTATCGCTATGAGCATTGCGAGTTATCCATTGTGGAGTTAGGGCGGCTCATTAAAATTTTAAAAACAGCTGGAATTTGTAATATTGTTTTGGCAGGTGGAGTGAGAAAACGGCCCCTTATTACACAATTACGATTCGATTGGACGACATTTTTAGCTCTGCCTCAATTAATCAGAGCTTTAGGAGGTGGGGATGATGCGTTATTAAAAGCTTTTATACGGTTTATTGAAGCGCGTGGTTTTTGTGTTATTGGTGCTCACGAAATAGTTCCTGATCTTTTAGCTCCAATAGAATTTAATCTAACTTTACGGCGTGCTACTCAAAAAGAGAAAAAAGATATTTTCTTGGCTGTAGAAGCAGCAAAGCTTTTAGGTCGATTAGATATTGGGCAAGCAGCTGTGGCTATCAATGGAAGAGTGGTTGCGGTTGAAGGAGCAGAGGGAACTGATAATATGCTCTGGCGGGTGTGTGAAATGCGAGAAAGAGGGCAAATTCCGCCTAAAGGTGGTGTTCTTGTTAAATGTGCAAAACCACAACAAGATCATCGCGTTGATTTACCGTCAATTGGACCTGCGACAATAATGAATATTGCAAAGAGTAGACTGTCTGGCATTGCGGTTGAGGCAAATAAAAGTTTGATCTTATCAGTGAAAACAACGGTAGAAAAAGCCAATAAATATTCTCTTTTTATAGAAACATTTGAAAAGTTTGATCATGAATGATTGTTCTTTAAAAATTGCTGTTGTTGCAGGCGAGGAATCTGGTGATTTACTTGGAGCAGATTTAATTTCTTGTTTATCACAACAGATAGGATGCAACATTCATTTGATTGGCATTGGTGGAAGGCATTTAAAGGCACTAGGTTTAAAAAGTTTTTTTAATCCTCATGATATTGCTTTAATGGGCTTAGGCGCAGTTTTAAAAAAACTACCATTATTGTTAATGCATATACGCAATTTATCTAAATTTATTGCACAAGAACAACCTGATTGTCTCATTATTATTGATAGCCCTGACTTTACGCATCGTGTTGCAAAAAAAGTGCGTGCTTTAGCCCCTTCCATTCCTATTATTAAGTATGTTGCACCAACTGTTTGGGCATGGCGTCCAAAACGCGCTAAAGCTATGCGCAAATTCGTTGACCATATTTTAGCAGTTTTTCCTTTTGAAGAGAAGATTATACGGGATTTAGGAGGCCCTCCTACTACTTATGTTGGGCATCGTCTTTTAGTTCATCCTCCACTCTTGTCTATCCAATCAGAAAAGAAACATTTGCATGGTAAAGAAATATCATCGCCAACATTAGTTCTTTTGCCAGGATCGCGCAATTTAGAAATACGCTATTTAATGCCAATTTTTCGAGATGCAGTAGAAATTCTTGTGCAACGTGTTTCTCATTTACGTATTATTTTACCGACCTTGCCACATTTAGTGGATGAGATTCGTGATTTGGTACAAAGCTGGAAGAGCAATGTAGAAATTGTTGTTGGTGAAGATGAAAAATGGCATGCTTTTGCGCAAGCAGATGTTGCACTTGCAGCACAGGGGACGGTCTCACTTGAATTGGCATTAGCAAAAATTCCCATGGTTCTTTGCTATAAACTTGATTATTTTTCTAAATTATTCATTTTTCCCCAAATACTGTTGTGGAGTGCTGCTCTTCCCAATATTATTTCTGATAAGCCTATTGTTCCAGAATATTTTAATGAATTTCTACGTCCTGGAATGTTAGCAAGGCAGATAGAACAACTTTTGTATAATTCTTTAGTGAGACAGGCACAGCTCGACGCTTTTGAGATGGTAGAACAGAAAATGAAAACCAAAATACCATCAGGGGTCGTTGGTGCACAAACGATTATGACTCTTTTAAAAGACAAGACTAAAATTGTATCAATAAAACAACATTGATGGTTAATGTTTAATTTTAGCAAGAAAATCACAAGCACGTTGGCTTTTAGGATTAGTAAAGAATTTTTCAGAGGCTGTATCTTCAATAATCGTTCCATTTTCTAGAAAAAGTATTCTTTCTGAAACTTCGCGCGCAAACCCCATTTCATGGGTAACACAAAGCATTGTCATCCCTGTATTAGCTAATTGGACCATGACTTCTAAAACTTCTCCAACGCTTTCTGGATCAAGAGCTGATGTTGGCTCATCAAAAAGCATCACTTCAGGTTCCATACAGAGTGCACGAGCAATCGCAACACGCTGTTGTTGTCCGCCAGAGAGTTGTAAAGGGTATTTGTCACAGTGTTTTTCAATTCCAACGTCTGTAAGATAACGAATGGCTCGTTCTTTTGCTTGTTGTTTAGAAAGTCCTTGAACTGTCATAGGTGCTAAAATGCAATTTTGCATAACGCTCATATGGGGGAATAAGTTAAAGTTCTGAAAGACCATTCCTATTTTACGTAGAACATTTTTTTGCTGGTATAGAGGGGCAGAATGAATATCAATATTATGAACGCAAATTGAACCTTTTTGCGCTTTTTCTAATTGATTAATACAACGAATTAAAGTTGATTTTCCTGACCCGGAAGGACCACAAATAACAATGCGTTCGCCAATTTGAACATCGAAATTAATATCATAAAGTACCTGGAAATCTCCGTACCATTTATTTAAATTTCGAATAGAAATTACGGAATTTTGAGTGGTATGGACAAATTCATTATTTTCCAAATTCATTTTATTATATTCTTTCATTGATAAATAAATAAATTAATTCAATATCTTGATTTGGTAAAGGTTTTTGCGATCATTTTATTTACCGTAAATATCGGGTTAGACGATTTTCGATGAAAATAACAAACCGCCGAATGAGCTCAACGATAAGAAGATAAATAAGAGCGGCCCAAACATAAACTTGGAAATCGAATGTACGTGAATAAGTGAGCTTGGCAATTCCCATTAAATCATAGACAGTAACCAGTGAAGCAATGGCGCTGGATTTAATCATTAAAATCAATTCATTTCCCAAAGGGCGTAATGCTACGACCATTGCTTGCGGAAGGATAACTTTAAAAAATGTTACAGAACGACTCAATCCTAAGGCTTTTGATGCTTCACGTTGTCCAATTGTTACAGAGAGAAAACTTCCTTTAAAGATTTCAGATTGATAGGCAGCAGAATTGAGTGTAAAAATAAAAAGGCAGCAATACCATGCGTTTTGAAAGAACCACCATAAGCCAATTTGTTGCCAGAAATTGTTCATTGAACCAAGTCCGTAGTAAAAAAGAAAGAGTTGGGCTAACAGAGGAGATCCGCGAAAAAAATAAACATAAGCATATGCAGAATATTGCAAAAACTTATTATTTGATAAACGCGCAAATGTAATAAGCATTCCAAGGAAAAAACCGATAGAGCAAGCAATAAAAACAAGCTCAAGAGTAACTATAAAGCCATCAATAAATTTGGGCCCATAACGGTTTAGAAGAGCAGGATTAAAAAGGAAATAAAGCCACTCGGGAATCATTAGCCCAATACCTTTCTATATCCCATTTGAGTATATGTCTCCAGAGTGTGTAGGATTGCAGAAAAAAATGCTGAAAATAACAAATAAAGTAAGCATGCCACAAGGTAAAACAGCATAGGTTTATCAGTTGCAGCAACTGCTAAATTTGTCTGTCGCATGAGATCAACAAGTGAAATGGTTGACACGAGGGATGTATCTTTCAGTAAAGTAAGCCAATTATTAGAAAGTCCTGGTAAAGCATTTCGGAACAGTTGCGGAAAGACAATACGAAAAAATGTAGTCGAGTTTGAAAGTCCCAGAGCTTTAGCTGCTTCATATTGACCTCTATCAAAAACATTGAATGCGCCAAGCCAAACCTCACAAGAAAATGCTGCAAGCACCATACTGAGTGTAACAACACCGGCGACAAAAGCATTGATACTGAACATTATTTCAATATTAAAATAATCAAGAACAATTTGAATAATATTTTGTAAGCCATAGTAAACTAAAAACAAGGTTAAAAGTTCTGGCAAGCTGCGAAATACTGATGAAAAGAGGGTTGCTATAGCTCTAGCTGCCTTAATATTGGATCGAATCATAATTGCACACAGAAGTCCCAGAGGCAGTCCCAAGAGCCCACAGCACAAAGCCAGCGATAATGTTATCCCCGCACTAGAAAGTATAACCACACCCCATCCACCATTGCTAAATGATAGCAATGCTAAATTTTCAATCATTCTTTCGCTCCTCACAAAGAGTTAGAAATGTTTTAGGAATAAACAGTTTATTCAATTTTAGACCATATTGATATTTATTGATATTTAATAAAGATCGAACGAAAAATACTTTTTCATGATTTTATCATAAGTACCATCCAACCGGATTTCTTTTATCGCTTTATTAAATTTGTCTTTAAGATCATTATTATTTTGACGGAGAGCAATTGCAATAGGAAATTTTGTTTCTTCCAAAGTTCCTAGAAGTTGGCAACAATCTTTTCCTTCATTTTTGAGCCAATTTAATGCTTGAAGTTTATCAACAATAACGGCATCAAGCCGATGGCTTAAAAGATCACGATTAACTTCTATTGTTGTCGGATAGAATTTGATATTTACCCCTTCAGAGGCATAATGATCTTCTGCATATGCAGCTTGTGTTGTATTTGATTGTACACCAAGATTTTTACCTTTAAAAGCTCCTGTCGAGATTTCTTTAATTTCTGAATCTTTGGTAACAATGATAGCCAATTCTGTGTTATAGTAAGGGTCTGTGAAGTCAATCTTTTGTAAGCGCTCTTGTGTGAGTGCAAGGGAAGCAATGATCGCGTCATATTTTTTTGCAAGAAGACCAGGGATCATTCCTTCAAAATCTTGAGTGATAAGAATACATTCGACATTCATTTTTTTACAAAGTGCATAAGATATATCAATATCAAAACCTTGAAGTTTATTATTTGAGTCAATGTAACTAAATGGGGGGTAGGAGCCTTCATTCGCAATTTTCAGTGTTTTGGCATTGGCAGATTGGCTGAACAGTATTGTGCTTATTATAAGAGCTATAGTTAATAATTTCATTATGGTCTCCTGTTGGATAAGCGGGAAAATATAAGACTGTCATGTTTTTTATAATCTGTAAGCTCTTCTAGGAGCAATGCAAAAAATTTAGAAGTGTTCATTTTGATATCATGATGATGCACATCTTTTATGAATGTAGCTCCGATAAAATTCGGAGAAGGAAGAGCTTTTTCATTGATTATATTACAGATTATTTTTCATGAGATGATTTATCTTTACTATTTCATTTATAAAATCAAAAATTGTGCTTTGAGAAAAGGTTATCCAGTTGAAACATAAAAAAGATTTTAGATATCAGGAAGATAAAAATAAACTTACAGCCTCACTGATATTATAGAAAAGCTTAAACACAGAAGAACACATAAGAACTGATCTTTTGATAAATGTGAATATTATTTTTAGAAATAAACGGTGTGATTAATAATCATCCATATTGATATTTAATAAATATCGAATGTAAAATACTTTTTCATGATTTTATCATAAGTACCATCCAACCGGATTTCTTTTATCGCCTTATTAAACTTATTTTTAAGATCATCGTTATTTTGACGTAGAGCAATTGCAATAGGGAATTTTTTCTCTTCTAAAATTCCTAAAAGTTGGCAACAATCTTTTCCTTCATTTTCGAGCCAGTTCAGGGCTTTTATTTTATCAGAGATAACAACATCAAGCCGATGGCTCAAAAGATCACGATTAACTTCTATTATTGTAGGATAAAGTTTGATATTTGCCCCTTCAGAGGCATAATGATCTTCTGCATATGCAGCTTGTGTTGTATTTGATTGTACACCAAGATTTTTACCTTTAAAAGCTTCTGCCGAGATCTCTTTAATTTCTGAATCTTTGGTAACAATGATAGCCAATTCTGTGTTGTAGTAAGGATCTGTGAAGTCAATCTTTTGTAAGCGCTCTTGTGTAGGAGCAAGGGAAGAAATGATAGCATCATATTTTTTTGCAAGAAGACCAGGGATCATGCCTTCAAAATCTTGAGTGATGAGAATACACTCGACGTTCATTTTTTTACAAAGCGCATAAGATATATCAATATCGAAACCTTGAAGTTTATTATTTGAGTCAATGTAACTAAATGGGGGATAGGAGGCATCACTCGCAATTTTCAGCGTTTGAGCATTGGCAGATTGGTTGAACAGTATTGTGCTTATTATAAGAGCTATGGCTAATAATTTCATTATGATCTCCTATTGGATAAGCGGGAAAATATAAGACTGTCATGTTTTTTTATAATCTGTAAGTTCTTCTAGAGCAATGCAAAAATTTATTTAAGGTCATTCCGCTATTATTATCTAGTATGAACAAAGAATGTTCTCAATTTTATCGCTTTATTGAGAAAAGATTATCCGAAAATTTTCTGCACAACTTCTATGATGGTCTTACTTGCAAAAAGGGTTTCAAAATCAAGGTTTATAAAAAACACTGTTAGGTTGTACCATTTAGCCATTTATAATAAAGCTCCAGTAAATTGAAGCTTTATATTTGTTTTTTTAACTTCATTTAACGTATACGTTTTTCTATGGAAACATATTCACGCATGGTATAACCTGTATAGAGTTGGCGAGGACGCCCAATCTTTTGTGCAGGATCTTCAATCATTTCTTTCCATTGTGCAACCCAACCGACACTACGTGCTAATGCAAAAAGAACAGTAAACATTTCGGTTGGAAATCCTAAAGCTTTTAGTGTAATGCCAGAATAGAAATCAACATTCGGATAAAGCTTTTTTTCAACAAAATATTCATCGTTTAAGGCTATTTTTTCAAGTTCTATAGCGATATCAAGAAGTGGATCATCTTGAATATTCAGTTCTTTTAAAACTTCATGGCAGGTTTTTTGCATGATTTTTGCACGTGGATCATAATTTTTATACACTCGGTGACCAAATCCCATAAGGCGGAAAGGATCATTTTTATCTTTTGCACGTGCAATAAATTCAGGAATTCTCTTAACAGAACCTATTTCTTGTAACATCTTTAGGCATGCTTCATTGGCTCCACCATGTGCGGGGCCCCAAAGACAAGCGACACCTGCAGCGATACATGCAAATGGATTAGCGCCTGATGATCCAGCAAGGCGTACAGTGGATGTGGAAGCATTTTGTTCGTGATCTGCATGAAGGATAAAGATTCGATCCATTGCTCGTGTGAGTACAGGGTTGGTTTTGTATTCTTCACAAGGAACAGAAAAGCACATACGGAGGAAATTGGCAGCGTAACTAAGATCATTACGTGGATAAACAAATGCTTGCCCGATACTGTATTTATAAGCCATAGCAGCAAGAGTAGGAACTTTTGAGATGAGGCGAACAGAAGCAATCATTCTTTGTTGAGGATCTGTAATATCAATCGAGTCGTGATAGAATGCTGACATAGCTCCAAGGCACGCAACCATGACAGCCATAGGATGCGAGTCGCGACGGAATCCATGAAAGAAACGTGCAAATTGCTCGTGTACCATCGTGTGCTGCATGATACAACGATCAAAGTCACTTTTTTCCTGTTTTGTTGGGAGTTCACCGTAAAGTAAAAGGTAGCAGCTTTCGAGAAAGTCCCCTTTTTCAGCTAGTTGCTCGATAGGATAACCGCGATAAAGCAATATTCCTTTATCGCCATCAATATACGTGATTTTTGATTCACAAGAAGCAGTTGATGTAAAGCCAGGATCGTAAGTAAAAGTATCAGTTTGTTTGTAGAGAGAAGCAATTTCAATAACGTCAGGACCAAGAGTACCTTTACGCACTGGAAGTTCTATTTTTTTATTATTCACTGTAATATGTGTTTTATTCTCAGACATTAGATATTCCTTTCAGATCCTCCGCTTCTAAAAATCAAGATTTTTCTTTATCAAGTGGGGAGACGTATAATTGAAATTTCTCCTCCTATATTGAAAGGTAGATTTACCCTAAAAGTTGACACATGCAATCTAAAAAATGCTTTTTATCTGCAATTTTAGAAAATGTATATTTCAATGACTTAAGAAAGAAGATAATTTTTTGTTTGTGTGAAGGTATTAGTAGGTTAATAGTATAATGTAAAATTCGTTGTGTACAACCATCTTTACACTTATGAATAATAAACCGATAGTATCATTAATTCCTCCTTTCAATTTATGACTGGTTTTGGCATAGACGCTGATAAGAGGAATTTTACATCTATTCTTAAATGTTTTTATCCAGACATTGCTCTCTTGTGATATGCAAGCGCAGTTTTTTCTAATTCACTATGAACCTGAAATGAAAAAACCTTACAGCATTCGGCTTTCTTATTCAACATATCAAACAAAAAAATATCTTTAAAATTAATAATTTAACTGTAAATACCTCTTGAATTGATAAGTTATTTTCATGTTATTTTTATGAGTTGGTCATTGATACGGTTGAGAGATTCATCTCGTCCCAATAAAAGAAGGACATCAAAAACTCCGAGTGATGTGGCGCGCCCTGTGAGAGCTGCTCGAAGTGGTTGAGCGATAGATCCAAATTTCAGATCCTGTGTTTGTGCATAAGATCGGAGAGTTTCATCTAGCGTTTTTTGTTCCCAAGAGGGGCATGCTTTCAGGATAAGATAAAGATCCTTCAAAATGGATTTTCCATTTTTATCTAGGAGCATTTGTGCTTTTTCATCAAGCTGTAATGGCCTTTCTGCAAAAACGAAGGAGGCATTGTCAATGAGTTCGCACAGTGTTTTTGAACGTTCTTTCAAATTTGGTATCGCTTTTAGAAATTGAGCACGGGCTTTTTCATCAAGCTTTTTAATTATGTGTAATCCACCTTCAATTTCTGATAAAATGTTAAGAGTAGCATCAAAGAGGTCTTGATCATTGCTTATGCGTATATAGTGTCCATTGATAGCATCGAGCTTTTTGAGATCAAACCGTGCTGCACCTTTATTAATATCATCAATATCAAACCAAGAAATCATATCTTCGATTGACATGAGTTCATCATCACCATGGCTCCAACCTAAACGGACAAGGTAATTGCGCAATGCAGCAGGAAGGTACCCCATTGTGCGATAGGCATCGACACCTAATGCACCATGCCGCTTTGAGAGTTTGGCACCATTTTCACCATGGATAAGTGGAATATGTGCCATAACAGGAATATCCCACTCCATTGCATTGAAGATGATTGTTTGGCGAGCTGCATTTGTGAGATGATCATCACCACGTATGATATGGGTTACACCCATATCATGATCATCAACGACAACGGCATGCATATAGGTAGGCGAACCATCAGAACGCAAAATGATAAAGTCATCCAGATCTTTATTAGGGAAGCGAACATCACCTTGAACGCGGTCGTGCACAATTGTTTCCCCATCTTGGGGGGCTTTGATGCGAATAACAGGCTTGATGTCTTTAGGAGCTTGAGAGACATCACGATCTCTCCAACGTCCATCATAACGCGGTGGGCGTCCTTCTGCACGGGCATTCTCACGCATTTCAGCTAATTCTTCAGGAGAAGCATAGCAATAATAAGCTTTGCCATCTTTTACCAATTGTTCAGCAACTTGGCGATGGCGTTCTGCTCGTTCAAATTGCGAAATAGGAACGCCGTCATAGCTTAGTTCCATCCAATGCAAGCCGTCTATAATAGCTTTTACAGCTGCTTCAGTTGAGCGTTCTCGATCAGTATCTTCAATACGGAGAAGCATTTTGCCACCAGTATGTTTTGCATAAAGCCAATTAAAGAGGGCAGTGCGGGCCCCTCCGATATGAAGGAAGCCTGTTGGTGAGGGAGCAAAGCGGGTAATAACAGACACGGATATCTTCCTTTAAAATTGAGATGTTATTTATAGAACTTTATGGAAAGACTATGTTAGCATAGATGATAGGCTGTACAATAGTTGCATTGCAAGTAAAGTGGGGGATTTGCAGATGTTTAAACACAATAAAGTTAAGAATGGTTTATCTAGAAGCAATGTGACAGAGAGAAAAAAATCGAGTCTTCTACGGCAAGATGCATTTTCTACCTTTTATGAAGAAAATAACAACAGCTTTACCAAACAAAAGATTCTTTTGTTGATGTCTTTAAAAGAGACAATCATTTTTTTCTGGAAATGGTTGGTAGATTGCATAAATAAAGAAATCTCTTTTGGAATTCTTTTTTCGTTGATTTTAATCTTTTTTTCCATAGGCATCGTTTTTTATTTTAGTTTAGAGCAAGAGCCAAGTTGGAAGCAGTTTGGGATATTGGTGAGTTTCTTTCTTGGAACACTCTCTATTTTGCGTTCTTATCGGTCAGTATGGATTATCGCGGGATTTCTATTTTGTATTGTATTAGGTGCTTTGGCTGCAAAAATAGAAACGCTGCGTATTTCTACACCCATGTTAAGCAATGATATTGTTACCACGTTAACAGGAAGAATTTTTTCTATTGAATCAAGGAAAAAAGGGGAATTTCGTTTAGTTCTAGATGTTTTGAGCACAGAAAAGCCAGTATTACATCATGCTCCTCATCGTGTTCGTTTGTCGGCAAGACATTTACCATATGGATTGGCAATAGGTGATGGACTCTATGGGAAAGTCAAAATCCGTGCATTATCTGGGCCGGTGCGTCCAGGAGGCTATGATTTTAGTTTCCATAATTATTTTAAAAGAATTGGTGCACAGGGAATTTACTTGGGAAAGCCAATCAAAATATCAGTTTCACAGCCTGATGGAATATTAGGGATAGTCCTACAAAAGATTGAAAGTTTACGGACCATCATGACACAGAGAATCCGTAAAGCAATTGACCAAGAAAAGGGCAGCGTTGCGGCTGCTCTTATAACGGGACAGCGGGGTGGTATTTCAAGTGATACAAATGAAGCATTGCGTACAGCTGGATTAGCGCACATTTTATCAATATCAGGTTTGCATATGGCTTTATTGAGTGGCATAGTTCTTGTGAGCATCCGTAGTTTTTTAGCACTTTTCCCAGTTTTTTCATCCTATTATTCTGCTAAAAAATTTGCAGCTATTGCTGCATTAATGATGACAGCTTTTTATTTGTTGCTGTCTGGCATGGCTGTATCAGCACAGAGAAGTTTTGTGATGATTGCTGTTATGTTGGTTGCTGTATTGTGTAATCGTTCTGCTGTCACAATGCGTAATTTTGCTATTGCGGGTTTGATAACTCTGGCTGTTAGGCCACATGAAATATTAGGACCCAGCTTTCAAATGTCTTTTTCTGCAACCGCAGCTTTAATTGCTTCTTTTGACTGGTGGAGTGGAAGATCATTTTTTCGTAAAAGAAAAACAACACCCTCTTATGTTGGAGGTGGAGTGTTTCATTTTGCGTTCTTATCGATACTTTCAATATCCATGTCTTCGTTTGTAGCTGGAACTGCTAGCGGAATTTACGCTGCTTATCATTTTTCCAATATTGCATTTTTTAGCATTATCAGCAATGCTTTAGCTTTACCTATAGTGTCAATCCTCGTCATACCTTTTGGTTTAATCGCAGTTCTTGCAATGTTTTGGGGACTTGAATGGTTACCACTTCAAATTATGGGTTTTGGTGTTGGTCTTGTGATAAAAATTGCTCACGCTATAAAGGCCATTTCCCCTGATTTGAATCCTGGATTTATGCCATTATCTGCGTTGGTTTTATTGAGCATGGGTTTGACTGGACTGATTTTTTGCAAAACATCCATCAGGCTCTTTTTTAGTTTCTTTATTTTAGCTGGTCTTTATATTTGCTGGATGCATCCACCGGTACAACTGATTATAGCAGACAATATGAGGCTCGTGGGTGTTATTGATAAAAAGAAATTATATGTTGATCGTTACCAACTTTCTAAGTTCACGACAACCATATGGGAAAAATCATTTCGTGTGAATGAGACAATTAAGCCAACAAAATATGGTCCTTCGTTTAAGGGACAGTTTGTTTGTGATAATCATGTATGTGCGTCCTTATTAGAAAATGGATTAAGAGTGATTGTCTTACATGGAGAAACAGATCAATGTGTAGAGGCAGACATTTTGATTAAGTCATTTGCAATGAGTGATCGAACCTGCAAAAAAAAGACAAAAATAATATTTACGCGTCTACAATTGTTATCACGAGGGAGCGTGATGATAACCAAAAGTGGGGATATCATTTGGTCGTCAATGGGGTTTTATAGACCATGGAATATACATAGACAGCATTCACAAAAATTATACAATTTATCGCATTTTCCATCTTTTCCAGAGAACTATAGAATAGAAAATGATAGGCACATTTTTTGATCATGCTTTTGTTTTGAGGTAAATTTCACAAAAGCTAACCGATTGATCGCGGTTTTTCAAAAAAACGAACGATTTTTTGATAGTAAAAATTAAGCTAAAAAGACTTATTGGATATGGAAAATGTCGATAAATTTTATAAAGAGATAAAATTGTTAATTATTCTGTTTTATAATAATGAACACTTTTTTAATCAAAGGTAACGAATAAATTTATGACAGATTAATACAATAGGCTACTCTTTATCAGTCTTTAATAAATATCCGGTTGGTACAAAGGTAAAATAATCTATGAATGTTCATCAGTTGAAAAAAATGGCGGCTCTTAAAGCGCTTGAATTTGTTGAAGATGATATGCGGCTTGGTATCGGATCTGGTTCGACAGTCAATGAATTTATTCGCCTTCTTGGTGAGCGTGTTGCAGATGGTCTGCGCGTAACAGGTGTTGCTACCTCACGGTATTCTGAACAACTCTGTCGTAAATTTGGAGTGCCTCTTAGCACTTTAGAACAAATACCTGAACTAGATCTTGATATTGATGGGGCAGATGAAATTGGTCCAGAGATGTCTCTCATTAAAGGGGGAGGTGGGGCGTTGTTGTATGAAAAAATTGTAGCAGCAGCATCTCATACAATGCTTATTATCGCTGATGAAACAAAGGTAGTAAAAAGACTTGGTGCTTTTGCACTGCCAATAGAAGTCAATCCGTTTGGTATGCATGCGACACGCAGAGCCATCGAAAAAGTAGCTGATGATTTAGGGCTTTCTGGAAAAATTGTATTACGGATGAATGGAGAAAATCCTTTTGAGACAGATGGTGGTCACTTTATTCTTGATGCGTTTTGGGGATGTATTTTGCAACCAAAACCATTATCAGAAGCGCTTCTTGCAATTCCTGGTGTTGTAGAGCATGGACTTTTTTTGGGATTAGCTTCGCGTGCAATTGTAGCTATGGCTGATGGTCAAACAAAAATTTTAGAATCTTTTGATTTTTAGAGAAGACAGTTTCATGACGATATGTTAGCACATATAAATCAAAGAGTATTGAAATTTTGAATAAATAACGCATTTGAATTATAATTAATTTCGGGGTAATCATTAAATGAAAACAATATTTTCTTTTCAGCGTTTTGTCGTATATTTAGGTGTAGTTGCCGTTTTTGTTTTGAATATTGGAATGGCTTATGCACAAGGTGTGAGTGATCAACATTTAGATTCAGCTAGAAAAGCTATAAGTGCCATTCACGCAACTGATCAATTTGATAGTTTTTTACCAAATGCAGCAGATGATCTCAAAACTGAACTGATGAGGGATGATCCCAATTTGGCAGCGGCTATTTCTGATATTGTTGATAAGCAGGCACTTGCTTTGGCTAAACGACGCTCTGATTTAGAAAAAGAGATTGCCCATGTTTATGCAAAATATTTTACTCAAAAAGAGCTTGATGCAATAACGGCATTCTACAATTCTGATACCGGTAAAAAGTTTTTAACAGAAGTTCCAAATATTGCGCGTGATGCTTATTCTACATTTGATACATGGCGTTCTGCGCTTATGCAGGATCTTATAAAAAATGTAAGAAAAGAGATGGCTGAAACACTGAATTTAAACAATTCCGCTACACCTAAGAAATCAAGCTCTTCAGAAAAGAAAAAATAGTTTGATTGGTATCACAACAATAATGCGCGATTTTTAGTTTATTTAGAAAAAAAAACGGCGGTTTTCCGCCGTTTTTTAATAAAAAAAGGACTTTTAAAGGAGAGCGTTTTGTAGAAAAAAGAATATTTGGAAACAAAAAAGACTTTCATTTTATTATAAATGACCATAGCCTATTGTTGCAGACGTGTGAGAAGGAATAGTTCGTGAGATCTTTTGACTTTGATTTGTTCGTTATTGGAAGCGGTTCTGGTGGAGTGCGTGCTGCACGCCTTGCTGGAGGTCTTGGGAAGCGTGTTGCTATAGCAGAAGAATATCGGGTAGGGGGAACTTGTGTTATTCGTGGTTGTGTTCCCAAGAAATTGTATGTTTATGCCTCACAATATGCAAAAGAGTTCAGGAAGAGCGTTGGTTTTGGATGGCAATATGCTGATCCAGTTTTTAGTTGGGAAAAACTAGTTGCAGCAAAAAATACAGAAATATCAAGATTAGAAGGGCTTTATCGCAAGGGATTGCAAGATAATAATGTTCATATCTATGAAAGTCGTGCGTCCTTTGTGGATGATCATACATTAGAGCTTTCAGGAACAGGCGAACGGGTCAGCGCGGAAAAGATTTTAATTGCAACGGGGGCAAAAATTGCGCCAAATACTGCAATAAAAGGCAGTGATATGTGCCTTACTTCTAATGAAATTTTTGATCTTGAAAAACTCCCAAAATCAATAGTAATCGTTGGGGGCGGGTATATTGGTGTTGAATTTGCGAATATTTTTCATGAATTAGGTGTGAAAACAATATTACTCCATCGTGGCGATTTAATTCTTCGTAACTTTGACTATGATTTACGACAGTTGCTTCATGATGCAATGGTTGAAAAAGGGATTTCCATTATTTATGGGGCGGCAGTTTCTAAAATCCAAGCGAGTGGAAATTGTTATGACGTTATCTTATCAAGTGGGCAAACAATCACTACTGACCAGGTTATGTTAGCAACGGGGCGTGTGCCAAATACAACAGGTTTAAAACTTGAGCGAGCAGGTGTTAAAGTAAATGAATTTGGTGCAGTTGTTGTTGATGAAAGAATGACAACAAATGTACCCCACATTTGGGCTGTTGGTGATGTAACAGGTCATGTTCAATTAACGCCTGTTGCGATTCATGATGCAATGTGTTTTGTTAAGACTGCATTTGAGAACATCCCCACGACACCTGATTATGATTTAATCACCACAGCGGTTTTTTCACAACCTGAGATTGGGACAGTTGGTCTTTCAGAAGAAGATGCATTACATCGTTATAAGCGTCTTGAGATTTATCGTACAGTTTTTCGTCCTATGCGCAATGTTCTTTCTGGAAGTTCGGAAAAAATGTTTATGAAGCTTATTGTTGATGGTGAAAGCCGGATTGTTGTGGGGGCTCATATTTTAGGGGAAAATGCTGGTGAGATAGCGCAGCTTATTGGAATATCGCTCAAAGGAAAGCTGACCAAGGATATCTTTGATGAGACTATGGCGGTGCATCCAACGATAGCAGAAGAAATAGTAACGATGTATAAACCAAGTTATATATATGAAAACGGGAAAAAAATAGAAAATTAAACAGCACAGGTGATAGTAAGAAACAAAGCTTTTGCTGTGAAAAACTATGAATTTAAGCTCGGAGAGAGTGTAATGATAAAAGAGTGGACGCCGAACTCTTGGAGAGTAAGGCCAGTGAAGCAAATTCCGACTTACCCGGATAAGTCTATATTAGCAGATGTTGAAGGAAAGCTACGGAGTTATCCTCCTTTAGTTTTTGCCGGTGAAGCGCGTGATTTAAAAAATGAATTAGCAGCAGTTGCGCAAGGGCGAGCTTTTTTATTACAAGGTGGGGATTGTGCGGAAAGCTTTGCAGAACATGAAGCAGATAATATTCGTGATTTTTTTCGTGTATTTTTGCAAATGGCGATCGTTTTAACTTTTGGGAGTTTTAAACCAGTTGTTAAAATTGGTCGTATTGCTGGCCAGTTTGCAAAGCCACGCTCTTCTGATATGGAGAGTAAAGAAGGTGTTGAACTTCCTTCTTATCGCGGCGATATTATTAATGGCATTGAGTTTGGAACGGATTCTCGTATTCCTGATCCACACCGCATGTCTATGGCTTATCGTCAATCTGCGGCAACGCTTAATTTGTTGCGTGCTTTTTCACAAGGGGGATACGCCAATTTAGAAAATGTTCATGCATGGATGTTGAGTTTCGTTTCTAATAGCCCACAGGGCGAACGTTATAAGCTATTAGCAGAACGCATTTCTGAAGCGATTGATTTTATGCGTTCCATAGGGATTACGTCTAAAACGAATTCTTCATTACGTGAAACATCTTTTTATACCAGCCATGAGGCACTTTTGCTTGGCTATGAAGAGGCTTTGACGCGGATTGATTCGACTTCTGGGGATTGGTATGCAACATCTGGTCATATGTTGTGGATTGGTGATCGCACACGTCAAATTGATCATGCGCACGTTGAATATTGTCGCGGTATTAAAAATCCTATAGGGTTGAAGTGTGGGCCTTCTCTTGAGCCTGATGAGCTTTTGAGGTTGATTGACATTCTAAATCCTGAAAACGAACTAGGGCGATTGACGCTCATTACGCGTTTTGGTTATGATAAGGTTGAAAAATATCTTCCTAAATTGATCCATGCAGTTGAACGCGAGCAGCGTAAGGTTATATGGTCGTGTGATCCAATGCATGGCAATACGGTTACTGTAAATGGCTATAAAACGCGCCCTTTTGATTATGTTTTAAAAGAAGTAGAGAAGTTTTTTTCAGTGCACAGTGCGGAGGGAACTTATCCAGGGGGGATTCATATTGAAATGACTGGTCGTGATGTAACAGAATGTACAGGTGGGGCACATGCTATTTCTGTTGAAGATTTGTCTAATCGCTATCATACGCAGTGTGATCCACGATTAAATGCAGATCAAGCGTTAGAATTAGCTTTTCTTGTTGCGGAACTCCTTAAAAAAAATCGCAATTCTGATTCATTTGCTCTTGCTGCAAATGCTTGACAGAAGGTTGCATAACATTTCTATCTTAGCTGTTTATAAAAGAAGAGTTTTTTAAAAGAATGTTTCTGTTGATTATAACAGATTTTTAAGTCGCCAAACTGATGAAATGATATGAAGGCATGAAAAATGATTTTCGGGTGGTTGTTGCCCAATTAAATCCTGTTGTTGGTGATATTGGAGGGAACTTTTCTCTTGCTGTGATGGCACATCAAAAGGCTAAAGAAGAGGGAGCTGATCTTGTTTTATTTACGGAGCTTTTTATCAGTGCTTATCCGCCGGAAGATCTTGTTCTTAAGTCTGCTTTTATAAAAACATGTGAGGATGCTGTTAAGGAATTAGCGAAGATAACCGTAGGGGGGCCAGGGATCGTAATTGGTTTACCGCTAAGGTGTAATGGTAATATTTACAATGCTGTTGTCCTTCTTGATGAAGGACGGGTAATTGCTGAAAGCTGGAAGTTTGATTTACCTAATTATGCTGAATTTGATGAAAAGCGATTATTTTCTCCTGGTCCACGTCCTGAGCCAATCGTTTATCATGGGATAAGGCTAGGAATCGTGATTTGTGAGGATATTTGGAATGATCCTTCTCTGTGTGCGGAGCTTGGCAATAAAGGAGCTGAGATCATTCTTGTCCTTAATGGATCGCCCTATTATCGAAATAAAACGCTAAAACGTATAGAAGTTGTTCGTGCGCAAGCTCTCCAATCCGGCATGCCCATTATTTATGCAAACCAAGTTGGTGGTCAAGATGAGCTCGTTTTTGATGGAGGGTCTTTTGCGTTAAATGGGCAGGGTAAAATAGTCTTTCAAATGAAACATTTTGAAAGCCATATTGCTGTAAGTCATTGGCAACAAACAACAACAGGATGGCAATGTATTTCTGGTCCAAATGAAAATCTTCTCAATGGATTAGCTGCTGATTATCAAGCATGTGTTTTGGGTTTGAGAGATTACGTTAATAAAAACGGTTTTAATGATGTCATTCTTGGACTTTCAGGAGGAATTGATTCAGCTCTTTGTACAGCAATGGCGGTAGATGCTCTTGGCGCTGAGAGAGTTCGCACCGTGATGATGCCCTATCATTATACTTCGCAAGAATCATTGAAAGATGCTAAAGAGTGTGCATATCTTTTAGGATGTGATTATCAAATAATACCAATTGTACAACCTGTTGAGATTTTTTTGAATACAATGGCGCCTCTTTTTTCAGGCTTGCCGTCTGATGTGACAGAAGAAAATCTTCAAAGTCGTATACGCGGCACTATTTTGATGGCACTTTCAAATAAATTTGGCTCAATGGTGGTAACAACAGGCAATAAGTCGGAAATGGCTGTGGGGTATGCAACACTTTATGGTGATATGAATGGAGGCTTTAATCCTCTTAAAGATATTTATAAAATGCAGGTTTATGCGTTAGCTGAGTGGCGCAATAAAAACCACTTGCAAAATTTGAGGGGGACAGAAGGAATTGTAATTCCACCCAATATTATAGAAAAAGCACCTTCCGCAGAGCTTCGGGAAAATCAAAAAGACGAAGATTCTCTCCCTCCTTATCCTGTTCTCGATGATATCTTGCAATCTCTTGTAGAAAATGACATGAGCGTTTGTGATATTGTTAAACGTGGGTATTTGCGGGAAACAGTTGAGAAAATTGAACACCTTCTTTATGGTGCAGAATACAAAAGACGACAATCTGCGCCCGGCGTGAAAATCAGTTATAAGAACTTCGGACGTGACCGTCGTTATCCCATTGTTAATCGTTTTCGCGATAGAAATTGAGCATTATTTTATGATAAAAGTTCGTTTTGCACCTTCTCCAACAGGTTATATTCACATTGGTAATATTCGTATTGCTTTGTTCAACTGGCTTTACGCACAAGCGCAGAATGGGGCATTTATTTTGCGCTATGATGATACAGATGTTGAACGTTCTAAACAGGAATATATTGATGCTATTGCGGTTGATCTTGAATGGCTTGGAATTCAACCAGATGAAATTTATTATCAATCCAAGCGGTTTAGTCGATATGATGAAGTCACAGAAAGTCTCAAACAACGTGGTCTTCTTTATCCTTGTTATGAAACAGCAGAGGAATTAGATCGGCGTCGTAAAATTCAGCTTTCACGCAAATTGCCTCCTGTTTACGACCGAGCTGCATTGAAATTGACATTAGAAGATAAAAAAGCACTTGAAATGCAAGGTCGTAAACCGCATTGGCGTTTTCTTCTTCCTAATTTTGAAAATAATCCTTTGCAAACAAATCGAACGGAAATTTGCTGGAATGATGCAGTAAAGGGAAAACAGGTCATTGATTTGGCTTCTCTTTCAGATCCGGTTTTAATTCGTGAAGATGGAAGTTACCTTTATACGTTGCCCTCTGTCGTTGATGATATAGATATGGCCATTACACATATTATTCGTGGGGATGATCACATTACAAATACAGGCACTCAGATTGCTCTTTTTAAAGCTCTCAATGCAGAATTGCCCGTTTTTGGACATATCAATTTATTGTCTACAGTTTTAGGAAAAGGGCTTTCAAAACGTAATAATGATCTTTCTATTCGTTCTCTACGGGAAGAAGGATTTGAATCTATAGCTGTTCAATGCCTTGCCGTTTTGATTGGGACATCGCAAAATGTGCATCCCTATCCCAATCAAGCAGCGCTTTTAGAGCATTTTAATCTTCAAGATACCTCAAGATCCGTTGCAAAATTTGATATTGCCGATCTTTTTGTTTTGAATAGCCATCTTGTTCATGAGTTAACCTATCAAGAAGTTAAAACGCGGCTTCAAAACCTTTCTATTGATGGAGAAAAAGCGGAGCTTTTTTGGAACGCGATAAGGGGCAATATTGATAAAGTGAATGATGCTGTTTTATGGTGGAAAATGCTTCATGATGAACAGAACTTTGATAGAGTGGCATTTGAGGATCGTGCCTTTGTGCGTCAGTCACTCGATTTTTTGCCTAAAGGTGCATTGAATGAAGAGAGTTGGAAAGTTTGGACGACCGCATTAAAAGAAAAAACCGGTCGTAGTGGGAAAGCTTTGTTTATGCCATTACGTCAGGCTCTTACAGGAATGGATCACGGACCTGAAATGGGAAAAATTTTGCAACTTTTGGGACGCGAAAAGATAGTAGAAAGACTGGTTGCTCAAGGGTGATAAGAGCAGCGTTTTCAGAGCATTTTGTTCATCTTTCGTATTATAAAAGATGATAAACTTCCAGTTTAATGGCGGGTTTTTATAAGCATAAATGCTGGGATATCATCGCCAAATCCAAGAGGAGAGGAATCTTTAATTTTTCGAGGATGATGTTGTTCAGATGGTTTTGCTTTATGATTTGCGGTTTGAGTGTAATCTACTTTATCATCTTTTAAGAACTTTTTAGTTTGAACAACACGCTCTTTTTGAGAAGTTTTCTTTAGCGATTTTGGAGATTTTTTCTTTAAAACGGTACCGTCTTCTTGTTCATCAGTTATTAAAGTAGAGAGATCTCCGTTGAGCCATTCAATTTTTTCATTGCTCATTTCTTCAATGGCACTAATATATTTTTGATCAGCTTTTGTAACGATTGTAAAAGCTTTTCCACTACGGTTTGCTCGTCCTGTACGACCAATTCGATGAATATAGTCTTCAGCATGTGTAGGAACGTCATAGTTGAAAACATGGCTTACAGCTGGAATATCGAGGCCACGAGCTGCAACATCAGAAGCAACAAGAAGCTTGAGTTTATTATTTTTAAAATCGGCGAGGGTGCTCATGCGCGCATGTTGGTCCATATCTCCATGAAGTGCGCCTACACTAAAATTATGTCTGATGAGTGATCTAAAAAGTTCAGAGATATCTTTCTTTCGATTACAAAAAATAATAGCATTTTTTAGTTCGTCGCCTTCATTACGGATAAGTTCTCGCAAAACAGCTCTTTTATCCCATGAATTATTTCCGGATTTTACAAGACGTTGTGTAATTGTTGTTGCAGTTGAGGATGCTTTTGTAACTTCAACTGAGACAGGAGAATGTAAAAATTGCTTTGTTAATTTGCTGATTTCTGGTGCCATTGTTGCGGAAAAGAACAAAGTTTGACGTGTAAAGGGAGTTAGTTTACAGATGCGTTCAATATCAGGAATGAAACCCATATCCAACATGCGATCAGCTTCATCAATAACAAGAATTTCAACACCCATCATAAGCAATTTACCGCGTTCGAAATGATCAAGAAGGCGTCCTGGTGTTGCTATAAGAACATCAGCTCCCCGTTCAAGTTTGCGATCTTGCTGTTCAAAAGAAACGCCGCCAATCAAAAGAGCAACATTCAAACGATGATTTATGCCGTATTTATCGAAATTTTCTTCAACTTGGGCTGCAAGCTCCCGTGTTGGCTCTAAGATGAGAGTCCGAGGCATTCGTGCTCTTGCACGGCCTTTTTCAAGGAGTGTGAGCATAGGCAAAACGAAAGAGGCTGTTTTTCCCGTTCCTGTTTGAGCGATTCCTAGAACATCTTTTCTTTGAAGTACGTGGGGAATTGTTCCACTCTGAATAGGCGTTGGAACTGTATATCCTGCTGATTTTACTGCTTTAATAACCTTTGTCGAAAGACCTAAATCATCAAAACTCTTTAAAGATGGTATCATTTTTTTATCAATTGCTCTGTGATTTTAATTTCGCTATCCGAACTATCCGTAAGATTAAGGAGTTACTCTCTTTTAGAGGGTTAAGGTGCTTTCACAAAAAAGTCAACTATAACAGCCATATACGTATAGGAGGTATAATACAATAATTAATAGCGAAATTGTTCTGATAAAATCCGTTCATCCCATGAATGGTTAGAGTCAAAAAGGATTGAGGCTGTTACTTCTTGTGCTGTTGAAATAGTAACTGAATGGACAGATTTTACTTCAACATTATCGGCTGCGGCATTTACGGGGCGTTTTTCCGGTTCGAGCATATCAAAGCGGACCGTTGCCGTATTGGGAAGCAATGCTCCATGCCAGCGACGTGGGCGAAAAGGACTAACGGGAGTGAGTGCCATAAGTGGCGCCATAAGGGGCAAAATAGGCCCTTGTGCTGATAAATTATATGCAGTAGATCCCGCTGGTGTAGCAACAAGGATACCATCGCAACTTAACTGTTCCATTCGTACGTTATTATCAATGCTAATACGAATTTTAGCTGCTTGATAAGATTGACGAAAGAGTGAGACTTCATTGATTGCTAATGCTTCAATGGTTCCTTGACATTCAGCTTCCGCAATCATACGTAGAGGATGGATTTCCTTTTTATGTGCGGCAGCAATACGAGTTGGCAATTCTTCTTCATGAAATTCATTCATAAGAAAACCTACAGAGCCTTGATTCATACCGTAAATAGGTTTTCCGGTATTCATAACGTCCCGTACCGTTTGTAACATTGTTCCATCGCCACCGATTGCAACAACAACATCAGCTTCTTTCAGAGAAGAATGACCGTAAACAGAAATTAATTTATGAGTAGCTTTAATGGCTTCTTCAGTTTCTGCAGAAATAAAATGAAAGCGGTTTGGTAATGTCATCATTAAGAATTATCCTGATATTCATAACTTGTTTTTAGCGCATTTTGGGGGAATTTTGAAGCTGTAATAAAAACTCTTTTTGTGAGAAAAAGCTTATGTATAAAAAGTGATTTGTTTAAGATAATGTATCATAGCAGGATAGCATGAAAAGACTGTATGGTGATAAACCATAAACAAGTATTTTTTTAAGAATGATAATTCTTCATTGAAGCTGAGAGTATGATCAGTTAAAAGGTTACCATTCAGTTATAAGCACCCGTAGCTCAGCTGGATAGAGCGCTGCCCTCCGAAGGCAGAGGTCACAGATTCGAATTCTGTCGGGTGCACCACCCTTTTTAGTTCCATTTTATATCATGTGTTAATATTACCTAGGAAAAACAAATCTATTTTTAGTGAAATGGTTATGGGGATATTGATTCGTTATGTACAGATAAACAAGTGATGTTAGAGAATTAAAGTTTTTTCTTTTTGTGTAATCTTTTAATTTAAGTTTTTTGCATTTAGATAAAGAAGAATGTGTAATTGAAGAATTGTCATGCAAAGCTATTTTACTTTATTACTTTATAAATGGAGTAAAATTTAATAAATGTATTTTAATATCTTCATTTTTTTGTGTAAATAGATTAAAAACTTTTTTATTATACACTTAAGAGAACATTTTATAAAAATATTTGTAAAAAGTATCGATTTACATTCTTCGTATGCCAATTAAACAGTTGGTTATAGCTATAAGAAATTATATTTTTGTTGATCACATAATTTTCATTTATATGTTTTTGATTAAAATTTATTATTTTTTCTTATACTTTAAGTATTATTTGTATGATGCATAAATAAAATGTTTATATTTGTAATAACTTAATTAATAGGATTTCAAGTATCTTGAAGGGGGGATGACACAAAAAATACACAACGATTTTTCAAACAACAAAAAAGTAAACCCTATCTCAAACTGGGAAAGGATTGAAGGATTTTTCTGATAAAATAATGCTAAAAAGGCAAATAGTTGATCTTTCTGTTTATAAAATTAAAAAATAGGCAGAATTTGTTTATCTAGCAGGTTTTAAGCTTTTCTAGAGATTAGCTATACCTTTTTTATTTTATAAAAAGATTAAGGATGCTAAGCGTTATACTTATCGATAAATAAGAAAGAAAATTATGACTATTATATTAAAACCGGGTGAGGTAACGCTTAGTGAACTTGAAACTATTTATTTCAATGGTGAAGTGAGTAAACTTCATAGTGATACGCATTTAGCTATCAGGAAGGGAGCAGAACGCATTGCTGAAATTGCTGCTGGAAGTAAGCCAGTTTATGGCATTAATACTGGTTTTGGCAAATTGGCGTCGATTAAAATTGATGCAAACGATGTAGCACTTTTGCAAAGAAATCTTATTTTGTCACATTGTTGTGGTGTGGGGGAGCCTTTAGCCGAAAATATTGTGCGTTTAATGATGACCCTAAAACTTCTTTCTTTAGGGAGAGGGGCTTCCGGTGTCCGTTTAGAATTGATACATTTGCTAGAAAATATGCTTGCGAAAGGCGTTATCCCTATCATTCCTGAAAAGGGATCTGTTGGTGCATCAGGTGATCTTGCACCACTTTCTCATATGGCTGCTGTTATGATGGGAGAGGGAGAAGCGTTTTTTCAAAACATTCGTATGAGTGGGGCGTCTGCCCTTAAGAAAGCAGGGTTGTCTCCTATTATTTTAGAAGCAAAAGAAGGTCTGGCTCTGATCAATGGTACTCAAACATCAACCGCACTTGCACTCGCAGGTCTTTTCCAAAGCCATCGGGCATTGTGTGGTGGGCTTCTTGCCGGAGCATTAACAACAGATGCTATCATGGGGTCAACGGCACCGTTTCATTCTGATATTCATATTTTACGGGGTCATTATGGGCAAATTGCTGTATCGCAAACATTAGAAAAGCTTTTAGAAGATTCAGGAATTCGAGCTGCACATTTGCGTGGTGATGATCGTGTACAAGATCCTTACTGTATACGTTGCCAACCACAGGTTATGGGTGCCTGTTTTGATGTCCTTATTGCAGCGGCAAAAACACTTATTATTGAAGCGAATGCAGTTACAGATAATCCGTTGATTTTAAGTGATGGTGAGGTTGTATCAGGTGGAAATTTTCATGCTGAACCTGTAGCATTTGCTGCTGATCAGATTGCTCTTGCTTTATGTGAAATAGGCTCTATTTCTCAAAGACGTATTGCTCTTATGGTTGATCCAGCAGTCTCTTATGGACTTCCAGCTTTTTTAGCACAAAATGCGGGTCTTAATTCAGGTTTTATGATTGCTGAAGTAACTGCAGCTGCTTTAATGTCTGAGAATAAACAAATGGCACACCCAGCTTCAGTTGATTCAACACCAACTTCAGCAAATCAGGAAGATCACGTTTCAATGGCTTGTCATGGTGCTCGTCGGTTATTAGCAATGAGTGAAAATCTTTTTACTATCATTGGCATTGAAACGCTTGTTGCAGCACAAGGGATCGAATATCGTGCACCTTTAAAAACAAGTTCTTTTTTGCAGTCTGTTATGGGCCGTCTACGCAAAAATATTGATACTCTTAAGGAAGATCGCTATCTAGCTCCAGATCTTCATACGGCGCATATTCTTGTGCGTGAAGGGCATTTATTATCTGTATTACCGGAAACAATTTTTCCTCAATTAAAACCAAGATAATACAGTTTTAAGCTCAATAATGAAGAAGAAACATGTGATTCTTGAATTCTCATAGATTTTCATAGAAAATTGAGAGAAATCAAGAATTTACATGAATATTTAAATAAATATGTGCCCAATTATTTTATTAATATTATATTTCATGGTGGTATTGATTTATCAATACAAGATTATAAAAGCTAATATTGTAGAAATAGATTTTGTACTCTTTAGTCTATTCTATATAAAGCAACAAATTATAGTTTATAATTTAAATATATTTTATTATTTTATTATTAAAAAGTTCATTATATGAATTTTATAAAATAAAATTATTTATTGTTTGTTCTTTTTGTTCTTAAATACTTTTTAGTTTTATATTTTTACATCAAAACAAAGGGAAAAAAATGTTTAGAAATAGCATACTATGTATTTTAATAACCGTTGTTTTTTTGTTTGCACAAATTGTTGAGGTGAATGCAAATCTTTGGAAAGGAAGAACTCAAGAGAATCTTTTTATCGCTGTGGTAGCACAAGAGAAAGATATTTTTGTTCAGGTGAAAAATAGAGCTGTTATGAGTATTTCAGATCAAAATGCCGGTGAAAATTATAGATTTATTATTCGACAACAGATTGAAAAGGCTGTTTTTTCTGCAATAGCTTTTTTTCTTGGAAGACTGGCATTAAAGGCGGTTAGAGTTCTGAAGAGATGGGCAGGGGCTGCACTTTCTCAAGCTTTTGAAGATTGGCGAGATTCACTTTATCATTGAATAAATTCTTTAATTAGTTTTAGAAGTTTATTCATGTGTCATTATATATAGTTTGTATGATTGTTATGAGCTCAAAAAGGAAGAAAGAGTTTTTTCAAGTCACTAAAAATTGAATGCATTTGCTTTTAAGCGATAGTAGTACGAATTTTTAAGCTTTTATTCAATGAACTGGAAAGAAAGCAGAAGGGCTGATATTTCATTAAATCCGATATGTTTTTTTGTAGAAAAAAGAGACTATAAAAATGAATTCAATGACAATGATTAAAAAATTTATTATCATTTGATCTAAAGAAAATGGTACAAGATTGCAGGCTATAAAAAATCTGAATTATTCACAATAAAAGTATTTTTTCATTGCTTAAGGTAGAGTATCTGCCTAGGCATTGTTCAGTGCTTTTTTACAATATATTGGTGAGAGAAACATGAAGCTTTATTGATCATAAAGCTGGTGTTTAGGTATGAGTTTTGGTCAACATTTCAGTGAAGAAAGAAAGAAATGGGAACAAATGAACTGAAGCGAGGTATGAGCAAGCGCCAAATTATTTTTTTAGCTCTTGGCTCTGCTATTGGAACAGGTCTTTTTTACGGTTCTGCTCAAGCAATTAAGCTTGCCGGTCCAAGTGTTTTGATTGCGTATTGTATTGCGGGTTTAGCTATTTTTATGGTTATGCGGGCTTTGGGTGAAATGATTATTCATAATCCATTGCCTGGTTCTTTTGCCCGTTATGCTGCAAATTATATATCACCATTAGCTGGTTTTTTAACGGGGTGGACGTATGTATTCGAGATGATTCTTGTAGGTTTGGCTGATATCACAGCTTTTGCGACTTATATGGGATTTTGGTATCCTGATGTTGCACCTTGGATATGGGCACTTAGCATTACACTGATCATTACTGGAATTAATCTGGCAGCAGTAGAAGTATATGGTGAACTAGAATTTTGGCTGTCTTCTATTAAAATTATTGCGATTGTTGCGATGATTGTTTTAGGGATAGCAATTATTTTGTGGGGTTGGGATACAGGTACAAATTCCTCTACTGTGAGTATCCAAAATTTGTGGAAAAATGGTGGTATATTTCCTAATGGCTGGTTTGGTTTTTTAGCCTGTTTTAGCGTTGTTGTCTTTGCATTTGGTGGAATAGAGATCATAGGGATGGCAGTGATGGAAGTACAAAATCCTCATCAAACGATCTCAAAGGCAATTAATTCTACTCCAGTTCGTATTTTACTATTTTATATCATGACTTTAGCTATTTTAATGTCACTTTATCCTTGGAATAAAATAGGCCTTATGGACAGTCCTTTTGTTTCAATTTTTGAAAATCTCGGAATTTCATCCGCCGCAAATATTCTAAACATTGTTGTTGTTACAGCGGCTATTTCAGCGATGAATAGTGGAATGTATGGCGCTTGTCGTATGATACACGGGCTATCACAGGAAGGTTATGCTTTAAAGAGGTTTCAATATTTATCAAAAAATGGTGTACCAATTTTTGTGATTTTATTAATCTTTGTCATTTTTCTTCTTGGTGTTGTCCTTAATTATTTTTACCATGAGGGACTTTTTTTTCTCATTGCAGCAATGGCAACATTTGCAACGGTTTTCGTTTGGTTGATGATTTTACTTTCGCAGGTTTTTATGCGACTTAAAATGTCTAAAGAAATGCAGTGTGGTTTAAAGTTTCCAATTCCATTTTGGCCCATAGGATCAATTTTTTCTATTTTGTTTATGGTTTTTATTTTTATTTTGTTATGGTTTTTTGATGATACACGGCCAGTTTTGATTGTAGGTTTTAGTTGGATTATTTGGCTTATTATTTGTTTCTATACACTTAAATTTTATAATGTAAAGAAAAACAAGGTGCACTAAAACATGAATAATAAGGATGAAATTAAGAAAGAGAGCTGATAATTTCAGAGCAGAGTGCCTCCAAACGAAGCCATAAAAGCCATACCCAAAACGCTTCGGAAAATGTTGATTACAGTTTAGATATCTGCAGTGCAGGAGGATGGACAAGGTTCCTTTCTAAAGGAAAGGGCTTTAATGAGGATGCTCAACAAAAGAAAGCCATATTCATTGGCAGGGGCAGTGATTTCTGGAGTCCTTGTAAAAATGGGTGTTGGTGGAGATTTTACCATTACCAGCCGCACTGATAGTGGACAGACCTCCAATAAACAGAAATCTGTTTCTATCAACAATGGTAATCAATAGCTCGTCAATATAGAGATTAAGTGTTGAGAATTGAGAGCTGATCTGTTCACTTTCGTTTGTATTGAAATTCATTGAGAAATAGGCTGTTTATTAAAGAGAATGCTCACCTTTAAGCCTTTACTCATCATCTTCAGAAAGAGGGAGTAAAGCGACTTCTGTATCAAGGGCATCCATAAAATCAATAATAAAAGCAGCATTCGTGCCAAAATCTCTTGGCATATAACGTGAAGCAGAACGCATATCAACAAAAGTTGTATCTCCTTCACTGGTTAAACGAATGACAATATCCGAAATAAAACCAAGGTAAAAAGTCTTTGCCATTGTTTCAATATAAATTTCATCTTCTTTTCCTTTAAATTCCCGTTGCGCGACAATAGGCCAATCATGAGCAGCTAAGACATTCAGAACAGAATTGCGAATATGATCAGGTGAACCATCATAACGACGGCCCGACATTTCTGGCCATGCAGACATCTGTAATGTGGTTTGTTCACTTAAAATACTTTTAAGCGGCAAAGCATCATTGGGACGTATGGTACGAAAAAAAGCTGGTGGATTTTGTGTATCAGTAGAAACATCATGAAGGGCTGGCAAAGTAAACCATCCCCAAAAAAATAACACCAATGGTGTGGCAGTAATCAAAGAATAAATGATCCCTTTTAAAGCTTTCATTCCTCCTAAAGCACCAAACACCCATAAACTGTAAAGTGCTTTTACAGCAAGAAAAAGAGAAATAGCAACACAACAGGCAGAAATGACTATTAAAATGGTAAAATCAACAATATGAATTACAGAAAAGCGCTGTAAAAGCATTGAAAATAACAAAATAAAGAATGCCAATCCGCCAAAACGAGGAGACCATACTGCCGCTCTTGAAATTAGCCGAACATAATTTTTTTTCATGAAGTTCTCTTTTCCCTCAACTACGGACCTTAAGCAAAATTCTCTTCAGATTTCATATCTTACAAAAAAATTCTGGTCATACGACAAAAGTAAAGCACTTATTTTTGAGGTCAAGGACGCGTGATGCTCTATCAATTTCTCATAATTATTTTGGCAAATTCATTGAGAGGAATAATTATTCCCTCATAGTTTATGATAATAGGCCTAATTTTATGAGAAGGTTTTTTCTATCGGATATAATGATATGCAACAGAAGGTCTCCTTTTATTTCAATCAAAAAGAGATGTTTAGAATTTTCTTTCTCATTCTGATATTCGATTGATTGAGGTTTAAAATAACCATTTTACTCTATTATACAAAGAAAGCATTTCTACGATTAGAGATTACTGTGCTTTTATCCATTAAATATGCGACAGGAGGCAGATGAAAAGAAATCTTCGCTTTTTTTCTTTTCAAGTAAAGAAGGGGCAAAAATGCGTAAGAGTGCAAAACCTTTATTCAAATTTTTAGCAACTAAAACGGAATTGCGATTATTTATAGATTTTGACTGTTTAAGCTCTATGATTTGTATTGGTTTTCCAATGATAAGATCGAGCGTAGCATGAGGGGCTGTTCGGTCATTAAGGCTATAGAAAATACTTCCGTCGTATGTATAGGCAGTGAGTGACCAAAATTGTGTTGTTTTTAAAGCCTTTAAATGAACGGGACCATTTTCAAGATCAAATCTGCAGACTTTAAGAATAAAGAACGGATCAGAAGCTCGTTGAATAGGATTATGAGCACCCAAATCAACAAATTGATAAGGAGGTCCTGATTTTTTAAGCTCTGTCCATATATTATTTTGCGCCCAATAAGGTGTCAAAAAGAGAACGCAAATATGAACGATGATAGCACCAATGCCTGCAAGAAGTGCCGCGTGAATGAATCTAGTCACAGTTTTTTTGTCCTGATGGGATTTGTTCTAAAGTTGGCATTGTGAGTTTTTGCAATGCCGTTGCGGAGATGATGGGGGTATCGTATAAGGTCAGAATAAGTCCGAATTCTTTTTGACTAACCACTGCAAGCCAATTACCGATTTGTGGTATTGGTGAGATATTAATGCGGAATGAACCATCACTTTCATAGATAATATTGTCAGTATAGAGTTCGAAAGGGATTTCTTTTGGGGACGTATACGCTTTGAGTGATCTGTCAGCTGTATAAAGTGTAAAGAGGCGGGCTTCAGGGATGTGTCCTTTGAGTAAGTAATGACAATGGGGGTGTAGCGGATGCCCATGGTTATCTTTCCAAATTTGGAAAATGAGCCCTTCTGTGCGTCCCAGAGAAATATCACTTCGTTTGGCAGTGCGTGCACGAGTATAGGGATCGCTGTTGGCCGTTCCTACCTGAGGATAAGCGCTCCATTTTCCAATTGTGAAGCGTCCAGAATTATGAAAGGAATTGAGTATATAATCGACACTAAGTGTTCCACATAAAATGGAAAAAACTAAGACAAACAAGGGAAGAGCAATATAAACAAACATTATAGAATATTTCGAATTCAATGTGTTAAAGCTCCCATAGTTTTCAGCTTTAAAGAGATTGGAGATGGTTTTTTCAGATCCTTGTTAATCAGACGCACAATATTCAATGTTTCAGGAGAGAGTGTGTAGGGTATTTGAGGTACAAGATCGGAATCCTTTTGGGAGGGAGTTGTTTGTGGTTGATAAGGGAGGAGAGAATCTTTAACACCATAGAGTTGTTTGAGCATGATATTTTGGTGAGCATGGAGCATGATGCTATGCCATATCATAGCAGGGACACCACCACCAAAAGCACGATTCATCGGTGAAAAATTATCATTGCCCATCCATACAGCTCCAGTGTAATTACCAGTAAAGCCAACAAACCACGCATCACGATAGGATTGTGATGTTCCAGTTTTTCCAGCAACAAGAGTCATGGGGAGAGCAGCACGTTTCCCGGATCCGCGTGTGGTGACACCAACCATCATTTGGTTCATATAAGCTGCTGATTGTTCACTGAGAACCCGATATGGTTTATGACCGTTATGTTCGAAGTCCCACACGATCTGTCCATCTGTTGTTCTTATTTGCGTAAAACCGTGGCGATTTCCAGCCATGCCTCCATTAGCAAAGACATTAAAACCAGTTGCTTGATCCATGGGAGTCATATTGGATGTGCCCAGAACCATTGTTTTGTGTGATAAAATATGCGCATGAATACCCATACTTTTGATGAGATTGATAATGGGTTGGGTATCGCGGTTAAGATATTGATAGGTAAGATAGACAGGGACTGTATTGATGGAAAAGGCTAAAGCAGTGGCTAAGTCGATTTTACCAAGATAATGACCAGAATTATTTTTAGGTGTCCAACCTCCCCAATTGATGGGGGCATCTAAGACTATTGTTGAGGGGGACAGTCCATGCTCCATTGCGGCTGCGTAAACATAAGGTTTAAATGAAGAACCAGGTTGCCGGCCGCCTTGTGTTGCTCTGTTAAATTGACTTTTGCTATAATCTAGTCCTCCAACCATTGCACAAACAGCTCCATTATTGTCAAGTATGACAGTGGCGGCTTGTGTTGCACGATATTGTTGACCATATTGATGTAAATGATAGGCGATTGCTTCTTCTGCTGCTTTTTGAATATAAGGATCAAGAGTGGTTTGAATGATCAAATTATGGCTGGGGAGTTGATCATGCATTTTTTTGACTTCATCAAAGACCCAATCAAGAAAATAATCAGGTTGCGTATTTTTTATTTTTGTAACAGGCTTGGCGGGATGACGATGAGCGTTAATAACTTGGCTCTCTGTCATGAACCCGCTGTTAACAAGATTAGAGAGTACTACATTGGCACGTGTTTGGGCGGCAAAAAGATGACTATGAGGAGCGTATTTTGTTGGTGCTTTGAAGAGTCCTGCTAACATAGCAGATTCACTAAGAGAGAGATTGCGTATGTTTTTGCCAAAATAAAATTTTGCAGCAGCTGCCATACCAAAATTGTTTCCACCCATATAGGCTCGGTCAAGATAGAGTTGTAAAATCTGTTTTTTGCTGAAGTTTGCTTCTAACCAAAGGGCAAGATAAGCTTCTTTGATTTTGCGTGTTATTGTTCGTTCATTTGTTAAAAATAAATTTTTAGCCAATTGTTGTGTAAGGGTTGAACCACCTTGAACTACACTTTTAGCTTGCATGTTTTGTGAGATTGCTCGTGTAAGACCCTGTAAATCAATCCCCCAGTGATCAAAAAAACGCCTGTCCTCTGTTGCAAGAACCGCTTTAATAACATAATCGGGCATTTCTTCAACAGGGACAGAAACAGCTGGTAATGTACCACGGTGACCGATGGGATTTCCATATCGATCTAGAAAAAGAATGGAAAATTTTTTGAAAGAATGCCAATCTTTTTTTGTCAATTCGAAAACCGATATTCCAACAATGGTGAAAAACGTAAAACCAATCACTCCTAATGTGAGTGTTTCGTCAAGTATTTCTACTATAAAGCGTTTCCATCCTCGAATATGAAAATATTGTGAGATAATTTTGATTTTACGCCAGAAAAAATTATTAGCAGAGCGGATATGATAAAGTGCCGTGTCGAAAAGTGCATCTATTTCAATAAGGGCAGGACTGTGGAAGGGTTTATTGTGTTGTGCTTTCTTTTTTTTAAAAAAGTTAAACATTGAAAGAGAGCCCGTAACAAAATGATGCAACCAAATAAATCTATAATGATTATATAGAGTAAAAGGACATTTTTGCTATAGTTATAACAGAGAAAGATTTTTATTTAGGCTTACGATAAGTTAGTTTTCAAAATTTTATATTCATCTTCTATGCTTATATATTTTTTTATTTTCTCATAATTGTATTCTTCTTTAAAAAATATTTTTAAAGTTATTAACTTTTAGAAATGTATCTCTTCATTATATTATTACACAGAGAGAAAGTTAGTTTTTATATGTGTGGTTTTGGAATAACTCAAAAAAACATTATTCATTTTATATTCAGATAGAATAGAGTATAAAATATCTATGATGAGAAAATTCTTTTTTGCAATGGTATTGGTTTTTCTAGATGCGGCTTCTGTTCTAGCTTCTGAGTGTATTGAAATTGGGAGGGGGATTGCTGCCCAAAAAAGTGGGGTTTTGGTGCGTTCAACACCTGTTGTTAAGGAGGGAAGAGATATGTGTGTGGTTGTGTTCATAGTGCCTGCTCATGAGGGGGAAAAGTTACGTCGTGTTGAGGTTGCTGTTCCTGCTGATTAGAACTTGGCATATGTTGTGATGCGTATTTTAATTGTTGAAGATGACCGGAATCTCAATCATCAATTAGCAGAAGCTGTAAGAAACGCAGGGTATGTTTCCGATAGTGCTTTTGATGGTGAAGAGGCTTATTTTTTAGGAATTACAGAGTCTTATGATGCTGTGATTCTCGATATCGGTTTGCCACATAGAGATGGAATTCATATTGTTGAAAAATGGCGTCAAGAAGGATACTCGATGCCTGTTTTAATGCTTACAGCGCGAGATCGTTGGTCTGATAAGGTGCATGGTATTGATGCAGGTGCTGATGATTATGTTGTTAAGCCATTTCATTTAGAGGAAGTGATGGCGCGGTTACGTGCATTAATTCGTCGAGCTACGGGGCATGCGACAAGCACATTATGCTGTGGGAGTGTTTTGTTGGATACTAAAACTTCTCGTGTTTTTGTTAATGATCAATTGATTAAATTGACATCCTATGAATTCAGGCTTCTTTCATATCTCATGCATCATTGTGATAGAGTGGTTTCAAGAACAGAGCTTACTGAACATCTTTATGATCAAGATTTTGACAGGGATTCGAATACGGTAGAAGTTTTTGTAGGAAGGTTACGTAAAAAACTTGGAGTAGATTTGATTGAGACTATTCGAGGAATGGGTTATCGCGTGAAAACGCTAGGTGATCAATGAATGTTTTAAAAAATAAAAACTGGTTTAGGAGGCTATTTTTTTTCGTTAGTAGATCTCTCAGCTTACGCGTTATGATCTTATCAACATTATGGGTAGTTATTTCGCTTTCATCGATTTCTGCAGTCAGTATTTTATTTTATCAGCGTTCAAGTGAACAAAACCTAGAGCGTATCCTTTCTACTCAACTTTATAGTCTTATTGCGACAGTAACGGTCTCGCCTGAGGGGAATTTGGAAGGAAATGTTGGGATTGATGATATTCGTTATTCTGATCCAAAAACGGGATGGTATTGGGAAGTTGTTGCTCTATCACATAATCTAAAAGGAAGATTGACATCTCCATCACTGGGAACAGGGAAAATATTTGCACCGAGTGATGTCGATATACCTTTTGATAGTAAATTTTTTCGTTCTTATCGAATAAAGGGCAATAATGGACAGAAGTTACAAGTCATTGAGAGTGACGTTGTTCTGGATAATCAAAATCATATTGCGCGTTTTCGCCTTATTGGGAATATTGATGAAGCACATGCACAAGTACAAGGATTTAAGCGAACTTTACAAATTTTTCTTTGGAGTTTTGGTATAGGGAGTGTTCTTATCAACATTGCTATTGTTTTATTTAGTTTTCAACCGTTGAAGCTTATCCAACGAGCATTGAATGATATTCGCGAAGGCAGAAGTGATTATGTGAATACGGATTTAGTAAGCGAAGTTATGCCACTAGCACAAGAAATGAATGCACTCATCAAGAATAATCAGCGTATTATTGAACGATTTCGTACACAGGTTGGTAATCTTGCTCATTCGTTGAAAACACCTCTCTCAGTGACTATAAATGAGGTTGATAAGATGTGTGGAGAACAGGCTTTTGTGTTGAGAGAGCAAATGCAAATAATGCAAGCTCAAATAAATCATTATCTTCAGCGTGCCCGAATTGCAGCACAGTGTAATAGTATTGTCTATCAGACATCTGTTCGCACAGTGATTGATCGTTTGGTACGAGTTATGAAAAAACTTAATCCCGAAAAGCAGTTTCAATTTGTTATGGATGTTGATGATATTATTTTTTCTGGTGAAAAGGAAGATCTAGAAGAAATTGTAGGGAATTTGATTGAGAATGCTGCTCAGTGGTCGCGCACAAAAGTTCTCATCTCCTGTCATTTAGAAGAAAATGTTAAAGAAACAGAATCTTTTAGTATTCTCGTAGAGGATGATGGCTCTGGTTTAACAGAAGACAAAATTGATGAGGCATTAAAAAGGGGGCGCCGGTTTGATGAAAGTAAGCCAGGGACAGGTTTAGGGTTAGCGATTGTTTCAGATATGGTCAATGAATATGGCGGAAGTCTTTTTTTATCGCGCTCTGACCTAGGAGGATTATATGCAAAAGTTTTATTACCTAAAGCCGAGCATAAAGTATTTTCTCTTTAACTGAAATTATATATTGAAGTTTTTAAATATGCAGCGTGAATATAAGCAGTGTATGTAGGTAATTTTAGAATTTTCAGGAATATCTGTTTATAATTAAAAGATAGAAATAAAGATTTGTTTTTGCGTTTTTGATAAGTAGAAGAATGAACAATAAAGTTTTATGTGCTTTCCACAAGAAAATGGGTTTCTATCGTTTTAAATCAGAATTTTTGTGCATAAGGGGGGATAGATTAGTTATCCTGTTTTTTTCGTATTGGTAGCAAAATGATACGAGCATTTTTGGCAATATTCTTTCACAATTTTCCGGAGAATGTTCTTTTTCTTTTACTAATTTTAATTATGGAGAAAAAAGAGCAAGAAGATTAATCTATTGATAATTATAGCCGTATGTATTCGTTTAATTCTAACGAGGCTTGCATGCATTATAAGAAAAGACATATTTTAAACGCTCTTAGTATTTTATTTGTTCTTTGTATAACATGGAGTGTTTACAGTTTGACAGGTAATCCAGAAGTTAAAAGTTATTTTTTTAGTGAATTAATGGATAAGGATCCAAAGGTACTTAGTAAGCATGAACAACTTGTTCGTTTACAAGTGCTTTTTTTTCGTGCTCCTCATGATGGCAAGCTCGCAGATGCATTAGCAGTAGGATATCTAGAGGAAGGTTATTTTCAGGATGCTGTCAATATTTATTTAGATGCGCTTCGCTTGAATGGAGAATCCGCTCCAAGGCTTGTTGGGTATGGGTTGGCATTGGTTGGTTATGAGGGTGGAATCATGACACAAGAAGCACAAGATGCTTTTCAAAAAGCAGCGGATTTAGCGCCAAAAGATTTTTATCCTCGTTTATTATTAGCTGAAGCGTTTCATCAAGCAGGTAAGTCTGCGCAGGCAGTGCGGTTTTTACAAAATTTTCTTGATACTATGCCTGAAGATTTTTTAGGACGATTGCGTGTTGAAGCCATGATAGCTCAGTTACGTAATTTACAAAATTAAATATTAAAAAAGTAATAGTTATAGAAAGTTTAGACTATTAAATCAGAAGAAATATAAAAATCCAGAAGAGTAAGTAAAGTAGTAGTTAAGGTAGTTTAAGATACGTGACGAAGAATTTAAAAGACTAAAACCAAGGAATGAAGGATGCGAAAAAATGATTAAGGAATGTGCTAAGGTAGAGTTTCTAGCAAAAGCAACTATTTTATAAAGAAATAAAAGGCATTGAGAAGTTCTTCAGGAATGGGAAGATAATGTTGAATTGGACTAAAAAGTTGCACGCATAGATAAGATGTGCGAAGCTCTTATAACGTGTTTATAAACAAAATTCTCGTAGAGTGTCTATGAACAGTCAATTGTTTCATAATTCTCCTTCATTGAGAGCTATTTTAAAGCAACGAAAAAAAAAGCGATTGCTGATGATTTTATTATGTTGTTTTGTGATAGCGATTGCAGCAAGTCTTCTTATCTATGCAATGCGTAATAAGGTAAGTTTTTTTCGAACACCATCTGAAATTACAAGAGAGGATATGCTAACGGGGCGCTCTTTGCGTTTGGGTGGTTTTGTTGAAAAGGGGACTGTTCAATATGTTGGAGAGATGGGCGTTGTTTTTTTCGTAACGGATAACGTAAAACATGAAAAAGTGATTTTTGATGGAATCTTACCGGATCTTTTTCGTGAAGGTCAGGGGGTTGTTGTAGAAGGTTATTTCAATAAGCAGGGTTTTTTTATAGGTACCCGTATTTTAGCAAAACATGATGAGACTTATATGTCTAAAGAAACAGCTCATTACTTGAACAAACGTCACAGTATGGAGAGATAATTCGATTGTGCTTGTTGAACTGGGCCATATTTTTTTATCAGCAGCTTTTGCAGTGAGTTTATTGCAAGCATTTTTACCAGTTTTTGGTATTTTATGGGGGGAGCGTTCATTGATGCAAATGGTTGTTCCACTCACATATATTACTTTTACATTATTGCTTTTATCTTTTTTTATTATTGTTCATGCCTACTTAGTATCTGATTTTTCTGTTTTAAATGTTGTTGAGAATAGTCATTCAGAAAAACCAATATTGTATAAAATTACGGGTGTCTGGGGAAACCATGAAGGGTCGATGTTGTTATGGGTTTTAAGTCTTGCTTTTTTTAGTACATTGATGGCATTGTTTAGCCAACATTTGCCAGAACAGTTTAAGGCACTTATTTTAATTTGCCAAAGTTGGATTACAAGCGCTTTTCTTTTATTTATTCTTTTTTTATCCAATCCATTTTTACGTGTTCATCCACCGGCATTACAGGGGAATGATCTCAATCCTCTTTTACAGGATATAGCCCTAGCAATTCATCCACCGCTTCTTTATTTAGGCTATGTTGGTTTTTCAATTTGTTTTTCTTTTGCAATAGCTGCCTTAATTACAGGACATGTCGATAAAATTTGGGCACATTGGGTTCGCCCTTGGGTTCTCCTTTCTTGGATTTTTTTGACACTTGGTATCATGGTTGGGTCCTATTGGGCTTATTATGAGTTAGGATGGGGTGGTTATTGGTTTTGGGATCCAGTCGAAAATGTTTCATTTATGCCATGGCTTTCAGGAACAGCTCTTTTGCACTCTACCATAGTTCTTGAAAAGCGGGATACATTGAAAAGCTGGACTTTATTTTTAGCTCTTCTGACTTTTTCTCTTTCTCTGATGGGGACTTTTCTTGTGCGTTCCGGCCTTTTAATGTCGGTTCATAGTTTTGCTGTTGATCCAGCACGGGGATGGGCAATCCTTGTACTTTTATCTTTCTTCATGGGAGGGGCTTTTTTTCTGTTTGCTTTGCGCGTACCTGTTTTGCAAACAGGGCGATTATTCCAGCCAATTTCACGTGAAGGCTTTATTATTTTAAATAATTTGTTACTTACAACAATAACAGCAACAGTATTGGTTGGTACACTCTACCCTTATTTTATTGAGGTATTCACTGGACAGAAAATTTCCGTAGGTGCTCCTTTTTTTAATCTTACCTGTGGACCTTTAATGATGTTATTGTTGTTGTTTGTTCCATTTGGATCAATGATGGCGTGGAAACGTGGTGATATTTTTGCAGTTTTTGAAAGGTTGTGGTTTGTTTTTGCGTTAGTTTGTGTAGCCTGTTTTATAACATTTTATGCTGCATCTTTTCGTGATATTTTTTCTGCTTTAGGAATTGGACTTTCAGTTTTTGTTTTTTTAGGCAGTTTAGCAGATCTTTGGGAAAAGAGTGGACACCGCAAGATAGCTTTGTTGATGCGTGTTAAAAGATTTATGGGATTACCATGGTCCGTTTTTGGTGCAGCAATAGCGCATATGGGATTAGGTGTTACATTGTTTGGTATTGTCTGTGTTGCGACTTTTGGGCAAGAGCGTATTCTCACTACGCACATAGGAGATAGGGTCACGATAGCTGGTAAAACCTTGCGTTTGGATGAAGTACGCAATGGCAATGGTCCGAATTATTCTACAATGGATTTTCATTTTACAGTATATGAAAATAAAAGCGCTGTGCGTAGGGTAACAGCATCAAAACGATTTTATTCAAGTCAAAATACGTCAACAACAGAAGTTGGTATTCAAAATTATGGCTTATCCCAATTATATATTGTGCCGGGACGTATAGATGATCAGGGGCTTGTTTTACATATATGGTGGAAGCCTTACGTAATATGTGTTTGGTTAGGGGCATTCATGATGGCTATGGGGGGGTGTCTTTCTCTTTTGGGGTATTGGTACCGTATGAGAGCGCATAACAGGAGAGAATGCTTTAAATTTTCTGGAAAAACATTAAGATGAAAAACCTATTGCTTTGGATTTCATTTTTTTTAATTGTCATTTTTCCTTTGCGGTTGGTGATAGCAGTAGAGCCGGACGAGATTTTAGAGGATACAGTTCTTGAATCGCGTGCGCGAGATATCTCGTCACATTTGCGTTGTCCAGTTTGCCAAAATCAATCCATTGATGATTCAGAAAGTTCTCTGGCACGTGATCTACGATTTTTAATTCGAGAAAGATTGAAAATGGGACATACTAATCAGCAAGTTATTGATTTTCTTGTTGAACGATATGGTGCGTTTATTCTCTTGAAACCACCATTTAATAAAACAACTTGGTTTTTATGGTTGTCGCCTTTGGTCATTTTCATTATTGGTGCAAGCACCATATTTTTTAGGATAAGATACTGCAAAAACACAAAAAATAATGATTTTGAATGGAGATGAAGAAAAACAGTCGAAAATATCGTTGTGTGGAAAGAGGTGTTTTGTAAAGAAAAATTCAAGTTATTTAAATTGATAATTCAGCTTTATGGGTGATGATGTGTTGTTATGACCCTAAACCTTACAAAACTTTAATATTTTAGACAGAAAACGGTAAGGTCTGTTGTTTTATAAGTGATCGCAATCTAGATAAAAATATGATTGAATAGGAGTGTATACCAAATGGTTAAAAAAACTTTCTTTAAAACATTAATCGCAGTAAGTTTTTCTGCTGCGTTGGAAAGTTCACTGTTTTTTAGTGGATGTGGATCAAGCTTGTGGACGACAGCGGCTCATGCCAATTCTGTATTTACTTCATTCATGCAACAGCCGGGATTTGCAGATATTGTCTCTCAAGTAAAACCTGCGGTTGTTTCAGTGCAAGTAAAGAGCAATAAAAAGAAAGACGAGTGGTCCTTTAGCAATTTTTTTAGCGGTCCAGGGTTTGACCAATTACCAGATCAACATCCTTTGAAAAGATTTTTTAAAGAGTTTTATGATTTGGATAAACCTAAAAATAAGTTTCCATCACATTCACACAGACTTCGTCCTATAGCTTTTGGTTCGGGCTTTTTTATTTCGTCTGATGGTTATATTGTAACCAATAAACATGTGATTTCTGACGGCACCAGTTATTCTGTTGTTCTTGATGATGGTACAGAATTGAATGCTAAGCTCATTGGATCAGATCAACGAACGGACCTTGCAGTTTTGAAAGTAAATGACAAAAGAAAATTTTCATATGTTGATTTTGGTGATGATTCAAAGCTTCGCGTTGGTGATTGGGTTGTTGCTATCGGTAATCCGTTTGGCCTTGGTGGCACTGTAACAGCTGGTATTGTTTCGGCGCGTGGACGTGATATTGGTACTGGTGTTTATGATGATTTTATTCAGATTGATGCCGCTGTTAATAGAGGAAACTCTGGTGGACCAACTTTTGATCTGAATGGAAAGGTTGTTGGAGTTAATACAGCAATTTTTTCTCCTTCTGGAGGAAATGTTGGAATTGCTTTTGCTATTCCCGCAGCGACAGTGAAACAGGTTGTGCAGCAACTTATAGAAAAAGGTTCTGTTCAGCGTGGTTGGCTGGGGGTTCAGATTCAGCCTGTAACGAAGGAGATTTCTGATTCGATAGGTTTGAAAGAGGACAAAGGTGCTTTAGTCACTGATCCATTAAAAGGGCCTGCAGAAAAGGCTGGTATAAAAGCAGGGGATGTCATTATTTCAGTGAATGGTGAAAAAATTAATGATGCTCGTGATTTGGCGAAGCGTATAGCAAATATTAGACCAGGTGAAACAGTAACGTTGGGGGTTTGGAGATCTGGTAAGGAGGAAAATATAAAAGTTAAACTTGCTTCAATGCCTGAGGATGAAGGAAAGAAAGAGGGTTCAAAATATTCAAATAAGCGCAATGATGCAGATGAAACATTAGAAGATTATGGTTTGATTGTTGCTCCTTCTGATGATGATGTAGGATTGGTCGTAACGGATGTAGATTCAGATTCAGATGCTGCAGATAAAGGTATACGCCCCGGTGATGTGATTATAACAGTGAATAATAAGTCTGTTAAAAAGGTTTCTGATATTACCGATACAATCAAGAATGCTCAAAAGCTAGGACGAAAAGCTATACTCTTACAAGTGAGAACAAATGGTCAAAATCGTTTTGTTGCTCTTCCAATTTTCAAGAAATAACATTTCGTTTGTGGTAGGGCAGAGGTTTTGTAGATCTCTGTCCTACAACACGATTTGATAAAATAACGGAGATACGTTTTATGAAAATACTCGTTATTGAAGATGATCGTGAGACGGGTCGTTATCTCGAGAAAGCTTTTTCGGAGGCAGGGCATTCAGTGGATGTTGCGTATGATGGAGATACTGGATATGCCTTAGCTGATACGGAAAGTTACGACGTTATGGTTGTTGATCGGATGCTTTTGCATCGTGATGGCCTTTCTATTATTTCTGAATTACGTGCTAAAGGCAATAAAACACCAGTTCTCATTCTTTCAGCTTTAGGGCAAGTGAATGATCGTGTGATGGGTTTGCGTGCAGGAGGCGATGACTATCTGACAAAACCTTATGCTTTTTCTGAGCTTCTTGCGCGCGTTGAAGTATTGCAGCGGCGGAAAAATCCTAAAGAGGCAGAAACTGTTTATTGCGTAGGCAATCTTGAACTTGATCGGTTAGCACATACAGTGAAACGGGGTGATAGAAATATTATATTGCAACCCAGAGAATTTCGTTTACTTGAATATTTGATGCGATATGCTGGTCAGGTTGTTACACGCACTATGCTTTTGGAAAATGTTTGGGATTACCATTTTGATCCGCAAACAAATGTCATTGATGTCCATATATCCCGTTTAAGAGCAAAAATTGAAAAAGATTTTGATCTCCCACTTCTCCATACCGTACGTGGAGCTGGATATATGTTGAAAGCACCAGATAACAAAAGATGAATCGTCTCATCAATATAATGCGTACAACGGCGTTAAGGCTCTCAGCACTTTATATTTTGTTGTTTGGGTTAGTTGCAACGGGGCTTTCTATTTACATGACGGCGTTTTCTGCTTCGTTGTTAACTGAGCAAACGGAGCAAGCTCTCCATGAAGAATTAAGGTATATCGAAGATGCTTATAATTATGGTGGGCTTCCTTTATTAATACGCACTATTGATTATCGTTCACGACAACCAGGGGCTTTTCTTTATCTTGTTGCTGATCCTATGGGGAGGATTTTAGCAGGTAATGTTGCGCATATTGAATTAGGGCTTTTGAATCATAATGGTTTTATTGCAAATTCTTTTTTGTATTCACGTTTTGGAGAACATGGCAAAACCAGTGAACATCGTGCTTTGGCAATAGTTTTTGATTTGCCCAATGCTATGAAGGTTCTTATAGGGCGAGATTTGGATGAACCAGAACGTTTCGCGGTGGTTATTCGTAAGGCGGTCATGATTGCTCTTGCAGCAATGCTTGGAGGGGCTTTACTCATATGGTTTTTTGTTGGTAGACGGGCTTTGCAAAGGATTGATCATGTTACAGCTGCATCTCAACGCTTGATGGAAGGTGATTTCAGTGAGCGTTTGCCTGTTTCTGGGGTAGGGGATGAGTTTGATCGATTGTCCGCTAATCTTAATGTTATGTTAGATCGCATTGAAGAATTAAATATTGGTTTGCGTCAAGTATCTGACAATATTGCACATGATCTGAAAACACCGCTGACACGCCTTAGAAATCGTGCTGAAGAAGCGCTTTCGGGGCAAAAGACAAAGCTTGAATATCGTCAAGTGCTTGATGGAGTCATTACTGAATCTGATCAACTTATTCGTACTTTTAATGCTATTTTAATGATTTCACGCATTGAAGCGAGCAGTACAATTGAGCATCTTGAGGTTATGAATATGAAGCTGATCCTTGAAGATGCCGTTGAACTTTATGAGCCTTTTGCTGAAGAATCAGGTGTTTTTCTTTGGTTGGGGGATACATTTGATAAAGAACTTAAGTTGAATCGTGAGCTTGTTGCGCAATCAATTTTTAACCTTATAGATAATGCAATTAAATATGCCTCTAAAGATGGAAGAGAGGCGAAGGTTTGCTTATCGATGGAATATCGTGATGAACATTTATTGGTTGTTGTGAGCGATGATGGTCCAGGAATTGCAGCGGATAAGCGTGAAAAAGTAACAGAACGCTTTGTTCGCCTTGAAGAAAGTCGTACACAGCCCGGTTTTGGTATTGGTTTAAGTATAGCAAAAGCTGTTATGAAACTTCATGGTGGTGAGCTTTTACTTGAAAATGCGAATCCAGGTCTTAGGGCTATTTTATTATTTCCTTAAAAGTATTTCTGTTTCATTATTTTAATATCTATAACTGTTTTTTCTTGCAGTATAATGCAAGAGAAAAAAGGTAAAATACCTTTCAAGGAAATATAGATGAAAGATGCTTTTTTAAAAACACGATTTCTCCCTTTATGCCCTCTTGATGAGAGTGGTTCTCAAAGGCTGAAAGACCTTGAAGAACAAGCAAGGAAAGAAAAGTTAGAATCTCTGGTTTCCTTTATTTCAAAGAGGGAAAAGCAAATTGAGTTTATAAGTGCGGTTATGACCTTATCTCCTTTTTTGCGTGAGGCTTTAATCGCTAATCCATCGTATCTCAGCTCTTTATTGAATGTTGATATAGAAACAAGACTGAGCGAAATTATAGATGATATTGCAGCTCTTGATAAGAATGAAGCTATACAGGAAGCTTCGTTGATGGCTGCTTTAAGGCGAAAAAAACAAGAAGCACATGTTCTCATTGCTTTAGCTGATTTGAGTGGTGTTTTTACTTATGAAATTTCATGCGCTTGGTTAACACGTTTGGGAGAAGCCGCATTAGGTGTAGCTCTCCGTTTTCTTTTAAGAGAGGCTCATGATCATGGTAAGATAAGTTTGTCAAGTCGTGATGATCCTGAAAAAGACTGTGGTTTAATCATTTTAGGAATGGGAAAATTGGGGGCAGGAGAACTTAATTATTCTTCTGATATTGATCTTATTGTTTTCATTGATGAAACGTCACCTCATATTGGTAATCTTTCTGAAAGTGTCGATGTATTCTCTAAGATGGTACGCCGCTTGATCCGTATCATTCAAGAACGTACAGCGGAGGGATATGTTTTTCGTCTTGATTTTCGGCTTCGACCGGATCCCAGTTCAACGCCTTTGGCTCTACCAGTAAGGACTGCATTGCGTTATTATGAGGGGCGTGGTCAAAATTGGGAGCGAGCAGCTATGATTAAAGCACGCCCCGTTGCTGGCGATAAGAAAGCGGGCTTTAATTTTCTCAAAGAGCTTTTTCCTTATGTGTGGAGGAAATATTTAGATTATGCTGCTATTGCTGATATCCATTCCATCAAACGTCAAATTCATGCGTATAAAAATTATGGTCAAATTGCTGCTTATGGACATAATGTGAAATTAGGCCGAGGTGGAATTCGCGAGATTGAGTTTTTTGTCCAGACACAACAGCTCATTGCTGGTGGGCGCTTTCCTCAATTACGTGGACGTCAAACAGTTGCAATGTTAGCAGAACTTCACACGCTTGGTTGGATCAGTGAGAAAACGAAAGATAGTCTTGTAAAAAGTTATGCTTTTTTACGAAATGTAGAACATCGTATTCAGATGCTTGCAGATGAACAAACGCATCTTCTCCCCGATGATATTTCTCAGTTTACCAGTGTTGCTTATTTGATGGGTTATCAAGAAACGAGCGACTTTATTCGTGATTTATTAAAAACGCTTCAGATTGTTGAAAAACATTATGCTGCGCTGTTTGAGAATGAGCAAGAACTTGGTTTAGAAATTGGCAATTTAGTTTTTACAGGTGAACAAGATGATCCAGAGACATTAATAACATTAAGTCATTTAGGTTTTGAAAGAGCAAGTGATATTTGTCGTATTATGCGTACACTCCATTGTGGGCGTTATAAGGCAACGCAATCTGCAGAGGCACGTGAGAGATTAACAGAATTGACACCAGCACTTTTGAAGGCTTTTGGCGCGACAAAACGGGCTGATGAAGCGATGTTGTGTTTTGATAGTTTTTTACAGGGGTTACCTTCAGGAATTCAGCTTTTTAGTTTATTGCAATCTAATCCCTCTCTTTTGGATATGTTGGTGCTTATCATGGGAGCGGCTCCACGACTTGCGGAAATTATTACACGTAAACCACATGTTTTTGATGGAATGTTAGATCCAAGCATTTTTTCAGAATTGCCAACGAAAACTTACCTAGAAAAACGGCTTGAATGTTTTCTTGAAGGTGTAACTTCTTACGAAGAAATTCTTGACAATTTAAGGATTTTTGCTGATGAACAACGCTTTTTGATTGGTATTCGAATTTTAAATGGTGCAATTACAGGAGAAAGAGCAGGCTTTGCATTTACTGCACTTGCTGATCTTATGATTGCAAAAACTTTTTCTGCGGTTCAAAAGGAATTTTGTCGTCTTCATGGCAATATTAAAGGAGGACGTGTTGGCATACTAGGTATGGGAAAGCTTGGAAGTCGTGAGTTAACTGCTGGTTCGGATGTTGATCTTATTTTGCTTTATGAACATGATGAGGATGCGGAAATATCTGATGGAGAAAAGCCTCTCTATATCTCTCAATATTATACGCGTTTGACGCAGCGTTTGGTTGCTGCTTTATCTACTCTTACAAGCCAAGGAGTTCTTTATGCCGTTGATTTAAGATTGCGGCCATTAGGCAATAAGGGACCTGTTGCGGTTTCGTTTCAATTTTTTAAGAAATATTATCGCCAAGAAGCATGGATATGGGAACATCTCGCTTTAACACGGGCACGGGGTATTGCAGGGGATTCTGATTTTTTACAAAAGTTAGAAAATGAAGTTCATGCAATTATTTCTTTTCCTCGTAATAAGAAGGATGTAGCAAAAGCAATATGTGAAATGCGCACTTTGATTGAAAAAGAAAAACCGCCAAAGAATCGTTGGGATTTAAAAACGATGCCTGGTGGTATTATGGATTTGGAGTTTATAGCTCAATTTGCTCTTATTACGCATATGATTGTATTTCAAATTGGAGCAACGACAGCGGATATTTTAGTACAGTTACCGAACAGTTTTCTTAACCAGGCATTTGTTTCTGATTTGCATCATGCATATAGCCTCTATACAAATTTAAGCCAAATTATACGGCTCTGTTTAAATACTTCTCTCGATTCTCATGAGATGCCACCTGGATTAAGCGATCTTTTGTTAAAAAGTGTTGGGGAGCCCGATTTACTTCGTGTTGAAAAATTAATTGAGGAAACTGGGCAATCGGTGTGTTCAATTTTTAAACATATAATGAAGTATTCAATGTAATTTTTGTAATTTTACATTATATATGATTATAATAAAAATAAAAAATAATTTAATATGCAGTTATTAAATAATAAATTTTATTTGTAAAACGCATTATTATTACTATTTTATATACTTATTTTTTATTTAAATATGAGTTTTGTTGGATAGATGGACAAAGCTATTTATGTTTTTTTCTCATGCTGGTTGGTATGGATTTTTGTGCTAAAACTGTTCATTCTATTTGTTTATTAGTCATACAGAAAATTCGAATAAGCTTTTTGTACCTTTTAGTGGATGATACTTTTTGTAATTTTTTTCTTAGTTAGTGTATAACAGTGATATTGCCTCTTTAAGAGAGATGCATATCAAAAGGCATCTTCATAAATTCAAAGGTTTTACAGAAGAAATGGCCTTATCTTTAAATTTAGGAAAAATCTCATAGAGGCTGTAGGTTATTTTTTAACAAAAACGTAAAAGAAATACAGTGAATAAAGTGGGATAAGACGTTTTCTTCACTAGATTAGTGAGCTTTATTTACTCTTTAGAAGTTTATATTACGCCTGTGTCTGTATTTTTGAAGTGATAAAAAATATATAGCAAATAAAAGATTACAACAAGATAATGTAGGCAAAATACTTTCAAAAAGTATAACATAGTTCTTTAATTTTGTTTGAGTTTTTATAATATATATTTAATTTTTTTATAACTGTATCATTTTTGCTACAGATTTTTTGAAAAAAATATGAATAATTTAGTCATTATTGTGTCACATTAGCTTTTAGGGGAGCATTATGACTATAAAATACTTAATCACAACTTCTATTTTTTCTTTAACTTTAGTTTCTGCAGTACAAGCAGCGGATATTATCGTCCCTGAACAGTCAACACCTGTTATTGCAGTTCCAGCATTTTCATGGACAGGGTTTTACATTGGAGGTCAACTTGGCAATTTTTCCAGTAAGACTACTTTGAGTTATGTAGGAGATGACGATACAGGAAAATTGATTCCAGTGAGAAAGGATCTTTTGCCTAAACTTTCTGGCTTTGTAGGGGGTATCTATGCGGGTTCCAATGTTGATATCGACAATGGCTTTATCATAGGTATTGATACAGATGTGATTTGGTCTGATAAAAAGAATACGAAAAGTATCAGTTCAACAGATGTTGAGCCACCGCAAGAAAGTCACAGTGAAAAAGTAGTAGCAGCGACAAGTCGGTCTGCAGAGCAAAGAGGTGATGTTGTCACGGCACCTCCTGTAACGGTGCAATATACTTTAAAACAAAAATGGGCTGGTGCTACAAGGGCACGAGTGGGTTTTGTTATTGATCGTATGATGCCTTATGTTGCGGGAGGAGTTGTTTATACGCAGCTTCGAAATATTTTTGCAATGCCAGCCGATACAACAGAGAGGGCAGTAAATCTTTCTGCTTTGGTGCATGATGAAAAAAAGACAATGATTGGTTATACCCTTGGAGGTGGTGTTGATTTTGCAATGACCGATAATGTTATTGTGCGTGCAGAATATCGTTATTCAGATTATGGTAAGAAAAAATTCGCACAAGACAAAATTGAAATGAGCTACAAAACGAATGATTTTCGTGTTGGTGTCGCATATAAATTTTAATTTATTGCAACATTGAATTTTAAAAGAGTCCCATTTTTAAATGGGGCTCTTGTTTTTTCAGAGTTATAGAACATCCTCTTTTAAGAGAGCGGTTATTTTATTTAGAGTATCTTTAGGAGAAAATGAGTTTGCTCTAATCTAATAAAATTGTGCATCTTAGAATGCATCATTGTTTGTCTTTGTTAAAGTTATTAGGATTTAAGTATAAAAGATAATTTAGATTCTTATCATTCTCTTCATGGTTTTATAAAATGATTTAAGTGTAATTTTTAATAATAGCTAAGAAAGAGAGATTTAAGATTTTTCCTTATTTTATGAGAGTGTAATTAAAAAAATTCTTTCTTGATAGTGTTCAAAATTTTTAAAATATAAAGAGAGTAAAAATGCTGAAGATTTCCTCCCCAAAAATATTTTGCCTAAAAAATGTTTCAATAGGAGGGCTTTTGGTAGCAAAGTCTCAAAAAGGTATTTGTAATATAGCGTTGGGAAATACTACAGAACAATTATTACAGGAATTTACAGATCGTTTTGGTAATGTAAAACACGTGGATGATGACAATAAGTTTAAGAGAGAAGTTGCACATATTGTAACTATGATAGAAACACCTAAGTTGGCAAGGAAATATGATTTTTCCTTAGATATAAATGGCACTGTTTTTCAACAAAAAGTATGGACGGTATTATGTGAAGTGCCATGTGGTGAAACGATTTCATATGAAGTATTAGCGCAACGTATTGGTATGCCCAATGCTTTTCGTGCAGTCGCGAATGCATGTGCACGGAATGAATTGGCATTAATTATTCCTTGCCATCGTGTTGTGCGCAAGGATGGTTTTATCTCTGGATATCGTTGGGGTGTTTGGCGAAAACAGATTTTGCTACAACGGGAAAAAAAGAAAAATTTAACTTTGTTTGATTGGCATTGTAATGGTTACAGTTGTACCTTTCATTTCTTTAGAAATAATTTCAAGTTTTCCTTTGTGTAATTCTAGCAATGAGCGCGAAATGGCTAACCCAAGACCTGAACCCGTATGGGTCTTGGTGAGTTGATTTTCAACTTGTTCAAAAGGTTGTCCGAGTTTTTTGATTGCTGATTGGGGAATGCCAACACCTGTATCTTTAATTCTACAAATAAGGTTATTTTTTTTCTTAAAAGCGCATATATCAATACTCCCACCAGCAGGTGTGAACTTAACAGCATTAGAGATGAGGTTAAGAAAGATTTGTTTCATGGCACGAACATCAACTTCTGCATGCAATTCTGGGGCAATATTTGTTGTAACAGAAATATTTTTTTCTTGAGCCTGTGGTGTAAGTGTTCGAGCCGCCTCACTGATGATAGGCTCAAGATCGATATTTTTACAATCAAGAGTAAATCTTCCAGCTTCAATTTTTGACATATCAAGGATATCGTTAATAAGGGTTAGGAGATGGGTTCCTGAATTGTAAATATCACGCATATATTCTTTATAGCGTTGCGAGCCAAGAGGTCCAAAGGTGGATTGCAACATAATATCTGAAAAGCCGAGAATGGCATTAAGAGGAGTGCGCAATTCATGAGACATATTGGCTAAAAATTCTGATTTAGCTTTGTTAGCACTCTCAGCGCGCTCTTTTTCAGCTTTCAGACTTCTATTAAGTTTTTCAACTTCTGTTGCACGTTGTTGCGCATTTCCTCGCGCACGTTTGAGTTCTTGAATGAAAGAAAAAAGGCGCCTTTCACTATCTTCAAACTTTTCTTGTTGTTGTTTAAGTTCAGAAATATCTGTACCAATGCAAACAAGTCCTCCGTCTTGAGTGCGTCGTTCATTAATTTTAAGCCAATAACCGTCTGCAGTTTGGCGAATACTCGTTAAGTTACCACTACCATCATCTTTGAGAGGGTATTCACTGAGTGCAGGGCGAGCCATGGCTTCGACAGTTGCACGTTGGATTCCTGATTGTAAAACCTGTTTAGGAATAGCTGCATATTCGCAAAACTTGCTGTTGGACATGACTAAACGTCCTTCAGAATCCCATAATACAAAAGATTCCGAAATATTTTCAATTGCATCGCGGATACGAAGGTCGGCTTGTGCTGTTTCTTCTGCGAGTTGGCGCTGTTCACTAATATCAAAGGCAATGCCAACCAAATGGGGTTCTTCTTCATCAGTAATTTCAGCACGAATACGCATCCATATATAATGACCATCGGCATGACGCATGGGGACATTAATATCGATATGTTTTTTCTTACCACTCATTAATTCTTGAGCAAGATCAAAAAAATTAGCATCATTTGGATTGATAATGGCGGTAATTTGGGAAATTGACAGCAGTGCATCTTGGGGCACATAACCGAGCATTTCATAAATTGCCCGTGACCAGTAAACTCTCCCGCTTGCCATATTCCAATCCCATAGACCACAGCGCCCACGCATCATTGCCATATCAATGCGGTTTTGAGTTTTTTCTGAAATTAAATCTGTATTGCGTGCTCTTATAATTTGATTGTAATAAGCGTAGAGGAGAGCTAAAATAATGCCGCTTGTTCCTATGAACAGGGTCATATTTAACGAGAAAATCTTGCGCCATTCTGTGTAGATATGTTGCGTTTTTTCGCTGATGAAGACACCATAATGTCCATTTTCTGTTTGTTGAAAAGAAGCGAGTGCGGGAATATCGTTACCTATTGTGATTTTCATAATTCCAGCGTGTTTCCCTAGAGATTGTAAAGCAATGCTTTCAGAAGTAAAATCCTGTAAAGGTTTTCCTAAAATAATCTCGGAGCTTGATGAAGCTAGGACAATGCCTTGTTGATCAACTATGGCAATGATAGTGCTGGAATTAATAAGGTCTTGATTGCGAAAATTGGTAAGAATATTTTGCAAATGATTATGAGAAAGAGTAACCACTTTGCCTTTTTGCGTAGCAGCAAGTAAATCACGATCAATTGTATTTGTAATATGAGAAGCTAAAAGAGTGAGGGTAGAATGTGTGTTTTTATCAATCGTATGGCGCCAATCATAGATTGATATGAAACGAATTGCTGACAGTACAACAAGAAATACAAGAATTACAAATGGCAGTGAACGTCGCAGCCAAGGTTCAATAAAAAGGAGTTTTTGATAGACTGAATTAGAAAAAGAATTGAGACGCTCTTTTTGCGCTTTATGATTTTGTGCGCTCGATTTTGAATCAGCATATGTCTCCGTTGGCGCGTTATATGCGTCCAATTTAGCCATTTCTAGTTCCTTTAATGATGGAATAATACATTTTAAAAACTGCTTCGATATTTAAGTAACTCCATAAAGTGCAGTGAATCAAAACAGGAGTCTTCTGTCCAGTCTTTTTTTTAGAAAAGAGACTTTTACTTTGATAAGTGTGAAGTATGGAAATGAAAAGGAATCTTAATAGGACCTATAAACAGGTTAAAACTGCCTGCTTATAGGTTTCTTATTATCTCGTAGAGCATTGAATTTATTTGATAAAAATATCATAAACTAGTGGTTATAAATGTTTTTCATTTTAAGCGAGAAGACGATTGATAATCTCAGCCACATCGCTTGACAATTGCGGAGCTTCTGCAATTGTTTTTAATGCAGTTTCAAATTTTTGTTGCCGAATGGGTTCTAATTGTCGCCAAGAGCGCATCATTGTTAATAACCGTGAAGCAAGCTGCGGATTTTTTTTGTCAATGTCCAAAATAATTTGGCAGAGAAAATGATAGGATGCGCCATCAATTCTATGAAAACCTGTTGGGTTGTGAGAGGCAAAGACACCAATCAAGGCTCGTACACGATTGGGATTATCTTTTGAAAAAAGCGGATGTTGCATGAGTTTTTGAACATGATCCAGTGTTGATGCTCCAGCCACTATTGCTTGAATAGAAAACCATTTATCCATGACTAAAGGATCATGTCGATAACGGCTTTCAAAATCATTTAAGGCATTTTGCGCTTGCTCACTTTCGGTGAAGCGTCGCACTAAAATGGTTATACTAGCCATGCGATCCGTCATATTATCCGCTATTGCATATTGTGTGGCAGCACGGTTTGGTTTGGCTTCGGCGATGGAGAGATAGTCTAGCATGATATTGCGTAATGCTCGTTTTCCAGCTTGTGCAGTATTTGGTGAATAGGGTTCATTGATTTGCATTTGCGTATAAACTTTTGTGAAAAGCTCTTGATGTGTATGTGCGAGTGAAGCTAAAAACTGATTGCGCACATGGTGTATACGTTCTGGATCAACATTTTTACCGATTATATGGGCAAGTTCAATTTCACTGGGGAAAGTTAAACAAAATGCGCGAAATTCTGGTTCGAGGCTTTCATCGTTCAGAATATTTTCAATCACTTTGAGCAAAGTAGAGGGCATCTCCCCTTTTTCTTGTCTTTTATCTTGAATGGCTTCAATCAGAGATTGTGTTATTAAATGGTTAAATGACTGCCAACGATTAATTTGATTGCTATCATTTTGTGCAAGAAAAATGAGTTCGTTTTCATTGAAGGGAGTTTGTAGAATAATAGGTGCAGAGAAGTCTCTAAGCAGTGATAAAATAGGTTGTTCGCTTAGTCCCTTTAATATGAAGGTTTGGTTTTCCTCAGACAAAAGCATAACATCTGACTGAATATCCGCATCAGTTTCATAAGTAAGAGATTCCCCATTACGCCCTAGGAGTCCAAAAACGATAGGGATAAGCATAGGCTTTTTTGTAGTTTGTTGCGGTGTTTCAGGAATATGTTGCTTTGCATGAATTGTTAGAACACCATCGCTATAGTGGTGGCTGATTTCTACATTGGGTGTGCCTGCTTGTTCATACCACAGCATGAACTGGGAGAAGTCTCGACCGGAGACTTCAGCAAAACAGGTGATAAAATCTTCAATTGTACAAGCTTGTCCATCATGGCGTTGAAAATAAAGATCCATCCCTTTACGAAAGAGAGTGGGACCTAAAACAGTACGCACCATGCGAACGACCTCTGCACCTTTTTCATAAACGGTTGCGGTATAAAAGTTATTGATTTGGCTATATTGACGAGGACGTACAGGATGAGCAAGCGGACCAGAATCCTCAGTAAATTGCGCAGCTTTCAATGTTTTTATATTTTCAATTCGCTGTAAGCTACGTACATTTTGATCTGAGGAAAATTCTTGATCACGGTAAACAGTTAAGCCTTCTTTTAAACAGAGTTGAAACCAATCACGGCAAGTAATACGATTACCGGTCCAATTGTGAAAATATTCATGAGCAATTATACGTTCGATATTTCTATAATCCTGATCGGTAGCTGTTTCAGGATCTGCAAGAACATATTTGTCATTAAAGATGTTAAGTCCTTTGTTTTCCATTGCCCCTATATTAAAGTCAGAAACAGCAACAATATTGAAAACATCAAGGTCATATTCACGACCGAAACATTGTTCGTCCCAACGCATAGAACGTTTAAGGGCATCCATTGCATAGGTTGCACGTTTGGTTTTTCCTTTTTCCACATAGATGCCAAGTTTGACCTGTCGACCAGATACAGTGGTAAAATGATCTTCTAGCTTATCAAGATTACCACCAACTAAAGCGAAGAGATAGGATGGTTTTGGATAAGGATCTTCCCAAGTAGCAAAATGGCGATTATTTTCAAGCGCTCCTGACTCGATGAGATTACCATTGGAAAGTAAGATAGGAATTGTTTGAGAATCCGCTTCAACTTTTACCGTATAGGTAGAAAGAATATCTGGGCGATCGTAAAAATAAGTAATACGACGAAAACCCTCTGCTTCGCATTGTGTACAATAAACACCATTTGAAAGATAAAGCCCCATGAGTTGACTGTTGCTTTCAGGATTCAGTTCCGTGACCAATTGTAATGTAAAAGGATCCGTTGGTGGAGCTATAATTTCTAAATGTGAAGGAGTAACTTTATAAGCATTTTCAGATAATTTTTGACCATTGAGAGCAATAGAGACTAATGTAAGATCATCACCAGCAAGCACAAGAGGTGTTGTTTCTTTTGTATTGTGACGAGGTTCAATAGACAATATTGCTGAAACAGAGGTTTTTGTTGGTGCTAAACGAAAGTGAAGGTACGTTTTTGGTATAGTATAAGGCGTTTCTTGATAGTCTTCTAAACGATAAATGGGGACAGCTGATTGTTGCATCATTTTTTCCTATTAATATTTTTAAAGAATTACGGATTGTAAGAGTCTTTATCTTTTGTGATAAGGTGGGATGAAGGCATTACAAAAGACTGTCTAAGCGGTTTTTGACTTCTAAAAAATCTATCCATGTAAGCTTCTTTTGACTCGGTGTTCGGAGAAGGTAAGCGGGATGAAAGGTTGGCATAACAGGTATTTTTATATTGTTTTCGCTTTCATAGGTAAACCATTTGCCTCGTGTCCGTATAATTCCATTTTGAGCCCCCGTAAGAAACTGCATAGCAACTCCTCCCAGCGCTATAAGAACACGTGGACGAGCTAAATAAATTTGTCGTTCAATAAAGGGGCGGCATAAGGCAACTTCTCTTGGTGTTGGTGTACGATTTCCTGGAGGGCGCCAAGGAATAGTGTTGGCGATGTAAACACTTTTTCTTGTTAAGCCAATGGATTCGAGGATCTTATTAAGTAACATTCCCGCTTTTCCCACAAAAGGAATGCCCTGTATATCCTCTTCTCGTCCTGGAGCTTCTCCTATGAGCATGAGTGGACTTCCAGCTGTTCCATCTGAAAAACAGGTATTTTTCGCTGTTAATTTTAATGAACAGCCATTAAACGCGAGAAGAGCAGCTTTTAATTCATCAAGTGTTTTCGCACTTTTGGCACTCTCTATAGCTGAAGATTCACTTTGTATTGTCGCAAGGTTAGACAGTGAATGCTTGGGTACTTTGGTGGTTGGTGCTGTTTGTTGATTATGAGAAATATTTACTGCTTGTGTTGATTTTTTCTCTAAGGAAACAGTTTGATTGAAGCGGTTAATAGGTGAATCTGTGAGGACAGCATCTGCACCACTTTCTTTATAAAAGTTTAAGAGTTCTTCATATGATATTGAGAGCGGTGTTTGATTTAACATTTTATTTTCTCTAATAATCTGTCTCTACAATAGATCAGGTAACATTATCCTTCAAGTTTTATGATGTGTTTGTGAGGAATTTATGTATCCAATAGTGATAGCTTCGTTGCTTGAAAAAAGTGAAAAACTGTACAATTGTACTGTTCGCCATTGTATATATTTTTAAAGTATTACCTTATATATTAAAATAGACCGAATGACTATATAATAAAAAATAAAAGTA
>NZ_JH725038.1:290706-360631 GCF_000278235.1 Bartonella vinsonii subsp. arupensis OK-94-513
TATCTATACATGTACATTGAATTTAGAATAGAATATTCCATATAAAATACAGCAAGAATATTTAATCAGATTATGGCACAACTTTAAACTTTTAATGACATTTTTGATTGTGATTTAAAAGCAATGTGTGCATATATGCTTTTGCCTTTTTTATGGCTTGTGTCATAGATTCATTTAATGCCAAATGTGCTGCAATAGCGCTTGAAAGGATGCAACCTGTTCCACGCATTGTTTTCATTAAGCGTGGGGTGGAAATATTGATAATTTCAGTTTTATTAATGAGGCTATCAGTTGCTAGAGGACCCTCTGCATGTCCACCTTTTATCAAGAGAGAGTGTGGACCAAATGACAGAAGTTTTTTTGCTTGTTGTATTGCTTGCTTATCATGAGATGCCAATGGGCTTTTGCTGAGAAGAGCGAGTTCTTCTCTATTCGGTGTTAAAAGATCAACATGAGGGAGAAGTTTATGAATCATAATTTCTATGATTCCTTCTGTTGTTAATTTCCCCCCTGATGAGGCGACAAGTACAGGATCAAGAATAACTGGAATATGGGGATAGTCTTTGAGGACATTACAAATGCCTCCTATAATTGCTTGTGTTCCTGTCATACCGATTTTTATTGCCCTTATTGGATTGGCTTCTAAGGCACTGCGCATTTGTGCGGCAACAAGTTTTTCACTCATTGGAACGATTTCAGCAACGTGATTATCATCTTGTACATTAACACAGGTGATAGCTAGATTTGCTTGTATTTGAAAATGTGCGGCCGTCTCTATATCGCGAACAATACCAGCCCCTCCTGTTGGATCTGTTCCTGCAACAATAAGAATCGAAGGAATTAACGCCATACTCGTGTCATCTCTATCCATTGTTGGACACGCTGTTCAGGTTTTTTATGGAGGAGAATATCGGTTACAACAGCAGCACTATTGGCACCTGCTTTTAAAACACCAATTGCACGTTCTGGTGTTAAGCCACCGATTCCTACCAAAGGTAAAGTACCAATCCGTTTTCTCCATTGCTTAATTTTATCGAGTCCTTGTGGGTTCCATTTCATTTCTTTTAAGATTGTAGGATAAATAGGACCAAGGGCGATATATTCAGGATTAGCAGATATTGCGAACTCTAGCTCATGTTCATCGTGTGTGCTGAGACCAAGCTTTATATTGTTTCTACGGATTGCAGGAAGATCAGCATTGCTTAAATCTTCTTGTCCGAGATGAATAAAATTGCATTTTTCATCAATTGCTATTGTCCAATGATCATTAATAATTAATTGTGCTCCGAATTTATCGCATACATTTTTTGCGCGCTTAATATGTTGACTAATCGTTTTGGGATTTTCATTTTTCATACGCAATTGTATGAGTTTAATTCCAAGAGGAACCAAACGTTCAACCCAATCAGCATTGTCAACAATGAGGTAAAAAGGATCCAGTTTCATGAAAATACTGCTTTTCCAATGACTGGTGTTGAAGGAACTGCTATATTACGTGCTTCGAGAATTCCTGCTTTATATCCCATATGTCCTGCTTGAACAGCTTTAGAAAATGCTTCAGCCATTAAAACAGGATCACCTGCTTTGGCAACAGCGGTGTTAAGAAGGACAGCATCATAACCAAGTTCCATAGCAATAGCAGCATGCGATGGACGCCCAATGCCGGCATCAATAACAAGAGTAACATCAGGAAGGTAAGCACGGATAGAACGCAATCCATCAGTATTATGAGGACCTTTGGCAGAGCCAATAGGAGCACACCAAGGCATAATGACATGGCATCCAACGTCCAAGAGCTTTTCAGCAACAATGAGATCATCTGTTGTATAGGCAAAAATTTTAAAACCTTCATTATTTAAGATTTGCGCAGCTTCAATTAAGGAAAAAACATTTGGCTGTAAGGTGTCTGGATTACCGATAATTTCGAGTTTAATCCAAGATGTTTTAAAGAGATCGCGAGCTAAGTGGGCAGTGGTCACAGCTTCTTTAACGGTGTAACAACCAGCGGTATTGGGAAGTACTGTTACACCAAGTTCTTTAAGAAATTGCCAAAATTGTCCACCTTGTTTCCCACCTGCTGTTTCACGGCGTAACGATACGGTTACAATTTCTGTATTTGATTTATGAATAGCATCACGAAGGATTGCTGGTGAGGGATATTGCGCTGTACCTAACATAAGACGAGAAGAGAATTTACGTCCATAAAGATTCAGCATAGTTTTAGCCTCCTTGCATTGGGCTTAAAATTTCAATTTTATCTCCTTCATGCAAGACAAATTGGCTTCGTGCATTGACAGGAATAACTTCGGCGTTCACAGCGGTTGCAAGCCAATTTCCCTCATATCCCAATTCTTCAAGTAATAGACTGAGAGTCATAACTTCTGTGTGGATTGTTTCACCATTGACAAATATTTGCATATTTTACTCCAATGCCAATTTTATCGCTCGTTTTGCCATCTCTGGAGATAAAAGGAAACCATGTCTATAAAATCCATTAATCGAAATATGATTACCATGTTTGTACACAGAAGGGAAGTTATCAGGATAGGATGGTCGTATACCAACACCGGATTCAATAATTTCTGCTTCAGCAAAAGCTGGATGCAAGGTATAAGCCGCATTGAGTAATTCCATCATTGATCTCACAGAGATAGCGCCATCAAAGTCACTCTCAATCATTGTTGCACCAATCATAAAAATATTATTTTGTCGAGGTACAATGTAGAGAGGAAACCGTGGATGGAGAAGGCGAATTGGACGAGAAATGTTAATATCTGTACTGCGGACAAGAAGCATTTCACCGCGTACACCCCGTATATTTTTATCTTTTCCTAAACGCGCTATTCCAGTTGCATCAATAACAATATCAAAATTTGTTTCAGATGTTTCTACATCGACAAAACATGCTCCGTTTTTTATAAGCTTTTCTTTTAAAGTCATAAGTGCTTTACGAGGATCAATATGTGCTTCTTTTTCATAAAAGAGAGCATAGTTAAAACGTTCTGCAAGATCCGGTTCAAGATGCGCTATTTCTGCACCGCTGATCGTTTTGTGATTATGGGTGCGCATTGAAAATCGCTCAAGTTCTACCCTATCGCGCATAGGGGCAACAACTATAGTCCCTTTTTCTATGACAAGATTTGGAAGTGTTTTGCGCCACCATTGTATGGCTTGTACACCAAGATCTTCAACAATTTGTTCAGCATTTTCTCTTTCACAGTAAGGCGCAAGCATTCCTCCTGCATACCAACTGGCAGTTCCTATAGGAGAATGAGGGGGAGCCGATAGGGTAACAGAAATACCTTTTTGTTGTAACATAAAGGCAACTGTTAAGCCCCCTATACCTGCACCTTTGATAAGAATATTTTTCACCTGTTGGCTCTCTTATTTTGAGCAGGAATGGCATCTACATAAAGATCACCATTCTTTTGATATTTCTCGGACATAACAGTCATACCTTCCTCTTTTGTTTTTCTTATTGCTGCAGCATCACGGATATCATGGGAAATACGCATGGAACAAAATTTGGGCCCACACATGGAACAAAAATGCACTAATTTATGCGCTTCTTTAGGCATTGTTTCATCATGGAAAGCACAGGCTGTTTCTGGATCAAGAGAAATATTGAATTGATCATGCCACCTAAAGTCAAAGCGAGCACGTGAAAGGGCATTATCGCGCAATTGTGCTCTGGGCAAACCTTTGGCAAGATCAGCAGCATGGGCCGCGATTTTATAAGTGATCACGCCAGTTTTAACATCATTTTTATCGGGGAGTCCTAGGTGCTCTTTAGGCGTTACATAACACAACATGGCTGTTCCAAACCATCCAATCATAGCGGCACCAATTGCGGATGTAATATGATCATAACCAGGAGCAATGTCAGTAGTGAGCGGTCCCAAAGTATAAAAGGGTGCCTCATGACAGAGCTCTAATTGTTGCTCCATATTTTCTTTAATTTTGTTCATTGGAACATGCCCAGGTCCTTCAATCATAACCTGTACATCTTTTTCCCAAGCAATTTTTGTCAATTCTCCCAAAGTCTTAAGTTCGGCAAATTGGGCTTCATCATTAGCGTCGGCAATAGAGCCTGGGCGCAAACCATCTCCTAATGAAAGAGAGATATCATACGTGCGTGCAATATCACAAATTTCATCAAAATGTTCATAGAGAAAACTTTCTTTATGATGATGGAGACACCATTTTGCCATGATTGAGCCACCACGTGAAACAATACCTGTTACCCGATCAACGGTTAGAGGGATAAAAGGTAATCTTAATCCTGCATGAATGGTAAAATAATCAACACCCTGTTCTGCTTGTTCAATAAGTGTATCACGGAAAATATCCCATGTTAAATTTTCGGCAATACCTTGTACTTTTTCGAGTGCTTGATAAAGAGGAACAGTTCCAATTGGAACTGGCGAATTTCTAATAATCCACTCACGGATATTGTGAATATTCCGTCCTGTTGAGAGATCCATAACTGTATCTGCTCCCCAACGAATAGCCCAAACCATTTTATCAACTTCTTCTGCCATGGATGAAGTAACTGCTGAATTACCAATATTTGCATTAATTTTAACACGAAAATTGCGTCCAATAATCATTGGTTCGCATTCTGGATGATTGATATTGTGAGGAATAATAGCGCGTCCACAGGCAATTTCATTGCGAACAAATTCGGCAGTATAAATTTCCGGTAGTGATCCATTAAAAATTTCATTCGGTTGTACTTTTTGTTGCTCTTGTATTACAAGACCTTCATTTTCTCGTATAGCCACATATTCCATTTCTTCAGTAATAATGCCAGCACGTGCATAAGCCATTTGTGTAATTGCTTTGCCCTTTTTTGCTCGCAAAATAGGCCGTTTTTGTTCAAAGGTTGATACAGGGGGAGTATCGTAGGTTCCCCCATTATCTTCGGGTTTAATTAATCGTGCAGGATAAGATTCGGTATCAGCGCGTTTAGAGAGCCAAGATGAGCGAATTGCTGGTAAGCCTTTTGTAATATCAATGATCATATTTTCATCGGTATATGGACCGGAAGTATCATAAATATTTAAAGGTTTTTCACCACTGCCATCGGTCAATGAAATTTCACGCAGTGAGACACGTACATCAGAAAAAAGAGGACTTTGTTGGTAAATTTTGCGTGAGGCGGGAAAGGGGCTGCAACTGATGGATGGAATATCTTTCTGCATAAATTTTTTCCTTGTAAACACATAGTTCAAAAACAGATTGCGATATTAAAGGGGAAATATTCAAATTATTAATCAGCTGTGCTTGCGTTAAGGAATGTGTATAATATCGCTATATCAAGGCACACCAGATGAAAATCAAAAAGCTTTATTGAAAAAATTGATGCAATATTTTCCATAATATTTGCGCTACCCCCACTTAAAGCATTTTTGTTAGCATAACTATGGTTGGCTTAAATATCTATATTGTCAATCGTAAAGATATGTTTTGAACGATTTTTATGTGTTTTTGGAAATGAAAACAGAAATTATGAAGTGGAAAGCTATAATACGAAAGTTTTTTATAAAGAAGCAGTAAGAGAAAAAATTTATTGCCAAAATGAGAGGGCTTATGCTTATTGCTTTTCTTAAGTTTTATTTTTTACATTTCATGTAGCTTTCTGATTTAATAGTCAGTCTTTAAACATCAGTACTCTTTGTATGAGTACTGATGTTTTCTAGTTAGAAATTTTTTTTGAGGTGTGATAGTTTTTCTCCTGAAATGAGAGCAAATATTATTTCTTACTGCATGTTTTTTAAATTTGCGTGCTTATTTTTTATACTTAGTCGTGAGCTTAGTATATCCCTCATGCTTTTAGGAAAGACAGAATCGATCAGCAAAACAGTTCGGCGAATACTAACTCTGATATTGCAATGAGGAGGGAGAATGCCAATAATTACAGGGACGGGTAAGTTTCTTCAGCGTTTTACTGATATTCCTTGGAGTTTATTACTCTTGCAAAAAAAATCTGTATATAATAAAATGCAAAGAAATGCAGTTATTCTAGCTGTTAGAGGGGGGACGATTACAAAAGTTAGTTTTTGAGGGACTAAGGCGCGCGTTTCTAGGGGAAGGGGCGTGGTTATATTTTTCAATTCACGTAAGAAATTAGTTGCATTCTTCAAGTTTGATGAGAGTGTATGATGCATCTTTTATATTTATAATATCATTCTGAGATTATTAAGTTGAAGCGTGGGATTGTTTATGGCTTTTTCAGTATCCTTTGTGGTACTATTTCAAAATAGCAGGCGTTCAATAAAAGCGTTGATATTTATCCGGTGAGAGGCAGTTTTAACAAAAATCATAGCCTATTTTAAATGAGGATAAAGCAAAATAACTTGAAAAATTTTGCAACTACAAATCAAGAGATCGTAGTCATTTGCGTAATTTCTTATGCATAATATGCAAAACAATCCGTATAGACTAACATATTGTAAATTAAATGACTTTTAAAAAGTGTTGAGAGTGCTGGAAAGTACAGTAGGCTTTATTAAGCTTTTTAAGTGCGTCAATTCGTTTCATGTTTAACTTATGGGTAATTATATCCAACCGCAGTTATAGCAAATCCACAGCAAGAGATTTTGTGACTGATATTTTAGATTTTTACAACAGACTGAAAATTTTAAAGCTTAACCGGATAATGACAACGAGGCAATAGGAGGCAAATGATACCAAATAGGGTGATTATATAGCAAGCGAAAAGCCTTAATACGATTTTATTAAAAAGATATAGTGGATTGAATTCATTTTATTTGGGAGGAATAAAAAGAAAAACAAATCGCAAGTACAGATTGGTACAGCAGAAATTCTGTATCGACGAAGGATAGCGTTTTTTGCACTTTGACACATATTTGCAGACTTATCACCATTAATTGATGGGGCTCGGTAAGGAATGCTTGCTTTATGTGGACAGAAATAAAAAAACGAAGTTTCGAGAAGAGTGATTGAAAATAATGGGGGGATTAAAATGTCTAATATTTACGACTGGTCGTTAAAGGCTGATGAAAATGCCAATTCAGATAGTATTATTAATTGGGCAGAGGGGCAGCCACCTAGTTCTGTCAATGATAGTGCGCGGGCGATGATGCAGCGTGTGCGTGAATATCTTGCAGACAGTGGTGGTTCTATTGATTCAAGTTTTATGGTGAATGTAGAAGATAAAACAACATTTATCACGTTAAAGACAGCTTCACTTATAGAAAAATATAAAAATGATATCATCATACGTTTTAAGTCTCGTGGCGTGAACATTGGCAGGACGACAATAACCGTTAATAGCATAGGGGAGAAGCCAATCTATAAGGCAACCAATGCGGGTATTATACCATTAGAAGGCGGAGAGCTACAAACAGATGGTATTTATGAGATAGTATATAATAGCAATGTTTCAATAGAAGATTATGATGGTTGGTTTCTCTTAAATCCTACACCTCTTCCACCACCAAAGGTAGAACCCTTTCCTTGCGGGTTTATTGCTACATTTGCTATGCAAGAAATGCCGAACGGCTGGCTTTTATGCGATGGCGCTGTTTATAAACGCAAAGATTATCCGCAGTTATTCAAGGCAATAGGTGATAAATGGGGAAAAGACAGTAATACAACCTTTAAAGTTCCTGATTTTAGAGGGATGTTTTTACGCGGCTTTGATAATGGTCGTGGTCTGGATTCAAATAGACAGTTTGCAAAAGAGCAGCAAGATTGCATAAAGTCACACGAGCATGTTTGCACCATTGAAAGGGCAGGAGAGCATACACACAATTTTCAATATGATGGAGTGGGATGGAGTGCCAATGATATTGGCAGACGGAACCCAAGTTATCACTACCAAACCATTACAGGGACAACACAATCGGCTGGTGCACACACACACAAGGTCACCATTTCACCAACAGGTGAGAGAGAAACACGACCTGTTAATACAACAGTTGTTTATGCTATAAAATCATGAGGATTATTGAGTAATCAATAATTTGTTTGCTTTTAGTGAAGTTGTTAACGCGGAGCAATTTCGCGTTACTTTTTATACAAGTAATAAGAAGTTCAGGTAGTATAAATAAGTTACTTAAGAGTTTTAAAACGCTCTTTAAGTGACTAGGGAGTAATTTTAAATAGCTGTAGAGCTGAGAATATAATTCATTAACGAGAAAAAATATCAATTACTTTTTCTTTGTAAATCCATAATTGTATAGAGGAAATGCATAAAAGTCATTTAAAGTTTATCATTAAATTGTCTGAAAATATTTCATTTTGCTGTGCAGTTTGATTTTAACTCTTTGATTTAAATAAACAGATTTTTGAAAAAAACATTATTTTATAGGCAGGATGCTGTTTGAGGGAGTATAAATGGAATATCTGCTTTAGGTAATTCAGAAACAATTAAGGGACAATGATAAACATCACGGAGATTTTGTGTTGTCAAAACGGTAGAAGCATTTCCCTCGCAATGAATCTTTCCTTGCTTTAGCAGTATCATTTTATCTGCATAATGTGATGCAAGATTGAGATCATGGAGAACAGCAAGAACACCACCGCCACAACGGGCAAAATTTTTGGCAAGGTCCATAACAACAAGCTGATGCTGAATATCAAGGCTAGCAATAGGTTCATCTAAGATCATCCAACGAGGAACTCCATTGTAAACGGGTTCCCAGACTTGGCAAAGTACACGAGCAAGTTGCACCCTAGCTTGTTCTCCTCCTGATAAATTATGGTAATATCGCTTTCCATAGTCAGCAAGGCCGACGCGTTCCAAGGCTCTTTGGGTAAGATTTTGCAATTCAATTTTGGAAATGGTAAGTTTATTTACAGAAAGACCAAGTTCTACAACTTCATGGACTAAGAATGGAAATGCTAGCATCGTTGATTGTGGAAGCACTGCACGCATTTTTGCCATTTCACAAGTTTTTGTCTGACGAACATCATAACCATTTAAAGTTATTTTCCCACTGTAGGAAAGCTCCCCACTCAGCGCTTTGATGAAAGTGCTTTTCCCAGATCCATTAGGACCGATAATAATGGTAAAGTCACCACAATTCGCATGTAAGTCTATATGGTTAAGAATTTGTTTTTTCCCGCGTTGAACACAAATATTTGTTGCCTTAATCATGAAAAGTTTGTTCCTCTTTTGTGTATAAGGATCCACAGGAAAAAAGGCGCACCAAAAAGCGCTGTAACGATTCCAATTGGTAATTCTGCTGGGGCAACAACTAAGCGTGCAAAGGTGTCAGCAAAAATAAGTAATGCCGCCCCTAAAAGAGCAGAGCAAGGAATGAGATAACGATGATCTGGACCAATGAGCTGACGCAAAATATGAGGAACAACAATACCAATAAAACCAATTCCTCCACTGATAGCAACTGCACTCCCACACATAAGGGCAACAAGGAGAATAGCGATATTTTTAATCCGTTGAATATGAAAACCAATATGGCCGGCAACGGCTTCTCCAAGAGCAAGAGCATTAAGTGCTCGTGATAAAAGAGGCGAAAAAAGAAGACCAACACAGATAAAAGGAAAAACAAGCCAAACTTTTAACCATGTGGCACCTGCAAGAGAACCAAGATTCCAAAAAGTAATATCACGCAGTTGTTGGTCATTTGCAATAAAAATGAGTGTTCCAACAACAGCACTGCTTAAAGCACCAAGAGCAATACCTGCAAGAAGCATTGTTGCAATAGAGGTAAAACTATGGTGCGTTGCTATTGTATAAAGAACAATTGTTGAGAATAGTCCACCCAAAAAGGCGCCTATGATCACGTTGTAAGGCTCTAGAAAAGGTGCCAATGAAGCAGGAAAGGCAATACCAATAACAATTGCTAAAACAGCACCAAGACCTGCACCTGCTGAAACGCCTATAATTCCAGGATCAGCAAGAGGATTACGGAACAACCCTTGCATGAGAACACCGGAAACAGCGAGAGCTGAGCCAATCAATAACCCCAAAATGACACGGGGAAGCCTAATATCGATAAATATGAGATAATCACGCGTCTTACGACTCACTGAAAAGTCTTGCGTAAGCATTCCATGAAGAAAATCAAAGAAAGAAACGTCTGAAGCTCCATTCAAAATTCCAGCAAAAATGCTGAAGATGAGAAATATGAAGAGACCTAAGAGTACAATCTTTCTGAAATTCGCACGATCTATTTTTTTATTCTCATTTGTTTCAGGTGTATACATTATAGATGTGCTATTTACCATTTTTGTTTTCACCATAAAGCATATGAATAAGTTCTCTTGATGCATCTGCAGTGCGTGGACCAAATCCTAAAAGATACATAATATCCATCTGTTTAATAGCATGATTTTTGGCTGCATTTGTTGCTTGGATTGCTGGAATAGCTAAAATCTTTTCAAGGTTAGTGGATTTCCCCCCATGTTTCACAAGCAAAATAACATCAGGGTTTGATTTTAATAATGCTTCACCATTCAGCAACTTATACCCTTTATAATCAGAGATGGCATTGATACCACCTGAAAGTTTTATCATACCATCTGCAGCTGTACCTGTTCCAGATGCCATAACACGCCCATTTTGTACGGAGAAAATAAAAAGGACACGCTTTTGTTTTGTTACTTTTTCCAAAAGAGCATCATTGTCTACAAAGTCACAACTTATTTTTTTAATGAGTGCAGCCGCTTCTGCTTCACGATGAAGGGCTTTACCAACGAGACGAATCTTTTCTATAACATTTTCTCGGGAATAATTTTCTGGCACGATCACTATAGGAATCGATGTTTTTTTAAGAATTTCAATTGTTGAAGGGGGGCCACTTCCTTCAACCAGCAATATACCTTCTGGAGCAAGTGATAAAACACCTTCAGGTGAAAGAGCACGCATATATCCAAGGACAGGAAGTTTGAGCGCTTCTTGCGGATAAACACTTGTACTATCACGGGCGACAAGTTGATCTTGGGCTCCCAATGCATAAACAATTTCTGTAAGAGAGCCACCAATGGAAACAATACGGGCATTTTCAGAAAAGTGTGTTGTAGGTTCAGCGTATACTGGCTGAGAAAAGAAGGGAAGAGAGAGCAGTATGAAAATAAGAAAAAAATTTAGTATTCTACGCAAAAAAAGTGTAAGCATGCCCAACTTTACCTTATCTAAGCAATTGCTGTTTCTCTATATGAAGGTAAACTATTCAATAAAGAGCGCCAATCTTCACGTTCTTTTTGGCCTTCCTTTCGCATGCCAAAGAATTGAACAATCATCTCATTATTTTTATCAAAAACTTCAAGTGAGCTGACATAACCATCATTTGTAGGTTTGCGAACATGCCATACTCTATCGACTCCAGAAAGTAATAAATGCATGTCGAATTTATGATCAAGAATATTAATCCACGGTCCCATTGTTTTAATGTTCTTTATTTTCCCACTGAAAATTTGGATACACCCTCTATTGCCAATAAAGCACATAATTGGAATTTCTTGTTGTGCAGCTTGGTTTAGCATTATTTCAATAGAGTCCTCACTTAACGCGTCAGAAAATTCACTACCGGCATATTTTACAGCGTCATGCCGATTCATTTTTAGTTCAGAAATAATTTCATGAAGTTGATGTACATCAGTCATTTTCCGCCAACGATCTCGGAAATGTTCAACATCTAGCTTTGCTATATCACATTGAACTGAGCTTGGAGCAAGAAGAATATCAAGAACAGGGGATTGATCCTCATGAAGCAACTTCTCAACAAGTTTACTCCACTCTTCCATATTTGTCGTATCGGTAGGATAGAGCTTAAAAATAGAAACGCCGCTTTGATCAAAAAATTGTAGACTTTTTGTAGGTTTTCCGAGAACAATCATGTCATATTCGAAACCAAATTTCCATTGTTTTGGAAAAATGCGTAAGTCAATTTCACCGAGAGTGATTGGAACATGTTGGCTTTGAACAATCTCTCCAAAACGTCCTGTTATTTCATGAACAGCATATTCATTACGTGTTAATGCCATAACTGTTCCAAGCTGAGGAGCACTTTCTAGAAGAGTTGCAACATTAGCATGTAATCTTTTTGCTTTTCCAATTGCACAATATGCCGCAACAAATTCTGCTTCAGATATACCAATAGAGACTGCAAAATCACGATTCCGCATCTCTTTTTTTTCTTCACGCAAACGAATAATCATTTCGGCTGTATATGATGACATGAACTTTCCTTATGTTAATTTTAGAGAGTTAACTTTCAAAATTTTATCATTACAAAGGCAATAGGTTGAGTCATTCTCAACGAATGGCTCAACCCTTCACAAAATAAGCCCCTAATAATCAACAGCAGAGCAATCAAAAATTGATAAATTAGGAAGAATTAAAGTTTTTCTTTCACATCTTTGTGATTGAAAGAAAAATGAGAACAGAAACACAATAATTCATCCTTTTGTTGATACAATTTTCTATTGATCTAAGAGTTAACAGAAGTGACTAAAACTTTTGCACGAACGATACCTTAAAGTTACGACCAGGTTGGCTATAATAATCATCTGGTGTTGCACTTTTACTTGAAGGAAGATCAGTTACATTCCAATGTTTTGTATTGAACAGATTATAAACACCAGCTCTTACAACAAGCCCTTTTTCACCAAAGGGTTTCCACCACCCTGATATATCAACAATGTTATACCCAGGAACGTTTGGGTAACTAGATTCTTGAGTAGCTTTATCACGTTTCATAGATGAAGTAAGTATGACGTCTGCTCCCCAAAACTCTTTTGCGTATCCTAGTCCAACAACCGTTTTTAAAGGTGGGATTGAGCTGAGATATTCATTTTTATCAAGATCTTTTCCTTGAGAGTAGACAAGGGCAAAATTGCTACGGAATCCACCATTAAGGGCCAAATGTATTTTTGCTTCAACACCAGAAATACGGACATTCGAACGATTCATGTAATGCCGACGCGCAAATCGGAATTCTTCTGATGGTCCTTTATCTACAGTATCTATGAAATTTTTATATTGATTGACAAAGGCACTAAGCAAACCACCGAAGCTCTTATCTCCATATCTTATACCAATATCATACCCATTGCTTATTTCTGCTTTAAGATCAGGATTTCCTTTCACATAATAAGCGGAGGGCTTGATATAAGAGACATAAAGTTCTGAACTGCTTGGTGCACGAAAAGCTTGCGCCCATTGTGCATAGAGCGTTACTTGATTACGAACATCCCATTCCATGCGTAACTTAGGAGAGAAATGTGAGCCATTTCTTTCAGGAGGGAATTTATCAGAAATCAGAGCTTTTTCATAAGCAGAGGTTTTTTGAGGGATATGCTCATACCAATCGTAACGAACTCCAGGTGTTATGCGGAAACGGTTATGAGAAAAGCCAATTTCATTTTCAAAAGCGAAACCAAAATTATAGCTCTTCGTATCTGGTGAATCTGATCGATTAGCAGGCACAAAGAGACATCCCCGTGCATATTCTTTGACATGACAATTATCTCTTCCTAACAAATAATGATGAAATTGAGAGGATGAAGCATTAGTGGCAAGCTTTAACGTATGGCTTACAGTGCCAATATTCACTTTTTTGAGAGCATGCGCATTTAAACCATAATTGGTGTTGCGCACAAGGTTATCTCTCAAATAATCTCCTTTTGGCGCCCTAACACGAAATCCGCTCATAATATCATTATTTGATTGCTTTAGCCAGTAAAGTTTCCCGTGGAATGCATCAAGAAATGTATCCCCGTTACCGCTGTAATCATAAGAGAGAGAAAGACGTTCACGGCGTTTATTATCTTGATCATAAACAGAACCTGGAGAATATCTTTCGCTCGCATTTAATAAATGCGTGTTCTTGCTATAACCAAAGCGCTCTGCTGTAAAACCAAGTCGGTGGTTATCATTGAAATATTGATGAACTTTAAAAAGCAAATTATTTTGGTCAAAATGAGCGGGATTTTTACGTGTACGTTCTCCATGATACCCTTCTATGGTACCCATATTCTTGCGCTCTTGCCCTTGTGTATGAGATCCTTGAAAAAGCAAAAATGTTTGTCGGGCACGCACTGCAAAAGCCTGATCTATACGCCAACTATTATTAACAGAGTGATAACCACCTTTTATAAGGCTCCCCCAATTTTTTTCTTCAGTGATAAGGTCTTCAGGATTAAGGGTACGTAAAGCAACGACTCCCCCCAGTGCACCGGATCCATAAAGACTAGAATCTGATCCTTGAATAATATCGAATGTGGAAAGAGCGCTAAAGTCAAATGTCGTATTTCCACTGTTTCCACGCAATATATCATTAAGCCATGGAAGGACAATACCATCCATCGTTGTGAGAACCCGGTCTGCATTTAAACCACGAACTACAAAACTATTCTTCTCAGAGTTGTAAGCTATGGATGGATCAAGACGACTAATTTCATGGGCATCACTTATTTGTTGTTCATCAATATCCTTAGCGGTTTTACGATCAGTTAGAATGGTTACTGAACCTGAGGCCCCCTCTATTTTTTTCCCTTTAATAACAATTGGTTTAAGCTCAGTTATAGCACCGCTCTCCTTATTTTGCGCAAAAACAAATGAAGGGATACAGACTGATAATGCACTTAAAATCAGGCAGCTTTTATGGATATTTTTTCGTCTTATTCGCATAACACATCATAACCTTTTCTTAAACATCCCCTCGCTAGCTCAAAACTTCGCATAAAAAACGCTTGACTTAACCATTACAAATAAGCCAGCCAAGCAAAAGTGATTTGATTTTAGCAAAAAACCACAGGAAAACCATATTAAACATGACAAAAGCAGTCAAGAAAAAAGTTGCATTTTCAAAATAGCTTGTTTTAATACATTTGGATACCGATGTTAAGCTTAGAATAGCGGCAGAAAGACTATGATTTTTACAAATACGAGGCGGTTATTAACTCTTTGGATTGGTGCGTTTATTTGCGCTTTTTCTTTGCATATAGTATTGGGAGCACAGTTTTATTTTCAGAGTACTGGTGTAAATAAAGGTACGCTTTCACCTATTGTTATGCTGACTGTTGTGCAAGAAGCTGCACATCCGGATGTCGACGTAGATTTTCCGGATATTGATAGAGATCTATCGAATATGGATACAGAGTCAGAAGAGTTGCAGTCTGATCTATCAGAACAGGAGTCGGAGAACTTGGACACCATGGATGAGGTTCAACCGGAAGAGCCTCAGCATACCGAAGAAAAAGATGATTTTGCATTTCTCAAGTCTTTGGAGAAACCTTTTCCTCAAGAAGTAGAGCGTAAAGTGATCGATAAAAAACCTATACCGATACCAAAGGCTATGGTAAAGCAGTCTATCGCAAAGAGGGCACGTTCGTCTATCACCCATCAGGGTGGCGATGCGGCAGCACGTGAGGATGCGTTGTTAGTGGAATGGTTAGCAAAGGTACAGACGCAATTAGAAATGCAAAAAAAATATGTTGTAGGACAGCGTAACAGTCCTGCAAAAGGAACAGTCAAGTTAGAATTTAGGGTGCATGAGCAGGGGAGTATTTTTTCTAGCCGTGTTGTAGTCTCTGCTGGTAATCCGGAACTTGATCGATTAGCTATGGCAGCGCTTTACCGTATAGGTTCTTTTCCACCACCACCACCATCAAAAGTGAACAAAATTATTAGAGTATCACTGATATTTAGCTGATTTTCACCGGTTCTGTGATTGATTTTCATACATTTTATATTTGTTACTATAATGTTGTCGTTTGTAAGTTGAGAAATGAGAATGAACGACTGTAGATCACGGTTATATTACTTCCATCGACCGTAAATAAGATCTGCTTTTATATCTGTTTTTCCAGTAAGTCTTGCTTTGTAAACTCCGTAATTCTCCATAACACGCATCACGTAATTCCGTGTTTCTGTATAGGGAATGCGTTCAATCCAATCAATGACTTTATCAAGAGATTGCCCTCGAGGATCTCCATAACGTTTTATCCATTCATTAACACGACGCGAGCCTGCGTTATAGCCAATAAGAGTCAAGATATAGGATCCATTAAAACGTTCCAATTGTTCGCTTAGAAAATAGGCACCTAATGTAGCATTATAGCTGGCATCACTGCTCAGTTTTTGGGGTGACCATGTGATTGAATATTTCTTTGCAAGTGTTTTTGCTGTCGTAGGCAGAAGTTGGAGGATGCCTCGTGCACCTGCTTTTGATATAGCTGTTGGGTTAAATTCACTTTCTTGACGCGCGATAGCATAAACAAACGCTTGTCCTGCAGCAGATACATTGGCAGTGCTTGGTATAGCACCTATAGGATGGGAAAGGGCACCAACATTTTTACCTTGAAAAACAGCATTTTTTCCGATTTTGAGACTAGTATAATAGTCTCCATTTTTTTCTGCCATCACAGCCAACAGAGCTAATTCACCAGGGCTTTCTATTTTTTTTCCGAGTTCTCTATAAAAAATTTTAGCTAGCTGAGCATAACCGGCTGCTTCAAGACGTTGAATTGCTTTAATAGCATTGCGTGCGCTAAAACGTTGCCGTTCAAGGGCTGTTGGTTTAGGAAAAAGAAAGTCGAGTTTTTTTTTGTTAAGCCGTGCAGCTGCTAATTGACCATAATAAGTTGCACCAAAATGAGCAGCACGATGAAAATAATTTTGGGCACTTTTATGTTCACTTAGAGTTTCTGCTGCTCGTCCCATCCAATAATATCCACGGGATGCAGAAAGAGGCGCAGAAGATAATTGGGGAATACGCGAAAAATGGTGCATTGCCAATTTAGGGTCATGAAGAAACCGTAGTGCATACCATCCCGCATGAAATTCAGCATCGACTGCCAATAAAGATGGCATACCAATGTGTGTGGAAACGAGTTGATAAGCAATTTTAGGTTTGTTTAAATCAAGCATTTCACGAGAAAGGGCACGTTGCTCTTTCCACAATGCATGAGGGTCTATAAGTTTTAATATATCTCTTGGCGTTCTCATAAGAAGTGTTGCGGCAGCATTATATTGTCCAGTTCGCCGAAGATAACGAATTCGAGAAAATTGTAAGAGAGGATCTTTTTGCCATGTTCGCTCCACAGCTCGTAATTTTTGTGCGGCTCTAGGATCATTTTTTTCAACGGCGACAAAAGCATTAAAAAGAGATTGAGCATAAGCCAGTTTTGCAACGCGCTCTGCTGAATCAAATTGGTGTGCATAAAGCATGAATTGCATGCGTTTTAGATGATCTATAGGTTTTAATGCAGCACGTGCATTTTTAAGAATAAGTTCTTCTTCTTTTATATTGAGCTTTGTTTTATGCCACCACGGTGCAATAATTTGTCGAGCACGGGCGGTTTGTCTAGTTGCGATAAGTGCTTTAGCAAAAAGAGCCATACCTTGTGCGGTTAAGGGGGGATGATGAGCAAACTTTTGGATGATTACATGTGCGGAATTGGTTTCATTGATAAAAGCACGTTCCGCATTATATTGCATAGTATTTATGCTGGGCCATCCTTTTAGCTCGTGGATTGCATTGAATATTTCAGAACTTGGGATATTGGCTTGGCTTGATATACCGATTGCCCATGTCAAAATATGATAATCAAGGCTATTTTTTTCCATTGAATTGCGAAGGCTTATTGTTTTTGCAATGTTATTATTAAAAAGTGCATCTAAACCAGCTTTAAGTTGTTTAAGAGGAGCATTATTATTGAGCGGTGTAGGGGAGGTATGGGTTGACGTATGAAATTGTTTAAGAGGTTTCTGAGCTTCTTTTTTTATGACAAAAGGAATAGGACGCGCCAGAGGAATTGGTGCTTTCCCAGGCAAAAGACGTGTTTGTGCACATGCACTTGAAAATGAAATTGTTGTTGCCAGTATAAGTACAGTAAAGGTTTGCACAAAAAAAGGGACAGAAAGTGGGCGCATAGAGAAAAAACCTTGAGACCTTGCTTTTTTGAAAACACTCAAGAATTTTTAGAACACAAGCGTGAAAAACGGGTTAATGTAGGCTGATACTTTAAAGAAATATGCGGAATTGAAGGAGACATATGCTAAATCTTATGAGAACTAACGTGAAATTCATCTTGCTTCAATAATAGAGCAGGATTATGCTCTATTATTGCTAATCTATAAAGGCCATAAAAATAAAGAGAACATTACAGGGAGTTTATCATGCTCAAGGGAGCTGTGACCGCACTTATCACACCGTTTAATGATGAAGGCGCTATTGATGAGAAGGCATTTTGCAATTTTGTTGAGTGGCAGATTGCAGAAGGTATTAACGGTGTAAGCCCTGTTGGAACAACAGGTGAATCACCAACTTTAAGCCATGAAGAGCATAAGAAGGTTATAGAGTTATGTGTGGGGCAGGTTGCTAAGCGTGTTCCTGTTGTTGCTGGAGCCGGATCCAATAGTACAAGTGAGGCTGTAGAGCTTGCGCAACATGCGCAAAAGGCAGGTGCAGATGCAGTTCTAGTAGTCACTCCCTATTATAATAGACCTAATCAGTCTGGTTTATACACGCACTTTTCTTCCATTGCGAAAGCTATTTCTATCCCTATTATAATTTATAATATTCCTGGCCGTTCTGTGATCGATATGGCTGTGGAAACTATGAGAGATCTTTGTCGGGATTTTAAAAATATCATTGGTATTAAGGATGCGACGAGCAAAATTGAGCGTGTGAGTGAACAACGTGAAAAGTGTGGCAAGGATTTTGTGCAGCTTTCTGGTGATGATTGTACAGCATTAGGTTTTAATGCACATGGAGGTGTAGGGTGTATTTCGGTTTCCTCCAATGTTGCTCCCAAACTCTGTGCACAGCTTCATGCTGCTTGTTTGTGTGGTGATTATAAAACAGCCCTCAAATTAAATGACCGCCTGATGCCTCTCAATCGTGCAGTATTTATTGAACCCAGTCCTGCAGGTATTAAGTATGCTGCTGCAAAATTAGGGTTTTGTAACGATATTGTCCGTTCTCCAATTGTTCCACTAAAAGATACAACAAAAAAGATGATTGATGCGGCTCTGTGCCATGCGGGTCTGCTTAAAGAATAAAATGATAGAGTAGCCATGAACAAAAAGAAGAATGTGCCAGTACGAAAAATAATTGCTGACAATCGTAAAGCCCGTTTTAATTATGAAATTCTTGATAATCTTGAGGCGGGTTTGGTACTTCATGGTGCGGAAGTGAAATCATTGCGTTCCAATCAGGCCAATATTGCTGAAAGTTATGCCAGTTTTGAAAATGGGGAATTATGGCTTGTGAATAGTTATATTCCTGAATATACGCAAGCTAATCGTTTTAATCATGAGCCGCGTCGTTTGCGTAAATTATTAATTTCGAAACGTGAAATGGCACGATTTTTTAATGCCACTTCTCGTGAGGGAATGACACTTGTTCCCCTTAAACTTTATTTTAATGAAAGAGGATGTGCTAAGTTGGAAATTGCTCTAGCACGCGGGAAAAAGCTTCATGATAAACGCGAAACAGAAAAGAAACGTGATTGGGGACGCGAAAAAGCAAGGCTTTTAAAAAAATATGGATGATAAGATTGGTTTGTATATTTTTATCAGAGCTCTGAGAGGTTTTAGCATTGATCTAGATATGTTTTTGCTGCTTCAAAAATCTCATGGAACATAACATCTGTTAAGCGGCCAGTGTTGGTATTATAGCGTGAGCAGTGATAACTTGAAAAGATGCGCAATCTTCCGATATCATTTATTTTTCCATGTCCGAAAGGATGGGCTAGGATTTTTGCGTTGAGGGCACGTAAAGTTGAATGATGTGCAATAGTTCCGAGGGTGATAACAGCTTTAAGTTTGGGAAGATTTGTTAAAAGAGGGGAAAAGAAATATCGGCAAGTATTGATTTCTGCACTAGTGGGTTTGTTTTCTGGTGGAACACAACGAACCGAGTTGACAATTGCGACATCAATCAATTCAAGAGAGTCGTCAGCTCTTTCTTCGAAGGTACCTTGGGCAAAACCAAACTTTTTTAGAGTGGAATAAAGTAAGTGCCCAGCATAATCACCAGTGAATGGGCGTCCAGTTCGGTTTGCTCCGCGTAACCCAGGAGCAAGACCAACAATGAGAAGCCGTGTTGCAGTTGCACCTTTATAGGGAAAGAATGGGCGTACCGGTGCATTATACCAACTCGGTTCTTTTATACGCCAGTCAGAGATAAACTTATGTAATCGTGGGCATAAATTGCAGTTTTGCGGTGGTTCTGGGCAAAGAGATGTTAATTGGCTATTCATAGGCATTAATTATTTTTATAAAAATTCTTTTGAGTTGTTTATGAGGTGTATGACGAATTATATTTTTGTAAACAACCATGATAAATACAAATGAGCTATTTGATAACAGAGTTTAACATAAAATGATTGCCAATTCTTTTTCATAAAGGTGTAAATCTTTTAGGAGTTTATTCGGTGAATTAAGAGAAGAATGAAGAGAGACGTTATGGAATAAAACTTGTTATCATAAATACTGCGTATGAGATTGTCATTATTGCAAAAAAAATAATAAATTGGAATGATTGCTATAATTTCAAAAGACGATTTTTCTAGAGTAGAGAGTCAATTTATCAAGTGAATATAGTTTTGTGTTGGAAACCGATACTTTAAAAGTTTTTATTTTAGAAGAGCACTTGGAACAAATTTCAATAGGTTCTGCGCCTTTATGAAGATTCCAAGGTTTTTTAATAAGCTTTCTGAGAAAAAAATAAGGCTTGTGTTGTTTTTCTTGTGTTTTATTTTGATTATTGTATATACTCCAATACCTATTATAAAATTTTTTAAGCTTTAAGAAAGAGATATAAATGGCCCGCGTAACGGTAGAAGATTGTATTGATAAAGTCGATAACCGCTTTGAGTTGGTTCTTTTAGCTGGGCATCGAGCGCGTCAGATTTCACAGGGAGCGCAGATCACGGTTGATCGTGATAATGATAAAAATCCAGTTGTTGCTTTGCGTGAAATAGCTGAAGAAACATTATCACCGGCTGATTTGAAAGAAGATCTTATTCATTCATTGCAAAAGCATGTGGAAGTGGATGAACCGGAAATGGCAAGTGAATTTATTTCTCATTCAGGTGAATCTGAGAATGTTTTTGGAGTCTCGTCAGAAGAAGAGGGGTGTTCATTTGATTATATGTCAGAAGAAGAGCTTTTAGCTGGTATTGAAGGTTTAGTCGTTCCGGAGAAAAGTGACGATTATTAACTGCAGAGATTTATATTTCAGGAGAAAATATATGTTGTTATGTGTTAGTGGTTGTTTTTCTTATCTTTTTAATTGATAAACTGTTCACGTTCAATAAGGGTTAAGTCGTGAAAAGATAAAGGATATGCTCGTATGATGCGTCAGTGTGAGCTTGTTGGGCGTGTTCAACGTTACAAGTCTGACGTGGATGAGGCTCTGTTAAATAGAGCCTATAATTATGCAATGCAAAAGCATGGTCATCAAAAGCGTGCTTCCGGAGATCTTTATTTTTCTCATCCTTTAGAAGTTGCTTCTATTTTGACAGATATGCGGTTGGATGAAGCGACAATTGCTGTTGCTCTTTTGCATGATACAATTGAAGATACAAGTGCTACACGAGCAGAAATTGACCAGCTTTTCGGATCTGAAATCGGTAAGTTGGTTGAGGGGCTCACAAAACTTAATAAACTTGATCTTGTATCGAAGAAAGCAGTACAGGCAGAGAATCTTCGTAAACTTCTTATTGCTATTTCTGATGATGTTCGTGTTCTTTTAGTCAAACTTGCTGATCGTCTTCATAATATGCGTACTCTTGGTGTTATGCGTGATGATAAGCGTCGGCGAATTGCTGAGGAAACAATGGATATTTATGCGCCACTTGCAGGTCGTATGGGGATGCAAGATATGCGCGAAGAATTAGAAGATCTCTCTTTCTTTTATTTAAATCCAGAAGGTTATCATACGATAACCAATCGACTTTCTGAATTATCGAAGCGTAACCGTGATTTGCTTTCTAGGATTGAAAATGAACTGACAAAACTTTTTTTTGAACATGGTATTAAAGCAGATGTTAAAAGCCGTCAGAAAAAATCTTATTCAGTTTTTCGCAAAATGGAAAGTAAGGCATTATCGTTTGAACAATTATCTGATATTTTTGGATTTCGCGTTATTGTTGAAACAGTGAATGATTGTTATCGTGCTCTTGGTATTATTCATACGACTTGGCCAATGGTACCTGGTCGCTTTAAAGATTATATTTCTATACCAAAGCAAAATGATTATCGTTCCATTCATACGACGATTGTAGGACCTTCGAGGCAACGTGTAGAACTGCAGATTAGAACTGCTGCTATGGATGAAATTGCTGAATATGGTGTTGCAGCACATTCTATTTATAAAGATCGTGGTTCCAATTATTCGACTTTGAAGTTATCAAACGAAACCAATGCTTATGCATGGTTGCGTCAAACGATTCAGTCTTTATCAGATGGGGATAATCCAGAAGAGTTTTTAGAACATACAAAACTTGAGCTTTTTCAAGATCAAGTTTTTTGTTTTACTCCAAAAGGCCGATTGATTGCCTTTCCAAAAGGCGCGACTCCTATTGATTTTGCTTATGCCGTTCATACGGACATTGGTAATTCTTGTGTAGGGGTAAAAATTAATGGTCGTATTATGCCTTTAATGACCAAATTAAAAAATGGTGATGAAGTTGATATTATACGTTCACAAGCTCAAATTCCGCCAGCAGCATGGGAATTTCTTGTTGTGACAGGTAAAGCGCGCTCAGCCATTCGTCGAGCGACCCGTGCGGCGGTACGTAAGCAATATTCTGGCTTAGGATATCGTATTCTTGAGCGTTCGTTTGAGTATATGGGAAAGCAATTTTCAAAAGATGCTCTTAAGCAAGTTTTGCCACGTTTGGCACGTAAAGATGTGGAAGATGTATTGGCTGCTGTTGGACGTGGGGAACTCCTTTCCACGGATGTTGTTAAGGCGGTTTATCCTGATTATCAAGATCACCGTGTTGTCCAAAAATCATCTTTTAAGCCTGGGGAAGAAGGTTGGTTTAACATTGAAAATGCTCAAGGGATGATTTTTAAAGTTCCAGAAAATGAAAAGGATGTAACTGCGCAGAAGCATCAATCCAAAGCATTACCTATCCGAGGAACCCGTGGAGATATTCCTGTACGGTTTTCGCCTGAAGGAGCAGTACCGGGAGATCGGATTGTTGGCATTATGCAACCAGGAGCGGGAATCATTATTTATCCGATACAGTCTTCGGCTTTAATGGCCTATGATGATCAGCCAGAACGATGGATTGATGTTCGCTGGGATATTGATGCTCAAATGAGCGAACGTTTTCCTGCTCGAATTAATATTTTGGCTGTTAATAGTCCTGGCTCATTGGCAGAAATTACACAAGTGATTTCTGCCAATGATGCCAATATTCAAAATTTATCTTTTATTCGTACAGCGCCAGATTTTACAGAAATTGTGATTGATCTAGAAGTTTGGGATTTAAAACATTTGAATCGTATTTTTTCTCAGTTAAAAGAGGCAGGTTCGGTTAGTGCAGTACAGCGAGTTCATGGGTAAAAAAGAGATTTGACGATGAATACACAAGATGTGATTGATATTTTTAAACAAGCAGATGCTATTTTGGAAGGGCATTTTATTTTAACATCAGGCCGCCATAGCGCTACTTATATGCAAAAGGCGAAAGTATTTATGCATGCTGATTTGACGGAGAAGTTATGTCGTGGGTTGGCTGAAAAAATTAAAAAATCTGTTGAAGGAAAAATTGATTATGTTGTTGGTCCTGCAATTGGTGGGCTTATTCCTTCGTACGAAACTTCGCGTCACCTTGGTATTCCCTCTTTGTGGGTAGAGCGTGTAAATGGCATCTTTGAATTGCGTCGTTTCGAAATCAAGCAGGGTGCACGTGTTGTGATTGTTGAAGATATTGTAACAACAGGCCTTTCCATTCGTGAGACGGTTGAGGCTTTGCTTGCGGCAGGAGCAGATGTGTTGGCGAGTGCATGTATCCTTGATCGTTCTGGCGGTAAGGTTGATGTTGGAGTTCCGTTGATTGCGCTTGCTGAATACGAGATAGCATCTTATGATAGTGACGCACTTCCTGCTGATCTTGCTATGCTGCCAGCGATCAAGCCAGGGAGTCGAAATATTTAATTGTCTTTCTATTTTTTTACAAAATCTTGGAGAAATTAATTTGAATCATATGGATTATTTCATTGTCACGAGATGTATATAGAGAGTCAAATGCTTTTTCGTCGTAGAGAACCAGTAGATTTTGTAAAGCGTGTTCGACTTTGGCTATGGCCGCGTCGTTCATTCTCTCGCTCATTTTGCTACATACGTAAACGTATTTTGCGTATCTCAGCAACACCACATAAAGTTGCGTTGGGGTTTTCTATTGGCATTTTTTTAGCTTGTTCGCCTTTTTTTGGGATGCATGTTATTTTGGCAATATTTTTTTCTTGGATTTTACGTGGAAATTTTGCTGCGGCGATTATCGGAACGGTTTTTTCTAATCCACTTACATTTTTGCTGATTGTTATGGCCGATTATAAGATAGGCTATTTCTGTTTATCACTTTTTAGCAATGTAAATGAGATTTCTCTTTCTCAAATTCGTATTTTGTTTGAGGATTTGACACTGTCAAATATATCTCCGCTTTTTAAGGGTACATGGGACTCAATCATGAGACCGATGATTTTAGGTGGTACCCTTTTAGGTCTTATTTTTGGCAGCTTATCTTATATAGGTGTTTACAGAGCAATTGCTCGTTTTCAACAAAAGCGATATCAAAAGATTATAAAAAAAAAGCGTTTATGGCAAAGAAATTCAGGTAATATCTTATGATCATTGGTTTTGGAAATGATCTCATTGATATAAGACGCATCGAGAGAATGTTGATTCGTTATGGGGATCGTTTTATTCAACGTATTTTTACGGATATTGAGCAGACTAAATCTGAAAATCTTTCCAAAAGATCTTCTTCTTATGCCAAAAGATTTGCAGCCAAAGAAGCATGTGCTAAGGCTTTAGGGACTGGAATTGCTTGTGGTGTGGGTTGGAAAGACATGGGAGTAGTCAATTTACCGTCTGGCAAACCAATCATGAAACTCACAAATCGTGCGCAAATGCAGTTACAAAAGTTATTGCCCCCACATTATGAGGCTGTCATCCATTTGAGCTTAACAGATGATTTTCCTTGGGCGCAGGCATTTGTTATTATCGAAGCATTTCCGCGTGGATAGAATAGATATTGTGGGAGATTGTGCTTTTGTTATTTGGACATTATGATAAAAAACGAATTATATCTGTCATGGGAAGGTAGTCTGTAATGGTTCAGAAAGAAAAAATGCATCAAAAGAAAGAAAAAGGCGGAATCGTTGAATTTATTTTGGTTTTGATTCAAGCTCTGTTTTTAGCAGCACTTATTCGTACACTTTTTTTCCAACCTTTTAGTATTCCTTCTGGTTCAATGCGTCCTACTTTACTTGTAGGAGATTATCTGTTTGTTTCCAAATATGCATATGGATATTCTCGTTTTTCCATACCCTTTTCTCCTCCTCTTTTTTCGGGACGTATTTGGGCATCTCAACCTCAACGTGGAGATGTTGTAGTTTTTCGTTTACCGAGCAATCCGGATATTGATTATATAAAACGTGTTGTTGGGCTACCAGGTGATCGTATACAAGTTCGTCAAGGTGTTCTTTATATTAATGATAAGGCTGTTCCACGTCATTTTATGGGGAAGATTGATAATTCTGATATAACAGAGGTTAATTACCCTGTTGATGTATATCGCGAGACAATGCCTAATGGTGTTCGCTACGATACACTTGATTTAGCTTTTATTCCGCAAGTTGATGACACAAAAGTCTTTGAAGTTCCACTAGGGCATTATTTTATGATGGGTGATAACCGCGATAATTCAGATGATAGCCGTCTGGATGTAGGGTATGTTCCAGAAGAAAATCTTATTGGTCGAGCAGGCGTGATTTTTTTCTCTATTAGTAATGGTTCAAGTGCTTGGCAGATTTGGCGCTGGCCATTTGATGTGCGTTGGAGTCGTTTGTTTTCTTTTATCAACACTGTTCATGATTTGCCGCTTGTTGAGCAAGGAATCAATAATGAAACGTCCAGTAATTGAGCAGCTTGAAAAACTGACGGGGCATCGTTTTAGAAATGAAGAGAAATTAAGAAGAGCATTAACACATTCAAGTGTACAAGATTCAGAACAAGGGAATTATGAAAGACTGGAATTTTTAGGTGATCGGGTTCTAGGACTTTTGATTGCAGAAATGCTGTATCAATTTTTTCCACAGGCAAGTGAAGGTGAATTATCGGTACGTTTAAATGGTCTGGTGAATGCGCAGACATGTGCCGATATTGCGCGAGAAATGGGTTTGCCTGATATGGTTCATGTTGGTTTTGAAATGAAAAACTTCGAGGGGCGTCGACTCATCAATATGCATGCTGATGTGGTAGAAGCTTTAATTGCTGTGATGTATCTAGAGGGAGGGTTGAAGAGTGTTCGGCCTTTTATTCAAAGATATTGGAAAGATCGGGCAAAACAAATGGATGCGGGTCGACGTGATGCAAAGACGGCGTTACAGGAATGGGCTCATATACAGAGCAATGCACAACCATATTATCGGGTTATAAAACGTTCTGGTCCAGATCATGATCCTGTTTTTATGGTAGAGGTAAGCATTTCTGGTTTTGCTCCAGAGATTGGGCAGGGCAGTTCTAAAAGATATGCTGAAAGAATGGCAGCTGAGAAAATTTTACGACGAGAGGGTATATGGAAAGCAATAGGAAAAAGTGATCATGGATGACGTTATTAAAACGCGTTCTGGCTTTGTTGTGCTTATTGGGATGCCTAATGCTGGCAAGTCAACATTAGTTAATCAGTTGGTTGGAACGAAGGTTTCAATCGTAACGCATAAAGTACAAACAACACGCACTTTGATCCGTGGTATTGTTATTCATGATAATACGCAAATTGTGTTGATTGACACACCAGGTGTTTTTCATCCTTACAAGCGATTAGAACGTGCAATGGTATCTGCTGCTTGGGGAAGCGCTAAGAGTGCTGATATTCTTTTAGTTTTGATTGATGCTCAAAGTGGTCTTTCGGATGATGTCTATACGATGTTAGATATTGTAAAAAATATTAAGCAGGATAAGATTCTTGTTCTTAATAAGGTTGATACAGTTGTTAAGTCCTCCCTTTTAGCATTAACCACTCAAATTAATGAGCGTGTGCCGTTTGTGCAGACATTTATGATTTCGGCTCTGAACGGTTCTGGTTGTAAAGATTTGCTTCATGCGTTAAGTGCAATGATGCAGGAGGGGCCATGGTATTATCCAGAGGATCAAATTTCAGATATGCCCATGCGTCATCTCGCTGCTGAAATTACACGTGAAAAACTTTTTCTCCGCCTCCATGATGAACTGCCTTATTCCTCAACTGTTGAAACAGAAAATTGGGAAGAGCGTTCGGATGGTTCAGTTAAAATTAATCAAGTCATTTATGTAGAGCGTGAGAGTCAGAAAAAAATTGTTTTAGGAACAAAAGGCAATACAATTAAAACAATTGGTCAGGCAGCACGTAAGGAACTAATGGAAATTATGGACCAAAAGGTTCATCTTTTTCTCTTTGTAAAAGTGCGTGATAATTGGGATACTGATCCGGAACGTTACCGCGAAATGGGATTAGATTTTTTAAAATAAAATGAAATGGAAAGAGCAGGCCATTATCCTTGGTACACGCCAATATGGTGAAACCAGTGTTATTCTTGAAATTATGACACGTCTGCATGGCCGCTATATGGGGGTGGTAAAAGGAGGGCAATCTCGTCGTATGGCGGCTCTTCTGCAACCTGGAAATTGTGTTGAAGCCGAATGGTGGGCGCGTTTAGATGAACATTTGGGGCTTTTTCGGCTTGAAGTGCTTGACTTCCATGCTGCACGATTAATAGTCTTACCGGATGCACTTTATACTTTGCAGTTAATAGCTTTTCATTTGCGCCTTCTTCCTGAGCGTGATCCGCATCCCATTTTATATGATATTTTACATCTTTTTATACAAAATTTTGAAGAAACGTTTGTAAACGCTGAATTACTTGTGCGTTTTGAAATGCGGCTTCTTGAAGAACTTGGCTTTGGCCTCGATTTATCTCGTTGTGCTGTAACAGGTCGTCAGGAAAGGCTCTGTTATGTATCACCAAAATCAGGACGTGCTGTATGTGAAGAAGCAGGTTATCCTTGGAAAGAGAAACTTTTAATTCTACCACAGTTTCTTGTGCAAAGAACAGCTCGTCCTGTTGATTTTAATGACATATTAAATGGTTTTATTTTAACGGGTTTTTTTTTAATGCGTCATGTTTGGGAACCACGAGATATAAAGCAACCATCGGTACGCATGAATTTAATACAATTGTTTGAACGGCGATTTCGCATGCAAACATGAATGTGCTGATTTAATAAAATGAAGAGAAGATGAAGATGGAAATCTTGAAAACAATTGCCAAGGTACGCCAATCTCTTGCAGAAGAAAGACGTTTAGGATTATCTATTGGTTTTGTGCCAACCATGGGAGCATTGCATGATGGTCATCTTGCATTAGTGCAGAAAGCAAGGGCTATGTGTGATCGCATATTGGTTTCTATTTTTGTCAATCCAAAGCAATTTGGCCTCAATGAGGGTTTTGATCAATATCCAAGAGATTTGATGGGTGATTGTGCTTTGTTGAAAAAAGCAGGTGTTGAATATGTTTTTGCTCCTTCTGTGGAAGAAATGTGGCCACAGGGAAATGACACAATTGTGAAAGTAGAAAAATTATCACGTATTTTAATGGGAAAATTACGTCCAGGACATTTTTGTGGTGTGACGAGTGTCGTTGCTAAGCTTTTTAATATTGTTCAGCCAGATAAGGCTTTTTTTGGGGAAAAAGATTTTCAACAAATTTTGATCATTCGTCGTATGGTTAAGGATTTAGCTTTTCCTGTTGAAATTGTTGGAGTCCCTATTTTACGTGAAGCAGATGGAGTGGCCAGTTCTTCACGTAATCAGCTTTTAACGCTAGAAGATCGCCAAGCTGCAAAAATTATTCCTGAAAGCGGTAAAGCTGCGGAAATGCTTTATTGCCAAGGTGAACGGTCGGTTGATAAATTATGTAAAACTGTTCGCAATATTTTACAGCAGGAATCGCGAGCGATTATTGAATCAGTAGATTTACGGGATATGGAAACTTTATCGGTAGTTAAGGGGAAGTTGGAAAAACCTGCGGTTTTATTACTCACTGTCCGTTTTGGTGAGGTTAGGCTTCTTGATCAATATATCTTGCAAGAGAAAGGCTGAAAAGATGAGTGCACACAAAACCATGAAGCGTATAACGGCTTCTGAAATAAGGTCAAGAAAAGGACAAGAACCGATTGTGTCTTTAACAGCTTATCAAGCTTATAGTGCGCGAATTGCTGATCCGTATTGCGATTTGCTTTTGGTTGGTGATAGCGTTGGTATGGTTGTGCATGGGTTTGAGACAACACTCCCTGTTAGTATGGATATGATGATTTTGCATGGGCAGGCAGTTATGCGTGGGTCTCAGAGGGCATTAGTGGTTGTTGATATGCCTTTTGGTTCTTATGAAGAAAGTCCAGAACAAGCTTTTTCTAATGCGTCGCGTATCCTTGCAGAAACGGGGTGTGGTGCAATTAAGCTTGAAGGAGGGGTTTATATAGCAGAAACGATTGATTTTTTGTGTAAACGCGGTATTCCCGTTATGAGCCATATTGGTCTTACACCGCAAGCTGTAAATCGTTTTGGTGGTTTTAAGACGCAAGGACGTGATGAAAGGAATTGGCAACAGATTGAAGAAGACGCAGCAGCGGTTGAAAAAGCAGGTGCCTTTGCTGTTGTTGTGGAGGGGGTTGTGGAACCGTTAGCGGTAAAGCTCACAGAGATGCTTTCTATCCCTACGATTGGCATTGGAGCATCTAGTCAATGTGATGGGCAGATATTGGTGATGGAAGATATGTTGGGGTATGGCACTTGGGCACCTAAATTCGTACGTCGTTATGGTGCTCTTGAGCAAGCAATGGAGACGGCAATTAAAAATTACGCAGAAGATGTCAAATCACGTATTTTCCCAGCGGATGCGGAAGTTTATAAACTTAAATAAAATCCACTTTCATACAAAGGTTTTACAAGAGAACATTTGTTGTTAAAACCTTGCAAAATGAACGTGTATTCTTTCATATATCTTTTGTTCGCATTCAATTTGAACAATAATTTTTTTGTATGCTATTACACTGATATTATCAGAAACCAATAAACGCATAAATTTACGGGGTACTTATCAAGAGTGTATTGTATAGAAAATCTTTTGATTCAACACTCTTCGCTTTTTGTTGGTTTAAAGCTACAGGCTGTTATATAGCAGAGATTTTAGAGTATTCAATATCTATAAGATTATGGATGGGAGAGAGGGTATTCTTTTTATAATAACATTCAAATAGGTATTAAGGGAAGAAGGCGATAATCTCATATATGTATTTTTTAGCTAAAACGATAAAGAGAGAACGATGCAAAGAGAATGTTAGGGTGATCTTTGGGCATCAAGGTTACGAAAACGGATTAAAAAGGCGTTTTCAATTTGTTGTGTAGAAGTAGGTTGCAAATCGAGATCGTCAGGTAAAATATTATTGGGAGGTCCAAAATAGCGAAGAGCTTCTTCTGTATTGAAGCCAGCGAGTGTAATAGCTTCATAAAATGCAGCAATACGGTCGGCTTGCTTGATTTTTTTTAAGAGCTTTTGAGAGGGATCAACGGGGAGAGAAAAGCGCATATGGATAGCATCTTGTATACGTTTTTCGATAAGCTCATATTGTTTTCCGATGACAGCTTTAAAGGGTGAAATCATATCACCGATGACATATTCTGGTGCATCATGAAGAAGAGCATATAGGCACTCATTGCTATGTGATTGTGGAAAAAGCTTCTGAAATATTTGCTCTACCAAAAGTGAATGCTGTGCAACAGAATAGGCATACTCTCCTCGCGTTTGGCCATTCCAACGGGCAACGCGGGCGAGCCCATGGGCAATATCTTCTATTTCAACATCAAAAGGAGAAGGGTTTAGCAGATCAAGTCGTCGGCCAGAAAGCATTCTTTGCCAAGCACGTGCTTCTCCATTTTTTGATAATTCAGCTTTAGCCATGAGTTAAGTTTCCACAGAGTTTTCAGGAAAAGTAAAATTCATATTTTCAGCAATGCTTATGGTGACGGGAGCATTTTTTACTGTCAACGCAATAGCTCTGTTCATAGCATCTTTGACATGGTCAAGACGCATTAAAGCTAAAGCTTCGTTTGCAACACATGTTCCCAAGTAACCAAGTATTTTTGTTTCTGCTTCAACGTTGGAACCTGAGGTTAATTCGTGCTGACTTTTGACTGTTAAAATGCGACGACGTGCTGCGCGACGGTGATGCATTCGTGAAACCACTTCTTGCCCTATATAGCAACCTTTATTAAACGCCAACCCACCAATTTGATCATAATTAATATCATGAGGAAAGACTTTTCCTATTTCATAGTCCTGACCACTTTCAGCGATTGCATAACGGATACGCAATCGATCCCAATTATGGTGATCTTCTGAAGAAAAAAAGGGTGTATTTCCATAGATTCGTATTATTTTTTCTTTTGGTGGAAAGCGCTTATCAATAAAACTTGAATCATAATCTGAAAGAGTTTCTTCATTTTTCAAAAAAACCGTAACAACTTCTTGTAATGGTTGTGTAATTTCCACTTTTCTGCGCAATTTGTAAAGGAGAAGGCGCTTTTGGAGGATATCAGCTAAAGAGGCAAAAATATCGATCAGATAGCCGTCTTTTATTTTCCCGATAAGAAAATCAGCAATAACTTTTCCTTGTGGAGATAAGAGCGCTCCAGGGAAAATTTCTTGTAAGCCGATTTTTTTTACGTCTGTAGTGATAAGAGATTGCAGAAAATCTGTTGCTTCTTCACCTGTAACTTTAATAATGCTACGTTTTTTTAAGCGAATGATATTTTGTTTTTCAATCATGGTTCTTGCTTTTCTACTCAAAGTTACATAATCGATCAAAGAGGGGATATGTAAGGAGTATGGCTATGTTTAAAACATTTGATACAATTTTTAAAGGTGCAACGCTTGTAAATCATGATGGAAGTAGCAAGCGTGATATTGGTATTACGAATGGCCGTATTGCTGAAATTGGTGATCTTGCATATGCCTCTGCTGGGGAGATCGTTGATTGTACAGGGCTGCATATTTTGCCGGGTATTATCGATAGCCAAGTTCATTTTCGTGAGCCTGGCAATGAACATAAAGAAGATTTAGAAAGTGGCTCTTATTCTGCGGTGTTAGGGGGAGTTACAGCAGTCTTTGAAATGCCTAACACTACCCCATTGACGACCTCAGAAGAAGCATTGTCTGATAAGGTAAGACGCGGATTTCATCGGATGCATTGTGATTTTGCATTTTGGGTTGGAGGAACACGTGAAAACGCACATGAATTAGCTGAGTTAGAAAGACTTCCAGGTGCTGCTGGAATAAAAGTCTTTATGGGATCTTCTACCGGTAATCTTTTGGTGGATGATGATGAAAGTGTGCGTCTTATTTTGCAGAATACACGCCGTCGTGCAGCTTTTCATTCTGAAGATGAGACAAGGCTTAGAGAGCGTAAAATGTTGCGTGTTGAAGGGGATGCATCATCGCATCCGGTTTGGCGTGATGAGGTTGCAGCATTAAAATGTACACAACGTTTAGTGAAAATTGCGCATGAAACAAAGTCGCGCATCCATGTGTTACATCTTTCTACAGCAGAAGAAATTGAGTTTTTAAAGGAACATAAAGATATTGCAACAATTGAAGTAACGCAGCATCATTTGACTTTAACCTCTGATGATTATCAGCGATTTGGTACATTAATTCAAATGAATCCACCAATCCGTGAAAGTCGGCACTGTGAATCTCTCTGGTATGGTGTTCAGCAGGGTATTGTTGATGTGTTAGGTTCTGATCATGCTCCTCATACGCTTGAAGAAAAGCGCAAACCTTATCCTGCTTCACCTTCAGGGATGACAGGAGTACAAACAACAGCAGCAATTATGCTAACACATGTCAATGCGGGAAAGATATCCCTTGAACGTTTTGTTGATCTCACGTCACATGGTCCTAGCCGCGTTTTTGGTATAAGCTGTAAAGGGCGTCTTGCTGTTGGATATGATGCTGATTTGACCATTGTTGATCTTAAGCGAGAAGAAGTGATTACGAATGCTTTGATTGGTTCACGTGTAGGTTGGACACCCTATGATGGTAAAAAGGTTAAAGGTTGGCCTGTTGGAACCATTATACGGGGGATACGTGTTATGTGGGAAGGCGAAATTGTTACACCTTCTCAAGGTGAACCTGTTAAATTTATAGAAGCTCTGGTGTAACCAGATAGAATGGTTAGGGTTTATGGAAATGACTTCCTCTATGAAAAGACGCTTATTGTGGTTTTGTCATAGGGAAATAAAAATATATTGAAGGTTTGTTTTCAAAAAGTTGCATATTTATATCAAAGACGGTTTATGAATCTATTTATTTTTCGGAGTACTGTCATTGATGTAGTTTATTGAGAGTTTAGTAATTTTTTGTACAGATTAATTATTATAATGCATGAGAAGGTTTTCAGATAAGGATTTTCCTTCTTTAATATATCTTTGAGTTGCTTCAATTGCTGATTGTGTACAATGATGATAATTTTCTGAAAAAGCACGGTACGCTTCATTAAATGCTTCATAAAAATAAGTACGTCTTTGTGGCATGGGTTGTTCTGCCTCAATTAGTGCACTCATGTAATTATACCATTGGTTTGTTGGAGTGCTACAAAGATTTTGTAGGGAATGTAAGGATCCCAAAATTTCTGCTAGTCGTAGTAATTTCGTCTCATAAGGTGGTGATTGTTGTGCAAAGGTTGGTGTTAAAGCTAAAAAAGATATAAAAAAAACGGTTTTTATCAGATTATTGCGCATTTTTTATTGCTCCTTTTTAATAAAACTTTGTAGATTACAATCGCGGATAAAATGGTTTATGCATATTACCAAGAGTGGGGCATATTATAAAATTTAGGGCATAAAGAAAGTAAGGAAAGCATCATGAAGTTATTGAAAAATTTGACGAATCTTTGTGTCGTTAAAAATTTCAGATTTTTGTATGCAATCTGTTTTTCGTATGATTTTATGCTGTATAGAGCGTTCTAGATTTTTTTCTAGAGCAGTTTTCTCATCAAGAAAAAATAGAGTTTTTATTTATAGGATGCTTTAATCCAATCAAATAGAGTGGATTATTTTTTGACAAATGATGGGTACAGCCTCGATGCAATGGGCTCATTGTGAGAATTTTAGATAAGATATACGAAAGTTTTAACTTAAAACCACATAATGCAATGATTTTGAATAAAATTCACTGTGAAAAGCGGCGAGTAATATCGCTAACGGAGTATAATAATGAGAGAGTTGCGTTTTTATAACACGCTAACACGTAAAAAAGAACTTTTTACACCGATAGATGCAACGAGAGTACGTCTTTATGTTTGTGGACCAACGGTTTATGATTACGCCCATATAGGTAATGCACGACCAGTCATTGTTTTTGACATGTTATTTCGTTTATTGCGTCATATCTATGGTAAAGATCACGTTATATACGCACGTAATATTACAGATGTAGATGACAAAATTAATACACGAGCAGCTTACGAGTATCCAGAACTAGCACTTAACGAAGCTATTCGCCGATTGACGGAGCGTACCTATTTGCAGTTTCAACAAGACACACGAGCACTTGGTTGTTTATTACCAACCAGCCAACCACGTGCAACAGATCATTTAGAAGAGATGCGCTCTTTGATTGAACGGTTGCTTGAAAAAGGACACGCTTATATAGCGGAAAATCATATCTTATTTTCTGTAAGCAGCATAAAAAAACATCCCTCTTATGGATCGTTTGCAAAGCGCTCATTAGAGGAAATGAGGGCAGGTGCACGTGTCGATGTTGCTGCTTATAAAAAGGAAGAGATGGATTTTGTTTTATGGAAGCCCTCCATGGAGGGAGAGCCAGGTTGGACATCACCGGCAGGAATTTCTGTTTTAGGTCGTCCAGGGTGGCATATTGAATGTTCTGCAATGTCGATGGCAAAGTTGCTAGAACCCTATGGCGGTGGTTTAAGCTGTGATGATCCGACAGCGAATATTTTTGATATTCATGGTGGTGGGATTGATTTGATTTTTCCGCACCATGAAAATGAGATTGCACAAAGTTGTTCGGCTTTTGGAACTGAGCGAATGGCTAATCTTTGGATGCATAATGGTTTTGTGCAGGTTGAAGGCAAAAAGATGTCTAAAAGCCTCGGTAATTTTATTACTATTCGTTCTGTTTTAGAGAATAATTTTTTTGATCATAATGATATTTTAACAAATGAAATGAAGCAGAATTGGGCTGGTTTGTCTGCGCGTTTTTCGATGTTACAATCGCACTATCGTGAACCATTAAATTGGACAGCACAGCGTTTAGCACACTCTAGTAATGAACTCTATCGTTGGTATGAATTGCTTCGTAGTGAAAATGCTTATGCGGATAAGAATGAAGCTCTTGATGCCTCTTTGATAAATGCATTAAGTGATGATCTAAACACGCCAAATGCCTTTGCTCTTTTACGACAATTTTATAAAAGAGGCGATGCTGTAACGCTCGCAAATGGGATGAGTTTATTTGGGTTATTGCGGCCAGAGTGGGTTAGAGATGTAGAATGCCCATTATTTATGAAAAAAACTTCCCTTGATGAAAAATTTATCGATCAACGCATTGCCGAAAGGCTACAGCTTATCCATAATAAAGAATGGGCAGCTGCGGATACAATTCGTGATGCGCTTGCAGCTGAGGGGGTTATCTTAAAAGACAGCAAAGACCCACAAACTGGCGAGCGTATAACCGTGTGGGATATAAAGCGCTTATAATTCCAGTATTTTGGCAGCTTCCATAACAAGGGAGACAGTTTGATGGAATTTTTATATCACTACGGATATGTCACACTTAAATTGGTTGTAGGCCTTATCGCTTTTCTCTTCATTTTAAGAACAACGGGGCGTGGAAGTCTTAGCCAAATGACACCAGTTGATTTGGTAAGCAATTTTGTGATGGGGAGTATCATTGGGGGCATTATTTATAGTCCGGAGGTTAGCAGTGTTCAATTATTGCTTGTTTTATTTATTTGGCAAACTCTGATTGCATCTCTTAATTTTTTGACACGCTATTCAGTCTTTTTTCGTCGTCTCATTGCTGGGCAAAATATCGCATTGGTTTTAGATGGCGTCTTTCAAGTGGATGAGATTAAAAATTTAGGCATCAGCGTGAATGAACTGATAACGATGTTGCGTATTAAAGGCTGTAGTTTACATGAAGCTGCTTTTGTTCGTTTGGAAACCAATGGGGATTGTTCTGTTATTAAAAAGGAAGAAGGGAAGAAGTCCATTATTGTAGTACAAAATGGCGAAATTCTTAAGAAAGGGCTTAAAGAAATTGGTAAATCAAAAAAATGGCTTCAAGCAGAATTGGACAAGAAGCATGTGAAGGCTGAAAATTTATTTGCAGCGGAATGGTATGAGAATACAGACCAAAATAATAAACCTTATGGCGGATTATTTCTTGTCCCTTTATCAAAAACAGTTTAGCTTTAAGTGCTAATATGTATATTTACAGGAAGTGTATAGCAAGAGGATAAGGAACTGTAGTGGCTACAGAGGGGGATATTATCGTGCTTGTGGAGTAGATGATAAAGAAATAAGTGCTTTATGAAACAGAATGAAATGATAAAAACCGTGTCGTCAGATACAGGTCAGACTTTGCGTACACTCTACAATTTATGGCCTTATATGTGGCCAACAGATCGGCGCGATCTGAAAATGCGTGTCTTATGGGCGATATTTTATCTTGTTTTAGCCAAGCTATTTCTCATATCTGTACCGTATTTCTTTAAATATGCTACGGATACTCTTGATGTGAGCTTAAAGCTCTCCATGTGGACGTCACAAAGCTGTATTATTCCTCTTATGCTCGTCTTGGCATATAACGTCGCCCGTGTTGTTCAAGCAGCATTAAATCAGTTGCGTGATTCTTTGTTTGCAACTGTTGGTCAACATGCTATCCGCCAATTAGCCTATAAGACTTTCATGCATATTCATGAATTGTCTTTGCGATTTCATTTGGAAAGGCGGACTGGTGGTCTTTCTCGTGTGATTGAGCGTGGGACAAAAGGAATTGAAGCTATTGTTAGATTTTCAATTCTGAACACAGTACCAACGGTTTTAGAATTTGTTTTGACAGCATTTGTATTTTACATAAGCTATGGATGGCATTATTTGTTCATAGTTGTCGTCATGGTAGGGCTGTATACTTGGTTTACAATTAAGGCAAGTGATTGGCGTATTCGTATTCGGCAGAAAATGAATATGGCAGATACTGAAGCCAACACGCGCGCTGTTGATTCTCTTTTGAATTTTGAAACAGTCAAATATTTTTGTAATGAAACTCTAGAAGCGCGTCGATTTGATTCTTCTATGGAAAATTATGAAAAAGCAGCAACGAAAATTTGGACATCCTTAAGCTGGCTTAACTTTGGTCAGGCTCTTATTTTTGGTATTGGAATGACTATTCTGATGTTAATGTCAGCTTACGAAGTTTTTAATAATACACAAACTCTAGGGGATTTTGTTTTTATTAATGCGCTTTTAATACAGCTTTCTATTCCACTGAATTTTATTGGTTCGATTTATCGTGATGTGCGGCAAGGATTAACTGATATTGAAGCCATGTTTGATCTTTTAGATGTTCAGCAGGAGATTGTTGATAAATCAGATGCTAAACCATTAGTAGTGCGTGATGGTACCATTCAGTTTCATCAGGTAAAATTTTCCTATGATCCGGCTCGCCAGATTCTCAAAGACATTAATTTTGAGGTCCCTGGAGGAAAAACAGTTGCAATTGTTGGTCCATCAGGTGCTGGTAAATCGACTATTTCTCGATTACTTTTTCGTTTTTACGATGTTGAAGCAGGTTCCATCACAATCGATGGACAAGATATTCGTGATGTGACACAAAAAAGTTTACGTGAAGCTATCGGTATGGTCCCGCAGGATACGGTGTTATTTAACGATACAATTGCATATAATATTTGCTATGGGCGTCCAACTGCTACAGAGGAAGAGATGCGCAAAGCTGCTGAAATGGCACAGATATCAAAATTTATTGAGATGCTTCCGGAAGGCTTTCAGTCTATGGTTGGTGAGCGTGGGCTCAAGCTATCAGGTGGTGAAAAACAACGTGTAGCTATTGCGCGGACATTGTTAAAAGCTCCCCCTCTTCTTATTCTAGATGAAGCAACAGCGGCTCTTGATACGGCAACAGAACAGGAAATTCAACAAGCACTAGATATTGTAAGCCGTGGGCGTACAACATTGATAATTGCTCATCGTCTTTCTACTGTTATCAATGCTGATGAAATTTTGGTTCTTAAAAATGGCCGTATTATTGAAAATGGGACGCATGCACAACTTTTACAAAAGAAAGGTCTCTATGCTTCAATGTGGAATAAGCAGCTTGAAGCATCACAAGCTGAGGAAAAATTACGTAAAATGCGTGAAGAAGATGAGATAGGCGTTGTTAATCGTAAAAAATAAGCTGTGCAAATGTTATCTATAACTTTATATGGAGTGGTTGATTAAGTACACAAAAGGGCAAAAAGGAACAAAAAGGTTTATACCTTGTTAAGTTAGACTATGAATAGGAAATGATATGAGTATTCTACAATCTATCCATAATAGTTTTGTGCCGATTCATAAAGAGGGTTATCCCTTTATTGTGGCGTTTTTTATTATTTCGCTCATTCTTGGTTGGATATGGAATCCGTTTTTTTGGTGTGGTCTTATTCTTACTGTATGGTGTATGTATTTTTTCCGTGATCCAGATCGTGTGGTCCCTTTAAATTCAAATTTGGTTATATCTCCTGCTGATGGACGTATCTCCTTCGTTGAACCATGTATTCCTCCTGAAGAATTGGGATTAGGTAAAGAAGAAATGATCCGTGTCTCCGTGTTTATGGATATTTTTTCATGCCATATTAATCGTATTCCCATAAGCGGTACAGTAGAATCTATAGTTTATCGTCCAGGCCGATTTACTAATGCTGAGCTCGACAAGGCTAGTCAGTTTAATGAGCGTAATGGGATGGTCATTGATAGCAAATATGGTAAAATTGGTATGGTGCAGATAGCAGGGATGGTTGCTCGCCGGATTGTTTGTTGGTCAAAAGAAAATGATTCCGTGACTGCTGGAGAGCGATTTGGATTAATTCGTTTTGGTTCTCGCCTTGATATTTATATACCAACTGAAGTGCAATTGCGTGTTGCGGTTGGCCAAACAGCAATTGCTGGAGAAACAGTTTTAGGTTTTTTTGACGATCAGAGTGAGACGACTGGTTTTAGATTCGGTTAGGATGAACAATGAAAAATTTTTCGCTCTTTTCTTCATTTAATCCTGAAGGACAGCATGATGATAGTGCAAATCGGTGGCGTTCACCTACACCGATGCGGTATGTCATCCCAAATATTATCACTATTTTGGCAATTTGCGCAGGGATGAGCAGTATTCGTTTAGCTTTTGAGCATCGCTATGAGGCTGCTATTTTGATGGTGCTTTTGGCAGCAATTCTAGATGGTGCAGATGGTCGTATCGCCCGTTTGATGGATGGAAGTTCATCTTTTGGAGCACAGATGGATTCTCTTGCGGATGTGATCAATTTTGGTGTTGCGCCTGCGCTTATTGTTTATTCCTTTGTGTTAGCACAAGCGCACCAAGTCGGTTGGGTAGCAGCACTTGTCTATTGTGTTGCTTGTTGTTTACGATTAGCGCGTTTTAATGTGATGTTGGATAACAAGGATATACCAAAATGGCAGGGGAATTATTTTGTTGGTGTTCCTGCACCAGCAGGGGCGTTACTGCTTTTATTACCTATGTATTTAGGAGCTCTTGGTTTGGAACCAAGTTGGAGTTGGGCATTATTTTTTAGTCTTTATACTGTCATTATTGCTTTTCTTTTGGTCAGTCGTTTGCCTGTGTGGAATGCAAAAACAATTGATCAAAATTTGAGGCGTGATATCGTCGTACCGTGCATGCTGGGTATTGTTATTTATGTAGGTTTTCTTGCAACTTACACATGGTATACTTTATTGGTCACAGCTGTTTGCTATATGATTTTTCTTCCCTGTAGTTTTGTTGCTTATAATAAACGCACTACTTTGGAGGAAAAAAAGACCATTGCGGAAACGCATAAAGAATTATAGAGCTTTATATATTGGGGGGAAGCAGATTAGAAGCAGAGAGAAATTTCCATTGAGGTTGGTTGTTTCTATTTTTATTCTACAATCAGTCAGGTACATGATAATCCATAAACCGATTTTTACGGACATTAAAGAGTTTTCCTGTTTCTTTTAAATCAGGTGAGGATAAATGCGCTATCTTTGCTGCGACTTCTTGTGGTGTAGGGAGTGTTTGAGGATCTTCACCAGGCATGGCTTGCGCGCGCATAGCAGTGCGTGTTGCACCGGGATCAACACAATTAATCTTTATAGGGGTTTGTTTAAGTTCTTCTGCCCAGCAGCGAGCAATAATTTCTAAAGCAGCTTTAGAGGCTGCATAAGGTCCCCAGAAAGCACGTGCAACATGAGCAACACTTGAGGATAATAGAATTGCTCGTCCAGCATCAGATTTACGCAATAAAGGTTCAACGGCTTTCATTAAGCGCCATTGGCTGATGAAGTTTATTTGAAAAACATCTTCAAATACCGTATTTTCTATATGAGCTACTGGTGAGAGTGTTCCAAGAATTCCTGCGTTTGCAACCATAATATCAAGTTTTTTCCAGCGTTTAGCAATTGAAGCACTCAGAGTATCAATGTTTTCCATATGATGTAAATCAAGTGGGACGAGTGTTGCACATGCACCTTTTTCTCGGATTTTGTTGTCAAGTTCAGTAAGACCACTCACTGTTCGTGCAAGGGCGATAATGTGAGCACCGCGTTCTGCGAGCTCTAACGCTAAATGGTAGCCAATACCCTTTGAGGCACCGGTAACAAGTGCAACACGACCAGAGAGACTAAAATCAAATTGTGCCATCATTAATCTCTTGTTTTAAGAACAGAGGATTGATGAATTTTAGGGATACTTTCTTGATCAACCAGATGTGTAGGATACTGTCCGGTAAAATAATGGTCAGTAAATTGTGGATCAGCATTATTTCGTTTTTCCCCTGCTACAGCAAGATAGAGACCATCCGTTGAAAGAAATTCTAATGAGTCAGCTCCAACAAAATTGCACATTGATTTTAAGTCTGGATATTGGTTAGCCAACAAGCTTTCAACTTCAGGTGTATCAATGCCATAAAAATCGGGATAAAAAATCATAGGGCTCGAAACGCGCATATGAACTTCTTTTGCGCCTGCATCACGGAGCATACGCACAATTTTGAGAGATGTTGTGCCACGCACAATGGAGTCATCAACCAAAATGACACGTTTTCCTTTGATGACAGAACGATTTGCAGAATGTTTTAATTTAACTCCAAAAGCACGAATTTGTTGTGTTGGCTCGATAAAAGTGCGACCAACATAGTGATTACGAATAATACCAAGCTCAAAGGGAATTCCAATTTCTTGTGCATAGCCGATAGCAGCAGGTGTTCCTCCGTCAGGAACGGGAACCACAACATCACCTTCACAGGGGGCTTCCTGCGCTAAACGGATTCCCATATTTTTACGTACCGTATAAACATTACGTCCTCCAACAATTGAATCAGGACGCGCAAAGTAGACATATTCAAACAGGCAAAGTTTTTCTGGTTTTTGATTTTCTGATTCTATAATTTTTTTAGTAATTTCCCCATTTTTTTGTATTTCACATATGATAATCTCTCCATTTTTGACATCGCGAACATATTTTGCTCCAATGATATCAAGGGCACAGGTTTCGGAACAAAAGATTGGTTTACCATCAAGTTCACCCATTACAAGAGGTCGAATCCCTGTTGGATCGCGTGCAGCAATAAGCTTTGTGCGAGTGAGTGCCAACATGGCATATCCACCTTCTACTTTCCGAATAGCATCAACAAAACGATCAGATGACGATTCATAACGTGAACGGGCAATAAGATGAAGAAAAACCTCTGAATCTGATGTTGATTGACAAATAGCACCTGAAGCAATGAGTTCGCGGCGTAGTGTAAGACCATTCGTAAGATTGCCATTATGGGCAATAGCAATACCTCCAGCTTTTAATTCGGCAAAAAGAGGCTGAACGTTTCGTAATGCTATTTCTCCAGTTGTTGAGTAACGGGTGTGTCCAATAGCACGATTACCTGGTAAACGGGCAAGCGTTGCGGGGTTTGTATAGTGATCACCCACAAGACCTAGATGCTTTTCTTGATGAAACATTTTATTATGGTAAGAAACAATTCCAGCCGCTTCTTGCCCACGATGTTGAAGAGCATGGAGCCCGAGAGCTGTTAATGTTGCTGCATCTTCATGACCAAGAATACCAAAAACTCCACATTCTTCATGAAGAGTATCATCATCCAATGAAAAATTCTGACAGGAAATGTCGCTTTTTGTCATCATATTCTTTCAGTTGTAATATGAAGAATGATTATTCATCCTTCATATGTTATTGTGATTTTTTTCCCATAACAAATTATTCCCCATTTTATCGAATTGCTTTTTCATGAGAATGGTTATCCTGTGTATGCGCATCGTCTTTTTTAAACATTTTTTCTGCTTTTTCGAGGACAATATCGAGATTTTTAGGAAGTATTTTTAAAACTTTTTGTCCCCATGAATCTAAGATAGGTTTTGTTGTTGCATTTTTTAACCAGTTAGCTTGGTTTTCAGGTTTAATAAGCGCATTAATAAGGAGCATGCCAATGACCATGATGAATAATCCTCGGAGTGCTCCAAAAACAAAACCGATAGTGCGGTCAAGGATACCAATTCGACTATCAATAATAAAATCAGAGATTTTCATTGTAATGATTGAAGTAATAATAAGAACAACAATAAAAATCGTGACCAATGTTGTGATCAATGCAATCATTTTATTAGAAAGATATTGCTCAAAGAAGGGCAAGAAAGGTTTGAATAAAAACAGTGTAGCAACAGCTGCTATTGCCCAAGAAACCAATGATAGCACCTCGCGTGAAAACCCTCGGAGCATAGCGAGAAAAGCGGACAACAGGATGATTGCTACGACAATTCCATCAAGGACTGTTATGATCATTTGTTTGTTCCTTATACATAAATTTGTGTTTTTTTTAAATGAGTATACATACATTTCTAGTTATGCCATTTTTATTCTTATAGCAGGGATCTTTTATATTTTGTAGAGTTTTTTCTATATTATCACGCGTGTGGTGCCGGAAGTTTTCTACCAGTAGTAATAGCGGCAACCAGTTCAGGCAGGTCAGAGAATGTTTTTTGTTGAAAATTGAGCGTTTTCATCATTTCATTTGTTGTAATAGGTTGAAAAGCGCCTTGAAAGCCAAGTTTTTTTGCTTCATTGATGCGTTGTGCTGAATGTGCAACAGCGCGAGTAGCTCCTGAAAGGCTAATTTCACCAAAATAGACATAATCCGTTGGAAGAGGAATGTTTGCGAGAGAAGAAACCAAAGCTGCTGCAACGGCTAAATCAGCTGCTGGCTCTGTTATGCGATATCCACCTGCAACGTTAAGATAGACATCATGTTGTCCAAAGCGAACACCGCAATGAGCCTCTAGAACAGCAAGAATCATTGAAAGGCGATTTCCATCCCATCCCACAACAGCTCGTCGTGGTGTTCCAAGGGAAGAGGGAGCAACAAGCGCTTGAATTTCTACTAATATGGGGCGTGTTCCTTCCATTCCTGCAAAAACAGCCGCACCTGGTGCTTTTTCATTTCGTTCACCTAAAAAAAGTTCGGATGGATTAATAACTTCTCTTAATCCCTTATCAGACATTTCAAAAACACCAATTTCATCAGTTGGTCCGAAGCGGTTTTTTACAGTTCTAAGGATTCGATAATGATGTCCGCCTTCACCTTCAAAATAAAGAACAGCATCAACCATATGTTCAACAACACGGGGACCAGCAATTTGTCCATCTTTGGTAACATGTCCGACAAGAACGACAGCTGCTCCTGTTTTTTTTGCAAAACGGATCATTGCTTGAGCCCCGATGCGCACTTGTGTGACAGTTCCTGGTGATGAATCGGCAGTATCTGACCATAGGGTTTGAATGGAATCAATAATAACCAGATCAAGGTTTTTATGCTCATTTAAGGTGGCAAGAATATCTTCAACATTTGTTTCAGCAGCGAGTTTTACCTCTGTATTGGCTGCATCAAGCCTTTGAGCACGTAAACAGATTTGTGCAACTGCTTCTTCGCCTGAAACATAGATAACATTATGTCCTTTTCGCGATAAAGCAGCTGCTGTTTGTGTCAACAATGTTGATTTTCCAATTCCTGGGTCTCCACCAACAAGGAGCGCTGATCCACGGACAAAGCCGCCACCGGTAACACGATCAAGCTCAGCAATGCCAGAATGGATACGTGGAGCATCTTTAAGATCTCCAGAAAGAGACGTTAGAGCGACAATACGCCCCTTACGGATATTTTGCGTAGGGCCACCGCCAATGCCACTATTTTCATTTTCTTCGATAAGGGAGTTCCATTCTCCACAAGAATTACATTTTCCAGCCCAACGTGAATGGATGGTTCCACAATTTTGGCAGATAAACTGAATGCGGCTGCGTGCCATGTGATTTACCCAATTTGTTCTGGAAGATAATCACTGTCTGCTAGATCGCTAAAACGTGTGAAATCAGACTGAAAGGCAAGATGAACAGTTCCTGTTGGTCCATGGCGTTGTTTTGCAACAATAACGTCAGCTTTCCCAAAAGCTTTGTCCATTGTATTTTGCCACTTTTCATATTCAAGAGTGCCTATCTTTGGTTCTTCATTTTTGAGATAATATTCTTCACGATAGACAAAAAGCACGATGTCGGCATCTTGCTCAATAGAACCAGATTCACGTAAATCTGAAAGTTGTGGGCGTTTATCTGTTCGATTTTCGACCTGGCGCGAAAGCTGTGAGAGAGCAATGATGGGAATATTCAGTTCTTTTGCTAATGCTTTTAGTCCTGTGGTAATTTCTGTAATCTCTTGAACACGATTTTCAGATGAACGCCTTGAATTGCTTGTCATGAGCTGGATATAATCAATGATCAAAACATCCAAACCATGTTGCCTCTTGAGACGACGTGCACGGGCAGCCAGTTGTGTGATTGATATACCACCAGTCTGATCTATATAAAGCGGAGCTTTTTGTAAGTGATTCATTGCACGGATGATTTTAGAAAATTGTTCTTCTGAAATATTCCCTCTTCGGATATCGGAAGAAGAAACCTCTGTTTGTTCGGAAATAATACGGGTTGCAAGCTGTTCTGATGACATTTCCAGCGAGAAGAAACCAACAATGCCTCCCTCATTTTCTTGTGTTTTAGAATCACGATTCCAAGCATTGGCAATATTAAAAGCAATATTGGTAGCAAGTGAAGTTTTCCCCATACCAGGGCGTCCAGCAAGGATAATGAGGTCAGATGCTTGTAATCCTCCCATTTTTTCATCAAGTGTTTTGATATGTGTAGCTATCCCTGATAACTGTGAGGAGCGCTTTTTAGCAGCACTTGCCATGTCGATAGCTTTTTTGACAGCTTCATTAAAATTCTCAAATCCTCCCCCATATTTTCCTTTTTCTGCCAATTCAAATAAATGTTGTTCAACAGTTTCAATTTGTTTGGATGGCGTAAGCTCTACGGGAGCATCAAAGGCTGTATTAACAACTTGAGTTCCAAGATTAATTAAGGACCGTCGGATAAAAAGATCATAGATGACTCGTCCATAATCTTCGGTATTAATAATTGTCACAGCTTCTTTTGCTAAACGAACGACATAAGTGTATACATTGATATCTCCAATTTTTTCATCAGCTGGAATAAAGGGCTTGATGGTCACTGGATCTGCAACTTTTCCTTTTTCAATAAGGTGAGACAAAACAGCGTAGATTTTTTGATGTAAGGGTTCAAAAAAATGATCTGGTTTCAGAAAATCTGCAACACGATCATGAGCATCATTGTTGATGAGGAGTGCTCCAAGCAATGCTTGTTCAGCTTCAATATTATGCGGAAGTTGCTGGAAAGAAGGGGAATCTTCTTTTTGTGAAGAGCTAAAATTAACGACGCTTGTTTCTTCCATAACAGTTTTTTCCACTAAAATTTTGCGTTTAGCTACTTTAGAAAATCGATCGAGCATTGTACATAAAAAGGGTAGAGGACCAAATCTTCATTTTAAGTTAAAATCATATTTTTAATTTTTTAGGTTCTCTTTAATTTCTAGTTTATCATCTGTGTATAGTTTATATACAATCTATTCCTTTAATTTTATTTTAAATACAAAAATTTTCCAAATTACACTTTTTGTATTTTAAAAAGTACAAAGCACTATCTGCAGTATTTTTGATATTATGGGCTGCTAAAGTTTTAATGCTGCTATAAGTAAAATTACTTTTCTTTATGTTTGAATTATTTCAAATGAGATGGGCAATATAACCAATTCCCCCCTTTATGCGAAGTGCACTCTTTTTAAAAAGCAGAGGCTTAAAAAGTTGCTTTTATTTTAATAAAACAACATATGGCAATGTTTTTTCTGACTGTGTTTTATAAAGTGTGTGATTTTCTCTACACACTACGCTGAAGACGGTCTTTTCCATAAGAATTCAGTTTTTACGACAACACAACAAGGCCTTTAGCCTTTTAGGCTAAAGGCCCTATAACATATCAATGTTATTAAACGACGGAAAAAGAAAAAATGTAAGACGGATAGTAAAAACGGCCGTTAAGCTTCTTCGTTAGTATTGTTTGCATCATTATCGTTCATTCCTTCTGTTGATGGTTCTTCCTGATTTTCTTCTAATGATTCTTTTTGAATATCATAGATTGCTTCAGCAGAGGTTAGAGTTTCACCTTCTGCTTGGCGTTGTGCTTCACTGGCTGAACGTGCAACATTAATGATCACAGAAATTTGAACTTCAGGGTGTAAGCTCAGTGTGATGGTATGAAGACCGATCGTTTTTATTGGATGATTCAACTCAATCTGATTGCGTCCAATAGAGAATCCTTCATTTGTTATGATTTCAGAAATATCACGTGTTGATACAGATCCATAAAGTTGCCCCGTTTCACCAGCTGAACGAACAGCAATAAACGATTGACCATCAAGTTTTTCAGCAATTTTTTGTGCTTCGCTTTTGCGTTCAAGATTACGCGCTTCGAGTTGTGCACGTTGTATTTCAAAATGTCTTTTATTCGCTTCATTAGCGCGTAAGGCTTTGCCTTGAGGTAAGAGGAAGTTACGTGCATAACCATCTTTAACCGAGACAATATCACCCATTTGACCAAGACGAGGAATACGCTCAAGTAGAATAATATCCATAGTTTTTCCTTTCGAACAAATAAATTTAGTAAAGTTTTTTGCGTGATTGAAAATTGTATTGAATAGCTGCCCAAATACCCATTAAAAGCATCATGAAAGAAATAGGTGGAGCAAAAACGACGGTTAAAATAGCAATATAAACAAGAGAGAGTATAATAGCGCGACCATTGATCCCTTTTGTAATATTGTGAAGGTATGCTAGTCCACTGATTGATATGACGACAGTATATGCAGAGCTAAAAGTACGCGTGCCCAAATCAACAGGAGCGCTCAATTCAATCATAGATGCTATGCAAATAAAAATGAAAATAATAATTCCAGAAAGAGGAAAACGAAGAGTTTTACTCCATTCATCACGAGGTCTTTTCAGCCACTTCATATGTTGAGCTGTTATCATCGAAAAATAAAGATTACCAATAAGAAAAATCAAGCTATAAATTGTCAGAGCAATAGCTGTAAAAGTTGCAGCATGGGTTGTTAAAAGCTCACTAAAAGCGAGTATATCAGCTTCTTTTAGTGACTGCGCCTTTTGCATAGCTTGTACGATATTTTCAGTAACTTTTTTTGCAATGAAGGGTGTGGATGGACGGGTTTGGACATAGAGTCCGATGAAGGTTGCTATAAGAGCGATAAAATTGGTTAAATGAAAAATAACCGATGATAATGGATACCATATCAGTGAATTTTCTTTTTGCACTGGTCGTGCAAGTCCAAGAAGCCAAGAAGCATAAACAGCAGGAAGGAAAAACAAGAGCATAAAGCCAAGAGCAGTATAGATATTAGTAGTTATGACAAGAACAACAGTAGCACTTATAAGAGCGATAAGGCTAGCTAATGTTCCTTGTCCAAATGCAACAATAAAAATTGGGAATGAAAGAAAGCAACCAAGAAGAAAAGAAAAATAGGGTGCGATATTCGCGACGCTAATAATTGCCATTCCTATGACAACAGAAAACAGGCCAGCTAAAACACCGGTTGTCATCTTGTAAAAACGAACATTTTTCATTTATCGCTGTCCTGCCTTAATTGCAGTTAGGGGCATCCCAATGCCTCAACTTTTAATATTTATCTGTATAGCTAGCAATCAGTTATTTTTCTGAAGCATATAAGAAAAGCGACTGGGGAAATTCCCCAGCTGCAAAGTTTACTGATAACTTACCTTATAACGTATGGAAGCAAACCTAGAAAACGAGCACGTTTGATGGCATTAGCCAATTCGCGCTGTTTTTTTTGACTGACGGCTGTAATCCTTGAAGGAACGATTTTCCCACGTTCCGAAATATAGCGCTGCAATAATTTGATATCTTTGTAATCAATTCTGGGGGCATTAGCACCTGAAAAAGGACATGTCTTGCGACGACGATGAAAAGGACGGCGTGTTGCAGTTTGATTCATATCACTCATCATTCTACTCCTTCCATGACATCTTCACGTTGACGGCGCACAGAGCGCGGACGTTCTTCATCATGACTATTACGATCAATGCGTGAGAGCATAGCAGACTTCTCTTTTTCATGTTTTTCTACGCGAATGGTCATATAACGCAAAATATCTTCATTAATGCGCATTTGGCGTTCAACTTCAGCAATTGCTGCAGCTGGAGCGTCGATGTTAATCAGTACATAATAAGCTTTACGATTTTTGCGAATACGATAAGCGAGGGAACGAAGCCCCCAATTTTCTACACGCCCAACCCTTCCACCGTGCGCTTCAATGACACCTTTGTAGACATTCAAAAGTTCATCAATTTGTTGCGGTGCAATGTCCTGTCGGGCAAGGAATATATGTTCATAAAGAGCCATTGCTTTGCCTTTCTTCAATTAAACTCTACCGGCTTCAGCGCAAAGCCTCTGCGACTTGTCTTTTTTGGAATTCCAAAGAAGAAAGGACGCGTTTACAATTCGAGACATTCGAGAGCGGAGACACAGGAGGTCGGAAACATTGCGCTTCCTACTGGTTACTTTCCAGTCCTCCGTTCAACCTCCAGCCAAAGTTCCGGTAACGAAAGTTTGACATTTACAGCTTATCTTTAAAAATAGCAAGTTTATGCATATAAAAAAATTAATTTATTGAATCTTGATATATTCTTATAGATTTCACTCTTTTTACAAAGAAAAGAGATGATGTTGCCAAGCTATCAATATGAAAGAAAGAAGAATGGATTTTTTAAACCGAATTGATGTCGCACTTTTTGAAATGTTTGCTGGCAGTCATCAATCTTGGTCAGTTTTGATTTTATGGAGTATTTTTTGTGCAAAGTTTTTGATTTATATTATTCCATTACATCTTTGTGCGTTGTGGTTTTTCGGTGAAGAGAGAGAAAGACGTGTAGCACTAAGCATTTGTGTAAGCATTTGTGCAGCTCTTTTCATAGGTTATCTTATTTCTCTTATTTATTTTCATCCACGTCCGTTTGTTGTAGGATTAACAACACCACTGATTAAGCATCGTGCAACCGCTTCTTTTCCGAGTAATCATGCCTTGACTCTTGCATCTTATATGGCAAGTCTTTATTTTTATCGGTACAAAGCAGCTTCTAAGTTTGCTGCAGTGTTTTTATGTTTGGTCTGTTGGGGACGTATCTTCGTTGGTGTACATTATCCTTTTGATATTTTAGCAGGTACAATTTTAGGCTGCCTTATCAGTTGGGGCGTTATTCAGTTTATGGCACCGTATTTTCCTAAGTTTTTATACCAAATTCCACCATTAAAGTATAACTTTAAGAGAGATATCCGTTCAAAATAAGGATCTTTATCTTGATTTGTGATGATGAATAAGATCAAAGGCAAATAATTTAACCGCATAATTTAGGAGTCGGGTAATGGTGGCAGCTTTTATTTTTCCAGGGCAGGGAAGTCAGCTTGTTGGTATGGGCAAAACGCTTGCAGAGCAATTTGTTGCAGCTCGGATGGTTTTTGAAGAAGTTGATGATGCTTTAGGTGAGAAATTATCAAATATCATTTTTGAAGGGCCAGCAGATGTTTTAACGTTAACAGCAAATGCTCAACCAGCCTTAATGTGCGTATCTATAGCTATTATTCGTGTGATGGAACAATTGGGGCTTGATATAGAATCAAAGATAAAATTTGTTGCAGGACATTCTTTGGGAGAATATTCAGCGCTTTGTGCTGCTGGTACATTTAGTCTTCGTGATACAGCAAGGCTCTTACGTATTCGTGGAAATGCCATGCAGGCTGCTGTTGCTGTTGGTGATGGCTCTATGGCAGCACTTATTGGATTGGATGAGCAAGATGTAGAAGAAATTTGTAAGATTGTTTCTGGAAAAGGAGTATGCCAGATTGCTAATGATAATGGGGGGGGGCAAATTGTTATCTCAGGTGGAGCGAAAGCGGTTGAGGCAGCGGTAGAGCTTGCGTCAAAAAAAGGTGCTAAACGTGCACTTCTTCTTCCTGTTTCGGCGCCTTTCCATTCATCCTTAATGCAGCCTGCTGCTGATGCCATGAAGAAAGCACTTTTGGCTGTTAAAAAGATGGCTCCTATTGTTCCTCTCATTGCCAATGTTTCTGTTATACCAGAAAGTGATCCAGAGCGTATTGTTATGCTTCTTGTTGAACAAGTAACAGGGAGAGTGAGATGGCGTGAAACGATAGAGTGGATCAGTGCGAATAGTGTTGATACACTTTTTGAAGTTGGTTCTGGAAAAGTATTAACAGGTTTAACGCGTCGTATTAATAAAGATGTAAAGGCATTAACAATTGGCACGGCTGAGGAAATAGAGACAGCACTACAGATGCTTGGCGTTTAATCTATAAGGAGTCAAAAAATGTTTAAATTAACAGGTCGTAAAGCTCTTGTGACGGGAGCATCGGGAGGGATTGGTGAGGCAATAGCACGTTGTTTTCATGCACAAGGGGCCATTGTTGGGCTTCATGGAACACGTGAAGACAAGCTTAAAGAAGTGGCTACAGATCTGGGGAAAGATGTTTTTGTATTTCCTGCTAATCTTTCTGAGCGTAAATCTATTAAGCAATTGGCTGAAGCAGCCGAAAGAGAAATGGGTGGTGTTGATATCCTCGTGAACAATGCAGGAATCACCCGAGATGGTCTTTTTATACGTATGCAGGATCAAGATTGGGATGATGTTTTAGCGGTCAATTTAACAGCTGCTTCTACTTTAACACGTGAATTAACACATTCTATGATGCGACGTCGCTATGGACGAATTATTAACATAACATCTATTGTTGGTGTTGTTGGAAATCCTGGACAAACGAACTATTGTGCTGCAAAGGCAGGTTTGATAGGTTTTTCGAAAGCATTGGCACAAGAAATCGCTTCACGAAACATCACGGTCAATTGTATTGCTCCAGGGTTCATTAAGTCAGCAATGACTGATAAGCTTAATGAAAAGCAAAAGGAAACTATTATGGCTGCAATTCCAATGAAGCGTATGGGGAGTGGAGAAGAAATAGCTTTTGCTGCTGTTTATCTAGCAAGCGATGAAGCAGCGTATGTGACAGGTCAAACACTACACATCAATGGTGGAATGGCAATGATTTAAGTATTTTTTCACATTGATTTATAAATTTTATTATTTTAGTAGTATCAAAAAAATGAAAAAATGTATTCTGTTTCCTTAATATAATCAGTTAATCAATTTATGTCGGAATGTCAGATTGGTTCATTTTGTAGGGGATATCCACAGGATGTTTTAAATTGTTGCTAAAATCTTGAGAGTAAATGCATCTATTGCTTGATTAGATGACGCGATATAGTTAACCAAATTATAGGAAAGTAATATAAATTCGAGGATTTCAACATGAGTGATACAGTAGAGCGCGTTAGGAAAATTATCGTGGAGCATCTTGGAGTTAATGCCGATAAGGTAGTAGAAAATGCGAGCTTTATCGATGATCTAGGAGCAGATAGCCTTGATACGGTTGAGCTCGTTATGGCTTTTGAAGAAGAATTTGGTGTAGAAATCCCAGATGAGGCCGCTGAAACGATTTTCACAGTTGGTGATGCAGTAAAGTTTATCGATAAAGCTTCTGCGTAATTCCTGAAAGGCAAAAGCACTTCACGCTTTTGCCTTTATTTTTGGGAGCTATTGGGGGAATAGAGCTTTGAGAGGTGAATCTCAATTCAAGGTTAGAGGTTATGAGACGTGTTGTTGTTACTGGTTTAGGATTGGTATCTCCATTAGCTGGTGATGTCGAATGGAGTTGGAAGCGTCTTCTTGAAGGGAAAAGTGGTGTTCGACGCATTACAGAATTTGATGTGTCTGATTTGCCATGCCAAATTGCTGCTCGTATCCCCCTAGGGGATGGAACAGATGGTACGTATAATGCTGATTTGTATATGGATCCCAAGGAACAGCGTAAGGTTGATGCATTTATTGTTTATGCAATGGCTGCTGCTGGCCAAGCACTTTCAGATGCTGAGTGGTTTCCTAAAAGTGATGAAGATCAGATTTCTACAGGTGTATTAATTGGCTCGGGTATTGGTGGCATTGAAGGTATTGTCGAGGCTGGTTATACGCTTCGTGATAAAGGGCCAAGGCGTGTTTCTCCTTTTTTTATTCCCGGACGTTTGATTAATCTTGCTTCTGGTTATGTCTCTATTAAGCATGGTTTGCGTGGTCCTAATCATTCGGTTGTAACAGCCTGTTCGACAGGTGCACATGCAATTGGTGATGCAGCACGTTTGATTGCATTGGGTGATGCAGATGTAATGGTGGCTGGGGGCACTGAATCTCCGATAAATCGAATCTCTCTTGCTGGTTTTTCTGCGTGTAGAGCTCTTTCTACTTGTCGCAATGATGATCCTGAACGAGCATCACGTCCTTATGATATTGATCGTGATGGTTTTGTGATGGGGGAAGGAGCTGCGATTGTTGTTTTAGAAGAGCTTGAACATGCAAAAAAACGGGGGGCACGTATTTATGCTGAGGTTATTGGCTATGGTTTATCTGGCGATGCTTATCATATTACTGCCCCTTCAGAGAGTGGTGAAGGCGCGCAGCGTAGTATGATGGCTGCTCTTAGGCGTGCACAAGTGGATGTAAGCGAACTTGATTATATTAATGCCCACGGAACTTCAACGATGGCTGATACCATAGAGTTGGCAGCTGTGGAACGCGTTTTAGGGCATTATTCGCCAAAGGTATCGATGTCATCAACAAAGTCATCAGTGGGGCACTTACTTGGGGCAGCTGGTGCTGCTGAAGCTATTTTTTGTGTTTTAGCTATACGAGATAGTATAGCTCCAGCAACACTTAATCTTGATAATCCATCCATTGAAACGAAAATTGACCTCGTCCCACATAAACCACGTGAACGAAAGATTGATACGATTCTTTCTAATTCTTTTGGGTTTGGCGGAACGAATGCATCTTTAGTCATGCGGCGTTTTGAGAAGTAATAATTACTTTATATTTGTTTTTCTGTTTTTGATTGTTCTATTTTATTATAAAACTTATAAAAGTTTTATAATAAAAGTTACAGTACTTAAAAATTGTTGAGGTTGATAATTGTGTCCGATGCGAAAAATGGAAAACCATTCAAGGACGTAAATGATTCCTCATCGAATCATTTAACAGATAATAATATGTTGGCACAGAAGAGACGAAAGAAATCGTTTATTGTACGCAACCCGTTGGTCATTCTCGGTCATTTTTTCCTCATGATGCTTGTGATTGTTATTTTAGGCATCAGTATCCCTCTTTATATTGGAAAAAGTATTTTTGAAGGAAAAGGGATGTTGGGGGAAGAACAAGTTGTTCTTATTTATCCGGGAACAGGAATTCGTGAAATTGCTTCACTGCTTGAAAAACGTAGACTTATTCGCTCATCTGACGTTTTTGTTTATGGAGTTGGTTATCATCAAAAAACGACACATCTTAAAGCTGGTGAATATTTAATTCCAGCGTATGCCTCGATGCGGGATATTATGGATATCCTTGTGAGAGGAAAATCTATTGAATATACGTTTACAGTGCCAGAAGGTTTGACGGTTCAACAAGTTTTTGATCGATTAGCTGCTCATGAAATTTTAATTGGGGATCTTCCAAAAGTTTTGCCTCCAGAGGGCAGTTTGATGACGGATACGGTTCGTTTTATTCGGGGAACAACACGTAAAGAAATCATAAACAGATTGCGTGAAGGACAGACAAAATTAATTCATGCTATATGGGCTACACGCTCACCTGATTTACCAATCAAATCTATTGATGAGTTTGTCATATTGGCATCGATTGTTGAGAAAGAGACAGGAATTGCAGCAGAAAGACCGCAGGTTGCAGCGGTTTTTTATAATCGCCTTGCAAAACACATGCGTCTTCAATCTGATCCAACGGTAATTTATGGTCTCTTTGGTGGAAAAGGAATGCCATCTGGTCGTGCAATTTACCGTTCAGATCTTGAGAAGGAAACACCATATAATACTTATAAAATTGATGGTTTGCCGCCAACGGCGATTGCAAATCCAGGTCGCGATTCTTTGAAAGCGGTGGCACATCCACCCAGCAGTGATGTGCTCTATTTTGTAGCTGATGGTTCGGGAGGGCATGTTTTTTCTAGAACTTTAGAAGAACATAATATAAATGTCCGCAAATGGCGTGCATTAAAGGCAAAACATTAACTTTTGAAGATTATAGAAAACGTATTATGGAAGTTTGAAAAACAGTTGAAAAAGTAGAGCAGTGTGATGACATTCTTTGAGGATAAGTTAAAGGAAAAAAAAAAAGGTCAACGCCGTGGCTTTTTATTTATTCTCTCTTCACCTTCAGGAGCTGGTAAATCAACCCTTTCTCAATTGCTTTTGAAAGATGGACAATTAGAGCTCTCCATAAGTATGACAACACGGCAAAGGCGTCCTAGTGAGGTAGATGGTCTTCATTATCATTTCATTTCAAAGAAAGAGTTTGAACGCAAGCGTGATGGTGATGAATTTATTGAATGGGCAGAAGTTCACGGGAATTATTACGGAACTTTACGTGAAAGTGTTGAAAACGTATTGAGCGCTGGCCGAGATATGTTATTCGATATTGATTATCAAGGCACTGAACAGCTTCAAAAAAAGATGCCAGAGGATACCGTATCTGTTTTCATTCTTCCACCATCAATGAAGGAGCTCATTTCGCGTTTGCATCGTCGAGCAGAAGATAGCCAAGATGTTATTAATTTACGATTGAGGAATGCACGAACGGAAATGCAGCATTGGCGTTCTTACGATTATGTTGTCATTAACAAGGATTTAAATCAGTCCCTGTCTCTTATTAAATCGATTTATTTAGCAGAAACAGTAAAACGCGAACGATGCTCCTTTCTTGAATCTTTTATTGATGGGCTTATTGCTGAAAAGGTTAATGAATGATCTCATTATTTTGAAAAAGAGTAATGAGAAAAAGTTACGCTTTTTAGATCAGTAAATTAGCTAAAGTCACAAATTCAGAAATTGAGAGCGTTTCTGCGCGACGTGTTCCATCAATTCCCGCTTTTTCTAAAAGTATTTCACCTCCGAGAGGTTTAAGATTTTGACGAAGCATTTTTCGTCTTTGTCCAAAAGCGGTTTTTGTAACAAAGCTTAATTTTTGTGCGGAACAGGTGAGAGGTTGTGTTCGTGGAATGATATGAACAACGGAAGACATTATTTTGGGTGCTGGTATAAAGGCTTGAGGAGGTACATCAAAAGCAATTTTAGCAATGGTACGCCATCCTGTTAAAACACTAAGGCGTCCATAGTGGGTGGATTGAGGTTTTGCTGTAATACGTTTGGCAACTTCTCGTTGAAACATTAATGTCATGGATTCATAAAAAGGAGGCCATGGTTCAGCCAACAACCAATTTAATAAAAGTTGTGTTCCAATGTTATAGGGAAGATTTGCAATAATGCGTGGTTTTTCTAAAGATTTTTCAAAAAGCTTCGAAAAATCTTGCTTTAATGCGTCATTACAAATAAGGTTCAGTTTTTGCGGATAGTGTTTTTCTATCTCTAAGAGAGCAGGTAGAAAGCGCTCATCATGCTCTATTGCTGTGACAATAGCTCCTTTTGCAAGCAAGGCACGTGTTAGACCTCCAGGACCTGGACCCACTTCAATAACAGGTTTTCCTTCTATATTTCCTGCTTGACGAGCAATTTTAGATGTTAAATTAAGATCAAAAAGAAAATTTTGGCCCAAGGATTTATGAGCTTGCAATCCATATATATCAATTACCTCACGTAGAGGAGGTAGATTATCTATTGGCATGGTATCAAACTATTTTCTGCAAGTTGATTTGCGAGTTTAAGGGCAGCAATAAAACTTTCGGGAGAGGCAATTCCTTTATCAGCAATATCAAAAGCAGTTCCATGATCTGGAGAAGTACGAATAAAAGGTAGTCCTAAAGTAATATTGACCGTAGTGTCAAAGTCTAATGTCTTAACAGGGATGAGGGCTTGATCATGATACATACAAAGAGCAACATCATATGTTTTTCTTGCACATTCATGGAACATTGTATCAGCAGGCAATGGACCTACAATATTAAGTCCTCTCTTTTTAAGATATTCAATAGCGGGAGTGATAATTTCAATATCTTCTTTCCCCATTGCACCTTCTTCTCCAGCGTGAGGATTAAGTCCAGCAACAGCAAGACGAGGTGAAGTTATTTTAAATCGTGTTCTTAAATCATGTTCAGTAATGAGTGCTGTTTGAATAATGACATTACGAGAAAGCTGTGTGGGAACTTCCTTGAAGGGAAGATGAACAGTAATTGGTACTGTTTTTAATCGAGGTCCTGATAACATCATAACCGGATGATAGCATTTATTAGAAGTTTTATGCGCTAAATCGGCTAAAAATTCTGTATGACCTGGAAATTTAAATCCAGCATCGTAAAGGTTTTTTTTTGCAATAGGACAAGTAACGAGCGCACACGCATGTCCACTGTCAATCAATCGGACACCACGTTTAATCGCTTCAATGATTCCAGCAGCATTATTGGGTGAAGGTAAGCCAATTTGAGTGCTTTGTCGGTTTTTTAACGGTATGATAGGGAGAGCAGTTTGGAAGTTTTGGGTAGGATTATTTGTTGAAACAGTTTCTACCTTAACATCGATCTTAAAAAAATGAGCACGCGAACGGATAACATCTGGATCAGCGAGCATAACAAAAGGTGGAACTTGACGCGTAATACGTAAATTCCACGCTTTGAGTGCTATTTCAGGACCAATACCGGCAGGATCACCACCACTAACAACAAGTGTAGCCATTATGAGTTTTGAATACGCGCGACTTTCCGCAATTCGTCTAAATATTTTTCGCTTAATTTTTCAAGTTCGTGTGGGCTTTTTTGCTTATTATCTTGAATGGAAAATATTAGTCGGGCTACGTAATCATCGGAAACTCTTTTTATTTTGCAGACAGCAACTGCTTCAATTCCGTCAGATGTTTCCTGAAATTTGGTCATTTTTCCGACAGGTGTCGCAAGGATAGCCTGTTCCCACGTGTTGGGAAGCTGGGGTTCGAGAAACTTCCCTAAGTTGCGAATGGTAACATCCAAGAGACCACTCGCTTGTTTTTGAGCGTTAGCACATCCTTGAAAATGTGCGCGAAAATTATTTGCTTCTCTCTGGCGTCTTTCAAAGATTTCTGAACGACGATGTGCAGGAATGACAAAAACAATTCGCTGCAGTGTATATTCATTGGTTGAAGGCTTCACACCACCATTTTTTAATATTCTTCGCACAGCTTCTTGTTCTGTAATCATGCCTGTTTCAGCTTGATAGCGCGCATTGACAAGACGGCCCCATCCTATTTGCCCACGGATGTAATCTTTAAAGTGTTGTACTGTGATATCATTTTGAGTCAGAATCTGGTTGAGTTGATCAATGGTCATATTATTTTGCGTTGCAAAGTTCTCGAAAGCACTCTCAACTTCATGATTGCTCACTTCAATATTACGGCGCTTTATTTCGATATTTTTGAGGACTTCATTGATAAGCTCATTTTTAGCTTGCGCAGCAAGATTGCCCTGCTTTTGTTGCAATTTGAGAAAAGCAACGCGCCTTTGTATATCGTAACTTGTGATAGGGTTGCCATTGACTGTAGTAACAATGGCAGTCTGTGCGAAGACCGGAGGAATTAAAAATTCACTCACCAGTATGTTGCCTGCACTCAAAGGTGCAATACAAAGTAAAGCAAAAATACGCTTTTTCAATTTATTCATGGAAATAGGCCTTCGCATTGTTTATCAATTCTTATCAACTGCCTAAAATATACGTTTTCTTTCATAAAAACAATGATAAGTTCAATTTCCTCTACATTCTCTTTATAAATTTTAGTTTATCTTATTTTCCAATATCTGCAATTGTGCGCAATGAAAGAGAGAAACTAAAGTTTTGCAAAGGTGTTTTTTTTCCTGGATCATTTACCTGCTGATAACCGAATGTTAGCCCGAAACATTCATCTGTATAATTTAAACTGATTCCGCGCTTTACGAATCTACCAGATACTAAGTCATAACCGGCATTGCTGTTGATAGACCAATAGTTAGCCAGCTTAAGACCAGTTTGAAAAAAAATCTCTTGGCGCTCTTGTGGATATTCATAGTCTGGTTGGTTTGCAATATAAACATATTGTATAGCCGCTCCAAAATTTTGCCATTTTTGTGATGCTTCAATTTCACTACGGTGAATTTTCCCTGTTTTTTTATCAAAACGCCCACGGGCTTCTAAAGAAAAACCACTTTTATGGTTTGCACCAAGCATTGCTACATAGTCTGAACGTGTTGCTTCGAGGCTAGAATGAATGCCTACATTAACAAAATCCCTTTCTGCAAAAGAATTTTTCCCTGTAAGATGAAAGGATTGTCCAAAAAGACCATAAAGAGACCAATTATTATTAAAACTTCCAGAATATCTTAAGCCTATATTGGCTCTTGTTCCACCTTCTACACGGTCATAACCAGAGAATTTATTACGTTGAAAGAGGGTGGTTGCATCAAAGATGAAACTCTGTGCATCTTCATTGGGGAGTTGTCCTATATATTGTTCATTATTGCGTACAAAAATTTGTGCGGTTGGTTCTATAATATGTGTAGAATTTCCTAACTTCATGAGGAGGGGGTAGCGTAATTCTAACCCAGCTGTTGCCATGCCACGAAATGCTGAGTTACGAAGAGTTAATGAGGAGCTATCTATTATAGGAGAAGTATCGTTTTCGTGCGCATTTGCTGTAATGATATCAGCCCGTAAAGAGAGAAGAGGGGTTAGGATGAGCCCATTACGCGTTTTGAAGCGTTTTTTCCATTCGAGTTCATTTGTTAAACGAAAACTATTTCCCGCCATACCAGAAAGCCTAGAAGTGTTGAGAGGATTTCCGTTCCAGTCGGTAGATCTGAAGTCAGAATACCGGCGATAAATCGATTGCATATTACTGTGAAAGGTAAGCATTCCAGTATAAATTGATTCATTTGTTGTGAAAGAATAATCAATGCGGGGGAGAACCCATGCTTGCCGAGAGTGGCGCTCATGATCGGCATCATTTAAGAGCAAATCTTGAACGTTGAAATGGTAAAAACGCATATCAAAGTGGTTTTTTCCTGCAAGACCATTCAAATAAAGCTGAGAAAGTTGTGTAGGATTGTTATAGTTTTCAAGTTTATAGGCACGACTAAAGTGCCGATCAGACTGTGCGAGAATGTCCCATCCATAGGTCCAGTGTGAATTAATACGAAAATCACCCTTTGTTGCTAGCATATAACGGTTTTTACGATGTGCATCAATTGTATCATTGTCAAAGCTATGTGGTTTCATTTGGTATATATGAGCAAAGCGAATGTTATAATTGCCTGTTTTAAAACGTTGACGCCATTCACCTTCGGTTAAAAGCCCTTGTTGCGTATAGATAGTAGCAGAAAGTGTAAAATCATAATGGCGGGCAAGATTCCAGAAGTAAGAATTTTTTATACCCATGCCGAGATAATCGCTATAAAAAAAATGAGGTGCAAGCAGACCGCTAGCACGTTTCACGGTTGGATCATGGAGTTCAAAAGTTGGAAACTGTAGAATCGGTACACCAAAAACTTCAAAACGACTTTTTTCAAATCGAATTTTTTTGGTACGATTATTCCATATAATCTTTCTTGCTTTAATCTTCCACAGCACTTCTCTATCTGGTTTGTAAGAGCAAGGTTCACAGGCTGTGTAGGAGGCATTATTGAAAGTTGTTATTTGATTGTTGTTTCGTGTAGCACTTTCTGCTGCAAAATGGACATTGTTGGCTGTATCAATACGTAATGCATTTACGAATCCTTCGCCGAAATCTTTAGTCATATCAATTTGATTAGAATAAATTTTATTCCCATCTTTTTGAACAATTTCAACATTTCCTTGCGCTATAATCCGTCCTGTTTTTTGATTATAGGTGACTTTTTGGGCAACAACTTTATTGCCATCATATTCGATTCGAACATTACCTTGTGCAGAGACAGTATTGTCATCACGATTGTAAATAAGTTCTTCGGCGGAGAGTGAAAGAGGACGTTCAGGATTTGAGATACGATTTTGAGCAAGAGAAGTAAGGTTTTTAGTGTATGCAAAATAGCATAAGGATAGAGTCAAAACAAAGGCAAGAACGCTTTTAAAGGCAAGTGCACTTAATTTTGTTAAAATTACTCTCTTACTTATTAATACTTTCACTTAGCCATCCTCTTTATGAAGAAGAAAAGAGATTCCCAAAAACAATGCAATAACAACTGGTGTCCAAGCTGCAATAATTGGGGGAATATATCCAGCATTACCAAAAGCCTGAACGAGTACAGAAATAACATAAAGCATGAATCCGGCTATTACGCCACCAAGAATCAACGTTCCAGATTGTCCAAAGCGGGTGAAGTTTAAAGATACAGTTGCTGCAATGAGAGTCATTGCCACAAGCAGTGCAGGCAATGCAATCAAAGATTGTAAATACATATCAAAATTATTGGCAGAATAGCCAAATGAGCGTGCAATCATAATTTTTTTTGGCAATTGGTAAAATGGGATAGTCGCGGGATTTACTAAACGTTCAGTTAAAAATTCGGGTTTTAGGTTGGTTTTTATTTGTAACGTAGTAAATTTTTCAGGAGGATGCCCTATTTTATAGATCGTTCCCATTGTTAACAGCCAAGCACCGTTTATCAATGTTGCCTTTTTAGTGTTAATCCAATTTTTGATTGTTGCATTATCGTTGTATTGTACAAAGGTTGCTTCAATAAGAGAAAGCCCTTGATCAGTGATAGATTTAGCACCAATGGTTGTTTTTCCTGAGTTTGTGTGTTGTGTAAACCATGGGATAGGTGTGTTATGAAGAGATGTGAGTACATTATTACTACGCCACTCAGTCATCATTTTTTCTGCTTGAGAAAATCCCCATGCTGCAAGTGGATTAATAAGCAGAATTGAAAATAATCCAAACAGAAAAGCTCCCAAGCAAGCAGGCATGAGAAATTGCCATGCAGAAACGCCAATTGAACGAGTTACTACAAGCTCAAGTTTTCTATTAAGGGAGATTAGCATCACCATTGCAGAAAAGAGTGCAATAAAGGGGATGAGTTGTTGCACAATAAAAGGGATGCGTAAAGCAGAGATAAGAAATGCATCTTTTGCTGTATAATGGGGTAGGTGAGATAGTCGACCAGAGTTTTCTGTAAAATCAATTAAAAAAGCAAGTATAAAAATACTCACAAAAAAATAAAAGGTTGTTTTGAAATAGCGTATAAAAAAATATCGCCCAAGCGTCCAGCCAATCATGATGTTTTATCCGAGGGATATCGAGATTTTCGATGTTTAAATTTGTTTATCAATTTTTGAAAAGCATTTTGAATAACCTCGTTAAGTTGTGTGGGGATACCTATTTTATGATTTGTTAAAAGCATGAAAAAGATAAGCGCACTCACTCCTATGGGTGTAATATAAAGCAAAGGAACATATGCAAGATCACTTTTTGCTTTTTCGGCAAAAAAATATCCTATCCAATACACTAATAAAGAAATGCTAATCGCAGAGAAGTTTGCAGAGTTACGTGCTTGTCGATATGAGCGTGTATCTCCTGCTGCTGCTAATGCAATGAGTGAGAAAACAATTGGATAGAGCCATTCTGTGAGTCTGCGATGAAACTCAGCTTTATAGTGGAGAGGTTTTCGTTGATAGTAAGGATCTTTCTGGTCAGGATTTAGTAAATAAGAAAGAGGACGATCTTTGGGGTAAAGTGTGGGGGCTTTATCGTTGGGGATGAATTCACTCAAGTTAAAGGTATACGAGCTGAATTGAACGATTGAAACGCTATTATTTTGATGATTGATCCTTTCTATTTCACCATTATTGAGAACTAAAAAATGGCCGTTTTTATTGCTTACAATTGATGCATTTGTGGCATAATAAAAAAGATCGGTTTTAGGATCACGTTGGTCGGCAATGAAAAGATGCTCAAGCGTTCCGTTTGGATTTCGTTCACCAATTTCTATGTAAAGGTTATTGGCAAGTTTTTGGAAACTGCCTTCACTAATGAAAAGATTAATAAGATCAAAATGGGCATTTGCGAGCATTTGTCGCATATTAAGTCGAGCTTGAGGAACAACAAAATTGGCTATAGAAAAGGAAGCACATGATGCAACAATTGCGAGAAGGAGAATGGGTTTCCAGACAGTATTTTTGGGGAAACCGGAGGCATTGATGATCGCGAGCTCTGAGTCTTGATTCATTGCTGAAAGGGTACTTGTAATTGCAATAACTAATGCAAAAGGAATGACAAGAAAAATAACCGAAGGGACCAATGAGAGTGAAAACTGCAAGAATGTGAGGAGTGTTTGTTTACTTGTGGTAAGAAAGTTTATCCGTGCAAGAATCTGTACTGTCCAACTGATACTGACTGCTGCAATCATGACAGCACTAAATAGGATAAAAACACGCTTCAGGATATATAACTCAATAATACGCATAAATTGAATAACATCCTCAGTCTTTAACGAAAGAGTAGATATTGTACACTGTCCTTGGATGAAAAATATAACCAAATTAAAAAATATTCTTATATATCGCGCATTTTTACAAAATAAAGAACATGAGGTCGTTAGCTAACTTCAATCCATTCTGCTATACATTATATTCTATTTTCAACGATAGTCCATAGAGAAGCGAGAAAACGAACTCAAATATTTTTTATAAACTTAGGAAATGATGATAGGTCTTTGTTCTTTCTATAATACAATTAAAAAAATAATACGCACAATCAAAACAAGAGGAAACGTTATATTTTTAACTATTTCTTTTTATACCGGAGATGATAGAAGCTTCTTCAAAAATCGTTGACTTTATTTATAAAATGCTATCGCTTTTAAGAGTGATGAGGGATCAATGGATATTCTGTTTTATCATTTGACGCAGTCAACGCTAGGAGATATTTTGCCAACGCTTGTAGAGCGTGCATTGGCGCGTTTTTGCAAGATAACCATACAATGTGTGAGTGAAGAGCAACGCGATGCTATAGATATGCGTCTATGGGTTTATGCTGATGAAGCCTTTATTGGACATGGGACTGAGTGTGATCCCTATCCAAGCTTTCAGCCTGTATTTCTGACCACAGGACAGGAAAATCCAAATGATTCAAAAATACGCTTTCTCTTAGAGGGGGCGGTTTGCTCAAATATTGATACTTATCAACGGCTTGTAGTGATATTTGATGGACAAAACGATCAGCAATTAAATCTTGTTCGCACACAGTGGAAAAAATATAAAATGGAAAAGCATAATTTAACTTATTGGCAACAGACTGAAGATCGCTGTTGGGAAAAACAGGCTTAATGCGTGTAACGTTTGTTATTTTGATTTTTATAGGATTGATAGGAATCATAAATCCTGCGTTCTTTATTGCGGAAGGATCGGGAGGAGGACGTTGGGTTTTTATTGTGATTTTTCTTTTAGGAGCATTCAAGATGTGGGCTGCAATCAAAAAAAATAAACGGTATGATGGATGAGCATCATTGACAGAATTTTACTTGTGTTATGGGCTGTGATATTAGCCTTTTTTTGCGTTTCGTTGGTAGGGACAACGCATATCCTGTCACGAATTTTTCCTATTGCTTATATTGGTAATGTTGCGGATATCTTGTTCTTTTTTCTGAGTGCATTGTTTGCTGGAATATTGTGGTGGAGTATACCGCAACCAATGTCTTTAAAAATGAAACTAGCGGCATTTTTGCCGCTAGCTCTCATTTTATTCTTCTTTACTATATTTTAGTTAGATATCTCGTCATCAGTAAATCCAACGAAGCAAATCAGTGAAATAAAGGAAGCAAGAAGTAAATAATAACCAATATAGGAAGCACCGAAATGCTGTACTAGATGTTCTGCTATATAAGGTGCAAGAGATGCTCCTACGATACCGGATAAGTTAAAAGTTATAGAAGAGCCAGTGTATCGAATTGCTGTTGGATATGGTGAAGCCAAAACAGCACCAAGAGGACTGTAGATCATTCCCATAATCGACAAACCAATGACAGACATTGCAAGAACTCCTGTAATTCCAGAATTTAAAAAATAAGGAATTGCAAAAGAATAGAGTCCAGTAATTATTGTGATCCAAATCATTAAAGTTCTACGTCTGATACGATCAGCGAGTTTTCCGGTTATAACAGTAAAAATGCCACAAAAAATAGCTCCGACGATTTCTACTTCAAGAGCCTGATAAAATGACAATTGTAAATAGTTTGTTGAATAACTTAACAAATATGCGGTGACCAAATAAAATAAAACAAACGTTGCCATGCCAGAAAATGTCCCCAGAAATAAGATTCGTGGACATTTTAAAAAGACCTCTAATATAGGGACTTTGACACGTTCTTTACGCTCAAGCGTTTTTTTGAATGCAACTGTTTCATTAATTGAAAGACGAACCCATAATCCTATGATCATAAGAACAACTGAACCAATAAAAGGAATCCGCCATCCCCATGCTAAAAGTTCATCATGATCAAGGAAGTGCAATAAACCCAAATAAACAATAATAGATGAGAATAAACCGATTGGAACGCCCAATTGAGGAAACATTGCATACCAGCCACGTTTTTCTGGTGGTGCATTTTCTGTTGCGAGTAGAACGGCTCCTCCCCATTCACCTCCTAATCCCATGCCTTGCCCGATACGGCACAAGGTTAAAAAGAAGGGCGCCCACCATCCAGCTGTTTCATAAGTAGGAAGGAAACCAATAATAACTGTCGACAGTCCCATCGTGAGAAGAGCAGCAATAAGCGTTGCTTTTCGTCCTATTTTATCTCCAAAATGTCCAAAGACAATAGATCCAAGGGGGCGTGCAAAAAAGGCTGCTCCAAAGATTAGGAAGGATTGTAAAATAGCAAGTTGATCATTTTGCGTTGGAAAAAATACATGAGGAAAGATGAGAGCTGCAGCTGTTGCAAAGACATAAAAATCAAAGAATTCAATTGTTGGGCCAATAAGGCTTGCAAACAAAATTCGTCGAGGAGAATTTCTTTTGCTTTGTATTTCTGAGTTTATAGACATGAATAGAATGTCCCTTTCAGTATTATGACAAATCAAATTACGATAACTTCATTTAATTATAAAATCGAATCAGTACCGAGTCGATATTATTACGCTTCTCATGTACGAGAACAATGACTATGGTATGATAAGCATGGATGATTGTACTGTATTTAACCGTATTCAATGCAATAAAAGCACCATTTTAAATGCCATAAAAGATGATAAGATATTTCCACAAACAACGTAATTTTATAAATTTTATTGTGCTGTTTCTTTTATAACAGACGCCATTTTGCCTGCTTAGGAAGCAATCTGATTTTCCAGATTATTGTTTAGTTTCACAAGAATATTCAAAAAATCTTTTTATGGATGCAATTAAAACACTTTTTAAGTGCACTATAAGTATTTTCACTGCTTGATTGTACATAAGTTTAAAAACACACACTGTAGTATTTGGTTGGTTAGAGCTTAGTGCATTGAATGCTTCGTGTATGGCGATTTGCTATCTTGAAAAACATGAGACAGCAACTGCGGCATGCTGTCTTTTCTGTGCACTTTTTCGAAATATGCAATTTTTTTATTAAGATCATGGAGTGCGGAGAATGCAACACAAATTGATATTGGGTTTTTGGGCATTGATGACCAGTAGTTTTGTTTTAAAAATTGCAAGTGCTGAGGGAGAAACTGTTTCAAGAGAGAGGCCATTGATGGCAGTATGTGTAAGCAAGAATCTAGAAGAAACAGGCAAAAATCTCGTCAGTGAAAATTTTATAATTAAGGATGGTCAAGTTGAGACTGTCGTGAAAGGAAAATTTTTAACTGATACTCTTATTGAGGAATATGGATTACAAAGTGTTGAGTATGGAGGACAAACACAAGATACTATAATCTGTGGTGGTGAACAAATTGTTTTAGGAGAGGGGAGTTCTGCTTATAACACTGAAATTCATGGTAAAGGCGAAACAGTGGGACAACAGAATGTGTATGATGATGGAGTTGCTTTCTTCGCAAATGTTATGAGTGGAGGAGAACAAAATCTCAGTACGTGGCTTGGAGATAAGGGGGGGGTAGCAGTAGATACAAAGGTTTATGCAGCTGGGGTGCAAAATGTTTTCACAGGAAGTAAGGCAAATACCGTTACTTTGGAAGATGGAGCTCTTCAAAGAGTCCATGCTGGTGGGTATGTGAACACTCTGATGATTAATAGCGGAGCCAATTCGTTGATTTATTCTGGTGCGATATTGGAAGGGGAAGTAAAGGTTAATGGCACTGGGAAACTTCACCTTTACGCTGGAGATAAGGGACAGCAAACGAAAGTAGAAGAAATTATTTTAAAGGGCAAAGAATCTCAATTACACTCTATTGCTACGGAAGTTGATGGATCAAGTTCTTTGATTGGAAAATTAAGTGGTGAGGGGAGCGTTATTTATACTTCTATTTCTACGGGTTCCACAGAGTTGAACCCATACTATTCTCTTCTTCATATTGATGATCTTTCGGGTAATATAGATTTCATTTTTAGAGCCAATTTTGCAGGGGGGCATGGTGATTACCTTTTTATTGAAAAGGGCACCGGCAACCATACAGTAAGTGTTATGGACGCTGGTACTGAAATTATCAATGCTTCTTTTTCTTCATTGGATTTAATTACTGATAAAAGTGGAGGCGCTTATTTTACTTTAAAAAACAATTTCGGGGAAAAAGCTGATGCTGTTGATGGTGGAGCTTATATGTATGACCTAAAGCAGAAAGATTACAACGGGGGGAAAATTTGGTATTTGGCGATCTCAGAAAAGCCTTCTACGTTCTTAATTATTCCGCCTCATACAATATTGCCTATCGCTGAAACTTTTGAAAATGAAAAAGATAAGACAGTTTCAAAAAATGCTATAGTCAGTTCTCATACAAGTGATTTCAGCGTTAGTGAGGATAAATTCGTTTTGCAGAACTTTCTGCTTAATGATGATCGTACAGTTTATATTTGGGATGATGGAGAGACAGAAGGGACTAAATTTTCCATTAATAATACGGTTGAGGGATCTGGAACACTCTATGTTGAAGCAGGTGGTTTTAGTGAGAATACGACCGTTGGGAATGGTGGTTCTGAGGTTGTCGCAGAACAAGGCATCTCAAAATCTACTATTGTTTATGAAGGGGGGCGACAAAGTGTAGAGGGGGGAGGAACAGCAATAGATACGGAAATCTATGGTGGAAACCAACTTGTTTTCGGAGAGGGTGATGTGAATGACGGAGTTGTAAGTAGTACTGCTTATAGCACCAAAATTTATGGTCAAGGTGATGCACTGGGACAACAGAGTGTGTATGATGATGGGGTAGTTTCAGACACAAAAATTATGAGAGGAGGAGTACAAAATCTTGCTAAATGGTTCGCAGATGATGATGATTTTGCACTAAAGAGTGGCGGTTTAGCAATGAATACTGAAATTTTTGAGGGTGGCATACAGCGTGTTTTAGCAGGAGGTGAAGCAGACATTGTCACGTTATATGATGGTGCTGTTCAAATAGTTCATGCTGGTGGATACGTGAAAAATTTGACAATTAATGGTGGAGCTAATTCGTGGATCTTTTCTGGTGCGATATTAGGAGAAAAAATAACCGTTAATAATTTGGGACAGCTCAATCTTTATGCCGGAGATGATAAATTTCGAACTACAGTAGAAGAGATCACCTTAAGTGGGGAAGAGTCTAAATTATATTCTATTGCCAACATTTCTGACGGAAGGAGCTCTTACATTCAAAATTTGAGTGGTGCAGGGAAGGTTATTTTTGCTTCTGCCGATTCTCATTTATACTATTCTCAATTTTATATTGATAATCTTTCAGGGAGCTTGCATTTTAATTTTAATGTCAGCCTTGCAGAAGGAAAAGGAGATTACCTCTTTATTAACAATGGTTCAGGATATCATACAATAAGTGTTAAAGACTCAGGTCTTGAAATTACCGATCCTTCTTCAAAAAGTCTTGATATCATTGTTGATAAAAGCGGAAGAGCGAATTTTACTCTGCAAAACTTTTCTGGTGCAAATGTTAAAGCTCTTGATGGTGGAACCTATATATATGGTTTGAAACAGAGAGAGGGGGATGATGAAGATGAAAAAATTTGGTATTTGGCTGCAGTTTACATTGACAATATACCACGGGGGAGGAGAACTCCCAGACATTTAAGCCATAATCAAACGGTTTCTTTTCTTTCAACTATTCCAGCACTAAGAGATCAAGCTCCTGAGGTGGTACGTTCCGCAGATCAGCATCATTTTTCTGAAGAGCGGGAGCAGTCTGTTGTTTCTGCAAATGCTCAATCTTTTACAGATCAGATACTGTTACGTCCAAGTAATAAAAATAAACTTTCTTCACAGTTAAGTGAAGAGCTGTTAGTTTCTGATTTTTTAACCACTCCCTCTACGGATGCGGTGTTGTCACTGTCCGTTACACCAGCACTTGTTTTTAAGAATGAGTTGCAAACTGTGCGTGCGGGGAGAGGAATTCTAGAGAGAAATAAAAAAACTTCTGCTCTTTGGACATATGCAATCAAGAGTAAAGAAAATGTTTCCGCAGATCATATAGATTTTAAGCTTGAACAGACGGGGATTATATTAGGGATTGGTGGTTTAAATGAATTGGCACATGGAGAGTTTTCTATTGGTGGTTTTGGCAGTTATGATAAAGCACGTGTTACACATGCACGAGGTGGTGTGAGTAACATAAATACCTATGGCATAGGAGCTTATGCAACTTATTTTGACCATAGCGGATGGTATTTGGATAGTGTATTAAAATACAATCATTATCAAAATACTTTGAATGCTG
>NZ_JH725038.1:360731-434904 GCF_000278235.1 Bartonella vinsonii subsp. arupensis OK-94-513
TTTTTTACAAACTAGACAAGCGATGTATGGGGGGGGGAGTGCTTTCCCAGATGTTGTAAAAGAATTTGAGGCTGTATGCTGCGTAGGCAATTTTTTTGTGTTTTGTTTTTTACTGTTTGATAGAAAAATTCTAAAGAGATCTTGAAAAGCAATGCAGGTATAGTGTCTTGAGCTCTTGATAAAATAAAAAATTTTTATAAAAAGTAAAAGCCATTTTTTATAATATTAATAAACTGTTAAAGATAATTCTTAAAATTTTAGGTTGAAAATAGATTTTGCAGAGCTAATTACGTTTGATGTCTACTCAGACGTGAAGGGGGAGGAGGTAGCTATGCAATATAAGTGGAAAATGAGCTGTTGGATACTCATGGTTAGTAGTTGTTTGGGGCAAACAGCATTTGGGGGAGAAACGCAGTTTTTTTATCAATCTTTAAACTATGGGGAAAATGAAAAAATATCCTATGATAATGAGGATATGAAAACAGGATGGAACATAAATATTAAAGCATCTAAAAATGATCGTATTTTAGAGATGAGTGGTGGAGTAGGTTCTTTTGAAAAGCTTAGTAGCGGCATGGGGACGAGAATATCGGTCAGTAATGTAAGGGGAAAAGATGGGAAAAATGAGAGTAATGAGAGTCAGGCCGAACAGTATGTGCAAGAAAATAATATTATAGTGCAGGAAGATCCTGAGCTCATTTTTATTAATAGTGGGACTGAACTAGACAATCATTTATTCGATAATAACGGTAAAGGCTACTTTTTAAATGATGGTGATACGGATAAACCAGGTAAGTCTATCAATAACACGGTTAGAAATGGTGGAGAGATTCATGTTTCTGCAGGAGGTCTCAGTCAAGAGAGCAAAATTGAACATGGTGGAACTGAAATTGTTCAGGCTTCAAAAGGAAAACAAGGATTTTCAGAAAATGCTATCGTTAAAGAAGGTGGACAGCAAAGAATTGAGAATGGGGGAAAAGCACAGGGAACAAAAATATATGGTGGTGAACAGCTTGTTTTTGGAGAGGGTGATGTTAGAGGGCAAATGAAAGGCAGTAGCGCTTCAGATGTTGTAATTTATGGTCAAGGCAAAACATTAGGGCGGCAAGAAGTGTATGACGGAGGAAGCGTTTGGAACACGAAAGTTATGCAAGGGGGGATACAAGAGATTGCAAAAAAGGCTCAAAGCGCAAAGAATGGCGGTTTTGCATTTGATACTCAAGTCTTTGGTGGTGGTAAGCAGAATATCTTAGCAGGAGGTAGTGCTATTGGTGTCACTTTAAATGAAACGGCTGCTCAAGAAATATATACTGATGGAACTGTGAAAAACCTGACAATTAATAATGAAGCAAAATCATGGGTGCATGCGGGAGCAACATTAGAAGGCAAAACGCTTTTAAATCATTCTGGACAGCTTCATCTTTATGCTGGGAATGACCAACACCATACTACAGCAGAAGAGATTTTTTTAAATGGGAAAGATACAAAACTGTACTCTATCACCGATGAATTTGATGGCAAAAGCTCTCTCATTCAGAAATTAAGTGGTGAGGGGAGTGTTATTTTTGCGTTTACTGGCTCTGATCCATATTATTCTCAACTTCATGTTAATGATCTTTCAGGAAGTTTACATTTCGCCTTCAATACGACTCTTGCACATAACCGTGGTGATTATCTCTTTGTTGAGCATGGTACGGGTAAGCACACAATAAGTATTGCTGACTCTGGAGTTGAAATCACCGCCCCTTTTTCAAATGAGCGTGATTTGATTACAGATCAAAGCGGTGGCGCTGATTTTACTTTGACAGATCTCTCAGGTGAAAAAATTAATGCTATCGATGGTGGCACCTATATGTATGGTTTAAAACAGAGAAAAGATGAAAATGGAAAAGTTTGGTTTTTGTCTCCAGATCGCATCAAGGGACCAGAATCTTCACTTCCCGATCCAACAGATCCATTCGCTCCTGGTGGATCGTCAACGACTCCCTCGGTTGATGCCTTGCTTTCTACAGCAGTAGCTTCTGGACTTATTTTTAATAATGAGCTGGAAATTATGCGTACGGGGAGAGGAATTTTGGACCAAAACAGGAAAGATACAGATTTATGGACTTACGTGCTTAAGAGCAGAGAACGTGTTACGACAGGCCATACAAATTTTAAGCTTGAGCAAACGGGAATAGTGTTAGGTGCTGATCATTTGAATGAATTAACGCATGGAGATTTGTATGTTGGTGGTTTTGGTAGTTATGATCAAGTACGCGTTGCTCATGCACGAGGGGGGGATAGCGATATAAGCAGTTATAGTATTGGAACTTATGCAACTTACTTTGATAATCGCGGATGGTATATGGATGGTGTTTTGAAATATAATTATTACCGAGATAACATGAAAGCTATTTCAACGAACGGTTTAGCCATTCAAGGCAATTATAATCAGTGGGCGATAGGAGGAGCATTTGAGATTGGTTGCCGTTTTGAGCCAGCGCAAAATACTTGGATGCAACCTTATATAAAACTAACAGGTTTGCAGGTTGAGGGCAAAAAAATCAAGCTTTCCAATGGAATGAGTGGTGATATAAGCCCATTGACTTCATTCCGTAATGAAGTTGGATTAACGGCAGGACATGAATTTATTTTTGGTGCAGAAACTTCATTAACGGCTTATATTACGGCTGCATGGTTGCGTGAGAATATCAATAATAATCATACAACGATTAATAACCAGCATCAATTTATTACAGACTTATCTGGAAATGCGGGTAAGTTGGGAATTGGTTTAAACAGTTTTGTCAATGATAAACTAAAACTTTATGCGGAAGCACATTATCTAAAAGGGCATAAGATGAAGCAGTCACTTCAAGGTATTTTGGGGTTACGATATAGTTTTTAAATATGCCTCTTACGCATTGATTAAGCTTAGAACTGTAGTGTTTCACAACTTAAAAAAAGCAATGTGTATATAATAACCTCTTGGAGTGTAGAAGCACTGAAGATAAGCTTACGCTCTGTTAAAAGCGATATCATTTTTTCATTTATTATTGCAAATATTGTAAATTATGCCCTGTCCAAAAGGGCATAATTTACATTTGATGAAGTTATACAGTCACAGACTAGGATAGTTTCTCGTGATCCCAAATTTACAATTTATAGTTGTATAAATAAAATAATACACTAAAAAATTGTATTTAGACATAAATAAAACACATTACGATACAATCTAAAATGATCTGCCTGCGTAATTGCGGGATATTTGTCTCATAATTGATAGTGGAGTGTGGATAATGCGGCATAAATACAAATTAAGTTTTTCAATATTGATGATTAGCAGTTGTCTTGTGCAAATTGCAAGTGCGATTGAAAATAAGAATGAGGGATTAGCGAAGATGATGAGTGTGGCGACTGGGGGAACGGTACCAAAAGGTTCAGCACTGGTCACGAGTGATGTTAGCAGTGCTATTACTATTCAAGATGGTGGTGTAGAGATTGTGGATAATGGTCGAATTTCTATAGGTTCTACTATTGTCAAAGGTGGGATGCAGGTGGTTACACGTGCAGGGACTGCAGTGGAAGCCAAAATCCTTGGTGGGAAGCAGTTGGTTTTTGAAGAGAAAGGTCTTGATCTTATAAGAGAGGTAAGGAAAAGCAGTGCTTATAAGACCATAATTTCTGGTGGTGATGGAGTTGTGGGGCAACAAAACGTATATGATGGGGCGTGGGTTTGGGATACGAAAGTTATGGGAGGAGGTGAACAAAATCTTTACATGGGTCAAAGAAAAGAGGGGGGAAGGGCAATGAATACGGAGGTCAGAGGAAATGGTAGACAGCATGTTTTAATGGGAGGAGAATCCTATGCTACTATCTTGAAGGATAGAGCTGTTCAAGTTGTATATCCTGGTGGATTTTTGGATGGTCTGACGATTAATGATTCTGCCAAATCGTGGTTCCATGCTGGAGTAAAAGAAGTTGTTGGAGAAGTAAAGGTCAATCATAAGGGATGCCTTTATTTGTTTGCTGGTGATGTCACAAATCGTATCACGAAAGGGAAACTTTCTGTGGAGGGAAGAAGTGATGAAATATTATTTTTCGTTGGAGAGCGGCACGTTGCAGAAATTCCTCAGATTAATATTGAAAATTTAAGTGGAAATGGGGGAACTATCATTTTTACTTCTATTCCATATGATCAACGTCATATTTTACTTCATGTTGAGGAACTTTCAGGGGATTTACATTTTCAGTTTAATATTAGTGCTACTGGTGGTGGTAGCGATTACTTGTTTATTGATGATGGTGCAGGTAATCACAAAATAAGTGTTGCCGATTCTGGCTCTGAAATCACAGGGTCTCTGTTACAAAAAAATGGTTTTGTTGCAGAAATTAATTTAGTTACCGATAAAAGCGGGGGAGCTAATTTTGTTCTGGCAAATCGTTCTGGTGATGAAATTTTATTTTTTGATGGTGGAGCTTATATATATGGTTTGTATAAAAGAGAGAGAAGGGCTGATTCCAATGGTGATTCTACAATCTGGTATTTAGGTAGGGTGGTGGATGGTCGATCAAGTTCTGCGGGATCTTCCTCTTCGAGTGTAAAAAGGAGACCAAAAGTTATTACTTACTCAGATGGTTCATCTGCGGATAGGGGAACGGGTGCGCAGTCTCGTCCAAATAATAATGGAAAGCGTTATAAGCAGCCTCCCCAACCAAGACCTCCGCGGCATTTGAGAGAGGAACAGAGTGTTTCTGTTGTTTCCGCAGGTCAGAATCATTTTTCTGAAGAGCAGGAGCAGTCTGTTGTTTCTGCAAATGCTCCGTCATTCACTGATCAGATACTGTTACGTCCAAGTAATAAAAATAAACCTTCTCAACAAGTAAGTGAAAAACTATCAATTTCTGATTTTTTAACCACTCCCTCTACGGATGCGGTGTTGTCATTGTCTGTTACACCAGCACTTGTTTTTAAGAATGAGTTGCAAACTGTGCGTGCGGGGAGAGGAATTCTAGAGAGAAATAAAAAAACTTCTGCTCTTTGGACATATGCAATCAAGAGTAAAGAAAATGTTTCCGCAGATCATATAGATTTTAAGCTTGAACAGACGGGGATTATATTAGGGATTGGTGGTTTAAATGAATTGGCACATGGAGAGTTTTCTATTGGTGGTTTTGGCAGTTATGATAAAGCACGTGTTACACATGCACGAGGTGGTGTGAGTAACATAAATACCTATGGCATAGGAGCTTATGCAACTTATTTTGACCATAGCGGATGGTATTTGGATAGTGTATTAAAATACAATCATTATCAAAATACTTTGAATGCTGTTTCAACAAATGGTTTAGCTATTGAAGGGAATTATAACCAGTGGGCGGTAGGAACGTCCTTTGAAGCAGGTTATCGGATGAAGGTAGCACAAAGCAGTTGGATACAACCTTATGCGCAATTAACGTGGTTGCAAGTTGAAGGGAAAGAGATCAAGCTTTCGAATGACATGACAGGTGAAATAAATCCCTTTATGTCATTGCGCAGTGAGGTTGGGTTATCAGTGGGGTATGAATTTTTGGATGGTGTAGAGACTTCATTGATGGGTTATATTACGGCTGCATGGTTGCGTGAGAATAAAGATGATAATCACACGACAATTAATAAGCAGCATCAATTTGTCACGGACTTGTCAGGGAATGCAGGTAAATTAGGAATAGGTTTAAGCAGTTTTCTCAGTGATAAATTAAAGCTTTATGCAGAAGCACATTATGTCAAAGGGCACAAGACGAAACAATCCCTTCAGGGTATTTTGGGAGTGCGTTATAGTTTCTGAGTCTGTGTTTGTTCTTTGATTGGCTTTATCGTGTGTTTTTTACCAACTAGATAAGCAATGTATGGGGGGAGTTCTTTCCCAGATGTTGTAAAAGAACTTGAGGCTGTAGATGTTATTGTGTAGCGGTTCTTTTTTTGTATCTTTCTTATTTTTTAAAAGTAGGTTGAGGGGAGAATATTTAATTTTGTGAAAGGTGATACAATCCTTTTAGGAGGTTCTGGTCCTGTTATGAAGGGATAAGAAACTGCAAGAATTGCTGTTTTTAGAGAGTTTCCTCTAAAATTAATGCACATTACTCTACAGTCACTTGGCAAGAGGCTATTTGCTCGTTATAGAACGCCACAAGATAATATTGTCAATAAAATATAAGGTGGTCAAATGGCTATAGAACGTACTTTTTCGATGATTAAACCCGATGCAACCCGTCGTAATTTGACAGGAGCAATTACCAAAATGCTTGAGGATGCGGACTTACGTGTTATTGCATCTAAGCGTGTGTGGATGAGCCAGCGTGAAGCTGAAAAGTTTTATGCAGTTCATAAGGAACGCCCATTTTTTGGTGAGTTGGTTGAATTTATGTCTTCTGGTCCAACAATTGTACAGGTTTTGGAAGGTGAAAATGCAATCGCTAAAAATCGTGAGGTGATGGGAGCTACAAATCCTCTGGAGGCACAAGAAGGAACAATTCGTAAAACACATGCTTTGTCGATTGGCGAAAATTCTGTTCATGGTTCAGATAGCGCTGAAACAGCAAAAACAGAAATTGCTTTTTGGTTTTCCGAAGTAGAAATTGTTGGTTAGTAAAAGCATATATACAACGCAAGGAATCCCGCAACTCCCTGTTTCGGGATTTTTCTTATGGAGTTATGCATTTCCCAGAAAATGTTTGTGAAGTGCTATTTTTCATGTAATGACGTGTTTTAAGCCTGCACGAAAATAATCCCATCCTGTCCACAATGTGAGGAGAGCAGCAATCCACAGCATAATGATACCAAATTCCATTGTATACGGAATAATTTTATTGCCAGCTGGTCCTGCCAAGAGAAGGACAATAGCTATCATCTGTACAAAAGTTTTCCATTTTGCAAGACGTGAAACAGGAACACTGACTTTCAATTCAGCTAAATATTCACGTAATCCTGATACAAGAATTTCTCGGCAAAGAATAATAATGGCGGCCCATAAAGTCCACCCAGCGATAGTACTGTCCGCAGCAAGTAAGAGCAGACAGGCAGAGACGAGAAGTTTGTCTGCTATGGGATCAAGCATGCGACCAATATTGGATGTTTGTTCCCAAATACGGGCAAGATAACCGTCTAGAAAATCAGTAATAGAGGCAATAACAAAGAGAGAAACGGCGATCCAACGTGCAATATCGCTTGATTGTAGTCGTCCTTCTAAAAAAAAGCACGCAACAACCATCGGCACTGCAACAATTCGTGCATAAGTGAGAATATTGGGAAAAGAAAAAGTATGTTTTTTCATGGAGCTATTTTCAATTCTTTGTGAAATATAATATATTATTTCATAAACGTAACAAAGCACAGATTATGAAAAAAGTCTTATTTTTCGTTAAAGTGGTTGTGGATTTTTTGTGCAATCATAAGAGATATGCCTTTAACTCTTATTAAATCTTCGAGAGAAGCATCAGCAACAGCTTTGGCACTTCCAAAGTGATCAAGCAATGCACGCTTTCTTGTTGGACCGATATGTGCGATTTCATCAAGTGGATTTTTAAAGACTGCTTTTTTTCGTTTTTCTCTATGCGTTCCAATTGCAAAACGGTGTGCTTCATCGCGTAAACGTTGCAAAAAATAAAGGATAGGATCACGTGGAGGAAGTGTAAAAGGTGTTTTGCCCTTCATAAAAAAACGTTCACGTCCTGCTCTACGGTCAGCGCCTTTAGCGATTCCAATGACGGCGATAAAATTGTCTAATTCTAATTCGGATAATATTGTAAGCGCACTGTTTATTTGTCCTTCACCACCATCGATTAATATAAGATCAGGCCAAATAGGAAAAGAATCATCATTTTGAACTTTTATATTGTTGCTTCTATGTGGTAGACCATGCTCTTTAATAAGGCGTGAAAATCTTCGTTTGATGACTTCTTTCATCATACCAAAATCGTCACCGGGTGTGATCTCAGTCGAGCGAATATTGAATTTGCGATATTGATTTTTAATAAACCCCATTTTGCCCGCAACAATCATCGCACCTACTGCATTTGTCCCCATAATATGAGAATTATCATAGACTTCTATACGACATGGGGTATGCGGCAGTTGGAATATTTCAGCAAGGCTCTGGAGTAATTTTGTATGTGTAGCTGTTTCTGCAAGCTTGCGTCCAAGGGCTTCATGAGCATTGATATGAGCGTGATTAACAAGAGTTTTACGTTCACCTTGTTTGGGTAAAGAGAGAAGTATTTTACGATTTGCTTTTAGGCTGAGTGCTTCTGTAAGAAGCGCCTTTTCTTCGATTGATTCAGATAAAAGGATAAGTCTTGGAAGTGGCTTATCATCATAAAATTGAGCAAGAAAACTTGCTAAAATTTCAGCACTAGAAAAAGAAAGATCTGCTTTAGGAAAATAGGCTCTATTTCCCCAATTTTGCCCCATGCGAAAGAAAAACACTTGAATACAGGTGACACCTTCCCGTTGCGCAATTGCAAATACATCTGCTTCTTTTATCGTTTGAGGATTAATACCTTGGTGGCTTTGTATGAGAGAGAGAGATGATAAGCGATCACGATAGGCAGCTGCTTGTTCAAAATCAAGGTTTTCTGCAGCTTGATGCATAGCTTGAACCATATCATTTTTAACGGATTGGCTTTTCCCCGAAAGAAAAGATTTTGCTCCTCTCACGAGCTCTCTATAATCACTATCACTAATTTCATCTGTACAGGGGGCAGAACATCGTTTAATTTGATAAAGTAAGCAGGGGCGTGTGCGGTTTTCAAAAACTGAATCAGTACAGGTGCGTAATAAAAAGGCGCGTTGTAAAACGTTGATTGTTTGTGTCACTGCACCTGAAGAGGCAAAAGGGCCAAAATAATGGGCTTTTCTTGTTCGGGCACCACGATGTTTATAAAGTCCAGGTGCCCAGTGATCATCAGTAATAATGATATAAGGAAAGCTTTTATCGTCACGCAGCAAGACATTAAAACGCGGATGCAATCTTTTGATGAGGTTAGCTTCTAACAGGAGTGCTTCTGTTTCTGTGTGGGTGACGACAAATTCCATATGACATGTTGCACGAATCATACGAGCAATACGGTTATTGTGTCCTTGTTCATGGGTATAGTTTGAAACGCGTTTTTTGAGATTACGTGCTTTACCAACATAAAGAACATCACCATTTTCATCTACCATCCGATAAACTCCTGGTTTATGTGGAAGATGTTTGGCAAACTCTTGTATGAGTTTGGCACCTTTTAATTGATTTTTGTCATTTCCCTGATTGGCATTATCCCATGATAGATGAGAGAGAAAAGAAAAATTTTCTCGTTCATTTTTGGAAGAAGGCATGTTGTTTTTCAGGATCATCCAGTTTATCCAGAAATGTTTTTATCCATCAAGTACCATCATTTATATAATGATAGTTATTTTCTTATAAAGAATGCATATGGCATGAGATTATAGAATTTTGGAGTTATGACTTTTGTAGATAACATTGAGAGTAGTTTTTAAAAACAGTTTTATAAGTTTGGCAATTTTAATCTCTTGCTGATGAGTGGTTACATTAAAATAGGTTTTGTTTTAAAAATCGAATTCGTGCTGCTGATTATAATGTGCATTGGAGGTTGGTAGTGTCAAGAGGACAAAGAATCTGACCTAGTATTACAGTACTTTTGAATGGCTTTATGCCTTTGATTCTAAAGGAATATTTTGATTTTAAAGTGAATATAAGAAAAAAGTTAACAGCATGGATGTTCCTTTTGGATCCATTTAAGAGTCATTTGTGCATTTCTATCTTGTCCAAGACGGGCAAGAAGGAAGGGGCTAAGTTTTTTTATTTCTTCTTCAAGAAGATAAGGAGGGTTGATAAGAATCATACCACTACCACACATTGTAGGTGGTACTGAGCTTTTTCGAATACGCATTTCGAGTTGTAGAATTTTAGGAATTCCTGTTTGATAAAGTGCGTAAAGAAAATTTTCAATTTCTTTGTCATATTTAACGGGATACCATAAAGCGTAAATTCCTCCAGAGAAACGGCGATATGCTTTCGTCAATCCCTCAATAAGACGGGAAAATTCACCAGTTTTTTCAAAGGGAGGATCAATAAGGATAAATCCACGTTTTTCCTTTGGTGGCAAATGCGCTTTTAAGGAAAGCCAACCATCCAAATGTAGGACTTTTGTTTGATAATCACCGGCAAATTTTTTTGCTAAAATGCGATAATCTTCATCATGCAATTCAATTGCGGTGAGTCGATCTTGTTTACGCAATAATTGGCGAATAAGAACAGGAGAGCCAGGGTAGAAGGCTATTTCTTTTTCCCCGTCATTGAGTGTATCAATAATATCATACCATGGACAAAGGAGTGTTTTTAAATCTTCTGGAATAGGAGCTGAAAAAAAACGTTGGACGCCTTCACGCCACTCTCCCGTTTTTTGTGCTTCTAAAGAAGAAAGGTTATAAATGCCGATCCCAGCATGCGTATCTATAACACGAAAAGCTTTTTCCTTGCGTTTGAGATATTCTATAATGCGGGTGACAATAATGTGTTTAAAAACATCAGCAAAATTGCCAGCATGGTAAATATGCCGATAATTCATGAGTAAATTCTACCAATATATATGATTGCTTACTAAATTTTCTATTAACATAGAAATCACTTTATATATAAACAAAAAGCTTCTTGTAGAGACCCCAAAAATATATCTCCAAAAGAAAGTCACTATTATGGATTGCTAGTTGTTTGTTATAATTTACAGCAACGCAATTTATATTATCGAGATTTTAGTAACTCAAATTAATTTTTTATGATGATAATATGGTAGGAATGGGTGCAATTATGCAGATAATACCATTTTTAAAAGATAAAATATTAGAATATGCATGAAGCGCTTTCCATAGGATTTTGCAACCTTATAAATCAGTGAAATCTGCTTTAAGAGAAGAATTTTCAAATCTTTTGAATTTTGTTTGAAGCAGTTTATTATTTTTCACTATAATACGCTGAGCAAAAAAGAAAAGATGCTAAAAAGCTAGTGTACAACAAAAAAAACTGTGATTGCCTTTAACTAAAGGGGAAAATACACAAGTAAGTCATGGTTATATTTGGAAAATTCCTTACAGAGTGAGGATAGAAACATGAATTCAAATTTAAAAGCAGTGAGAGAGAGTGATGGGTAATATTTTTTCACCAGCGCATTTAATTGTCATTTTACTAATTATCTTAGTGCTTTTTGGGAGAGGTAAGGTTTCTGAATTAATGGGCGATGTTGCTAAGGGGATTAAAGCTTTCAAAAAGAATATGAAAGAAGAAGACAACAGCGTTGAGAATAAATCTGCAATGGCTGATTATTCCAAAACAATAGAAGTTGAATCTCAACAATCTGAGTCATTATCGGTAAATCCTGTAACAGCACGCAGAAAAGGTTCCTCTTCTACTAAAGGAAGAAAGACATCTGTTGCTGAAAAACGTCGTGTAAAATAACAAAAATATAAATATAATTTTACTTATTTTTTTAATGGAAGAGTCGAGTATAAGCGATGTTTGGGATTGATGGGCCAGAATTTCTCGTGATCTTACTTGTTCTCATTGTTGTGGTTGGACCAAAAGATTTACCTAAAATGCTAAAGACAATGGCAAGGGCAATGGCTTATGTGCGTTCAAAAAAGAATGAATTTCGTCGCCAGTTTGATGATGCAATAAGACAAGTCGAGCTTGATGATTTGCAAAAGACATTAGCGGATATTAATGATTTCAATCTTAGCAAGGAGTTGACAGAGACTTTTAATCCCATTCACGATGCAGTAGAGAATGTCCAAAATTTTGATGTAAATGCAAGGCATCATAAATTAGAAAAAGATAAAGAAATTTTGCTATGCGATCAGAATAAAGACAAAGAAGATATAATCATCCCCGTTGATCTTCAGCGTTCTGAGGGCATTTCTACAACTTCTAAAGATAAAGAAGATACGTCATGAAAGTTAAGAAAGATGAAGTTGATGCCAGTATGGCACCACTTATAGAACATTTTCTTGAACTTCGTCAGAGAATTATTGCTGCTTTGATCGCATTTTTTATAGCTTTTATTATGTGTTTTCTTATTAAAGATTATATTTTAAATTTTTTGATATGGCCTTATCAGTGGGCAATGAAAATATCAGGTGGTAATCCTGAGAGTATTCGTCTTCAATCAACACAAGTGTGGGAAACTTTTTTAACGAAGATGAAACTTGCTGCTTTTGGAGCAGTTATTTTATCCTTTCCCTATACAGCTTTTCAGTTTTATAGTTTTATTGCCCCAGGACTTTATAAAAATGAACGTATGGCTTTTTTACCATTTCTCATTGGTGGACCGATTTTATTTTGTATTGGGGGGGCATTTGTTTATATTTTGTTAGCGCCAATAATGCTTTGGTTTAGCCTTTCTCAGCAATTCCTTCCAGATGTTCATTTGAGAATAGAGTTCATAGTCCGTATCTCCGATTATTTGAGTTTTATGACGTCGTTTATCCTGATTTTTGGTTTGATTTTTCAATTACCTCTTGTGAGCAGTCTTTTAACGAAAATTGGACTTTTAACTTCTCATAGTTTGGTGTCTAAACGAAAATGGGCTATTCTCCTTTCTTTTATAATTGCGGCGATAGTAACCCCATCGGATTTTTTTACTATGTTTGCAGTAGCTTTACCAACGATAGCTCTTTATGAGATCTCAATTTTAATTGCATACTGTATAGAAAAAAGAAAAAAATCTTCTTAAGAAAAGTTTATATTGTGTGATAGGAAACGAATAGCAACGATGCAAATGAGGAATTTTGATGCTTGATATTAAGTGGATTCGTGAACACCCTGAGAAATTAGATAAAGCGCTAGAAAATAGAGGTATTGAGCCGCAAGCTAAACAATTAATAGAACTTGATCGGGATCGTCGGTCGCATGTTGCTAAAGTGCAATTTGCCCAAGAACGTCGCAATGCTGCTTCAAAGGAAATAGGACAGGCATTGGCGGCAGGTGATCAGGAAATGGTTGAACGCGTTAGAGCTGAGGTTGAAGAGATTAAAGTTTTCCTTTCTTCTGCCACAGCGGAGGAAAGGCGGTTAACTGAGAGTTTTGAAAAGGCTCTTTCAACACTGCCCAATATTCCATTGGATGATGTTCCAAAAGGTAAAGATGAAAGTGATAATGTTATTATTCGACATTTTGGATCACCCACAACATTTGATTTTACACCAAAGGAACATTTTGATCTTGGTCAAAATCTCAAACAGATGGACTTTGAGCGCGCAGGCCGTTTATCTGGAACGCGCTTTACAGTACTTTCAGGAGCATTGGCACGGCTTGAACGTGCATTGGGCCAATTTATGCTTGATGTACATGTTGAGGAGCATGGTTATACAGAGGTTTCTGTGCCTCTTCTTGTTCGTGATGAGATTGTGTACGGAGCAGCACAGTTACCGAAATTTGCTGATGATCTTTTTCGGACAACAGACGGTCGATGGCTTATTTCTACAGCAGAAGTGCCGTTAACCAATTTGGTGAACAATGAAATTCTTGAGAGTTCAGATTTACCATTACGATTTTCTTCTTTAACTCCTTGTTTTCGATCAGAGGCGGGGGCTGCTGGTCGTGATACACGCGGTATGTTGCGTCAACACCAGTTTTGGAAAGTAGAAATGGTATCGATTACGACTGAAGAGCAATCGTTAAAAGAGCTGGAACGTATGACAGAATGCGCAGAAGATGTTTTGAAACGTCTTGGTTTGCCTTTTCGTACAGTCGTTCTTTGTACAGGAGACATGGGATTTGCGGCACGTAAAACTTATGATATTGAAGTTTGGCTCCCTGGACAAGGGTGCTATCGTGAAATTTCCAGTTGTTCAATTTGTGGAGATTTTCAAGGGCGACGCATGAATGCTCGATATCGTAAAGAAGGGGATAAAGCATTGCACTTTGTTCATAGCCTTAATGGTTCTGGTACCGCCATTGGACGTTGTCTTATCGCTGTTCTTGAGAATTATCAGCAAGCTGATGGATCAATTATTGTTCCCGATGTTTTACAACCCTATATGAAGGGCGTGCGTTGTATTACTGCTTAATTTTGCGAAAGGAGAAACCGATATGCGTTTATTGCTGAAAGATGATGAGATGCAAACGCGAGGTTTTACCATTTTTGAAAAAATGAGTTCTCCGTACGATAAGGGTACTACTCCATTGGAGATCAAATGACATTATGGGGCAAAAGGGTATTTTACGATTTCGTGAGGAATTGGCCGGACTTGTGCTGAAAATGCGTAGCAAAGGAATTGATGATGTTCGCTTTTTTGCGGCATTCGAGAAAATTCCACGTCAACAATTTGTTGCCACTCCTTGGGTTAGCAGTGCTTATGAGAATAAAGTTATTCCTATTGAGTGTGGTGAATATATTGAGCGTTTGGAAGAGCAGCTTTTGATTCTTTCTGCATTGTCATTGAAAAAAAAACATCGTGTCTTAGAAATTGGTACAGGATCTGGTTTTTGTACTGCTCTTATGGCATGTCTCAGTGACCGTGTGACAACAATTGATCGCTATAAAACGCTTGTTCATTCGGCGTGCCAAAGATTTCAAACTTTGGGGCTTGAGAATATTATTGTACGGCATCTTGATGGAAGCCGTACTGTTACAGATTTTGGATCATTTGATCGTATTCTTATTTGGCCATCACGTTCTGATGAACCAAAGGAATTTTTAGAATTGTTAGCTGAAAATGGGATTCTCATACAAGCTATAGGACCTAATGAAGGGATACAAACCGTGACGCGCTATACAAAAATTGGCAGTCGATTTGAGTGTTTAAAAATGTTTCAAGTGCGCTATCAACCCTTTATTAAAGGCATTGCGGAAATACTTTAATTTTTGAAATTGAAGATACTGCACGGACTCTTTTATCTTTTTATTTTATGTTAAATTCATTTTGAGCTTATTATAAAGATATTTATGAATAAAATATCTTATTTTAACTCTTAGGTAATATTAAAAAGCTTTAATAGAATGAGTTGAGTATGAATGAGTGAGCAAAACTATGTGTTTAAAAGTTTTGAGTAATATTTTTTGGCGTAATTTTCAGGGAATATTTTTTTTAGCAATGGTAACGATTTTTGCGGGGTGTAGTTCCGGTACGCAGCGTTTCGCTAATATTTTCCCTCATCGTACGGAGTCTACTCATTCAAATATATCTACAACTATGTCTGCAGATCCGCAAATGCTACCCTATGGTGGCATGATACAGAGCACTGAATTGCCACCTGTGGAGTCGGGCAGTGATTCATGGATCAACGATAATACTGCGTATAATTCTACACAACCAAGAGGGGAAACTTCTTCTGATAGTCGAATTATGGGGACACCACCACGCGATCTTGGAACACTTTCTCGTTCACAAATGGGTAATTCTCCTATTTTTCGGCGAAATTCTTATATTGTCCAGAGTGGGGATACACTGTTAAGCATTGCACGGCAAATAGGGATCAATGTTGAGGCGTTAAAATCAGCAAATGGTATAAGAAATAATTCTATTTATATTGGTCAGGTGCTCATGATCCCAAACAGCCGTACACTGGCAACGTCGAATACCACCAATGATAAGAGGGTAGTCTCAACAACAGAAACTTCAGTTCAGTCTCAAAACACGTCTGCTATAAGATACAAGAAGGCTTCACCTATAAATAAAACTTCTGCAACAATTTCATCTTCTGCAAAGATAAACAGATCAAATATTGAAAAGAATTCTTCGAAACAGATGATGCAATTGAACCATGAAGCTAGTTTGCCAGATACTATAACGAATACGGATAGTATTGTTACTCCGCAAGCTACAGGAATTTCTAAAATGCGTTGGCCTGTACGAGGACGTTTATTAAGCCAGTTTGGTCAAAAAAAAGGAACGGCAACTAATCGAGGGATAGATATTGCTGTACCTGAGGGTTCATCGGTAAAGGCGGCAGAAAATGGTGTTGTTATCTATGCAAGTGATGGATTAAAAGAGCTTGGCAATGTTGTTATGATTCGGCATGAAGACAATATTATTACCATTTATGGGTGTAACAGTAGACTTGTTGTTAACAAGGGACAAAGGATACGCCGTGGTGATGAGATTGCTAAGTCTGGTATTTCAGGAAATGTTAAAACTCCACGTGTTTATTTTGAGGTGCGTAAGAACGCTGTACCTGTTGATCCTACCGAGTATTTAGAAAACTGAGTCATAAGACTGTATTTTAGAAATCTACAACTTATAGCTTAAGCAAAACAGTTGATTTAATTCAGTCTCATAATGTTTTGAGTATAAGAATTTATAGATCTGGGGATGATAATGCGTTACTCTCATGAGAGAAGGCAGAAGTTTTCTTGTATCTTTGTTTTTTTTTGATGCATGAGAATATGCATATTGAATAATGTATATAAAATAAATCTGTTCTTTAGAAGTTTTTTCTCGTTGTTTTCCGTCCCTTAAGAATTTATTGCCTTTCTATAAAGCTGTGATTACATTGTGGTAGTTATTGCTTTGTATAATAGATCCTCTAGAAAAGCTTTTTGTTGAGCTGAAAGTTTATTTTAATAAAATGAAAAATACCTGAAGTTTAATCTATAGGAGATAAAAATGCTTATTACTAATGCTTATGCTCAAGTTGCAGGTGGTGTTTCCAATGGGGCCTCACTTGTTAGCTTCGTCCCATTCATTTTAATTTTTGCAATTATGTATTTTTTTATAATCCGCCCACAGCGTGCACAAATGAAAAAGCGGCAAGAAATGCTTAATGCTGTGCGTCGTGGTGATACAGTTATAACGGGTGGTGGTATTATAGGCAAGGTTACGAAGGTTTACGATGAGAGTGGTGAATTAGAGGTTGAAATTAGTGATGGTATACATGTTCGTGCTATCCGCTCAACATTAGCTGATGTTCGTGTAAAAGGTGAACCGATTGCAGAAAAAAAATCAAAACTCGTTAAAAAGAAGGCACCACAAAAATCTAAAACGACAACAAAGGAGAAAGTGAATATCTCTCAAGAGAAAAAAGCTGTGTCAAAAGAAAACCAATCTTAAATATAATTACAGTTTATGATGTTTTTTTACAAAGCATTTTTCTAAAATAAGAGGGTTTGATGTAAGAGACATTTTTATCATAATTGTCATAATCGATAAATGAACATGATGTTTTATTTATTTTTTGTGGCTATAAAAAAGGATCACAACATTTGTGGAGTATTGCAATGAATTTCTTTATTCTCTAGATAAATCAGTTTTTTAGATGGAAAAATCTCTTATTTTGGAGCGGATAGACTGAGATAAATTTTTCTTTTCGAGATGAACCTGTTTAAATCAGAGTAGCATTGTACTGCAATTTATTGTGAGCTTTCATATATTTGTTTATATTGCTAGGGAAAATATAAAAGATTTTACATCAATATTGCTGTACACATTGTGATGATAGATCAATATTTATTATAGGTCCTTTGCTGATTTTTAGGGAAGGAAGAGAAGTGCCATTGGATTCCTTTAAATAAAAGGATACTTACCTATGTTTCATGCCATTCAAATTCGTGAGGCGCATTTTCCAAGGCGTGCACCTATTGATGCTTATGGAAATGGGGGATTTCGTTTTGCTGATATGTCCCATAGAGGTTCTATTGTTTGTATACCATCAGGTATTTATGGTATTGATATGGTAGAGCCTATTCCCACTCAAGAAGATATATCACGTATTTTAGAAGAATCATCTGAGATTGAAGTTTTGTTAATAGGTACAGGAGTTGAATTATTGCCGTTACCTAAAGAGTTACAGGTACTTTTACGGGAAAAGCGTATTTCATCAGATACAATGAATACGGGAGCTGCGGTGCGTACATTTAATGTTTTGTTAGCTGAAGATCGTGCAGTTGCTGCATTATTATTTGCAGTAGAATGATGAGTCTAATAAAATCGATGTCTTATTTAAATAGAGAAATTGTATAGCTATTGATTTGATGGAGTTCTTTAATCCCCCATTTTTGAAGAGCTAGTTTTTTGCTATTTTTATCACAAACAAATATTTCTGGTCCGATGAAACCAATTGTTGTGATTTATTCTAGATCAAGTAAAATAGGAAGAAGGGTATCTGTTTGGAGTTTATTTTTCTTTCTTTAGGTGAAAAGTATTATCTTTTCTCTCTTGTTCAAAGCTCGTACCACATCACTGTATCTTAAATCTGTACACAAAAATATATTAATTCAGACATATTCACAGTATGTCATGACGTCATTTGTGAATGATATTTCCTAATGTTCTCCTCTTAAACAGGATTTTTTGTAAGAAGATATTTTTTCACTCCTAAAGTTAGATTATTTTTCAAAGTTTTCTATTCACAGGCTCATTTAAACAGTCCATTAAGTGTTTTGAGAAAGTTTGAAGGGAATCCTATCAGGTTGCATTTACATGTTGCAAATACCACATGGCCCTATAGAGAGATTACTGAAGAGTTCCATCACAAACATACTTTAGATAATATGGGCAGCTATCAAGAAACAACTTTAATATGGTGAGTCATAAGTATTGGAAGAAACGTACTAAGGATTATATTCAAAGAAGCAAAAAGAATTAATCTCTATAGAGTTGGCTATCAGTAACAAATAATTGAATACATGAGAGCAGGATTATGGAAAAAATAAGCTTTTGTTGATGATAAAGAGAGAAAAATAACTTTTGGTGAACAACCTCTGAAAGGTTTTACTTTTTGATGTATCTACCATAGCAATTTATCCAATGACTCTATCTCTAGTTATTATAGTAGTGTTTTGATAACGGTTTTTTACTTATCAGGCTCAATAACATATGTAATACACAAAGCGCATCTAAATTCTCCTAAACAAATAAGAGACTGCATATCAGACGGCCATGTCCTTAAACGGAACATTAATATTTAAAAATGTTTTATTTTTTCTCTTATTGAGTTTCTTTCTCGCTTTGCACGTAATGGATAGGCTCTGACATTAAAAACCTGCAAACAGCTTTCCCCAATCACTCGTAAGAATGTTAGATGAATGGGATCTGATGCCATGACGTTTATCCATTCCCAAATAATCATTATCTATTTTTTTATTTCAGGAGGAATGCGAGGCACACAACAAACTTTCATGATCATTTCTCTATTTGTTAATTTTAAAATGGCTAGATGATAGCTTCAAATCAATTTTTTAGAAGTAAAAGTATTATGAGTGTTTTGTGAAGTTAAAAAATACCTGGAAAAGGAAGCCTAATTCGTAATACATTGAGATTGAAAGATACATTTACAAAACTTGTTCTTTTAGCTGTATTTGCTCATCCATCATTTTAAAACATGAATGAAAGTAGAATGTTAAGTGCTAAAAAGGAAGTTCATAGGTGTCATTGAATGAAAGCTTCTCTTCCTTATTGTTTTGATATTTTACGTGCTACAGATCGTGACCGTTATATATCAGTTTTATTTGCGCCTAAAAAAAAGCGTAGAGCATTGGCTGCTCTTTATGCTTTTAATGGAGAAATTGCTCGTATTCGCGAAACTGTGCACGATCCGCTTATTGGTGAGATGCGATTACGTTGGTGGTATGATTCTATTGTTGATGATAAAATACAAAATAGTCAAAATAACCCGATTTTGAGTGATTTGTTGACAGCAATAACTCTTTTTAATTTACCTAAAAGAGCTTTTTTACGTTACTGTGATGCACAGATTTTAGATCTTTATCATAATCCGATCACAACTCTTCATGATCTCGAATTCTATTGTGGTGAAACAGCGAGTATAATTTTACAGCTCTCTTGTCAGATATTAGATCCGGATGCAGCCCAAGATTTTAAAGATATCTATAAATACGGAGGGATTGCTCAAGGATTAAGTGGTATATTGCGTCTTTTATCATTTATGCAATCACGATATCATTATTATTTACCTACAGATGTGCTAAAAGCTGTAGGAGTGGAGAGGGAGGATTTAGAATCTCATAGTGTCAATGATCAACAAAAATGCCGAATTGTTGAGGCTATGGTAGCAGTATCGCGAGATCATTATAGCAAGTTTTATGAGGCTTCTCGTACTTTTCCTAAGAATGTTAAACCAGCATTTCTTCCATTGGCAATTATACCAGCATCTCTTCAAAAAGCGGAACAGTTAGGAGCTAAAGTTTTTCAAGAAAGTGCAACGTTACCATTAATTCATCGTTATTGGCTGATAGCAAGGGCGGCAATAAGCGGTCATTTTCCAAAGCTATTATAAAGATAACGGCTATCAGTGATTGGAGAAACAGCAAATCTATTGATAGTAGCTACAAGATTATGAAATCAACACCTTTTTTCATTTAGGAAGCAGCTCTAGCTCTTTATTATGATGATTGTTTATCACAACAATCTTTGTTTTTTCATTTGGGATGGATAACATTTTTATTACACTGAAAAAATTCTCCAAATTACGTTTATTATTTTTGTACAGATATTACTTCTCCTCTGACACTAACGAAAAAGAAATTATCTTGCTTTTTTAAATTATAGAAGAAGCTCTGGTGATGATTTTATCAGCCAAATACAATAATCATTCACTCCATTTTTACTGGAGAGCGTTGAAAATTTGATTATAATGAGTGCTATTAATTTGCAAGGGGTGTTCTTTATTGGCAACTTGGAGCATTTCTAGCTTTAGATCTTCTCTTATCATCATATTAATATTGGTACGGATATCAGGTGAAACAGTATGAGGGGTGATATCTTTAGGCATGGTTACAGATTTTATTTGATAAACAATGCGGTTTGTCGCAACAGGACCCTTTATGATGCCATAATGACCTTTTGGGCCAGAAAATAATGCCCTAATACCTTCAATACCAAAGATTTCAGAGGAATCTTGACGGTGTAGGGCTTTTGTTGTCTGTTTTGTAATACCAAGTGTATGGGCAAGTGAAACGAAACTTTTTCCATCAGTAAGCTGTTTGAGAGCATTTTGGGCTTTTTCATCAAGAAGACGTTGAATTTCTTCACTTTTCCATTGAGAAAGTGCATCTTGTTTGGCTTCTTCGAGTGTTCTATCGCGAGCAGGAATAATTTTGTCAACTCTATACCAGAGATACCCGCCTTTTTGAAGAGAAAGAGGATCAAGATCGACTCCTTCATTTGCTTGATAAATGGCGTTTAGTAAAATATCTTTTTGAGGTAAATCGGTAAGTATTGTACCCTCAATTGTTTTTCCTGTTTTATCAATGGTAATTGTATGCAGAGGCAATTTGTATTGGTCAGCAAGTTCTTTGAGAGAGGCTCCCTCAAAACGCGCATTTTCAATTGCCGTATAATTGTTACGTATATCATCTACAGCACGATTTTGAGCGAGAGTCTGGCGAATATTTTCTTTCACCTTTTCAAAGGGAAGAGAGACTGAAGGTTCAATATGTGTTACGCGAATGATAACAGGACCTTGTAAATCATTGATCACAGCACTGATTTGCCCTTGTTTGAGTTCAAAAACTTCAGATGCGAGATAACTAGGAAGTTCACTTTCTGTTAGAGGCCCTTTTTTTATGTCATTGAGAGTTTTGTTTTCACTTTTAACTAGCTCATCAAAACTCAATCCATCGGCTATTTTTTTTGCCGCATGATCAGCAGCTTCGCGTGTAGAGAATCGCAATTCTTCAATTGTACGTTTTTCAGGAGTTATAAAACGAGAGGTATTTTGTGTATAATAAACCCTAGCTTCATCTTCCGAGATATCTTTGTTTTTAACGAGATCGGCCGATGTCATAGATAATAAAGAAACAGTACGGTATTCAGGAGCACGAAATTCATTTCTATGAGTCTCAAACCATTTTTGCAATGTTTCTTGATCAGGGTCAGAAATTATTTTCTTTTCTTTGAGGTCAATAACAAAATAATCAGCAATACGGGTTTCTCCTTGATAAAGAGCTAGGGCTTTATAAAAGAGATCTGGTGCTTTCATATTGGATAACGAAGCTGAAATGAGCTGGTTACGCTTCTGTTTTTGGGTGTAATAGTCAAGAAAATTACTTTCGTTGATTTGTAAATGCTGAAGATAGTTACGAAACAGATTTTGATCAAAGATGCCATTTGTTTGAAACATATTATCAGCACTAAGAATACGAGCTATTGCATCTTTTGAAAGACTAATTTTCATTTTACGTGCCTGCTCATCAAACAAGATATCTTGTTGTAACTGATTGAAAACAAATGCAGGAATTTTGTATTGTTGCATTTCACTGGGTGTGAACATTCGCCCAAGATGTGATGCGAGTGCTAAACGTGCGCTTTGATCAGCAAGTGCGAGACGATAACCATCGATCGTTATTGTGGACTTTCCAGAAGTAATAAGGTCCCTTTCACCCTTTGTGTGCAATTGTGGTATTCCCCATAAAAGGATGAAGCATAAGAGCAAAACAGTAAGGAAAATCTTTGCAACCCAAGAGTTTGCGGCATTTCTTATGACGTCAAGCATTGTTCAATTCCATTTTCTGAAACGAGTTATTATCAAAGCAGTAAGAATTTGCAATAAAGATATGAAAGATGCAAGCTTAAAGACTTGCTTTCATTTTATAATTTGATACCTAAAAGAAAATAATATGTTGGGATAGCTCTTGAGGTGAAAATATGTCTCCAAAGATTCGGCCTTTTATTGCTGGGAATTGGAAAATGAACGGAACGGGGGAATCGCTTGGAGAGTTGCGTGCCATTGCTGCTGGCGTTAGCTCTGATTTAGGACGTTTATTTGAAGCACTTATTTGTGTTCCAGCAACACTTTTATCGCGTGCTTCTGATACGTTGGGTGGTGAAAATCTTCTTTTAGGGGGACAAAATTGCCACTTTGATGATCATGGCCCTTATACTGGGGATATTTCAGCTTTTATGCTTAAAGAATCAGGAGCAAGCCATGTTATTATTGGACATTCAGAGCGTCGTACAGTTTATCAAGAAAGTGATGCAATTGTTTGTGCTAAAGTGCAAGCAGCATGGCGAGCAGGTCTTGTTGCTCTTGTTTGTATTGGTGAAACATTAGAGGAGCGTAAAAGCAATAAAGTGTTGGATGTGCTTATGCGGCAGCTTGAGGGATCTTTGCCGGATGGTGCAACAGCAGAGAATCTCATTATCGCTTATGAGCCTATATGGGCTATAGGCACAGGGAATATGGCAACCTCAGAAGATGTAGCAAAAGTGCATAGTTTTATTCGTGATGAGATGCGTTCTCGTTTTAGTGATGAAGGAAACAAGATGCGTTTGCTCTATGGTGGATCAGTAAAGCCATCCAATGCATTTGAGCTTTTGAGTATTGAACATGTTAATGGTGCTTTAATAGGTGGAGCAAGCTTAAAAGCGATTGATTTTTTAACTATTTGCGATGTTTATCGTAAATTATAACAAAGGAATCTTGGTTTCCCCTTGGATTATGTGCTATTTATGTGTAAATAGCCGTGAAGAGTTATTTGAAGAGCAGGGTTTATGCAGACAGTACTTATTGTTATCCATTTTTTAGTTGTTATCACTTTAGTTGGCGTTATATTAATTCAGCCTTCGGAAGGTGGCGGGCTTGGTGCGAGTAGTGGTTCTGGGCTAATGAGAACGCGTGGATCCAAAAATCCGCTAACACGTTTGACTGCTATTTTAGCATGTTGTTTTTTTGCAGTATCCATTGGCCTTACTGTCGTGGGGAGTATATCAAACTCCAGTTCTGATATTCTCAAGCGTATTCCGGTTAACTCAAAACAAAATTCTACAAGTAAAGAGACTCCAGAAGGTATACCATCACCAAATGATAAGACACGACCTTCTATTCTTGAACAGCTAGGAGGTGTTTCAGATTCTTCTCAGGAGCAAAAACAATCTACGGTTCCTGAAGCTGAAAACCCAGTTCCATCGATTCTTGAAAATCCAGTTCCGGACAACAGTACAAAATAGTCTTTTAAAGCGAAGTGTAGATTTTTAAAAAGGTGATTTTTCACCTTTTTTATTGTTATAGAAGAAAAATTGTTTCTTTTTGCATTTTTTGCTGGAAAAATCATGAGAAACTGCTTATCACCATAAGCCCATGGCACGTTATGTTTTTATTACTGGTGGTGTGGTTTCTTCCCTTGGAAAAGGCATTGCAGCAGCGGCATTAGCTGCGTTATTGCAAGCTCGTGGATATCGTGTACGGCTTCGCAAACTTGATCCTTATTTGAATGTTGATCCAGGAACAATGTCACCTTATCAACATGGTGAAGTGTTTGTGACCGATGATGGTGCAGAAACGGATCTTGATCTTGGTCATTATGAGCGCTTTACGGGGCGTTCTGCAAATAGCCAAGACAATATTACAACAGGACGTATCTATCAAAATATCATTGAGCGGGAACGACGTGGTGATTATTTGGGAGCAACAGTTCAGGTTATTCCTCATGTTACCGATGAAATTAAAAAATTTATTACTACGGGAAATGAAGAATTTGACTTTGTTTTGTGTGAAATAGGTGGAACGGTTGGTGACATTGAAGCAATGCCTTTTCTAGAAGCAATTCGCCAGCTTCACAATGAATTACCGAGACAAAAAGTTCTTTATGTCCATCTTACATTAATGCCTTATATTCCTTCGGCTGGTGAATTAAAAACCAAACCAACACAACATTCCGTCAAGGAATTACAATCAATTGGTATTGCTCCAGATATTTTGTTAGTGCGTGCAGATCGTCCTATTCCGGAAACGGAGCGAAGCAAATTATCACTTTTTTGTAATGTTCGGCCAAGTGCAGTTATTCAGGCATTGGATATGCCAACGATTTATGATGTTCCCATAGCATATCATAAAGAGGGCTTAGATTCAGAAGTTCTTTCTGCTTTTGGAATGGATCTTACCCCTAAACCCCAGATGAGTCGTTGGGAAGATATAACACATCGGATTCATCATCCTGAAGGAGAAGTGACAATTGCTGTTGTTGGAAAGTATACGGGATTGAAGGATGCTTACAAATCTCTTACCGAAGCGATTGCACATGGTGGTTTAGCGAATAAAGTGAAGGTTAATATTGCGTGGATTGAAGCAGAGCTTTTTGAAAGAGAAGATCCTGCATCTTATTTGCAAAAAGTCCATGGGATTTTAGTTCCTGGAGCTTTTGGAGCCCGTGGTGCAGAAGGAAAGATTCGAGCAATTCAGTTTGCGCGGGAGCGTAAAGTTCCATTTTTAGGTATTTGTTTTGGGATGCAATTGGCTTGTATAGAAGCTGCACGTAATATTGCCCAGATTGAGAATGCCTCATCAAGTGAATTTTGCCAAACAGCAAATCCGATTGTGGGTTTGATGACAGAATGGCTTAAAGGGGATGTTCTTGAGAAACGTACACAATGTGGCAATCTTGGCGGTACAATGCGTCTTGGTGCTTTTGCCGCTGAATTAAAAGAGAATAGCCATATTGCTAAAATTTATGGAATGACAAGAATTTGTGAACGACATCGTCATCGTTATGAGGTCAATATTGATTATAAAGATAAGCTAGAACAATGTGGCTTGATTTTTTCTGGTATGTCTCCCGATGGTATTTTGCCAGAGACAATAGAATATGCTGATCATCCATGGTTCATTGGTGTTCAATATCATCCAGAACTAAAATCACGTCCTTTTGAACCACATCCACTTTTTTCTTCTTTTATTGAAGCCACTGTAGAACAAAGTAGGCTGGTTTAGTTCATATATCATGGGGTTATTTGCTTTTTGAGGGATAAAGTGTCTGAACCAAACGCTATTGTAAAAGTTGGAAATGTTGTATTTTCAAATGAAGCGCCTTTTTCATTGATTGCGGGGCCATGTCAGATGGAAAGCCGAGATCATGCTTTTGAAATGGCAGGTCGGATTAAGGAAATTACGGATCACGTTGGTATTGGGTTTGTTTATAAATCCAGTTACGATAAAGCCAATAGAACATCCTTGAGTGCGGCACGCGGTATTGGTTTTGAAAAAGCGATGGCTATTTTTTCTGATCTAAAGAAGGAATTTGGTTGTCCGGTATTGACGGATGTACATACAGAAGAGCAGTGTTCAATTGTTGCTTCTACGGTAGATATTTTACAAATACCCGCTTTTTTATGTCGTCAAACAGATCTTTTGGTAGCAGCGGCCAAAACGGGGCGTATTATTAATATTAAAAAGGGTCAGTTTTTAGCTCCGTGGGATATGAAAAATGTTTTAAGAAAGGTTACGCAAAGCGGTAATCCGAATGTTATGCTTTGTGAACGAGGTACTTCGTTTGGTTACAACCGACTTATTTCTGATATGCGTTCATTGCCCATTTTGCGTTCATTGGGGGCTCCTGTTATTTTTGATGCAACGCATTCCGTTCAGGAACCGGGGGGACAAGGGGATTCTTCTGGTGGACAGCGTGAATTTGTTGAAGTTTTAGCGCGTGCAGCTGTTTCTGTTGGGGTGGCAGGTATTTTTTTGGAAACGCATCAAGATCCAGATAATGCACCTTCTGATGGACCTAATATGATTAAAATTGATCATTTACAAAGACTTCTTGAGACTTTAGTGGAATTTGATTATCTGTCGAAGAAAATCAAGTGCAAATAAAGAGGATATTCATCATTATGGTATTGAAAATAAAGCAAGACTTTTTTGGGATAAGGAAATACACATGACTATCATTGTCGATATCATTGGACGTGAAGTGCTTGATAGCCGAGGGAATCCAACGGTAGAAGTTGATGTTCATTTGGAGAATGGAGTTTTTGGACGTGCTCTTGTTCCCTCAGGGGCATCGACTGGGGCGCATGAAGCTATCGAGCTTCGTGATGGTGGTATGCGTTATCAAGGAAAAGGTGTTGAGAAAGCAGTTGCAGCAGTTAATGGTGAAATTCTTGAAGAACTTGGTGGGCGAGATGCAAGAGATCAGATAGCCATTGATCAAGCAATGATTGCCTTGGATGGAACAGAAAACAAAGCACGTCTTGGTGCTAATGCGCTTCTCGGTGTTTCATTGGCTGTAGCAAGAGCAGCAGCAAAATCATTGTCGTTGCCTTTATATCGTTATATTGGTGGTACACAAGCACATGTCCTTCCGATACCAATGATGAATATTATAAATGGTGGTGTTCATGCTGATAACCCTATTGATTTTCAAGAATTTATGATTATTCCTGTGGGAGCACCTACACTAAAAGAAGCAGTCCGCTATGGTGCGGAAGTTTTTCATACATTGAAAAAACGTTTAAAAGATGCAGGACATAATACCAATGTTGGTGATGAAGGTGGTTTTGCTCCTCAATTTAAAAGTGCAGAGCAGGCAATTGATTTTATTATGGAATCCATAATTTCGTGCGGTTATAAACCAGGGGAACAAATTGCTCTTGGTTTAGATTGTGCTTCAACAGAATTTTATAAAAATGGTTCGTATTTTTATAAAGGTGAGGGTAAATGCCGTGATGCTCAGCAACAGGTAGATTATTTGGCACAACTTGTTGAAACTTATCCCATTATTTCAATTGAGGATGGAATGGCCGAGGATGATTGGGAAGGTTGGAAGTTGCTTACTCACTCGATTGGCTCAAAATGTCAGCTTGTTGGCGATGATTTATTTGTCACGAATTCGGCGCGTTTGCGTGATGGTATCAAAATGGGAGCAGCCAATTCTATTCTTATTAAAGTTAATCAGATTGGCACGTTGAGTGAGACGCTTGATGCTGTAGAAACAGCACATAAAGCAGGTTATCGTGCCATTATATCACACCGTTCAGGTGAAACAGAGGATTCTTTCATTGCAGATCTTGCTGTTGCAACAAATTGTGGGCAAATTAAAACGGGTTCACTTGCACGTTCAGATAGATTAGCAAAATATAATCAACTTATTCGTATTGAAGAAATGCTAGGAAAGCAAGCATGTTATGCGGGTAATTTGCAACGTTGAGAGTTGAGGGCAAAATTTGAGTGTGTGATAGCATCTAGATTATGAAATTTATTTTTTTGTCAAGGGCTTATAAGCAACAATTTTATAGGTGTTAAAAGATGAGAGGTATAATTATTAGTCAAGATAAAGCAACTTATCTTGTCTCGGGTGATGATGGTAAGCGGTATCAGTTTGCAACTTGGGATTGGTTAGGGAAAAATCCGCCAAGGGTTGGTGATACAGTTGATTTTGTATATGAAGGGGATACTGTCAATTCTGTTTTCCCATTGTTGCAACAAGATACAGATCCTTCAAAACCAATGTTAGCACTCATTTGTTGGATTACTGGTATATTTGGTGTTCACCGTTTTATGGTTGGTAAAGTGAGAACTGGCGCTTTAATGCTTATTCTCTCTTTAACCATTGCAGGGGTGATATTTACTGGGATTTGGGCAATTATTGACTTTATAGTTATTGCTTCTGGGAAATTTACTGACAAAGATGGGAAGCAAATTACACGTTGGTAGAAATTGTATGTGGTAATGTAAGAGGGTAAGAGAGTAGGCTTCCTACTTTTTTATGATAAAATATTAAAAAGACTGTGCTATTCTATATGGACAAAACATAAATCGATTATAACGAACGTGCTTTGTATTACCATTTATAGCGTTGGAGATCTTTAAACCATTCAGAGGGGGGATTTTAAGTTATTTTAATTATTGCATTTATTGCGGTGAATACAAATTGTATTCACGTGGTGCAGTTTATCAGCGTATTATCAAGCTAGAAGCAATTTGTTTATAAATACCACATGGCAACAATCATAGGTGTTAAAGATGAAGGATGAGATTATTAGTCAGGATTGAGGTGCGTATCTCGTTGCAGGTGAGGACTGTAAGCGCTATCACTTTTTAAGTGGGGATTGGTTAGGAAAAAATCCACCAAAGATAGGTGATTCCATTGATTTTGTATGTGAGGGAGACGTCATTAAATCTGTTTTCCCTCTTGTGGGTAAACAACGGTTAAAACAATCAAAATTGGTATTGGCGCTTGTTTGTTGGTTTTTTGGATGGTTGGGTGCACACCGCTTTATGGTTGGTAAATTTGGAACGGGTATTTTAATGCTTGTTCTAACTTTCTCATTTCTGGGGTCGCCTATATCTGTGATGTGGATAATTATTGATTTTATAGTTATTGTAGCTGGGAAGTTTACTGACGAAGACGGAAACCAAGTTACAAATTGGTAGAGGTTGTATATTGTAATATACAAAGAGTAGTATGGCGTAGCTTTATTGTTGCAGTGGTATTTTAATCAAATTTTTTGCACGTATGGATTTGGTAAGGGGCTATTAATGAAAATCATGCATAGTTAGGCACATATTAAGAGGATTATGCTCTAAAGACTGTGCTATTTTATGTGGACAAAACAGAAACGCAGATCAATCAAAATGCGCTTTGTACTCCCGCTTATGACAGTGGGAGTTTTAAGCTATTTCAGTTATCATATTTATCATGGTGAGTATGGGTTGTATTCACGTAGTGAAGTTAATCAACAGATTGTCGAATTAGAAGAAGAACTTCATAGAGTGGAATCTGAACGGATATCCATTGAGAAGCGTATTTCACTTTTACGCAGTGGGCATATTGAAAGAGATATGTTGGATGAGTATATCCGGAAAAATTTAAATTTTTCCAAACCAAATGAGCTAACAATCCTAACCCCTTGTAAATGATGTTAAAAGTTAATGTGGTGTTCCTTAATTTTAAAAAATATTTTTAAACAACTGCCTGTGATAATACTTGAGCTAACTGATAATGCTTGTAACTTTTGTGCGTAAAGGTTATTCCTAAATAATCATAAAAGGGAGTTTAGTATGGCAGAAAAGTCTAAAAAAGGTTCTGCATCGGTGGTGCATACTACATTATCAAACGTCATAAAGAGAGCAACAAAAGCACATTTTACTAAAGAAGAAGAAATTGATGCTTATCGTGAGATGCTTTTAATTCGTCGCTTTGAAGAAAAGGCTGGGCAGCTTTATGGTATGGGGCTTATTGGTGGATTTTGTCATCTCTATATTGGGCAGGAAGCTGTTGTTATTGGAACATTGAAGGCAGCAAAAGAAGGTGATCAGGTTATCACTTCTTACCGTGATCATGGACATATGTTAGCGGTTGGTATGAGTCCGCGTGGCGTTATGGCAGAGTTAACAGGGCGTCGAGGTGGCTTTTCCAAGGGGAAAGGGGGATCAATGCATATGTTTTCTAAAGAAAAGAATTTTTATGGTGGGCATGGCATTGTTGGCGCGCAGGTTCCAATTGGCTCTGGTTTAGCCTTTTCGAATCAGTATCTTGGTAAGGATAATGTGACATTGGTGTATTTTGGTGATGGTGCTGCTAATCAGGGGCAGGTTTACGAAAGTTTTAATATGGCTTCGCTCTGGAAACTTCCCGTTATTTATATTATTGAAAATAATCAATATGCTATGGGAACATCAGTTGCGCGTGCTTCGGCAGAGACAGATTTTTCTCGTCGTGGTCTTTCTTTTGAAATTCCAGGCATTGTTGTTGATGGTATGGATGTTCGCGCAGTAAAAGGCGCTGCTGATGAAGCAGTTTCTTGGGCACGTTCGGGAAAAGGCCCTATTATTCTTGATATGCAGACTTATCGCTATCGTGGTCACTCTATGTCTGATCCAGCAAAATATCGCTCCAAGGAAGAGGTCCAAAAAGTAAAGGAAGAGCACGATCCAATTGATCAGGTAAAGGATCGAATTCTTAAACAAGATTGGGCGAGCGAAGACGATTTAAAGTCTATTGATAAAGAGGTGCGTGCGATTGTTGCAGATGCAGCAGAGTTTGCGCAAAGTGATCAAGAGCCAGATGCTTCTGAGCTCTATACTGATGTTTTAGTTTGATGTGAAGGAAGCGAGTATGTCTATTGATATTTTGATGCCTGCGCTTTCACCAACGATGGAAGAAGGTAAGTTATCTAAATGGCTCAAGAAAGAGGGCGATAAAGTAAGCTCTGGTGATGTTATTGCTGAAATTGAAACGGATAAAGCAATGATGGAAGTAGAGGCCGTTGATGAAGGCACTCTTGGTAAAATTTGTGTTCTTGAAGGTTCTGAAGGTGTAAAGGTTAACACTGTTATTGCAGTATTGTTAGAAGAAGGTGAAAGTGTTGAGAATCTTTCACAGACTGCTAATTCCTTAAATTTGCATCAAAAAGCAGAGGCAGAATCTCTCTCTCTTTCTTCAGTGCTTCCAGCATCTCCTACTTTTGAAACCAGTGCTGATTTTGATATCCCAGAGGGAACACAAATGGTTCCCATGACGGTGCGTGAAGCACTTAATCAGGCTATGGCTGAAGAAATGCGGCGTGATGAGATGGTTTTCCTGTTAGGGGAAGAAGTAGCACAATATCAAGGGGCTTATAAAGTAAGCCAAGGTTTATTAGAAGAATTTGGAGCACGCCGCGTTATTGATACACCAATTACAGAACATGGTTTTGCAGGTTTGGCTGTTGGAGCTGCTTTTGGAGGATTACGTCCTATTGTCGAGTTTATGACATTTAATTTTGCTATGCAGGCAATTGATCAAATTATCAACTCTGCGGCGAAAACCCGTTATATGTCTGGTGGACAAATGACTGCTCCTATGGTTTTTCGTGGTCCAAATGGTGCAGCTGCGCGTGTTGGTGCGCAGCATTCTCAGTGCTATGCAGCATGGTACAGTCATGTGCCAGGTCTGAAAGTTGTCATGCCTTATAGTGCGGCAGATGCAAAAGGTTTGCTGAAAGCTGCTATTCGTGATGACAATCCTGTTATTTTCCTTGAGAATGAGATTTTATACGGTCATCAATTTGACGTTCCTCAGATGGATGATTTTGTTTTACCTATTGGTAAGGCACGTATCCATAAACTTGGACAAGATGCCACGATTGTTGCATGTGGGATTGGAATGCATTATGCCGTTCAAGCATTGCCAGAAATTGAAAAGCTTGGTATTGACGTTGAATTGATTGATTTACGGACCATTCGTCCGATGGATCTTCCAACAATTGTTTCTTCAGTCAAGAAAACAGGCCGTTTGGTAACAATTGAAGAGGGGTATCCTCAGTCATCTGTTGGGACTGAAATAGCGACACGTGTTATGCAGCAGGCTTTTGATTATCTTGATGCGCCAGTTGCTACAATTTCTGGAAAAGACGTTCCAATGCCTTATGCTGCCAATCTTGAAAAGTTGGCTTTGCCCAACATTGCTGAAATTGTTGAAGCCGTTAAGGCTGTGACTTATAGAGCATAACGGAGGAAAGCACTATGCCCATTAAAATTACAATGCCTGCGCTTTCTCCAACAATGGAAGAAGGGAATTTATCAAAATGGAATGTTAAGGTAGGGGATAAAGTTTCCTCTGGTGATGTTATTGCCGAAATTGAAACAGATAAGGCAACAATGGAAGTAGAGGCCGTTGATGAGGGAACGGTTGCTAAGATCGTTGTGCCTGCTGGAACGCAAGGCGTTAAAGTTAATAGCTTAATTGTTGTTTTAGCGGAAGAAGGTGAAGATTTAGCAGAGGCTGCAAAGGTTGCAGAAAAAACTTCTTCCTCTTTTGCAATCAAAGAACCAGAGAATGTCAAACAGATAAATTCAAAGACAACACAGATGTCTGATGTGTTATCAGTGCAACAAGGAATACAGCAAGATAAAAAAAAGGATATACGTCTTTTTGCTTCTCCTTTGGCACGGCGATTAGCAGCTCAAGTTGGTCTTGATTTATCACTTTTTTCTGGGAGTGGTCCTCATGGGCGCATTATCAAGCGTGATGTAGAAAAAGCTGTGAGTAGTGGTAGTTTAACCGCTTCTTGTTCATCACAAAGTGAACAGCTGATAGCTACAGGTGCTTCTGACAAACAGATATTGGGGCTTTTCAAAGAAGAAGAATATACATTCACACCCCATAATAATATGCGCAAAACAATCGCCAAACGTTTGGTGGAATCAAAGCAAAGAATTCCGCATTTTTATGTGACGCTTGATTGTGAACTTGATGCATTATTAGAGCTTCGTACACAATTGAATGCTGCTGCGCCAATGGTTAAGATGCAAGAAGGGTCTAAGCCTGTTTATAAACTTTCCGTGAACGATATGATTATTAAAGCTGTGGCACTTGCTTTGAAGGCAGTTCCCGATGCTAATGTATCTTGGCTTGAAGATGGGATACTTCATCACAAACATTGTGATGTTGGGGTAGCTGTTTCTGTTGCAAATGGGTTAATTACTCCAATTGTTCGCCATGCCGAGGAGAAATCTTTATCGATTATTTCTCATGAGATGAAGGATTTTGCAAAGCGTGCACGTGAACGCAAGTTAAAAATGGAAGAATATCAGGGAGGAACGACAACTGTCTCAAATATGGGAATGTATGGTGTAAAGAGTTTTTCTGCTATTCTTAATCCACCACACGCGACGATTTTTGCGATTGGTGCAGGCGAACAACGTGCTGTTGTTAAAAATGGTGCATTGGTTATTGCTACAGTCATGTCGGTTACAATTTCTGCTGATCATCGTGTTGTTGATGGTGCATTGGCAGCAGAGCTTGGGCAGACTTTTAAGAAGATGATTGAAAATCCATTAGCAATGCTCATTTGAGTTGTTTAAAAGCTCTTTCTTAAATGGTGTGTGAGTACGGTGTATTAATATAATAAAAGCGGATTTAGAGATTTTAAATGGCAATATTATTGCGCCTTTTTAAGTTGGTCAAAGTATTTATGTGAAGCTTTAAAATGAAAGAAACAAGGAAATTTTGTTATATTGTTTTTTTGTTTTCAGTTTAAAGAGGGCATTTTGTGTATATCCATGGAGGGATTACTGTGGTGAATCTTTATGATGTAATTGTGATTGGATCGGGTCCTGGTGGATATGTAACAGCAATTCGTGCAGCGCAATGTGGCTTCAAGACGGCGATTGTTGAACGTGAACATCTAGGTGGGATTTGCTTAAATTGGGGGTGTATTCCAACAAAGGCGCTCTTACGTTCAGCCGAAATGAAGCATTTTGCTGAACATGCGAAAGACTACGGTTTAAAGCTTAATGGTTCAATTGAAGCTAATATCAAAGATGTTGTGGCCCGTTCACGCGGGGTTTCAGCGCGTTTAAATGCTGGTGTTGGTTTCTTAATGAAAAAAAACAAAATCGATATTATTTGGGGTGAAGCGAAGCTTACAAAGGGAGCTAAAGAAAGTCACCCTGCGGAAATTATAGTTTCGTCATCCTCCAAACCGATTACGCAACCGCAAAATCCAGTACCTAAAGGCACATTAGGAGAAGGGACTTATCAAGCAAAGCATGTCATTATTGCAACTGGTGCGCGGCCTCGTATCCTTCCTGGTATTGAGCCAGATGGAAAGCGTATTTGGACTTATTTTGAAGCGATGATTCCACAAACAATGCCGAAGTCACTTTTAGTCATGGGATCTGGGGCAATTGGCATTGAATTTGCTTCTTTTTATCATGATATGGGAGCAAAGGTTACTGTTGTTGAAATGATGCCTCACATCATGCCCGCTGAAGATATTGAAATTTCAACCTTTGCTCGTAAACAGTTAGAGAAAAAAGGCATTTGCATTCTTACACAAGCAAAAATAACCAAAGTTGAAAAAGCTTCTGATTCTGTTACTGCACATATTGATGTGAATGGTAAAACAGAAACAATTACAGCTGATCGGCTGATCTCTGCTGTTGGGGTTCAGGGTAATGTTGAAAATCTTGGATTAGAAGCATTGGGTATAAAAACTGATCGTGGGTGCATTGTTACTGATGAATGGAGTTGGACGGGGGTAGAGGGTATTTATGCTATTGGTGATGTAGCTGGTCCTCCTATGTTGGCACATAAAGCAGAAGAAGAGGGCGTGATATGCATTGAACATCTTGCAGGTTTGGAGAATGTTCATCCGCTTGATAAGAGAAAAATTCCAGGGTGTACATATTGTACACCGCAAGTTGCCTCTGTAGGCTATTCGGAAGTGGCTGCAAAAGAAGCAGGCTATGATATACGTGTTGGGCGCTATTCCTTTTCAGCGAATGGTAAAGCTATTGCTTTGGGTGAAGACCAAGGATTAGTGAAAACTATTTTTGATAAAAAAACAGGGCAACTTCTTGGTGCACATATGGTAGGAGCAGAGGTAACAGAATTGATTCAAGGTTTTGTCATTGCCATGAATCTTGAAACAACCGAAGAAGAATTGATGCATACTGTCTTTCCACATCCGACATTATCGGAAATGATGAAAGAAAGTGTATTGGATGCTTATGGTCAAGTTTTAAATGCTTGATGGCTGGATTGTATGAAAAATTTTGTCTTTAATTTTTCATTGTCATTCCATATTGATAGGGCAAAGACTTAAATGGTTACGGTTGTTGATAGAGTTACGAATAGACGCTTGCGTCATCCTGAAAAAGCACACCGTCCGGATACAAGCATTCAAAAAAAACCGGATTGGATTCGTGTAAAAGCGCCAACATCACAGATATATAAAGAAACGCATGGTATTGTGCGTGCACATAAATTAGTGACTGTATGTGAAGAAGCAGGTTGCCCAAATGTTGGAGAATGTTGGAGCCAGCGGCATGCCAGTTTCATGATTTTAGGTGAAATATGTACGCGGGCTTGTGCATTTTGCAACGTTGCAACAGGTATTCCGCTTGCTGTTGATGATAATGAGCCAGAGCGTGTAGCAGATGCTGTGGCACAGATGGGCCTCAAACATGTTGTTATTACATCAGTTGATCGTGATGATCTTCCTGATGGTGGTGCTGAACATTTTGCAAAAGTTATTTATGCTATTCGTCGAAAAGCTCAAAAGACAACAATTGAAGTTCTCACCCCTGATTTTCGCCATAAGGATGGAGCTTTAGAAATTGTTGTTGCTGCTAAGCCTGATGTTTTTAATCATAATTTAGAAACAGTTCCTTCTAAATATTTAAAGGTTCGTCCAGGAGCACGTTATTTTCATTCGATTCGGTTATTACAACGCGTTAAAGAACTTGATCCAACAATCTTCACAAAATCAGGAATTATGGTTGGTCTTGGGGAAGAACGAAATGAAATTCTTCAATTGATGGATGATTTGCGTACTGCTGATGTTGACTTTATGACAATTGGGCAATATTTGCAGCCTACACGAAAGCATCATCCGGTTATTCGTTTTGTACCTCCTGAAGAATTTGAGTCTTTTGCTAAAATTGGTAAAGTGAAAGGTTTTTTGCATATGGCTTCCAATCCTCTGACGCGTTCATCTCATCATGCAGGCGATGATTTCGCAATTTTGCAAAAAGCGCGTGATGAAAAGTTTGCCTTACAGAGATAGTTATGCCAACTTTTACAACACATCGGCAGATTTCTCATAGTGCCAGTGAAATGTTTGATCTTGTTGCAGATGTTGAACATTATCCAGAATTTTTACCAATGTGTGAAGGGTTAATCGTACGTTCTCGTAAGGAATATGAGGAAAAAACATTAATTCTTGCTGATATGATAGTTGGTTATAAAGTTATCCGAGAAATTTTCACGACCCAAGTGTTTCTTCAGCCAAAGAAAAATCTCATAGAGGTTAAATATATTGATGGTCCATTTAAATATCTTGAAAATCGTTGGGCTTTTCATGATATTGAGAATAGTAATGCATGTCGTGTAGAGTTTTTTATTGATTATGAATTTAAAAGCAAAATGCTTGGACTAGTCATGGGATCAATGTTTGATATTGCTGTTCGTAAATTTACTGATGCTTTTGAAATGCGCGCGCATCAAATCTATGGATCTCCAGTAACATAATTTATTCAGTTGATTTTGTCTGATACGTATCAGATATCATGAGCTGTAATTGTAGTAACATAAAATCTAGAAATCTGATGTGGAGAATATCATTGAAGAGCTTTCAAGATCATATTCAAAGCATTTTCAACAGTTGCATAACGGATAGCATTACGATCAAGATTTCCAAAGTGCCTTTCTGTGTGCAAGGTTTTATGATTTTGGTGAGCAACTGCGAAATGCACAAGCCCTACGGGTTTATCGATGCATGCTCCTCCCGGTCCAGCAATTCCTGTTACAGAAACTGCAATTCCAGCTTGTGAATATTTTAATCCACCCTCAGCCATTGCAAGAGCCACTTCTTTTGAAACAGCACCATAGTTTTTTATAAGTTCAGCACATACACCAACAAGACGCGTTTTAGATTCATTTGAGTAAACAACAAATCCACAATCAAATACATCTGACGATCCTGCAATATCCGTGAGATTTGCAGCAATAAGTCCTCCTGTACAAGATTCAACTGTTGTTAAAAGCAAACCTTTTTGGCGACAAGCTGTAAGGACTTCACGTGCTTGTTTTTGACAAAAATATGTCATTTTGGAATTTCTCCTGGATAGAGGACGCTAGCTGTTGCGAAAGCCGCAATGCCTTCACCACGACCAATAAATCCGAGCTTTTCATTTGTTGTTGCTTTGATAGAGATTCTATCAGATGAAATAGTTAGTATCTTCATAAGATTTTCTATCATTTTATGACGATAGGGACCGATTTTAGGTTCTTCGGCGATCAGGGTGATATCAACATTGGCAATACGACCACCTGCTTGTTTAACGATATCAAGAGCATGACGTAGAAAAATTTCTGAAGATGCATTTTTCCATTGAGGTTCAACGGGAGAGAAATGCGTGCCTATATCTCCTGCTCCTTGAGTAGCAAGAAGAGCATCTGTTAGTGCATGAAGAGCGACATCAGCATCGGAGTGTCCATTTAATTTTTTATGGAAAGGAATTTCTATACCACATAATGTAAGAGAAGTCCCTTCCTCGAAAGAATGAACATCATAACCATTGCCAGTGCGGATATCAGGAAAAATTTGCATTTTTTTCTGGAGATATAAGTTTGCAGTGTCAAAATCTTGGTGCCATGTAATTTTCATATTGTTAGGATCTCCAAGGATGGTACGCATAGGAATTCCAAACCATTCGGCGATTGCAGAATCATCAGTGAATTCTTTTTTGCAAGCTTGCTTTGCGTTTTCATGAGCAGCTAAGATGGATTCAAAGGGAAAACACTGAGGAGTTTGTGCACTATAAAGATGGGTGCGTGGAATTGTTTCTAAAACGTAGTGTTCGCTATTTACACGTTTGAGGGTATCAGGGATAGGGAGGACTGGGAGAATACCTTCTTGATGATTGATGGTGCTGTGTATTTTGTCGAGAAGTTGGTTTGTGATAAAAGGGCGAGCGCCATCATGAATATGGACATATTGGGGGTTGAACTTTTTAAGTGCATGAAGCCCACGTAAGGTAGATACTTGACGTGTATCACCTCCTTCAACGATGGTGAGGTGTTCTTTAAAATCGGCAATAGACTGCTCACAGATTTGATGGTCTTCTGGATGTATAACGAGAATAATTGTTGTGATGGCTGGATGCTGTACAAAACAACGCACGGCATGACAAATAACCGGCTCTTGCCCTAGAAGCCGGTATTGTTTTGGATTTTTTTGGGAAAATCCTGCTCTTTCACCGCGTCCAGCGGCTAATATGATTGCTGCAATAGAAATGCTGAACCCCCTTTATATTATTTTTATTGTTTTATGGTCATTAATTTTGAATTGATTTTGAAATTTTTGTTGGTGTAGATCAGCAAGAGATATCATTGATAATACATCAAAAAAAGCATTTAATGCTTTTTGAAGCGCAATATTTAAACCACAAAAATCTATCAATGGGCAATTAGGTTCTGCGGTATCAAAGCATTCTGCCATGGAAAAGTTATCTTCTGTTACTTTTACAACATCAGCCACCGAAATTTCTGTTGCAGGTTTAGCCAATTTAACACCACCATTGCGTCCGCGTACTGTTTGTATAAAACCTGCTTCAACAAGTGGTTGAAGAATTTTAAATAAAAAAAGCTCAGAAACGGCATATGCTTTAGCAATTTCTGGAATACGACTTAAAGATCCCTGATTATCTGCACAGTACATGAGCATCCGGAGTGCATAATTCGTTTGTTTAGTTAACCGCATTTCATCTCCTCTGTAAACTATCACCGAACACACTTTTAAAGATATTTTGCAAAATGTAGAAGTTCTTTCTTTATTTACTAGATTTGCTCTATTTTAAATGCGGTATTGGTATTGTCAACTTTTGTCACAAGAGGTTATATGGGGCAATGGGATAGGATAATGTAAGCTAATCATGAATACAACATCAGTGACGAAGCTCCAAGATATAGATCAAAATACCTCTAATGATGAATTGTATCGCTTAAGTAAGATGTATATCTTTTTAGGGATCACAATTATTGTGTTGGCTTTGCTAACAGCATCTGTTTCATTTATCATTCTTATTGGATTAACTCCTGTTGTTCCAAGTAGAGCTGTAACCCTTATACTTATAGGAATTAATAGTGTTTGGGTGTTAGGGCTTATAATCATTGTTTTTTATGAGATGATTCCTATTATTCGTGCGTGGCGCTCAAGGCGTGCAGGTTCTCGCCTTCATGTGCGTCTTATTTCGTTGTTTGCACTTGTTGCAACAATGCCGGCTGTTGCAGTTGCTCTTGTATCAGGGCCTGCATTGAATTTAGGACTTGATCGGTGGTTTGATACAACAACACGGCAAATTGTAGGTTCTTCTATCAATTTAGCCAATGCCTATGCAGATGAAATGTTGCAAAATTTAAAAAATTTATCCTATGCTATGGCATTTGCACTTGATAACAAAAGGCTTTTAGAGCGTAGCGCTGCTGAATATAGGATACAATTAACGCGTCACGCTAAAGGGCGCAATCTGCGTGGTGCATTTTTGCTAAGTTCTAGCGGAACTGTTTTTATATCGAGTGATCTTGGCGATGAAGATAAATTACCGATTCCTCCCTCTCATCTTATTGAGCGTGCAACCAGCGCAAGGCCTTTTTCTTTTCAACCGGGCGTTCATGATTATTTTGGTATTATTTTAAAATTTAGTAATATTCCAAACACATTTTTATATTTGGTACGCGACGTTGATAAAGAAGTTTTGTCTGCTTTGCGTTTAACAGAAGTCAATACAGATCGTTATCGTGATTTAAATGAAAATCGTTTACTGACGCAAATCGCATTTGGTATGCTTTATTTGTGTCTTTTCTTTAGTTTATTCTTATCAGCTATTTGGACTGGTATCGCTGTTGCTGATCGTTTGGTACGCCCTATTCGTCTTCTTATTAGTGCTGCTGATGATGTTGCTTCTGGAAATATGGAAATTTTTGTGCCAGTACGCGCAAAAGATGGGGATATTGGGCAGTTATCGAAAACTTTTAATTATATGGTGAGTGAACTGAAAAGTCGGCGCAATGAGTTGATTGCAGTTCGCGATCAAATTGATGAGAGACGGCGTTTTTCTGAAGCTGTTTTGTCTGGTGTAACAGCGGGTGTGGCTGGTATTGATGATAATGGTGATATTACCATTATCAATCGTTCTATTGAGACAATGTTTGATATTCGCTCTGAACAAGTTATTGGTCGCAGTCTTTTATCATTAAGTGCTGAAATTTGGAAGGTTTTTCAGTCTGCGCGTTCGCTAGATCGTAAGAATCATCGTGAGCAGGTAACTTTAAGTGTTGCAGGACAAGAGCGTGTTTGGAATGTGCAAATTACGATGGAAGAAGATGATGGACAGGGACAGTCTTGGGTTCTAACAATTGATGATATTACAGACCTTGTTGCAGCACAACGTACTTCAGCGTGGGCAGATATTGCTCGCCGTATTGCACACGAGATCAAAAATCCGCTTACACCTATTCAGTTATCGGCTGAACGTATTCGTAAACGTTACAATAAAGTTATTACCCAAGATCGAGAGGTTTTTGAGCGATGTGTTGATACGATTATTCGACAAGTTGGAGATATTGGGCGCATGGTTGATGAATTTTCTTCTTTTGCGCGTATGCCCAAACCGCAAATGAATATTTTAGATATACGCGGATTACTGCGTGAAGCATGTTTCTTGATAGAAGTGACACGACATGATATTCATTTTGAGCAAGACTTAGGAAGTGTCCCACTTGTAGGTGCATTTGATAATCGCCTCATTGTGCAAGCTTTTTGCAACGTTATCAAAAACGCTAGCGAATCTATAGATTCGGTCATGCGTGAGGAAAGTATTCACGGTCATATTCTTGTACGTTCTTATCTACAAAGAGGATGTGTGGTTGTGGATGTTATTGATAACGGTAAAGGACTCCCTAAAGAGCAAAGACAAAAATTATTGGAACCTTATATAACAACGCGGGAAAAGGGAACAGGGCTCGGGTTAGCTATAGTACGCAAAGTTATTGAAGATCATGGTGGTTCTATGGAATTGCATGATGCACCGAAGAGTTTTTATGAAGGTCGTGGTGCGATGATCCGTTTGATATTTCCGGAAGATGGGATTAAGCAGGATAATGTTATAGAGGCTACAGGTTGTAAGATAGGGGAATAGAATGGTATCAGATATCTTAATTGTTGATGATGAAGCAGATATTCGTGAGCTTGTTGCTGGTATTTTAGATGATGAAGGTTATGAAACGCGCGTTGCCTGTAACTCTGATGAAGCTTTAGCGCAAATTAGTGAACGTATTCCAAAGCTTATTTTTTTAGATATTTGGTTACAAGGAAGTCGTCTTGATGGTTTAGCATTGCTTGATGAAATTAAAATGCGATATCCTGCTCTTCCAGTAGTTATGATCTCTGGTCATGGTAATATTGAGACGGCTGTTTCTGCTATAAAACGAGGGGCGTATGATTTCATTGAAAAACCTTTTAAAGCTGATCGGCTTGTATTGGTTGCAGAACGAACTCTTGAAAACTCGAATTTAAAACGTGAGCTTTTAGAATTACGAAAGCGCTCAAATGAGACATTAGAACTTCTCGGAAAATCGACTGCTATAAAACATTTGCAGCAAATCATAGAAAAAGTAGCACCAACCAATAGTCGCATCATGATTACAGGTCCGTCAGGAGCGGGAAAAGAGATGGTTGCACGTGCTATTCATGCGCGTTCAACACGTTCGAATGGACCATTTGTTACAATAAATGCTGCAACGATGACTCCAGAAAGAATGGAAATAGAATTATTTGGCAGCGAAATGGAGGGAGGAGAGCGCAAGATTGGTGCATTAGAGGAAGCCCATGGTGGAATATTATATCTTGACGAAATTGCAGATATGCCACGTGAGACTCAAGGTAAAATTCTTCGGGTGTTGACAGGGCAGACATTTGAGAGAGTTGGCGGCACAAAACGTGTCAAGGTGGATGTTCGTATCATTTCCTCGACGGCACAAAATCTTGAAAATCTCATTTCTGACGGACGCTTTAGAGAGGATCTTTTTCACCGTCTTTCAGTTGTTCCTATTACTGTTCCACCACTGTCCGCGCGTCGTGAAGACATTCCGGAACTTGTACGTCATTTTGTTAAAACAATATCGCAGCAGGTTGGTATTAAGCCGCGTGAAATCAGTGATGATGTGATAGCTATTTTGCAAACGCACGCTTGGCCAGGGAATGTCCGGCAATTGCGCAACAATATTGAGCGTCTTCTCATTCTTGTACGTGATGGTGATGGGCCAATAACAGCAGAGTTTCTTCCTAGTGAAGTGAGTGATTCTTTGCCCCGCATTCAAATGGATACAGATGAGGGTATTATGGATTTACCATTGCGTGAAGCACGAGAATTATTTGAAAAAAGGTATTTAGTGGCGCAGATTGGGCGTTTGGGTGGAAATATATCACGTACAGCTGAATTTATAGGTATGGAGCGTTCAGCTTTGCACCGTAAGCTTAAAGCACTTGGAGTTTCTTAAGATTATGCGTGTTATTATTTGCGGAGCAGGACAAGTTGGTTATGGGATAGCAGAGCGTCTTGCTGCTGAAAATCACGATGTTACTGTTATTGATATTGAGACGAGATTAATTGAAAAAATTCGCGACACGTTGGATGTAAGAGGTTTTGTTGGTCACGGTTCACGTCCTGAAGTTCTTTTGGCTGCCGATGCAGACAAAGCTGATATGTTGATTGCAGTCACTTTATTTGATGAAGTCAATATGGTTGCTTGCCAAGTAGCACACTCATTATTTAATGTTCCAACAAAAATAGCACGTATTCGTTCACAATCTTATTTAGAACCACGCTATAAAACCCTTTTTTCTAGAGAGAATATTCCCATTGATGTGGTTATTTCACCCGAAGTTGAAGTTGGGGAAATGGTTTTACGTCGTATTGCATTACCTGGTGCAATAGATGTTCTTTATTTTTGTAATGATGAGGTTGTTGCATTAGCTTTGGAGTGTATGGAAGATTGTCCAGTTATTAATACACCTTTGCGTCAATTAACAGAGCTTTTTCCAGATCTTCGCACGACAGTTACCGCTATTAAGCGTGGTTCAGAATTATTAGTTGCACACTCAGAAACACAATTACGCGTTGGCGATGTGACCTATCTTGTTGTTGCTCGTGATCAGATGCGTCGGGCTGTTGGACTTTTTGGTCATAAAGAACAAGATGCGCATCGCCTGATTATTGCAGGAGGTGGTCACATTGGTCTTTATGTTGCTCAGGCTATTGAAAAACGCCTCCATAAACTAAGATTGAAGATTATAGAATCGCATAGAGAGAGAGCCTTAACAATTGCTGATCAACTCGAAAAAACGACGGTTTTATATGGTAACGTCTTAGATCCAGTGATACTTCAAGAAGCTGGAATTGATCAGTCCGATTTAATGATTACATTGACCAATCAGGACCAAGTTAACCTCTTAAGTGCTATTATCGCTAAAAGATTGGGATGTAAAGCTAATATGGTTTTGATTAATAATGTTGCTTACCAAGAGTTTAGTCGTGCCGTTGGCGTGGATGCCTATCTTAATCCACATAGTGTTACTATATCGAGAATTTTGCAGCAAATGCGCCGTGGACGTATTCGTGCTGTTCATTCGGTTTTTAATGGGCAGGCAGAAATTATTGAGGCTGAAGTTATGCAAACATCTTCATTGGTTGGGAAGTCATTGTCAGAGCTCAATTTATCAGATGGTTTGAGAATTGGTGCAATTTATCGTAATAAAACAATCATACAGCTTTCGGCAGATACACGTATTTTGTCTGGTGATCGGATAGTCATTTTTGCTCTTTCTGAGTATGTTCGTGATGTTGAGCAGCTCTTTCGTGTAAGTTTAGAATATTTTTGATATATTGATTATGGATATTTGCACTTTTTGGTATAGGGGAAAATTAAGACTGGTTGATAGATTGTGTTTGTCTTCAATGGTTAAAACTGGGCAACGCGTTAAGCTTTTCAGTTATGATAAAATAGAAAATTTACCTGTTGGTGTTGAATTGCACGAAGCCGAATCAATTGTCCCGCATTCGGCAATTTATCGTCTTGACCCCAATTTTTCTGATAGTAAACAGGGCTGCACAATTATTCAATTTTCGGATTTTTTTCGTGTTATGCTGATGAAATACCAGCAAGGCGTTTGGTTAGATACAGATGTTTATCTCGTTAGACAATTTCACCCAAATGCGGATGAAGTTTGGCTTGCAAAAGAAAATGCTGTAAGAGTAGGTGTTTCTGCACTTTATTTTCCATCCGATAACCCTATTATAAAAGTGTTTGAAGATTATTGGGCAGGCACAGAAATTATTCCCAATTGGCTTGGATTTAAACGTCGTGTTTGGAAACCATTCTGGTTAAAGAGAAAAAAAATGCCGATTTTACCGGGAAATCTTGGAGTGACAATATTTGGTAATGATGGTATTTCCCGATTAGCCAAACAATATGGTTTTTTTCATGAAGCAAAGGAAAAGGAAACTTTTTATTATTGGACGGGGCGAAAAACTGAACGTATCTTTGATCCTGCTTTTGGCGTTAAACCGCTTACAGATCCACGTTTAATAGGATTTCATATTCACAGAAAGACAAAGACTACTCAAAGACCGCAGGAGGGAAGCTTTTATCATTGGGCAGTGTCTCGCATTCCTGATGGGCACGATTTGTTTAGATAGAGTTATTATGACTATTTTAACCACTGGAAATTTAATCTTTCTTGAAGAGTATTGATGGTGACTTGTGTAAGATATTAGCCTATGGAGAAAAGCATTGAATGCGTAAAGAGCGATTGTTATATGAATGGAAAGTAAAAACATGAGTGATCCAATGAAAACAGTATTAAGCCTTGTACCTATGGTTATTGAACAAACTAATCGTGGTGAGCGGGCTTATGATATTTTTTCTCGTCTTTTAAAAGAGCGGATTATTTTTATTAATGGTCCTGTTGAAGATAATATGGCGATGCTTGTTTGTGCACAATTGCTTTTCTTGGAAGCTGAAAACCCTAAGAAAGAAATTAGTCTTTATATCAATTCACCTGGTGGTGTTGTGACGTCTGGTATGGCAATTTATGATACTATGCAGTTTATTCGCCCTCCTGTTTCTACACTTTGTATGGGGCAGGCTGCATCTATGGGGTCATTACTTTTAACGGCTGGAGCGAAAGGTCACCGTTTTACATTACCAAATGCACGTATTATGGTGCATCAGCCATCTGGTGGTTTCCAAGGTCAGGCTTCGGATATTGAACGGCATGCACAAGATATTATAAAGATGAAACGGCGTTTAAATGAAATTTATGTTCAACACACAGGTCAGGATTATGAGATTATTGAGAGAACTCTTGATCGTGATCATTTTATGACAGCGGAAGAGGCCAAGCAATTTGGTTTAGTTGATGATGTTATACAATATCGTGCAGAAACTGAGAAAGAAGAAAAAGATTAAGAGTTTTTATAGAAAAAAGAGCTATTTTTATAAAGAGAGCTTTGTAAGAATATTACAAAAATAAGGGAAAAACATCTAAAGATATTATGAAACACAGTTTTTGTATGTCTTTTAAGTTTCGTTATGAAAAACTTCCTTTGAAAAGACGAAGTATTCATATACCGTGGTGAAAGGAAAGAAAAATGAGCAAAATTGGCAATAGTGGGGGCGAATCAAAAAATACTCTCTATTGCTCGTTCTGTGGCAAAAGTCAGCATGAGGTGCGTAAGCTCATTGCAGGGCCTACTGTATTCATTTGTGATGAATGCGTAGAGCTTTGTATGGATATTATTCGTGAAGAAAATAAATCTTCTGGGGTTAAGGCGCGTGATGGTGTTCCTACTCCACAGGAAATTATAACAGTTCTTGATGATTACGTCATTGGTCAGCAACATGCAAAGCGTGTTCTTTCTGTTGCTGTCCATAATCATTATAAGCGGCTTGCGCATCAGTCTAAGAGCAATGATATTGAGTTGGCAAAATCAAATATTCTTCTTGTTGGTCCAACGGGATGTGGTAAAACTTACCTAGCACAAACACTGGCGCGTATTATCGATGTGCCTTTTACGATGGCAGATGCAACCACTTTGACTGAAGCAGGCTATGTCGGTGAAGATGTTGAAAATATTATTTTAAAGCTTCTTCAAGCTGCTGATTATAATGTTGAACGTGCGCAGCGTGGTATTGTTTATATTGATGAGGTTGATAAGATTTCTCGTAAAGCTGAAAATCCTTCTATTACAAGAGATGTTTCGGGGGAGGGTGTTCAGCAAGCATTGTTAAAAATTATGGAAGGAACGATTGCTTCTGTTCCTCCTCAAGGTGGGCGTAAGCATCCGCAACAAGAGTTTTTGCAGGTTGATACAACAAATATTTTATTCATTTGTGGGGGTGCTTTTGCTGGTTTAGAACGGATTATTTCAGGGCGTGGTGAGAAAACTTCTATTGGTTTTTCTGCTACCGTTAAGGCACCTGATGAACGTTGTGTTGGTGAAATCTTTCGTGATTTAGAGCCTGAAGATCTTATAAAATTTGGTTTGATACCAGAGTTTATTGGTCGTCTTCCTATTGTAGCCACCCTAGAGGATTTAGATGTTCATGCCCTTGTTCAAATTTTATCACAACCTAAAAATGCGTTGGTGAAGCAATATCAGCGTCTTTTTGAGATGGAGAATGTTGAGTTAGCATTTCATGAAGATGCTTTACGGGTTATTGCTAAGAAGGCGATTGAGCGTAAAACTGGTGCACGTGGTTTACGTTCTATTATGGAAAAAATACTTCTTGAAACAATGTTTGAACTGCCGTCTCTTGAAGGAGTTCAAAAAGTGGTCATTTCGAGTGATGTGGTTGATGGAAAAGCACGTCCTCTTTACATTTATTCCGAGCGTGTAGAAGATAAAGAAAATGTATCGGCATGACGTCGTGCGATAAGTGGTAATAAATACCATTTGAGAATGGATGTTTCTGAATATTATAGTCATAATGCTTGATTTATATATTCGCAGTTACCACTTCATGTATTGTAGAAAGTTGAGGTTTCTAAGGGTGGGTTTGTGTAGTGGATAGATTATAGGCTCCAGAAAGGAGAGTTATGCAATATATTGATGAAAAGACAGATGAAGTAAAAGAGGGGTTTTATGCTGTTTTACCTCTTCGTGATATTGTTGTTTTCCCACATATGATTGTTCCGCTTTTTGTGGGCCGAGAAAAATCGATTCGTGCTCTTGAAGAAACAATGGCGGTTGATAAACAGATACTTTTAGTCACACAAAAAAATGCTTCTGATGATGATCCAAAATCAGAAGATATTTATGATATTGGTACGTTTGCAAATATTCTTCAACTTTTAAAGCTTCCTGATGGAACTGTAAAGGTCTTGGTTGAAGGCACCGCACGTGCAAAAATTAGCCAATTTGCTGCACATGAAGATTATCATCAGGCTTATGCTTTTGCTACAGAAGAGTCGAGAGAGAATGATGTTGAGATTGAAGCTCTTTCAAGGTCGGTAATTTCTTATTTTGAGAATTATGTAAAACTTAATAAAAAGATTTCTCCTGAAGTTATCAATGCTATTGGACAGATTGATAATCCTTCTAAGCTTGCTGATACTATAGCTTCTCATTTAATGATTAAACTTTCAGAAAAGCAGGAAATATTGGAGCTATTACCTATACGAGATCGCCTTGAACGTGTTCTTTCTTTCATGGAAGGGGAAATTTCTGTTTTGCAGGTTGAAAAGCGTATTCGCTCGCATGTTAAACGGCAAATGGAAAAAAACCAACGAGAATATTATCTCAATGAGCAGATGAAGGCTATTCAGAAAGAGTTGGGAGCGGGTGATGATAGCCGTGATGAGCTTTCTGAATTAGAAGAACGCATCAAGAAGACAAAACTTTCGAAGGAAGCGCACGAAAAAGCTGGAGCAGAATTGAGAAAATTACGGAATATGTCCCCTATGTCTGCGGAGGCGACAGTTGTACGTAACTATCTTGATTGGCTATTAGCCATGCCTTGGGGCAAAAAATCAAAGATTAAAAACAATTTAGACTTTGCTGAAAAAGTCATGAATAATGAGCATTTTGGTCTTGAAAAGGTCAAGGAACGCATTATCGAGTATTTAGCAGTACAAAGTCGTGCCTCGAAGATAAAAGGTCCTATCATTTGTTTATTGGGACCTCCTGGTGTCGGGAAAACGTCACTAGCACGCTCTATTGCAAAAGCGACGGGGCGTGAATATGTTCGTATTTCCTTAGGAGGGGTGCGGGATGAAGCAGAAATTCGCGGGCATCGTCGGACGTATATTGGCTCTATGCCCGGAAAAATTATTCAGTCTATGAAAAAAGCTAAAAAATCGAATCCGCTTTTTTTACTTGATGAAATTGATAAAATGGGTCAGGATTTTCGTGGAGATCCTTCATCAGCTTTATTAGAAGTGCTTGATCCTGAACAAAATGGTACATTTATTGATCACTATTTGGAAGTAGAATATGATCTTTCTGATGTCATGTTTATTACAACTGCAAATACGCTTAATATTCCAGGGCCGTTATTGGATAGAATGGAAATTATTCGTATTGCTGGCTATACAGAGTGTGAGAAAATAGAGATCGTTAAGCAGCATCTTTTACCAAAAGCATTGAAAGATCATTGTTTGACTAAAAAAGAATTTAGTGTTTCTGAAGATGCTATAAAGTCTATTATTCAATTTTACACACGTGAAGCGGGAGTTCGTAACCTTGAGCGTGAATTAATGAAAGTCGCACGTAAATCAGTGACAAGAATTCTTAAAACGCAGCAAAAATCTATAAAGATTACAGAAGATAATATTGATGATTTCCTAGGGGTTAAACGTTATCACTACAACCAGATTGAAGGAGAAAATCAAATTGGTGTTGTGACAGGCCTTGCGTGGACAGAGGTTGGTGGAGAGCTCTTGACCATTGAAGGTGTTATGATGTCAGGTAAAGGTAAGATGACTGTAACTGGAAATTTGCGTGATATCATGAAAGAGTCAATTTCCGCGGCAGCATCTTATGTACGTTTTCGTGCTGTTGATTTTGGTATTGAACCTCCACTTTTTGATAAACGTGATATCCATGTTCATGTTCCAGAGGGTGCTACACCAAAAGATGGGCCATCGGCAGGGATTGCGATGGTAACGGCAATTGTTTCAGTCTTAACAGGAATAGCAGTACATAAAGATATTGCAATGACCGGTGAAATTACTTTACGTGGGCGGGTTTTACCGATTGGGGGATTAAAAGAAAAATTACTGGCAGCTCTTCGAGGAGGAATAAAAAAAGTACTTATTCCAGAAGAGAATGCAAAAGATTTGGTTGATATTCCCGATGATGTCAAAAATAATATGGAAATTATTCCAGTAAACCATGTGAGTGAAGTTCTTAAGCATGCTTTGGTTCATTTTCCTGAACCTATTGAATGGACAGAACCGTCCACAGTAGCTGTACCTCTTAGGACAGAAACTGATAGTGAAGGAATACAGATTGCGCACTGATTCATTTATCTCATTTAAAACAGCATTTTTAAAGCAGCAGAAGGGTTTTTGTGGTTGTTTTTCTATTTATTTTGAAAAAAAAGTAAAAAATTCCGTGAATAACTGTGATTATTGCTAAAAAAACAATGTTTTGGATGAAAATAAGACTTCAGTTTGCTGTACTTTTCAATAAACTGCTCAATAACACGATTAAGTTGTGTTATTCGGTAACATAGGGAAAGGAAATGTTTCATGAATAAAAGTGAATTGATTAACTCCGTTGCTGAAAAGGCGGGTGTTTCGAAGGCGCAAGCTGGCTCTGCTGTCGACGCTTTTATCGCTTCTGTAACAGAGGCTTTGGCTTCGGGGGGAGATGTTCGTCTTCCAGGTTTTGGTTCTTTTGAAGTTTCTCACCGTGCCGCTACAAAGGGGCGTAATCCTTCAACTGGTGCTGAAATTAATATTCCAGCGCGTTCTGTGCCTAAATTTTCTGCAGGAAAAAGTCTTAAAGAAGCTGTTAATAAAAAGTAATTTGAAGAGCCCTAAAAAAACCCGCTTATAGATAAAATCGGGTTTTTTTAGAGGCATGTTTTCACATGGGAAGTTGTAGCATGTGCCTAAATTGCATGTTGCGTGGTGTTTTTTGAAGAGACATGGTTTAGTTTTGTATTGCGAATTTACAGGCTTATTTTTATAGAAACTTCTCTCAGTGTCTCTAGGTGTATTTAATGATGGTATAGAGTAAAAGCCATTGGGCATCACCATCTTGACGCTTATAAAAGAGCAATTAGCACCTCATTATATTTACTGGCTCCCAATATCGCGCAGCTCTTGTATTAAGGTGGTTTACAAAAGGTATCTTTACCCTTTTCTTCTGTGGTTTTTCCCCATATGCTAATTCTGCGTGTGACGCGCAAGAGAATGGTTTTTATCAATTCATGGCTTAGGTTAGGAATGAGCCAAACTCATAATGTCTGAGACTCTCATTGAACATGCAAAACGATAAATTATCGTTTATAAATTTATGCGTTATAGTAAAAATGAGATGTGTTTATTTCAGTTTTTTTCATAAAATATGTATTTTTATAGTTTGTATGAAGTGTAAAAATTGAATTTAGTTTTGTTATGCTGAGACACTACCGTGTTTTTGCAAAGTAAAAAATGATGACAGTGATTAAAAAACCATTCTTATTAGAGCTTGGTGTATGTTTAATTGCCTTATTTGAGGTAGTGTATTTCATGTCATTTTTTAAATGAGTGGGATATATTTTAATTTTTTACGGTAATGGAATAGAGCGTGGTGTTTATGAAGTGCGATAGTCAGTATTACAAAAGACTCTAGGATGATTTTGCATGAAAGTTATTGAGATACATTGAACAGAGAGTGCGTTTTTTATAGAAAAGAGCTGTTTTGCTCTTTCTCTGCTAGCCATTGAATACAATCATTGAGAGCTCTAGCAGTTATAGCTTGTTTTTTTGCTAATTTTTTTTCTTTGCTTGGCAAGCGTTTTCCCAAGTGTTTCATAGGTTCGACAGGGGGGAAAAGTCCAAAATTGATATTCATTGGTTGAAAGGATTGTTTTTCTGATTCTTCAGCCACGATGTGTCCACCCGTAATATGGTTTAAAAGAGCTCCAAATGCTGTAGTTGATGGCGGTAGGCAAAAGCAGTCATTATTATATTCAGCAGCGGCAAAACGCCCAGCAAGAAGCCCTATTGCAGATGATTCTACATAACCTTCACATCCGGTAATTTGTCCTGCAAAACGCAGCTGAGGTCTTTGTTTCAAACGAAGCGTTTGATCAAGAATGATGGGGGAATTTAGGTAAGTATTGCGGTGAAGTCCACCAAGGCGTGCAAATTCAGCTTTTTCAAGACCAGGGATCATTCTAAAAATACGAGCTTGTTCTCCATGTTTCAGTTTAGTTTGAAAACCAACCATATTATAAAGGGTTCCAAGTTTATTGTCTTGGCGTAATTGGACGACGGCGTAAGGTTTAACTGTGGGATGATGAGCATTGGTTAATCCCATCGGTTTCATAGGGCCATGTCTGAGGGTTTCAAGTCCACGCTCAGCCATAATTTCAATTGGTAGGCATCCATCAAAATAGGGAGTTTTTTCAAAGTCACGGAATTCAGTTTTTTCCGCATTTTTTAACGCTTGAACAAAGGTTTCATATTGTTCTTTATTGAGAGGACAATTAAGATAATCTTTTCCTGTTCCCTCTGGCCCGATTTTATCATAGCGAGATTGATACCAACAAATATCCATATCAATACTGTCAGTATAGATAATAGGAGCAATAGCATCAAAAAAAGAAAGTGCTTCGGTTCCAGTTATTGCTTGTATTGCTTGAGCTAGTGCTGGTGAGGTAAGGGGACCTGTTGCAATGATAATATGATGCCAATCTTCAGGGAACTCTTGAATTTCTTCACGTTCTATCGTTATAAGAGGATGATTCTCAAGTTCTAGTGTAACAGCTTTGGAAAATCCATCGCGGTCAACGGCAAGGGCACTCCCCGCAGGAACCTTATTGGCATCAGCGGCTTTCATAATGAGGGATTTTGCCAATCGCATTTCGGTATGTAAAAGTCCTACGGCATTTGTTGATGAATCATCAGAACGGAATGAATTTGAACAGACCAGTTCTGCAAGTTTATCAGTTTTATGGGCATCAGATTTCTTATGAGGCCGCATTTCATGCAAAATAACGGGGATTCCTGATTGAGCAATTTGCCAGCATGCTTCACTGCCCGCTAGACCACCACCGATGATATGAATTGGAGTATTGAATGTATTTGACATAACTTACTTTTAGCGGAAGCAGTTCTGTATGGGAAGCATAGATTTTTTTATAATTTTATAAGAATGAGGCATATTTGGTTTTTTTAATATATTTATTTGCTTTTTTTCTTTAATTAATGCTATAGAAACGCCGCTTGTATAAGGTTATTGGCTTGTAAGTTTGAGCGGATGTGGCGAAATTGGTAGACGCACCAGATTTAGGTTCTGGCGGGAGACCGTGGGGGTTCGAGTCCCTCCATCCGCACCAAAGGAATTTCTTGAGCACTAAGAACTTCTATGTGTCTAGAATTCCGCTTTATGGTGATTTAACACTCAAGTGTTAGAATGGTAGTATTATCAGAGTGATATCCACTCTCCTCAGAAAATAAAGGTTGTTTCATGCAGGTTACCGAGACGCTTAATGAAGGACTGAAGCGCGAAATTAAGATCGTGGTTCCAGCGAGAGATTTAGAAGAAAAGTTAAATGAACGGTTAGATGATACCAAGGGTAAGATCAAGCTTAATGGTTTTCGTCCCGGTAAGGTACCAGCTGGATACCTACGAAAAATGTACGGTAAGTCTTTTATGGCGGAAATTCTCAATGAGATTGTCAATGATGCACCACATTCTATTTTAGCTGATCGAGATGAACGTTCGGCGATGCAGCCGCAAATTGATATAGATGAAGATGAACAAATTCTGGATGGTAAAGCTGATTTTGTTTTTCGTTTAAAATATGAAGTTTTGCCAAAGTTTGAAATTAAGGATTTTGAACATATTGAAGTCACCCGTGAAATTGCGGCTATTCCTGAACAAGAGATTGATGATCAGATAAAGCGGGTTCTTTCTTCTACACGTAATTATTCATTAAAAGATGGTCTTTCTGAAGAAGGTGATCGTATTACAATCGATTATCTTGGTAAGCTTGAAGGAGTTCCATTTGAGGGTGGGGCAGATAGTGATGCACAATTAGTTCTTGGGTCAAAACAGTTTATTCCTGGTTTTGAGGATCAATTGATTGGTGTGAAAGCAGGAGATGCCAAAACAATTTCTGTTAAATTTCCTGATAATTACAATGCAGTGCATTTGGCTGGTAAAGATGCGGATTTTGAGATCACTGTTAAAGCTGTCTCTAAGCCGGATGAGTTAAAGATTGATGATGAGGCAGCGCAAAAAGTTGGTTTAGAATCTCTAGATCGCTTGCGTGAAGTTGTTCGTGGACAGATTGAAAGTCAATATGGCTCAATGACACGTCAAAAAATTAAGCGTCAAATTCTTGATGCTTTAGATGCTGATTATAATTTTGAGATTCCTGAAGGACTTTTAGAAATCGAATTTAACAATATATGGGCTCAGGTTAATGACGATTTAAAAAAGGCTGGGCGCAGTTTTGAAGATGAAGGTGTTACAGAGGAACAGGCGCGCGAGGAATATCGGGTACTTGCACAGCGCCGTGTGCGTCTTGGTTTAGTGCTTTCTGAAATTGGATTGAAGGTTGGTGTTAAAGTAAGTGAGGATGAGCTAAAAGCTGCGGTTTTTGATCAGGTTCGCCAATATCCTGGGCAAGAGAAAGAAATTATGGATTTTTTCCGTAAGACTCCGGAGGCCGTTGCGAATTTACGCGCTCCCATTTTTGAAGAAAAAGTCATTGATCATTTGCTGTCACGGATAAAAGTTACAGATAAAGAAGTAACCGTTGAAGAGCTCATGAAGGAATATGACGAAACAGATTTAACAGAAAAAAAGCCGGTAAAGAAAAAATCTGAAATAAAAGAAAAAGGTTCTGAGAAGGTTCCAGCGAAAAAGAAAGCGCCCAAAAAAGGTTAATATTTACATTCACAGAAAAAGCCCGATAAAATCGGGCTTTTTTTATGAGAACAATATTCTAAGCTTGCACTCAGAGTGATTTTAGATTAGCCATCAGATATATTTGGAAACATTGATAGTGGATTAGCAATGAATATCGTTGATACGCGTACTCCTGATTCTAAACGTTTCATTTCTGGCGTTACAGGTGATTGGGAAGTCATCATTGGCATGGAGGTTCATGCTCAGATCATATCAAATTCAAAACTCTTTTCAGGTGCGTCAACGAAATTTGGTGCTGAGCCAAATCATAATGTTTCGCTTATTGATGCTGCCATGCCTGGTATGTTACCTGTTATTAATCAAGAATGTGTCTGTCAAGCCGTTAGAACGGGTTTGGGATTAAAGGCAAAAATTAATTTAAAATCTGTTTTTGATCGTAAGAATTATTTCTATCCAGATTTACCGCAGGGATATCAAATTTCTCAATTCCATTATCCAATTGTAGGAGAGGGGAAAATTGTTATATCTGTTGGTCCAGATTCGAAAGGTCAGTTTGAGGACATTGAAATCGGGATTGAGAGATTACACCTTGAGCAGGATGCCGGAAAGTCGATGCATGATCAACATCCAACAATGTCTTTTGTAGATCTTAATCGTTCTGGTATTGCTCTTATGGAAATTGTTTCCAAACCAGATATGCGCTCATCAGATGAAGCCAAAGCCTATATGACTAAATTGCGTACGATTGTCCGTTATTTGGGGACCTGTGACGGCAATATGGATGAAGGATCTATGCGTGCGGATGTTAACGTATCAGTTCGTCGTCCTGGAGAGAGTTTTGGAACGCGCTGTGAAATTAAAAATGTTAATTCTATTCGTTTCATTGGCCAAGCGATAGAGTATGAAGCACGTCGTCAGATTGCAATTTTAGAAGATGGCGGTACAATAGACCAAGAAACGCGACTTTTTGATGCCGCTAAAGGTGAAACGCGGTCTATGCGCTCAAAGGAGGAAGCGCATGACTATCGTTATTTTCCTGATCCAGATCTTTTACCGTTGGAATTTGATCAGGCCTTTGTTGATGCTTTGGCAGCGGAATTACCAGAATTACCAGATGAGATAAAAGCACGTTTTGTCAAAGAAATGGGGTTGACTGTGTATGATGCTTCCGTTCTTGTGACAGAAAAGGCCATTGCTGATTATTTTGAAGAAGTAGCACGGGGGCGTGATGGAAAAATTGTTGCCAATTGGGTGATTAATGATCTTTTGGGTGCTTTAAATAAAGATAATCGTGGGATTGAAGAGACGCCAGTGTCACCAAAGCAATTAGGGGATATTATCGACCTTATCAAAGAAGGAACAATTTCTGGAAAAATTGCCAAAGATCTTTTTGAGATTATTTGGAATGAGGGGGGAGAACCGCGTCAGATTGTAGAAGAGCGCAATATGAAGCAGGTAACGGATACAAAGGCTATTGAGCAGGCCGTTGATGAAATTATTGCCAAGAATTCTGAGAAAGTTATGCAAGCAAAACAAAAGCCTGCTTTAGCTGGTTGGTTTGTTGGACAAGTCATGAAAGTGACGGAAGGAAAGGCAAATCCTCAAACTGTTAATGAATTGGTTAGGGTAAAACTTGGTTTAGAAGATTAAGTTTTATAGAATAGAGAAAAGCTCATAGATATGATGTTTTCTAGTTAAGGGATATGAATGAGCCTCTCAAATGAAGAGGTAATTGATTTTTACCAGTAAGATTTTGTTTTTGTTCATTTAAGATGTCATGAATATTTGTTCCAACGATTGATTTCGTAAGTATATTAGAAGAGATAAAAGAGAAGATGGCTAGTTTTTTGAAGCAAATCTTTACATGGTGGAGTGGAAATACCATAAACACACGCTTTTTTACGTGGTGGAAAGGTAAGCGTATAGGGGAAGATCAGTTTGGAAATATTTATTACGAGGGGGGCATTCATAAAGATGGATACCCACGCCGTTGGGTCATTTATAAAGATTATTCTGAAGCTTCTACTATTCCACCGGGATGGCATGGCTGGATTCATCATCGCTGTGAGTGTCCACCGACACAGGAGGATTATAAAGCGTATGAATGGGAAAAGCCTCATGTTGCAAATATGACAGGGACAAGTGAAGCTTATCGACCAAAGGGAGCTATCACTTACAGCGGTGGACATCCTTGTGTACATGAAGATTATGATGCATGGTCACCTAAAAAGTAAAATATTTTAATGTGTGTGTATTTTTCTTATTTTGCACTATCTTGTGGTTAGAATTGTTTTTTAGATGTGATTAATTTGATGTGATGAGAGTTTTTTTAAAGTGTTAGGATTAAGCCGCTTTTTTTGTCTTTTATTCATGGCAGTAGTCGTGGTTATGTCCTCTGCTGGTGGAGTGCAGGCAGAACGTATTAGCAATGGTATTGCTGTTTTTGCAGGTCTTGATAAAATTACTGGTCGGACCACGCGTTTTGAAGTTTCGCTTGGTAAAGTTTATCAATATGGTGCTTTGCAGGTGATGCCGCGGGCGTGCTATACAAGTTCTAAGGATGAGCCAACCCGTACAACCGGATTTATTGAAGTTAATGAGGTAACATTAGATAAAAAGATACGGCGTATTTTTACAGGATGGATGTTTGCAGATAGCCCTGGTTTAAATGCTGTAGAACATCCTATTTATGATGTTTGGTTAAAAGACTGTAAGCAGTCTTCATAAGGGCTGTGCTACTTTAATAGCCTCATTTTATACATGATGTATTGAAATTAAGTTTAAAATTAATAAAGTTTTCTCACGATAACTTTTAAAACTATAGTGTTTAGATATTGAAGTTAAAGGCTTGTTGATGTTTTTGGATTTCATTGGCAAGGTGTCTATCTTATTTTTATATCGATTTTCATGGGGGTGCTCGCTATCAAATTGGTGAATTGTAAGATATCATTCTATACAAAGAAAGCACCAATGAATAGAGAGAGATTTTTTGATTGAGAAATAACCGATTAACGATGTGGTTATTGATACCATAAAAGTTTCAGATAACTTAAACGATCCCATTTCATTTAGTATGGTACGGAATTTTGTAGATAATATTCTTCATACCCAGTTCTTTTTAAGATATTTTATATTTAAGACAAATATTTTTACGGAGAGATATTTAGCCTTTAGGAAAGAGAATCGAAGAAGATACCAAGTTTAAAATCCCTCACTATCAAGACTGATGTTTTGCGCAAAGAGCTCTTAATTCTTCAGAGATTATGAGATTTATTCAATAAGGTTTTTATAATGAAAAATATTGATTATCAATTTAGGAATGCTTCGTTTTTGCCGAAACAACCTCGAGAACCATTATTGAATGTTCCTTTCACTGTAGTTGTTTTGATAGCGCTCTGTTTTTGTATTTATTTTATACACCAGTATTTTTTTTCTGATCAGTTCTATATTAGAAGTCTTGGATTTTTTTCATTTACCCCCGTGCTATTCAAGGCAGAGCCTTTAATATTTTTTCATAGCATGATTAGTTATTCATTTATGCATGGTAGTATGAAACATGTCACTCTTAATATGGCTTGGCTTTTGATTTTTGGGACTCCTTTGGTAAGACAGTTTGGTGGGATACGCTTTTTGATTTTTTGGGCATTAACAGCAATGATAGCTGCTTTGACTTATTTTGTCTTTCATCAAGAGAGTGTGATATCGCTTGTTGGCGCATCAGGTGCAGTATCTGGAATGATGGGTGCTATTGCGCGTTATGGTTTTCCTCTGATTTATTTAAGAAGCAATATACACAATGAAAGACTTTTAGGTTCTTTATTGTCTCTCAAACAAGCACTCTGTTCAAAGGAGGTACTTATTTACGTCAGCATATGGCTGGGTGTTGATCTTATCATGGGCATTTCCTCTTTTCTGTTTGAAGGAGATGGTATTTCAATAGCGTGGGAGGCTCATATTGGTGGGTTTTTTGCGGGCTTTTTGTTGATTGGTTTTTTTGATATTTCGCAGAAAAAATGTAACACTACGATCTAAGATACTTATGCGCTGCATAAAGCGCGATTGTTGCGGCGTTTGAAACATTGAGTGATTTAATATTTCCAGGCATATCAAGACGTGTTAATGCGCAAACGGTTTCTCGTGTTTTTTTACGGAGGCCTTTGCCTTCTGCTCCTAAAACAAGAGCAATTTTATTTCCTGTTAATGCTGTTTCTAAAGGAAGTCCACCTTCTGAATCGAGGCCAAAGCTTATAAAACCTGCTTTATGAAGTTCTTGGAGTGCTTCGGCAAGGTTTCGTACGGTGATATAATTAATCAGCTCTAAAGCTCCAGATGCAGCTTTAGCAAGAACTCCGCTTTCTTGGGGAGAGTGGCGATAAGTGGTGATAAGAGCCTCAGCTTTAAATGCAACGGCAGAGCGCATAATAGCACCGACATTATGGGGATCAGTAATTTGATCCATTATGATGACAAGATCGGTATTTGTGAGTTCAGACAATTGGCATGGTTTGAGGGGAGCAGTTTCCACAACAATACCTTGATGAACTGCATCACTGCCAACGAGCGTATCGAGTTGTTTGGGTGAACATAATGTAACAGGACAAGGTAAGTCTGATTCGGGTATGTCTAATCGTTTTAAGGCATTTAGTGTAGCATAGAGACATCCGAAAATTCTTTTTGGGTTTTTTAAAGCAGCGCGAACCGAATGGATGCCATAAAGATAGATTTTTCCTTGTTGCGGGGAAACAGCTTCCTTTTTCAGATAAGTGGCCGAGCGAGAATGTGAGCCTTTTGTATCACGATATCGGCGACGTAAACGAGCATAATGAGAATTTTTTGATATTTTTTCTTTCATAGCTTGTTTATAGCGTATTCATAGCAAAAAAAGATAGAAAAAAGCTGTGATTTAAAATTATTAGCAGGAAATTTGTACAGAATCGTATTTATTCTGTTGACAGAGACGATAGTAATCGTCATAACCGCCCCGCAACCTGTTGAATTGAATAGGTGATCAAAGTATTGTAGTGATGCCTTATCGTACAACTTTGCTGGTGTAATGGAGGGGTGCCCGAGTGGTTAAAGGGGGCGGACTGTAAATCCGTTGCGTATGCTACGTTGGTTCGAATCCAACCCCCTCCACCATTCATCGAAGGAGAGTTAGTACGTATAGTTGCGGGTATAGCTCAATGGTAGAGCAGCAGCCTTCCAAGCTGAATATGCGGGTTCGATTCCCGCTACCCGCTCCAAACAGTTGTTAATGACTGGGGAGTAACTATGATGGGGAGTTTTTCCATCATAACATTGGGCAGGGTTTTCTGTCTAAGAGTTGTAATGGTCAGACTGTTATGTAAACCCAGTTTAATTCGGTTCTGCAGTCCTGTTTCTAGGTGCTAACAAAATAAGAGATTGATAGCGATGGCAAAGAGCAAATTTGAACGTACGAAGCCACATGTTAATATCGGAACAATTGGTCACGTTGATCATGGCAAGACGTCATTAACAGCAGCGATTACGAAATATTTTGGTGAATTTAAAGCGTATGACCAAATTGATGCGGCACCAGAAGAAAGAGCGCGTGGGATTACTATTTCTACGGCACATGTTGAGTATGAAACAGAGAGCCGGCACTATGCGCACGTTGATTGCCCAGGTCACGCGGATTATGTGAAAAACATGATCACAGGGGCAGCACAAATGGATGGAGCGATTTTGGTTGTCTCTGCTGCGGATGGTCCTATGCCTCAGACACGTGAGCATATTTTGCTTGCGCGCCAAGTTGGTGTTCCAGCGATTGTTGTTTTTCTTAATAAGGTTGATCAGGTTGATGATGCTGAGCTTCTGGAGCTTGTTGAGCTTGAAGTTCGTGAACTCTTGTCAAAATATGATTTCCCAGGAGATGATATCCCAGTGGTTAAGGGGTCTGCATTGGCAGCTCTTGAAGATAAAGATAAAAGCATTGGAGAAGATGCGGTTCGTCTTTTGATGAGTGAAGTTGATAATTACATCCCAACACCAGAGCGTCCTGTTGATCAGCCGTTTTTGATGCCGATTGAAGATGTTTTTTCGATTTCTGGACGCGGTACGGTTGTAACTGGTCGTGTTGAGCGTGGTATTATTAAAGTTGGCGAAGAAATCGAGATTATAGGTATTCGTCCTACTTCAAAGACGACGGTTACCGGCGTTGAAATGTTCCGCAAGCTTTTAGATCAAGGTCAAGCTGGTGATAACATTGGCGCTCTTCTTCGTGGAGTTGATCGCGAAGGGATTGAGCGTGGACAGGTTCTTGCGAAGCCTGGATCAGTTACTCCTCATACGCGCTTTAAAGCAGAAGCTTACATCTTAACGAAAGATGAAGGTGGTCGTCATACACCGTTTTTCACGAATTATCGTCCTCAATTTTACTTCCGTACAACGGATGTGACGGGGATAGTAACGCTTCCAGAAGGAACAGAAATGGTTATGCCTGGAGATAATGTTGCGATGGATGTTTCTTTGATAGTTCCGATTGCCATGGAAGAAAAGCTTCGTTTTGCTATTCGCGAAGGTGGTCGTACTGTTGGTGCTGGTATCGTTTCTAAGATCATTGAGTAAGGAATGGTTATTGATAAAACGTCTTTGTTGTAAAAGGCGTTTTGGTTTTAAGAATTAGGGGTATAGCTCAGTTGGTAGAGCGGCGGTCTCCAAAACCGCAGGTCGCGGGTTCAAGCCCTGCTGCCCCTGCCAAAGGAGAGTGGAATTTTATCTGTAAGGAGGTGGATTTTAAACTGCCTTCTTCGCTTTTTTTTGTATGGGGCTTGTTTTTTTGTGTATGAATCGGTATTGAATAGAGAATGAGGAAGTTGCATAAAGCTGGAGGGTGGCTTTTCGTACTTTTATCGTATTTATTTTATTGTATAAATCACAATAAAGCTAGAAAGAATATAGTGTGACTGATGGCATCTAAAACCAATCCAATTACCTTTTTAAAGCAGGTCTATGCAGAAACAGTTAAGGTGAAATGGCCTACACGTCGTGAGACCGTGATATCTACTGTTATGGTGCTGTTAGTGACGGCATTTGCTTCAGTTTTCTTTTTTATTGTGGATCAGATTGTGCATTTTGGTGTTTGGCAGGGTATTGATCTTCTAAAATATCTTTTTAGTTGAGAGTGCAAGGAAGTGTGACTGTGGCTGCTCGTTGGTATATTGTTCAAGCATATTCAAATTTCGAAAAGAAGGTAGCGGAAGCTATTGAAAAGGAGATAAAGCAAAAAGGGCTTGATCATCTCTTTGAAAAAATTTTTGTTCCAACGGAGCGCGTTGTGGAAATTCGCCGTGGGCGTAAGGTCGATGCTGAGCGGAAGTTTTTTCCTGGTTATGTTCTCATTCGTGCTGAATTGACAGATGAAGTTTATCATCTCATTAAGAATACACCTAAAGTGACAGGTTTTTTAGGGTCGGATGCACGTCCTATTCCCATTTCTGATCGGGAGGTTGAGCAGATTCTGAAACAAGTTCAGGAGGGAGGAGAGTCTCCAAAATCTTCTGTATTGTTTGAGGTTGGGGAGCAGGTTCGCGTTGCTGATGGTCCTTTTGTTTCGTTTAATGGTATTGTTCAAGAGGTTGAAGAAGAGCGTTCTCGCCTTAAAGTAGAGGTTTTAATTTTTGGGCGTCCTACGCCCGTTGATTTGGAGTTTGGTCAGGTTGAAAAACTCTGATGAGCTTAGAGTGATTTTATTCGCTTTGAGTAACTAGTGGGAGGTGAATTATGGCATTTGTCGGCTTGATGATCCGAACCACTCAACTGCAGAAAGGTGGCGGGCAGTATGAATTGTTCGCATGCTAGTGAAATTGAAGGCAGATTATTATGGCAAAAAAAAGTATAGGGCAGCTTAAATTGCAGGTTCCTGCGGGAGCTGCTACTCCATCTCCCCCGATTGGTCCAGCTCTTGGGCAGCGTGGTATTAATATCATGGAATTCTGTAAGGCATTTAATGCAGCTACGCAGGAAATGGAAAAAGGCGCACCGATTCCGGTAGTTATCACTTATTATCAAGATAAGTCTTTTACATTTTCTTTAAAGACACCTCCTGTGTCGTTTTTCTTGAAGAAGGAAGCGAATTTGAAATCTGGTTCAAAAGAGCCTGGTAAAGTGTCTGTAGGGAGCATCTCTCGTGATAAAGTTCGTTCAATTGCAGAAGCAAAGATGAAGGATCTTAACGCGAATGACATTGATTCAGCGATGCGCATGGTTGAAGGTTCTGCTCGCTCTATGGGCTTGGAAGTGGTGGGTTAATGTTATGACAAAATTAGCAAAGAGAATAAAAAATATCCGCAAAGATATTAATTTTAATGAACTTTACGCTTTAAAAGATGCAGTTTCGATGGTTAAAGAGCGTGCAGTTGCTAAATTTGATGAAACAATTGAGATTTCAATGAACTTAGGCGTTGATCCTCGTCATGCCGATCAAATGGTTCGTGGTGTTGCTCATTTACCTAATGGAACAGGGCGGAATATTCGTGTTGCTGTTTTTGCACGTGGGGATAAGGCTGAGGAAGCTAAAGCTGCTGGTGCTGACATTGTGGGAGCTGAAGATTTGTTTGAGAGCGTTAACGGTGGAACGATTGATTTTGATCGTTGTATTGCAACACCAGATATGATGCCTCTAGTTGGTCGTCTTGGTAAGATTCTTGGTCCACGCAGTTTAATGCCGAATCCGAAAGTTGGTACTGTGACACTTGATGTTGCTGGTGCGGTCAAAGCTTCTAAGGGTGGAGCTGTTGAGTTTCGTGTTGAAAAAGCTGGTATTGTGCATGCTGGTATTGGAAAGGCTTCTTTTGGTGTTGAAAAGATAGTGGAAAATATTAAAGCTTTTGCAAGTGCTGTTATTAAAGCTAAACCGCAAGGTGCAAAAGGTGAATATGTTAAGCGCGTTGCAGTTTCTTCGACTATGGGTGTTGGGGTTAAAGTCGATCCTGCAACTGTTCGTTCAGAGTAAGTCTAAACCGGATTTGTAATTTTATTTTGGGGTATATAAATATCAAGATTGTGTTTAGAATGTCGATTTTTCGGCATTTATCTATCTGAGCTTTATCGAGCTTGGGTTATACCGGGAGCAATTCCGGAATATCCTGTCCGAGATTGTGGGTGATACCATTTGAGGTATCTTAATCGAGAAAACCCGCATGAGACTGGGGTAAAAACTGAGAGTTAAAAGACTTAAAGGGTTTGAGCCAAGGTTGCCTTTGATCGCTTAGCGTGAAAAAGGGGACAGGATCCTCATCGATAACATAAAGTATTTTATGTTATCAAAGGTAACCAACAGGTTTGTTTTAAATAAATCTGTTAAATGGAGAGAAACAGTGAATAGAGCGGAAAAACGCGAATTTGTTACATGGCTTAACGAGGCTTTTCGGAAGTCTGGTTCTGTTGTTGTTGCACATTATTCTGGTCTGACAGTTTCACAGATGAACGATCTTCGTTCAAAAATGGGTGAAGCTGGCGGTGCCATTAAAGTCGCCAAAAACCGTCTTGCTAAAATCGCTCTTCAGGGCACGGAATCTGAATCGCTAGTGGATTTGTTTATTGGGCAAACACTTATTGCTTATTCAGAAGATCCAATTACAGCGCCGAAAGTTGCTGTTGATTTTGCTAAAAACAATGACAAATTTGTCATCCTTGGTGGTTCAATGGGTGCAACAAGTTTGAGTGTAGATGCTGTGAAGTCATTGGCTTCATTGCCCTCATTAAACGAGTTGCGGGCAAAACTTGTAGGTATGATTTCTACCCCTGCGACCCGTATTGCACAAGTTGTTAATGCACCTGCAGGTCAGGTAGCGCGTGTCATTGGAGCATATGCTCAGGAGGATAAGGCGGCTTAAGGCTGTTTTATGTTCACGTTTATGGAAAAGTTTTTATGCTTTTCTGTTTTTTTGAATAAATAAAAAATGGTTCAAATCTTTTAATTGAAGGAATTTAAAAATGGCTGATCTAGCGAAGATCGTAGAAGACCTTTCTAACCTAACCCTTTTAGAAGCTGCTGAGCTTTCTAAGTTATTGGAAGAAAAATGGGGCGTTTCAGCTGCTGCTCCTGTAGCTGTGGCTGCTGTTGCTGGTGCTGCTGCTCCAGCTGCTGAAGAAAAAACAGAATTTGATGTTATTCTTATTGAAGGTGGTGCGCAGAAAATTAATGTTATTAAAGAAGTTCGTGCACTTACTGGACTTGGTCTTAAGGAAGCTAAAGATCTGGTTGAAGGAGCACCTAAACCTATTAAAGAAGGTGCTTCTAAAGATGAAGCAGAAAAAATTAAATCTCAGCTTGAAGCTGCTGGTGCTAAAGTTGAACTTAAATAAATTTATTTTAATCGGCGGACATTTATGTTCGCCGATTTCCTTTCTCTAAAAGAGGGGAGATGATCAATGAAAACCTTTTTCCAACAGTCAAATAGCTGTAATGGATATAGGTTTTATTTTTCATTTCTTTATAGTAGAGCCAAGTGTATGGTTGGCTTATATTGTGGGGAAAATGGTGGTACTCGTTATCGGGTATTAAGTGAACTGGTCTGCATGTGCAGGTTAATGACATAAAGCTTTCAAGGTTTAGTCTACCTTGAAGAGTAAAGATCAAGGAGCGACGATGGCTCAGACCCTAGCGATGATGTCTCAATTCAATGGTCGTAAGCGCGTACGCAAATTTTTTGGTAAGATTCCTGAAGTGGCAGAGATGCCGAATCTTATTGAGGTTCAAAAAGCGTCATACGATCAGTTTCTCATGGTTGAGGAACCGAAAGGTGGACGACCAGATGAAGGTTTGCAAGCTGTTTTTAAATCGGTATTTCCTATTTCGGACTTTTCCGGTACAGCTATGCTCGAATTTGTTGGTTATGAATTTGATTCACCAAAATTTGATGTTGAAGAATGCCGTCAGCGTGATTTGACTTATGCTGCACCGTTAAAGGTGATATTACGTTTAATCGTTTTTGATATTGATGAGGATACTGGATCAAAAGATATCAAAGATATTAAAGAGCAAGGCGTTTATATGGGCGATATGCCTTTAATGACGAAGAATGGTACTTTCATCATTAATGGTACGGAGCGTGTTATTGTTTCACAGATGCATCGTTCTCCTGGTGTATTTTTTGATCATGATAAAGGAAAGTCGCATTCGTCGGGAAAATTTCTTTTTGCTGCTCGTGTTATTCCTTATCGCGGTTCTTGGCTTGATATTGAGTTTGATGCTAAGGACATTATTTATGCCCGTATTGATCGGCGGCGCAAGATTCCTGTTACGAGCCTTCTGATGGCATTAGGTATGGATGCATCAGATATTTTATCAACGTTTTATAATAAAGTCGCTTATGAGCGAGATGGGGATGGATGGCGTATTCCTTATTCTGTTGATCGCTTTAAAGGAATGAAACTTGTTTCTGACCTTGTAGATGCAGACAGTGGTGAAGTTGTTGCCGAGTCTGGTAAAAAGCTAACGCTTCGTGCAGCAAAGTCTTTAGCTGAGAAAGGTCTCAAGGCGGTTAAAGTTAGTGAAGACGATTTATTGGGATGTTATTTAGCAGAAGATATAGTCAATTATCAGACTGGTGAGATTTATCTTGAAGCTGGTGATGAAATTGATGAAAAAATATTGAAGATTTTGTCTGATGTACATGCGGATCAAATTAATATCCTTGATATTGATCACATGAATATTGGTGCTTATATCCGTAATACTTTAAAAGTGGATAAAAATGAAAGTCGGCAGGATGCGTTATTTGATATTTATCGCGTTATGCGTCCAGGTGAGCCACCAACAATGGATACAGCGGAAGCTATGTTCCATTCGTTATTTTTTGATCCAGAGCGTTATGATCTTTCAGCCGTAGGGCGTGTTAAGATGAATTTGCGTATGGAACTTGATTGTCCAGACACAGTTCGCATTTTGCGTCAAGAAGATATTCTTGCTGTTGTTAAGATGTTGGTTGAGTTGCGTGATGGTCGTGGTGAAATTGATGATATTGATAACCTTGGCAATCGTCGTGTTCGCTCAGTTGGGGAGTTAATGGAAAATCAGTATCGCATTGGTTTACTTCGTATGGAGCGAGCGATAAAAGAGCGTATGTCATCAGTTGAGATTGACACAGTCATGCCCCAGGATTTAATAAATGCAAAGCCTGCTGCAGCAGCGGTTCGAGAGTTTTTTGGATCTTCGCAATTATCGCAGTTTATGGACCAAACCAATCCTTTATCAGAAATTACCCATAAGCGCCGTCTTTCTGCTCTTGGTCCTGGTGGTTTGACCCGTGAGCGTGCAGGTTTTGAAGTGCGTGACGTGCATCCTACGCATTATGGTCGTATTTGTCCGATTGAAACGCCGGAAGGCCCTAATATTGGTTTGATTAATTCCTTAGCGACATTTGCTCGGGTTAATAAATATGGTTTTATTGAAAGTCCATATCGCAAAATTGTTGATGGTAAAGTAACAACGGAAGTTATTTATCTGTCTGCTATGGAAGAATCAAAGCATTATGTAGCTCAAGCCAATTCGTCATTGGATGCTGAAGGGCGCTTTACAGAAGAATTTGTTGTTTGCCGTCATGCAGGAGAAGTTTTGATGGCACCACGGGATCATGTGGATTTAATGGATGTTTCACCAAAACAGTTGGTCTCGGTAGCAGCAGCTCTTATTCCATTTTTGGAAAATGATGATGCAAATCGTGCGTTGATGGGATCAAACATGCAGCGTCAGGCAGTTCCACTTGTACGTGCTGAAGCACCGTTTGTTGGTACGGGTATGGAATCCGTTGTTGCTCGTGATTCAGGCGCAGCCGTTAGTGCAAAGCGTGGTGGTATTGTTGACCAAGTTGATGCAACCCGTATTGTTATCCGTGCGACAGAAGATTTAGATCCTTCAAAGTCTGGCGTTGATATCTATCGTTTGCAGAAGTTTCAACGTTCCAATCAATCTACCTGTATTAATCAGCGTCCTCTCGTGCATGTGGGTGATCGAATAGAGAAGGGTGATATTATAGCAGATGGTCCGTCTACAGATCTTGGTGATTTAGCTCTTGGACGAAATGTTCTTGTAGCTTTTATGCCTTGGAATGGATACAATTATGAGGATTCCATTTTGTTATCTGAGCGCATTGTTGCTGATGATGTTTTTACCTCTATTCATATTGAGGAATTTGAAGTTGCAGCACGTGATACAAAGCTTGGGCCTGAAGAAATTACGCGTGATATTCCCAATGTTGCAGAGGAAGCGTTAAGAAATCTTGATGAAGCTGGTATCATCTATATTGGTGCAGAAGTTCAGCCTGGTGATATTTTAGTTGGCAAGATTACACCAAAGGGTGAAAGTCCCATGACGCCGGAAGAGAAGCTTCTGCGTGCCATTTTTGGGGAAAAGGCTTCAGATGTTCGTGATACTTCTATGCGAATGCCTCCTGGGACTTTTGGAACTGTTGTTGAAGTTCGTGTTTTTAACCGCCATGGTGTGGAAAAAGATGAACGTGCAATGGCCATTGAACGTGAAGAAATTGAGCGTTTAGCTAAAGATCGTGATGATGAGCAATCGATTCTTGATCGCAATGTTTATGCACGTCTTGCTGATATGTTGACAGGTAAAGTTGCTGTAGAAGGCCCCAAAGGCTTTTCAGGCAGCAAGAAGCTTGATAATACGGTGATGGGAAACTATCCGCGCTCGCAATGGTGGCACTTCGCTGTTGAAGATGAAAAGCTTCAGAATGAAATTGAGGCTTTGCGCAAGCAATATGATGAATCAAAAGAAGCGTTACAACGTCGCTTTATGGATAAAGTTGAGAAGGTTCAAAGAGGCGATGAAATGCCTCCTGGTGTCATGAAAATGGTAAAGGTTTTTGTGGCTGTAAAACGCAAAATCCAACCAGGTGACAAAATGGCAGGACGTCATGGTAATAAGGGTGTCGTATCACGTATTCTTCCCATAGAGGATATGCCGTTTCTTGAGGATGGAACCCATGCTGATATCGTATTGAATCCGCTAGGTGTGCCTAGCCGTATGAATGTTGGACAAATTCTTGAGACACATCTTGGTTGGGCATGTGCAGGGATGGGCAAGAAGATTGGCGATTTGATAGAGTTATATCAAGAGACTGGGGATATCCTTCCTTTGCGTCAGCGTATTGAGAATCTTATGCCTGATAATGATCATAATGAATCAGTGCGTCAGTATGATAATGAAAGCCTTTACAAATTGGCGCTGCAGATGAAGAAAGGCGTTTCAATCGCAACGCCTGTTTTTGATGGAGCGCATGAAGCTGATATCAATATGATGCTGGAGGATGCAGGACTAGATAGTTCAGGACAGGTTACGCTTTATGATGGCCGTACTGGAGAGCCTTTTGATCGTCCGGTGACAGTTGGGTATATTTATATGTTGAAATTGCATCACCTTGTTGATGATAAGATTCATGCGCGTTCGATTGGGCCATATTCGCTTGTTACACAGCAGCCATTGGGTGGTAAGGCACAATTTGGTGGTCAGCGTTTTGGTGAAATGGAGGTCTGGGCACTTGAAGCTTACGGTGCTGCCTATACTTTGCAAGAGATGTTGACAGTAAAATCGGATGATGTTGCTGGCCGAACGAAAGTCTATGAGGCGATTGTGCGCGGTGATGATACATTTGAAGCAGGTATACCTGAAAGTTTTAATGTGTTGGTAAAAGAGATGCGTTCACTGGCTCTTAATGTAGAACTTGATGATGCGCGCGAGCTTATTGCACAGCGGGCATTGTCTGATACAGCAGAATAATAATCAAGGAGCGCACTGGGAAAAGTGCGCTTTGATTGTCTTGAGAGACACATAAAAAACTTTTATTAAGGTAGCACAGATAGTTTAAAAAGTAGAAATGGGTTTTAAATTCAATCTGTGATAAAATTAATGAGATATTACAACAGGTTCTAAGAATCTTTGAAGGAGAACGGCATGAACCACGAGGTCATGAATCTTTTCAATCCTCAGGCGCCAGCGCAGACATTTGACTCTATTCGTATTTCCATTGCGAGCCCTGAGAAGATTTTGTCTTGGTCGTACGGTGAGATCAAGAAGCCTGAGACTATTAATTATAGGACTTTTAAACCAGAGCGTGATGGACTTTTTTGTGCACGTATATTTGGCCCTATTAAAGACTATGAGTGTTTATGCGGTAAATATAAACGCATGAAATATAAGGGCATTATCTGTGAAAAATGTGGTGTAGAGGTAACTCTTTCGCGTGTACGACGTGAGCGCATGGGGCATATTGAGCTTGCGGCACCCGTTGCACATATTTGGTTTCTTAAGTCTTTACCAGGTCGTATTTCGACACTTTTAGATTTAACCTTGAAGGATATTGAGCGGGTTCTTTATTTTGAGAATTATATTGTAACAGAACCAGGATTGACATCCCTTAAGCTCCATCAGCTTCTTTCCGAAGAAGAGTATATGCTTGCTATTGATGAGTTCGGGGAAGATCAGTTTACAGCGATGATTGGTGCTGAAGCTATTTATGAGCTCCTAGCCGGCATGGAATTAGAGAAAATCGCAAATGATTTGCGTGTCGAATTGTCTGAGACGACTTCGGAGTTAAAGCAGAAAAAGCTGATTAAAAGGCTTAAGATCGTTGAGAATTTCCTTGAATCTGGCAATAAACCAGAATGGATGATTATGAAAACGATTCCAGTCATTCCACCTGATTTACGTCCATTGGTTCCACTTGATGGTGGTCGTTTTGCGACGTCAGATCTGAATGATCTTTATAGACGTGTGATAAATCGTAATAACCGCTTGAAACGATTGATTGAGTTGCGTGCTCCTGGAATTATTGTGCGTAATGAAAAGCGTATGGTGCAAGAAGCTGTTGATGCATTATTTGATAATGGTCGGCGTGGACGTGTGATTACTGGAGCAAATAAGCGTCCACTTAAGTCTCTTTCAGATATGCTAAAGGGTAAGCAAGGTCGTTTCCGTCAAAACCTACTTGGAAAGCGTGTTGATTATTCAGGGCGTTCTGTTATTGTGACTGGTCCTGAATTAAAATTGCATCAGTGTGGTCTTCCTAAAAAAATGGCTCTCGAGTTATTTAAGCCATTTATTTACGCGCGTCTTGATGCGAAGGGCTATTCATCAACTGTAAAACAAGCAAAGAAGCTTGTTGAAAAAGAGCATCCGGAAGTTTGGGATATCTTGGACGAGGTTATCCGTGAACATCCTGTTTTGCTGAATCGTGCGCCGACATTGCACCGTTTGGGGATTCAGGCATTTGAACCTATCTTAATTGAGGGAAAAGCTATACAACTTCATCCCTTGGTATGTACTGCTTTTAATGCCGATTTTGATGGCGATCAAATGGCTGTTCACGTTCCGCTTTCTCTTGAAGCGCAGCTTGAAGCGCGTGTTTTGATGATGTCGACCAATAATATTCTTCATCCAGCCAATGGTGCACCGATTATTGTTCCATCACAAGATATGGTTCTTGGCCTTTACTATCTTTCAATTGTTTCTGAAAAAGAACCAGGTGAGGGGATGGCTTTTTCCGATATAGGTGAACTCCATCATGCCTTGGAAAATAAGGTTATAACTCTCCACACAAAGATCAAAGGCCGCGTTAACAATATAGGAAAAGATGGGAAGAAAGTTGCTAAACTTTATGAAACAACACCTGGCCGTTTGATTATTGGAGAGCTTTTGCCGAAAAATCCGAATATCTCGTTTGATATTGTCAACCAAGAAATGACTAAAAAGAACATTTCTAAAATGATTGATCAGGTTTATCGGCATTGTGGACAAAAAGAGACCGTTATTTTCTGTGATCGTATTATGCAGCTTGGTTTTTCTTATGCTTGTCGTGCAGGAATTTCGTTCGGCAAGGATGATATGGTTATCCCTGATAGTAAGTCGCGTTTGGTTGCAGAAACAGAAGCTTTGGCTAAAGAGTATGAGCAACAATATAATGATGGTTTGATTACGCAAGGTGAAAAATATAATAAAGTCGTAGATGCTTGGGGTAAATGTACGGATCGCGTTGCCGATGAAATGATGAAACGTATTCAGGCTGTTGAATTTGATCCTAAAACAGGTCGTCAACGACCAATGAATTCAATCTATATGATGTCGCATTCTGGTGCGCGTGGTTCTGCTAACCAGATGAAACAATTAGCTGGTATGCGTGGGTTAATGGCAAAGCCATCTGGTGAAATTATTGAAACACCAATCATTTCAAACTTTAAGGAAGGTCTAACCGTTAATGAATATTTTAACTCGACTCACGGTGCACGTAAGGGGCTTGCTGATACTGCATTAAAAACAGCAAACTCTGGTTATCTCACACGACGTCTTGTTGATGTTGCGCAGGATGCTATTATTTCAGCAGTTGATTGTGGTACTGCAAAAGGGCTTACTATGCAGCCGATTGTTGATGCAGGACAGATTGTTGCATCTCTTGGGCAGAGAATTCTTGGTCGCACAGCACTTGTTGATATTTTACATCCAGTCTCTGGAGAGGTTATCCTTGAAGGTGGTGCGATGATTGAGGAAGCTGATATTGCTAAGATCGAAGAAGCTGGAATTCAGTCTGTTCAAATCCGCTCTGCTTTGACATGTGAAACGCGCCTTGGTGTTTGCGCTAAATGCTATGGTCGTGATTTGGCGCGGGGGACACCTGTTAATCAGGGAGAGGCAGTTGGTGTTATTGCAGCTCAGTCCATTGGTGAACCAGGAACGCAGCTTACTATGCGGACTTTCCACTTAGGGGGAACAGCGCAGGTTGTTGATTCATCTCATTTAGAAGCATCTTATGAAGGTACAGTGGAAATTCGTAACCGCAATGTGGTTCGCAATTCTGAAGGTCATTTGGTGGTTATGGGACGTAATATGGCTATCCTTATCAAAGATGAGTCTGGTAAAGAGCGTGTGGTGCATCGTGTTAGCTATGGTGCACATATTTTTGTTGATGATGGTGATGTGGTTAAATGTGGTCAACGTATAGCGGAGTGGGATCCTTATACACGTCCAGTTTTAACGGAAGTTGAGGGCTATGTAGGTTTTGAAGATATGATTGATGGTTTATCAGTTACTGAAACAGCTGATGAATCTACGGGTATTACAAAACGTTTGGTAATTGATTGGCGTGCTAATCCGCGTGGTGCTGATTTAAAACCAGCTATTATCATCCACGCAGATAAAAAAGGTGAAACCATTGCTAAATTGTATAAGGGAGGTGAAGCTCGTTACATGATGTCAGTAGAAACCATCCTTTCTGTTGAGCCTGGTTCTCATGTTAAGGCAGGTGACGTTATTGCTCGCTTGCCAATGGAAAGTGCTAAGACAAAAGATATTACTGGTGGTCTTCCACGTGTGGCTGAGCTTTTTGAAGCACGGCGTCCAAAGGATCACGCTATTATTGCTGAGGTTAGTGGTACAATTCGATTTGGTCGTGGTTATAAAAATAAGCGTCGTATTATCATTGAACCAAATGATGAAACTCTTGAACCGGTAGAATATTTGATTCCAAAGGGGAAATTATTCCACTTCCAAGAAGGCGATCAAATTGAAAAAGGAGATTATATCCTCGATGGTAATCCAGCTCCTCATGATATCTTGGCAATTAAGGGTGTTGAAGCCTTGGCCTCTTATCTTGTTAATGAAATTCAAGAAGTTTATCGTTTGCAGGGAGTTTTAATTAATGACAAGCACATTGAGGTGATTGTTCGGCAGATGTTGCAGAAAGTTGAGATTACTGAATCTGGAGATTCTGGCTATATTCCAGGTGACAATGTTGATCGTATTGAACTTGATGAAATCAATGATAATTTAATTGCAGAAGGGAAGAGACCTGCATCTGGTACTCCTATCCTACTTGGGATTACAAAAGCGTCTCTTCAAACACCATCATTTATTTCAGCAGCATCATTTCAGGAAACAACAAGGGTGCTTACTGAGGCAGCAGTTTCTGGTAAAATTGATACTTTGCAAGGTCTTAAGGAAAATGTTATTGTCGGCCGTCTTATTCCTGCAGGGACAGGTGGTACGATTGCTCAAATCCGCCGTATCGCTGCAGTTCGTGATGATTTGATCGTAGATGAGCAGCGCAAATCTAGCAATAACGAGATGGCTAAAGCTATGTTGACAAATATGACAACTGAGGCAGTTTCTGAATAATTTAGATGCATGCTAATAAATAATATGAGAGCGCCCAATAGAGGATTTGGGCGTTTTTTTATATCTCAGAATATAGAATTTGCCATTTTCTGACAAACATTACTGCAAAATCTATAAGGAGATTATAGTTTAAAGTATTTTTGATGGGTTATTGTATTTTTTTATAATGATATTCATCTTTTCTTTTAGGTTATTTATAAAGTTTTTTTATTTATGAAGTAAGATAGAAACTTTATTTTCAATATGTTAAGATTTTGAAGATTTTTAAAATACAATCATTATCGGCAACACAACCCATAAATACAACTGATGATATATGTTTTGAGGGGTTTTGAGGGTTTTGAAGGTTTCTATTTTATAATTTTTTCATTTCATAAAATGAGTGTTTAAAAGTGCAAAGTTTCTCTTTTTAGAGTATCGCATGATAAATCATTCCTTTTAAGAGTGTACATAATCAACATAACAAGAGAGTATAGATATAAATTCCATACCCCTTGTAAGATGTGCATACCGATCATGTGAAATATGAGCATGCTTTATGAAGTCTCTTCAGTTTCTCTTAATTCCAAATTTGGTAGGTTCTTAACAATCTTCATTGTTTCTAAACTTACCGTAATAACCCTTTGGAACAATTCCAATGGATAAGCAGGGTTGCCAATGGTTTCAACAGCATAGCAATTGGCATCATTAA
>NZ_JH725038.1:435004-443959 GCF_000278235.1 Bartonella vinsonii subsp. arupensis OK-94-513
TAAGGAAAATGTTATTGTCGGCCGTCTTATTCCTGCAGGGACAGGTGGTACGATTGCTCAAATCCGCCGTATCGCTGCAGTTCGTGATGATTTGATCGTAGATGAGCAGCGCAAATCTAGCAATAACGAGATGGCTAAAGCTATGTTGACAAATATGACAACTGAGGCAGTTTCTGAATAATTTAGATGCATGCTAATAAATAATATGAGAGCGCCCAATAGAGGATTTGGGCGTTTTTTTATATCTCAGAATATAGAATTTGCCATTTTCTGACAAACATTACTGCAAAATCTATAAGGAGATTATAGTTTAAAGTATTTTTGATGGGTTATTGTATTTTTTTATAATGATATTCATCTTTTCTTTTAGGTTATTTATAAAGTTTTTTTATTTATGAAGTAAGATAGAAACTTTATTTTCAATATGTTAAGATTTTGAAGATTTTTAAAATACAATCATTATCGGCAACACAACCCATAAATACAACTGATGATATATGTTTTGAGGGGTTTTGAGGGTTTTGAAGGTTTCTATTTTATAATTTTTTCATTTCATAAAATGAGTGTTTAAAAGTGCAAAGTTTCTCTTTTTAGAGTATCGCATGATAAATCATTCCTTTTAAGAGTGTACATAATCAACATAACAAGAGAGTATAGATATAAATTCCATACCCCTTGTAAGATGTGCATACCGATCATGTGAAATATGAGCATGCTTTATGAAGTCTCTTCAGTTTCTCTTAATTCCAAATTTGGTAGGTTCTTAACAATCTTCATTGTTTCTAAACTTACCGTAATAACCCTTTGGAACAATTCCAATGGATAAGCAGGGTTGCCAATGGTTTCAACAGCATAGCAATTGGCATCATTAACAATGCCACTCTTTTTATCGGTCTTTACACATTGCCGACCCATAACCCATTCAAGGGCAGGTTTACCATTCACGATATACTCATAAGCTTCCTTAGGGATATCTGTTATTGTAATATTGCTGTTGTAAATAACAGTGGTTTTATTCTTTTCCTTACCATTCCCAGCAAATTTCATTTCTGTAACGTAATAAAACTTTTCGGGGTTAGGAATATCTGTAAGTTTGGGGTCACCTTTTTTGAAGGTCACGGGATAAGGCTCTACGCTTTCATAATTGACGTGCAAATTTCCTAATTCACGCCCTGCTGTAACAAACATCCAAAAATCTTCAGCACTCTTTACGCAAGGGATGCGAGGGAGTTCTTTACATAAATTATCAGCGTAGCGAGCACGGTAATCTTTTGAATGTAACAATCCATAAACATAATAGAACAAATCAGCTTTCGTTATGGTTTTAGTAAGTAAGCAGAGAGATACTTCTTAAAACTATATCTGTACTATTATCGCGTTTTTTGCTTATTTTAGTAATAAGCTATTGTCATGCTATTTTTCTTATCAGGCGATAATAATGGATAGTTTTGCGTTGTCTCTAATATGTAACAGTTCCAATAAATTAGATATATTCTACGAATAACAGTCTTTACTTGAATCTCAAAATTATATTACATGAAACACCTTAAAATTAAGAAGCATAGAGAGTGTATGATTGTCATTTAACAGTGTAATTATAAAATCTTCACAAGCGGGGGGAATGATATGGTTTACACACCCAATAAAGCAGGTGTATACAGTGCAGTCTATGCGTTTCTCTCAGATTCTATAAGTATTATTTTCATCAAAAAATTAAAAAATTGTTACGCGGGTGGTGATTTTTTCTGTGACGCTGATGATATGGTTCATTTTGTTGCTCACTTTGAGGGCACAATGAATGCATAGATTTTTTTTCACTTTTATTTTTGCGGCTTTTTTGTGCCTTTTCTGGTTACCGAGTTTAGCAGAAACTATACGTGAGAAAGCGATTAATCAATCAGAGAGTATTCAGCGTCAACAAACGCAAGAACAACGTTTTCAACGATTATACCGTAGAAACAAGACGCAAGGGATATCTTTGGCGGATGATGATGCTACAGCTCCCTATGATGCTTCGAGACAAAAAAACTGTTTGTTGATCAAAAGCATTGAACTGATAGGTGCTCGATTGATTTCTCACAGAGATCTTCATGATGCTATTTCCCATTGGGAAGGGCACTGTTTAGGCATTGATGATATCAACAAAGTGCTCAAAGCGGTGACCATGCTTTATATGAAGCGCGGCTATATAGCGGTGCGGGCTTATTTGCCTGAGCAAGATTTAAGCGGCGGTCATCTGCAAATTGTTGTGGTTGAAGGACAAGTAGAAGATATAACCTTGAATGGTCACAAAGTTGAGAGGAAAGATCGAGGAGAAATCATCACGGCTTTTCCACATCTCATTGGCCAACCAACCAATCTGCGCCAGATAGAGCAAGGACTTGATCAGATCAATCGGCTTTTTTCTCGTCAAGCTACCATTAATCTTGGTGCGGGTAGCAATTCGGGTGGTTCGATACTCGATGTTCATATTGAAAAACAGAAACCTTGGCTTATCACGCTTTCCAGTGATAATCTTGGTGCTCGGGCGACAGGGCTTTATCAAACGCGCGTTAGCCTTTCTTTTGATGATCTTTTAGGTGGGAATGATCAATGGTCGTTTAGTTATCAGCGCTCCATGGATGGTGGACCGTATCACTTCTCAAAAAAGCGTCCTAATAGTGATACTCTAACGGGTTCCTTTTCCATTCCCTATGGCACTTGGACAACGGGTTTTGATGGAACGTGGAGCCAATATCATTCGAGTGTTAAGGGAATATTTTCCGATATTATGACAGCGGGCAAGTCTTTATCACTGACCCCGTGGGTTTCACGGGTGATTGACCGCGATCAAGAGAGCAAGACTTGGGTTACGGGACGTTTGACATGGAAATATGCTGATAATTTTATTATGGGCAGTAGGGTTGATGTTTCTAGCCGCAAACTAGCTATTGCAAGCCTTGAGCTTGATCATACGCGCCAGTGGCTGGGAGGAGACTTCAGTGCGCATATCGGGTTTCATAAGGGATTGGCAATTCTTGGTGCTTATGATGATAAAGCCCAAGAGAATGCAACACAAAATGCGCCCAAAGGGCAATTTAGAAAATGGTCTTTTTCTTTAGGCTATGCACGTCCTTTTTCACTCCATTCATATCATTTTCGCTACAATACGCTGCTTTCAGGACAATGGTCTCCCGATACATTGTTTGGTTCAGAACAAATATCGCTAGGTGGCAATTCATCTGTGCGTGGGGTGCGTGAGGCGGTTTATTACGGCAATAATGGAGTGTTTTGGCGCAATGAATTATCCCTGTTATTGCCGGGCTTTACTTCAGAGAGAGGTCGTAAAGTGATGAGCCAATTCGCCCCTTATCTGGCGCTTGATCTGGGAGCAGTGGCCAATGATGTCAGCAAAAACAGTTTTGGCGGTAGTTTGGTTGGAGCAACTCTGGGTTTCCATGCAAGCGGCCAAATTACGGAGGTTGATGTGTCTTATTCCAACATTTTGAATGCGTCGATACCGATAGAAAAGGGGAATAGGGTTGGCGTGTTTCAAATGCGGGCTTTGTTGAGGTTTTAGAGTAAAGGGGCGGTAAAAAAACGCCTCGCTGTTTATACCCATTGAGGGTCTCTTTTTATAAAGAGAGAGAAGATTTTTGAGGAGCGAAAGATGCGGGGATTGAAAAATCAAAAGCATAAATTGGGATATGGGTACAAGCTGGGGCAGCGTGCTCTTGGTGTTTTTCAGCGAGGGGCAAAGAAGGGGCTTTCATTGGTTTTAAGCTTTTGCTTGGCTTTTCAACCTTTGTTGTTGCAAGCGCAAGCTCTTGGAGCACAAAGTCCTGTTACACAAGTGTCTCAAGGGATTAAAGCGGCTGACGGGGTTGGCTCTGTTTTCCGCCCAACGGTGGGAGCAGCAGGCAATGGTGTGCCGCTGATTGATATTGTTCGCCCCAATGGACAAGGTCTTTCTCATAACAAATATGACAGTTTCAATGTTGATGCCCATGGCGTGATTTTGAACAATTCGACTGAGGAGGTTTCGCGTTCACAGCTTGGGGGATTGGTACCTGGCAATGGCAATTTACGGAATACTGGTGCCGCAAAGGTTATTCTTAATGAAGTGGTGAGTGCCAATCGCTCGAGTCTTGAAGGGATGAGCGAAGTTCATGGACAAACGGCTGATGTGATTATCGCCAATCCCAATGGGATCACCTGTAACGGTTGTGGCTTTATTAATACACCACGGGTGACGTTATCGACGGGACAGCCGATCATTGGTCCTGATGGTGCTTTGAGCGGTTTGCGCGTTGAAGGCGGCAATATCACCATTGGAGCCAAGGGTGCGGATGGGCGCACAGTGGATATTTTTGATCTTGTTTCGCGCAAGATCAGTGTGGCAGGTCCCCTTCAAGTCAAAGGGGAATTGGCCGTTATAGCAGGGCATAATCATTTTGATTATCACCAACGGGAAGCAACTTCGCTTGGCTCTGATGGTAAAGAACCTGAATTGGCGATAGATTCCAGTGAGCTTGGTGGAATGTATGCGGGGCAGATCCGTGTGCTTGCCAATGATAAAGGTGCTGGCGTTAAGATGCTTGGCAACATGGTTGCCAATGCAGGCGCCATGAGGTTGACCAGTGATGGCAAGCTGGTGCTTGCCAAAGTGCGTGCCAAGGGTGTGGTGAAGGCCCACTCCCATCATGACAGTGTGCATGTCAAAGATTTACTCTTTTCAGAAGAAGCCGTTAAGCTAAAAGCTTTAAAGGATGTTGCACTGGCAGAACATGCTCGTGTTGCGGCAAGTGGTGCTGTTGATGTTAGTGCTTCTACAATTGCACTGAAATCTGATGCTCTGTTGGCAAGTGGTGTTGGCAGTGATGGGACACAATCAGCAACTGGTTCTTTGCACTTAAAGGCGACAAAGCTTGAAGTGGGGGATGGGCGGATAGCATCCGGTGATCTTTTAGAGATCCAAGCAGCAACCATTGATCTGAGCCGCCTGCAAGACAATGATCAAACAGGGGTTTCTTCCCTTGGCGATCTGACCATTAAAACCAACCAAATCAGCGCTTTAAACAACCATATCGGTGCCAAGGGGAATATTGTTCTAAAAGCCGATGATGCGCTTACTGTAGGTGCAGGCCATTATAGCGCCGGCGGCTTTCTTTTGGTGGAAGCAGCAGAGGTGTCATCGCGTGCCAACTTAGTGGCAGAGCAAAAAATTGACCTTTATGCGCATCACGGTGATCTTGTTCAAGAAGGCAGTGTTTTTTCCAATGGAGAGATCACACTGAATGCTCATGGTGCACTGAGTCACAAAGGTGAGATTGTCAGTGTGCAGAAGGTTGCCTTGACAGCTGGGGGCATGCTGACAAGCAGCACGGACAGTACGCTTTTAAGCCATGATGTGATTTTGAACGCTGATGCTTTGACCCAAGCGGGGACTGTGGAAGCACAAGAAGGGGTATTAGATCTTCAAGTGCGTAATGGGGTCATCAATAGCGGAACAATGCGCGGCGAAAGCGTCAATGCCCATGCCGGTGCCCTTACAAATAAAGGCACGTTTATTGCAATGGATGCTTTGCATCTGACGATCAGTGCATCAGAAAATGCTGATCCGCAACAAGCTTTTCTTATGAATGCATCTGAAGCAGTCCTCCAAAGTGGGGGTGCCTTTGTTTTGTCGGCAGGACAATTAGACAATGCCGGTGCCCTTGGTTCTAGTGGTGAGAGTGTTGCTCTCAATGTAGCAGGGGATGTCAACAATAGCGGGCTGATTTACGCCAAAAAATCTATGGCATTGTCCTTAGATGGTGCTCTCACCAATAAGCAGAGCGAGATTATTGCCGAAGAGAATTTGACTATAGGCGGGCTGAAGAGGGAACGTGCTGGGCATGTGCTCAATGAAGCGGGTGTTTTGAAGAGTCTTACCGGCGAGATGAAGCTTGTTGCGACAGCATTAAGCAATAAGAGCGCAGAGACAACAGATACAGGGCAACAAGACACATCGTTGCAGGAACAACAAGATGCCACACTCCATGAGGAGACAGCTTATATCTTAGCAGGGGATGGTATGCTGATAGATGTTGGCGCTTTTGAGAATATCGACAGTTTGCTCTCTACGCAAGGAGCAGTCAATGTTGTTGCCGACAGTCTTCATCAGGCTGGATATATTGAGAGCGACAGTGGTGATCTTCAACTGACCAGCCATGGTGATTTAACCAATAGCGGTACGCTTGCAAGCAATAGTGCAATCACTGTAAGTGCACAAAACACTCTAAACCAAACAGGGCGTATTGTTTCGCAAAAGCGGATAGAGCTTTCAACCGATGGTACCTTGACGCTGGGTGAGACAAGCCAGGTTGGTGGCTATGATGTGGCAGTGAAGGCAGGCACTCTTAACCAAGCTGGGCTTATAGAAGCGCAAGGTGAAGAACTTACTCTCGAAAGCCACGGTGATTTAACCAATAGCGGTACGATAGCAAGCAATGGCACTCTTACTGTGCGTGCGCAAAACACTTTGAACCAAACAGGGCGCATTGTTGCGCAAGAGCAGATAGAGCTCTCAACCGATGGCATCTTAACGATGGGCGAGACAAGCCAGGTTGCTGCTTATGATGTGGCAGTGAGGGCAGGCACTCTTAACCAAGCTGGGCTTATAGAAGCACAAGGCGGAGAACTTACTCTCAACAGCGACGGTGTTTTAAGCAATTATGGCACCATAGTGGGCAGTGTTGTTGATGCGGATCTTGGTTCTTTAGCCAATTTTGGACAGCTTTTAGCCAGTGACACTTTGACGCTTATAGCAGCAAACCATGATTCCTTAGGAGAGCAGGGTGCTATCATTTTAAATGCCGAAGGTGGGGTCCTCAAAAGTGGTGGCGCTTTTGTTTTAACCGCGGATGTTTTGGACAATGCCGGCAGTATTGGTTCAAGTGGTGATGGGGTTGCGCTCAATGTGAGCGCTGATCTGAGCAATAGCGGACTGATTTATGCCAAAAAATCCGCAACGCTCTCCTTGGATGGGGATTTTATCAATAAGTTTGCCGATGTCATTGCTGAAGATAATCTCATCATCCGAGGTTTAAGTGGAGAGCGGGCTGGTCATGTCATCAACAGTTCTGGGCTTTTAGAAGCCGTCTCTGGTGATATGACCTTCGATGTCTCTTCACTCACCAATATGCGTGAAGGTGGGGTTGAAGTGACTGATAAGGTGGTTGGTCACAGTTATGTGCGAGGAGAATGGAGAGGCACTAATGTTAAACACCATCAAATCAAGGAAGATGTTGACACTACGATCATTCGTCAGCAGCCTCATTTTACCAATGGAGCTGCACAGATTTTGGCAGGGCGTCATCTCACGGTTCATGCCGGTGATATCCGCAATAGCTATAGCTTAATTGCTGCTAATGGCAATATTGAGATGCAGGGCGATACGCTGCTCAACGAGGGGCACGATTTAATCGAAACAACCAAGATTGTCACTGAAACGCATCGCAGGAAGAAACACTGTACTGTTGCGAATGGAGGCTGTTCTTGGGGAGGAATAACAGATGAGGGACATTATACCGATACCAAAACAACCACACGTACCTATGATGTTGTTTATGGCACGATAGAAGCAGGTGGCACTCTTGATGTCAAGGTCACAGAGACTCTTGACAACCATGCGGTGCGTGAGGGAGCCGGTCAAATTGGCTTAAGCTCTGGCAATAAAGGCTTGATTGGGGTTAAAAATACTGAAGTTGATGGCTTTAAACCGTTGATCAGCAATGATCGATTGGACGGCATTATCAATGGTTTGACGGGGCACAAAGCGCTTTTTGCACCAAGCACAAAAACACCAGCACCGGAATCTATACAGTTGCCAACGCAAGATGGGCTTGGCTCTGTTAAGACAGAATTGGCAGGTACGCAATCACCGGATGTGCCGTTTTTAATTGAGACGCGTCCAGATTTTATCAATCCAAGTAAATTTTTAGGCTCGGACTATTACTTAAAAAAGATTGGCAATTATAAGCCTGAGCAAGTGTTCAAAAGGTTGGGGGATGCTTATTTTGAATATCGTCTGGTGGATGAGCAAATCTTTGAGCTGACGGGCAATCGCACTCTTCTCGATGTTGAAGACCCTAATGCACAAATGCAAAGGCTCTATGACAATGCTGTGGAGCAGCAAGGTCCTTTGGGACTAAAGCTAGGAAAACCCTTAACGCCCCAGCAGATTGCTGGGATCAAAAAGGATATGATCTGGCTTGAGACCCACCTTGTCGATGGACAAGAGGTTTTGGTGCCCCACGTTTATTTGGCAAGCACGTCCTCTTCAGAACAAGGGATAAACAATGCACAAAGAACTCAAGGGAAGTCAGCCAGTGCGCGTTTGAAAGGCAAAGGGGTCTCCTTGAGTGCGGACCGTCTGACCAATAGTGGTGCTGTGATAAGTGATGATGCACTCCATGTGACGACTACGCAAACTTTGTTCAATAACGGTGGTTTTTTGGATGCTACCGGACCTGTAGATCTCACCAGTGGTGGTCTTTTAGCCAATATGTCAGGTGTTATTCATGGTGATACGGTCACCATGATAGGTAATACAATTGTCAACAGCACGGCAAAAATCCGTGACACGAATGCATATGGTTTTGTTGATCGAGCTGGGCAGAAGGGACAAATTCTCTCTGAGCATGAATTAAACATCCATTCCCTTGGAGATCTTGGCGCAGAGGGTGGGGAATTCACCAGCGGCGGTCCAATGACGATGATTGTCGATGGTTCTGCTAGCATTAGCGCGTTAGAGCTAGAGAGTGAACACAAGGAGACCTTGGACAAAGGGCATTATAACGCTCAAAGCAGTCTCCATCAGTTGAGTGAAATCAACAGTGGGGATGATCTTAACTTTGTTACGAATGGCGATCTCACCATGGATGGGGTTAAGGTTAAAGGAAAGGGTGATGGAAATTTCACCAGTGGTGGTTC
>NZ_JH725038.1:445289-446382 GCF_000278235.1 Bartonella vinsonii subsp. arupensis OK-94-513
AACGCTGTGAACAACATAATATTACAAATGATAATATTTGCTAGCAATCCATGGGAGGGCGGTAAAAGGGCTGTTAAAGACATTGGAACAGGAGCTTCTTGGGTCGTGAGTGGACATGCGATTGATGATGTCTGGGAAGGTGCTGGTCAATTTTGGAGAGGTGTTGAGGCTTCCTTTATAGGGGATATGGATTACGTAAAAGAGAATTTTGAAAAAGCGGGAGTTGACGGAGCTTTTAATGCTGGTTTTGAAAGTGGAAGATTATCAGCCGGAGTGTTAGAAAACTTTGCTGGAGGTGCTGGAGTAGTCAAGGAAGGTGTAAAGCTTGGCGAAAATGCTCTGATCAAGTTCAATGCTAGGAAAGATTTTGCCCAATTTGCTTCCAAGAAAAATCTTGCAGAACTTGCAGCTCAGGGAGATCCTGCCAAACTTGCAGCGAAGAAAGAACTAACTAAATTCGCTGCTAAAGAAAAAAAGCTTTGGTTAAAAAAGAAACCCACTAAATTTACCGATAGCAAATTTGCTCAGACAAACAAAGCCTATCAGAGAGACGATTTGTTTGATCCTAACAGAGTTTCTGATTGGGAAGAAAAAGGAAAAACGGTGTGGGGCACTAATATTGAGAGAATGAAAACAGGAAGAGCACCTATAGGATTTGATAATAAGCCTGTTGAGTTGCATCACCTCTTGCAAACACATGAGGGGCCGATAGCAGAAATTAGCAAGGAACTTCATAACAAATATAATTCCGTGATTCATGTTAATCCAAAAACACATCAATCACTTATAGAGAGAGAAAAGTTTAAAAAATGGAGAAAGGAATATTGGAAGGATCGTGCTCAGGGGTACAAAGAAGGAAAAAATAGTAACTTAGGAGGAATAATCGATATGAAATGGGGTATCATAGGTCTCAATTTTGACAGATGGGGACAGGAGCATCAGCAGTAATGCTCTACGGTTGATGAAAAGAGAGAAAAAAGAAGTTTGGAGAATAATTAATGAAAACCTATACCTTAGATGATGTTGCAGTATTAATTGATAAAGTGAATAAATATGATGATGATATTATCCATTTTCGTACTGAAGAAAATGC
>NZ_JH725038.1:446832-448880 GCF_000278235.1 Bartonella vinsonii subsp. arupensis OK-94-513
TGCTCTGATCAAGTTCCTTGCTAGGAAAGATTTTGCTCAATTCGCTTCCAAGAAAAATCTTGCAGAACTTGCAGCTCAGGGAGATCCTGCCAAACATGCAGCGAAGAAAGAACTGACCAAACTCGCTGCTAAAGAAAAAAAACTTTGGTTAAAAAAGAAACCCACTAAATTTACCGATAGCAAATTTGGTCAGACAAACAAAGTTTATCAGAGAAACGATTTGTTTGATCCTAACAGAGTTTCTGATTGGCTGGAAAATAAGAAAGAAATATGGGGCACCAATATTGAGAGAATGGAAGCAGGAAGAGCACCTATAGGTTTTGATGGTAAGCCTGTTGAGTTACATCACCTGAATCAAACGCATGAGGGGTCTATAGCAGAAATTAGTAGCAAAGATCATAACAAATATAATTCTGTGATTCATGTTCCTTCTAAAACACATCAATCACTTATAGAGAGATCAAAGTTTGATCGGTGGAGAGAGGAATATTGGAAGGAACGCGCTAAAAGATATAGAGAACAAAAAAACAGTAATTTAGGAGGAATAATCAATATGAAATGGGGCATCATAGGGATAGATTTTGGAAAATGGGGGCAGGTGCAAGGACAGAAGTGAACTGCGGTTGATAAAAAGAAATTTGGAGAATAATCGATGAAAACCTATACTTTAGATGATGTTATAGAATTAGTTGATAAATATGAAGGTGATATTGTCAGTTTTGGAACTGAAGAGATTGCTGTTGATGATTTCGTGATTGAAAAAGCTGAAAAAGCTCTTGGTTTGCAATTCACAATGTCTTACAAAGCTTTTTTAAAAAAATATGGAGGAGGAGAAATTAGGGGTGAGAATATTTATAGACTTTATAAGGATTGTGCGCCTACTTCTAGTTTTAGTATTGTGCGTCACAACTTAAATGATAGAAAAGATGGTTTTGTAACACCAGAACAACTCGTTGTGAGTTATGATCTTGATGAAACCTTTTACTTTGATTATACACAGTTTAGGGATGGTGAATGTCCGCTCTATGTTATGTTTGCGGATGAGGAGTGCGAATATTACGCCAGTAATTTTTATGAATTCCTTTGCAAAAGAATTAAAGTACATGCAGGAGTTGAAATACCTGATGGTGATCAACCGATTGCAAAGACTGAAAAAGCTCCCACTCCGCAACCTCTACCTTTTTACAAGAGTTTTTGGAAAAAAATATGGAAGAGGTGAAATTGATAGAGGAAATATGGAGCGTTTATCACGCAAGTTTTGAGGATCATCTATGAAAACCTATACCTTAGCTGATGTTGCAGTATTAATTGATAAAGCTAATAAGTATGATGATGATATTATCAATTTCGGTACTGCAGCAAATGCGGTTGATGATCTTGTAATTGAAAAGGCGGAGAAAACTCTCGGCTTACAATTCACATCGTCTTACAAGAGTTTTTTAAAAAATTACAAAGGAGGGGAAATTGGTGGTGAAGAAATCTTTAGTCTTTATAAGGAGTGTGGGAAAGGTGTTCCTGTTGGTGATATTGTTTACCGAAACTTACTCGATAGAAAAGATGGTTTTGCGACACCAGAACAGCTTATCGTTTGTGATGCTGATTTTGATGAAACCTTTTATTTTGATTATACGCAGTTTAGGGATGGTGAATGCCCACTCTATGTCAGGTTTCCATTGGGCGATTGCGAATATTACGCCAGTAATTTTTATGAGTTCCTTTGCAAGAGAATTAAAGTACACGCGGGAGAAGAGATACCTGATGGTGATCAACCGATTGCAAAGACTGAAAAAGCTCCCACTCCGCAACCTATGCCTTTTTACAAGAGCTTTTGGAAAAAACTATGGAGGAGGGACAATTCCTGAAAACCTATACCTTAGCTGATGTTACATCATTATTCAAAAAGGTCATTATAACGCTCAAAGCAGTCTCCATCAGTTGAGTGAAATCAACAGTGGGGATGATCTTAACTTTGTTACGAATGGCGATCTCACCATGGATGGGGTTAAGGTTAAAGGAAAGGGTGATGGAAATTTCACCAGTGGTGGTTC
>NZ_JH725038.1:448980-450716 GCF_000278235.1 Bartonella vinsonii subsp. arupensis OK-94-513
TCAAGCACTCGGAAAGATGAGTGATGAAGTTGTTGCAACTCAATATTTGGGGCAGGAAAGAAAATTCTGGTCAGCAGATCCCATTGAGGCTGAGTTTGAAATGACTTACAAGGGAGAAAAAATTACTCAGAAAAACAAAGTCTATCAGAGAGAAGATCTGTTCGATCCTAACAAAATTGTTAAGTTGAGAAAAAATGGAAAAATAGTGTGGGTTACAAATATTGATAGAATGAAAGCAGGAAGAGCACCTATTGGTTTTGATGGTCATCCCGTTGAATTGCATCACATGTTGCAAATACAAGATAGTCCTATAGCAGAGATTAGCAGGAAGTTTCATCAAGAACATACTTCTGTTATTCATATTTATCCTAAAACACAAAAGTCACTTATCGATAGAGATATGTTCGATAGATGGAGACCGCAATATTGGAAAGAACGCGCTAAGGCTATAGAAGAAAAAATGAAGCTAAAACAATAACAATTTATGGAGAACAAATTATGAAAATTTATACTTTAACTGACGTTGCACAATTAGTAGATAAATATAGTGATATTATCGATTTTGGTACTGCAGAAGATGCGCCTGATGATATATTGATTGAGAAAGCTGAAAAAACTCTCGGTTTGCAGTTTACATCGTCTTATAAAAGTTTTTTAAAAAATTATGGAGGAGGGGAAATTGGTAGTGAGGAAATTTTTAGCATTTATGGTGTGGACTTTGAGACTGTTTATGGTGGTGATATTGTTTACAACCGCTTAACAGAGATAAAAAACGGCTTAGCAAAACCACAACAACTTGTTGTTAGCAGAACTGATTTTGGTGAGACATTTTACTTTGATTATACTCAATTTCGGGATGGCGAATGCCCACTCTATTTTGAGGTAATATCAGGAGATCCCCTTTATTATGCAAGTAATTTTTATGAATTCCTTTGTAAAAAAATTAAGGACCATGCAGGCGAAGATTCATGAAAACCTATGCCTTAGATGATGTTGTAGAATTAGTTGATAAATATGAAGGTGATATTGTCAATTTTTGTTCTGAAGAAAATGCGGTTGATGATCTCGTGATTGAAAAGGCGGAGAAAGCTCTCGGTTTACAATTCACAACGTCTTACAAGAGTTTTGTAGAACATTGTAAAGGCGGGGATATTGGTGGTGATGAAATCTATAGCCTTTATGAGCATTCTATAGGTATTCCTTTTGATGATATTGTTCACCAAAACTTAAATTATTACAGAAAACGTGGTTTTGCGACATTAGAACAGCTTGTTGTGAGTAGAACTGATTTTGGTGAGACATTTTACTTTGATTATTCTCAGTTTCGGGATAGAGAATGCCCACTTTATGTCATGTTGCCATCTGGCGATTCCGAATATTATGCAAGTAATTTTTATGAATTTTTATGCAAAAGAATTAAAGTACACGCAGGAGTTGATACACTTGATGGTGATCTGCTGATTGAAAAGACTGAAAAAGCTCCCAATCCGCAACCTATGCCTTTTTACAAGAGTTTTTGGAAAAAACTATGGAAGAGGGACAATTCCTGAAAACCTATACCTTAGATGATGTTACATCATTATTCAAAAAGGGCATTATAACGCTCAAAGCAGTCTCCATCAGTTGAGTGAAATCAACAGTGGGGATGATCTTAACTTTGTTACGAATGGCGATCTGACCATGGATGGGGTTAAGGTTAAAGGAAAGGGTGATGGAAATTTCACCAGTGGTGGTTC
>NZ_JH725038.1:451806-452321 GCF_000278235.1 Bartonella vinsonii subsp. arupensis OK-94-513
GATCGTATCGCTCGTGAAGCAGAAAAGAACTTGATCAAAGCCTCCATTGGCGCTGGGGTTCAAACGGCTCTTGAGGGCGGTTCTCTTGACAAGAACTTTATTACAAATCTGCGCACAGCTCTGTCAGGAACCATCGGCAAGGCGTTAGCGGAAGAAATTGGCACTGCTAAGGCGGATGGAAAAATAGACACGGTCACGCAAATTATTGCCCATGCTGGTCTTGGCTGTCTTGTCGGAGCCACTGCCAATGGCGCTTGCACCGCTGGTGCTATCGGCGGGGCTGTGGGCGAAGCCACAGCTATGCTCCAGTTTAAACTGTGGGTGCAAGGCATTATACGAGAGGAAGTGGGGGACCTGAATGGTCGCACACCCACTCCGGAAGAACAAGCCCGCATCACGGCAAGGATTGATGCTCAGTTTGCTGACTTTAGAGAACACACCATTGATGTCGCACGGGCTGCTGGGGGCTTTGCCGCTGCCCTTGCCGGTGGTGATGTCAATACCGGTGCTGATGC
>NZ_JH725038.1:455947-459776 GCF_000278235.1 Bartonella vinsonii subsp. arupensis OK-94-513
ACTTACAAGGGAGAAAAAATTACTCAGAAAAACAAAGTCTATCAGAGAGAAGATCTGTTCGATCCTAACAGAATTACTGAGTGGGAAGGAAAAAATGGAACAGTAACAGGAACAAATATTGAGAGGATGAAAACAGGAAGAGCACCTATAGGTTTTGATGGAAGGCCTGTTGAGTTGCATCATATGCTGCAAACGCAAGATGGCCCCATAGCAGAGATTAGCTGGACATTTCATAAAGGCAATCACTCAGTTATTCATATTAATCCTAACACGATGGGATCTGGTATTGATAGGGATGCATTTGCTTTGTGGAGACAGAAATACTGGAAAGAACGTGCTAAAGGTTATGAAAATAAAGATATGGCAACTAAAAAATAATAATTTATGGAGAACAAATTATGAAAATTTACACTTTAGATGATGTTGCACAATTAGTGGATAAATATAGTGATCGTGTTAATTTTGGTACTGCAGATAATGCGGTTAATGATGTCTTAATTGAAAAGGCTGAGAAAACTCTTGGTTTACAATTTACATCATCTTATAAGAGTTTTTTGGAAAATTACGGAAGAGGAGAAATTGGTTGTGATGAAATATTGAGCGTTCATCGTACGGACTTAGAGATTGCCCGGAGTGATGATATTGTCTATAATCATCTACTCGATATAAAAAATGGTTTTGCAAGACCACAACAACTCGTTGTTTGTGCAAATGACTTTAATGAAATATTTTACTTTGATTATTCTCAGTTTCAGGATGGTGAATGCCCACTCTATTTCAGATTTCCATCAGGAGATCCCCTTTATTATGCAAGTAATTTTTATGAATTTCTCTGTAAAAGAATTATAGCTAATTTGGAATAACGCTTTTTGTCGGGCGGTTTCCTTTTGAAATACACTGTTAAAGCTGCCATCCTTTTTTGTTTTCAAAAATGCAAGAGTTGTTAATCACTTTTAGGGGGATCATCTATGAAAACCTACACCTTAGATGATGTTGCAGTATTAATTGATAAAGTGAATAAATATGATGATGATATTATCCATTTTCGTACTGAAGAAAATGCGGTTGATGATCTCGTTATTGAAAAGGCGGAGAAAGCTCTCGGTTTACAATTTACAACGTCTTACAAGAGTTTTTTAGAACATTGTAAAGGCGGGGATATTAGTGGTGAGGAAATTTATAGCCTTTATAAGGACTGTATAGCTATTCCTGTTAATGATATTGTTTTCCAAAACTTAAACGATAGAAAACGTGGCTTTGTGACATCAGAACAGCTCGTCGTGTGTGATGCTGATTCTGGTGAAACCTTTTACTTTGATTATACTCAGTTTCGGGATGGCGAATGCCCACTCTATGTCATGTTGCCATCTGGCGATTCCGAATATTATGCCAGTAATTTTTATGAATTTCTTTGCAAAAGAATTAAAGAAAGTGTGGGAGCTGAGATACCTGAAGGTGATCAACCGATTGAAAAGATTGAGAACACTCCCACTCCGCTGGTGATGTCAATACCGGTGCTGATGCTGCAGGCAATGCTGCGGAAAACAACTATCTCAGCAGCGCTCAACAAGCGCAGAAGAAGAAAGAGTTGGAAGAGTGTTTTGACGATCAGTGTCGAAAAAACGTTAAAGAAAAATGGCATGATATTGATGATGAGCAAGATAGGGTTTTTGTGTCAGCTGCAACGGCTGGTGCGATTACTGGTGTTGTAGAAGAATTAAATGATACCGTTCATGGCGTTGTGGAAATGGGGTTAGCTATAGTTAGCAATCCAATTGAGAGCGGTAAAAAGGTTGTTAAAGGCGTTGGAACGGCAATATCTTGGGCCACGAGTGGACATGTGATTGATGATGTTTACGGAAGTTTTGGTCAATTCTGGGGAGGTATTAGGGATTCCTTTGTCGGGCATATAAATCACATAACAGAAACAATGGATAAAGAGGGAGGGGATGGAGCACTCGGTGCTGGTTTTGAATTCGGCCAAATGATAGGTAAACCACTAGGAACAGTGGCCGAAGTGCTCGGAGGAGCTGGGTTAGCCAAGGGTGGCGCAAAGCTTGCAGAGAAAGGCATTGGCAAACTCACTTCTCAGGTTGAAAAAGAAGTTGCTAAGGTGGGTGGCGAAGTTTCTCAAGCACTCGGAAAGATGAGTGATGAAGTTGTTGCAACTCAATATTTTGGGCAGGAAAGAAAATTCTGGTCAGCGGATCCCATTGATGCTGAGTTTGAAATAACTTACAAGGGAGAAAAAATTACTCAGAAAAACAAAGTTTATCAGAGAGAAGATCTGTTCGATCCTAACCAGATTGTTACTTGGACAGTAAACGGCAAAGAAGTAAAAGGTACAAATATTGAAAGAATGAAGACAGGAAGAGCTCCTCTTGACGCTGATGATGACCCCATTGAATTGCATCATATGTTGCAAACACATGATAGTCCCATAGCAGAGGTTACCAATGAGTTTCATAAAAAAAATACTGCTGTTATTCATATTAATCCCAACACAATGGGATCAGGTATCGATAGAGATATTTTTGATAGGTGGAGATCCAAATATTGGAAGGACCGCGCTAAGGCTATAGAAGAAAAGATAAAGCTAAAACAACAATTTATGGAGAACAATTTATGAAAACTTATACTTTAACTGATGTTGCACAATTAGTGGATAAATATAGTGATATCATAAATTTCGGTACTGCAGAGGATGCAGTTAGCGATGTACGGATTAAAGAGGCTGAGAAAACTCTCGGTTTGCAATTTACAATTTCTTATAAAGATTTTTTAAAAAATTATAAAGGAGGAGAAATTGGTTATGAAGAAATTTTTAGCATTTATAACGCAAGTTTTGAGGATCATCCTGCTGGTGATATTGTGTACAAAAACTTAAACTATAGAAAGAAGGGCTTAGCAAAACCACAGCAACTTGTTGTTAGCAGAACTGATTTTGGTGAGACATTTTATTTTGATTATTCTCAGTTTCAGGATGGCGAATGCCCACTTTATGTCGAGTTACCATCTGGGACTTCAGAGTATTATGCAAGTAATTTTTATGAATTTTTATGCAAAAGAATTACAGCTCGTATAGAATGATGTCCTTCGTATGGCAGTTTTTCTTATCAAAAGAAAAACATTATTATCTGTGGGAATGAGTTGTGATCTATAATGAATAATCACTTCTGGGGGGATCATTCATGAAAACCTATACCTTAAATGATGTCATAGAATTAGTTGATAAATATGAAGGTGATATTGTCAATTTTTGTTCTGAAGAAAAGGCGGTTGATGATATATGGATTAAAAAAGCTGAAAAAACTCTTGGTTTGCAATTCACAACGTCTTACAAAGCTTTTTTAAAAAAATATGGAGGAGGAGAAATTGCTGGTTATGAAATCTTTAGCCTTTACAAAGATTGTGTAGAGTTTCCTTTTAATGATATTGTTCACCAAAACTTAAATTATTATAGAAAAGAAGGTTTTGCAACACCAGAACAGCTTGTTGTGAATAGAACAGATTTTGGTGAAACATTTTATTTTGATTATACTCAGTTTCGGGATGGTGAATGCCCACTCTATGTCATGCTTCCATCTGAAGATTGCGAATATTACGCCAGTAATTTTTATGAATTTCTCTGTAAAAGAATTATGGAACATGTTGGGGGAGGAATGACGATGCAAACCAAAGACGCAACAGAGATTTTAAAAAAAGTTGGTTGGGAGCCTCATCGAGATGAAATAGGTGATATGTTTGCTTATTATCACCTTCCCGATCGCATAGTGCGTATTCATTATGGTGTCATAGATTATGGACAGGATAGCGGTAGGTTATGGGT
>NZ_JH725038.1:460521-465725 GCF_000278235.1 Bartonella vinsonii subsp. arupensis OK-94-513
GTGTGTGATGCTGATTTTGGTGAAACCTTTTACTTTGATTATACGCAGTTTCGGGATGGCGAATGCCCACTCTATGTCATGTTGCCATCTGGCGATTCCGAATATTATGCCAGTAATTTTTATGAATTTCTTTGCAAAAGAATTAAAGAAAGTGTGGGAGCTGAGATACCTGAAGGTAATCAACCAATTGAAAAGATTGAGAACACTCCCACTCCGCCACCTATCCCTTTTTACAAGCGTTTTTGGAAAAAACTATGGAAGAGGTGAAATTGATAGAGGAAATATGGAGCGTTTATCACGCAAGTTTTGAGGATCATCTATGAAAACCTATACCTTAGATGATGTTGCAGTATTAATTGATAAAGTGAATAAATACGATGATGATATTATCAATTTTGGTACTGCAAAAAATGCGGTTGATGATCTTGTGATTGAAAAGGCGGAGAAAACTCTCGGTTTACAATTTACATCGTCTTACAAAGTGTTTTTAAAAAAATATGTAGGAGGGGAAATTGGTAGTGAAGAAATTTATAGCCTTTATGGAGATTGTGGGGAAGGTATTCCTGCTGGTGATATTGTTTTCCAAAACTTAAATGATAGAAAACGTGGTTTTACGACACCAGAACAACTCGTTGTGAGTTATGATCTTGATGAAACCTTTTACTTTGATTATACGCAGTTTAGGGATGGTGAATGCCCACTCTATGTCATGTTTGCGGATGAGGAGTCCGAATATTACGCCAGTAATTTTTATGAATTTCTCTGTAAAAGAATTAAAGAGCACGCAGGGGAAGATTTATGAAAACCTATACCTTAACTGATGTTGCAGTACTAGTTAATAAATATAGCGATAGTATCGATTTTGGCACTACAGATGAAGCAGTTGATGATGTACTAATTGAAAAAGCAGAGAAAACTCTCGGTTTGCAGTTTACGTCTTCCTATAAAAGTTTTTTAAAAAACTATGGAAGAGGGGAAATTTGTGGTGAGGAAATATGTAGCGTTTATGATACAAACTTTGAGATTGTTCGTAGTGATGATATTGTTTATAAAAACTTAAATTATAGAAAAAATGGTTTTGCAACGCCACAGCAACTTATTGTTAGTAGAACCGATTTTGGAGAGACATTTTTCTTCGATTATACGCAGTTTCGGGATGGAGAATGTGCACTCTATTTTGATTTTCCACCCAAGGATCCACAATATTATGCAAGTAATTTTTATGAATTTCTCTGTAAAAGAATTATAGCTAATTTGGAATAACGCTTTTTGCCGGGCGGTTTCCTTTTGAAATACACTGTTAAAGCCGCCATCCTTTTTTGTTTTCAAAAATGCAAGAATTGTTAATCACTTTTAGGGGGATCATCTATGAAAACCTATACCTTAGATGATGTTGCAGTATTAATTGATAAAGCTAATAAGTATGATGATGATATTATCAATTTCGGTACTGCAGCAAATGCGGTTGATGATCTTGTGATTGAAAAGGCTGAGAGAACTCTTGGTTTACAATTCACCTCATCCTACAAAAGTTTTTTAAAAAATTATGGAGGAGGAGAAATTGGAGGTTATGAAATTTTTAGCATTTATAACGCAAGTTTTGAAGATAATCCTGCTGGTGATATTGTTTATTATCACTTAACAGATATAAAAAATGGTTTAGCAAAACCACAGCAGCTTGTTGTGAGTAGAACTGATTTTGGTGAGACATTTTACTTTGATTATACTCAGTTTCAGGATGGTGAATGCCCACTCTACGTCAAGATTCCATCTGGAGCATCACATTATTATGCAAGTAATTTTTATGAATTTCTCTGTAAAAGAATTAAAGAACACGCAGGGTAATGACGATGCAAACCAAAGATGCAACAGAGATTTTAAAAAGTCTTGGCTGGGAGCCTCATCGCGATAAAATGGGTGATATGTTTGCTTATTATCACCTTCCCGATCGCATAGTGCGTATTCATTATGGTGTCATAGATTATGGACAGGATAGCGGTAGGTTATGGGTTTCGTCCAGTCTCACCACTGTTGCCTATTGCCTTGGCTGTGAATACATTAACGGTAAAGAATCGCAATATCAATATGAGGATATGCTGATTTCTTCAGAAGAAAATTTTGGAGTTACAGCGCTGGAGTTTTTTGAAAACCATGTCAAGGTCGCTTTAAACAAAGTGTTAGCTTGGGCGCAAGAGCAAGATATTGAGCAAAAATTACGTGAAGAATCTGCCAATCATTCTCTCATTGCAAAAGCTCTACTCGGCGATATTGAGGCTTTAAGGAATTACAAATCTATATCTCAATTATATACACCAGAGTTTTCTGATTATGAAAAGATGACGCAGGTTGAGCGTGCCATCTTTTTTGCTGAGGCTTATAAAAATAACGAATTGGATGATCTTTTGGCGCGCAAAAAGCCTAAACAGCGTTCGATAAGTCTTACAACAGCAACTCGTATTCTCAAAACCGAAGGATGGCTTGCCACAGAGCCTGGGAAAATGTGGTTGGTTTTGCCGGATCGTTTTATTCAATTTGATTTTGGTTTTATCCGTCTTCATGATGATTACAATGTCCATCTTGAAGCAGAGATCTCCAACGAAGAGATTTCTGTAGCTTGCCATTATATTCACGATAGTGGAAAATATAGGAAGATATCAGCTACAAATATTTATCAGTCTTTTAATACGATTGGGGGAGGGCTTTTTAGTGGTGTTGATAAAGGGATTGATATTCGTGTAGAGACATTAAATGAGCAAGAGCTTATCAAAATCTCTGAGCGGATAATACAATGGGCACGCGCTCAAGATTTGCAAGGATCGATAGAAGGCAAAACGCTTGTTCAAAAATATAACTACAATACAGATATAATTTGGCATTTGGCTTGTTTAGCATTGACCGGAAAAATCAATGTGCTGAAATCTTATCAAAATTTACTTGCGTTAGGTACTATTTCTGAACATTTGGAAAGCAATATTGTAGAAAAGTCTGTTAAGTACGCGGTTGAATTTGCTGAAAAACATCTAAAAATTCTAAAAGAGCGAGAGGTGGCAGATGCACGCATTGGTGTACAGTCCTTGGCCTTCCTGAATACAGTTTCTAAAACATTAAAAATGATGAACTGGACAGTCTATCGCGACAAAAATTACAATTATAATGCCTATTTTATAAGCAAAGATCGTATCATCAATATAGTGTACAGTTTTGATAGAAAAGGAAAAATACCGGTTGTTGTATTTAAGGCTTCACTTTCAACACTTGCTTTTTCTACCGCTCATCGGGATGTTTTTTTCGAGAAGCCTCAATATATAGCTCTCAAAGAGGCAGAAGAAGTTTATACAGTTTCTAGTGTTGAAGTTGAAGAAGGCAAACTAAAGCAGATCTGTGCGGATATTCTTGAGTGGGCAGATCAACAAAATGTCAATCAAATTATCTATGATTATGCCGCTTTGCCAACAGATAGTGAATTTTGCCTTGCAGAATTTCACCTTATTGCACTTATTTTGACTGGTAATGTCAAAAAACTCAAATTTTATAAGGAGAGTTTTCAAAGAAAGAACTATCTAGGCTTTGTGGATACTATCACAAGATATGATATTGACAAGGCTCTTACTCTTGCACAGGGTTATCGAACGTTTTTTCAAAAAACGCTCTGATTTTATTCCTCGATCCACAAACAGCATCTTTTGCCTCCAAAACAGCGCTGCTTGAAGAGGAAGAGATCGATGAAGTTGATGAAACGGATGTTGGTGATGATCGTCTTACCATGGAGAGTGCAACAACACTTTTAAAAAGTTTGAATTGGGCAGTGAAGAAAATCGCAAGGGATGACTATATAGCAAGCTATCAATTGGCTGATCGTGAAGTTGATGTTCTTTATAATGATGAAATTGCCAAAGATTATCCGCAATTTGATAGTGCCTTTTTAATTAGCACCGGTATTCTTGCTGCTGCTTGCAAATTCATTGATCCTACCCACACGGAAGATATTCCAGATATACAGCTTAATTTTGAGGTAAAGGGATTGGAAATCTTTGAAGCAGAGGTGAGTGCGGATCGTTTAAAGCAAGCACTTGATGATGCATTAAAATGGGCGGTAAGCGCCATTGATCTTTCTGAAAGGCTTCGTTGTGATTATGGCCTCGCTCCTTGGGAAAAGGATGCAACATCTAAAGCAAGCAATAAGGATTATGCTTTACTTCATCTTGGTGCCCTTGCTTTATTGGGTGATATTGAAAGCTTACAGTCTTATCAACAAAGCTTTGTGACAGGAGATCATCTAGGCTTTGAAGAGAACATCAACCAAACCCACCTTGAACGCGCCCTGATTTTAGCTGAAGAATTGTCAAAAGCCAAACAACTGAGTTATGCTTTGATTAAACAGGTTGGAGAAAATTTTGATGAACAACGAAAAGTTTCTAGTGAAGAGCAGCCTCGCTCTTGGAAAGAGAGGATCACTCAGTTTATCGGAAAAAAGACAAAAAATAGTATCTTAAAAAAATAATGCGTTTTTTCTCATATGAAAGCATCAAAAAATACCTATTGAATTATTATAGCATTATCAAAATCCCTTTTTATGGGCTTTTATCTCTGTCAGTCGTTTTACCCCCTCATTTTAAAAAAGCTTTTAGATAACAATAAAAAACATTATATTTCAATATATTAAGTCTTATCAATACTTCAAAAAATAATCCATATTGATAAATACAACCTATCAATAGTCACATTTCTCTTTAAAGAGAGCTTTTGAAAGATATGGTGCTATCATTTGAGATTGCGATATAATCTTTTAAAGGCAATATGAGAGTGTTTAAAAGTGCAAGGCTTCTCTTTTTAGAAGATCGCATGATAAATCATTCCTTTTAAGAGTGTACATAATCAACTTAACAAGGGAGTATAGATATAAACTCTATACTCCCTTGTAAGATGTGCATACCCATCATGTGAAATGTGAGCATGCTTTATGAAGTCTCTTCAGTTTCTCTTATTTCCAATTTTGGGAGGTTCTTAACAATCCTCATAGTTTCTAAACTTACCGTAATAACCCTTTGAAATAATTCCAATGGATAAGCAGGGTTGCCAATGGTCTCAACAGCATAGCAATTGGCATCATTCACAATGCCACTCTTTTTATCGGTCTTTACACATTGACGCCCCATAACCCATTCAAGAGCGGGTCTACCATTTACGATATATTCATAAGCTTC
>NZ_JH725039.1:0-32757 GCF_000278235.1 Bartonella vinsonii subsp. arupensis OK-94-513
AAAATCATATAAAATAAATCCACCAGTACCCACACCAAAACGCCTTATCACAATAAAATCAATGTCTAATACAGCACAAAAATATAATAAAAATCGTTACAGAGAGAGTACATATTCTATATTCACCATTGCACAAATATCTCATACGCTTTATGCTTTCCCTGAGAGTAAAAGCTCATAAAGCAAAAGAAAGGTGCTAATGTCATCTAAACTTACGCGTAACCAAATATTGGTTCTAAACACTTTAAAGAATGCACAAGGACCTTTAAGTGCTTATGCGATTCTCGATCATTTACGCGAAGAAGGATTCCGTGCGCCTCTCCAAGTTTATCGTGCATTAGAAAAACTTGTCCAATTAAAATGTATTCATCGTCTTGAAAGCGTGAATGCTTTTATGGCCTGTTTGCATCCTGAAAATTGCCAACACGAACTTACAACTTTCATCATTTGTGAAAACTGTGGCAAGGTCAATGAAATACAAAACCAAACTATTGTATCCAACCTTAAACAAATGGTTCAAGCAGTTGATTTCCAAGCACGCAGAAGCACTTTAGAAGTACGAGGCATTTGCAAACAATGCGCCACAGAGTAAAATCTCAATACTTGCAAGTTTGTATATTTAACGTTATGTTTTTAAAGTTCTTTTACTGCTTGAAAAGCTCTTATCGTCTTTGCCTCTATATCATTCTCTTCCCACAGCGGTGAGCGTGTTTTACGCATTGAAACATAAAATTGAAAGTATAAAATCATGTCTATGTCAGAGACAATTGTTTCAACAAAACATTTCAAGAAAACAAAACAAAAGAAAATAATTCATGCTTTTCTTGTTGTCTTGGCACTTCTTGCACTTTGGTTTAGCTATCAATGGATAACACATTGGCGTTATATGGTCACTACTGAAGATGCCTATGTACAAGGAGATATAGCGGCTATTGCTTCTAAATTAAATGGATATATTGAAAAAGTTGCTATTAAAGCCAACCAAATTGTAAAAAAAGATGATGTCTTATTCCGCCTAGACAATGGTGATTATCAAATAGCTTGGAAACAGACAGAAGCCCACCTTAACACACAACAAAAAACTCTTTTACGTATTGATGCACAAATCATAGCTGCTCATAGTGCTTTGGATGATGCGCAAGCACAAAAAGCTGCCGCTTCAGCCATAGCAACCAATGCACAGCTCACCTTAAAACGTACCACAGAACTTAAAGCGAGTCGTTATGCCCCTCAATCCGATGTTGATGATGCCAAATCAGCTTATGAACAAGCCATTGCTAATGTTAATCGCGCCAATGCCCAAATAGCGGCGGCACGTGCAAATATTCAAGTTCTAGAAGCGCAACGAAGTGAAGCAGAAAGCCAAACAAAAAGCTTAGAACTCACGCGTGAAAAAGCACAACGTGACCTTGATTCAACCATTATACGGGCTCCATTTGATGGAATTATTGCAAATTTAACAGCAAAAACAGGAGATTTTGTTGTAAATGGTCAACGTCTTGCTGCATTAGTCCCTATACATGCACTTTATATTGAAGCGAACTATAAAGAAACGCAGCTGCAAAATATTCATGCAGGACAAACAGCTTATATCTCTGTGGATGCCTTCAAAAAAGATGCTTTTACAGGGACAGTGCTTTCTATTTCTCCAGCAACAGGAGCTGTGTTTTCTCTCCTTCCCCCACAAAACGCCACCGGAAACTTCACAAAAATTGTCCAACGCATTCCAGTCCGTATTTCTATTCCAGAAGAAGTCTTAAAAACTGGGCGTATTCGAGCGGGAATGAGTGTTTCCGTAGAAATTGATACACGAACAAAGGCACAAGACAAAAATCTCTTATAATAAAAAGCAAATGATCTCATTATGACATCCCCCATGCCAGAGCCCACACATTCTCAAGAGCGCATAGAAATCCGTAAAATCGTGGTTTTCATTGCTATGGCTTTTGGCATGTTTATGGCTATTTTAGATATCCAAATCGTTTCCTCCTCTTTAGCTGAAATTCAAGCTGGTCTTTCAGCAAGCTCTGAAGAGATTTCATGGGTTCAAACCTCCTATCTCATCGCTGAAGTCATCATGTTGCCCCTTTCTGGATTCTTAGGAAGATTGCTTTCAACACGCGTTTTTTTTAGCATATCAGCTATCGGGTTTACGATAACCTCTATTCTTTGTGCAACAGCAACATCTATCGAAGAGATGATTGTGTACCGCGCACTCCAAGGCTTCATTGGTGGAGGTATCATTCCTAGTGTTTTTGTTGCCTCCTATGTCCTTTTTCCTCCTTCCAAACGCCCAATTGTGACACCTATCGTTGGACTGGTTGCAACGTTAGCGCCCACTATTGGTCCAACAGTGGGAGGCTATCTCTGTCATCTCTCATCATGGCATTGGCTCTTTCTCATCAATGTACCCTGCGGGATTATTATCTCAATTCTTGCTTGGAAATTAATTGATTTTGATAAAGCTGATCCCTCTTTAATGAAGAAATTTGATTGGTTAGGCCTCATTTCTATGGCCACTTTCTTGGGAACTTTAGAGTATGTTCTAGAAGAAGGAGCACGTCATGATTGGCTGAGCGATAGGCTGATTAGGGATTTTTTCATTATCATGATTCTTGCTGCTGCCCTTTTCTTCTGGCGTGCCTTTACAGCAAAAGAACCCATTGTAGATCTCTCTACTTTTTCTAATTTTAATTTTTCAGCTGCATCCATTTTTTCCTTTGCACTGGGAATAGGTCTTTATGGACTCACATACCTTTATCCTGTCTATTTAAGCCAAATCCGCCATTATGATGCCCTCATGATTGGAGAAACATTGTTTCTTTCAGGATTCGCTATGTTATTAACTGCTCCACTTGCTGGATTTCTTTCAGCACGAATGGATGCACGTTTAATGATGGCAATAGGACTTTTAGGTTTTGCAATAGGCACTTGGATGGCGAGCTCTATCACAGATAACTGGGATTTTAGCGAGCTCTTTTGGCCGCAAGTATTCCGTGGTGCTTCTGTGATGTTATGTATGGTTCCTATTAATAATATTGCCTTGGGAACACTCCCGCCAGAACGAATGCAAAATGCTTCTGGACTGTTTAATCTCACACGTAATCTTGGTGGCGCTGTAGGACTTGCTATTATCAGCACTCTTATCACAAAACGTTCAGACCTGCATTATGGACGAATAGCTGAAACGCTCCAACAAGGAAACAACCAGGCAACTGAATTGCTTTCAAGCCTTACTCTGTACTTCAAAACTGCAACGGCTGATCCACATGCTCTTGCACTTTTCCAACTTTTTAATATGGCACGTATACAAGCAATGGTTATGGCTTTTAGCGATATTTTCTTTATAATAACCATCATCTTTAGCGTCTTGACATTCATGACTGTTTTTCTCAAAAAAATACCGCCACTCACTGATACTCCTTCAGGTCATTGAGCTTAACCTTATAAAAGTTGATTCAAATATTGTTAAATACCTGATATTTACACACCTTACCTCTCCTATGAGAGGGATGCACATTCACATACTGAATTCCAACCACTAAAAACAAATACTTTTCCGCATTTTTAAATCCCACAATGCTTCAGTAGCCCCACCCTCAAGTATCGCTTTCCACTATTGAAGAATAATCATTTTCGCTTCACAAACTCTAGAAGTATAAACTTACCCAAATGTTTGTAGAAGTATCGATAAAAAACAACGCAAAGACTTGCTAAAATTGCCTAAAATAGTGCGAAATGCGGGAGATCCTCAATAAATAACGGGAATTATCAAAGGCTACAAAAACACAAATGAAGAAAAACAATCCCTAATGTCACCACTGTTAGCAAATAAAATTAAGCCACTTTATGATGCTGAAAACGGTTCAAATCTTCTCGTTTTCCACTAGGAACCAAAATACCATAACATGCGGAAAGATATTCTGGTATCAATTCCAATGCTTGAAAACGATGTTTTTCATAAGGGCCAGGCATTGCCAAATTTTTTGTTAAACTATTTGAAAAACCAAAACGCTGATAAAACGCACAATCACCCACAAGTAAAATAGCTCCATAACCTAGTATTCTGGCCTCTTCAATTGCATGCCGCATAAGAACCGACCCTATTCCCATACCAGAACATTCTCCTGAAACAGCCAGCGGACCTAAAAGCAAAGCATGCTGTGTATCATTTTGCCCTTTGTTAAACTGAACATGCCAAAGACGTACGCTACCCACTAGCTCTCCAAGCATATTTTTGACAACAAAGGACAGCGCCGCCAACCGTCCACGACGTAAAGCTTCTGATGACTTACGTTTACGCCCCTCTCCCAGAGCTAAATCAAGCAAGTGTTCGCGATGAGGCTTATCAGTTTCTTGCTCACAGGAAAGTGTGAAAAGCGCACCATCTTTTGTTTGAAAATGTAGCATATCCATTTTTGACACACACCCTACTATAGCTTTGTCATCACAGATGAAAAACTCAAATTACATAGGAGCGCAAAGGCTCAAAACCATTAAAAGCAACAGATGCGTAAGTTGCCGTGTAAGCACCCGTTCCATGAATCAAGAGTTCATCGCCTACTGTAAGAGATAAAGGTAAGAGATAGGGCGTTTTTTCATAAAGAACATCGGCCGAATCGCATGTTGGACCTGCTAAAATACAAGGCTCCATTGCCTTATCATCATGGGGTGTTTCAATAGGATAGCGAATTGCCTCATCCATAGTTTCGGTAAGACCATTAAATTTTCCAACATCAAGATAAACCCATCGGACATTATCATTGTCTGCTTTTTTGGATATAAGCACAACTTCTGTGCGAATAACACCAGCATTACCGACCATCCCACGCCCTGGCTCGATGATTGTTTCCGGAATACGATTGCCAAAATATTTTTTCAAGGAATCAAAAACAGCCGTACCATAAGCTTGTTCTGTAGGAACATCTTTCAAATAACGTGTTGGAAAACCGCCACCCATATTAACCAACTTCAACGAAATTCCTTCTCGCTCCAAATGCCTAAAAACTGCAGCCGCATCCGATAAAGCACGATCCCATGCGCTAAGATCTGTCTGCTGAGAGCCTACATGAAAAGAAACGCCATATGCTTGTAAGCCTAATTGATGTGCCCGACGTAACACATCAACCGCCATAGCAGGAACACAACCAAACTTACGTGACAATGGCCATTCAGCACCTACTCCATCAGTAAGAACGCGGCAAAAAACACGAGCACCCGGAGCAGCACGCGCAATTTTTTCTACTTCTTCAATACAATCAACCGCATAAAGCGAAATACCCAATGCATATGCACGCGCAATATCACGCTCTTTTTTAATGGTATTTCCAAAAGAAATACGATCACCCGTTGCCCCTGCTGCTAAAGCCATTTTAATTTCTGCAACAGAAGCTGCATCGAAAGACGACCCTAAAGAAGCAAGCAAACTCAAAATTTCAGGGGCAGGATTTGCCTTTATCGCGTAAAAAATACGGGATTGTGGGAGAGCTTTTTCAAAATTTAAATAATTTTCACGAACAACATCAAGGTCAACAATTAAGCATGGGCCTTCAGTACGATGTGTTGCAAGGAAATCACGAATACGTTGCGTTGCCATTTGCAATTCTCCAAAGGGAAATAATCCCTCTCTCTGCTTAGACAGCACAAAGCTGCCAAAAGACAAAAAATACAGAAACCAGCTTTCCATACCCTGATGACTAAAAAATCAGGAAGAAAACAGGATCATATGCAGCGAAAGAACAGCGCGAAAACCGCGTTATTCTAATTTATCTGCCTTTTTGATTGGAGTTGAAGAAAACCACTTCCGCACTGAAGGCAATGAGGTGTGCCTCTATAGTTATCTCAGCATTTGGACAGCTGAAAGACACCAGAAAGGCCCGCACCGTCGTTGCTTCAAGATGTCCTCACTCTTTCGGTTGGCCAAAAGAATGACTGGAGCGGTTAGTTCCAGGTACCGTACCGGTTAATCTCACCATTTGAGAACCAGCGGACACCCACAGGCACGTGCGACTTTGGGCAAAGCTGCATATAAGACCAATTCTTATTCATTTCAATCATTTTTTTAATTTTAAACATTTTTTAATGTTTAAAGACAAAATGATGCAAAAAAGTAACAGTCTTCATACACAGATAAACGATCTTTTTAGTGGAATCATAATCCTCATGCCCCCTGCTATTGGTATGCCTCATGCACAATCTTTTTAAAAGCAGCTCTTTGCTTGAGGTTCAGCGTGTCATCTTTTAACTTCACGCAGAAAGGATATAAGATTTACTGAGAAACGCCACTTTTGTGTTTATGAAATTATAAGCCTGTAGCATTGTCATATTAACGCATCCCATCCTCTCTACCCTTCGCATTAAAGGACTTCAATTTCATATGCCAAATAAAAGACTGAGCAATATCCCGTCCTTATAATACTCTTCTGCGAACACTGAATTTTAACAACAGAAAAAAAGCTTGAAGCCCTGAAATGTGATGCTTTTACAGCTTTTGATGAGAATCAACTGCACGTAATTTTAACAATTGAAACTGCTTATGACGCTCCCGAAAGCGCTGCCTATCCGTTTCATTTCGCGTACTATAACAAGCATCACATGAAACACCCTCCTCATAATGAGGCGATAATTTACTTTCAGCATTAAGAGGGGAACGACAAGCACGACATAATTCGCGTCCACATTCTTCAAGACCGTGCCCAACAGAAACACGCTCATCAAAAACAAAACACTCCCCCCACCACAAACTCTCTTCTTTCGGGATTGTTTCTAAATATTTAAGAATACCACCTTTTAAATGGTAAACCTGATCATAACCAAGTTCACGGACATAAGCTGTTGATTTTTCACAACGAATACCACCTGTACAAAACATGGCGACTTTCTTTTTCTTTTTTAAATCAGCTTCGTGCTTGAGCACCCATTCAGGGAATTCCCGAAATGTCTTAATACGCGGATCAATTGCTCCTTGAAAACTCCCAAGCGCATATTCATAATCATTCCGTGTATCAATTAAAATCGTTTCTTCATCTTGGATGAGCGCATTCCAATCTTCAGGCTCTACATAAGTACCAACAACTTTTAACGGGTCAACACCTTCAACCCCCATTGTTACAATCTCTTTTTTTAACCGCACTTTCATACGGTGAAAAGGCATTTTTGACGCCCATGAATATTTTATCTCCGGCGTTTGAAATGCTGGTTCAGCGGTAATAAAATCCACTAATGCTTCAATTGCTGCACAAGATCCGGCAACAGTTCCATTAATGCCTTCTTGTGCTAAAAGAAGGGTACCCTTGATATCCTTTTCTTGACATAAATCCAGTAAAGGTTTCTGTAATTGACGATAATGTTTCAAATCTGCAAAGCAATAAAGTGCAGCAACTTTAAAATTCTTTTCCATAACTCTTGCAATAACCCGCGTTTCATTTAATTTCAAGATCTATTCATCTACTCTTTAACATATTGTGCTTTACCAAACTATACACATAATATCATCCCCTAGAGAAAGAACGCTATGTACCCAAAAATAGATTACCTTTTATCACTTCTCCAGAGACAAGCTGTCATACCTGTTCTGCACATTGACGACCTGCAAAATGCGGTGCCCTTAGCACGTGCTCTTGTCAAAGGCGGATTGAAAACAATTGAGATCACATTGCGCACGCCAAAAGCATGCGATGCAATCAAAAAAATTATACAAGAAGTACCTGAAGCAATTGTTGGAGCAGGAACAATCCTCAAGTGGGCACACTACGAACAAGCCGAACACGCAGGAGCAAAATTCATCGTAAGCCCTGGATTATCAAATGATTTAATCAGTTGTGCAAAAAACAGTGAAATCCCATTTCTCCCCGGTGTTATGACACCAAGTGAATTAATGCAAGCATGCGATCAAGGCTATTCATACCTTAAACTTTTCCCTGCTGAAGCCGCAGGTGGTATTGCCTTTCTTCAGGCTCTAGCTTCCCCTTTCCCCGAAATCCAATTTTTTCCCACGGGCGGTATTACACAAAAAAATGCTGCACAATGGCTTCAACTCCCTAATGTCTTCTGCGTGGGAGGTTCTTGGATAGCTCCTCCTAAACTGGTAGCAGCTGGCAATTGGGATGCAATCAGCACATTAGCACATACAGCAGCACAGCTATTCTCTCATCGGATAAAGGCACACTCCACGATATAAGGTGCAGGAGTATTATTTGCTCCTTCAAAAAGAGCAAAACATTGGCACATCCTTGCACAATCTTTCCATATTGCACCCCTAGCATAGCATTGAACCAAAAAACATCACACGATCTTCATCAGGATTGATCTTCGGTAAACCTGCTGTTTCAAAAAACTATCCACTCATCCAGAAATGGCATCACAACTCTTCTCTCATCCTACAAAAGCGCGTTCCACCACATAAGTAGCGGGTGCATTATTTGCTCCTTCAACAAGACCAAAGGATTCGCACATCCTTGCACAATCCTTCAGCATTGCCATAGAACCACAAATCATCACACGATCTTCATCAGGATTGATCTTCGGTAAACCTGTTGTTTCAAAGAAAGTGCCATTCTCCATAACAGTTGTAATGCGCCCCATATGCTCAGAAGGTTCGCGAGTAGTCATAGGATAAAACTTCAATTGTTGTGCATACTCACCAATCAGCGGATCTTCTTGTAAAGAGGCAACGAGATCTTTTGCGTAAGCAAGCTCATTGCACTCACGGGTTGTTTGAATAAGTACCACTTCTGAAAATTTTTCATAAGTTTCAGGATCACGAACAAGACTGGCAAAAGGAGCAACTCCTGTCCCTGTTGAAAGAAGATAAAGGCGCTTTCCAGGAATAAGAGCATCAAGAACCAATGTTCCAGTAGATTTTTTACGCATGAGAACTGTATCACCAATTTTAATTTTTTGGAGATGTTCAGTTAGTGGGCCACCTGGAACTTTAATTGAAAAAAATTCAAGCTGCTCATCCCAAAAGGGACTTGCAATCGAATAAGCACGATAAATTGGCTTTTCTGCATTTGGCAAACCAATCATCACAAATTCACCTGAACGAAAACGGAAACTTTCCGGACGATTCAGGCGAAATTTAAATAAACGGTCTGTATAATGATAAACTTCTTGGACGCTAAGGCCGAAGACATTTTCAGGAATCGGGAAGTCTGACGCAACACTGCTGATATTTGACTGAACATTGCTAGCAGACGTATTCATAAAACTCTCCCTTATCTCTTTGACTAAATAAAAACTTAAGACTTCAAAATGATATAATGCTTATTCAATCATCTGCCAATATTTCTCTTATATTATACCGAGTCATGAATAAAAAATTAAACACACAATCTTAACAAAAGCCAAAGGAAAACCACGCACAGAGCATTAAATTGCAACATCATTGTTTGTGAGTTTATAAGCAATTGCTCTCATTTAATACTCTCCATTCAACACAACGCTTAATACACCTTATCATTCATGTCTTTGTTCAAAGCCAGAGAGAATATTTTAAAATAAATTTTCTCTAACAAAATCATTTATAAGAATACCGCTAAACTTATGCTTGTTATTTTCTACAAAACACAAATATTAGCGGTATTAAAAAGCCAATCAATAACAGATTTTAGCGCGTGTTTATAACTTTCCAGCGTTCACCATCAGACATATACATTATTTGTGTTCCCCTATTAACCTTCGTCACACTGTTATTGACATGAAGGGATGATCCGTAGGTAGCACGGTGATCAACAAAAATTGATTTCCACTGAAGCGGACCAGGCTGAGGAAAGTAAATATCGGGTGCCCAATAACCATCTTGGGAACGAATAACAACCAAATTGACTGTTTTCAATGCATTAGAAAGAGTTTGCGCACTCAAATTTTGCTTATTTACTAAAGCAACTTTAGGTGCATGAGGTGACGGTATCCCTTTAAGATCATTCACAACATTCGTGCAAGAATTATTATCACAGGAAGATTGAACCACATAAGGATCATTGCAATTTCCATAAGTGTAAGTACTTTGCTTCGCTTTTATTGTGTCATCACCTATAGGATTTCTAAAGATTGAACGTTGCATACCCATCACAAAACAGGATGAAAGCTGATTATTCCCTTGAGAATATTCTTCAACAAAACCAACAGAATTATAAAACTTACCATATGTTTTTGGAACTTCAATAACACCCACTATCGTTTTTGTACCATTCGTTAAGTCTATTATAGTACCAGTAACCAAATTTTTATTTTTTGAAACATCTAATTTGTACTGATGCCCCATTTTCCAAGGCACGTTAATATCACATTGCACTCCAGAGCCTTCATGACTGAAATAACGACACTGTCCACTCTTCCAACCTACAGCATTCCAAATGGAATAATTAAAAAAATGAACACCTCCTCTATTTTGTAAGCCAATATACCCAACTTTTCCGTTTTTAAAGGAAAAATGGTTTGCCCAGAAATAACGAGAACGTGGCCCACCGTCATGACTGATCTGCTGAAAAAAAGATAATTTGTTAAATTCTGAATAAGCAGGCCATGCATGTTGGATAAGAACAATTCCCCCCGGACTAACAGCATAACTTGGTGCGCTAACTAAACACAATACAAAAACGCACAATATTTTTCTGATTTTATGATACACAATGAATTCCCCCCTTAATTTATCATAGAGCTGATTCTATCAAAATTTCCTTCTACAATCAATCCTCCCAAAAGGATTTAATTTCATTATGAAATAACAATACAATACACAAAGTAGCTTTTATCTTTAATAAAACTCAGCCAAGGAAAAAAATAAAAGTCTTTCCTTCTTCCAATGATCAGGGGGACATCTGTCTACAACCTCACCAACAAAACCAGATGTTCCTCGTCATAAGAGTCAGCATTTTATATCAAAAGATTGCTTTCATGGTACCACACCAAGTATAGACCGCTCATGATTTTAATAAGAACAAACCGTATGCTCACCCTTTCCATATATCATAAAAACTTATATAAAATAACCAAAGGGAACTTCATGTGTCACTAACACAAATAGGATTTTAAAATGAGCAAATCCGTTAATGATGAAGCAAACGCATCACTTACCTTTACAGCTGTAGCAACCATTAATGTGCGTGCTATTGTTGAAAATTATACAACTTTAGCCAAACATGTTTTTCCAACTGAATGTTCTGCAGTTGTAAAAGCAGATGCCTATGGGCTAGGTGTTAACAAAATTGCTCCTGCGCTCTATCAGGCTGGATGCCGTACTTTTTTTGTAGCCCAAATCGAAGAAGCGCTACACTTAAAAAGTATTTTACCCCAAAATGTGATGATTGCTATTCTTAACGGACTTCCACATAATACAGAAGAACTTGTAGCTGAAGCAGGAATTATTCCTGTTTTGAATTCTTGGAATGCTCTCGAAGACTGGCAAACACTTTGCCAAAAAAAGGATAAAAGATTTCCCGCAATTGTTCAAATCGATACCAATATGAACCGATTAGGGCTTGATAAACAAGAAGTACAAAAGCTTATCAAACAGCCCGTAATTTTCGAGATAGCAGAGATAAAATATATTCTCAGTCATCTCGCTAATGGAGAGGAGTACGCACATCCATCCAATGATACACAATTGACTGCTTTAAAAGCTATCCTTGCGCAACTGCCTGCTTGCAAAGTTTCTTTTGCTAATTCTGGAGGTATTTTTCTTGGAAATAATTTTTATTTTGACCTAGTTCGCCCCGGCATAGCACTTTATGGAAGTGATCCCCGTGGCAAACAGCCAACACCACTTAAACCTGTTTTAAAACTTGAAGCCCAAGTCTCTCAAATTCGCTCTGTTGAGGCCGGAGCCCCTGTCGGTTATGGAGGAAGTTTCATTACCCAAAGACCAAGTACTCTTGCAACCATTTCTATCGGCTATGCAGATGGCTGGTTACGTGCTCTTTCTAATAAAGGTGCGGTTTATTTCAACGGCAATAGACTTCCCATTGTTGGACGTATTTCTATGGATTCCCTCGTTGTTGATGCTACCGATCTTGATAAAAAACCTCAAAGAGGTGATTGGGTAGAACTCATTGGAATGCATCAAACACTTGAAAAAGTATCTACAGATGCTGGGACCATCCCCAATGAAATTCTAACGTCTCTAGGTCACCGCTATAAACGCATTTATATTTAAAACTCTTTTAAAAGAAGTGGTGAAAACCATCATTTAGAGAATGCTCTTGCGCGCGCCCTTCCGCAAAATATCTCACAACAATCAAAGAGACTCTTGCCATGCCTCCCATTCTCTTCATCAATATTATCTATCAAAATGCTTAAAAACAATGGCATGAGAAGAATAAAAAAGCCCACATAAAATACGTAGGCTTTTTTCGTTATAAAAAAATAAATTTAATATGTGTTTCCCAATGGCGGACAAGAACAAATGAGCATTCTATCTCCCGCAACATTGTCAATACGAGAAACCGGGGGCCAATATTTATTCGCCGGATCAAGAGAGCAATTAGGGAAAGCAGCCTCTTGTCGTGAATAAGGTCGTGCCCAAGCATCATCGAGTGTATCTACCAACGTGTGTGGTGCGTTAACCAATGGATTATCATCTTTTGGCCAAACACCCGCACCAACTTTTTTAGCTTCTTCAGCAATCAAAAGCAAAGCATCACAAAAACGATCCATCTCTGCTTTTGGCTCTGATTCCGTTGGCTCAATCATTAAAGTACCAGGAACAGGAAACGACATCGTCGGCGCGTGAAACCCGTAATCAATCAAACGCTTTGCAATATCATCAACACTGATCCCAAACTGATCTTTCAACACGCGAGTATCGACAATACATTCATGAGCAACACGCCCATGCTTTCCTCGATAAAGAATAGAATAAGATTGAGAAAGACGTGCCGCAATATAATTAGCATTCAAAATTGCTGTTTGCGTTGCATATTTCAAACCATCAGCACCCATCATTCGAATATACATCCACGTAATAACAAGAATAGATGCACTTCCATAAGGAGCAGCTGAAACTGCATGCATTGTTCCCTCTTGTTCATGACCTGGTAAAAATGGTTTGAGATGTTCTGCCACTCCAATCGGCCCCACACCAGGACCACCACCACCATGGGGGATAGCAAAGGTTTTATGGAGGTTCATATGACAAACATCCGCCCCAATATCTGCTGGACGAGCAAGCCCAACAAGTGCATTCAGATTAGCACCATCAAAATAAACTTGTCCTCCATTTTCATGGATAACAGAGCAAATGTCCTTAATGCTTTCCTCATAAACACCATGGGTTGAAGGATAAGTAATCATGAGAGCTGCTAGACGATCCTTATGCAATTGTGCTTTCATTTTAAGATCATCAACATCAACATTACCATCACCCAAACATTTCACCACAATGACTTCCATACCTGCCATATGAGCAGAAGCTGGATTTGTCCCATGTGCCGATGCGGGAATAAGGCAAAGCGTGCGTTGATGCTCTCCTCGTGATTGATGATATCGACGAATAGCTAAAAGCCCCGCATATTCACCTTGAGCACCAGAATTCGGCTGGAAAGAAACCTGTGCGAATCCTGTAATTTCACACAACCACGCATTCAGTTGCTGAATCATTTCCCTATAACCCATTACATCCTCTTTAGGTGCAAAGGGGTGTATATTGGCTACCGTAGGCCAACTGACAGGCATTAATTCAGCTGCTGCATTAAGCTTCATGGTACAAGAACCAAGCGGAATCATTGCCCTATCTAATGCCAAATCCTTATCTGACAAACGACGCAAAAAGCGCATCATGTCTGTTTCTGAATGAACCGCGTGAAAAAAGGGCTGTGAAAGAAAAGCAGCATTACGCCCTTTTCCCCAAAGTCTTGAAGAAACCTGATCAACCAATTGCGCACCAAAAAGCTGTGCCAAAGCACAAGCATCTTCTTCTGTCGATAACTCATCAAAATTGATGGCAATTCTGTCATCATCAAGAATACGAATAAGACATCCATTGCTCTTTGCTTGGTGTGCAATTTCTTGAGCTCTCCCCTTCACAAAAATACTGACACAATCAAAAAAACATTCCCCTTCAACATGAACCCCTGCCGCTTCTAAACCAGAAACGAAACGGCATGTTAAATGATGCACCCGCTGAGCAATTTCCTGTAAACCTTTTGGACCATGCCAAACAGCATAAGCCGTTGCCATATTTGCCAATAGAGCCTGTGCCGTACAAATATTTGACGTCGCTTTATCGCGTCGAATATGTTGTTCGCGTGTTTGTAAAGCTAAGCGAAAACCAACGCGCCCTTTTGTATCAACAGATTGGCCAACAATACGCCCTGGAATAAGGCGCGTTAAAGCATCACTTACCGCAAGATAGCCAGCATGAGGCCCCCCAAAACCCATTGGAACCCCATAACGCTGCATAGAACCAACAACAATGTCAGCCCCCCATTGAGCAGGCGCTTCCATAAGAGTAAGGGCCAGAGGATCGGCAACAACAATCACCAGTGCTCCTTTTGCCTTTGCCTCCTTAATCACTTCATCATAATCGTTAAAAAAGCCTTTTGTATCTGGCCAAGACAAAACAATCGCAGCGGTATCAGAACAAATTTCGCCATTTTGACTAATCTGAATCCCTTGTGTTTCAGCGCGGGTTTGTACAACGCTTAAGGTTTGAGGATGCAAAAGACTTTGAAGAGAAATCTTTGTTTTTTTCTCACGCGCAAAGCGTACCGCAACCGCATTTGCTTCAGCTAAAGCAGTTGCTTCATCAAGAAGGGAAGCAGCTGCAACAGGCAAACCAGTGAGTTCACTCACCAATGTCTGAAAATAAAATAAAAGCTCTAAACGACCTTGGCTAATTTCTGCTTGATAGGGTGTATAAGCAGTATACCAAGCTGGATTTTCAAAAAGATTCCGCAAAATAACAGGAGGTACAGAAGTTCCATGGTATCCTTGCCCAATAAAACTTTTGTGCACATGGTTACGCCCCATCATCTTTGAGAGTTCTTCCAAGGCTTGCCCTTCACTTGCTGCCTTTGGAAGATTAAGCGGACGTCCCAAATGGATAGAATGCGGAACAGCTTGAGAAACGAGTGTATCAACACAATCAAGCCCTAAAACATCAAGCATTTTTTGTGTTTCATCAGGACGAAGCCCAATATGACGAGAAAAGAAATGACGCTCTAACATAGCACTCATCCAATCAGTGCTTTATAAGCAGCCTCATCCAGCAACCCTTCAAGTTGCGTTGCATCCTGCAATGTCATTTTCCAGAGCCAACCTTCTTTTTCCGCTTTTTGATTCACCAATTCAGGGTTATTTGCCAATGCCTCATTTATTTCAACCACTTCACCATCAAGAGGTGCATAAACATCTGAAGCCGCTTTCACCGATTCCACAACAGCAGCAGAATCCCCCTTGGAAAGTTGTGTTCCCTCTTTTGGCAAATCAACAAAAACCAAGTCTCCTAACTGTTCTTGTGCATAATGTGTGATCCCAACAGTAACCACTTGCCCTTCAACACTAAGCCATTCGTGATCTTGCGTAAAATAAGTTTTAGACATAGAAATTTATCCTTTAAAATAACGTTGTTCAACAAAAGGAAGAGAATGAACAGACAATGCAATTTTTTTGCCACGCAGCTCTGTAAAAACTTCCGTTCCCTCAACTTTCCACTCAACAGGAACATAGCCCATCGCTACAGGACCATCAAAAGAAGGACCAAAACCACCTGACGTTACCATGCCAATCTGCTTGCCCTCATTATCGAAAAGTATGGCACCCGCACGAATAGGTTGACGCGTTTGCGGTTTTAATCCAACGCGACAACGAGAAGGTCCTTTCTGAAGAGCTTCAAGAAAAGCCTTCGCTCCATAAAATTGTGCTTTTTCTCGAACATTTTTGGGAACAGCCCATGTCAGTGCTGCCTCAATGGGTGTTGTATCAGGCGTAATATCATTCCCATGCAAGCATAGACCTGCTTCTAACCGAAGGCTATCACGCGCTGCAAGACCAACCCACTCCACACGAGAATCACTCAGTATTTTTTCAACTACTGCACGCGCTTGCCCTATGGGAAGAGCAATTTCAAAACCATCTTCTCCCGTATAACCAGAGCGCGTTATAAACCAATCTTGTTGGGGTTCGAATCCTTGCATAAACATCAGCTTATTACCAGGCAACCCAGCATCAGCCATAACAGCTGCAGCTTCTGGACCTTGAAGAGCAAGCAACACTCTTTCAAGAGCAATCACTTGACATTCAAAACCAACAGCACGCTTCTCGAGCTCCGCAAGATCAGCCTGTGCATTTCCAGCATTAGCAACCAGCATAAAACGGCTCTCTGCCAAACGGGTAATGATAAGATCATCAAGTATACCAGCCTGTTCATTAAGTAGATAATTATAGCGTGATTGACCAATCTTTAACAATGCAGCATCAATAGGAAAAGCATAGGATAAAAACTCTACTGCTTGTGTCCCCTCAACAGAAATTAATTTCATATGAGAAATGTCAAAAAGGCCTGCATGCGCACGGGTATGAAGGTGTTCTTTCAAAACCCCCAGAGGATAAGTCAAAGGCATTTGCCAACCAGCAAAAGCACCAAATTTTGCTCCCGCTTTTTCATGCAATTCATGTAAAGGAAGTGTTTTTAAAGAAGATGTTTCAAATTCTTGTGCTGTACCCATAATATCTCCAAAATTGCGCTAACGCCCACACGATATGGCCGTCTCTGCACCCTTCTGTTACAAACCTGAGAGACTCGCGAAAAGAACTTTCGCTTACACCTTCGGCGCGGATCTTTCCGACTTTCCAGATCTGCCTTCCTCCTTTTACGGTCCTTAGAGCCTGAGAGATTATGGGCTGTTTTCCCCTTCGGCGGCAGGTGCGAAAGTTTGCAGTCTGCACTCTCCCGCAAAAGAATGAAAGAAACGAGAACGCTCTTTCCGACATTTTTTCATCTATAGCCTATCTTCATCACACTGTCATCAGTAAAGTGATAAGCGTATTCTCATTTTTAAACTTGCATAGGCTATTTTAAAAGACTTATAATAGGAATCTTTTGAGTATTATGAAATTGTAGATGACCACTTTCAGGAAATCAGGAGAAAAATTGCAAAGGCCATAACAAAAATACAACTTAAAAAATACAAAGTTTCACGCACTCAAAAAAATTACAAAAAGTAATACCCTTCTCTTTTGCATCTCAACCCTAACCACGGAGTTTCACATCTTTTAAAACTAAAGATTTCAGATATCTTAAATAATCTTAACGCACAAAGGATTGATTTGCGGACTGATTTCCTCTCTCTGACTTTTTTGTCTCTCAATAGTGTCATAAATTACAGCTATTACATAGCAAACTTCATTGAATAAAGGTTGCAAGATACTCATGAAAGCGGGCAATATCCATTATAATTGTGAAGATGATCTACCAAAGCAAATTGCTCTTTTTCCTGTAGAAGGAGCACTCTTACTGCCAGGTGGATTTTTATCACTGAATATTTTTGAACCAGAAGCGCTTGAAATGGTTGAAAATGTTATGGTATCCAACCGTTTATTAGGAATCATTCAGCCACTTTCATCGAATACAGACTGCTTTTCCACACCACTTTACAAAATAGGCTGTGTAGGACGTATTACAAACTACAATGAAACAGGAAATGGGCAGCTTTTCATTATATTACAAGGCGTTTGCCGCTTCACCTTAGAACAAGAACTGGTGAACACAAAACCCTATCGAACGGCTCTTATTCGATCAAACATAAAAGACTTAGAAGAACCCAACATTACAGAAAATATTAATCGAGAAAATCTCCTCGATATTGTTGAGAAATATCTCACCATACATGAAATAGAATATAATTGGAGCAGTATCATACAAGCCCCCACGCCTCTATTGGTTAATGCTTTTTCAGCTCTCATCCCCTTTACACCAGCAGAAAAACAAGCTCTCCTCGAAGCTCCAGATATTGGAAGCCGTGCCCAAACGCTTCTTGCTTTAACTGAACGTTCACTCATGAAACAAACAGGGTCACATTTCCATTTAAACTAATGAATGTTAAAACATGAAAAAAATGATCACTGACCCTAAAATGCTCGAATTACTGGTCTGCCCAATCACTGGGGGCACGCTCTCCTTAAACCGAGAAACACAAGAATTAATTTCACTCAAAGCAAAACTCGCCTATCCTATTCGTGATGGCGTTCCTATTATGCTTGCCTCAGAAGCGCGTCCTTTGCAGGATAATGAAAAAGCAACATACAAAAAATAAACAATCTTCATTCAATTTTTTCTGTAGCATCTCTCAATCACTTTAATGATCAAGAAAGAGAGAAACTTCCACCAGAGCAAGGCATAAACGAACCGTTACAAAATCGACACTTCTTAAGGGAAATAATTGACAGAAGAAAGAGAATTCACTAGACTTGAAGTACTGTCAAGGGGGTATCCTACAGCTTGGCATGAAATATTCAAACTTTCTTAACTCTCAAAGATTCAGAAGGGCGATAGTATTTAAAACGAGCTGATCTATTGTGCTCTAGATCATGGTTGACGTGCACAAAAATTGGGTTTCTAAAAATCAATAATTAAATGAATGCTCCTTGGCTAACGTGCCCTCTCATCGGTTTAGCTTAGGGAAAGAAACGTAGAGAGGGACAGGAGTATGGAAAATGAGTTTTAAAGTTGCAATTGTCGGCGCAACAGGAAATGTTGGTCGTGAAATGCTCACAATTCTAGAAGAGCGTGGTTTTCCTGCTCATGAAATCATTCCTTTGGCATCACGACGCTCATTAGGGCAAGATGTTTCTTATGGTGATAAAACTTTAAAAGTAAAAGCGCTAGATACTTATGATTTTTCTGATACAGATCTTTGCCTTATGTCTGCGGGAGGAAGCATTTCCAAAGAATATGCCCCTAAAATTGCTGCATCCGGATGTGTTGTCATCGACAATTCATCCACTTGGCGCTATGATACCAACGTCCCCTTGATTGTGCCTGAAGTCAATGCTGAAGCCATTGGTGCATTTTCCAAACGTAATATTATAGCAAACCCCAATTGTTCAACAATTCAGCTAGTCTTAGCTTTAAAACCTCTCCATGATGCAGCAACCATTAAACGTGTTGTTGTATCCACTTATCAATCGGTTTCTGGAGCTGGTAAAGAAGGAATGGATGAACTCTTCGAGCAATCACGAGCCGTTTTTGTTGCAGATCCTATCACAACAAAAAAATTCACCAAACGTATTGCCTTTAATGTCATTCCCCATATCGATGTTTTCATGGAAGATGGCTATACGAAAGAAGAATGGAAAATGACGGTTGAGACAAAAAAAATTCTTGACCCTAAAATCAAATTAACAGCAACTGCTGTTCGTGTTCCCGTCTTTATCGGTCATGCTGAAGCTGTTCATGTTGAATTAGAGAAACCACTAAGCGCCCATGAAGCACAAGCGCTCCTACGCGAGGCGCCTGGCTGCCAAGTTATTGATAAACACGAAGATGGTGGCTATATAACGCCCTATGAAAGCACTGGTGAAGATGACACTTTTATTAGCCGTATTCGTGAAGATATCACCGTTGAAAATGGTTTAGCTTTCTGGGTCGTTGCCGACAATCTCAGAAAGGGAGCCGCATTGAATGCAATTCAAATTGCTGAATTACTCATTTCTCGTAATTTGATAAAACCTAAGTCCGCAAATTAAACAAAAAGGCAGCATAAAGCATTTTTGAGCTCTATGCTGCCGTACTTTTTCTATCATCCCAACAATGAATTTGCTTTATTTTTATGGAGAAGGATAAGTCACAATCCGGTAACGTGTTTCATTGCGTTCAAAATTTTTGTAATTAACATCATCTGGAAAAAAAGGGTTATACGCATTCACGTGCTTTACCGATACATTCTGTGCCTTTTGTGATGGATTCAAAATGGTTCGTTCATCCCTTTTTTTAACGCCTGTGGAATCAATAATCACATCTGTTCTGTACAATTCTTGCATATTTTTCCGTATTTTCTGAGGTAGCGTAAGAGTTTTAGATCTCGAAACAGTTTGCTTTATTTTTTTCTGTTGTGCTTTTATCGTAGAATATGGTTTTACGTGCGTCTTTATAAAAGAAATCATAGGAACATTGTTGACATCGACAAAACGTGCAGGCGCCCAACCAACCCTTCCATTATAACGAAGCGAACACCAAGCTTTATTGGATAGACAACCATTAACTTGCACTTTTGCTCCCACTGGAACAGTTGAGATAGCTTTATAAGTTTTCGCTGGACCCGTGCGTAAAACAACATGATCTGTTGTTACACGAGTAACTGTGGCAGCATCCGCACGAGAAACAGTCATTCCCAGCCCCAATCCACTTAAAGCTAATAAAATCATTGTGCTTGATAAAAAATTCTTTTTTAACATTCTTTTTTTCCTCTCCAGAGTATGAAAGGCAAAATATTCACCTTTGCAAAATGTGCCGTGTTTCAATCAAGTTGTGGTCAATTTTTCTCTCCTTAAAGATCCACTCCATTTTGGAAAAAGCCTTCTTACTTTATCCTCTACCACTTTATACACACGAACCATTGTCTTGATTGCGCAATATTTTCCTTATGAATTTACTACTAAAACGTCATCTGATCGCTTGGCTATTCAACCACACGTCACTTAAAGAAGTTTTGAAATTGCTATTGGTTCCCTAAACAAATGATGAGAATACAAGAATTTTCCCTTGAATTTTGGAGAAATGCTTTGAGCGAATAATGTTGTTTTGCAAGAATGCTTATAGTATAGAGGAAAATAATATTCTTTTTTGAATAAAAATGATTGAATATTCTATGAAGCTTTTATAAGCTTAAGTCCTTCTAAAATAATACAGAGGTTCTTAAACTTTCCCTCAAAAAATCTCTTGGAAAAGCCCTCAAAAAATTCTCTTGGAAAAGAAAGACAAAAACACATGATATTAAAGCCATTATCTCGGAGTACCACACTTGGATTACTCCTTTCTCTTTTTGCACTCTTTTTGTCTCCTCGCTTTTCCATGGCTGCAGACAAATCAGAAATCAAACTTGGTGTTATGGAAGGACATGAAGCAACTATTTGGAAAGTTGCTGCTGAACAAGCTAAAAAAGCAGGTTTAAATATTGAACTTGTTTATTTTTCTGATTACACCCTCCCTAATGATGCCGTCAATGCTGGGGATATTGATGCGAATGCTTTTCAACACACCCCTTATCTTAAGAATCAAATTGAACAGCGTGGTTATAAACTTTCAATTGTTGGATATACATTTATTGCCCCAATTGGCGTCTATTCTCACAAAATCAAAGATTTAAAAGAACTTCAAGATGGAGCCCATGTTGGCATTCCTAATGACCCATCAAATGGAGGAAGAGCCTTACTTCTTCTCAATTCGTTAGGTCTTATTAAATTAAAAGATCCTCACGATATTCTTGCATCTCCACTCGATATTATTGAAAACCCTAAAAACTTGCAAATTCGTGAATTAGATGCCGGTATGTTAGGACGAGCACTCAATGATTTTGACATTGCGGTTGTAAATACAAACTGGGCTTTGGTCTCTGGATTAGACTTACAAAAAGATGCGATCGCATGGGAAAAAGCAGAAAATAATCCTTATAATAATATTATTGTCGTCCGGACTTCTGAAAAAGACGAACCATGGGTCAAAAAGTTAGTCTCTTCCTACAATAGTGAGCCTGTCCGTGCAAAAATCAAAGAAATTTTCGGGCCAGCAGCTCAAACATCTTGGTAATTGTGCCAAACATCTTGGTAAGTGTTAATGGAAAAACCCTCTCTGATTTCCCTAAAAAACGTCAGCCGTTGTTATAGTAAAACGGCTGGCATTCCAGCCATAGATAATTTATCTCTGAATATTCATGCAGGAGAAATCCTTGGTATTATTGGACGCAGCGGAGCTGGAAAATCTACACTTATTCGTTGTTTAAATGGATTAGAGAAAATTGATGCAGGGTCAATTTTTTTTGAAGACGTTAATGTTTCCAACTTGTCAGAGACCGAATGGGCACCTTACCGTCAACGTATTGGAATGATTTTTCAACATTTCAATCTATTATCATCACAAAATATTCTTGATAACATCGCTTTACCCCTTAAATTAGCAGGTATAAACAAAAAACAACGTCATAAACGTGCCCTTGAACTTATTGAGTTAGTAGGATTATGTGGTAAAGAATACTGTTATCCGGCAGAACTTTCAGGAGGGCAAAAACAACGTGTTGGCATTGCACGTTCTCTAGCAGCTCATCCCAAAATATTGTTATCAGATGAAGCAACTTCTGCTCTTGATCCTGAAACGACACAATCCATTCTAGAACTTCTTGCCGATATTAACAGACGCCTCAATCTTACTATTGTACTTATTACGCACGAAATGGAAGTTGTGCGCACTATTGCACATCGTGTTGTTGTCCTTAATAAAGGACGCATTGTGGAAGAAGGACGTGTGAAAGATATTTTCACATCACCACAAGAAGAAACAACCATTGCCATGCTCAAACTTGTTACTCCGCAACTTCCTGAAAAATTTGCAAAAAATCTGAAACCAACAGGTCAAGAAGCTGTCATCGAAATAAATATTGCAGGTGAAATTGCCCAACAACCTTTCCTCCATCTTTTAGAAGATGCAATTGGTTTAAGAGCCCGTATTCTGCATGGTGGCATTGATACAGTCCAAGGCGAAACCATCGGTCGTTTATTCTTAGCTGTTCCTAGCCAAGATAACGAAGCTTTAGAAAAAGCCGTTAAATGGTTGACTGAAAAAGCACGATATTGCGAGGTTCTAGGTTATGTTTAATATTCTCTCTCATGAACTTTTCAGAGCCGTTTTTGATACAATCTTTATGACAATAAGTACCTCTTTGATGGCTCTCATGATAGGGCTTCCCCTTGGTCTTCTTCTCTATACAACAGCACGTGGAGGGATTTTTTCTTTACCTCTCATCAATCGCCCTTTGAGTATTATCATTGATAGTATTCGCGCCATTCCCTTTATTATTCTTGCCTTTTACCTTCTTCCCCTTACGCGCATCGTTGTAGGAAAAGGTATAGGAATGCCTGCAGTCATTTTTGTACTCACCATTTCAGCTATTCCTTTTTATGCACGAATGGCCGAACTCTCTTTTAAAACAGTTGAGAATGGCCTCATTGAAGCTGTTCGTTCTATGGGAGCAAGTCGTCTTCAAATTATTAGACATGTTCTTATTCCTGAGGCACTCCCTAGCCTAATCACGGGTTTTACAGTCATGATTATTTCTCTTATCGGAGCCACTTCACTTGCTGGCTATCTTGGCGGAGGAGGTTTAGGGGATATGGCAATCCGCTATGGTTATCAGCGTTATAATACCTCTATCATGACAAGTGTTATCATCCTTTTGATCATTCTTAATGTTCTTACCCAATGGACTTCTGATAAAATTGTACAAAAACTTGATAAAACAAAACACTAAAACAATTTCCAAATTTGCATATTTCCCCCAACTATACAGAAGGTAGTGCGTATAAATTGATGCATTGTATCTTATGAGGTCATGTTCCTTACAAACCCCAGACCAACTATTGTGCTACGCATTCACGTTCTTTAAAAAAAACATCTTCTGTATTCTCACAGCCATCTCATGATGCTGTCTGTACAAAGTATAATGAAAAGCCATTGAGCACCTTCATCTATATACTTATGAAAGTGTATTATTATGATTACTGACCCGCTCTCAATATTGCGACAGCTTGTGAATTTAGGCGATTCATAAGAAGCATATTGCCCTTTTTTCACGAATTTCTATCAATACCCCAACCCCGCTTGTGATACACAAGAAGCAATTTACTCACCATGAACTCTATCATGACAAATGCCATCCTTCCCCTGCTTTTCCAAGAAAAAAGTGCAAAAACTTAGAGAAAAAAGTATTATAAGAATTTAAAAATTCGTATACTTCTCACCAACCATAGCAACAATAAGCCACTGAGCCGTGAGAGCAGGCTTTTTTAACTGTTCAATTTCCACCGTCACTCCATAATAAAAAACAACGCGGCCAGAAGGACGAATTTCAGCATCATTTAAAATAAAACGAGCGCGCACCCGTGCACCTGTTTTCACAGGACTCATAAAGCGTACTTTATCAAAACCATAATTAATTCCCATGGTTGCCCCTTCCAATTCTGGAAGTGCCTGATAGGCTAATGTAGACAAAAGCGATAATGTTAAAAAACCATGAGCAATAGTACCACCAAAAGGGGTCTTTTTAGCCCTTTCCTCATCCACATGTATCCATTGATGATCATCTGTTGCGCATGCAAATTGATTAATCATATCCTGTGTAACAAGACGCCATTGAGATAATCCTACTTCTTTTCCAATAAAATTAACGACATCTTGTACGGCTATTTTTTGCTGCATAACGCTCTTCCTGTTTTACTTGATAAAAATACCCCTAACCTCTTGCTTTTATAAAACCCATTGATTAGAGCATCAAGAATAAAAAATGAACTCTTTTTAAAGAGTAAATGCACTTTATGAATAATAAAATACTCTTTATAATAAGGTAATTTTCAAATGAGAAAAAATAATGGCAAGTAATGTAAGCCTCACAGGTTTAGCGCGTGATTTGAAACAACGTGCAGAAAACCACCCGCCCATCCGCATTGGTCTCATCGGCTGTGGTGAAATGGGAACAGATTTACTCTCAACTGTTACGCAGATGGATGGCATAACAGTTGCAGCTGTTGCCACGCGAACACCGTCTCGTATTTTTGATGCCGCTCTGTTAGCCTATGGCGAAGAAGGGCATGCCCGCGAAGTTGAAAATTCTCATACCTTAACGCAAACCATTGAAAAAGGATTGATTGCAGCAACCGATGATATTAACCTTGTTTTGTGCCATGAACAAATTGACATCGTAGTTGATGCAACAGGCTACCCTGAAGCGGGTGCAGAAATTGGTTTTAAAGCACTTGAAAACAACAAACACCTTGTCACAATGAATGTTGAATCAGATGTTACGATTGGTGCTTATTTAAAACATGAAGCAGAAAAACGAGGTCTTATTTATACACTTGGTGCCGGTGACGAACCCAGTTCTTGCATGGAACTCATCGAATTTGTTTCAGCTCTTGGACACAAAATTGTTGCAGCTGGTAAAGGAAAAAATAATCCCCTTATCTTTGATGCTACACCGGATACTTATGAAGAAGAAGCCTTGCGACGCAATATGAATGTGCGCATGTTGGTTGAATTTCTTGATGGCTCCAAAACAATGGTTGAAATGGCAGCCATTGCTAATGCAACTGGACTTCTCCCCGATTGTCCAGGAATGCATGGTCCACAAGCAGCACTCCAAGATTTAAGCAAAGTGCTTATTCCCAAACAAGATGGAGGTATTTTGGAGAGATATGGTGTTGTGGACTATTCAATAGGTCAAGACATCGCTCCAGGCGTTTTCGTGATTGCAGAAATAGCACATCCGCGTTTACGCGAACGCATGGAAGACTTAAAAATTGGTCAAGGACCTTATTTCACTTTTCATCGCCCTTATCATTTAACAGCAATGGAAGTCCCCCTAACCTGTGCGCGTATTATGCTTTATGGAAAAAAAGACATGGTACCGCTTAGCACTCCAGTAGCGGAAGTGTGTGCTGTTGCTAAGAAAGATTTACATCCTGGTGATCAGTTAGATTTCATTGGTCTTTATAGTTACCGTGCTTGGATCATGAGCAGTGCAGAAGCACGTGCTCACCACGCTATTCCTTGTGGTCTTTTAGAAAAGGCAACAGTTACAGCAGAAATTAAAAAAAATGAACTTATCACTCTGCATAACACTTCCATTCGAAAAGACCAATGGATTGCCCAACTTCGCACAAAACAAGACCTTTTATTTGATTGTGGTTCTTCCACGAGTATATAAACAAACTTTTATCGCCCTTTTTACTTATAAAGAGCGATAAGCTGTAAAAAATCAAATTCTATCCTTAAAGGAAGCATCACACCTGAATGGTTTAACATCTTCTAGTGATGCATATAAAGAAATACTGCATCTTCTCTTTCATCCCCCTCTCTGAAGCTGCATAAATACAGCTTCAGAGAAAGTGTTTCTTCAAAAATGATGAACAACCCGCATTAATAAAAGAGAGGAGTTTCAATGAGGTTTAAAGAAATAAACCTATAAGAGATGCCACAACACCAATGAGATCCGATGATAGCAAAGAAGACAAAACGGATATAAAACCTACACCACCCCAAAAGGCTGTAAATAAAGACACTTTTTCAGTTTTTCCAAAAGCGAGTCCGTCTTGCCCCTCACTATCACGGACAACAGCCATATCTATAGCCTTAACAACTTCTACAGCCTCAATAACTGTATTTTTTCCTGTTGCTGCTATAACAGCAATAGGTGCTCGTTCTTGTTCTTGAAAGCGATTCTTTATAATGTTCCCATGACTTTCTATAGTTTGTATAAAACAAAGAATAAATGCGGTAAAAATATACAAATACATACGATTTTTAAATACTTTAAACATACTTTCTTTGCTCCTCTTTTTCTTCACTGAAAAGTAAAATAATATTTACAATTTTCAAAACCAAAATTAGCATCAATACTCATAACACAATATGATATATTGTATAAGCAATTTCATTATATAATAATACATTATGTATTTCATGTAAAGATATAAAAAATAATTAGAAAATCTGCTTTAAAACTGGATAAACGAATACAATATTAAGTAATCATGAATAAAATGAGATAACTATAAAAGGATATGGATAAATATTTAACAGAGATAATAGTATTATTTTTAAAGAAATATATTACTTGTCTGTATCGCATCATCATAAAAAACTTTGAAAAAATTTATTTTATCATAAAGCAAAAGTGAGATATTTATTAAGTATATTAAAGTGTAAAAAAATATACAAAGTAATAATCAAATAAAGAATATTAAAAAAGAAAATATCATATAAATATAATTATTTATATTTACTTTCCATACCAGCTCTATTTATTTCAATATGCCTAAGTATAACACCAAAAAATGAGAGATATATTCTACTCTTAAATAAAGCGTATCACACTATATAAAAGAACTAATCAATCTATATTGTTAAGAGCTACTTTACAAAAAACCAATTTATACGCATCTTAACCATCCAAATGATTGTATTTTTTAATAGACAAATGCATACTTCTTCACCACAGAACCTTAAGTAAACTTTCTTCAATGCCTCTATCCATTCGCGCAATTTTTCTCTCACAAACATTCAAATGATAGAGACATTTTAAAGTCATATTGATCAAAAATCAGTTCCTAAATTTGATACAGTACGTACCAAATACAACAAAAAACTTTTCAAATCTTGGTTTAAAAACTAAATTATAACTCTCTTTTTTGCATTAACAGACAAATATTTCTCCTTACTCTTCAGCAGTAAAACTTGTCCTCTATAGTAAAAGAAGTTTTTTTGCGCACTGCCTAAATTTCAACTCTGAATAAACGGATGTAGGATTTATTTTAAACTAAATCATGGAGATGTTAATCATTCTGAGACCTTTACTTTCCAAAACAGGTCTTAAATTGAAACACGTTACAAAGTACACTTCATCCTTGAAAATTGATAACATAATATAGAAGTCTCTTATAAACGGCATTCCTACTGCTTTTAATAAAGCAATCTTTTTTATTCTCTATATTTGATGCACAAAACACTCTTGTTTGCGTTTTTTCTGTAGATGGATTAAAATCGAGAGAAGCAACTCCACCATTTGTGATTACTTCGTATTTCTTGACTTCTCTTTTAGGCAAAAATTTATGGTACCTAACACGCCTTTTCTTGCTCTTTTGCCCCTAGGAGCACACGAATATCACGGAAATCACCTCCCCTTTGAAACCGACTGGATTATTGCTGAAGCTTTTGCAAAAGCACTCACTTTCCAAGCAAAAGAGCAATTCCCTATCATGCTCTTACCTGTTGAAAAAATTGGTTATTCAGTTGAACATATGGATGTTACTGGCTCACAAACCCTCACCTTTTCTGACGCGATCGAGCGCTGGATAAAAATCGGTGAAGGCTGTTATCATCAAGGTATCAAGCGTTTTCTTCTTCTCAACGCTCACGGAGGAAATTCCCCTTTAATGAGCATTGTTATCACCGAATTACGCAGGCGTTTTTCCATGTTAGCAGTGGCAACAAGCTGGAGTCGTTTTGGACTACCGCAAGGCTTAATGGTGCCCTCTCAACAGCATCTTGATATCCATGGAGGATTTATAGAAACCTCCTTAATGCTTTATTTAGCACCAGAAAAAGTGCATATGGAAAAGGCAAAAAATTTTCATAACAAACAAGCTGATATGATTTCTCATTATCGGTATTTACGAGCTTACGGCCCTCATGCCTTTGGATGGACAATGCGTGATCTTAATAAACAAGGAGCAGCAGGGAATGCAAGTGAAGCAACACCACAAGCAGGTGAATCAATTTTCTCTCATGTCCTTGGTGGGCTTTGTGATTTACTTGATGATATCAGTCGATTTAAACTAGACGCATTACGATAAAAGGTATGAACCATGGAAAAGAAACAAAATATGCCCCATAAAATTCCTGTTACGGTTCTCACAGGCTATCTGGGATCAGGAAAAACCACTCTTCTCAATCGCATTCTCAGCGAAAATCATGGCAACCGTTATGCTGTTATCGTCAATGAATTTGGTGAAATTGGCATCGATAACGATCTTATTATTGAATCAGACGAAGAAATTTATGAAATGAATAATGGCTGTGTTTGCTGCACCGTGCGCGGCGATCTTATTCGTATTCTAGAAAGCCTGATGCAACGCTCTCATCGATTTGATGCAATCATTATAGAAACAACAGGGCTTGCTGATCCTATTCCCGTTGCACAAACTTTTTTCATGGATGATACTGTCCATGAGAAAACAGCTCTTGACAGTGTCATAGCCGTTGTTGATGCAAAACATTTACCGTCTCAACTTAAAAATAGCCGCGAAGCTGAAGATCAGATTGCCTTTTCTGATATCGTTCTTTTAAATAAAATTGATCTTGTTAATGCACAAGAACGTGCACATGTTGAATCGCTCATTCTAGCGATTAATCCTCGAGCCGTACTTTATACAACAGAACGTGCCAATATCCCTCTTGAGAAACTTCTCAATCTTGGTTCTTTTGACCTCCAACGGACTTTAGAGAATGATCCCCATTTTCTTGATCACCAACATGCAGACCATGTTTGTGGTCCCGATTGCAATCATGATCATCAGCATCATCACACATCCCCCATTCATGACATTACAGTAACTTCTGTCAGTTTAAAAACAGGTGCTCTTCAACCAGAAAAGTTTTTCCCATGGCTTCAACAGATTACGCAACAACAAGGTCCTAATATTTTGCGTTTAAAAGGGATTATTGCATTTCAAGGAGACAATGACCGATATGTTATCCAAGGCATACACATGATGCTTGAAGGACAACATCAACGTCCATGGCGTGAAGAGGAAAAACGTGAAAGCCGACTTGTTTTTATCGGCCGCTCCCTTGATGCCGAAAAGCTTAAAACTGGTTTTGAAAATTGTGCATAAGTGAATACAATGCCAAACATTACCCCTTACAATCTTCAAAGTTATTGCCTTTCCTGCGGCTTTATTGACAATAAACCAGCGTTCGTTTCAGTAGAAGGCGTCATCGTTTTTTTAAATCCAACTCCTCAAATTATAGAAGTTCACCAAGGGACAATTTCAAGCCATTTTTCTTATGATAACACAGCGATCATCACGGGTGGAGAAGATGGCAAAGCCTGTCAAACAACAGCAGATGGTCAAACAAAAGTGCTAGGACAGCAAGAACGTAAATGGATCAACAAGGTTGCTTTTGGACCACAGAAAATTTTTGCTTTTGCCTCCTCACGTTTAACACTAGCCAATGTTGGTAAAGGACTGCAAGAGCTTAAGCACGAACGCAGTGTGGAAGGTCTTGCTTTCGCTCCAAAGGGTTTACGACTTGCTGTTGCCCATTACAATGGGGTTACCCTTCATTGGTTATCAACGCAAACACCCCCAACCACACTGGTCTGGAAAGGAGCACATTTTGATGTCACCTTCTCACCAGACAACCGCTATGTCATTTCTACTATGCAAGAAAACGCCTTACATGGCTGGCGTCTCACCGATCAGCAACATTTACGCATGAGTGGATACCCAAGCAAAGTTAAAAGCTGGTCTTGGAGCACAAAAGGGAAATGGCTCGCAACATCAGGCGCATCAGCAGCCATTGTGTGGCCCTTTCATACGAAAGATGGACCTATGGGTAAAACACCATTAGAACTGGGCACACGAGCAAATGCACTTGTCAGTGTAGTTTCATGTCATCCAAGCGAAGAAATTGTAGCAATCGGCTTTAATGATGGAATGATTTTGTGTGTGCATTTTTACGATGGAAAAGAACTCCTTTTAAAAGGTTATGGAAAAAGCGCCATCTCAGCACTCAACTGGGATCAGACGGGGCATAATCTCGTCTTCGGTAGTGAAAATGGTGAATGTGGTATTATCAATATCACTGTTTAAGAAGAACAATAGAGTAATTTAGAATGATAATTTATCTTTTCGCAACGTGAATATCTCCCCAATATCAAAGGATTTGCTCATTTCAAACCTATTTACATTGAATTAAACAAGACTATTCCTTTGCACCTCATAAGTGAGATTGGTGTATGAATAAAACCGTTTAAGAAAAGAATAAAGATGCCTCTTCTTATGAACTCCCTTAGTGCAAGAACTGTCGTAACATGAAGAACTGGAAAAAGAACAACAATCCTTGCAGATAAAAGAACTGCACAACCTTCCAGAAACAATGAGAAACAAACACCACGAACCTTAAGCACCATGCTCCAAACACGACATCACTCCTCAAGAACCGCACATCCTCACATAACGCATCATAAATCTTCTTCAAACACCCATTCTTTGAAACCACCAGCACAATTGCAACCTGCAGCATCTTAATATCGTCTGATATCTTGTGACAACGAGAATAATCCTTTGAGATCTACTTTTTTTAATTTACATTCACACTTATAATTTGCAACAAAGAAGAAACATAATAAAAATACATACTATCTCTTTTCAAAAAAGGTGGCGCAACCCAGCAGAGAAACTTGCTCCTGAAAAACCAGCTTTGGTAACTCTATGCTGATAATTGACATCCCCATGAAATGCAAGTTTCGCTGATAATTGCGCATTAAAACCAATTCCTGCTTCTAAAGAAGAACCAAATGCACCTAACTGGAAATCATTTTTAAAAGACACAAAACGCCTGTCTCCAAAACTACGCGAAAAATAAAGCTTCCCATAGAAAGAAACTATACGCTCCTTTTCTGAGGGCGTAACAACCTTCGTTAAACGCCCTCCAAATCGTGCTGTCCATTGATTAAAATTGCCAAGAGAAACATCAAGATTATCAACATCTCGCACATCATCAAATTGAAGACGCTGATAAATAAGTTGAAGCTGGGGATCAAAAATGAAACCATTATGCCCTATTGAAAACCTTTGACCACTGGTCAATGAGGCATTCGAATGTTTCCCCTTTAAGGTTGCTACCTTATCTCGGGCAAGAGTGAAAACATCACCTTTAAAGAGACCATGAGTGAGCAATCCATCCACATAAAAGCCCATATCATCCTGCAAACTTCCATAAGCAGAAACGGACCATCTATCAAATGTACTCTTTTTGCTCTGCTCAACATTGAGAGGATGGAGAGAAAGGCTTCCATAAGTTCCCATAAGCCCAAAGAATGTGCGACTATCTGTCCTGTCAATTTCCTTCAGAAAAACACCTGCCTCAAAGGCACTATAATCGAGTTCGGCTCCATATCCATATTCAAAAGCAGAGAGATTGGAAGCATAATGATAATTTCCACCATAACCACGGACAAAAAATGCTGAATTTTCATGACTTTTCAAAGAACTTATAGAAGAGTTTCGTATTGTCTCCAATTTTTTATTTTGGGTAGTAAGATCCATAAAGCCGGCATGAAATAAGGCATTTGGTAAGAGGAGATAAGTTGGCAATTGCGGAACAACAGCCCTAATTTTTGGCACGGTTTGAATATCAGGCTTAATAGGAACCGGCGCAACTGGTGAAGACGTTGGTGAAACAGGTGTAGAGGGAGTAGGTGTAGGATCTGTAGGCTGAGAATCTACGGGTTCAGAGGGTGCAGCTGGAGAAGGTGTAGATGGCTCAGGCGCAAGATCTTCAGAAGCCGCAGGAGAAGGTTCAACTGGAACTGAGGAGGCTGCTGGGGATGGTGTGGGGAAAGAAAGTGTAAATGGAGTAGGTGTAGGATCTGTAGGCTGAGGATCTACTGGTTCAGAGGGTGCCGTTGGAGAAGATGTTGGAGAAACAGGTATCGTCTCAGAAGAATCTATTTCTGGATTAATATAGAGTCCTTCAAGGCGAAAATCCCAAAATTTTCCATCACCTGCAACCAATCTTTGCGTAGCATCCGCTTCTCCAAAAGGAGAACCCGGACCATAGCCACGGAGACGATATTGGTAAGGAAAACCATTTATTGTCGTGTAACCATTAGCAAGTTTAAAAGAATCTTCCTTCGCTTTCCCAGAAACTTGAATAAGTGAAATGCTTTGATCTTTTCCATCACGGACTTCTTGTTCTGAAGTTTTCTTAAAATTTTGCATATGAACCACAGTGGTTCCAGAAACATCACCATAGATCAAAATACGATC
>NZ_JH725039.1:32937-34348 GCF_000278235.1 Bartonella vinsonii subsp. arupensis OK-94-513
GCTTTCTTTTTTTGAGAAACCATGTCGAGCCATGCGCTAACTGCAAATTAACTGTAGAAACATCTTCAGTGCGTATACCTCCTATGATGGTAGAAGCATCAGCTTTAATAAAAAGAGAGGCGTTATTTTCAGCTTTTAATAACAAATTGCCTGAGACTTTAGTTTCTTCTGATAACTCCAGAGTACCTTTAGCCCCATAACCATTGGTCCCCGTAGCATAAATAGCCGTGCCATCTGGAACTGAAAAAGTTGTATTCGATAAAAAAACAGATGAAACTCCCATGATGATTGTTCGCATGTCTGAAAGTTTTTCATCATTTCGACTTAACATTACTGCAGTCTCTTCTGGATCTAATATATGAAAATATAAACCATGCGCACTCTCACCCTGCATAGAAATATGAGAGTTTTCAATCTGAATATTTGTATTCTTAAAATTGCCCAATATACCATACTTTGCAAGTAATTGACCATTAGCATATGCATAACCAGAATAATTTTTAATTAAAAATCCATGCATATCAGTAAGCTGAAGAGTACTATCCCTCAAATGGACATTTCCACCTTGAAATACCTCAAAAGCTTGCTGAAGAGTATTATCCCTCAAATGGACATTTCCAACTCGAAATATTTCAAAAGCTTCTGGCATTATGCTCTTCTTTCTAGCATTAACTTTAGAGCGCTTTTTTTTTCCTTCCCCTTTAATAATCATATTATCGAGAAGATACCTTCCCCCAAACCGTGTTGAAAATGAACCAATCTCATTAAAAGTGACAGTGCTGTTTGACATCCGCACCATCGCATTAAAACCGCTAATAAGACCAACCCCTTCTGTATTCAAATTATCTGGTGCAATTTCAATATCTACACCATCTAAAGAAACATCTGTTTCTTTTTCCGCTGCAAAAAGAGCGTGTGAAATTCCCTCAATCTTCCCTCCTGTCATCTTAATAACTCCATCGTGAGCACGAAGAGCAGGTATATCTTTAAAATTTGAATCCGTTAAAATAAGCTCTCCACCATCTTGTACATAGCCACCATATGAAAATACTACACTTGGCTTATCACCTATGACAGTGATCTGTGACGCCTCAACAACTGTGCCCTTTTTTTCCACATATATGGCTGCAACAGGAGGAGAAGACATTTCTCGAGAATTTTTTAAGTGATAGGTTTTATTTGTGATTGTATGTGTTTTACCATCACTGCATTCATAAAAGGAAGATTCTGGATCACTTTCAGAAGCATTAACATTTATAACTTGCAGAAAATAAAGAATAGCCGTTGTAAAACCGCATACAAACGCATGATTATAAAATACGTTTACCATATTTCTTCTCTACTCCTATCTGTTAATAAAACATTTAGAATAGAGATAGAAAATCTTAAAATATGGTTAATATAGTATTAA
>NZ_JH725039.1:35733-37067 GCF_000278235.1 Bartonella vinsonii subsp. arupensis OK-94-513
GCTTTCTTTTTTTGAGAAACCATGTCGAGCCACGCGTTAATTCTAATCCAGCGGTAGAGATATCCTCAACACGTGCGCCTCCTATAAGTGAAGAAGCACTCGCTTTAATAAAAAGAGAGGCGTTATTTTCAGCTTTTAATAATAAATCACCAGAGACTTTAGTTTCTTCTGATAACTCCAGAGTACCTTTAGCTTCATAGCCATTGGTCCCCACAGCATAAATAGCCGTGCCATCTGGAACTGAAAGCTTTGTCTTTGACAAAGAAACAGATGCAGCCCCTACAATGATTTTTTCTGCTTTTGCAGGTTTGCTAACAGATAGATTCAACTTTTTTATAGACTCTTCCGGACTTAATACATGAAAATACAAACCATACGCACTTTCCCCCCGCACTGAAATATGAGAGCTTTCAAGCCTAATACTTGTATTCTTAAAATTATCTGGTGAATTATAATTTTGAAGCAACTTACCATTATCATCTGTATAACCTGAAAAATTTTTAATAAAAAAACCGTACATATCAGTAAGTTGAACAGAACTATTCTTCAAATGAATATCACTCGCTTGCAATGCTTCAAAAGCTAGCGGTAATATAGTTATATTTTTTTTACCAACTTTAGACGTCTTCTTTTTTCCTTCTCCCTTAATAGTCATACTATCGAGAAGATACCTTCCCTCAAACCGTGTTGAAAATGAACCAATCTCATTAAAAGTGACGGTGCTATCTGACATCCTCACCATTGCACCCAAACCACTAACAATAGCAATCCCTTCTATATTCAAATTATCTGGTGCAATTTCAATATCTACACGATCTAAAGAAACATCCGTTTCTTTTCCCGATGCATGAATAGCATGCGAAGTCCCCTTAATTGAGCCTTCTTTCATATTAATAATTGCATTGTAAGCACGAAGACCGGGTGCATCTTTAAAATTTGAATTCGTTAAAATAAGCTTTCCGCCATCTTGTACATAGCCACCATATTCAGATATTGTATATGGCTTATCACCTATGACAGTGACCTGTGACGCCTCAACAACTGTGTCCTTTTTTTCCACATATATGGCTGCCATGGGAGCAGAATCAGAAGATATCCCTCGAGAATTTTTTAAGTGATAGGTTTTATTTGTGATTGTATGTGTTTTACCATCACTGCATTCATAAAAGGAAGATTCTGGATCACATCCAGAAGCATTCATAACTTGCAAAAAATAAAGAATAGCCGTTGTGAAACTGCATACAAACGCATGATTACGAAATACGTTTACCATACTTCTTCTCTACTCCTATCTGTTAATAAATAACATTTAGAATTGAGGGTATAAAATTCTT
>NZ_JH725039.1:37282-68113 GCF_000278235.1 Bartonella vinsonii subsp. arupensis OK-94-513
AGTTTCGTATTGTCTCCAATTTTTTATTTTGGGTAGTAAGATCCATAAAGCCGGCATGAAATAAGGCATTTGGTAAGAGGAGATAAGTTGGCAATTGCGGAACAACAGCCCTAATTTTTGGCACGATTTGAATATCAGGCTTAATAGGAACCGGCGCAACTGGTGAAGACGTTGGTGAAAGAGGTGTAGAGGGAGGAGGTGTAGGATCTGTAGGCTGAGAATCTACTGGTTCAGAGGGGACAGCTGGAGAAGGCGTTGGAGGAATAGGTGTAGATGGAACCGAAGGAACAGGTAACTCAGGCACAGGAGCCACAGGAGATTGAGGAACTACTGGATCAGATGGTGCCGCTGGAGAAGGTGTTGGTAAAATCGGTGTAGATGGAACATCCGGAACAGGTTCAGGTACAGAAGAAGGCTCAACTGAAGAAGACGGAGATGATGCAGATGTAGAATCTATAGGAGTAGAGGATGGTACAGGTACAGATGGCTCAATCGAAGAAGGCGTAACTGGAACATCTGGAACAGAGACAGGCGGCTTCCCAGATGAAGAAGACTCCGTCGGAGAAGATGGAGTAGATGAAGGGGCAGTGAGATCCGTAGAAACAGGTTTAATAGTCTCAGTTTCAGAAGAACCATCTTTGGGATTTATATAGATACCTACAAGGCGAAAATCCCAAAAATCTCCTTCACCTGCAACTAATCTATTTTTGGGATCTGCTTGTCCATAAGAAGATCCTAGACCATAGCCACGAAGACGATATTGATAAGGGAAACCATTTATTGTAGCATAACGATCCATGAGTTTAAAAGAATCTTCCGTCGCTTTCCCAGAAACTTGAATAAGTGAAACACTTTGATCTTTCCCATCCTTTATCTTTTTTTCTGAAATTCTGGGAAAATCTTGCATTTCTATGAGAGTCGTTCCCTCAACATCACCATAAATCAAAACGCGATCGGTTTTTTGTGTATCAAATGAACCATCATCATTCAAAAATGCACTGAGCTTAATCCGAGAATTTCCCTTTGCACTATACACTGGTTGCTTGTAATCAGAGCCCTCAAATACTGCCTCGCCTATCCCATATCCATCTCTTTCAAATATATTCGTCGTTGTTCCAATGCGCAGTGTTTGATAATTGTTAGAACTATCTTTCTTAAAAATAACAGTACTATCTAAGAGGCTTAGCGATGAGAGAAATGAATCTGTAGAATTATTTTCCTGTGAATCTTTTTTGCTTTTTTTGAGATACCATGTCGAGCTACGCGTTAACTGTAAATGAACAGTAGAAATATCTTCAACACGTACCCCCCCTGTAAGGGTGGTATCGCTAGCCTTAACAGTTATGGAAGAGTTATTGTCAGCTTTCAACAATAAATCACCAGAGATCCTTGTTCCTTCAGATAACTCAAGAGTAGATTCAGCTCCATAACCATCAGGTCCAGTACTATAAATGGCGATACCATCCTGAACTGTAAAAGTTGTCTTTGATAAAGAAACAGATGCGGTTCCGATGACGTCCCCGTGCGCTTCTGAAAGTTTTTCATCGCTTACATTTAACCGTTCAGAAAACTCTCTTGGACCTACCGCATTAAAATACAAACCATAAGTTTTTTCCCCCTGTATAGTAATATTCGAGCTTTCAATTTTAATATCTGTCTTTTTGAAGCTATTTGATGAATTATATTCCTGAAGCAAATTACCACTACCATCTCCAAAACTTGTAAAATTTTCAATAAAAAAACCATGCATATCGGTAAGTTGAATAGAATTATCCCTCAAATGAACATCCCCACCTTGCGATATATCAAAAGCTTCTGGTAATTTATCGATATTTTTATTATCAACTAGAACAGTATATTTTTTTCCCTCTCCCTTAATGGTCATATTATCAAGAAGATATCTCCCCCCGTATTGTGATGAAAACGCGCCAATCTCCTTAAAAGTAACAGTGCTACCTGACATCCTAACAAAGGCACTAAAACCACTAACAATACCTATATCTTTCGCATTCAAATTATCTGGTACAATCTCAACATTTACACGAACTAAAGCAATATCTGCTTTTTTCCCCGATGCATAAATAGCGTGAGAAATCCCCCCAATCTTCCCATCTGTCATCTCAATGACTCCATTCTGAGCACGAAGAGCAGGTATATCTGCAAAAGTTGAATCTTTTAGAACAAGCTTGCCATTATCTTTTACATAGCCCCCATATGACGATATCGTATTTGGTTTATCACCCATGAAAATCATCTGAGATGCATTAATAACTGTCCCTTCCTTTTCTACATATATAGATGCAATGGGAGGAGAGCTAGGAGAATGTCCGTGAACACTTTTTAAAGAATAGGTTTTACTTCTAATTGTATGTTTTGTACCATCCGCACATTTATAAACACTCTCCGCATCATTACATGTAACTCTAGAATCACTAGACTTCGCATAAGCGCTCATTATTGGCAAAAAAGAAAAAGCAGCCGTTGTAAGAGTATATAAAAACCTATAATTTTTAACTATCATTCTATTGTAACCCCTCTCCCCCCCATCAATATAGAATCCCCCCCCTTTATAATAAAAACAAATAATAACCGCGATACAGCTAAGTTAAACATTTGAAGAGCAAGAAATAAAAAGCTAAAGGTGTGCTTTTAATACTTTCATATAAAATACATTACACTTATTAAAACTTACCCTCTATTTCATGTCTAACTAAAAACGGTAGCGAATACCTCCAGAAAAGCTTGTTCCTGAAAAACCGGCTTTACTAAGCTTATGCTGATAGGTTACGTTTCCATGCACTGAAAATTTTGGCGATAATTGCGCATTAAACCCCAATCCAGCATCTAAAGAAGAACCAAAAGCACTCAACTGAAAGGCATCCCCCAAATGCACAAATTGTTTTTCTCCAAAACTATGAACAAGATGAAGCTTTCCATTGAAAGAAAAAACGCGGCCCTTCTCAGATGCAGACAGTGTCTTAGTTAAACGTCCACCAACACGCACCACCCACTGATCAGGTTTTCCCATCTCAATATCAAATCCATCGATATCAGATGCCTTATCAAAGTGGAGATGTTGATAAACAACTTGAACCTGCGGATCAAAAATAAGACCTTTATATCCTGTCACAAACGCCTTACCGCCAATCAATGAAGCACTCAGAGGATTTCCCTTCAATGTTGTCGTTTTTCCCCTTGCAAGAGTTAGGACATCACCTTGAAACAAGCCATAAGAAAGGAGACCATCCAGATAAAAGCCGGTATCATGCCGCATGCTACCGTATGCTGTAACCAACCATTTATCAAATGCACTTTTTTTGCTCTCTACAATATCCCGAGGCTGTAGTGACATTTTTCCATAAGTCCCCATAATTCCAAAGGTTGTGGTACGATGTGCACTCTCAAGTGTCGTGAGCAAAAACCCTGCCTCTACAGCATTATAATGAAAATTTCCTCCAAAACCATATTCAAGCGCAGAAAGATCCGCAACATAACGCTGACTTCCCCCATAACCCCGCACAAAAAAAGCAGGATTTTCACTCTTTTCTAAAAGCCCTCCAACAGCAGTACGCAATGTTCCCATCTGCTCGTTCTGACTGTTGACATCCATCAAACCAGTCTGAAATAAAGCATTTGGTAAAAGCAGATATGTTGGAACTTGTGGAACAACGGCTCTAACATCTCCATCAGAATGAAGAACTGAAGCCTCAGGATTGGCTATAATAGAATTATAATCAGCACGAGATCCAACAGAACGAGGTACACGGCGAATAAAAACTTTCTTTGTCAACTGAGAAGAAGAGCGGCGAGAAGAACGCTTCACATATTCAGCTTCAAGGCGGAAATCCCAAAAATCACCATTACCATTACCTGATCTTTGCGTAACCAGTCTGTTCTCATCTTTTGCTTTTCCTAGAGAAGAACTTGGTCCATAAGCCTTAAGACGATACCGATAAGGTGCCCCTCTTAAAGCTACGTAATTATTTGCTAATTTAAAGGAGTCTGCCTCCGCTTTTCCATAAACCTGAACGATGGAAACACTCTGAATATCTTTTTGCTCATCTTGGGTATGCCCCTTGCTTTTCTTTGAATCTGCAGAAGCATCTACGACATAAACCTTAGTTTTTCCCTCAACATCACCATAGATTAAAAGCTTATCAGCTTTTATCCCTTTGCTTGGAGCCCCCAAATCCAGATGAGCATTTACAAAAAGCCGTGCATTACCCTTTGCAACGTAAAAGTTCTCTAAGCTCTTATAACCATCCAACCCCCAAACATGAAGTGTCTGATAATTACCATCTTGTGGTTTTTTAAAAACGATGGAGCTGTCATCAAGCCTTATAAAGGAAATTGACGAATCTGTATTCTGCGAATCCTTATGTTTTTTTTCTGGTGACACTGTCCATTGCGATTTATTATACAATACCAATTCAGCATAAGTATTCTTATCAACACGCGTTCCACCTACGAGAAAAGAATTATTAGCTTCAATTCCCACCACTGAGTTATTCTTGGCATCTAATAACAGATTAGCAAAAATACGGGATCCATCTGTTGCCTTAACATAAGGGAACCTTCGAGAATCATCAACATAAACAGCCGTACCATCTAGAACTTTAAAAGTAGTTTTCTTAAATTGAAAATCCCCTAATCTAGAAAGCAGCTCTCCTTCTATATATTCATGATCTGAGAGCCCCCCCTGAAAATATAGACCACGAGCTTTATGCCCCCTGATAGTAATACTAGAGTTCTCAATAAAAAACTGAGATGTGTTTTGCGGATCTGACAAAGACTTATCACTAGAAAAAACAGCCGGCGCACTCTCACCCACTAGACCATAAGCATTAGTGACAGTAATATTACTATCTTTAACAATAAGAGAGCCCCCTTGCTTCACACCAAAAACTGCATGCGCTATGCCACTATGAAGGCCATTTCCTTTTTTGCCATTTCCAGTAACTGAAATTTTATCTAAAACGGTCACTACCTTTGGATCTGCAACAACCTCTGTTGTAATTTGAGATTTTTTAAATTTCAGGGTCTCACCAGATCTTGAATTTGCCTCTTTTCCCGCACCAAGAACTATTTTTTCAGACTTTACAACCCTAGTCTCGATAGAACCAGTCCCCAAAAAATCTGCATAAGACGGATCAACACGCCCATGTCCTTCGCTCGTTCTATATGCATTACACGAAGTAACATTCTGTGCTTTAACATCTATATTATGCACAAAGAAAAAAACAGATGTTGTAAGGGCACACAAACATACATGGCGTTTTAATATTTTAATCATCATTTACTATAAACTTTCTTCTTTCACCCTCATTAAAAACTAAAGAGACATATCTACTGATTGCTCCATTACGGAGCGTTCCAGTAGTTCATTTTGAATTATATGTAAAGCAAAAATCAAAAAAATAACACAATAAAGTCATGTTGTGCCTGTGAATTTTACAGAGAATGTGTCAAAGAAAAGAAACAATTAAAAATGATACTTTAATCTACCAGAGAAATACGTTCCAGAAAAACCAGTCTTGGTAAGTTTATGCGGGTAAATCAAATCACTATAAAATGTAAATTTTGAAGACAATTTCACATGAACATCAAATCCAACATCTCAAGAAAAAACCAAAGCACCAAACTGAAAGGCATCTCCCAAATGCACAAATTGTTCACCACTAAAATCACGAACAAAATGCAACTTACTATAGAAAGAAACGACCTATGCTTTTTAACCAAAGCAAATGTCTGGGTTAAACGCCCACCAACAAGTATTATCCAGTGCTCGGGTTTTCCAATCTTAATCTCGAAAACATCAACATCATGTGCTTTACCGAACTGAAGGTGTTGATAAACAACCTGAACTTGCGGATCAACAACAAAGCCTTCATCCCCTATCATAAACATTTTACCAGCAGCCACGGAAGAAGTGAGCGATTTCCCTTTAGTGTTGCCGTCTTTCCTCGTGTAAGAGTAAAAACACTCCCATTAAAGAGACCATAAGAGAACAAACCATTTATATAAAACCCCATATCATGCTGCATACTGTGCTATATGCGGGCACTGTCCATTTATCAAATGTACTTTCTTGGTTTTGTTTGACATCTCGAGGTCGCAAAGAAATGTTTCCATAATTCCAAAAGAAGTAGAACTGTACTCACTCTCGATTGTTTTAAGTAAAATGCTTGCCTCTCTGGCATGATAATCAAGATCGCCCCCATAACCATATTCAAATGCAGACAAATTGGAAGTGTAATGGTAATTTCTAGAGTAACCGTACAGAAACAAAACAGGACTGTTATCAATTTAATAACTGACGAAAAACAGTGCCTAACGTTTCTAACTGCTTATTTTGATTGTTAAGATCCACAACGCCAATCCGAAACAAAGCATTTGACAAAAGCAGATACGTTAGCACTTGTGGAACAACAGGACAAACAGATTCAGAAAAAGGAACACTAGGTGTAACAGAAAGAGGATGAGAAGCAGAAGAACGCCACAGAACCTTAGGTCCAATGACAGGATCTCCAACTCCTGTAGTCACACGAAAATCTGATACAGGAAGAAAAGGATAACCAGACCAAATGAAATCAGGGATAAGAAGCAAATCCGTATCATCAAAAGAAGAAGAAAGCACAAACTCACTTTCGAAACGAAAATCCCAAAATTCTCCTTTACCTTCAACCAACCTTTGAGCAGAATCTGTTTCTCCTAAATGAGACCTAGGTCCATAAACATAGAGCCTGCACTGATAAGGTGAACCGTACGGTACTATATAACCGTCGTTTAACTGAAAAGAATCTTTTTCTGCCTTTCCAGAAACCTGAATAAGTGAGATCCCCTTGTTATTTCCATGCTTCTCCGTATATTCTCTAAACTTCCAAGAACGCTTCGCACATGAATGATCGTTTCATTAGAAACGTCGCCATGGATTAAAATCCGATCAGTTTTTTGGTCTTGAAGTGCTCCCCCTTTATCCAGATATGTATTGAGATAAAGATGCACTTTTCCTTGCATGCGATAAACTTCACCTGATCCTTCTCCAACAAGAAGTGTTTGATAAACATCTGTTTTTTAGATTTTAGCCCTTCAAAAACAAGAGAACTATCAACAAGATCGATCGATGAAATGGATGAATAATCCCTCAATTGGGAGTAAAACGAAGTAAGATGTTGCTATTTTTCATATCTTGGTCGTGATAAATCCATTGAGAACCATTTATTAGCTGCAGTGCAGCAATAGAACTTTTGTCAACACGAACTCCCCCTACAAGGGTAGAAGCATTTGCCATAATCTTTACATGAGAATTTTCATCCAAACTGCAGCAATAAATCTCCAGAAATTTTTGCACCTTGTGAGAGTTGAACAAGACTCTCGAATTTGCGACTATAAAGAGCCGCGCTTTCTGGAACCATAAAATTTGTCTTGGTCAAATGAACATTCCCCTTTCCGGATAAAACTGTTTTTTCCCCCTCATCAAATTGCGCTTCTCAAATAAAGTTTATCCCATTAAAATCCTGTTTTCTGACCATAAGAGTGGAATTTTTAAGATAAGCAGTATTATTACTATTTCCCTGTACTAAAAGGCCATGCACATTGGTAACATGAACTCATCCGCTCTGAAAAGTAATAGAACCACTACCTTGAGGCATATGAAAAGCGGGATTTTTACCATAACTGCCTTTATTTGCCAATTGACTGCCCCTTCTTATAATAGAAATTTCCTCTAAAATAACTTTTCTGCCTCCGCTTGTTTGAACAGCAATATCATTGGTAAAATCAATCTTCCTTCCATTTCAATTTTCGCTCACCTGACTCAAAAGACTTATTGCATGCATACTCGTTTTAATTTTTACATCACGTAAAAAAAACAAACGACTGTTCACCAGCTACACTGACACCCATTCGGGTTGAATGAAGCAATCCACCTCACATCTCAAATGCTCCATCATCATCAACATCTTCACCTATTGAAAGTCCTGTTAAGGTAGAATAAATGGGAGTAACTCCTCCTTCAGATACTTTTACACCAGTTGTCCAAGGGCTTTTTGACGCATGACCATTTGCACTCGAAATACTGTTAATGGTTATTTTCTCCGCTTCAATCACTGTCTCTTTTCCAAATGCGCCTATAACTCCATCACTTACTTCACCCGTGAGTTGATAAGTTTTATTGGAAATTTCGTGCCATTTACCATAGTTGCACCGATAAAATGACACACTTTCACTAACACACTTTCACTACATGAAAACCACTCCTTATCAGAAGATAAAATATTTGCATCAGCGCTCTCTACAAAGAAAAGAAAAATCGTTGTAAAACAATATAAAGAGAAATGATTTTTAGATATTTTGATCACAAATCTATTGCAAACTTTCTTCCTCTTCCTATGAAAAACGAAAATACGTGTTTTGCTTAATTTGCTTTTATGGCGCACAATATATAAAATACGTTTTGCATTTAATTAATCCATTCTGTGCTTTATGTAAAACCAAAACCCAAAAAAGACTAAAAAGGCCACAATCCAAAATTGTAACTTTCATAAAAAAACGCGTAAAAACACAGCTAAAAATAAAAGTACATTGGCTCAAAAGCAGTTCTTTAAAAACAGCTTATAAATTCATACTAATCAAAATAATCATGATAAAAAGCAAAAATTGGAAACCATTGAGCATACAAGTCTCATCTTATTTTTAGACAAAACAGTAAAAAAGCTCCATAAAAAAGTATTTTAACATTTTAAAAACATGTAAAAAACGCATTAAAACACGAGCAGAAAATTTTAAAAATAGCCCCACAAGTATAGCTTGTGGGGCTATAAAGAAGTGATCAAAATAGAATGAAACTAAAAACGGTAGCGCAATCCACCAGAAAAACTAATTCCGGAAAAACCAGCCTTATTAAGCTGATGCTGATAACTCAGATCTGCGTGAAGCGCAAACTTTTGAGACAATTTGGCATTAAAGCCCAATCCAGCTTCTAGAGAAGAACCAAAAGCTCCTAACTGGAAAGCATCTTTGAAATGCACAGTTTGTTTTTCTTCAAAAGCATGCGTAAAATAAAGTTTTCCGTACATAGAAACATCACGTTCCTTTTCAGATGCAGAAAACATCTTGGACAAACGTCCACCAACACGCGCTACCCATTGACCCAGTTTCCCCATCTCAATGTCAAACTTGTCAATATCGTAAGCCTTATCAAAGTGGAGATGCTGATAAACAACCTGAACCTGCGGCTCAACAACAAAACCCTCATATCCCGTTGCAAATGCTTTACCACCAGTCAACGAAACGCTGAAAGGATTTGCTTTTAATGTTGCTGTCTTACCACGTGCAAGAGTGACAACATCACCTTTGAATACACCATAGGAAAGAAGACTATCCACATAGAACCCCGCATCATGCTGCATGCTTCCATATGCTGTAGCAGTCCATTTATCAAATGTACTCTTTTGGCTTTGTTCAACATCCACTGGTTGTAGAGAAAGCTTTCCATAAGTTCCCATAACCCCAAAAGATATAGCAGTGTTAGCATTTTCGATTGTGTGCAGCAAAATACCTGCTTCTACAGCATTATAGCTAAGATCACCACCATAACCATATTCAAGCGCAGACAGATCTGAAACATAACGGTAGCTCCCACCATAACCACGCAAAAATGAAGTAGGCTTTTCATGCATTTCTACCATTCCACTGGAAGGAGTTCGCAATATCTCCAACTGCCTGTTTTGATTGTTGATATCCATCAAACCAGCATGAAATACACTATTTGGTAAGAGCAAATAAATCGGAACTTGTGGAACAACAGCCTTAACACTGGATTCTGGATAAGGCAAAGGGCGAGACTCCGGAATAGGCTTAGACACAAAACCAACATACCTATTCTCGAGGCGAAAGTCCCAAAACTCTCCTTCACCCTTAACTAACCTTTGAGCAGGATTCGCTTTCCCTAAAGTAGATTCCGGACCATAAGCATAAAGCCTATACTGATAAGGCAAACCGTCCATTGTAACATAATCATTATTTAGCCGAAAAGAATCTTTTTCTGCCTTTCCAGAAACCTGAATAAGTGAGATCCCTTGGTCATTTCCACCACTTCCCGTGTATTCTCCTGGACTTCCAGGAACAATTTGCACATGCACTGTTGTTTTCCCTTCAACATCACCATAAATTAAAACACGATCCGTCTTTTGATTTTGAAGAGCTCCCCCCTTATTTAAGTATGTATTGAGATAAAGATGTGCATCACCTTTCTTTACCCTATAAACACCCCTCCACGGACGATAAAGATCCCTGTGTCCTTCTCCAACTTGAAGTGTTTGATAACCATCATCTCTGTTCTCTGTGAGTTTTTCAAAAACAATAGAACTGTCAGAAAGCTCTACCTCTAAAATCGATGAAACACCTACAGAGTCCGAACTCTGTAATTTTTCATATTTAGGTTGCGATAAAATCCATTTTGAATTATCCGTTAACTCCACCGCAATAATAGAATTTCCATCTATAATTCGAGCTCCTCCTTTAAGTATAGATGCATCTGTTGACAATGATATACGCGAATTACCATCAGCTTTCACCAATACATCACCAGACAGTATTGATCCTTTTGAAGCTCTAACGAAACTATTCCACTTGGTGCTATAAACAGCTGTACTGTTTGGAACTATAAAAGAAGTTCCCGTTAAATGAACAACATTCACCCCTAACCTTCTCCTGTCAGCAGGTATAGCATCTCGATCGAACAAAAAGTACACACCATAAAATGTATCACTCCCCCTCACTGCAACAGAGGTGTCCCTCAAATAAATCATATGATCTATCCCCCGTGATAAAATGCCATGGGCACCAGTCACATCAACTTTACCTTTACTAAAGTCTATATATCCACCAGCATGAAACATATAAAAAGCTGAATTTTCACTATTCGTTGACTGACCATGCCCTGTAATAGAAACGTCATTCAAAAAAACAGCTCCTCCTTTCACTGTTTTAACTGCGACACCATTTGTAAAGTCAATCACTCCTTCTTTTATATGAATCTTTCCCCCATCACTTGCCACTACACTGTACTCCCAAAAGTTCTCTTTCGAACCATCAGCATTTGGAGAACCACTAATAGTTATATTCTTACCATGAATAGAAGTACCTTTTCCAGATGCTTCCAGCGCGATAGTTTCATCTGCTTTTTGATCAGATTTCTGATATTTTTTATTGAAAATTTGATGCGGTTGAGGAGTTTTACACCGATAAGATGGGGCATCTACATTGCATGTAAATTGATTCTTGCCATTTTCTACCAGAGCATTAACGACAGCACGAGTTTGCACCTTAATATCATTGGTATCACTTTGTACCCTAGCATTTACATTAGGTATAAAAAAAAGAATAGCTGTTGTGAAAGCATAGAAAGACAAATGATTTTTCAATAGTTTTACCATAATTTTACCGTCGTTTCTTCAATAAATTTACAAAAAAGCATATTATGTATGCTCGAATTGCCGTTTCAATAAATACGTTTTGTTGATATATTTTGTTCAAAAATAGTATGTTTTGTGTTTTATGTAAATACTAAATCAAAATACCCATTCTAAATCTTGTCATTTTTATTAAGAACTTATGGAAAAACAATTGAACAATGATGTGAAATTCACTAAAATATTGAACCCAAAACAATTTTAACAAGTTTCCTCTATTAAAAAATCGCTATAAAAGAGAAAAATTGGCACTTCTGAACACAAATCTAACTTCATATTTCTTCAAGAAGAATTTAAAACAACTGAAAAACGCATTTACAATATAGGAAACATGTCATTCTTAAAAACACTCGTAAGAATACGAACACATAAAACAAAAGAAAAAGGCAGCACACTGTGCTGCCTTTCCTATAAAGGTACGTATTGTACCTTATCCTAGAAGTGATAGCGGATTCCTCCGGAAAAACTAGCTCCAGAAAAACCGGCCTTAGTCAGTTTATGCTGATAACTCAGATCACCGTGAAGTGCAAACTTTTGAGACAATTTGGCATTAAAGCCTAACCCAGCTTCTAGGGAAGAACCAAAAGCTCCTAACTGGAAAGCATCTTTAAAGTGCACGGATTGTTTTCCTCCAAGACCATGAGAAAGGTGAAGCTTACCATAGAAGGCAACAACACGCGCCTCATCACTTGCACTAAGCGTTTTGGTTAACCGACCACCAACACGTGCTACCCATTGATCAACTTTCCCCATATCGATATCAAAGTCATCAACATCATGCGCCTTATCAAAGTGGAGATGCTGATAAACAACCTGAACCTGCGGATCAACAACAAAACTTTCATCCCCTATCATAAACATTTTACCAGCAGTCACAGAAGCACTGAGAGGTTTTCCCTTTAACGTTGCTGTCTTACCCCGTGCAAGAGTAACAACATCCCCCTTAAACAAACCATAGGAGAGAAGACCATCAACATAACAACCCGCATCATGCTGTATACCGCCGTACGCTGTAACGGACCATTTATCAAATGTACTCTTTTGACTTTGTTCAACATCCAAAGGTTGTAGAGAAAGCTTTCCATAAGACCCTATAACCCCAAAAGATGCATTACTATGTGCATTCTCAATGGTTTGTAGTAAAGCACCTGCCTCTATAGTATGATAATCCAGCTCACCACCATAACCATATTCAAGCGCAGACAGATTTGAAGCATAACGATAACTCCCACCATAGCCGCCCACAAAAAAGGCAGGCTGTTCATCACTTTTCAACAATCCTCCAGAAGCAATTCGTAAAGATTCTAAGCGATTGTTTTGACTGTTAATATTCATCAAACCCGCTTGAAACAAGGCATTGGGCAAAAGCAAATAAGTTGGAACTTGCGGAACAACAGCCTTAACTTCGGGTTTAGGATGAGGTTCCGGAGCTGGTCCTGGAGCTGGAGGCGGCGTTGGGCTCGGTGTGGGGGCTGGACTTGGAGGCAGAGGCGTTGGACTTGGAGCCGGTGCTGGATCTGGTTTAGGAACAACATATCTATTTTCAAGACGAAAATCCCAAAAGTCTCCTTCACCCTCAACTAATCTTTGATCTGTACTCGCTTTCCCTAAAGCAGATTGCGGTCCATAAGCATAAAGCTGATACTGATAAGGAGAATGGCCTGCTGTTACATAACCACCTTCCAACAGAAAAGAATCTTCATGCGCACTTCCAGAAACCTGAATGATTGAAATACCTTCATCATTTCCACCATTCCCCGTAAGCGCTCCAGGACTTCCTGAAACACCCTGCACATGCACTGTCGTTTTTCCAGCAACATCCCCATAAATCAAAACACGATCCGTGTTTTGATTATTCATTGGTCCCCCAGAATTCAGATAAGTATTAAGATAAATATCCGCGCCATCTGTTGCTTTATAAACCTCACCCGTTCCTTTTCCAATTTTGAGTGTTTGATAACTATAATTCTGGTCAGGTTTTGATGATGTAAACTTAATGGAACTATCACTTATAAGATTGACGAGCGAAACAGATGAAACTTTTGTCAAACCAGCGTTACCCTGCTCTCTGTATCGTTTCTTTTGTAAAATCCATGTTGAGCCATCACCCAAATAAAATTTAGCAGTAGAAGTCTCATCAACATCAACTCCTCCTTCAAGAGTAGAAGAAACAGCCAAAACTGCCACAGAAGATTCCTTCTCAGCTTTTAAAAGGAGACTGTCTGAACTCAAGAAACTTTTCGTTAAACTCACAACACCAGAAGTTTTGTCGGTACTGTAAATTGCATTATCCTGAGCTGAAAACATTGTCCTCTGCAAATTAACAACCTTCAATCTGCCTAGAGTTTTCTCTTCCTTTGAAGCTTCTTCATTATTAAGTTCTTCCCTTGGTTTCCCTCTCTGAAAATATATACCATAGGCGTTGTTTCCACGCACCTTAACATCAGAAGATTCAATATTGACCTCTGTTGCCTTAATATTATCTGATAAGCCTTCAAGCGGCAGGATTGAATTAAAAGTAGCTACAGTGTTTTCTGATAATATGCCATGGACATCAGTAACATCAATAATCACATTTTTAAAATTAACTTCCCCCCCTAAATCTATACGCACAACCGCATGATCCTTGCCTTTGTCACTCTTCCCAGTAATTTTAACATTCTCGAGATTTATTTTTCCACCTAACATCGAAGAAACCCCATGGCTGTTCATAAAATCAACTGATCCACCTGACATCCAAACTTCTGAATTATCATAACTTAAAAGACTTGCGATTCCATTAGCAGTCTTAATTTCTGTATCTTCTAAAAGAACAAACGAATTATCTGTTGCATCAACACCCTCATGACTTTTCTTAATCTTTCCATTTTTTACCTCAATCACTCCATTACTCGCACGAAGAGCTATATTTGTGCCTTTAAGAACCGAATCTTCCAAAACAATCTTTCCGTTCTCTGTTACAGACACACCCACTAGAAAAGTTTCATCAGAAACTCGACTACTAACCTTTACATTTTTTCCCGTAACTTTTGTACCTATCCCTTTTACTGTTATAGTAGTAAGATTAGAACGATTCGCAATCGTATAAAATCGATTATCAATGGTATCGCTTGTGCAGTCATCGCATATATAATATAAACTATCATATACTATAAGCTTCGGATTACCGTTCTCGTTAGAATATCCATATTTCATCAATCCACTATATCTCCTAAGAGGAAAGTTCGAGTTATTCCTCCTAGGAATGCTATTAAAGGAAGGTGGGAATTCATGCCCATCAATATGGATTCTATTCCTTTCGATATCACCATTCCTACCGATCACAGCAACATCGATATCGGTCATGACCGGAAAGACATCGGTATAAAACTCACGACTCTCCTCTGTATTTGCACAAACCCCTATTCCACTTTGAAATAAAGAAAAGAGAGCCGTTGTGACAGTATATAAATACACACGATTTTGAAAAACTTTAATCATAGTTCCCTCGAAACTTTTCTTCCCCTCTCATTGAAAACAAAAGCTCTAATAAAAACACTCCGGTAAGCACCTCAAAATACGAAAAAGGTGGAACCAAAAGAATGCATTTACCGCTCATCGGAACCGTGTAATGAATTATCTCAATAAACGTGGCAGAAGCTCTAAGCACAACACAACAAACTACCTGTAAGAGAATAATTTCTAAACACAATCTATGAGTGTATAATGCATTCTGTATTTCGTGTAAAGGAAAAATAAAACTATAGCGTGCAATTAATGAGGTTGACTACCTATCATTGTGGACTTTAAAAATTGACAAAAGGTGCACATGAAAAGAATTGCCAAAATTCGTAAAAACGTAAAAACAAGATTGAGAAAGCATAAAGCTTTATAACGGATAAATAAGATCAGGCAGGATATTGTGCATGAACACTGTGAGCCCCCCATCATTAAAAAGCTTCTTAAAAGCCTGTAACCATAGCGTATTTTATTACCAAAAAATTTCAGAAATTCATTTTAGCATAAATGATACAATCAGGAGATGCTTTCACACACAAAATAAAAACATAACTTCTTGAGTTCACATCAAAAGAACAAGATTTTTTGATGAAGCAAGACAGATTATTATAAAGAAAAAAGGCAGCACAATGTGCTGCCTTTCCTATAAAAGTACGTATTGTACCTTATCTTAGAATTGATAGCGAACTCCTCCGGAAAAACTAGCTCCAGAAAAACCAGCCTTATTGAGCTGATGTTGATAGACAACATCACCGTGCAGTGCAAACTTTTGAGATAATTTGGCATTAAAGCCCAACCCAGCTTCTAGGGAAGAACCAAAAGCTCCTAACTGGAAAGCATCTTTAAAGTGCACGGATTGTTTTTCTCCAAAACCATGAGAAAGGTGAAGCTTACCATAGAAGGCAACAACACGCGCCTCATCACTTGCACTAAGCGTTTTGGTTAACCGTCCACCAACACGTGCTACCCATTGATCAAGTTTCCCCATCTCAATGTCAAACTTGTCAATATCGTAAGCCTTATCAAAGTGGAAATTTTGGTAAACAACCTGAACTTGCGGATCAACAACAAAACCCTCGTACCCCGTTACAAATGCTTTACCACCAGTCAAAGAAACACTGAAAGGATTTGCTTTTAATGTTGCTGTCTTACCACGTGCAAGGGTGACAACATCACCTTTGAATACACCATAGGAAAGAAGACCATCCACATAGAACCCTGCATCATGCTGCATGCTTCCATATGCTGTAGCAGTCCATTTATCAAATGTACTCTTTTGGCTTTGTTCAACATCCAAAGGTTGTAGAGAAAGCTTTCCATAAGTCCCCATAACCCCAAAAGATATAGCAGTGTTAGCATTCTCAATTGTTTGCAGTAAAACACCAGCCTCTACACCATTATAATCAAGCTCACCACCATAACCATATTCAAGCGCAGACAGATCTGAAGCATAACGGTAGCTCCCACCATAACCACGCAAATATAAAGCAGGGTTTTCACGAGCTTCTATCTTTCCACTGAAAGTCGTACGCAATAAGTCAAACTGCTTGTTTTGATTGTTGATGTCCATCAAACCAGCATGGAATACACTATTTGGTAAGAGCAGATAAGTCGGAACTTGTGGAACAACAGATCTTACGAATTGCTCAGGGAGAACAAGTCCAACCATAGGAGAAGACTTAACATATTGGTTTTCTAAACGGAAATTCCAAAATTCTCCACCGTCCTTAATAAATTTTTGCTGCACATGTTCCTGCTTTGATGTCACTTCTGGACCATAAGAACGAAGTGTATATTTGTAAGGTGAATTCCTCAGCGCAACATAATTACCCTTTAGTCGGAAAGAATCTCTCGCTGCATTTCCATAAACCTGAACAATTGAAACACTGTGAGCGCTCTGGGTATCCTTCCCTTCTCCTAGATTGCCTGGAATGCCTTGCACATCTATTACCGTTTTCCCCTCAACATCACCACGAATTACAAGCCTATCTGTTACTTGATTATCGCTAGGATCATTGGGGTTTAAACGTGCATTAAGACGGATTGAAACATCGCCCTGCGCTTTGTAAACAGTCCCTCTCCCATCTCCGATACGCAGTGTCTGATACTTTAATTCTTCAGATTCCAAAGACGCAAACTCTATGTGGCTATTGACAAGACTTACTGAAGAAACACATGAATCCATACACTCTGAACCTGAAGCACTTAAACTTTTCTGTGCACTTCTTTTCAGATGCCACTCTGATCCATTGGTTAAATCTAATTTGGCATAAGAGCCTTTATCAACGCGAGCACCACCCGCAATAATAGAGCCATCGACCGAAATCAATATATTAGAATTATTCTCAGCTTTCAACAGCAAGTCACCAGAAAGAAGTGCTTGTTTTTCTAAGAAAACACGACCACCAGAATGATTACCATACACAGCTACACTGTCTGGAACTTCGAAATTAGTTTTTTTCAATAAAACCTCTCCCGTTATACCTATAGGTGTGTTTCCCTGTAAAGATAGAGCATTCCGTTTAACGATATTTACTTTCTCGACAGAACTTTTTTCTTCAGAACGCTTCGCTGGCAATGCTGAAACAATTTCCTCTGAGCTTCTATTTCGATTTTGCTTATCTACTCCTTCTCGTTCTGCCCCATCAAAATATATACCATAGGATTTATCACCTTCCACTGTAACAGTAGAAAATTCAATATTAGCACGATTCATAGAAGAACGAACATCAGAAGATCTTTTCCTCCTAGAAGTACCTGTCTCAACAACATCACCACTTCTCCTAACCCACAAAGCATTAACATTAGTAACAACATTCCCATTCGTAAAATCAACGGAACCATTATTATTCACCAGAAAAGCTGCACTCCCAAACCTTTCTGCAGAATCCGGCTTATTCTTTTCTTTTCTTGCCGTAATATCAACCTTGTCTAATTTAATACGTCCCCCCGATTCCGACCTAACTGCCACCCCACTTGTTAGAGTAATCGCCCCAGACTTCATGGTTATCTCACCAGCATCACTAGCCAGAGCAGCTACAGCCAAATCTCCCGACACGTTAATCTTCGTATTATTTAACTCAACAGAAGACCTAGAGCCCGCCAAAGCACCCACATAACCAACATCAACCGTCCCATCATCCATTTTGACCTTTCCACCTTTTTGCGCCTCAAGACCAATCAGAGAAGAATTAACTGTTGATTTCTTTTCTAAAACAATTTCCGCACCTTCTTCCGCAAACACAGCACTCTTAGGCTTTAATGTATTAAAATCAACATTATCTGTATCATCCGAAGAATACCCACCACTAATGGTAGCACCCTCTAGTTTGATAACTGTATTCTGATTTTTTGCATGCATAGGATGCTGATCCTTATTACTTGCCTTAAGTGTAAGACTTCTCATTGTATATGATCTGCCATCACTGCAAGAATAAGCACCTTGCGATTTCCCAACAGCATTTTGCCCTGTATCATTACACTGAGAAGAAACACTTTCAGTACCAACACTATCCGAACGCCCAACTGGTCCAGTAGAAGGCACCTTAGGCTGAGCAGAAGTAGGCGTTACAACTACAGATGAAATTATAGGTGCAGGCTTCTTAGATGCAGTAGATAAAGTATTAGGCGCTACTGATCCGGAGTTTGTAAGTGAATCAACTCGATATACAATAACCGAAGAAGCAGGCACTATAGGAACATCACCCGTATCAGATCTTGCAAGTGAAGAAGGTGAAGTAGATGCATCCCCCCTAGACGGAAGAGAAGGAGTTGTAAGAGGTAAAGAAGCTAATTCTGGAGAAGACCCTGTATCTTGAGAAGACCCTGTATCTTGAGAAGACCCTGCATCTTGAGAAGACCCTGTTCCTCCGGATACCTCATCAGTCCCTTCGAATCCGTCATCCTCAGGAGAAATAGTTAAAATGCTTTTAATAACAGGATATTCATATGCAGGAACAGTGTACGCATCAACAAGAGGTACAACATATTGATTTTCTAGACGAAAATCCCAAACATCGGTGCTTCCCTTAACTAAGGTCTTATCAAAGTACTGCATGTGCGGAGGAATGCCTGGACCATAAGCACGAAGAACGTACTTATAGGGCAACCCATGTACTGTAATATAACCGTTTTCCAGCTTAAAAGAATCCTTCTTTGCGTTTCCAAAAACCTGAATAAGTGAAATACTGTAAGGTGTATTCTTCTTCTCACCTTGGTCAGATTCACTTTGGCCTTGTGTTGTGCGGACTGAAACAGAATCCACATGTACCATAGTTTCCCCAGAAACATCACCATGAATTAAAAGTCTATCAGATACTTGGGTAACATTTGCACTGCTTGCAGCACCCACGGCGATAGGTGGTTTCAAATCGGCATTGAAGTAAATCTTCGCAATCCCATGAGCACTGTAAACCGTGCCTTTTCCATCTCCGATACGAAGAGTTCGAAACTTATTATTACTGTCTCCTGTTGCAGGCTCCCCATTTTGTGAAGACGAAGTAATAAATCTAACATTACTATTTTCAAGTTTCATAGATGAAATACATGAATCCACACACTGCAGATTTTTATTTTTGCCTCTATTACTCTTTGTTAAATACCATTCCGACCAATTGGACAGAGAAAGATCCGCACGAGAACCTTTATCAATGCGAGCAGCACCGAAAATGACAGAGTCATGAACAAAAACCGACAAATTAGAATCAGACTTAGCCTCCAATAATAAATCACCAGAAAGAGTTGAATCCTTTCCCAAGATGACATAACTGCTCAAACCATCACCATAAATGGCCACCCCCTCTGGAACTCTAAGAGCACTATCTGTCAAAAGAACCATATGTTTTCCACGTTCATCATTTGGATTTCTTGATTCAAGTAAATTTTGACTACCAGAAATATCTCCTGTTTCTTCCCCGGTTGCATCTTGCTTAGAAAAATATAGTCCATATGATTCCGCCCCACTTACATTAATTTTTGAAGATTTAATACTAGCACTAATCTTTACGTCTCCTCCGTCAGAAAAAATGCCATCAACAATTTCAGCTAGGCTATCACTAATTCCACCAAAGGCCTCTTCACGGGGATTAATGATATTATAGAGACCTTGATCGACATCAGGCCCCCCATGAACCCACATGACAGTAGTATTGGAGCCATCAAAAGTTGTACCATCAGAAGAAACAACACCCTTACTTAAGTAAAAAAGAATACTATCGCCTTCTTCACCATGATCCGTTGCTGGTTTTTTTGGGTCTGAAGCTACCTTCTCTTTCTTTGTAATATTAAATTTAACACCTTTTAATCCAACAAATCCATCGTATTCTGAGGAAACCCCTATCCCACTTTCTGGAAAGGTAATTGATCCAGATTCCATAAATATGCTAGAATCGTCAGAACTTTGCAGTCCGATTGCATTCAATGGTATGTGTTCAGAAGTCTTTTCTACATTAATACTTACATTATCCAAAAAAATATATGATCCATCACTAGCCGTAGCACCTATATAAGATTTTTTGATGCTCCCCCCTTGCATATCAATCTTACCCCCACCCTGGGCCTCAAGCCCAGCAATAAATTTCTCAATACTTGTTGTTTTTAAAGTAACATACGCATCCACTGCCGAAAATACAGCACTTCCAAAACCTAAGACTTGTGAATTATCAACAGAATCCTGCTGCCCATTCCCTTGATTCATACCTTCACCATTAGAAGGAGGTTCTAAACCAGTAATAGTCACCTGTTCCAGTGTAACACTTGTCTCTTTAACTTTAACAGGTTCTAACTGAGAAACATCCACCTGAAGCCCCCCTGCAGGTACCGAGACACCTCCAATAGTATGGCTTCCATCTGGACCTACTCCCGGAGCTCCACTAGGACTCGAGTCTGGCTTCATCTCAATTTTACCCATTGCATACACAGCGTTTTGGCCAAACGTTTTTATTTGAATGCTACCACCTTTAAATGTGTGTGCCTCACCATCAGTACACACAATAGGGTCACGTGTTGTTGCCCCCTCAACCTCATTACAATTTTCAGCAGGAGGACGTAAAACAGCCGACACGGGAGCAGGTTCTTTCACAGGACTATCTTTCACAGGACCACTTTCCTGAGATTCTTGTGCACGAGGTTCTTGTGCAGGTGGACCTGCCACCAATTTCTCCACCTTAGGCAGGCCTTCTCCTTGAGGCTGCTCTGCTTGTTGTGCTTTAGGCGCTTCTGCTTTTTTATCAGAATCAGATCCACCTCCAAGGAAACTGGGCACTGGAAAGGACCAAGACCATCCCCATGCAGCAGAAGCATCTACACCTTGTAAAAAGAAGAAAACGCTTGTTGTTACAGCGCACAAACGCGTACGATTTTTAAATACATTAATCATATGTTAAACTTTCCAAATATGTTTGTAAAAGCACTAGAATTCAGCGAAAAGAGATAAATATCCAATTTGTAACATACGACAATCTATTTTACAACATAATGTAATAAATTAATTTGTTGTTTTGTACATAAAAATGCCTAAGTTGCGTTTTTAAAATGGATGATTTCTTTATAATTTTGAGAAAAGGATGAAATAATGATAACCAAATATTTAAAATGGGCCGTTGCCATCTTGATTGTTGTGATGAGCTTTACAACATTTTCATGGGCAAATACGAGTATCGATGCCAATATAACCATCAATCATGTTTCAGGCACAACCTCTATTCCCATCTCTCCTAAAAAGGTTGTTGTATTTGATCTTGCAACACTTGATAATATGAATCATCTAGGAATCAAAGCGATTGCCGGTGTTCCTGAGGGAAAAAAACCTGTATATCTGCAGCAGTTTGATGGTACAGAATATGAAAAAATTGGATCCCTCTTTGAACCGGATTATGAAAAAATTGCTACTCTTAAACCCGATCTGATTGTTATTTCCTCTCGGACCCAAGCCAAATATAAAGATTTATCCAAAATCGCTCCAACGATTGACCTCACAGTAGGGAATGAAAACTCTCTTGAGGATATTAAACGGAATGTGTCTATCCTCGGAAAAATTTTTGGCAAAGAAAAGGAAGCAGAAAAAGAAATTGCCAAACTCGATGAAGCTTTAGCAGAAGTTCGCAAAAACACACAAGGAAAAGGTGCAGCGCTTATACTTATGACCTCTGGTGGGAAAATCAGCGCCTTAGGCCCAAAGTCACGTTTTGATATTTTTCATTCCTCATTTGGAATTGCCCCAGCAACGGATAAACTGACTGTGCAAAAACATGGACAACTCATTTCTCCTGAATTTATCCTTGAAACCAATCCTGATTGGTTGCTGGTTATTGATCGAGATGCAGCAATTGGACGAGAAGGACAATCTGCAGCACAATTGCTCGACAATGAACTTGTTCAGCGTACAAAAGCTGGAAAACAAAACCAAATTATTTATCTAGATTCTTGGAGCTGGTATCGTGCTAGTGGCGGTCTAACAGGACTAAACGAAGCAGCTCAACAAATCAATGAAGCCTTTACAAAAGGCAAAGAAGCACAAAAATAACTTGCTTGTCATAAAAATAAAATTTAAGAGCAAAGGCTATCAGAAGCCTTTGCTTTTTTGTTGGAAAATGATTTAACGTGAAAAATTATTGGATAGCCATAACAGTCCTTGCCTCACTGTCTATCCTCAGTATTTTTGTTGGCTATTCAGACGTAACGCCTTCTGATTTATTATCAAACGATTCACATGCTTGGCTTATTTTCTGGCAAACCCGCCTTCCTCGTACAATTGCAGTCCTTTTGGTAGGCGCAGCACTTGCTCTTTCAGGCATGATCATGCAGTTGCTTGCACGCAATCGTTTTGTTGAACCATCGACCGCTGGAACTGTTGAATCCGCTTCTCTTGGCATTCTTTTTGTGATGATTTTCTTGCCGGATATCCCTGTGCTTGGGAAAATGATTATCGCTACAATTTTTGCTATGACTGGTACACTACTTTTTATGTTTTTATTGCGCCAAATTCCTCTAAAATCTGCCCTCATTGTACCACTTACAGGAATTATGCTGGGATATGTGATTGGTTCCTTAACCAACGCTATTGCTGATCATGAAATGCTTCTCCCCTCCCTTCAAGCTTATTTATTTGGCAGTTTTGCGATGATTCTTGAGGGAAAATATGAAATTTTATGGTTCTCTCTTCCTCTTTGCATCCTTGCTTATTTCACTGCTGATCGCTTTACAGTAGCTGGTTTGGGAGAAGATTTAACCAACAATCTTGGACTGAATTATCGTGCTGTCATGTTCTTTGGTCTTTTTATTGTTGCGTCCATTACCGCAGTTGTTGTCTGTACAGTTGGCCGAATTCCTTTTGTTGGACTGATTATTCCGAATCTTGTTGCAAATTTCATGGGTGACAATATGCGCTATACGGCTCCTTGGGTGGCAATCAGTGGAGCAGGATTGGTCTTGATCTGTGATCTTTTAGGACGAATAATTCATCCTTCTCTTGAAATACCTATCAGCACCATGATGGGAATTATTGGTAGTTTTATTTTTATTATACTGCTTTTACGCTGGAGAAAGCGTCTTGGATAAAAAGAAAGCAACAACACTTATCCTAACAACGCTTATTGTAATGGCGTGTACCGTAATCAGTCTTTATATGACATGGAATGTCAACATCTATACGTGGTCATTTCGTCTTACAAAACTCATCTCTCTTCTTCTTATTGCCTATGCAATTACCGTTTCCACCGTTTTATTTCAAACAGTCGTTAACAATCGTCTTCTTACGCCTTCTATTATGGGTTTTGATCAGCTTTATATTTTAATCAAAACTGTTACGATGTATTTTTTAGGCTCTCTTTCTTTGCCGTTTTTAAATGAAGAAGGACAGCTTGTTTTTGAAGCATTCATTCTCATTCTCTTTTCCATAAGCCTTTTTCGCTGGCTTTTTTCAGACAGTCTAAAAGGCCTTCATTTAACCCTTTTGATTGGTGTTATTTTAGGTGGCTTTTTTTTCAGTCTACGCATGTTCATGCAATTGCAGTTAAATCCAGATCAAATGATGAATTTAACAGACATCATGTTTGCAAATTTTAATAAATTTAATACATCACTCATAAGCTTTGCCTCGATCATTGTCTTCATTGTAAGTCTGATTGGCTGGCGTTCACGTCACCTACTGGATATTCTTGCTCTGGGACGTGACAACGCACTCAATCTTGGAGTTAATTATCACAAAAGCGCTACAGCTATTCTTATATTTGTTTCTATTCTCGTCTCCATTTCTACAACATTAGTAGGACCCGTCACCTTTTTTGGACTGTTAGTTGCCAACCTTGCCTATGAACTTTCTCCTCAAGCAAAACACAGTGTTGTTATGCCAATTGCAATATTATTGGCTATCATTTGTTTGGTTGGTGGACAATTTATTTTAGAACAAATTTTTCATATGGCAGGACGTTTGAGTTTTATTATTGAATTTTGTGGTGGAACTGTCTTTTTAATATTACTGATGAAGGGAAAACTAAAATGATTGAAATCAATCATCTTTCCAAGACTTACGGAGCGAGATTGATTCTTGATGATTTATGTCTTCATCTCCCCAAAGGGGGGATTATTTCTCTCATTGGTCCCAATGGTTCTGGAAAATCAACTCTTTTGATGCTGATAAGGCGTCTTTTACCGCGTCAGAAAGGGTCAATTCATATTGACGACTTTGATATTGATAAAATGTCACACGATGTTTTAGCTCAAAAACTTTCAATCCTGCGTCAAGATAATCCTCTATCCCTTCGTTTAACCGTGTATGATTTAGTAAGTTTCGGGCGCTATCCTTATTCAAAGGGCTGGTATAATAATCAAGATAAACAATTTATTGACAGTGCACTTAGATATCTCGGCTTACAAGATCTCAAAAACCGTTTTTTGGATGAACTTTCAGGTGGACAACGCCAACGAGCTTTTATTGCAATGGTTATTTGTCAAGATACCGATTATCTTTTGTTAGATGAACCATTGAACAATTTGGATATGAAACATTCTGTTGCCATGATGAAGCAATTACGCCGCACCGCCGATGAACTCAAAAAAACTATTCTTATTGTTATGCATGATATCAATTTTGCATCATCTTATTCAGATATGATCGTAGCACTCAAAAATGGAAAAGCAGCTTATTGTGGAACACCAAAAGAAATTATGCAGCCAGAAATTCTTCAAGACATTTATGATGTGGATATTCAGATTAAAACAATTAATGATGTACCCATCGCCCTTTATTATCGCTAGTTTCTCTCACTTATCAATCATCATAAAAACCTATTTTTGCGCTTGCCTACACTTTAAAATCTGCTAAGAATGACGACATTCACCTTCTGGGGAATAGTTTAATGGTAGAACAGCGGACTCTGACTCCGTCAATCTTGGTTCGAATCCAGGTTCCCCAGCCAAATTTACTACAGTCCAAATTCAATTGTAGCTTGTCGTCAGATTTTATATATTTTGACACGAAATTTTGTACCAATTTATTTTATTATTCCTAAATTTTTGAAGCTTTTTATCCGATTTTAGGACGCATTTTTTCATGATCTATATATTGCAATACACAAGGGGTATTATTTTGTCTTTTTTAACCTAAAATCGCCTTTAATCTGCAAAAATTAAGCCCATCATCCTCATTGCATAAGGAAGCACGTATTCTCACCCTCTTTTTTCAATCCATTTGCTGATTTTTGATAACGCCCCCGCAATTGAAAAAGAAAAATGTTAAAAACTCTCAACACATAGTCTACAATTTCACTTAGACACCCTATCAAGAAAAAAGCCACCGCAGATGCATTATAGCACCTCTATTTAAGCATAAGAGAAGAAAGAAAAGGATGGCAGCTTTTTAACAACAAACCATCCGCTTTTTTTGCAGTTCTGAGCAATATTGAGACACTCCCCTTACCTTTCAAATTTGTAATATAGCATACTTTTTTCTTATGTTTTAAATCAAAAATCTCATTATAACTGGCTGCAACTTGCGGAAAACTCTGTATCTTTTCCTATAAGTCCGAGATCTTTAATTAAAAGGGGCTTTCCTATCTCTCCATTATAGGCTTTCACATGAATGTTCTGCCTCTTCACATCTATAAGGTAATAATCTCCATTAAAGAGCGCGCCAGCTGTATAGACAGGAACATTTCCAAAGACCTTATCATTTTTCGCGCGGCAATAAGACTGATAATGTGTATGTCCTACGAAGATTGCTTTGACATTATGAGAAGTGATAATTGACTTAAAAACAGACAAATCTTTAGCGTTCTTTTTTTGTATAAAAAAGGATTCGCCATCAATGGAAGCTGCACGAGCATCATGAAAATTGATGATCGTCACTTTACCTCTCGCATCAGCAGCAGCGAGATCTTTTTTTAGCCAATCCAAAGACTTATTGATTTGCACCTCTATAGATGGTCCCTTCAGATGCACCGTATAACTTGGATGATTGTGAAGCTGCACATAGTGAACATCTCCATAATCCCAAGAATAACTTAAACTCCCTTTGATTGTGTGAATATTTCCGCCCGAGACAGGAAGCAAACTTTCAGTAACATCTGCACTGAAATAAGAGAATTGGTTACGGTATTTTTTAATTTCTGATACCATTCTTGAAACAGCACTTATAGCACATGCATCTTTATAAAAATTGAATGTTTCAGGAGTTGTACACTTGCCAACATTATTAGCATAATCATGATTACCTAGCCCTTCATAGACAGGAGACCCAAGATTTTTATAAACAGTTTTATAATCGTCATAGTTTTGTTTTTGACCAAATTCCGTCAAATCACCATTAACAATATGAAAAGCAACCTTCTGTGCTTTTATGACATTGGCAACTTGCTCATTTATCTTTAACCATGGCTCCCTATTCGATATTCCATTGGGATCACCAGAGTTCAAACGCCACGGTTGTGGATCAGCCATAATGATTGCGGTATAATTTTTTGCAAGAGATTTTTCTTTTATGGACCAATCCATTAATGCACTCTGAAGCTTCTCATCTCCTTTTGTTTTTTCAGCACTAAAATTCAAACAACCAGAGAGAGCAAAAGCTATCATGGTAATTGCTACATATTCAACTTTATATTGCATAAACACATTACCCTAAAACGCGACGTATTTTACTGTATTGAAGTTTCTGCAAAACAGTTTTTTAGATTTTTTTGTCAAGAATGTGTTAAAAATTCAAAATAATGAAAGCTATACCCCTTCAATACAAAGGCGGATTTGATAATAAAAACTTTCCACTTGAAGTAATTTATTCGTTGAGATTTTTAGCTGGAGAAATATCTCTTTCCAAGAGATCAAGATGACTTTTATCAGAAATCCAACCCTTATCAAAAAGCTAGCAGATGTTGATATTCTATAAAATAGCTCTAACGAGAAAAAGTTTAAGAAAAACAAGTATGTTCCATATGTTTAATCAGAGCGTTTTTTGGGATATCAAAATTAAATACACCTAATAAAAATCTTATTTAAATTAATTTATAAAAAAATAATAGAATAGTATCGAGAAATATTTCTTAAAATTTATGCAATATGTAAAAACATTCTATATAAAGTATTAATTTATAATTTTATAAGTATAATTATAATATAAGAGTTATATAAAACTATAATTTAGTTGAAATATCATAAAATATACTTTTATTTATATGTTATAATTTATATATAAATAATATTTATGACAATTTAATATAAATTACTTTTTATTTTTGACAACAAAATAAAAAGTAATTATCAATATCCATATAACAATTATCCATTTTCACTTCTTCTTATAAAGTTCGCGGGGAAATGAATATGGGGGGCTTTTATAAGGAGAATTCTGATGCATAAAAAATACCTTCTGTCGTATACGGCGACAGCAGTTATCATGTTATTTAACATCCAGTTCAATGCATATGCTGAAACCCTTGAAGTTCCTGAGGGAAAACAACGAGAAGTATCCGGCGAAACCTATGAAAGGATTCACGCAAAAGACGGCGGGAAAATTATTGGGAAGCATTTAACGATAAAAAAATCACGTTTTACACCTTACGATGTATACGCTGTAACAGCAGAAAGCTCTAACAGTGTGATTGAATTACAGGATAGTATAATTAATAAAGACCCTGATACTGACATCAGCCTCGGTCTTGAAGCCAAAGATGGTGCTACAATTAAAATGATTGGAGGTTTCATTACGGCTGTCTCTGTTGGTGCTTCTTTTAATAACACGAACAGTAGAGAAAACATACTGGAAAATGTAGTGATATCGGATTCAGATACAGATACTCTGCAAATACTCTCAGGAATAATTACTAAGAAAAGCACGCTCACCTTAAAAGATGTAACTGTCATGCATGCCTTCACTGCTCTAAAAGCAGATGATCACTCGACAATAACGATATCAGGAGGATCCTTTGATGGAGAACCCGAGGGAATATATGCTTTGAATGGTAGCACAATTACTATCGACAACAATGCTAAGATTACATCATCCAGTGGTTATGGACTCCGTGCTAATAGCCAAGATTCCAAGATTATAATGACAGGAGGAACCGTAAGCGGAGAGGCTGAAATATTATTTGCGGACAACGGTGGGCATATTAAGGCCACCAATGTTACTATAACATCGACAAATGGCGTCGGAACCGGCGTAATGGCAGATGGCTCTGGAAGCATAATTGAGTTAAATAATACAACGATTAAAGATGTTTCAATGGGTCTTTTTACACAACCAAATGGCACGATCAAGATGACTGGAGGTTCTATTACAGCTTCTATAACAGGCGCTTCTTTCTATAACAGTAAGAACGCTGAAAACATATTAGAAAATGTAACAATATCAAGTGGTAAAGATGATGACCCACAACTTTTCGGAGTAATAGCCTCTTATGACAGCATCCTTACTTTGAAAAATGTAAAAATTACTCAAGAAAATATAGGCGCTTCCGCTGTTAATTCGCAAATAAACGTATTAGGAGGGATATTTAATGTAAAAATCTCAGGTGCATCTGCTGAGAGTGGTGGCACCATTATCTTAAAAGACAATGCTCAAATCAATGCATCTGATGGTAGTGGTCTCGATGCAAGCGATCCACAATCCCAAATCACAATGATAGGCGGAACAGTATTTGGAAAAAAAGCTGCATTCTATACAGAAAACGGCGGACATATTGATGTCATGAATGTTTCTGCAACAGCACAAATCGGTGGTTTGCAGATCATGTCCCTCTTCTACACAGATCCCAATGATCCACAAAAACATCAAAGCAGTGAGATTAATTTGACTCATACAAGCCTCTCCGTTGAAAATGGTGCAGGAATTCTCATTGGCGCCTTTGCGGACAACGATATTTACAAGAATACCGATTTATCAATCGGTACCGCCAATCTCACAAATTCACAAATCCATGCCGATGTTTTATTAGGAAACGGCATTTATTGGGAAAACAAAGAGTTTTGGGAACAGGTAGGTTTTAAAGCCGCTTCCAACGGCACCTTCACATTAAATGCAGATCAATCCACTCTAGAGGGCAGAGCAACAATTGCTAAAGACAGAAATGTCCACTTTGATCTGAAAAACAACACCATATGGACATTAAAAAACAGTGCAAAAGAAAAAGATGAAGATGGTAATCTGCTTGATATTGCCCAAAGATCTCGTTCTGATATCTCTACACTTAATCTTGATAATAGCTCCATCATTTTTAATGGACCAACAGAAGACCATTATCACACATTGCATATAGGATCGGGAAAACCAGACACAAAAGCAGTCTACAATGCAACAGGAGAAGCAAAGATTTACTTCAACACTGAATGGAGTGATGGCATAGCAAGCGCCGACCAAAAAACCGATAGGCTGCTCATCCATGGTGACGTAGAAGGCAAAACATCAGTTTATGTTACAGGGCGTCTAGAAGATAACAATGACAAAGCAAATACCTCTGTAGCTGCCAATGTCCGTGGTCTTTCACTTATCCAAGTTTCTGGAAAAGCACAAGAAGACTCTTTCAAGCTCGTCAATGGCTATACCACAAGAAAGGGTTCACCGGATATGTACACGCTGCGTGCCTATGGTCCAGACTCAAGCCAAGGAAAAGCCAATATCGCGCAAAACCTCTTTGATGAAAAAAACGAAGATTTCTGGGATTTCCGTTTACAACCTGAAATTCTTGAAACGGGTTCTGGTCCCAATGCAAATGCTCTTGTACCACAAACGGCAGGCTATATCGTCATGCCAAATGCCCTCTTCTATAGTGGATTGGTCGATATGGCCAAACAAAACGCGCTGTTAGCCAATATGAGAACATCTGTTTTGGGAAAAGAAGAAGAGAAAAACACCGGTTTCTTCCTTTACACCTACGGAAGTACAGGAACCCTATCCTCTGAAAGAGGTCCTCTCAAATATGGTTATGGCGCTGATCTTCGCTATGCTGCCCTAGAAGCCGGTGTTACATTGGCAGCAATTGAGGGACAAAACTCCACAACGCATTTTGGTCTTGTCGCAACTTATGGACAGCTGTCTTTCACTGCAAAAAATATGCAAGATGCAGGGAAGAACACATTGGACAAATGGTCGCTGACAGCCTATGGCAGCTCTCAGTATGACAATGGTTTCTATGTTGATACACTGTTATCTTATGGAATTCTCAAAGGCGACATCACCAATGCCATCATTGGCAAAACGGCAAAATTGAAAAATGCCAAGATGTTGAATCTTTCCACCACTGTTGGCAAAGAATTTGCAACTGGAACGGAAGGCTTAACACTTGAGCCACAAGCACAGCTTGCCTATCAACATTTGATGTTTGACACCATTACAGATGTCAATAATTTCACCGTTGATATGAACAATCCT
>NZ_JH725039.1:68213-71784 GCF_000278235.1 Bartonella vinsonii subsp. arupensis OK-94-513
ACTCTCTCTCCTCTTTACAGGAGAATAAACCCAGCTCTCTTTTTATAAAATATTCCCATTCTCCGGCAACTACAACACAATTCAATGTTTTAACCCTTATTCAGAAAAACACTTAACTTTATGCAGAATATTCAAAAATGGAAAACAACTAAAAATTCATCCAGCACCAATCTATACTCTTTAATATAGATACAAAACACATTTACGATCTAAAGAAAAATCATTTTCTGAGAATGATTACTGAATTATTGTAACACTGCCTATTTCTCGCAGCTGTGGCTTCTCTGTTCTTTTTCTTCAATACGCAAACAGAAAATTGCACGAAGACGATATGTGTTTTCAAATAAAAGATTTTCATCAACATATCATAATATAATAATACTTTTATTCTTCCATAAAAATAGAAAAACATTAACTATTAAATAAGTTTTCGATAAAAATATTTACTTAAAATAACAAAAAAATTATTAAAAATAAATACATTATGTATGTAAATATAAACAACTATTTAAATAATATAAATAACTATTTACATAATAATACTATTTATTTAAACAACTAAATAGTAATATTAATATTTCAATTTCACTCTCTTTTACATCCTCTAAATCAGGAAAACATTCATGTCTAAAAAATCCCTCTTGTTGTGCACAGCAGCCGCAACAATCTTACTGTTTGGCACCCATTACAATCTACATGCGGAAAACCTTGAAGTTTCTACGGGAAAAAGTGAAGTCTCCAATAAAACCTATGAAACAATTCATGCCAAAACAGGGGGAAAAATTATTGGTAAAAATTTAACAATCATCGGAGATAAAAAGACTAACCCTCCATTAGGAGGCCCATATCCGACCCCAGGAAAATATGCTGTAACAGCTGAAGGTGCAGACAGTTCTATTGAATTACTGGATAACACGACTCTTAAAGGAACAGATTCTAATATTTTCCTTGGGCTTCAAGGAAAAGATGGCGGTTCAATTAAAATGATTGGGGGATCCATTATAGTTTCTGGAATAGCTGCTTCTTTTGAGAACAGCAAAAGTAGCAAAAACATGCTAGAAAATGTAACGATAGCACACCCTAAAGATAACGACGGTTCAATGGCCAACGGAATATATGTCACGAACAGCTCTCTCACCTTGAACAACGTAACTGTTGGTTTAGCTACCGATGCTTTAAAGGTAGATAATAATTCTGTCGTAACTGTATCAGGAGGGTCCTTTAATGGAAGTGTGAGTTCTGAAAGCGGCAGCATTCTTACTCTAAAGGACGATGTTAAAATAACGACTAATTACACTGGACTCACGTCAAGATATACACAAGCCAAAATCACAATGACGGGAGGAGAAGTCACTGCGAAACAAATGGCATTATATGCAGAAAATGGTCATATCACTATCACAGATGTTGCTCTGAAAACGGATGGTAATGGAACGGGTGCACACGTCGCGGGCTCAAAAAGCACTATTAATTTGCAAAATACCACAATTGAAGAGGCTAAAATCGGACTTGAGGCAAAAGACAATGGTGTCATTCAAATGACAGGAGGATCTATCACTGTTTCCCAGACAGGAGCTTCTTTTGAGAACAACAATAATGACAAAAACAAGCTAGAAAATGTGAAAATATCGAGCGGTAACGATGGCACCTTAATGGATAAAGGAATAAGTGCCGAAAAAAGCACTGTGACTTTAAAAGATGTAACCGTCAGTCAAGCAACAACAGGCATATTTGCAAATGATGACTCCACAATAACAGTATCCGGAGGATCATTCGATGGAAAAACTGATGGGGTATATGCTAAAGAAGGCGGCACCATTACTTTAGATGAAAAAGCTACAGTCACATCATCTGAAGGCAATGGACTCCATGCAGAAGGTTCAGGAACTAAAATCACGAAGACGGGAGGAACTGTCAGTGGAAAACAAAATGCATTATTTGCAGAAAAAGGCGGACAGATCGATGCCACAGATGTTGCTTTAACAACAGATGGCAAAGGAACTGGTGCAAAAGCCGATGGCGCTGACAGCGTAATTACATTAAAAGGCACAACAACCATTGAAAAAGTTGCAAACGGCCTTGATGTACAAAATGGAGCTACAGCCAAAATGACCGGTGGTTCTATTGCTGCTTCTCAAATTGGTGCTCTTTTCAACGCTAGCGGAAGTGATAAAAACAAAAACATGCTAGAGAATGTGAACATATCGAACAGCGAAAATGGCACCTTAATGGATAAGGGAATAAGTGCCGAAAAAAGCACGGTTACTTTAAACAAAGTAACCGTCACTAAAGCAAACCAAGGCATATTTGCAAATGATCATTCGACAATAACAGCCTCTGGAGGATCGTTTGAGGGAAAAGATAACGGGGTACATGCTCAAAACGGCAGCACCATTACTTTAAAAGACAATACGACAGTCTCCTCATCTGATGGCAATGGCCTCCATGCAGAGGGTGCAGGATCTAAGATCACAATGAAAGGAGGAACTGTCATAGGAGGAGTTGTGAATGGACGTAAAGGCGCATTATTTACAGAAAATGGTGGACGTATTGAAGTTGCGGATGTTACTCTAAAAACAAATAATAATTTAGGAAACGGTGCATCAGCAATTGGTCCTGATAGCATAATTGAATTAAAAGGCAAAACACGCATTGAAAACGTTATAAGCGGACTGAGAGTAGAACAAGGTGGTAAAATCACTAGCGAAAATTTAACAATAACTATTGATGAAAAACAAGTATACGATACTGTAGGTGTAGATGCCAACGATCCCAATAGTGAAATTCAATTAAAGGGTAATACAACCCTTGAAAAAGTTTCGAACGGTCTTTTCGCCTCTAATGGTGGTAAAATCACTAGCGAAAATTTAACCGTAGTCGGTGAGATTTATGAATACCCCGCTCGCATAGGATATGGTGCATATACAATGGAATCTGGGAGTGAAATTAAATTAACGGGCAAAACAACCATTCAAAATTTTGGTATTGGTCTCTATGCTAGTGAAGATGGCACAATTAAGATGGTTAATGGCGCTATTGATGCTAATTCTAAAGGTCCAGATACCGAATTCGACACTCCTCAGAATGGGAAGAAAAATAAAATAGAAGCAAAAGAAGCTGCACTGGTTGTAGTAAATGGCGGACATATTGATCTGACAGATATTTCTGCAACAGCAGAAGCTATCGGTTTACAATTCGCAACTTTCCCTGATCTTTTAGGAAATGATCCACAAAAATATCGTAGCAATGAGATCAATCTGACCAATGCAGAGATTCATGCTGAAAATCATACAGGAATTTCAGTTGGAGCTTTTGTTAAAAAAAACATCGAAAATGCTGCTGCTCCATCAATCGGTACAGTCAATCTTAAAAAATCAGAAGTCCATGCTGACGTATTATTAGGAGATGGTACTTTTTGGAATGAAAATTTTTGGAACAATAAAGATGTTAAAGCGATCACCAACGGCACCTTCACATTAAATGCAGATCAATCCACTCTAGAGGGCAGAGCAACAATTGCTAAAGACAGAAATGTCCACTTTGATCTGAAAAACAACACCATATGGACATT
>NZ_JH725039.1:71913-72511 GCF_000278235.1 Bartonella vinsonii subsp. arupensis OK-94-513
ACCAAAACCCTTTCCACTGAAAACAACCGTCTGATGTCTTTCTATGGAAAAGTCAACTTGATCAAAACATTTGGTGATGATAGTACCATCCAGATTGGCAGAAGCTTTGACCTTGATCCTATGGGAGCTGCGATTGAAGGCGGTGTTGGTATCAATGCACAACTCTCCCATAATTTCTCTCTTCATGGAGATGTCAATTATCAACAAAAACTTCAAAAAACCGGTATATCTGGAGCAAGTTTTTCCGGTGGAATACGTTATCAGTTTTAAAGCAAAACTGTAACAACAAGCCTCTTGTTATTTCTTCGTCATAAAGGGCAGCACAGTGTGCTGCCCTTTGTTTATAAATCCATATTACCCCAATAAATCCCTCTATCCTTTTATTTTTCATGCAGAAAAAATGCTACCATAAAAACTGTAAAGGATGGAAAATATACTCTCATCCTATAAGAAAAAGATCTTTTATAAAAGCTTCCCTATTTTTCCATGATAAGCTTTATCAACGTCTCATGCTTGGTAGTTTCTCAGATGTCGACGGCTTTGAGGTGAATATGGGCAATCCTCATCAATGGATGATCCGTGTTGGTGGGCGTTTAAC
>NZ_JH725039.1:75039-75596 GCF_000278235.1 Bartonella vinsonii subsp. arupensis OK-94-513
GGTGGACGTTTAACACAAATGCTAATACCTGCTGACAAAGACTATGCTCTCTCGCTCTATGGGAAACTGAATGTCATGAAAGCTTTTGGGGATAAAGGCAAAATACAAATTGGTGATACTTTCCTTCTTGATTCTGCGGAATCTTCTATTGAAGGTGGGTTTGGTGTGAATGCACAACTGTCTCAAAATATCGCTCTTCATGGCGATGTGAGTTATCAACAAAAACTCCAAAGAGCTGGACTCTCTGGAATAAATGTTTCCGGTGGATTACGCTATCAGTTTTAAAAGTCTTTAATTTCTATTTTTTAAAACATAAGCGGCGCTGAAAGATAAACAGCGCCGCATATCTTTTCTACATTATTAAAAATGTAAGGTATAATAGACACTTTCAATGTAAAGGTGGCGCATTGCACTAGCTTTACATGTTAAAATCTGAATTTCTTCATCAAAGCCTTCTTGCCTCGTGACAGAGGCGAGGGGAAAGATATATTTAGCGCATGGTAAAAGTTTTCAGCAGCTTTTTTTCGCATAGAATAAAAGAAATTCCATTGTGTATT
>NZ_JH725039.1:77876-80029 GCF_000278235.1 Bartonella vinsonii subsp. arupensis OK-94-513
CGATTTCTTGAAATACATTTTCCATTGGTTTGCCTAACCATTTTCACGATTTTTTTAAGCAAATTTCAAGCGATAAAGAACCCCATACAATAACTTGTTTTGTTCTTTACAAGAAAAACATATTGATATAAAAGCCACCCCAATACTTGCACCATTAGGGGAGTGAAGTAAGAATCAAAGGCATATCAACATTAAGGGCATATATATTATGTATAAGAAAAATTTTTTATTGTGTACAATTGCTGGAACATTCCTTCTCTCTTATTTCAATTCGGCTTACGCAAATATTCCCCCTCGTGAAATCCCTCAAGTTAGTGTTACAGAAGGAGAACAAACTTTTAACAATGTTATTATTCGCGGTAGATATACTGGAGCGTCAGTGAGCGGATCACAATCTGTCGCCACAATTACAAATGCAACATTGACCTCAGAAATGACTTCATTAAGTGTAACAAGAGGTGGACGCATTAATGCTAAAGATGTAAATGCGATGTCATTGATAACAGGATTAAGTTTTTCAAGCGGTATAATCAATCTTGAAGATTCCGTCGTAAACGTCAAAGGAAACCATTTAGGCTATGGATTTGTTTTTTCTACTCCTTCAGAATCCTTTTTACGGGAAGGTGGAGAGAATTTTAATAAAGCAATTCTGAACAATACAAAAATACTTGTAAAAGATGGTATCGGTGTTTTAGGACCGCTTTCAGATGCTGAAATTGAGCTAAAAAATTCAGAAATTCGTGCCGATATGTTATTGAGAAATGACAGTTCACTAGAAAAAATTGCTCCTGCTACTCTTACCTTAACTGCTAATCATTCCATTTTAGAAGGACGAGCAAGAGGAACACAGAAACATACGACAGTTTTGACTTTGAATAATAACAGCAAATGGTACTTAAAGATTAGTGAAAAGGAAGTCGATAGAGATGGTAGTATATTTAACTATACGCTACTAAGCATTAATCAACGCGCGCAATCCAGTATTTCAGTACTGAACCTTAATGATAGTTCTATCATATTTCATGAACCCAATGCGCTCACCCAATACCGTTATCAAACCTTGCATGTAGGAAAACAACCAAAAGCTGAAGAGCCTCAACCGCTGGAAAATCAAGGTTCTAATGGGGGATCTAATGGGGCAGCAGTCTACACTGCAACAGGAAAGGCAGAGATCCATTTGAATAGCAAATGGAGTGATGGAGAAGAAACTGCTGATCAAAAAACTGACCGTCTTCTCGTTCATGGTAATGTATCAGGCACGACAACAATCCATTTTAACAGCCTTTTAAACAGTCGAAATACACAAACTGAAGGTTCCATTCCCTTAAACACACGTGGACTCTCGCTCGTTCAAGTTTCTGGTAAAGCAGAAGAAAGTTCCTTCAAACTTGCAAATGGCTACACTACAATGGGGGGCATGCCTTACAAATATACGCTAAATGCCTATGGACCAACAGCAAGCCGTGGAAAGGCAAATAGCGCACAAAACCTCTTAGGAGAAAATGAGAATTTTTGGGATTTCCGTTTGCAGAGTGCTACCCTTGATCCTGAAGCAAAAATCAGGGCTCTCGTACCACAAGTGGCAAACTATTTGGTCATGCCTAGCGCTCTCTTCTCCGCTGGGTTCGCTGATGTGAACAATCAAAATATATTGTTAGACAATATGCGAACATCAGCAGTCGAACTAGAAATGAGTAAAAATAAAGGTATCTTCTTCTCTTCTTATGGCAAAAAGAGCACATTCTCTTCTAGCCGCAAGCCATTGCAATATGGTTATGGAGCTAATATTCGCTATGCTGCCTTGCAAACAGGCGTAACATTAGCAGCAATAGAAGAGCAAGATATCGTTACAAATTTTGGTCTTTTGGGCACATATGGAAAACTTGGCTTTACTCCAAAGGATATGGAAGGCTCTAAAGAAAGTACACTGGATAAATTTTCCCTTGCCGCCTATGGGAGCCTCCACCATGACAGTGGCATATATGTCAATGCACTCTTCTCCTATGGAGCTCTGAAGGGAAATATTACCACAGCTCTCATTGGAAACACTGCAAACATAGATCATACAAAAACATGGGGCGCATCTGCTACCATTGGACAGAGATTGGCAACCGGTGTTGAAGGACTGGTCTTTGAACCACAAGCACAGCTTG
>NZ_JH725039.1:80129-139457 GCF_000278235.1 Bartonella vinsonii subsp. arupensis OK-94-513
GCATTAATCAACGCGCGCAATCCAGTATTTCAGTACTGAACCTTAATGATAGTTCTATCATATTTCATGAACCCAATGCGCTCACCCAATACCGTTATCAAACCTTGCATGTAGGAAAACAACCAAAAGCTGAAGAGCCTCAACCGCTGGAAAATCAAGGTTCTAATGGGGGATCTAATGGGGCAGCAGTCTACACTGCAACAGGAAAGGCAGAGATCCATTTGAATAGCAAATGGAGTGATGGAGAAGAAACTGCTGATCAAAAAACTGACCGTCTTCTCGTTCATGGTAATGTATCAGGCACGACAACAATCCATTTTAACAGCCTTTTAAACAGTCGAAATACACAAACTGAAGGTTCCATTCCCTTAAACACACGTGGACTCTCGCTCGTTCAAGTTTCTGGTAAAGCAGAAGAAAGTTCCTTCAAACTTGCAAATGGCTACACTACAATGGGGGGCATGCCTTACAAATATACGCTAAATGCCTATGGACCAACAGCAAGCCGTGGAAAGGCAAATAGCGCACAAAACCTCTTAGGAGAAAATGAGAATTTTTGGGATTTCCGTTTGCAGAGTGCTACCCTTGATCCTGAAGCAAAAATCAGGGCTCTCGTACCACAAGTGGCAAACTATTTGGTCATGCCTAGCGCTCTCTTCTCCGCTGGGTTCGCTGATGTGAACAATCAAAATATATTGTTAGACAATATGCGAACATCAGCAGTCGAACTAGAAATGAGTAAAAATAAAGGTATCTTCTTCTCTTCTTATGGCAAAAAGAGCACATTCTCTTCTAGCCGCAAGCCATTGCAATATGGTTATGGAGCTAATATTCGCTATGCTGCCTTGCAAACAGGCGTAACATTAGCAGCAATAGAAGAGCAAGATATCGTTACAAATTTTGGTCTTTTGGGCACATATGGAAAACTTGGCTTTACTCCAAAGGATATGGAAGGCTCTAAAGAAAGTACACTGGATAAATTTTCCCTTGCCGCCTATGGGAGCCTCCACCATGACAGTGGCATATATGTCAATGCACTCTTCTCCTATGGAGCTCTGAAGGGAAATATTACCACAGCTCTCATTGGAAACACTGCAAACATAGATCATACAAAAACATGGGGCGCATCTGCTACCATTGGACAGAGATTGGCAACCGGTGTTGAAGGACTGGTCTTTGAACCACAAGCACAGCTTGTTTATCAACGTCTCATGCTTGGTAGTTTCTCAGATGTCGACGGCTTTGAGGTGAATATGGGCAATCCTCATCAATGGTTAGGACGTGTCGGTGGACGTTTAACACAAATGCTAATACCTGCTGACAAAGACTATGCTCTCTCGCTCTATGGGAAACTGAATGTCATGAAAGCTTTTGGGGATAAGGGCAAAATACAAATTGGTGATACTTTCCATCTAGATTCTACAGAATCTTCCATTGAAGGTGGATTTGGTGTGAATGCACAATTGTCTCAAAATATCGCTCTTCATGGCGATGTGAGTTATCAACAAAAACTCCAAAGAGCTGGACTCTCTGGAATAAATGTTTCCGGTGGAATTCGTTATAGTTTTTAAAAATCTTTGATTTCTATTTTTAAAACATATAAGCGGCGCTGAAAAACAAACAGCGCCGCTTAGCTTTTCTGAATTACAAAAAATGTAAGGTATAACAGACACTTTCAATGTAAAGGTGGCGCATTGCACTAGCTTTACATGTTAAAATCTGAATTTCTTCATCAAAACTTTCTTGCCTCTTTTATCAATAAAAAAGAAAAGCAGTAAAAAAGCTTGGAGCAGTAATGGACAACCCAATCCTAATGTTAAACGTGTAGAGAACACCACTTCCTCTACACCAAAAGTAACCCCTAACACATCACCAGAAGCACAGGTAAATTTACCCTCAAAAATTGATACGACGAGCCAAACTTCCGCTGATAGTAAAAAACCATCTAAACTTACGGATAATAAAAAAATGTAACTCTCTCTCATGCCCCTATTAATCCTGAAGAAAAAACCAAAATGCTCATGCCACAAATGGCAAGCTTTTTACTATCTTTTTGCTGTTGGATTTTCTGATATAAACAATCAAAACATAGTATTAGACAATATGCATATAACAATGTTTGAACCAAAAGAGTATTCGATAAATGGTCACTCACAGCATATGGAAACGTCCAACATGATAGTGGAATATACGCAAATATGTTCCTCTCTTACGGAATTTTCAAAGAAAATATCAGCACCACTCTCATAAGAAATACTAACAATAACCCAAAAACAGTAAGTGCCTCTGCCACCGTTGGTCAGAAATTACCCCTCAATTTTGAAGGGCTCATCCTTGAACCCCAAGCACAACTTTCCTATCAATATATCATGCTTGGCATCCTCCCAGATACCGATAGCTTCAAAACTAATATGAGCAATCTTCATCAAGGAATGCAGCGTATTGGTGGTCGTTTAACACAAAACAAAGGTCATGCTGTTTCCTTCTACAGCAAATTATACGTTGTCGAGACTTTTGGTCATAAGAGTGCCATAGAAATGGGTAAGAGTTTCCAATTTGCTTCTATGGGAACTGCAATTGAAGGTGGTTTTGGCGTTCATGCACACTTATCACAAAAAATTGCGCTTCATGGTGATGTTAGTTATCAACATAAACTCAGAAAAGCTGAACTCTCTGGAATGAACGTTTCCGCGGGAATGCGCTACCGTTTTTAAAATAATTTAATTCACATCTTGAAATATAGACAGCGCTACATATGTTTCTTTTTGTAATTTAAAAAAGAAACATAATGAGTTAAAAAATTTATTTTTTTAAGAGAGGGGGGAGCAGATATTTAGGAATATATCTCATGAAAAAAAGCTTCTTGCTCTGCACACTTTCTGGAATTCTTTTTTGCTCTTCCAGCCTAACCTATGCCCTCTCTGTAACGACTTCACCATCAATTGTAAGATATCTTTCTACATACTCTCCTTCTAATAGCTCAATCACTCCATCTGAAGTGGATGGATATCCAATCACAACACCTTCAATGACAAAACCTGCAGTTACTATTACAACTACTGTAATACCTAACCCTACAGGAACCGGAACTTCAAGGAATGGACCAGCAGAATTAGGGCACAGTACAATATCTACATATGGAGGAGAAACAACAAATCCTCCAACTTTACCAAACACATCTGAAACGCTTACAAACTCTGAACCATCCGCAGTTTCTTCTAGAGGGCGTGGAAGGATTTCACCTCAAGATCATAAAGAAGAAACCTCACCTAAAAATACAGAAACTGATAGGGCTCCTAGCACTGGACCAGAGCTTCAATTTGCTCGGATAGGTACAGAAAGTTCAAATACTGAATCTAACTCCAGAGAAAATGTAGAACACTATCCACCTGAAAATCCTGTACTCTCAGGAAATGAGAGAGAAACTGCAGAGGCAGGACCAGCGAAATCTAGAAGACGCCAAGGTGCCTCTTCTTCTTCCACAGGTCCTGTCACTGGAGAGAAACCACCAAGTCCTTCTATGCCTCCACAATCAAGACCTGAAGAACCAGTGCTTGCACAGCCAGAATCTGCAAAACCAGCACCCGAGAAACCGATATCTGCACAGGAAATGCCTAAAAAACCTGAGCTTGAAAAACCAGTACAAGGTGAGGATAAACGATCTGGTATTGTGGTTGAAGATGGTGAAACTGTAACTCTGCGTGATGTTAACGTTTATGATAAATATTTTGCTGTCTATGTAACGGGGGAAAATTCAGTAGCTGAAATACGAGGAGGAACAGTTACAGCAGATTTTGTTGCACTGAGTACAACAGATGGGGGAACTATTGATGCTTCCAATATTGTTGCGACAGCAGAAACAGCTGGTTTGGTAAGCAGCGATGGTACAATAAAGCTTAAAGATTCGACCGTATATGTTACGGGACTTTATAAAGCTAATGGTATCGTTCTCAAAGATACTCTCTCTTACGTGTTAGAAAACCAAGATATACGCAATGTTGAAGGAAAAGCTGATGCTGCCCCAAAAGAGCAAAACATTGCGAACAGAATAATATTGGATAATACGAAGCTTTCCGTTGAAAATGGCATTGGCATTGGTGTTTATGGGACACACATAAACAACGAAATCGACCTCAAAAATTCAGAAATTCGTGCTGATGTTTTACTAAAAAGTGAAACTGCCACTTCCCTTCTGTTAACGGCAAATCATTCTCTTTTAGAAGGGCGGGTAAGAATATCAGAAGAGAGCAAAATAGTTTTTGATCTCACAAACGGCTCAAAATGGCTTTTAAAAGCGAATAAAAACGCGATGAATGATGATAAAGAGCCTGCTGATTATGCACAGTTTGGCAGTGATAGAAAGTCACACTCTAACCTTTCTACACTCAAGCTCACAGACAGTATGGTTGTGTTTGAAAAGCCAACAGAGGGAAAATACCAGACTTTGTTGATAGGTTCTCTCCCGCAACAAGGAGATGAAGATTCCAATGCACCAGTAGTTTATAGTGCAAAAGGTGTTCCAGAGATTTATTTGAACTCTGAATGGAGTAATTCTTCTCCAATAGCAGAACAAAAAACTGATCGCGTTATAATTCATGGTGATGTTGAGGGGAATACCATGGTTCATATTAACCTTTTGAAAAAGGAGAAAAAAATAACCGAGAGCAGTTCTGCTTGGGGAGAACACATGGTTTCTCTTCCTTTAGAGACGCATGGGGTTTCACTCATTCAAGTTTCGGGGAAAGCGGATGAAAACTCCTTTAAGTTAGCGGGGGACTATATGACGATGGATGGTTTGCCTTATAAGTACGTACTCACTGCCTATGCACCAGGAACGTCTCATGAGAACCAAAATCTTTTGGGGAAGAATGATCGGAATTTCTGGGATTTCCGATTGCAGAATGCCTACCTTGATAAGGATAAGAAAGTGAGGGCACTTTTACCACAGGTAGCAAATTATTTGGTCATGCCCAATGCGTTGTTTTCTGCTGGATTTGCTGATGTAAATAATCAAAATGTGCTGTTAGATAATATGCGTACAGCAGTGTTTGAAGAAGAGAAGAATAAAAAGAACGGCATCTTCTTGTCCTCCTATGGTGAAAAAGTAACCTTATCTTCCAACCGTGATCCCCTACACTATGGCTATGGTGCTGATGTAAACTATACTGGGCTGCAACTCGGTGTAGTATTGGCCACACTAGAAGGTGAAGATATCAGTACGCATTTTGGACTTTTAGGAACATACGGAAAACTTGCCTTTACTCCAAAGGATATGGAAGATTCTGAAAAGACAACACTGGATAAATGGTCACTCACGGCTTATAGCGGCATCCAACACAGCAATGGTCTCTATGTAAATGCACTTCTTTCCTACGGAACACTAAAAGGAAATATTACCACAGCTCTTGTGGGAAATGCTGCGAAATTGGATGGTACTGAAACATTAAACATATCTGCTACCGTTGGTCAAAAAATAACAACCGGTACAAAGGGGCTAATGTTTGAGCCACAAGCGCAATTCATTTATCAAAATCTTATCTTCGATGTCCTGTCAGATGCCAATGGTTTAAAAGTTGATATGGGCAATCCACGTCAATGGTTGCTCCGTATGGGTGGACGTTTGACACAAACTCTCACCAGCGAAGAAGAAGCCAATGCTTTTTCCGTTTATGGCAAGTTGAACATACTCAAAGCTTTTGCTGATGCTGAAACGATAAAAATTGCTGACACATTCTATCTTGATCCTACCGGCTCTGCAATTGAAGGAGGTATTGGTGTGAATGCCACCCTCTCCCAAAATATTGCACTCCATGGTGATATTAGCTATCGGCATAAACTCCAAAAAGCTGGTGTCTCTGGAACCAATTTTTCTGGTGGAATAAGTTATCGTTTTTAAACAAAACGAGTGTTAATTTAAAAAAGGCAGCACACTGTGCTGCTTTTTTTTGATTAAATTCTCTTTTTCAAAAAAATCTTATAAAAATCAGGGGGAAATCCTCAAACAACAAAAATGAAATTACACACTCTCTCTGTAAAATCATTCTTTCAATAGACAAGATATTGATTTACAGTGATAATTTATTGTTTTATCTGTTGAATGAGAATCCAAAACACTGTAAGATTCTCTCCTTTCAATCATGTTTATGTTAAATCAATCAACACACCATCCAGCTTGCGCGTTACAATCGGAAATAGCGTGTGAATAAGAATTATAAAAAAGAGTAAAAATGCTTCTTATGAATTGTCTAAACGCAAGTGCTTCCCCAACATTGAGTACTAGGAAAGAGAGTAAAGAATAGGTTTTTTATATTGGACCAATCCCAAAATACATCAATTCCCAATTGCATCAATTATTGTGAAAATAAAAGAAACCGAATGTAAAATACCTAATAAAGATTAAAACATACACCTGCTTAACAAAAGCATACATCACATCATTATTTTAACCACCCTAAATCTATGGAATTGATTAAAACTCGATCAAGGGGTTTCTTTTGTACGAGCAGCACCCCCCTGCATAGATTGCGAAAGATCGTTGACTGCATCCAAATGCGTTTGAAGCAATTCGCTATTACGATGTAATTTTTCCTGCAAATCCGACAACAAGCTTTCAACCTCATTCTCAATATCTTCATTCATGTAGCGTTTTATATCGCTTATAGCTTTATTAAGGTCACGCAAGCCACGTATTTTACATAAATTTATTTCTTCATAATCTGGAACACTACTGCTCTCTAGCATATTGCTTTCATAATCGACCACTTGTGCCAATCCTTTAACAGCAGCTACAAATTTTGTCATCGCCCAATCACGATCAATAAGATTATTATCAAAGACGTTTGCTCTTGATGCAAAACTATCATCACCATATTGCACTACAGACATTCTTATATTCCCCTTCAATCATATTGTTCAATCTTGCTCACAAATAAGGGAGATTAAACAGCTTTTCTTTAACGCTGATACACTCAATTGAGTTCATTGTGCAAAATTTCTCCGACAAAAAGCACGATAATCCTTAAAAGCGCATACCACTTCAATTTTCAACGCATTCTACGAAATGTTTTTTCTTTGCTCCAAAACCACCATTAGCACGATATCAATTTGTTAAAACACTGCACATCCTCAACCAAATTGGTGAATATCAGAAGTCTCTAAATTTATTGCACCTTTTTTTGATGAACAACGACAATGCCTTAATATAGACAAAATTTGGTGTATATAATGAAATGAGATATTTGAAAATTTCAATATTTTATCCTCCATAGTCTTTGACTTTGCTGAGGTGTTATGCTTTTTATTTTTACATAAAATTAGCACACATTTGCCCAGCAAAGATTTAATTTTTACGTGCTGTGCTACTCATACCCACAGCATCTTGCACAAAATGCAAGAAAAACACCTTCTGAACATAACCATGCGATAATATCAAAAAGATAACTTACAATAATCAATGATTACCCTTTTTTAATTATCATTCGCTTTTCTTTGCTGTAAGTGACTATATAGGATTTTCTTAACCCTTTCAAGAGTTTCTAAAACGCACCATTTTATAATCTTTTAACCCCAACACCCCCTTAAAATAGCCCTATACTGACACTTTCAGTATTTTATTTACAATGCTCTTTCTTGTAAATCATTTCGCTCAATAACACATTGCGTGCTTATGTACACCACTGCTGTACACTCACTTAATACCTAAAAGAAAAAGCATAGATTCCCTTTGCAAAATAAAGATTCTGCTGTGAACTCTCCATTTATTCTCGACACTTAAGATGAAACTATATTGTTGTTCTTCTCTTTTACTGATCATATTTGATCTTTTCTTCATAAAAAGCAGCTTTAGCTGATCTCGTTACGGTGCAACATCACTCACAAAGCTTGTATAAAAGAGTTTTTGCCACACGAAACCAGCACATAAAAAAACAAATGAATACACAACAAAGAAACATTGTTTCACGCCTCACGGTGCTAGAACACCTCAAATGCTTATAAAACATAAGAAGACTTTTATCATCTTCCACTCTTGTTTAAAGAGCAGAACACTCTCCTAAACTTTGTTGACTTTTAATGAGGTGTATGCGTGTAAGGAGCTTGTACTGATATTTCAAATGCAAAGCGGTTTTCTTGTATAAGAACTATCCTCTTACATCTCAAAGAAAGAAAACCTCCGCAAAAGTAGGAGGTTTTCCATTTATTGAAATAAACGTTCTTTGTGTTCAAGCCCAAATTTACTCTTTCTTGAAAGAGAGCAAAAAATACGATTGTCACAATTGCTTTTGTTTATGCACTGCTTTCCTGTACTTTTTCTAACTTAAGAGATCTTAAACAAGAGTCTTTTAACCTCCCAAAAGAAGCTGTCTCCCCGCTCTTACTGCATTCTCACAATTTTGAGATGTATGCATAGATGTCCCACCTAAGTAACACTTCTTTTCCCATTCGAGGCGTAATTTTTTATCTTTCTTAAATTCTTTTTCTCTACAGTTCTCCGCTACCAAAACTAATAAGACCGGTACAAAGAAGAAAGTTACCATACATAAATATTTTTTTATAATTTAATTATTCTTTTGTTGTTTCTGAGCTTCATCATCCTTTTTAATATTTTCACGAAGTTCTTTTGCAAGATTTTTATAATGTTCTTGAAAAAGTTCCATATCGGCTTGCACAACGTTTTGACAATTTTTGGATGTCTCTAGAGAAGATAGTCCCATCTTCTCACATTTTTTCCCCCATTCTTCCATCAATTTTTTATCTTTTTTAAATTCTGCTACGCTATAGGTTTTTTCGCAACCAGCAGCAACAATTCCAGTACAAAGAAGCAATGCTGTTATAACGGCTTTTTTCATAAATAATTTCCCCTTCTGTTTTTCAGATTTAAAAAATTTGAGTACTGTTTTGAGTACCTCATTAAAAGTTCCCTAAGAACTTGTTCAGTGTTTTTACAATTTTGAAAATGAATTTTATGGATTTCCCCCTGCTTGGCGCATAATTTTCCATCTTTCTTCAATTCCAGCTATAGTTTCTTCACCACCAGAAACAATAAGTCTAGCGCTAAGAGTGATGCTATTATAATGGCTTTGTGAGAGAATAAATTTTGGAAAATAGGCTTCCCATAAACGGATTGCTTATTTTTAGCACGGAAATTCCCCCCTATATTTTATTCAATTTCATAGAATAAATCCGCTACATAGCTGAAAAAAAACATACGCGCTAGTGTTTAATTGCAATATTTTCTTTTTTTAGAGTGAAATAAACAAAAATAATCTCTTACTTAAGATCCTTATCAACAAAATTCTATAAAGCAAATCGGTCTACCTGTTCAGGTGCTATACAACGAACAAGCCGTGCTCCTTTAAAAAAGTATAACAACTTTAGAGAAATGCTGGAGAAGAACACGATTCATATCCAATTGTATAATATTGAACCCTGTAAAACAGGGCAATTTGTCTCACGTAATGAAATAAATCTTGCAAATCAAAGGAGAAAGATCAATCAAAGCAAAAGAAACGTATTATCGTATATCATTTTTTACATTTTTCCGTATTTCTGTGAAAGCAATTCACGCACCTCGTCTGCTATTTTTGTTCCACGACTTGCACAACTCATCTTGATCGAACGATGCAGACTTTCCGGCACATCAATAGTGAGACGTTTCATACCTTCCTCCATGCTTCCTTTGCGGCTTTCTACCCATGCATCAGCTGTTAAAGGAATTGATTGATTGGTTGGTTTTGTGCCAATCTTAATTTTTTTATTCCCAGTCTTAATTATTTCGTTCATTTTGCTAACTCCTTGACTTCCGCTGCAACAGCTTCAATCTCTGCTGCTGCGGGTCCTTGCTTATCGACTTCATAAACGGCCTTTCCCTGTGCCACGGCTTCTGCAAAAATCACACGCTGCGCAACGCTAGAAGAAAGGACATGCACTGGATACCCTCCAAGGGCTTCGCCCACATCACGCCCTATCGCTGTGTTGACTATCCTACGATTAATAACAAAAGCAGATTTCAGATTTTCTTTATAGACGCGTGCTTCATCAATAAGCTTTACAATTCCATCAGCCGCCCAAATATCATATGGACTAGGCTGCACCGGAATAAGCACAAAATCTGAAGCCATAAGAGCACTACGAGCAAGATCAGTTACACGTGGAGGACCATCGATAACAATATGATCATAAGTATGACCAATCTGTGTAATCTCCTTGTGAATCGTTGCACGCGGCAAACCGACTACTGAAAACAAAGGGGCATCTTCACGAGCAGCCGCCCAATCCAATGCACTCCCTTGTGGATCACCATCAATAAGCAATACACGTGCTCCAGCTCGTGCAAAACTAGCCGCAAGATTCACGCTTAACGTAGTTTTTCCAACCCCACCCTTTTGATTCAAGAGTCCAATGATCATTATTTACGCCTTTCAGCTTTAACGTTTTCACGATTATACAGAAAGTAACAAAGCAGGCAAGTATCTGGCACATTTAAAACATTCCCCTCTTCTCTTTTGCAGCTATAAAAGCGACAGCCATATACCAAAAATTTACAGCACTCTTACCCTTTTCCATACCACTCCTATTGATCAAAAAGAAAAAGAGAATATTTGCTTGAGAATCTATAGTTTTAAATCCACGGCACCGCATTGTTCAAAAATACCGTTCATGGAAAACCTAGCTGCTATAGCACAATCCCAAAAAGTTGAAAAAAACTTTAGCGCCCCTTCTTTTGTTTCAACAAGAGCATCAGAAAAATCCATTTTTCCCAAAAAACAGTCCTCCTCAAAGAGGATTATGCAACAGGTCAACACCATAATCAGAACAAAAGATCCATCATAAAAGCAATGAATATATTCTTAAAGATAGAGATGTCTTGCAAACTTAAGTCATTTTTTCTAGCGAGGTCTATTTTTCTCGACAGCAGCAGCATTTCTGTTAAGTATTGACTCAAAAAATCTCATCCTCATCATGCCCTTTTGGAAATCAAACATGAGAACATCATGAAAATACCTGATCGGAGATAAACAAAGATGAATTTGCAAGAAATTGAAAACTTACAGCAAATTGCCCCTGATATTTTTATCAGCGCCCAAATCACTATTGAAAACATTAAAACATTAGTACAAGCTGGTTTTAAAACGATTATTTGTAATCGCCCCGATCAAGAAGACCCCAATCAACCTGATTTTTCCATCATTAAAGCAGCAGCACACCAATATGGTATAAAAGCCTATCATATTCCTATCGTGCCACCGACCATAAAAAAATCAGAGATTGAAACCATGAAAACAATCTTAAAGACGGACTCTACACCTCTTCTCGCCTATTGCCGCCATGGAACACGTTCCATACATCTTTATCGTTTAGCCTGTCTCTCATCATGAGTCTTAACGGATCATAAAGAAATAAGCAGTATTTTTTGAATGATAAAGCCATTTTAATTTTATAAGCTTACGAAAAAGACAATGCTTAAATCCGATCATCAGATATTTGATTCTCCCTCCCAACAACGAAAAATGCATATATTCCATGATGTCTTAGAGTATATTTTTTTAATCACAGTCAGTTTAAGTGCCACTTTTGCTGCTCTCCTATCCTTTTCAGATAAACTTAGAGCGTATTTTTAAAAGTCAGTATCTTGTCTAACTGCGAACATGGTTGTACTGCCGCTAAAATTTCTTTTGCTGCTTTTTCATCACGTTGCATTTGTGCAATCAAAGCTTCAAGTCCATCAAATTTCTCTTGCCCTCGCAAGAACTTTACGAAAGAAACAGTGCAGCTTTCTCCATAAAGGTCACCGTTAAAATCAAACAAATAAGTTTCCAGAAGCGGCGCGCCATTTTTCACAACTGTTGGGCGACAACCAAAGCTTGCAACTCCGTCATACAAAACACCATTAGCACGACGCAATCGTACCGCATAAACACCATGCGCCAAACCGGCTTGAGGAGGTAAGATCTGATTAGCGGTAGGAAAGCCCAAAAGGCGGCCAAGTTTTTCACCCTCAACAATATTGGAGCGCACCCGATAATGATAGCCTAACAAATGGGCTGCCATTTCCACCTGACCTTGTGAAAGCAGGTTACGAATAGCGCTAGAGGAAATAATCAACTGTTGTTGATCTTGTCTGCTAGAGATGCAAGGAATTTGCACAACCTCAAATCCGTATTTTTTTCCCCTTTGACAAAGAAGGTGTGAATTTCCACTTTTCTGATGACCAAATTGAAAATTTTCGCCCGTTACCACGACCGAAACATCAAAGGCTTGTTTTAAAATCACATGAATAAATTCATCTGCTAAAAGAGCAGAAAAATCTGCATCAAACGGTTGTTCAATCACCCCATTAAAGCCAAGGATTTTAAAAATTTCAGCTTTTTCATGAGCTTCTGTCAAACGATCAACGGGAGCAGAAGGGCAAAAAAAACTCCTTGGATGCGGTTCAAAGGTTAAAACAACAGCGGGTTTATTTTTTACACGCGCCAAATCAAGCGCTTTTTGGAGCACGACCTGATGTCCACAATGAACACCATCAAAATTTCCAAGTGCCAATACGGCTCCCCGCCAAGCCAAAGGAAACATATTTGTCCCCTGAAGACGCAAAAAATCAGACATTACTGAAGAGCCCACATAATTGCTTGTGGCTGATAGCCATGACGTTCAATAAAAGAGTGCAAAGCCTGTTTATCCACCATACCGTTTTGCATATAGTCATAACGGTGAATACCGCCCATGATATAAAGCACATCAAGACCAAAATGGACAGCACCTTTAACATCGGTCAAAAGACCGTCGCCAATAGCTAAAATCTGACTTTTTTTCATTGTTCCACGTATTTTTTGAAGTTTTTCAAAGGCACATTCATAAATGGGCGCATGGGGTTTTCCGGCAATACGTACCTCCCCTCCCAATTGTTGATAAAGACGTGCCAATGCACCAGCGCACCAAAATTCCTGATTTCCATAATGGACAATCACATCAGGATTGGCACAAATGAAAGGCAAATTCCGCGCACGCATACGATGAAGCATCTCCTCATAAGCAGAAGGTTCTTCCTCAAGATCCTCAAGAAAGCCACTGCAAACCACAGCAGAAGCTTCCCATTCTTCAACGAGTTCACAGTCTAATCCTTCAAATAACACCGCATCGCGTTGTTGACCAATAAAAAAAATTTTACGTGGTGCAGCACGAATAAGATCGCGTGTCACATCTCCTGAAGTAATAATGGCATCATAATAATCGCTATGAACATTCATGCTTTGCAATTGAGCAACAACATCTTCCCACCGTCGAGGTGAATTGGTCAAAAGAATGACATTTTTTCCCATCTGTCGAATTTTGTGCAACACTTTCAATGCTGGTTCAAATGCGTGCACACCATTGTGCACAACACCCCAAACATCGCAAAAAACAGCATCGTAACGCGCTATAATAGTATCAATATGGGTAAGTTCGTTCATGTCGCACCTGCTTATACGTTTGTCATTTATCAAACTGTCTTTTACTTAAAAACGACTTATCGAAAAACTATTCTTCTGTCATCTGCTTTCTCAACACTGTATTTTTCCCACATTAAACTTTGCATCGCATCTATAGATCATGAGAAATGATAAAATAAAGAACTTATCGTTAAATGATGCAAAATTCTTAAAATTTCTCAGCATAAAAGACTATAGTTCTACTACACTCTTTCTTTGAGTAAAAACTTGAATTCTAAAAATTATTCTATTGATACAGTTTCTTCTCTGAAACACGCGAGTTTTTAAAAATGAACAAAGAAATATTGGAATGAAAAAACTGTTCAAAAGAAAAAGTTCCACATCTCTAAGTGCAAACACACTTAAGCGCACACCGAACAGACAATATATGTCATTGCTTATAATACGTCATTGCTTATACAATGCGTGGGCTTTAAAGCCTAAAAGCATGCTATAGATTGCATGGAAAGCATTTCATATTTTAGGTTTCATGATATTCTTATGAAATAGCCAAAAATGTTTAAAGCACAAATCTTTCTTTGTATTTTAAAGAGTTGAGGCCTCGTTTGCTTTCTTAGTTTTTTCATAATCTTTAAAAATCAAGTGGATTATGAACGCCCTTTTTTCTTCTCCACTCTTGTGAGAAATCAAATTGGTGAAATTACAATCTTCGTTTTACTTTTTGGCTTGCAAATTGTAAGTTTGTGTAATCTGCTAAAGAAAAAGAACGCAAATAAAGCATCCCCTGCTCTTCATTGTACTCCTTCACTAAAAAATAACAGTTGCATGTTTTGTTTTTGTTATATAGTTGAAAACGTGCTTTCATATCAAAAAACTATGCACATTGCGTTGAGGAATGAGGGGGGGGGAACGAATGGGTGACTTAATTGCTCATCGTGATAATGAAGAAAAAATTTCAAATGAAGCACAAGAAACCCTACCCACTACGCGCACTCAAAAATATGGAGTATTGAAATACGGGCTCTTCATTTTTCTGTTGGATATTCGTGGTCTGGTTAAAGGCATATTAAGAATCATAAAAAAAATAAGTTTTTTCATGCTATTTTGGGGCCTTATAGTTTACTTAGCATTCTTTCCCCCAGAGTTTAAAGTATTAGAAGCTAAAATAGCGTTCACAATCTTATCAATTATATGGACCATTCTAGGTTTTGGCGCTATGTTTCTCAGTTTTTTTTATGACAGACTCTTACTGCATTTAGCACCACCTGATATTGACCTGACGCTCTTTGAGTAATGTTCGCAAGAGAGTGCCCATCTCCACAGAGCTTATGCATAACACGGTTAACTAAAAAGCGGTTAGCCATGTTGACATTTCACTTGCTTTCTTGATTTTCTCATAATCTTTAAGGATCAAGTGGATTATGAACACCCTTTTTTCTCCACTCTTGTGAGAAATCAAATTGGTGAGATTACAGTCTACGTAAAATAAATTGCCATGTTTTACCGGACACAACAATCTATAAGCGGATATTCTGAACAATCTTCTTTCTTGTATCCCCCCAACTATGGGGATGTGATCATTTTAAAAACACGATCCTCTTGTTCTCCACAGCTGAATAGACTGGTTTTCCTCATAGATTTGTGTCAACAATGGCTCTTTGTTTCAACAATAGCCCTAGAAATAATTCTAAACGCAAAGTTGTTTTGAGAATGGAAATATCTTGAAAGGGATATGCAATCCGTTTACCTCTCTGAAAAACAGAGATAAAAATTCACATACCTTCTTTCTATTTGCCCTTTGATTCATTTCAATTCGCTTTATAAAATTCTCGAGACAAATATCAGGGTAATATCTTCATAAATCTAATCAAAAGTTAGCAAAGGGATTGTAAGATCCATTGTCCCGCCTCCATTGTGAAGGTTCGGTGAATTCACTCGACCAAAGTCCAATTTTGTTATTGCGTGCTGTTTCTTCAGCAATACGATACTGTATAGGAAGGGGATTCTTATTCTCTTTTGAAAGCACAAACATACCCTCTGCAAGACCTACTTCAGCGAGATCAACTCCTTCGATAAAACATTGTGCATAAGAAATACTATTGTGCATAAGAGCCTGCTTACAGGATAAATTCTGACCAAGTGTTTTAGTGACCAGCCAAGCTGTTGTAACTGCACCACAAGGCCATTCTTGATCGTTCAATTTTGCTTTTTGACGCGGTGCACAAGTATCCACACCATATAAGTGAACAATACGCGTGATATGTTTACGCCAAGACTGTGCAACAGGAGTGAACAACTTAAATGTAACACCACTGGTAACCAACACCTTACCCTGAAAAACAGCCCCATTGTTTAGTAGAACATTCTTTTGCAAATGAAGAGCCGGTTCACTTTTTGTTAAATGCTGCTTGTTGAGAGCTTCCATCGGTTTTTTTTCTTCCAAATGCGCATCAACAATATCTTGCCCAGATATTACTGGACCAGTAATATCTGACCCAGTAATATCTGACATTGTAAATATTTTGAGAATGCTCAAATCTACTTTATCTTTATATTGATTTATCCCCCATAATAGAGAACCGATAATGTAAACAACAACGATGAATTGAAAGCGCACGCGCTTAATATACTCGCTCAAAAAATTCATCATTTCTCTGCCCTTTCATACTTTTACCAATAACCTTCTTCATTCTTGAATGAGAAATTTTAAAGAAGGCCTGTTGCAAATTAACTATGCCAAGATATGCAACTTAAAATTGCCATTTTTATGTAGAACAATCTTAAGATGAAAATATCTCTTAAGAAAAGCATGTTGAGAGTGTGTAGGAACCACTTTCAAAGCTTTTAGAAAGGAGGAGCGAAGTGATTGAGGTTGTCAGCCGTAAAATAATGAGGCTCTTCGGAAGAGATGGAAGTCTGTAGATAAAGAATTCTTTTAAAGAGAGGCAAAATGACAAACAATATATCCAAGAACATAGTGTTTATCGCCATTATGGTGCTCTTAACAGCGCTCGTTGTAACAAATCCTGCTTATGCCGCTACTGCGAGCGGTCTAGGAAAACTTGAGGGTGTTTTAGATGCTATTGTTACGATGATGACGGGAAAAACAGCAAAGCTTATTGCCATTATATGTGTTGCTGCTGTGGGCATTGGTTGGATGTACGGCTTTATTGATTTGCGTAAAGCAGCTTATTGTATTCTCGGCATTGGGATTGTTTTTGGGGCGCCCGCTCTCGTTGGTCAATTAACGGGCATAACCAATTAACAGGTACAACAGAAATGAACGAAGATACTCTTTTCCTTGCCTGTACACGCCCCGCTATGTTTGCAGGTGTCACAATGGAAGCGATGGCTCTCAATATCATGGCGACAACTATTCTCTTCATTTTGACGAGTAGTTTTTCCATGATGGGTCTAGGTTTTGGAATGCATTTTGTTTTGCGTGAAGTAACAAAATATGACCACAACCAATTTCGCGTATTATTTTCTTGGTTGAATACCCGAGGGAAACAAAAAAACCTTAAAAGATGGGGAGGAGGATCGACTTCCCCCTTGCGCCTTATCCGTACTTATAAGGAACTCATGCAGTGAAACAGACGTCAATCATGAAACGGGAAACTTTTGTTGAAGACTATATTCCCTATATACGCCATGTTAACCAGTATGTCATTGCATTAAATTCGCGTTGTTTAATGACAGTGATCGCTGTTGAGGGGGTAAATTTTGACACTGTAGATATTGATCAATTAAATTCCTTACATAATCAATTAAACACGCTCTTAAAAAATATTGCCGACGAACGTGTTGCTTTGTATTCTCACATCATTCGTCGTCGCGAAACGATCTATCCAAAAGGTCACTTTCTTTCATCTTTTGCAGCAACATTAGATGAAAAATACAAAAAGAAAATGGTTTCGCAAGAGCTTTATAGAAATGATCTGTTTGTTTCACTGCTCTGGAATCCGGCATCAGATAAGACAGAACAATTGTCTTCATTTTTCCAGCGCTTGAGCAAAGCGAAGAAAACACAATCTGAACCGGATGAGGAAGCCATTCGTAAAATCGAAGAATTAAGTCAAGATTTTATACAAGGTTTGGAAATTTACGGCGCACGCCTTTTGTCAATTTATGAACATGAGGGCATTTTATTTTCTGAACAAAGTGAATTTCTACACCAGCTGGTGGGAGGAAGACGTGAACGTATCCCTCTCACATTTGGGACCATTGCCTCAACGATTTACTCAGATCGTGTGATTTTTGGGAGAGAAATTATCGAAATTCGCCATGAAAGTAATGAGCGCTTTGTTGGCATATTTGGGTGGAAAGAATATCCCTCTAAAACACGTCCTGGTATGACCGATGAATTGCTTACAGCACCATTCGAATTCATATTAACACAATCCTTTGTCTTTAAGAGTAAAGCGGCAGCCGGTACCATTATGAGCCGCAAACAAAATCAAATGATTAATGCAGCAGATCGTGCTAGCTCACAAATTGATGCCCTTGATGAAGCACTTGATGACTTAGAGTCAAATCGTTTTGTTTTAGGTGAGCATCATCTCTCTCTCGCTGTTTTTGCCGATCATCCTAAAATATTATCTGACAATCTTTCAAAAGCCCGTTCGCTTTTAACCAATGGTGGTGCAGTAATTGCCAGAGAAGATTTAGGATTGGAAGCGGCATGGTGGGCACAATTGCCCGGAAATTTTAGCTATCGTGCACGTTCTGGAGCCATTACCAGTAGAAATTTTGCAGCTTTATCGCCCTTCCATTCCTTTCCGATTGGTAAACGTGAAGGCAATGTTTGGGGATCTGCTGTCGCATTGTTAAAAACGCAAGCCAGTTCCCCCTATTATTTTAATTTTCATTATGGTGACCTTGGCAACACCTTCGTTTGTGGTCCATCGGGATCTGGTAAAACGGTCATTGTTAATTTTCTTCTCGCCCAATTACAAAAACACAATCCCACCATGGTCTTTTTCGACAAAGATCAGGGCGCAGAGATTTTTGTGCGGGCTGGAGGTGGAAAATATAAACCTTTAAAAAATGGATCCCCTACTGGCATTTCTCCTTTAAAAGGCATGGAATACACTGAAAAAAATAAAGTCTTTCTTCGTAATTGGGTCTTGAAGCTTGTTACAACTGAAGGGCAAAGTGTGACAGAACAAGAGCGACAAGATATTGCCAAAGCCATTGATTCCTTAGAAAGTTTGCCCCTTGCACAACGCTCTCTTGGCGCTCTTCAACTGTTTTTTGATAACACATCAAAAGAGGGGATTGCCATACGCCTACAACCTTGGATTAAAGGCAATGCCTTAGGCTGGGTTTTTGATAATGATCAAGATGATCTTAATTTAGACGCACAATTTATTGGTTATGACATGACCGATTTCTTAGACAATGAAGAAATTCGGCGTCCCTTGATGATGTATCTTTTTCACCGCATTCTTGATCTGATTGATGGACGGCGCATTATTATTGTCATTGATGAATTCTGGAAAGCGTTGGAAGACGATTCATTCAAAGCGTTTGCGCAAGACCGTCTCAAAACAATCCGGAAACAAAATGGCATGATGCTGTTCGCAACACAAAGTCCGAAAGATGCTTTAAACTCAACAATCGCACATACGATTATTGAGCAATGCCCTACCCAAATATTTTTTCCAAATCAAAAAGCAAATTACAACGATTATGTTGAAGATTTCAAACTAACTGAACGAGAATTTGAACTGATACAATCGGAATTAAGCAGAGAATCCCGTCGTTTTCTTATCAAACAAGGACAAAATTCTGTTGTTACAGAACTTAACTTACGTGGAATGGACGATGAGATCGCCGTCTTAAGCGGCACCACCAAGAATATTGAACTCATGAACCAAATTATCAACGAATATGGAACAGACCCCGATACGTGGCTGCCCATCTTTTATCAAAGGAGAGAAAATCAATGAAAAAATATAGCCTCGTCACATTGTTATCTTTGTCTTTTATCTCTCATGCAATGGCAGAAACTGTAGATGCTGTAGATACTGTAGATGCTGATGAATATTATAAACAAGCATTAGAGAGCACACAAAAATTAAACACTGTCAGATCAGAAACAGCCGGAACTATTCTTGATCATGCAACGAAAACTACAAAAAAAATTCAGGAAATAAATAATAAACTTACACAAGAAAAAGAAAAAGAAAAACCTGATCCAGAAAAATTGCAAACTCTTCAAATAGAATTAACTATGCTTCAGGCACAACTTCAAGCGGACTCTTTAAAACTCCAATCCTTGAACATGATTCAAGCAAAAGATAGCAAAACACAAGACGAAGTCCGTGAAGAACAGATAAAAAAGGAGCACGAAGAAATTGCAAAAAAATTAAAAGAACAACTTGGGAAATCTAATGTCCCATCATTACTTGGAACGCTTAATGACTGATTTTAGTTCTGCCCCCTTTGAAAGTGTTTCTGGATATATTTTAAAACCACTCAACCAGGCAATGGACATGACCGTGGATAATTTGTCTGCTGCTATTTCAGCACCGCTGAATCTTGCCTCGATCATTTTCATCTTTCTCTATGGCTATAATGTCATGACGGGTCGTGTTGCCCTTTCCACGCATAGTCTTCTCAACAATGTGGTTAAAATTGTCATTGTAACGACAATGGCAACGAATGCAAATACATTTAATATCTATGTTAAAGATATTTTTTTCGATAATTTAGCAAACGCCATTGGCAATGCATTCAACGACAATAAGACTGGCTCTAATGTCTTTGATTATATTTTGTTACAAGCAGCTTCTCGTTATCAAGAAGTCTTAGCTAAAGCGTGGTTCCTCGAGAAAATTTTGGTTGGCATTCTTGGCTTTTTAATGATTTGCGCTGTTATTGTCTTTTGTATAGGCGGTTTCATTGTCCAAATGTTTGCAAAAGTTGCACTTGTGATGATTATAGGTCTCGGGCCACTCTTTATTAGTTTGTATTTATTCAATGCAACCCGAAAATTTACCGATGCATGGATTACAACGCTCGTTAATTTTACCATTTTGCAAGTTCTGGTGATCATGTTGGGAACGATTATGTGCAAAATTATTGTGCACGTTCTCAGTGGATCCTATGCTTCCATCTATATTCTTTTTCCCCCTGTCGTTGTCATCTCGATAATAGGTGCCATTCTCTTCCGCGCACTTCCTGGTATTGCCTCTGCACTTGCTTCTGGAGGCCCATACTTTAACGCTGGGATGTCGTCAGGTGGTCAGATTATCACAATGCTTTCCGGTGGAGCGAAAGCTGGTGGGAATGCTGCTAAAAGTGCTGCTTCAAAACTCTCTGGTGCAGCAAATGTAGCAAGTGCAGCAGCCAAAACCGCAAGAACGGGAGTTCAAGGCCGTGGTCGATTTTAACGTGAGACACTTTTTAAAAAGAACAAAAAATTTTATTTTTACCTTGCGCGCGTATCGAAGCGCGCGCACGCCACGCATATTGCGTAAAAACTCTAACCTTAGTTGCACAAAACCAACAAAAACTTTTCAGCGCATGCTTTTGTGAGAATGTTCAGAGTAAGAGCGTCAGAGCGTCCATGCGTTGTCTTGCCAAATATTTACGAGTTTAAGAAATGAAACGAAAAATAACTTTTTTTCTAATCTTAACCATTGCCCTTAGCGGCTGTGCTTCTCTGAGTGGTCCTAAAAAACCTCCACGCTGTAATGGGAAACACACCCGCGCTTTAAATAGAGATAAGTGGGATTGGGACAATAAAAGCACACAGCAAGAAAAAATCGTCAAGTCTGTTACCACACCTATCATCCTTAATACCTTGGAAAGTGAAAAAGCAACAGCGGATATCACACCGAATACAGCTTCATTTAATCCCATAAAACATGAACCGCTCTTTGATCAAACTGTGGAGGTTGCGCGTGAACAATGAAGCACTCAAAGAATATATAAAAGAAGCACGCTCATTTGATATTGATCGCATGCATGGTATGCGGGTGCGGATGAAAATTGCCATAGCTCTCACAGTGCTTTTTGGATTAATGACGATCGCCTTAGCTTTGGCTGTAGCAGCATTAACACCCTTAAAAACTGTAGAACCTTTTGTTATTCGTGTTGATAATTCAACAGGCATTGTTGATACGGTAAGTGCACTAAAAGACTCTCCCAACAACTATGACGAAGCAATAACACGTTATTTTGCAGCTAAATATGTCCGTGCACGCGAAGGATTCCAAGCATCCGAAGCAGAAAACAATTTCAGCCTAGTCTCTCTTTTATCTTCCCCAGCAGAACAAAACCGTTTTGCAACATGGTATGCGGGAAACAATCCAGAAAGTCCACAAAACATCTACCAAAATATGATTGTTACGGTCACAATCAAATCAATTTCCTTTTTAAGCAAAGATCTTATTCAAGTGCGTTACTACAAAACGCTTAGAGAACTGAATGGTAAAGAAAATATTTCCCATTGGGTTTCGATCTTAAACTTTTCGTACATTAATGCGCAGATTTCCACGACAGATCGCTTAATCAATCCCCTTGGCTTTCAAGTATCGGAATATAGAACCGATCCAGAGGTGATACAATGAGCCAATTTCCAAAAATAATCTTTTTAGCTTTCGCCATCGCAATAAACTGCTATACAGCCTCCTTATTTGCGGAGACAGCACCCGTGAGTGCGCGCAAAGACAATCGCATTCGATTTGTCAATTATGATCCATACAATGTCACACAAATCATTGGTTCTATTCGTTCTTCGGTCCAACTTGAATTTGCCGATGATGAAGAAGTGACCTATGTGGGAATTGGCAATTCCGTTGCTTGGCAAGTTGCACCAGCTGGTCACTTTGTTTTTCTAAAACCGCGCGAAGTGCAACCCGTCACCAATTTACAAATTGTCACAAGCCGCCAAGACGGAACAAAACGTTCTTATCAGTTTGAACTCCAAGTGCGTGAAGGCGATGTTTCAGCGGGAAATGATACTTATTTCCTAGTAAAGTTTCGCTATCCAGAAGATGAAGCCTTGCGTAAAAAACTAGCCGAAGCAGCAAAAGCCGAACAGCGCGAGGAAGATTTTGTCAATGATGTTTTAAATACCCATGAAGATTTTGGACCGCGCAATTGGGCTTATGAAGCACAAGGTTCCCACCTCATTGAACCAAGCTCTGTCTATGACAACGGAAAAACAACAACTTTCACATTTTTGGGAAATAGCGAAATTCCTGCCATTTATCTTGTATCGCGTGATGGACAAGAATCTCTCGTTCCAAAATCGATTAAAGGCAACAAAGTCATTGTTCATGCGACAGCTGCGCAATTTACTCTGCGCCGTGGCAATGACGTACTTTGTATCTTCAATACAAGGTTCGTGCCGGAAGGGATCAACCCTGAAACTGGGACAACATCACCATCTGTACAACGTAAAGTGCACATAGGAAACAGCCATGAATGACGCAATGGATGAAAAAGGCATCAATGATCGCGATACAATAAAAGACGCTCGAGGTAAAAACCAACATAGCAATATAGGCAAGGCAGTAACTCTTGTTATTCTTTTCAGTGTCTGTCTTTATTTAGCCTATTCAACGCTTGCCACAGACAAAAAGCAACCTGTTGAAGGTCCCAAAGAAGGGGTTATTAAGCAAACAGAACTTTTTCGCCCAGCAGAACCAAAGCCTCTACCTCTTCAACCAACCAGCCCAAATGATACTCCATTGCCAAAGGTTGAACTACCAACGCCGACAATAAATCAAGTAGCATCCGATGATAAACTTCTAGAAGCGGCACAACGTGCTCCTGTGTTAGCTTATGCGAATACACAGCAAGACAAAGCCCTAACAAATAATGACTTGTTGTTGAATCAACTTGAAAACAAGCCTGATGAAACAGCACAACACTTTAACAATCTTCTCAAGCCAACAACCCTTGCGGGTATTCGCGCCTCAACACTTGGCAATCGCAACTACATCATCGCAATGGGTGCTTCCATTCCCTGTATTTTAGAAACGGCAATCAGCAGTGACCAACAAGGATTTACCAGTTGTATTATCTCTAGAGATATCTTGTCAGACAATGGCCGCGTTGTTCTTCTTGATAAAGGCACACAGATTGTTGGTGAATATCGCGCCGGTTTGAAAAAAGGGCAAAATCGCCTCTTTGTGCTCTGGAATAGAGCCAAAACACCAAGTGGTGTCATTATCGCATTAGCTTCACCGGCTACAGATTCCTTAGGGCGTTCTGGTATGGATGGAGATATTGACAATCATTGGTTGGAACGCATTGGATCTGCGCTTCTTGTATCGATTGTCAAAGATGGAACAAACTATGCAAGAAACCGCTTATTACAAGGCCAAGAAGAGAAGAAAGATTCTGAAACAGTCTCTTCAGGAAAAAATATTGCCAATATTATCACAGAAAACTACGCCAATATTCCTCCCACCTTGACCAAAAATCAAGGGGAAATGGTGAATGTTTTTGTTGCCCGTGATTTAGATTTTTCCAGTGTTTATAAATTGAAAGTCATTGAAAACAAAAAACAGATTGTCCATCGCGCCCTTTCAAGAAACTTTTATAAAAACCCTACGGTGACGTTGAAATGAACCAAAACGCACACCAATTGAACGATGAAACCGTAGCAATTGTTTTAACAAAACTTGAACCCATCCGCCCTTTTTTGAAGGATGAAAGTCTTTTTGAAATTGTCATCAATCGTCCCTATCAAGTGATGACTGAAGGAATTGAGGGTTGGAAAACAATAGAAGCTCCAGCCCTTTCATTTGATGAGCTTATGGGGATTGCTAAAGTTGTTGCTTCCTATTCTAAGCAAAATATATCGGATAAAAATCCAATCTTATCCGCTACTCTACCAGAGAATGAGCGTATTCAAATTGTCATTCCTCCAGCGGTAGAAAAAGACACAATCAGTATGACAATTCGCAAACCATCATCACGCAATTTTTCCCTCGAAGATCTCGCAGAAAAGGGGCTTTTTTCTGTATGTGAACAGGTGTCATTCACATCTTTAAGTGATTATAAATCGCGTTTTCATGAACTCAAAAGCGTTGAACATGACTTAATAACCGCTTACTGCAATAAGGACTTCGTCTCCTTTTTAAATCAGGCGGTAAAATACCAAAAAAATATTTTGATTGCGGGAAAAACCGGTTCGGGGAAGACAACATTATCAAAGGCACTCATTGCCAAAATTCCTCATAATGAGCGTATTATCACCATTGAAGATACACAAGAACTGATTGTACCACAACCCAACCATGTTTCTATGATCTATTCCAAAGACGGGCAAGGTTTAGCCTCTATTGGCCCCAAAGAATTGCTTGAATCTTCTCTGCGCATGCGTCCTGACCGCATTCTTTTACAAGAGCTTAGAGATGGGACAGCCTTTTATTATATCCGCAATGTGAATTCAGGCCATCCAGGTTCGATTACAACAGTTCATGCCTCAACAGCACTTGCTGCCTTTGAACAAATGACCCTTTTGGTCAAAGAAAGTGAAGGCGGAAGTGATTTAGAGCGGGATGATATTCGAGGCCTGTTAATCTCAATGATTGATATCATCATCCAATGTAAACGGGTTGAAGGAAAATTTAAGGTCACAGAAATCTATTATGATCCGTTCAAACAACGAAACATCTTTGGAGGGTAACGCGAGGAAGAAAACATCTGCTGTAAAAAACTTTTAAAGCAACTGTTGAAAAACGCTAAAGGGAAAATAAATGAAAACAAAGAGAACAAAAAATCTTTCATCTCACACAGCGGAAGAATTAAAAAAACGCCGCGAAGCTGTTGATGCCGCCATCAACAGCCATGAAATTGAAGGATTAACACTTCATCCCAAAACACTGGAAATTTTAGAAAGATACGCCAAGGGGAATATTTCATTGGAGGAATTTAACACTCTTATGGACAACACTCTCTTATAAGGAGGTAATGATATGCCAAAAGCAAAGTCAAAAACAAGAGGAACCCCTTCTCCCCATCATTATATCTATCCTGGTACCCAAATACTCAAAAACAAATATGGAGAAACAGATTTACAACGCTTTCTGGAAAAATGTTCCTCTGATAGAGAAGCGGCGATAAAGGCGCTGCGTGAAGAATCACTACCAGAATATTTTGATTGTGCTTATCTATGCCATCTCCATCAGCAATTGTTTAGACACACATTTGAATGGGCGGGACAGCTCCGTAGTAGCCCTTTCACATTTGAAGATGGTACCACTGGCGCCATGCCAGAAATGCACCACGCGGAAAGGGGTGATGCTTTTGTAAGCGGTGAGGAAATCCTCGAAAGCTTACAAAGATTTGAGGAAACGCTTGCTGAAAAAGGCTATTTGCGATGCTTAACGCGCCAAGAATTTATCTCTCAAGCCGTAGAGCTGTTTGTTTTTCTCAAAAATATACATCCCTTCATAGATGGCAATGAATACACAGAAGAACTCTTTTTTGAAAAGCTCGCCCAAGCAGCAGGACACAAACTTGATTTTTCGCTTGCAACAAAAACACGCATGATGGCGGCCTATAGCGAAGCAGCACAACATGGCAATCCACAACGGATGGAAGATCTTTTTGAAGATATCTCCAATCCAGAAAAAATGCTTCTTTTAGAGAAATTCATGAACAACATGGAAGAACTTGGGCACAATGTTCATGATCGTCTTGTTATGGTTGCACAAGAAGGCGTAACGTACTTAGGAACCTATGAAGGTGGCAATTTTGGTGGCTTTATGCTCAATACACAAGGGATTTACATCATTGGTAACAATGAGCATCTCACGCCAGAACAAAAAAAATCATTAAAACCTGGGGATATCATTACCTTTACAGCCCTAACGACGCAAGAGTTTGAAAACACACTCATTCCCAAAGAAACGCTCGCACCTCTCACATCAAGTGAATTTGCCGAAAGAGTTGCCGGAGGTGCCCGTGTCCAAACAGCGCGAGACCAAGTTCAACATTTGTCAAAAATTATTTATGGTAGCTCAAAAGCATTAAACGAAAAGATGGAAGAAATTTTTAGAAATCCAGACTTAGGCCAACGGTTTGCTGGCCAAATTCAAGACACGCCTCACTCTGTTGCTCCTCTTAGAGGTTTTAACCTCCTTTTCTACAAAACTGTAGCGCGTACAAATGCTGAAAGTCATATTAATCTGCTCTGTGGCGCAATTGTTAATTATGCGGAGGCAGTAACACAGACGCGTTTTGCCACCACCCAAGAACATCAAATCGAACAAGAACGCTGCGGAAGAGCGGTAGAGAAGCCCAGTCAAAACTTGCAAAATCTCTTTTGTTTATCACCAGAAAAACAACAAGAAGCTTTATCTCAATCTCCTTCATTATACAGAGAACTCCGCGCTTTTATATGCAGTATAGAGTGTCGTCTCTCATCAAACGAGTCGAGTGCGATCAAAAGAAATGATCATGAAGCTCTCGCTCAAAGCCTTGGTGTCTCAGAACAAAAAGCACAAGAAATTACCAACACTGTTCAAAAAGCCAAAGAAACACATAAGCAAGCCTGCAGCCGCACACTCAATCGTTCAAATGTGCTTGCTATGGCCAGCTAAAAACTCAGCCAAAAACGATGAGATTCTGCCTCTTTCATGTGAACACCCATAAGCTGAAAGATGTTTTAACGCTCTCTCCCTCGTGAGAAAAGGAGACAGACTTCTTTTAAAACGCTGGAAATCTTAGAGAAAGCCGCAAGGAGCGATATTTCATTCGAAAAATTTAACGCTCTTAGAGACAACGCTTACAATATTAAGGAGATAACAATGCCGCAAAAAAAAGAAACAGCTGCACAATCCACTATCCCATCACCCTATTGTTATCTCTATCCCAATAGCAATACGCTAAAAAATAAATATGAAATAACGGACCCTGATGAATTTAATGCGAAATTTAAGCATGAGACAGCAAACGCAATGGCTCATTTGCGCCAAACTCCTCTCCCAGAATGCTTGAATAGCTCCTATCTAAAACATCTTCACAAATGCTTGTTTGAAAATATGTTTGAATGGGCTGGTCATACCCGTGATGAAGCCTTTACATTTGCAGATGGCACCACTGCCACCATGCCAAAGGTCAGACAAACAGGCTTCGACATTGTTTTTTCTAGCGGTGACAAAATCCAAAAAGACTTAGAAGAACTAGATAAAACACTTGAATCAAAGAACAATTTACAAGACTTAACACGTGAAGAATTTACCCATGAAGTAGTAAAACTGTTTGTCTCTCTCGAGAAAATACATCCTTTCAGAGAGGGCAATGAACAGGTATTGCAAATATTTTTTGAAAAACTTGGGCAAGCAGCAGGCCATTCGCTTGACTTCTCAGTTGTGACAAGAGAACGCATAATGACAGCCAGTATTGCGGCGATGCAAAATGGTAATTTAAAACCCATGCATTGCCTCTTTGAAGATATCTCTCATCCAGAAAAAATAAGTGTTTTAAAAGAATTCATGGACAACATGACAAACACCACAGGCGATGACATTAACGACCATATTGTTATGACGGCAATAGAAGGCGTAACCTATACGGGCATCTACAAAGACATAAGTTTAAAAAGCTTTCTGATCGATGTACAAGGAGCCTTCATTATCGGCAACAAAGAGCACCTCACACCAGAACAACTGAAAACATTACAATCCGGTGAGATGTTCTCCTTTACAGTCCCAACGACGCAAGACCTTGAAAAAATTCTCATCCCAGAAGAGACATTGGCCCCTTTAACCAAAAGTGAACTTTCTGCAAAGATTGCAGAAGATGCCCGTGTCCACACATGCCGAAAACAAATCCAATGTTTATCAAAAACTATTTATGGCAATTCAAAAACATTAGAAGGAAAGATGGTGGAGATTATTCAAAGTCCAGAACTTGGGCAACAGCTTTCGGATCAGATTGACAGATCTCCTAGTTCTGTTGCTAATCTTGTAGGTCTTGACCTCCTTTGCTTCAAAACTTCAGCGCGCGCAAATGCTGAAGAGCATATTGAAACACTCTGTTGTGCCGTTGCAAATTTTGCCGATGCTGTAAGACATGCCGAAAAGGAAATTACACAAGAGCATCAAACAGAACAAAACCGTCGCGGACAAAAAGTAACAATGCCAAGTAAAGGTTTGCAAGATCTTCTCACCTTACCAAAAGAAGTGCAGAAAGACATGTTAGAAAACAATCCTTCCCTTCAAAAAGAGCTCAGTACTCTTTTAAAAAATATCAAGGACCGTCTCTCATCAGCCGAGCATAAAGCCATTAAGAATGGTAATCATGAGACACTCGCGAAAAGCCTTGGTGTCTCAGAACGTAAAGCGCAGGACATTACAACAATCGCCAAGCAAGCCAGAGAAGCACACCAACAAGTGCAAACACGCACGACATATCGCTCAAAAGCGCTTGCTATGGCGAGCTAAACCGTTTGAACCCTGTTTCCTTCATTCGAACCCCCATAGCTAGGAGATGTTCTGACATTCTCCCAGCTCCTGAAAAAAGAAAGTTAATGAACGTCCATCCACTGATTTTGAAACGATCCTTTCCGGCATACCCCGTAATTTTACATTATATCTCGATAAAGACTGGATAAGACACCAATGAAATATACCAAAATGCAGCTTGTACTTATTTTAGCCCCAATCGCTTTAGGGGCTTTAACGCTATTCCTTGTTCCTCATTTTTTGTTATTTATCATCAATGGTCTGAAGGACAATCAAGTCTATTGGTATCTTCGCTCAGAACCCTTATTAATGCTCGTGCTCATTGCTGCCGTTTCATTATTTTATAACTTATCGCAAAAACTGCATCTGCGCAAAGCAATCACGCTGGTCTCAGCTGTCTTTTTTGGAATCGTTGCTTTTTCTTACATTTGGAGTGAAATAAAACGCTTAAGTCCCTATGTTGGTCAACAAGGGATAACTTGGAGTTATGCCCTCAGATTCATGGATCCCATGGTTGTCTTTGGCATTATTTGCGGCGTTGCTCTGTTAGCCATTCAAATCATGACTTTCTCTCCACGCACAAGCAAGATCAAGCGTGCAAAAAAAGGCGTTTTTGGAGATGCCTCATGGATGCATTTAAGAGATGCAGGCAAAATTTTTCCTGCCAATGGCCAAATTGTTGTTGGCGAGAGATACCGCGTTGATCAAGATAGTGTGTGCAAAATTCCTTTTGCTCCTGGCGATAAAACAACATGGGGGAAAGGGGGAAAAGTGCCTTTGCTCACTTTTAATCTTGATTTTGGTTCAACACACATGATCTTTTTCGCTGGTTCTGGTGGATATAAAACCACAAGTACAGTAATTCCAACATGTTTAACGTATCCAGGTTCCATTGTGTGTCTTGACCCATCAACCGAAGTTGCCCCAATCGTCAGATTTGCACGAAAAAAGATGGGCAACAGAAATGTTATTGTTCTTGATCCCAATTCCATCTTAACAAAAAATTTTAATGTGCTCGATTGGCTTTTAGACGACAGCGTACCGCGTACTCAACGTGAAGCCAATATTGTGGGTTTTTCCAAATTGCTTCTTACGGATAAAAAATCAGAGAATTCTTCGGCAGAATATTTTTCGACACAAGCCCATAATCTTTTAACTGCTCTTCTTGCACATGTTATATTTTCTGATGAATATGAAGACAGTGAACGCAATTTAAAAACATTACGTGGCATTTTATCACAGTCAGAAACGGCGGTTGTCAATCAATTACGAATGATTCAAGAAACAACCCCTTCTCCTTTTATTCGTGAAATGGTTGGTATTTTCACAGAAATGGCAGAACAAACCTTTTCAGGGGTCTATACAACTGCCTCAAAGGATACCCAATGGCTTTCTTTGTCAAACTACGCTAATCTGGTCTGTGGAGATGATTTTGCATCCTCAGATATTACAAACGGCAATACCGATATTTTTCTCAATCTCCCTGCAAGCATTTTAAACAGTTATCCAGCAATTGGGCGGGTAATTATTGGTGCCTTTTTAAATGCAATGATTACAGCTGATGGAAACTACAAAAAGCGTGTTTTGTTTGTCTTGGATGAAGTCGATCTTCTTGGTTATATGAACATTTTAGAAGAAGCACGCGATCGTGGTCGTAAATATGGCACATCCCTCATGCTTTTTTATCAATCCACTGGTCAGTTAGTCAATCACTTTGGAGAAGCAGGAGCGCGCTCATGGTTTGAAAGCTGCTCCTTTGTGAGTTATGCCGCCATTAAAGACCTCCAAACAGCCAAAGACATTTCAGAGCGCTGTGGTCAAATGACTGTTGAAGTAGCCGGAACAAGCAAATCGAGAGGTTTATCTTTGGGAAAGAGCTCTTACAACATCAATTATCAACAAAGAGCACTCATTTTACCACATGAAATCATCCAAGAGATGCGTCAAGACGAACAAATTATTCTTATGCAAGGACATCCCCCTTTACGATGTGGCCGAGCGATCTATTTTAGAAGAAAAGAAATGTTAGCAGCTGCTGAAAAAAACCGTTTTGCCCCACAAGCAAAGAAAAACTGAAAAACACCCTCTGGTCATGCATCTCAGGGACACAACAACAGTATAAGAGAAAAAAACAGATATCTCCGAAAAGCCCCTTAAAAAGGAATTTCTGTATGGTCCAACAAAAAAACAATGATGAAGCAGAATTCTTGATCACTGCTTTTGTGCGTGTGACCACCAACACCAACATACATTATGACAGCGTTCATTATGAAAAGTCCCCCAAACACCCAATGACGATCACGTCCACCCTATCTCTTCTTCAACCCCCTCTCAAAGAGTTTTTGAAGAAAGCAGCTTTGAGGGAAATGTTCTTGCTGAAAAAAATAAACAACAAGAAAAGAGATATCAAAGAAACTCTCCACACGCACATGAAAAAAGCAACGTGTGTGCAAACAATGCGAACAAACTGTCAATTCTTCTGCCAAAAGAATGACAAAAAAACCATAAAACCGTTGATACAACCAGCAGCACCGATACGGCGCTTTAGAGTTGAGGGATTAAACCTCTTCTCCAAAAGGCTTGGAATCTCAAAAGAATACGCGAAGGGGGAATTTATCCACGTAGCGTTTAGCACGCTCATCCACCACCCACCCCCTTACTTAAGGAATAAAAAAGATGTTGGAGCAAAATTACCTGTATAAAAATGGCAAAGCACTAAAAAATAAATATGGTATCATGGATCCACAAAGACTGTATGCGCGCTGTGCCCATGATGTAGCCAAAGCAGCTGTAAATTTTCGCCTTGAATCACCCCCACGAAAATTTGATGCATCCTATCTGAAATTAATCCACTGGAGCCTTTTCTACAAAACTTTTGAATGGGCCGGACAAACCCGCGATACTTCCTTTACCTTTGCAGATGGATCCACTGCTCGTATGCCCGCTATGCGACCAAAAGGTTATGAAAGACCCTTTGCTATCGGTTCACAGATTCAAAAAGAACTGAAACAATTAGAGAAAAGGCTTAGCGCAAAAAACAATTTACGCGGTTTATCACGCCAACAATTTTCTGAAGAAGCCGCTGAAGTTTTTATGATCCTCAATCACGCGCATCCTTTCAGAAAAGGCAATGGACGTGTCAGTCGTATGTTTATGGAAAAGCTTGGACAAGTAGCAGGCCATAAGATTGACTTTTCTGTTGTGACGCAACAACGCATGACTACTGCCTGTGTTGAAGCAATGCAACATAACAATCCACAAGCGATGAGAGAACTTTTTGAAGATATCACCCATCCACAAAAAGCACTTCTTTTAAAAGAATTCATCTCCCAAATGAGAAATTCTGGACTCCCTGAAATCAATAATCGTGTTGTTGTCGCAGCAAAAGAAGGTGTGACCTATGAAGGCACCTATAGAGGTCATTCCGCAGAAGGTTTTGTCATGGAAGTGAATGGTGTTTTCGTCATCGGCCACAAAGATGATCTAACACCAGAGCAAGTAAAAACATTACAAAATGGCGCCCAAATCTGTTTTGAAAAAACCAACGTTCAAAACTTAAGAGAAACTCTGATCCCAAAAGAAACCTTAGCACCACTCACGAATGATGCGTTGTTTGCAAGGGTTGCAAATAATCCTTTTGTCGAAGCAGGTCGAAAAGAAGTCGAGAGTTTAGTAAAGGCTGTTTATAGAAACCCAAGAGTCTTAAATAGAGAGCTGGATATGATAGCAACAGATCCAAGCTTGGGCGAACAGATTGCGGACCAAATAACACAAAATCCAAAATCCATTTGTAAGCTTGCAGGAAGAAAAATGCTTGGTATAAAAAGCCCCTCTCGCAGACAGGCTGAAGAAAAACTTTCAAATTTGAGTGAAGCATTTAGAAATTATTCTACAATGGCACAGCAAACAAAAGAGGAAGTTCTAGAACAGCATACAAGAGAACAAAGTCGTTTGAACCAACCTGTCGAAAAACCTACGAGAGACTTACAAAACCTTTTTGCGTTACCCCTCGAACAACAAAGAGAAGTCTTATCGCATTCTGCCGCACTCCAACAACAACTCCATGTTTTTTCGCGCCAATTACACATGCGTTTATCATCAGAGGAGCGTCAAGCCATACAACAAAAGGATTGTACAAGACTTGCTTGCCTGCTTGGTACCTCAGAAAGTAAAGCAAAAGAAATTACTAAAGTCATGAAACACACCAAAGAAGCACAGTGCCAAGTGCGATCTCTCAAAGTCAGTCGTTCCTCATCATTGGCTCTGACCAGTTGAACATGGGCTGTCATTTTGTTTTCCTTAATCCTCTCTTGGCGCATATCATTTTCTCTCCATTGCGCCAAGAAGTGTTCTGGGATGTTACAAAAAAGTTGTCTAAAAAGAGCCCCCGTAATTTTATATAACTTATTGATAAAATTTCACAAAAAAACTCTATAAAAGACACAAACATCAATTACTCTGGAGGAGAATAGCGCATAATCTTTGGAGCTCATTCAAATGAACACCTTATCTTTGTATAAAAGCTATCGAAGTATAAAGGTGGAGCATGCACCAAAGAGGTTTTCTAAATTTTGAAAGGAAACATGCATGAAAAAACATCAACCCTCCCATTCTCCACAATTTAACCCTGAAGGGCTCTACGCTCAGGTTAATAAATCGAAAAAGGATCAACGTTCAAAATCAGTACCAGAAGAAGTCCTCTACGCTCAGGTTAAGCAACCGGGTAGAGAGCAGCGTTCACGCTCACAACCAGAAACTAATCCCTATGCCCCCCAAAAACCATTAAACCTAGAGGCTGCCTATGCGGTACCGCGTGGTGGACCAAAACCCACGCCATTAGTAGACCCCTATAAAGTGACTGATCTAAAGGAGCTAGAAGGGAAGCCAGATCCTTACCGCCTAGAAAATCCCCTCTATGACGGCAATAGTGGGCGGCATCACCCACGCCCAAGATCAGAGCATATCTATGCAGAGCTTAAATTTGATCAAGATGATGGGCGAGGCCCCCAAAAAACCATAGAAACTGTCTATGCAGAGCTTGGTATGGGAAATGGTGGACCAGACGCTGACTATCAAGAAAATACCATCTACCAGGGAGTGGAGACAGGAAGAAGAACGCCTCCCCCCAGAACCACGCAAGATCTAGTGACTTCAAAGCTTGCACAAAACCCAGATTTCCAATATGGTGTATTTGAGATCCAAGAGCGGTGTCAAGTTGTTTATGGTAGCCGACATGCTTTGAATGGCGATCTTGCTAAGATTCTTGAAAATCCTCAGAAAGGAGAAGAGATCTTACAAAAGCTTTTAGAAAATCCTGAACACCCTGGTAAGCTTGCCGGTCAAAAAGCGTTTGGCATAAAAAGCCCCGCCCGCAAAGGCGCGGAAGATGATTTTAAACCTCTTTGTGATGCTCTTGAAAGGCATGTGCATACTGCACAAAAGCTACACAAAGCTCTAACAAAAGACGTTGAGAGGGGACAGAAAAGTCCAGAAAGACAAGAACAAAAACCTCACCACCACCATCGCCACCACCATAACGAAAGAGGAAGAGAACAGAGCGCTCAACAGCAAGAACAACAACGCAGCAGAACGCCTTCCCCAAAAGGAATGGCTTTTGCGATGTAAATGCGCACTATAAAAACACATAAAATCTTTCCTGTTATATGATCATTTGTTATTTTATCACTTTTTTTATCTTATCTCTTGGCGCAATCGGAATAAAGCGATTGCGCCAAGAATTGTTATGAAATATGACAAAAAAGTTTCATCAAAGAATTCAGTAATTTTATATAAGTTATTGATACAATTTCACAAAAAAACTCTATTAAAGACACAAACATCAAATACGATGGAGAAGAATAGCGCATAATCTTTGGAGCTCATTCAAATGAACACCTTATCTTTGTATAAAAGCTATCGAAGTATAAAGGTGGAGCATGCACCAAAGAGGTTTTCTAAATTTTGAAAGGAAACATGCATGAAAAAACATCAACCCTCCCATTCTCCACAATTTAACCCTGAAGGGCTCTACGCTCAGGTTAATAGACCAGGCAGAGGACAGCAGCAACAACCAGTGGAGCAAAAAGAAGTTACCTACGCAGATCTTGACTTTACTACAAGGGGCGGGGAAAAAATACCAGAAGAAATTGTCTACGCAGATCTTGACTTTGACACAGGTCGTGGACAGCAATCCCGAAAACCAGCGCAACCCGTAGAATCTGTCTACTCAGATGTTAGCTTTGGCGCAGGTGGTGGCCAACACCTCCAAAGACCAAAAAAACCAGAAGAATCTGTCTATGCAACAGTTAGCACAGGAAGTGGTGGAGCGAGTTCTCACCCCCGAAAAGGAAGAGAACCGTCACCTCCTAAAACTACGCAAGATCTACTGGTTTCAGGGCTTGCACAAAACCCCGATTTCCAATCTAGTCTAGAAGAAATACATCTGTTGTGCAAAACTGTTTATGGTACCCCGTATGCCCTGAATGCCCAGCTTTCTACGCTTCTTCAAAGTCCTAACAAAGGAGACAATATCTTACGAGACCTTTTAGAAAATCCTGAAGGATCTGCTAAGCTTGCGGGAACAAAAGTGCTTGGCGTAAAAAGCCATGCCCGCAAAGAAGCAGAAAATGGATTTCTTTCCCTTTGTGACGCTTTTGAAAAGCATGTGAAGATAGCACAAAAAGTACACCTGTGTCTTGTACGTGACCTCGCACAAAAACACACTTCTGAAAGAGGGCCAGACAGTCCAGAACATCACCACCACCACCATCATCACCACCATCATCATCAACAACATCACGAAAGAGGAAGAGAACAGAGCACTCAACAGCAAGCGCAACAACGCAAATCTCCCTCAAAAGGAGGACCAGCAGCTTATGCAATGTAAGTGTGCACGATAACAACACATAAAATCTTTCCTGTTATGTGATCTCTTGTTATTTTATCACTTTTTTATCTTATCTCTTGGCGCAATCGAAATAAAGCGATTGCGCCAAGAATTGTTATAAAATGTAACAAAAAAGTTATCTCAAAAAAATTCCGTAATTTTATATAACTTACTGATAAAATTTCACAAAAAAACTCTATAAAAGACACAAACATCTATTACGATGGTGACGAATAGCGCAAGTCTTTGGAAGCCCTTCAAATTGATATCCCCTTCAAATTGATCCTTTGTATAAAAGTTTCAAACGATAAAGGTGAAGAGTGCGCCAAAGAGGTTTTCTCAAACAATGATGAAAAGGAAACATGCATGAAAAAAAAACAACCCCCTCCTCTACAGCTTTCAGTACAAGAACTCATAAAACGCTATGAACAAACCGCAGCAGACCACACTTCCTCAGAAATCCTCTCCCCAAAATCTGCCCCACAAAGCAAACCGTCTCCTGCCTTAAAAGAAAACCAGCAAAGACACTCTGTAAGAAGCACGACAGAGCAAAATGAAGAGGAACCCCTCTACGCAACAATAGCTTTACAAACAACAACAAAAGTTCTCTCAGAAGCACAAATCATGAAGCTTCTTCCACACAGCCAATTGGTGCGTACATATCAAGAGAAAATCCAAAATTTGTGCCAAATTGTTTATGCCAACAAAAATCTTTTACAAGCAGAAATGGAGGCAATTCAAAAAAATCCTACTCTGGGAGAAAGCCTCTCATGGCAAATTTCAGCACATCCGGAGAGTTTTTCTAAACTTGCCGGTCTTAATCTCTGTGGCATGAAAAACAACGCACGCAAAAACGCAGAAGAAAATCTTTCTACCCTTTGTGGCGCTGTTGCTGGTTACGCAGAAGCCGTACAATATGCAAAAGAAGACTTGTTGATAACCCCAGAAGCAGTCCTCACATATTATGAACAATCAATGGGCTGTGAGGCTGTAGCCCAAATCCTGCAAAGTTCAGACCAAACTGAAAGGGAGAATGCAGAAATTTCTACCATGGTTCAACAAAATCCAGCGGTTAAAAGATATCAAGCACAAGTTAAACACTGGTGCCATGTTGTTTTTAGCAAATCGAATATTTTGGCAAGCGAAATGACAGAAATTCTCCAAAATCCTGCTAGGGCAGAGGAATTGACATGGCAACTTTCCGCATATCCGCAGTCTTTTCATCCCTATGCTGGTGTAAGCATGTGTGGCTTTAAAAATAGTGCCCGCAGACATGCTGAAGCAGGCCTTCCTTCCCTGATTGACACCATTGACAATTATGCAACTGTCGTCCATTTGCTAAAAGAAAACCTTGTGCAACAATCCCAACAACTACAACAAAAAACCTGTGATCCCTCTGTTAAACTGGCTAAAGACTTAACTAAGTCTTCTAAACTTCCTGAATATTTGTCATCCGCCGCACATCATGAGACGAGAAAAACCTCTCAACAGACGCACGAAAGAACACAGGACATTTCCCGCAAAGTATCAGCACCCAAAACGATGGCTTTTGCCAGCTAAGCGGATATAAGCTTTAGTTTTTCATCTTGTTCTTGGCGCAATTTCCGCAAAGGAGTTTGCGCCAAGTGCCATAAGCATTGTAAGGGAGAAGCTTTACCAGAATTTCCCCATTATTTGACATAACCTATTCATAAACCTGCATATTGATAATGATCCGTATAAAGAACACAAAATCTTTTAAAAGTATTTTTAGCGTCCTCCATAAAAAATGATGAAAAAGCATCACAAAATGGAGAGAACAGCGAAGGGGGATTGAAAAACAAAGAGTGTAAAAGTTTGAAAGGAAACATGCATGAAAAAAAGACAACCCTCCCCTTTTGTAGCGGGCATGATGGAAAAATTTCAAGGACAGGATGAACACTCTACCGCAAAGCCTATCCCCCCCAAAACTCCCCCCAAAGAGCAAAAACCATTTCACCACAAACCCTCGGAAGAAACCCTAAGCACAACAATTTCTCCACAAAGACCACCACGCGCAAAAGACAAGCAGCAAAACAATATAACCCCACAAGACAGTGAAACAACAAACTTAAACGTTGCTCCACAAAGACCACCACGTGCAAAAGACAGACAGCAAAACAATATAACCCCACAAGACAGTGGAACAACAAACTTAAACGTTGCTCCACAAAGACCACCGCGTGCAAGAGACAAGCAACAAAGCGACACAATCGCACAACAAAGTACAGGCATCTATCCAAAGGTTATTTTACAAAAACCACCACATACGAGAGGCATGCAAAAAAACAGCTCTTCATCCCAAGAAAGTGAAGGCCTTTACGCATCGCCTACTCCATCTGCTCCACAAAAACCACCACGTGCAAGAAGCATGCAGACAAGCAGTACCTCATCACAAGAAAGTGCAAATCTTTACGCACCACCTGCTCCACCTACTCCACCTAAAATGCAGCACAGGAGAGGCATGCAAAAAAACAGCTCTTCATCCCAAGAAAGTGAAGGCCTTTACGCATCGCCTACTCCATCTGCTCCACCAAAACCACCACGTGCAAGAAGCATGCAGACAAGCAGTACCTCATCACAAGAAAGTGCAAATCTCTACGCACCGCCTACTCCACCTGCTCCACCTACTCCACCTAAAATGCGACACAGGAGAGGCATGCAAGCAAGCAATACTTCCTCCCAAGAAAGCGGAAGCCTCTACGCGTCGCCCGCTTCATCTGCTCCACCAAAACCACCACGTGCAAGAAGCATGCAAACAAGCAGTACTTCTTCCCAAGAAAATGAAAATCTCTACGCATCGCCTGCCCCACCAAAACCACCGCGCACGAGAAAGCCATTGGTTAATACAATGGAAAAAGAACTCTTGATCGAAGCTCATAAAGAAGAAATCCGATATTTTTGCAAAATTGTTTATGGTGACAGGCTTGTCTTGGAAGAACGAATGGAAGACGTTCGAAATAACTGGACACTGGGAGAAAAGTTATCATGGGAGGTTACAACACATCCGGAGTCTCTTTCTAAGTTTGCTGGTAAAAAAGTTCTTGGCGTGAAAACGCATGCGCGCAAAGAAGCTGAAAAAAGTGTTGCATCCTTATATTCTGCCATTAATGATTATGTGTATACTGTAAAATACGCACAAGAAAGAAATTTGCTTGTTTCTCATAAAAAACAAAGAAGCCATGAACAAACAACTGAGAGCATGCAAATAGCTGAAAGCCTACAACATCCGCTTCCTCTTCAAAAGGAAGTAGAACCTCTCTCCAATCAGGAAATTGCTAAAAGAGTTCAAAAAGATCCAGCGGTTCGGTATGCTCGATCAGAAATCCAATTTTGGTGCAAGACTGTTTATGGCAACCCTTTTGTTTTGCAATATCAAACCGAGGATATTCAAAAAATTCCTTCTATGGGAGAAGAGCTTTCACTGCAAGTTGCAAACAAGCCTACTTTTTTTGCACCATTGGCAGGTCGTCAAACGCTTGGCATAAAAAATGAGGCACGCAAACAAGCTGAAATAAATCTTCCCACCTTGTGTACCGCTATTAAAGATTATGCAGACGTTGTCAAAAAAGTAAGAGAAGACATTGTGCTAACCCACCAAGCACAACAGTATGAACACCCCATAAGAGAAACAGAAAAAAAACAGCAAGTCTTACCAAAATCTCCAAAACAACTCGAGCGCTCATCAGAAAATATACATCAAAAAGTTAGTGAAACCTCTCAGAAAACAGACCAAAAGTCCCCAGACATGCGACCACGAAGATCTGAAACACAAAAAACAATGGCTTTTACCAGATAAACCGCTTTATTTTCTCTGTTCCTTTGGTGCAATAAACGCAAAATCATTGCACCAAAGTCTCTGTTGCTGTTACGGAAAATATAAAATACCCCCGTCGTTTCATCGGTAAGTTTCTACAACTTCATTACAATATCTTCTTTACACTTGCAAAGGACAGGATTGTTTTTATGCCAACCATAAGAAAGAACTTATAACACTTTTTGCCTCTGGCAAAAAAATATAGGAGGGACTTTAAAAATGAAATAAAAAGCTCGCTGAAAAGAATAACTTGCAAAGCTTAACGCGAGAAGAACGCATTAAACATATGACTGAAATAATGATACATTTTCATGACATGCATCCCTTCAAAGAAGAGAAAAAGCATATAAAACAAATCTTTATTGAGAAACGCACCAAAGCAGAAGACCAAAAGTTCAATTTTTCTCTTGTGACAAAAAAACGCAAAATATTTGTCCGCACAACAGCGCTGTACCATGGCGATCAAGAGCCAATCAAACATTCGCTTGAGAATATTTCCAATCCAGAAGAATTGCTTGTTTTAAAGGAATTATACGCATGCCATGAGGGGATTTAATGATAAGAGGATTTAATGAAAAAAATATCGTTTTACAATGATAGCACAAGAAAACCGTATAATCATAGCTCCTATGAAGATTATAGACATGGATTCATGATGGATATTCATAAGACTAACATCATAGGAAATAAAAAACATCTTGCACCAGAGCAACAAACAATATTGACAATGGATGCTCCCTCTTCTTTTACAGCGCCACAGACAAAAAATCTGCAAAACACACTTCTTCCCAAAGAAAAAACAGTTCCTCTCGAAACACAGCCTCCCTCTTTGAAAAATCAAGAAAAGAAGATATCACCGCGTCATTTTATGTATCCAAACAGTGTCACACTGAAAAATAAATATGGCATAACAGATTATGGTAAATTCCAAATGCAGTGTGCCCATGATTCAGCAAAAGCAATCATTAATCTGCGCCAAGAAGCACCACCACAAAAGCTAACATCAGCCTATCTCCTCTATATTCATCACACTTTATTTAAAAATACTTTTGAATGGGCTGGAAAAACGCGCGAGAAACCCTTTACCTTTAAAGATGGCACCGTTGCCTGTATGTCAGAAATGAAAAAAGCGAATATTTCTTTTGCATCAGGAAACAAGATACAAGAGGGCCTTGAAAATTTAGATAGAACATTGGCCGAGAAGAATTATTTAAAAGGCTTAACCCGCGAAGCATTTGTTGAAAATGCAGCGGAAATAATGATACAGCTGAACTATACGCATCCTTTCAGAGAAGGCAATGGACGCACGCAAAGGATGTTTTTTGAAAAACTTGCTGAAATTGCAAGTCACAAGTTAGACTTTTCTCTAGTAACAGAAGAACGCATGAATCTTGCCAGTATTGCATCACTGCAATCTGGTGATTCAGAACCGATGAAGCATCTGTTTGACGATATCTCCAATCCAGAAAAAACGCTCATTTTAAAGGAATTCATGGACCACATGAAAAAGATCGGGGTTAAGAATATGAAAGAGCGTCTTGTTCTAACAGCTAAAGAAGAGGAAACTCATACAGGCTTCTATAGAGGTGGTGGCGCAAATGGCTTTATGATCGATGTTAAGGGCACTTTTATCATAGGGGATAAGAAACATCTTGCACCAGAGCAATTGAAGACACTAAAAATTGGTGATGCCATTACCTTTACAGTGCCCAAAGTTCAAGACTTACAACAAATACTCATCCCAAAAGAAAAAATAGCGCCCCTCACAAAAGAAAAAATAATTGAAAGGATTAAAGAACACCCATCAATCCAAGCAAGGAAACAAACAATCGAATCTTTGTGCAAGACTGTTTATGGTAATCCGTATATTTTGGAGGAAAAATTTGAAAAGATTCATGAAGATCCGCTTGAGGGGGAAAAACTTGCATGCCAAATTATAGAATGCCCTAAATCTATTTCTAAACTTGCTGGTATCAAAATAGGTAGCATAATTAATAACGCGCGCGCACGTGCTGAAGACAATATTTTATCCCTGTGTATCGCGATTGACCGTTACGCAGATACTTTTAAAGAAGTAAAACAGGACATTCTGCAGAACCATTTTGCAGAACAAAGGCGCTGTGAACAGTTGGTAGAAGTCCCTGGAGAATGGATGAAAGATCTCTGCTCCCTCTCAAAAGAACAACAGCAAGAAGCCTTATCACAATCTCGTGAACTGAGAGCGGAAATAAGAGCTTATAGCGCAAAAATCAATACGCGCTTATCAGCAAGCGAGCATGAAGCAATAAAAGAAAATAATTACGAAAAGCTTGCTAAGACTATTGGCACATCGTTAAGCAAAGCACAAGAAATTACAAAAATCGTCCAATCTGTAAAAGAGATACGACAGAGCATCCCCGATAGAGAATTTTCTTGTCATACATTTGACGAGCAATCAGCACAAAATCTGCTTCAATCCATAAAAGAAAACAGTTACGAAAAATACATAAAAATTTTAAACCCAACAGCAATGAAAACAGAGAAAACAACAGAAATCGTCATGCATAAAAAAACGATACAACAGCTCATTCAACCACGTAAAACTGAGCATACAAGGGCAATGTCTATCTAAATGCACGTATAAGCTTTAATTTTTTTCATTCTGTCTCACGCTGGATTATCGCTTTAAGATGGCTCTTTTCCATTGGTGATTTTCTTTCATCAAGAAATAAAGAGCCTAATCATGATTTGAGAAAGCAAAACAGAAAGCTTGAGAAGAAAAAATGCCATATGGATAATATCCAGAACAAATAAAACAAAACAGCAACGAAGAGAAAAATCAGTTTTACCCACTTTCTCTGCGACTTTTTTTTATTTGTTACAGTGCTCCATATATTCGGCTTGAGAGAAAGAATTTTTTATGTTTTATGCGTGCTCTCAAAGCTTTAGTACAAAGGCAACAAGCACAATTTAAAACAGCTTCATGTAGTTTTGTTGACAGAAAGAGAAACACCAGCGTAAAACGGTTTAAAAGAATATTTATTAACACTCTTACATTAACATGTTGATCAGATTTTTATGATCTGATGCGTTGTATTCATTTTTTACCACCTGTCTTTCATAACACACCTGATATATCTTTATGATCCTGATTAAAAAATTTGCTACTGTTGCTTCTGGAACCCTGATGAGCCGCATTTTTGGCTTTATACGCGAAATGTTGATGGCAGCAGCCTTGGGAACTGGTCCTGTTTCCGATGCCTTCAATGCGGCTTTTCGTTTTCCCAATACATTCCGCCGTTTTTTTGCTGAAGGCGCTTTTAATGCTGCTTTTGTTCCTCTTTTTTCAAAAAAAATTACCGAAGATGGTGGAGAAGCCGCCTGTAAATTTGCCGAAGAAGTGTTTGGCGTTCTCTTTTCGTTGCTGTTACTTTTAACCATTGCCATGGAATTAAGTATGCCTTTTTTGGTCCGAACGATCATTGCTCCAGGCTTTACAGAAGACGCTACAAAATTTAACGCCACGATTCATTTTACCGCAATTATGTTTCCCTATTTAACCTGTATGTCTTTAGCAGCAATGATGGGAGGGATGTTGAATGCCTTGCGGCGCTATTTTATCGCAGCTATAGCTCCCCTCTTTTTAAATATTATTCTCATATGTATCCTTGCCTATGCTTGGATTTATCGGCTCGATGCTTGGCATATCGGATTAAATCTTTCTTGGGGTGTGTTAGCTGCGGGAATTCTTCAACTCACTTTAATCGCTGTTGCTTTGCGTCGAAGTGGAATGAAAATTTTCCTCCGCCGTCCTCATTTTAGCCCCAATGTTCGTAAGCTTTTAACTTTAGCATTCCCTGCTGCCATCACGGGAGGCATCACGCAAATTAATTTGCTAATCAATACCAACATTGCTTCCAGCCAATCAGGTGCGGTATCCTCTTTAATGTATGCTGATCGTCTTTATCAATTACCATTAGGCGTGATAGCAATCGCCATTGCAACCGTTCTTTTACCAGAGTTAACAAGAGCGCTACGCAGCAAAAACCACGAAGAAACGCACGATTTGCAAAACCGTTCTATTGAACTCACCCTCCTGTTAACTTTACCGGCATCCATTGCCTTTTTGCTGCTCTCCACACCCATTGTCAGTTTACTTTTTGAGCGTGGACAATTTACCAGTGAATCAACACACCATGTTGCACAACTCCTTGGACTTTACGGATTAGGACTTCCAGCATTTGTTTTAATTAAGGTGTTTATTCCTAATTTCTTTGCGCATGAAGATACAAAAACACCGATGATAGTCACGGGCATTTGCGTTTTCATCAATATCAGTCTTGCTTTAACATTATTCCCCATTTTATCAGCACGCGGTATTGTTATTGCCGAAATCACCTCTGGATGGGTTAACACATTGTTGCTTTGTGGGGTTCTCCTCAAACGTGGCTATTGGAAAGTTGATGCACAACTGATAAAACGCATTGCCTGTCTGATGATTATCACTATTTTAAGCGCGATAACCTTTCATTATCTGTTTCATGTACTTGGCTTTTTGTCTTTCCCTTTATCCTCACACGCATCCTTTTTCTTGCGTGCCGGTACACTAGCAGGAATCATGTTTGCCCTCTTTTTGGTATATTTAAGTGCCTATTTTTTAATTGACACCCGATCCTTTTTCCTCACCCTTAAAAATTTCAAAAAACGCCTCTAAATATTTTATCTTGCTTTCAGAAAGACGTTTTGACACAAAACACAAAAGGAATAATTTTATTTAAGAAAGAACGCTTCTATGGACACTTTCACACCGCTTGTTTTTTCCGGCGTACAACCGAGTGGTAACCTACATCTTGGCAATTATCTTGGAGCCATCAAGCAGTGGGTTGAGCTGCAAACATCCTATCACTGTCTCTATTGCGTTGTCGACATGCATGCACTCACAGTGAATCCTGATCCCCTTACTTTGACTGAATCAACCAGAACCGTGACAGCAGCCTTTTTAGCTGCCGGTATTGATCCTCAAAAACACATTATTTTCAACCAATCTCGGGTTTTTCAACATGCTGAACTTGCATGGATTTTAAATTGTATCGCCCGTATTGGTTGGCTCCAACGCATGACACAATTTAAAGATAAAGCAGGAAAAGATCGTGAAAAAGCATCCCTTGGGCTTTTTGCGTATCCAAGTCTGATGGCTGCTGATATTTTGCTCTATCGTGCCACACATGTTCCGGTAGGAGAAGATCAAAAACAGCATGTTGAACTCACACGTGATATTGCGCAAAAATTCAATAACGACTATGCTGAGCGCATTGCAGATTTAAATTTCGCTGTTTCGATGCAAATGGGGGAAGAAAAAAGACAAGGCTTTTTCCCCATGCCAGAAGCGCTGATAGGGAAAACAGCCATGCGTATTATGTCGTTGCGCGATGGTACAAAAAAAATGTCCAAATCAGATCCTTCAGATTTTTCGCGCATTAATCTCACCGATGATGCTGATCTTATTGCCAAAAAAATCCGCAAAGCAAAAACGGACTCCGCCCCTCTTCCCGATACACTAACAGAGCTAGAAGGACGACCAGAAATCGACAATCTGCTTGGTATTTATGCGGCCTTTGCAAAAGTAAGCAAAGAAAAAGCGCTTTTAGAGTTTTCAGGCAAACAATTTTCGCTTTTCAAAACAGCCCTAGCGGACCTTGCTGTCCATACGCTTGCACCCATAACAGAGGAACTGCGTAGATTGTATAAAGAAAGCGCTTATATTGATTCTGTTTTGCATGATGGCGCACAGCGTGCCGGTGCATTAGCAGAAGAAAATATGAAAAAAGTCCGTGAAATTGTTGGTTTTTTGCACGATACATGAAACAATAAGATTTTAATCGTAAAGAGTAAAAGAGAGAGAAAATGCATGGCTTCCAAGCAAAAAACTCTGAAAAACAAACATAAGAAAAAAATTTTGGTCATTATCGATGAAACACCAGAATGTCGGCGTGCCGTTGCTTTTGCTGCAAAACATGCTCACAAGACCAACAGAACATTGGTTTTGCTTTGTGTTGTTGACAGTATAGAATTTCAACATTTTCTGGGTGTTAACAATGTTATGCGTACGGAATCAACGCAAAATGCCCATAAAGTGCTGGGAGAACTTGCCCATGATATACGCACCACCCATGCTCTTGACACAGAAATCATTATACGTGAAGGTGAAAAGATTGATGAAATTTCCAAACTGCTTGATGAAGATAAAGAGATTGCACTGATTGTTTTAGCCGCCAGTGAACACACAGAGGGACCAGGACCGCTGATTCAACTCATTGGCAATCGAGGAGCAGCTTTTTCAATTCCTGTCACCGTTATTCCGAGCAATCTTGCGGATGAAGATATTGAATCCATTGCCTAAAAACAATAAGAGGCATCATTGTCTTCCTCATCCCTCATTATCAAGGAGAGTCTATGTTTATTCAAACTGAAACCACACCAAACCCTGCAACACTTAAATTTCTGCCAGGTCGTGTGGTCCTTTCCGAGGGGGTGTTAGAATTTCGTGACCGCGAAGAAGCTGCTCAAAATTCACCTTTAGCTGCGAAACTGTTTAATATTCCCAATGTTAATGGTGTTTTTTTAGGCTATGACTTCATCACCGTAAGCAAAAAAGAGGGTGAATGGCAGCATCTTAAACCAGTCATTTTAGGCACAATTATGGAGCATTTTCTCTCTGGTGACCCAGTTATTACCACCAATGCTTCTGCACAAGCACAGACCCATGCCCTTAACGAAGAATTTTATGATGAGAAAGATGCTGATATTGTTTTAACAATTAAAGAACTCCTTGAAACACGTGTTCGTCCAGCCGTTGCCAATGATGGAGGAGATATTACTTTTCGCGGATTTGAAAATGGTATTGTTTATCTTAATATGCGTGGTGCCTGCGCCGGATGCCCCTCTTCAACGGCAACACTAAAACATGGGATTGAAAATCTTTTACGGCATTTTATTCCAGAAGTTTTAGGTGTGGAAGCTATGCCGCAATAAAAAAACCGATCAAAACAGCGATAATCAAAGTCATCCGTGAGAAGAGTACTTCTACACTATCATAAAACCAAATCCCCCAACCACATCACACCATTCCTACAAACAAGGAAAACTTTAAACTCTTAATCCTTTCTCTCTATAAAATCAAAGAAAAGAGCAAGATAACTTATGCTCCAAAAGCATCATACAGAGTAAATTCCAATACATGCTATTGCAATAATAAATTGATTTATAATGATAATTTAGTGTTTCGCATGTTAAAGAAGAGTCCCAAATACTGTTAAGATTTTCTCATCTCTATCTCCTTTATATTGAATCAAACAAAACCATTCCCTTGCACATCACAAGCAGGATAGATGCATGGATAAAAATCGTTTGAGAAAGGCATGAAAATACCTTTTCATAAATCGTTTTCATGCAAGAGCTATTGTAACATTGAGAGCGAGCAAAGAGAATGAGAGTGCCGGCTTAACAAAAAGTGGCACAGTTCCCTCTTTACTCGTGTTAACTTTATCCATTTTTAATGCAAAAAGAATTATAAAAGAATAAATCTACCATTTTATAAATGTTAAGAACAATATCGCACGCATGTGAAAAAAGTGAGCTCTTTATTGTACGCATATGGCAGATTTTGATCTAATAGTTTTTATCTTCTTGTCTTTTTAAAAGGTAACGAAGAGAGAAAAATAATGATATTTCTCAATATTGGTCTAAATGCTTACATCAAGCATACTTATGTCTTTAAACATTTTCCACTAATATATTAAGTAATTTATGAGAATATAGGATTTCTTTGAAGTTCATATCACCAATTTTATGAAAAGTCGTATAACTTTAAGTGTAGAAAAGTTTAATATCGGATGATTGATATGAATTTATTTTTAAAAAAGAGTCCATTGTCTCTTTTTCTTTCGCTCTTTATTTCCAAAGTTGGTGATTATGCCTATGAAGTTATTTTTGTTTTACTTGTCTTAGAATTAACAGATACCTACCTTTTTACAGGTCTTGTGTATTTTTTTCGATTTATTCCTTTTCTCTTTTTTGGCCCTATAGGAGGTTGGTTAGCAGATAATTTTTCTTTAAAGAAAAATATGATCTTCAGTGAATTTGTGAGATTATTAGCCTCATTATTCGTTTTTATAACCTATATAACAGGTACTGCACATATTATTGTTCTTATTTTTGCGGCAATATGTACAACGATAGGAAGAAGTATTTTTCAACCAAGTTTTCAAGCTGCTCTTCCGAGAATATTTTCAATAAATGACCTTACAAAGGCAAATAGCATTTCACAAATTATAGAAGAAACTGCATCCGTAATTGGCCCTTTAGTTTGTTCGGTACTGCTTTTTTTCGCCAATAAATCGACAGTACTCATTTTTGATTTTTTTACCTATTTTATATCTCTTATAGTGTTATTCAATCTCATGAATTTAAATTCAAGTGCGAATAAATCATTCAATTTTATAAAAATTTATCGAGAAACAGCTTCTTATCTTAAATATATTTCTACAGAAAATAATAATTTATTTATTACGCTCGTTGGCTCATCATTTGCTATTCTCTTTACTGGTGCAATTTTAAGATTTTTAATTCCAGCTTTTGTTCTTTCTCAGGGTGGAGAGGAAAGCTTTGTAAGTTATCTATTTTCTCTCATTGCTATGGGAACTATTGTAGGTGGTTTTCTATACAGTAAAATTATATTCAATATTACATCGTTGAAGCTCATGGTATTTTGGCTTCTCTATGGAATTATCATGTTTGTTATGCCTTTAGCTGCGGTATTTTCTTTAAAACTCCTTCTCGTGTTAGCCTTTGTTTTAGGATTTATTGGTGCATTTGTCGATATTAGTTTAGTCTCATCTCTTCAATTGTACTCTCGTCGTGAAGATTTGGGTAAGAGTTTTGGAACATTTTCAACTTTAGCGAACTCTGCTGAAGCAGTGTCTGGTTTTATTGCTGGAATTTTTGCACTTGTGGGATTAGTGAGCTCTTTTTTAGCTATGTCTACACTCATTATTTCCACTGGAATGATTGGAGTTATAAAACTAAAGAAAAAGAAAGAGAGAACACCCCTTAACACTATAGGTGATAACGATCATTGATATATTTGATATCTCCATGCCATTTCTTTTGTCTGATGGCTAGTTAATAATATTTGAAAACTTTAAAAGAATAGAAGGAATTCTCTCCCCCTATATCTTCATCTCAAGCAAATACGCTTTAACAAGCAAGAAAGTGCTTTAGAAGCTTTATGCCCACTAAATTTTTTTAACAAATTCCGACTTTAAGCCAATCTGACCAATACCAGGAATCTTACAGTCAATATTATGATCCCCATCCACGAGGCGAATATTCTTCACCTTTGTACCACTCTTGAGAACCGATGCTGCGCCTTTTACTTTAAGATCTTTCACCACCATAATGCTATCCCCATTCGTCAAAACCTGACCATTGGCATCATAAACGATATCGGAAGGCGGTTCTTCACTCTTTTGGGGCCACTCATGTGCACATTCAGGACACACAAAATTTTCACCCTCTTCATAAGTATAAAGACCACCACAGTGAGAACATTTAGGGTTTTGGCTCATAAGATTCCCTCTTTGATTCAAGAAACATCATCTCTATAAAGCTCAATAGAGCAAGACGTGCCCATTGTCTATTGCTAAAGCAAAACACGAACATGGCATTTTCTCTTCAGAATTCTTAAAGGTTAAAGTTATCCCAGCAAAAACAAGAGAGAAATTTTATAAAACACCGGCACAAACATTCTCAAAGCAAATCATCCCCCCACAAAACACTTCTTAAGAAAAATAATGCTCAATGAAGTGTAAACGCTATTGGCACAAGAAAGAAGGAAACATTGCAATTTCTCCACGAGACCACATAAAGTGCCTTTCTTTAGTATTTAGCGAGCATTGTTTTAGTCATAAGACAAGTGAGCAACTGAAGCAGCATTCTGGAGAGCAGCACACACAACCGTTTACGAAATCAACAATTCCCAAAGCAACCAACGCACCAAATTCACTGGACATATTTCTAAATAATAAAACCCTCTGAAATGAAAAAAAGCATTAAAAAAAACGGGCCCATTGGACCCGTCCTTTTTCTCTTTATAAAAGGGCTTAGAAATCCATTCCGCCCATTCCACCCATTCCACCACCTGGCATTGGAGGCATTGGGGTATCTTTCTTTGGTGTTTCAGCAACCATAGCTTCTGTTGTGATAAGAAGGCTAGCAATTGAAGCAGCATTCTGAAGAGCAGAACGCACAACCTTCACAGGATCAACGATTCCCAAAGCAATCAAATCACCAAACTGACCAGTTGCAGTGTTGTAACCATAGGTATCTGCATTGTTTTCCAATACCTTACCCACAATAATTGCTGCTTCTTCACCTGCATTGGTAGCAATTTGTCGTGCTGGTGCTTGGAGTGCACGACGCACGATATTAATACCAGCTTCTTGGTCAGGATTGCTTCCTTTAACGGTGAGCGCATTTGCTGCACGCAACAAAGCAGTTCCACCACCAGCAACAATACCTTCTTCTACAGCAGCACGTGTTGCATTCAAGGCATCATCAACGCGATCTTTCTTTTCTTTCACTTCAACTTCTGTAGCACCACCAACACGGATAACGGCAACACCACCAGCAAGTTTAGCAAGTCTTTCTTGCAATTTTTCACGATCATAGTCAGAAGTTGTTTCTTCAATCTGCGCTTTGATTTGATTGACGCGTGCATTAATTTCAGCTTTTTGTCCAGCACCATCAATAATCGTGGTATTTTCTTTAGAAATATTCACTTTCTTTGCACGACCAAGCATATCCAAAGTGACATTTTCAAGTTTAATGCCCACATCTTCAGAAATAACCTGCCCCGATGTCAAGATGGCAATATCTTCGAGCATTGCTTTACGGCGATCACCAAATCCTGGTGCTTTTACAGCAGCAATTTTCAAACCACCACGCAATTTGTTAACAACGAGTGTTGCCAAAGCTTCACCTTCCACATCTTCAGCGATAATAAGAAGTGGTTTGCCAGACTGAACAACAGCTTCAAGCACTGGAAGCAGAGATTGTAGATTAGACAACTTCTTTTCGTGAATAAGAATGTAAGGATCATCAAGATCAGCCACCATTTTCTCAGCATTTGTGACAAAATATGGGGAAAGATATCCACGATCAAATTGCATACCTTCAACGACTTCCAATTCTGTTTCAGCCGTTTTTGCTTCTTCTACAGTAATAACGCCTTCATTACCGACTTTTTCCATAGCATCAGCAATCATTTTACCGATTTCTGCAGCACCATTAGCGGAAATTGTTCCCACTTGTGCAATTTCTGCTGAGGTTTGGATTTTCTTGGCTTTTTTGAAAAGGTTTGCCACCACTTCATCAACAGCAGCATCAATCCCACGCTTAAGATCCATTGGGTTCATGCCAGCAGCAACGGCTTTTACGCCTTCTTGTACAATAGCTTGTCCCAAAACGGTTGCGGTTGTTGTTCCATCACCAGCAATATCATTGGTTTTGGAAGCTACTTCGCGCAACATTTGCGCACCCATATTTTCGAACTTATCTTCAAGTTCGATTTCCTTTGCAACGGATACACCATCTTTTGTGATGCGAGGCGCACCAAATGATTTATCGATCACCACATTGCGCCCTTTAGGTCCCAGCGTTACCTTAACAGCGTTAGCAAGGATATCAACACCGCGCAACAAACGCTCACGCGCTTCACGGCCAAATTTGACTTCTTTAGCAGCCATTTAATTTCTCCTTGGAGTTATCTCAAATAGTAAAAAACGAAAAAAATTGAGAGTCTGGATTAGCCCAGAATTCCCATAATGTCAGATTCTTTCATGATGAGGAGGTCTTCCCCATTAATCTTCACTTCAGTTCCAGACCATTTTCCAAAGAGGATACGGTCTCCTGCTTTCACTTCGAGGGGCACACGCTTTCCATTGTCATCGAGAGCGCCATTGCCAACAGCAATAATTTCACCTTCTTGAGGTTTTTCTTTTGCTGTATCAGGGATGATAATCCCACCAGCAGTTTTATTTTCAGATTCAACCCGACGAACAACGACACGATCGTGAAGTGGGCGGAATTGTATATTAGCCATGTTTAAAATCCTTGAAAACTTAATATAATTGATAACATTGAATTAATCTTAAGTTCTTGCTAGCACTCTCATACTCCGAGTGCTAACACTGGTTAAGATATAAAATTGCTTCTTCTCAATGTCAAGGATTCGGGATAAAATAATTTCCCTTAAAAGGCTTCAAAGCCTTGCCTCTTTTTTCTATTTCGCGTTATCTAGCTTTTTATTACACCTTGTGAACAAAAAGGATCTTATCATGGTTGAAACACGTCAGGAAACGGATAGCTTTGGAACGATTGCGGTACGACAAGATCGTTATTGGGGTGCGCAAACTGAACGTTCTCTGCATAACTTTAATATTGGCAGTGAAAAACAGCCCCTCACTGTCATTTATGCTTTAAGCCTTATCAAAAAAGCGGCAGCCATTGTGAATATGGAAAAAGGAAAGCTTTCGCAAAAGATTGGCAAAGCAATCATTACAGCAGCTGACGAAGTGCTTGCCGGAGCGTTTGACACACATTTTCCCCTATCGGTTTGGCAAACGGGTTCTGGTACACAAAGCAATATGAACGTCAATGAAGTGATTGCCAACCATGCCAACATGCTTTTGGGAGGAAAATTAGGGAGCAAAGCACCTGTTCACCCCAATGACCATGTCAATATGAGCCAATCATCAAACGATTCCTTTCCCACAGCGCTTCACATTGCTACCACACTGCAAACACGCCAACATTTATTTCCTATTCTTGAAGCCCTTATTACCACTTTAAAGAAAAAGGAAGAAGAATTTGCCGACATCATCAAAATCGGCCGAACCCATACCCAAGATGCAACGCCCTTAACTCTAGCGCAAGAATTTTCGGGCTATCGTGCTGCATTAGAAGCCAATCTTCAACGCATTGAAAATGCTCTTCGCGATGTGCAAATGCTTGCCCAAGGGGGCACAGCCGTTGGAACAGGGCTCAATGCACCGCAAGGTTTTGATGTTGCTTTTGCTGAAACAGTGAGTAATCTTACAGGGATCCCTTTCAAGACTGCAGACAATAAATTTGAAGCTCTCGCCCATCATGGAGCCCTTGCACATTTCCATGGCAGTCTGAATGCCTTAGCAGCCGATTTATTCAAAATTGCTAATGACATCCGGTTTTTAGGCTCTGGTCCCCGCTCAGGATTGGGAGAATTAAACTTGCCTGAAAATGAACCGGGATCTTCTATCATGCCAGGCAAGGTCAATCCCACCCAATGTGAAGCAATGACGATGGTTGCCTGCCAAGTCTTTGGCAATCATACCAGTGTGACATTTGCTGCCAGTCAGGGGCATTTTGAATTAAATGTTTATAAGCCTGTTATTGGCTATAATGTTTTACAGTCGATTACGCTTCTTGGTGATTGTATGCGCTCCTTTGATCTGCACTGCATGCAAGGATTACGTGCCAATCGTGTCCATATTCACTCGCTCATGGAACGCTCTTTGATGCTCGTGACAGCTCTTGCCCCAGAAATTGGCTATGAAAAAGCTGCCGAAATTGCCAAATCAGCGCATAAAAATGATACAACTTTGCGCGTTGAAGCCCTAAAAGCAGGTGTTTCCGGAGAAGATTATGACCGGCTGGTAGATCCCAAAAAAATGATTCACCCACAATAAAAAACGAGAAAAGTCTTCTCTCATATTCTTGTGAGAACATCGAACCGCGAATGGTTCGATGTTCTTATATGCTTCACAATTTCAATATCACCTGTTGCAACAATCTAGAAAATCTTTGCGCATAAGAACGATAGAGCTTTATATACTATAGCTACAAAATGAGGGGATATAGAAATGATTATGACCAAAATCCCCAAAATCATACAAAAATAAATATAAACTTTCTTGATTAATAATTCACGTCTTTATGTGATAATATCGGGATGTTCGCGCCTCAATTGTTGTATATTCAACAATTTCAACGCTGCTTGTTGCAAAGGCTCGAGCACTTTTTGCGGATCTTGAAAATGTTTACAGGGATCACCTTCATACTGCTCAAAATAAAGCCGCAAAGTTGCACCCACTGTTCCCGTTCCCGATAAACGCACCACCAACCGTGCTCCATTCTTGAAAAAAATACGGATACCTTGCTTGCTGCTCACGCTCTGATCAACGGGATCATGATAGGTAAAATCATCTGCTTTTTCAACGAGGAGCCCAGCAATTTCTGTTCCAGATTGTGGTAGATGCGTACGCAATTGCTCTATGAGAGCATAGGCTTTCTCTGCTTCCACTTCCTCATAATCATGACGTAAAGAATAAAAGCGCCCATAGGTGTTCCAATGGTGTTGAACAATTTGTGCAACTGTTTTTCCTGTCACAGCGAGGAGATTTAACCAAAACAACACAGCCCATAAACCATCCTTTTCGCGGATATGATGAGAGCCCGTTCCAAAGCTTTCTTCACCACAAAAGGTCACTTTTCCCGCATCCAAAAGCGTGCCAAAAAACTTCCAACCGGTTGGTGTTTCAAAACAATTCAACTGTTTTTTTTCGGCAACCAGATCAGCAGCACGCGTTGCTGGCATAGAACGCGCAATCCCTACAATGCCTTGGCGATAACCTTTAATGAGATGTGCATGTTCAGCCATAATAGCCAAGGAATCAGAAGGCGTGACAAATTGCTTACGTCCAATAATAAGATTACGATCCCCATCACCATCGGAAGCCGCTCCAAGATCAGGTGCGTGCTCCGACATCAAAAAATCATAAAGCCCCTTGGCATAAATCAAATTGGGATCTGGATGCCCTCCTCCAAAATCTGGTAAAGGAATACCATTAACCACCGTTCCTTTTGGAAAACCTAAACATTTTTCAAAAATTTCATGTGCATAAGGCCCTGTTACCGCATGCATAGCATCAAAGCGCAAAGTAAGCCCTTTTGCAACGGCTTTAGCAATGCAGTCAAAGTCGAAAATCTTCTGCATCAAAGCAACATAATCTGCCACAGGATCAATGATATCAACCCGCATAGAACCTAGAAAAGTTGTACCTTCTCTCTCTAAATCAACGTCTGGTGCCTCAAAAATTTTATAAAAAGAAAGACACCTAGATGCAGTAAAAATGGCTTCACACAAGGAATCAGGAGCAGGACCACCATTAGAAATATTGTATTTGATGCCACAATCTCCCTGTAAACCACCAGGATTATGGCTTGCAGAGAGAATAAACCCACCATGGGCATGATATTTGCGAATAAGATGCGAAACAGCTGGTGTGGAAAGAAGCCCTCCTTTTCCTACTTTTACACAAGCAACACCATGCGCTGCTGCCATTTTCAGCACAATTTGCAGAAGGGTGTGGTTAAAATAGCGTCCATCCCCCCCAAGAATAAAGAGTTTCCCCTCAACATCTCCAATGCTGTTAAAAAGAGACTGTATAAAATTTTCAACATAATGGGGTTGTTGAAAAACCGATACCTTTTTACGCAAACCAGATGTTCCCGGTTTTTGATCATCAAAAGCCGTTGTCAAAACTGTCGCTATCATCGTAAAGGCGCCTTCATACTCTTCCCCTTAATTTTAAAGTGAATATCACTTAAAGTCGACCATTAATTCCACTTGACGGAACAAAGAAATACTTGCACACTTATTAGTAATGAGGATTTTGTACACCTTCTTAAACATGCTTTTAAAGACGAAAGCTGTTTTGAAACATAATTTTCAAGAATGAAACACAATTTTCAATAAAAAAGACAGGAGCTTAACCCATGATGAGAAAAACCGTTCCCAACGTCACCTTTCATACACGTGTCCGCGATGAATCCGTTGGTGGAGATAACCCTTATCGATGGCAAGAAGTTAACAGTGATGCGTACTTTAAAGGAAAACGGGTTATTCTTTTTTCTCTTCCCGGAGCCTTTACCCCTACTTGCTCAACCTTTCAGCTACCTGACTTCGAAAAACTTTATGATGAATTTAAAAAAGTAGGCATTGATGAAATTTACTGTCTTTCTGTTAATGATGCTTTTGTTATGAATGCTTGGGGGAAAACACAAGGGATCAAAAACGTGAAATTAATTCCTGATGGTGCTGGCGAATTCACCCGCAAAATGGGTATGCTGGTTGCCAAAGACAATATCGGTTTTGGCATGCGTTCATGGCGCTATGCTGCTGTTATTAACGATGGTGTCATTGAACAATGGTTCGAAGAAAAAGGTCTTTCAGACAATTGCACCACAGATCCTTATGAAGTTTCTTCACCACAAAATGTTTTGAAAGCGCTGCAAAGCTAATTGCGATTCAAAATCGCCTTTTTAAATTTAAAGAGCACAGACTTAACGGCATAAGTTCCTTCACAAAGAGAAATTTGTGCCGTTTGTTTTTTATAAATTTTTCATTGCCCCCTTACCAGCCTGTTTCACCATAAAAACCTGCAAGTAGCCCATCACAGCGCCCGCCTGACAGACAAGCAAAAGACACTTTTTCTATTCCTCATAGAGAATATCAAAGCGTATACCGTCTTAACAGTTCTCCTGTTGCACTCTCCACATCATCAGCGCATTTAAAGCAATTCTGATAACCCCTTAAACTTATTGCCCAAGAATGTTCTCCTCAAAATATAAGGTTATTATTTACAGCCTGAAAACTTTTGTGCATCTTGGGCCGCTAAAATACCTTGCACGGTTTTGACGAGTTCTTCTTCATCAACCATCACCTGCGCTGGTCGACTTTCACGCCATGTTTGGTTATCCTTAATTTCCTGAGACAAGCGCGCCCCTTCAATCAAATCTTTGATCTGTATTTTTCCGCTCTCACGTTCTTGCGACCCTTGGATGACCACACAAGGTGCTTGACGCCGATCTGCATATTTCATCTGCGCTTTCATCCCCGCTGCTCCCAAATAGAGTTCAGCACGAATTCCCGCACCACGCAATTGCATGACCATTTTTTGAGAGCGAGCAATCGCCTCTGGCTCTTTATCCATCATCAAAACCACAACAGGTCCAGTCTTTTCTTTCACGGGCAATTTTCCAAGATTTTGCAAAGCAGCGATCAAGCGTGAAACCCCTATGGAAAAACCCGTTGCCGGAATATTTTCCCCACGAAAACGAGCAACCAATCCATCATAGCGCCCGCCTCCACCAACAGAGCCAAAGACAACCTTTTGTCCATCATCATTGAGAACATCAAAAAGCAAAGCAGCCTCAAAAACAGGTCCGGTATAATATTCTAAGCCACGCACCACTGAGGGATCAATTTTAATGCGGTTTTGCATGCCATTTGCAGCAAAGATTGTCTGCATTTCCTCAAGCTCACGAAGACCTTCAAGTCCTTGAGCACTCTGACCAACGACTTTTCTCAAGGCATCAAGTGTTTGTTCTGCTGTTTCCGCTTCTGCTGAGAGTAAAGCAAGGATACAATCAATGTCTTTGTCCTTGAGTTCTGCCCCTTTTGTAAAATCACCACTTTCATCCAAACGCCCCTTGCCCAACAGCAACCGCACACCTTCAAGACCAAATTTATCAAGTTTATCAATTGCTCTCAAAACAGTTAAACGCTTAACAGCCTTCTCATTGCCCCCCAAACCAATCAATTCTAATACACTCTCCAGAATTTTTCGGTTATTAAGACGAATGACATAATCCTGATGCTGAAACCCTAATTTTTCCAAACTCTCTGCTGCCATCATGCAAATTTCAGCATCTGCTGCCACTGTTGGTGACCCAACAATATCGGCATCAAACTGCATAAATTGCCGAAACCGCCCTGGTCCTGGTTTTTCATTACGGAAAACAAAGCCAAGACGATAACTGCGATAAGGCTTTGGCAAAGTTTCAAAATTCTCTGCAAAATAACGAGCAAGAGGAGCTGTGAGATCATAGCGCAAAGACATCCACTGCTCATCATCATCTTGGAGTGAAAATACCCCTGCATTTGGGCGATCTTCATCAGGTAAAAACTTACCCAACACATCCGTATATTCAAAAATCGGTGTTTCAAGCGCTTCAAAGCCGTAAAGTTCATAAACTTCACGAATCTGCGCAATCATAGTCTCAGTTGCATATAATTGTGCACTTGTGCGATCAACAAAACCACGAGGCAAACGGGCTTTGGTTTTTTCTTGTTTTGATGACATCTTATTCTCTAGTAACAATTTGTATTCACGGATAACTTGTGTCTTATCTTATAGAAACAAAGGCTGCAATGACTTTGTCAATCTGAAGCCTCTGCAATATACGCCAACCTTTTCTTTACGAAAGAGAATACCTCTCATCTTTAGAGTATAAAAACGCTTGCCCCTCCAATCTCATAAGTTACAAACGCTCTCTATTAATATTTTTTCAACTGTCGATATAAAATACTGTTCCCACAACCGTAACACTCCCTCCAAGCAATTCCCATACTTCCCCTCATACAATCTTCTCCCCTGAACACATCTGCTTTCAATAATCCTCAGCACATTTCCCACGCACTTCCCCCCATTATCTCCCTCATCTTCAAACATAAAATGAAAACCATACTTCTTGAAAGGCAGGAAGAGCAACGGCTGATGTTAGATAAACGAGAAAGCATCGTCTGAAAGAAGCATTCTTCTTTAAGGATAGGGCTTCACAGAGTCAGTGCATATGCACAATCCTCAAAACAAAAGAGTGCTTTTAGCTTTTTCTGCAAAATCACTGATAAGCGTTTTTAAATCAGCACTGTTGCGACCAGCATCTGTAATGGATCTTGAAACGGAAGGAATGATATTCTGCCATAAATTTTGAGGAAACTGATTTGTCAGTTGTGTAATTGTTCCCCCTTGTGCCCCAATACCTGGAACGAGAAACAGGCTGTTTTTTAATTGTTCGATTGTCTCTTTTGATTCACTGCCCAATGTTGCTCCAACAACTGCGCCGATGGGACCAACAGAATGATGTTGAGCAAAAGACTGGCTATTATAATCATAAATACGTTGTGCCAAATGAACAGAAACTGTCTGATCCCCAACGCGTGCATTTTGAATACACTTCCCCTCTGGATTGGAGGATTGAACAACCACAAAAACCGCGGTTTCCGTTTCCTCAGCAATCTTGAACAAAGGAATAAGAGCATCAAAACCAAGAAAAGGATTGACTGTCAGTGCATCCGCTTTAAAAGGGCTGCTTGAACCAAGCCAAGCTCTCCCATAAGCCTCAAGAGTAGAGCCAATATCCCCCTTTTTGGCATCAGCGATAACCAACAAACCTTGATCTCGTGCATCTTCAATCAATTCTTTGAGAACTTGAAGTCCTTCCACGCCATATAACTCAAAAAATGCGACTTGTGGCTTTATAACCCCCACATGCCCCACAACCGCTGTTAAAAGGATATCACAAAACTCTTTTAAGCCTTTATAATCACAGCTTAAGTTCCATGATTGCAAAACTTTATGACTAGGGTCAAAACCAACACAAAGCGGTCCATAGATCTCACGCTTTTTTAAAAAATTTTCAGAAAACATTTTATCCTCAGACGGCATCTTTTAAAGTTTCTTATACAATGACAAAGAGATTCATTGATCAAAATGACCGGTATCATGGTTTTCATAAAAAAGAAAATATTTTCCCATTCCACGACAGAAAGAACCAAACACGTTCCACGACATCGCCAAGAAAACAAGCGATCATTTCCCCTCC
>NZ_JH725040.1:0-5613 GCF_000278235.1 Bartonella vinsonii subsp. arupensis OK-94-513
ATGTCATCTATCTCATCCTGAATGACCGATATCAATCTTGCAAATGTTCCTCTGTGACGAAAAACATCTTGATTATCTTGTATCGGTCCACCAGTTCTTATCGTTATATAATGGCGTGACATCATGTAACCTTTCCGTAGAAATTTACTCTTGACGTATTATCATCTGTGCACTATAGTACTCATATGGTAACTATTCATAAAACTGTAGAATTTGATACTTGGCTTAAGAAACTCAAAGATAAAAGCGCTCAAGCTATTATTCTTCAACGTGTTGTACGATTAAAACAAGGTCTTTTAGGTGATGTTAAATTCTTTCATGGCATAGGTGAATTACGTATTCACTATGGTGCTGGTTACAGAATTTATTTTACCCAAAAAGGCTCTGATTTTATCCTTTTGTTATGTGGTGGAGATAAATCAACGCAGAAAAAAGATATTGAACAAGCGTTAAAGTTAAAAGAGGAGTATAGTAATGAAAATAACCCCATTTGAACCAGAGAAATATCTCACAACACCAAAATCTCAACAAATATTTCTCAATGAAGCCTTCAAAACCGGTGATGCTGCACATATAGCGGATGCCCTTGGTATCGTTGCTAGAGCCCAAAATATGAGTACTTTAGCAAAAGAAACCAATCGCGAACGTAGTGGTTTATATCGCTCTTTAAGTAAAACAGGTGACCCTAAACTTTCTACTTTAGTTGCTGTGCTCTCTGCCCTTAATTTGCAATTAAGCGTACAATCTACTCCATAAATCCGTGAGGGGAGCTAATACATCTCTCCCCTCAAGCCTAGTGATTAGTCACGAATTCAACGACTATACTTGCTTGACCAGCTTGTACTGTCTTGTCGGCTTTAGCATAGAGAGTAAGTTCTTTATCATAAGGAACAAATTCCTTCTGATTGGTGGGCTTGACCTCTTTGACTGCCTGTTGTTTGATTTCCGCTTCACCAAATTCAGTTCCTCCAGCAGTGCTGCCTATTTTTACCTTAGCGTCCGTAAACGCCGTCTTGATGAATACTTTAATTGAAGTAATCAAAGCACCTCTGGGTAGCGTGCCTATTTTCAAAGCGTTTTCTTTATCTTCATAGCTAAAATTAAGACGTAAGAAACTCACCTGCTGGGTATGAAGATTTCTCCCTTGCAAGGGCTGTGGTAAATAATCTGCCATGTCCTATCCCCTCAATGATTTGTCACGAATTGTACGACCACAACACATTCACCAGCAGCCGTTGTTTTGTCTCGCGTTGCATAAAGGGTCATCTCCTTATCATCTGCAACAAAAGACTTTTGATCTGTTGGCGTAAAATCCTGTGTGCCTTGGGTTTTGATGTCCTTTTCACCGAACTCATTGCTCCCATAAGTGCTGCCTATTTTTACCTTAGCGTCCGTAAACGCCGTCTTAACAAACGCTTTAATCGAAGTGATCAAAGCACCACGGGGTAATATCCCTATTTTCTCCGTGAGATGATTATCTTTATGCGAAATATTCAAGCGTAAGAAACTCACCTGTTGGGTATGAAGATTTCTGCCCTGTAATGGAGGTGGTAATTGATCTGCCATGTCTTTATTCCCTCCTATGATTAGGCTGCTTCACCACTGTAAGTGGGGATAACAATTGTTCCAAAATCTTGTGCTGTTTGTGCACTATTTGGCATTTGGAAACGTGTTTTCTTCATTCCTATCAAGGTCTTGGCTGCAACACCAAATTCACGTTCATAATCAAAATATTCTTCTTTAAGCGTGTAATGCGTTGCACTGTGATTTTTGCCAAAACCTATAATCGCACTCTGAGCTCCTAAGAACACTGCACGACGGACACTTTTAACAGCTGTATTATCTGTCGATTTTACACCATGAGTGACATGGATAGCTTCACGTAAAATAACGCCATTATACATGCCTAGAGAACCATCAAAGATTGGGTTCTTCGCACGGGAGGTTGCGTAAACGGATTTTTGAATATCTAACCACTCACCAACTGCTGTATTGGTTCGCAATTGCATGACTTGTGTTGGATGCAAATACAAAACATAAACATCATCACCATTGACATGAACTGGAGAAATTTGCGGATTGGCAAGTTTTGCTTGTTTAACCGCTTCATCAATCAATTTAAGACTAAAGCTATGTTTGGCTTTATCATTGAGATCTTCATCCTTGGTTTTACCATCGGGACGGATAATACGTTCACTGCTTGGTGCCATGATTTCATTAAAGCCGTAATGAACCGGTTTAATATACACTTCTCGACCATCAACATTGATAGTACGGGCTGTATAACCACATACCTGAAGAAAAAACATGATGCTTAAACGATTTGCATACCAACGAACTAAACCTTCTTTGGCTTTTTTCCGTAAATTGGGGAGAATTCTCTGTTGATCAATCGAGTCATCATTCGCTACACGCGCTGCATGTAAAAGCTCGTTAATAACCAACCTATCATTCATAAATTGGAGGGCTTCTTCATTCCCCTCTAAAGTTTCACCTTGAGTGACACCATCCCCAAACAGATTCACCAACAAACTAAACGTAACGCTATCCCCTGCACTTTTATGGGTTTCGTTATAAAGCTGGATGATACTGTTCGAACTTTTGCCAATAAGTGGAGCAATTTTCGTTGCTTTCAAAACTTCATTGCTTAATTTTTGTGACCAAAGTTTCACCGATTGCGGATCATGAGTCCCTATATGTGTTGTTGCCATTTATTTCACCTTTCTTTGCTGTAAAAAAAACCGGCTTAAAAGCCGGAGGAAAACCCGCATCAAAGGCGGATTATGCTGTAAAACTTGTTGCTTAATCGGGGTCTGCACCCATAATTTCATAAAAACGGGCTTCATTTTTCGGATTGGATATCCACGCATCAAATTCCTTCTCTGACATATCGGAAAGAGTTTGTTTGGTCATTGGTCCAACACTGCCCCCTCCTCCAGATGCCGTTAAAGTTTTCGCTGAATTCTGCCGGCTTTGAAGCGCTGCAACCTGATTGTTGGCTTGTACCGCTTTGTTTTGATAGCCGAGGTTTTGTGCTATCGTATAAATCGCTTCTGCCGGATTAACTCCTTTTTCCGCGCAGGTAGCAACAACCACCCGTAATTGTTGACCGATAACTGCATCTATCGTGCCTTTTTGCGAATATTCTGGATAAAGACTTGACCAAGCACTCAACTCCTTAGCACGAACCTCATAAAGATAATCCGCCGCTGCATCAAAATCACTGTACTTCTTTTTAACCGCTGTAACAGAATTTTCTAAAAAATGGTTCAAATGCGCATCGTACTGTTGCTGTTCAAACGCCTGCCTTTGTGATTCCTGTAGACCTTTAATAAACGCATCTTGCTCTTCAAGCTTCTTTTTTATCCGCAGAATATAAGCTTTGGGGTCTGTCTCCAAGTCAAGCGGGACATCATCACCGTCAACATAAGACTCCTGAGATTGCTGATCATGAAACTTCATAAGAGCTTCACGCGCCTGACGGGCTTGTTCTTCTGCACGTTGCTCTTCTACCGTAGATATGTCCGAAGGCTCATGAACAGGCTGGGAGACCGGCTCTTGAGAACTTATAGCATCACTGGTAACGGTTTCACTATCACTGCCGCCATCAAAATAGTTATCATCATCAAATACCTGCTGTTCTGCTGTGTACTCTTCATTCATACCATCCATCTCTTCACTCATTTGTGCATTCATTCTTTCACCTTTCTAAATGCTTCGTGCTCTATATGTATCTGCTCTCGAACGCATAATCTGATTGTGCATTTGTTCATTCAGAATGCGTTGACGCTCCAATTCATGCTTCTCTTGCATGAGTTTCGCTTCTAATTTTGCTTTTTCCTGCCGCATGTACAGATCAATCTGCTTGCCTTGTAAATCCATCTGTTGCATCTGTGCTTTTGCTGCAATGTCCTGCTGCTTTTCCTGCAACTTCATTTCCTGTTCGGGATTCATTTGCTGCTGTTGTTGTGCCATCTGTTGTTGCTGTTGGAACTTCTCACTCACACGATTGAGTAATGACGCCGGCAAAGGCGAATAACGCAACAAATCAAGCATGATATCCGGTGTAATCGCGTTTTGAAGCAATGGTAACAGCTGTGTGATAATACCAAAGGTACGCTCTTTTTCGTTCGGGCTAGTTGGAGCATCATCAACGACAATGTCATAATCAACACTCATAACCTCTTCACGCGTCAACGGGATATATTGCGCATTTTCCTCTCCCGATATCCGCACCAAACGACCATCAGACAGATAATTCTGGATCAAATGGAGGATAATCTTCCCTTGACGCTTGCGATACAAACGCAAGCCATCAAACAAACAAGCAAGAAGGTTCAAACTCGATTGACGCCTCTGTGCTTCAAGAATGCCTGCTTGTGTGACTTCTCTTGTACCAATAAATTCAGGCGATAAACCTGTAACCTGATTGATCGCTTCTTTTGCTTCATTAAACAGCTGGAAAAAGCCTTGTGGAAACTGTGCTACAGGCTTTGGTTGTATCTTGCCTTGTGCAAGAGCGCCATCTTCAGCAACTATCGCCGTATCAGATCGCGTCCAATCTCGCATAGCCTGCCTGATGTCCTTAAATGCTCCTTCCTCAACAATAAGCCCCCCTTTGGATTGGCTATTGAGAATGTACATCACTTGACTAAAGTACTTATTCGCCCAGCGTTGTGGATCTTTTGTCGGGCGCACAACGCCATAAAACTGGCGATTGATCTTATCAAAATAACCGGTAATACACTCCCAACCCAATTGACCAGCAGGAACGAGCGGTTGATTAGGCTCTGACAAAAGCTTTCTACCTAGAAAAGCACGTCTCACAACCTTTTTATTGAACTGAACAGCCTGTATATTCGGCATGACACATTGAAGCTGTTCAAATTCCTCCTTGCTATAATCACGCAATTCACCTGTTTCTAGATCAGGCGCCTTATAAGCCGTTTCTCTTTCGAACCAACGGCATTCAACAAGCGTGACCATGCGTCTGCCATTCTCAACATCAACGCTCTTGTCATCACTGTAATATTCAAGATCATTATGATGAACACCATCATAACCCACACCATCACGAGCCCAATCCGCATTGAGCTCTGTCCAATGGCATTCAGGAAACATCTCTCTCACAACTTCCAAAGGCTTACGGTCCACATACCACATACGTTGCGCATCCGTTAAATTCGGTTGAACCGCTGCACTGTCCCAAACCATTTTCAACGGATCTAAACGCGTGATCACCGGCTCTCCATCAGGACCATTGTCATAATCAAGACGCGTATCTGTCCAGCCCATCCCACAAATGACAGCATCCTGAAAAGCATCGGAATCCGCGTATTCAGCATGCGCCATGTCTCTAAACCATTCCGCCGCCCCAGTAAGCAATTCACTTGGCAATGCTTTCCCTATTTGACGAGGAATAAACTGCACCTCACGCTTATTGTTGCGTTCAGAGCCCACAACTGCATTCACAAGCGGGGCAATACGATTAAAGGTCATGACAGGGCGGCGTTGCTCCTTTAAAACCGATAAATCCTTCTCATTCCACTGATCACCATTGTAGAAAGCAAAATCCTCACGAGCATGTTCACGCCATTTATTTACATGCTCCAA
>NZ_JH725040.1:5713-6224 GCF_000278235.1 Bartonella vinsonii subsp. arupensis OK-94-513
CCTGTAAAGATTGGTATAAGCTTTGGTACAATACTAATCTGTGCGGTCGTCATTTACCAAAGGCGCGATCTCTACACGCGTTATCATCTTTATCGCTCCCCCATCCTCACCTGTAACCTGTAAAGGCAACACCTTGCCAAGCAGAGCCAAATAAGCAGCGGGGCAATCCATAGCTTGCTTTTCTAAATAGGAAACAAGCCCCTCATTGCCTATTTTGTTACCAGCAGCCTCAGCTGCTTTAAGAACTGCCTCTTTTAAAATACGAGTCATTTTATTAGGAATGCCTTTGACACGTCCTAGTCCAGCTCTCGGTGGTATCCATTTTTCTTTGACTGGTGGAGCTTGTTCTGTATTTTTTGATGTCATAAAATACTCCCTCCCGATAATAAAAAACCCCGCATTTGCGGGATTTTCACACTGCACTTCCCCTCGTTTAGATACAATACGTCCAGTGCCGCATTTGTCATTAAATACGATTTGCAACACATTGTCAACAACAAAATAACACATA
>NZ_JH725041.1 GCF_000278235.1 Bartonella vinsonii subsp. arupensis OK-94-513
ATTTCATTGGGGAGTGGCATATGGCACAATCAATCTGCAATTGCTTTTGGTGCTGGTTATATGTCTGAAGATGGGAAAATCCGCACTAATGTATCTGCAACCAGTGCTGGTGGTCATTGGGGAGTAGGGGCTGGACTGAGGATAACACTGAACTAACAGTAAAAAACGTATTCGCCCTTGTTTTATCAGACAAGGGCGAGAATTTCATATCTAATGCAGAGTAATGTTTTCATATAATTAATTAATAGAGATATGTATTAAGCGTATGCTTAAAGAAATAATAAACCCATTTTTTACATTTTATTTGTTTCTCTGTATGCAACAGCAATAATTAAGTAAATCTCACTTCGATCAAAAGCGCACAAATACTTCTATGAAAACTTATGGAATAAACAATGAAACTATGAATTTCAGAATTATTTTATGTCAGAAAGATTAATTATATAAAATTGACATTTTGTTATTGCTATTTTTCTTAATAGTCTATAAAAGGTAAATGTATCTTTAAAAGATTCTATTAGTAAAAGAACTTTTTTGCTAAGCGGGGGCGGTAAATCATGAAAAAATCACAAAGTTATTGTTATATTATTTCAAAATACTTTAAAAGACACAATCCTAAAGTCCAAGAGTATCTTGCTTATTTTTACGATAAAAATACCATAATTACACAAAGAATACTCTAAATCACTCAGCAAAAAATCAAAGCCTCTATCGCAATAAATACCCCTTATTACCTCCTGGTTCACTACATCTAATAATGGTGCACAAACATGTCTTTTCTATATTTATTCTCTTTCTGCTCACCCCAAAATCCCAAGGTTTTTACACAAAAAATCTCCATAAAGGGGAGAAAACAAAACCCTATTAGCCAGATTATCAATTAATACCAATTACAATCTCTCTGACACTATAGATAGTCCTTTTTCTCATTATGACAACCCTAATCTTTTATAAAACAAGAAAAGGAATACAACCAACTAATACCAGAATATGTCTTTTTAATGTTTTTAATATGCTTTTCTTACTTGGAGAATTTGTTATGAAAAAAATATATACTACACCACAAACACTACCAGTGAGTGATTTTAAAAATTCTTGCTCATCTTATGGATTACCTTTTATTAAAACGCTTTCATTAGTTTCAGTAGCTGTCTTTTTATCAAACGCTTCTCCTGTTTCTGCTTGTGATACATGGGGTAATGTAGCAAAGTATTTTGGTGGTGGTGCTGATATACGCAGAAGTATTGCGCCAACCTATAGAATTGACGGTAGAGTGTATAGAGATGTTGGCTCTGCATTTGTAGGGGTAGATGATGCATTCAGAGGTGTGAAGAGTGAATTCAACAGTGTAAAGAATGGCTTCAACAGTGTAAAGAGTGAATTCAACGGTGTAAAAAATGCATTCAACGGTGTAAAAAATGAATTTAACGATTTTAAACTTAATATAGGACATACTATTAAGTATGAGGTTAAAAATGCTGTTGATACTGCGTTTGCAGGTTGGGAAAATGTTTGGGGTCTGTATCAGAAGGAAATTAATAATAAAATTGATAGAATCTTGTCTGATATGATTGTTAAGCAAGATCCTGTAGGGACTATTACAATTGGTGCGAACAAAAGGGGCTACATAGTAGATATTGCAAATAATTCTCATGAGGAGCGATTTATTGTTGGTGTTCGTAATGGTATGGTTAACTCAACATCGAATTACGCAGTCAATGGTTCCCAGCTTTATAAGTTGGGCGCTGGGGTTGCGAAGTCTTTTGGCGGTGGTGCTGGCTATAAAGATGGAAATTGGAGTGCTCCTACTTTTACAGTTAAGGTTTTTGATAAGGATGGTAATGGAGCTGACAAGAACTATCAGAATGTTGCAGATGCCTTTACAGGCGTGAATAGTTCTTTCACGAATCTTGATAAAAAGATTGAAAATATAGTCATTAATGCGACAGGTGATAGTCTTGTTAAGCAAGATAATACGGGGCTTATTACCATTGGTGGAAAAGTAAGTGGAACGAGTGTAAGTATTGCAAACGTTGATAATGCAGCACGGATTCTTTCAGGTATTAAGGCTGGTTCGATTACAGCAACATCAGCTGATGCGATAAATGGTTCTCAATTGTATGCCATAAGCAATTCAGTTGCAGGCTATTTTAGTAGTGATGCTGGATATGGTGAAGATGGAAATTGGAGAGCTCCTACTTTTACAGTTAAGGTCTTTGATAAAGATGGTAGCGGGACTGAAACGCGCTATGAAAATGTTGCGGATGCACTTTCTGGTGTAAGTAGCTCTTTTACAAATCTTAATAAAAAGATCGAAAATGTAACGGGTGATACTTTTGTTAAGCAAAATAGTGCTGGACTTATTACGATTGGTGGAAGCAAAGGCGGCGATAGAATAGATATTTCAAACAATATTAATAACCAACGAATTCTTTCTGGTGTTAAAGGTGGTGCATTTACGAAAACCTCGACCGAGGCAGTAAACGGTGCACAGATTTATTATATGACTCAGGCATTTGCAAGCTATTTTGGCGGCGGTGCTGGATATGATGAAAAGGGAAAATGGTCAGGTCCTACTTTTACAGTTAAAGCCTTTGATAAAGATGGTAATGAAACTGAGAATAACTATAGTAATGTTGCGGATGCGTTTGCTGGCGTGAATAGTGCTTTAACAACTTTGAATCACCAGATTGTTGAGATAAAGAATAGCTCTCCTATTGGTGAAAAACCTAAATTTTCAGACGATGATTCGGATATTATTTCAGGAGACTTTCCTTTTATGAGAAGCTTATCTTTTGATATGGATGAGGAGGAAAATTCTATGAGTAGCGAATATGATATGCTTCCAGTAGCTGTTTCTTCTGATGCGGTTAGCTATGATGTTGATAAAAATAGCGGACAGAAAATCAATAGCATAACTCTAAAAGGTGTCAATGAAAGTGATCCGGTCTTGATAGATAATGTGGCGGATGGTAAAATTGAAAAAGACTCTAAGCAAGCGGTGAACGGTGGTCAGTTACATAATTATACTGAGGAGCAGATGAAGATTGTTCTTGATGATGCGAACAAGTATACGGATGTTCAAGTCAACAATGGTATTAACGAGGCTAAATCCTATACCGATATGAAGTTTGACGCATTAAGTTATGATATTAAGAATGTGCGCAAAGAGGCAAGGCAGGCGGCAGCGATTGGTTTGGCGGTTTCTAACTTACGTTATTTCGACGATCCAGGATCTTTGAGTGTTTCATTTGCTGGAGGTTTGTGGCATGGCCAATCTGCAATTGCTTTTGGTGCGGGTTACACGTCTGAAGATGGCAAGATTCGTTCTAATCTATCAGCAACCAGTGCCGGAGGTCAGTGGGGAGTAGGTGGTGGAATAACTCTGAAATTAAAATAGCACCAGATAATACGAAAAACTACAATTTAAGCGAATTTTCGCCTTTGTCTGATAAGACAAGGGCGAAATTTTATATTACAGAGAAGTATATTTTACAGAAAAAGTTATAGAAGTAGTCCGTTTATAAAGTCTCATAACAATGTATTTTATAGTAATAATTTGAGTGAGACGGATTTTAGTGAGAAGTGAAGCACTTTAACAAAAAATTTACAAATGCAGAGTAACATCTCGTAATTTAAAGACGTACGTTCTATAATTTCATTGATAGAAAATATCCATTGGGGGGATATGTGAAAAAATCAAAAATTCCATTTCACTACTTTATTGATTTGCTCTGTACACAGCAGTAGCAATCATGAGGTGCGTAGTAACCGTAAGTAATTAATTAAGACTCATTTTGACCAAAATGAGATACCTCAAAAAAAACGATGAAACACAACCTCTCTGATAAGTCTATAACCTATGCAATAAAGATATGAGTTCTAAAATTACAGGGATATTTCACGATTTTATGAAGCAGAAAGACTCATTATGTAAAAATAATTAAACTCATTTTCTTCTTGCCATTTTGCGTAATAGTCTATAAAAGGGAAGTTGAGTTATAAGTAAGACTCATTTTGATAAAAAGTTTATCGCAAGGGGAGGTGCGACTGATTATGAAAAAATCATACAACTATCATCATTTTATTTTGAAGATTTCTGAGAGATATAACTCTGGAACACAAGAGTGTATTGCTTATTTTTACGATAAAAACACAATAAAATCTTCACTTGCCTCTTAAGCAAATAAAATGAATTATGATAAACAACGCACTCAACAACATCGTGCAAAAATATCTCTTCTATCGCTTAAATCCAAGAGCGTTTCAAGAAGCGCAGTCTGCTTAAAAGCGTGAAAAATCAAAAAATCGTGAACCGAATTATTAATCAATGCCAATCACAAACTTATCACACCTTTAATTCTGTTTATCCACTGCGAAAAACCAAAACTTTACACAGAACAAGGAAAAAAACTCTACCGCTGAAGTGTGTTTTTTTAATGTTCCGTATTTTTCTTACTTGGAGAATTTGTTATGAAAAAATTATATACCACACCAAAAGCGCTAGTGGTGAGTGATTTTAAAAATTCTTGTTCGCTTTATCGATTATTTTTTATTAAAGCGCTTTCATTGGTTTCAGTGATTATCTTTTTATCAAATATTTCTCCTGCTTCTGCTAACACTCAGAGTTTTAATAACATATCAAACGATTTGAGTGGCGGTACAAATGTGCTTAAAGCCATTCCGTCATCTTATACAATGAGTAGTAAAGTGTATAGAGAGAGTGGCTCTGCACTTATGGGGGGAGAAGATTCCCGCAAAAACTTAAGATTTAATATTAAGCTTCAGATTAAAGTTGCATTTGATACTGCGTTCGCGGGTAGGGAAGGTTCTAAGAATGTAGAGGATGCATTTTTTGGTATTAATAGTGCTTTCACAAGTTTGAATCCTCAGCTTGTTGAGATAAGGGAGCCTCTTGCTATTGGAGAGAAACAAAATAATTTATCTCAATATAATGATCAGCATGAGAATATAGATAGCTTTCCTTTTTTGAGAAGCTTATCCCGTTCACTAGGTCGAGCGGATGAGGGAGGAACGATAACTATCTCTGCTAACTCACCTTTAACTAAAATAAGTTTTATGAATAGTAAAGGTGAAGCTCGGACACTTTTGGATGTTGCTGCTGGTTCGATTGCAGCAGACTCAACTGATGTGGTAAATGGTTCCCAACTTTATGCCCTAGGGAACAGTGTTGCCAAGTCTTTAGGTGGTAATACTAGCTATGAGAATGGCAAATGGACAGCACCAAGTTTCAAGGTTAAGGGTGTTGATTATAATGGCGACGTTACCACCTCGATTTATGACAATGTTTCAGCTGCTTTTGCCGGTGTTGGTGATTCTTTTGAGAATGTTAAAAATGAGATTGCCAAAGAAATTGCTGGTGAAAGAAGTGATTCATTAAACTGGAGCAAAGAAGATCGTGCCTTTGTTGCGCAGCATGGAGAGAATAAGAGCAGCAGCAAGCTTACCTCTCTTTTAGATGGAACAATTAATAACAACTCCACGGATGCTGTTACGGGTAAACAGCTTCATATACTAGGTAACAGTATTGCAAAGTCTTTAGGGGGTAATACTAGCTATGAGAATGGAACTTGGATTACTCCTACATTCACGTTTGAGGGCCTTAATTCTAATGGCGATATTGCTACCGCAACTTATGACAATGTTGCAGCTGCTTTTTCTGGAGTTGGTAACTCTTTCACGAATGTTAAAAATGAGATCACCAATCAGATCATGCATGCAAAAAATGATTCTTTATTATGGAGCGAATCTGTTCATGCCTTTGTCGCGTCGCATTCAGATATCCCTGGCCAAATTCCAGCTGACGGAAGCTATAACAAAATTAAATATCTTCAGGATGGAGATATTTCTGTTTACTCGCACGATGCGATTAATGGTTCACAGCTTTATTCTTTTGGTGATAGTGTTGCGAAGTATTTTGGTGGAGGTGC
>NZ_JH725042.1 GCF_000278235.1 Bartonella vinsonii subsp. arupensis OK-94-513
GCTTTATAAACCTCACCCGTTCCTTTTCCAATTTTGAGTGTTTGATAACTATAATTCTGGTCAGGTTTTGATGATGTAAACTTAATGGAACTATCGCTTTTAAGATTGACGAGCGAAACAGATGAAACATTTTTCAAAGCAGATTCACCCTGCTCTTTGCGTCGCTTCTTTTGTAAAATCCATGTAGAACCGTCGCCTAAATAAAATTTAGCAGTAGAGGTCTCATCAACATCAACTCCTCCTTCAAGAGTAGAAGAAACAGCCAAAACTGCCACAGAAGCACCATTTACAGCTTTTAAGAGGAGATTGTCTGAACTCAAGGTACTTTGCGTCAAGCTAACAACACCAGAAGTTTTGTCGGTACTGTAAATTGCATTATTCTGAGCTGAAAACATTGTCCTCTGCAAATTAACAACCTCCAATCTACGTGGAGTTTTCTCCTCCTCTGAAGCTCTTTCATTATCAAGTTCTTCCCACGGTTTCTCTCCTTTAAAATATATACCATAGGCGTTGTTTCCATTCACAGTAACATCAGAAGATTCAAGATTGACCTCCGTTGCCTCAACATTATCCGATAAATCTTCAAGCGGCAGGATTGAATTAAAAGTAGCTACAGTGTTTTCTGATAATATGCCATGCACATTTACTGCATTAATAGTACCCTTAAAATTAATAGGACCACCTAGATCCGTGTGCAAAACCGCATGATTACTGGGATTTTTTTCTTCTCCCTTTCCAGTAATCTTAACCCCATCGAGATTTACTTTTCCACCTAACGTCGAAGAAATCCCATGACTGTTCATAAAATCAACTGATCCACCTGACATCCAAACTTCTGAACGCCTATAACTCAAAAGGCTTGCCTTTCCATCCCTCGTCTTAATTTTTGTATCTTCTAAAACGACAAATGAATTCCCTGTTGCTTCAACAGCTTTCTGACTTTCCTCAATAACTCCCTTATCTACCTCAATGATTCCATCACTAGCATAAAGAGCTATATTTGTATTTTTAATATCTGGTGATTTTAAAACAATCTTTCCGTTCTCTGATACAGACACACCATATTTAAAGACTTTACTAGGAATCTGACTACCAACCGTTATATTTTTCCCCGTAACTTTTGTATCTATTCCCTTTACCATCATAGCAGTAAGATTAGAACGATATTTAGAAACATTCTCATTAGTAATCTTATAAGAATTTCCATTAATTGTGTTTATGCAATTATCGCATATATAATGCAATCCATCGTGATATAAATATGATACACGCTCACCATTTTGGTCATATGCCTCATAGCCAATTGCATAGCCGCTCATCCTACTACGGTTAGGGGAGATAGAGGCAAAACTGCTCCCATCATCAGCTTCCTCAAGACTATTAATAATATCAGAAACTTCATGCCCATCAATAGGGATTCTATCCCTTTCGATATCACCATCCCTACCGATCACAGTAACATTGATATCGGACATGACCGGAGAGACATCGGTATAAAACTCACGACTCTCCTCTGTATTTGCACAAACCCCTACTCCACTTTGAAATAAAGAAAAGAGAGCCGTTGTGACGGTATATAAATACACACGATTTTGAAAAACTTTAATCATAGTTCCCTCGAAACTTTTCTTCCCCTCTCATTGAAAACAAAAGCTCTGATAAAAACA